>JBBJMP010000027.1:0-77166 GCA_037718865.1 Chitinophagaceae bacterium | reverse complement strand
CAACTGCGATCATTCACAGGGTGACTGCCAGCAGCGTCAATGTCGTGTTAACGGTTGTATTAGAGGCACAGAGTAAATATACACCGATTGACTATCAATACTCTCCGATTCGCTTTATTAAATTGTTTGGTACAGTAATGCGCTAGGCTGCTTTTAATCCTAGCTTCTTAATATCATCTGACCCCATTCTCATGCATTTTAAGCGCACCCTGATTGTTTGTGATACCTTTCCGGCAATGATACAAAATAGTTCAGCCTTGCTCTTCCGTGTGGGTTGTAGTGATGATCCTAAGTTGTATTTGATGTTTATACGGCTTCCTCAATACTCTTAGTCCAAAACTTGATTACATCTAATAAAATATCTTCAGCTCTAAAATAAGAATTACCCACTGAGATATTTTCAAATTTGATTGGAAGCGCAGCCGGAAGGGTAGCACTCATTTCTATCTTAGGAAATTTGTTCTTTGGCACTGCGTGTTTTGAATGATTACAGAAAATTCTAATAAATCTTAATTTTTGGTCAATATCACCATTAAGTTTGTTTTCATCAAACACAAATGCGTTGTGGTCTGTCATAATTAAAATTTTACTACCTGCGATATCTTTTAACGATTCCGGAGCTTCGATGCTTTTAACAATCCATTCAGGTAAAGCATTCAGCGTTAAAAGACAATCTGCTAATTCATACACACCATAAGTTTCTTTGTATCGTTGAAAATCGTGAACTGCTTTGGAAAACCAATCTTTATAGTTGCAAAGAGTACGAATGTGAAAATTGTAGTCAGACATAATTTTATTAAGTACTATTGCCAAAGATAGACAGATTGATTATTTAATTCATTTCTAGGCTAAATACTATTTTGATGTGCTAGGAGTAACTTAGCTGTATAAAAGTACAGTTATGCCACATGCTAAACAATCTGATTTTATAGATCAGGCAATGAAGATGTTTGTACCTCAGGAGTACCTGAATGATTTTGAAGCTAATCATATTGAAGAACGTCCTGATGAATGGATTATAGAATTGGTAGAAAAAGAAGACCGGATACCTGATGTTATCAAAGGCAAGGACGTTGTATTAGATGGGTATTGCAATGAGATAGACATACTTACTCATGCTTTTTCGTTAAAGAAAATATACTTGCGGCTAGTCAGGCGAAGATGGAAAGAAAGGGGCGGCGTCAAAGCGTACAGCAATGAATATGATTTGCATATACCTGGGATGAAAACCACACGGGAATTCCGGGATTTTTTAAAAGAAATTGGTGGATGAAAAGCCGGTGAACTTTACCACCATCGGTTCGTTTTTGCAGCTCAGGCCACAAACGGTTTATAGTTGGTACCGTCATTATTTGAGTGGTTACCCCGAATCGGTAGCCAGCGGAGAGTGGGGCAAAAATAATTTTAAAGGCACAGATAAGAAGATAAAAATAGTACCGGTATTAAAGCCTGAAAATCTGGGCGAAGAGATGGCGGTTGATGAGAAAATGATTGATGAGGAATTTTATACGGTGCTTACCAACCGTCAAACCGGAAAGATAGCCATGCTTGCAGAAACCTTACAGGTAGCCGAGTTGAACAAGCTGATCGATAAAATGGGTGAAGCGGCAAAGGTAGTAAAAGAAGTAACCATCGACCTTAGCCCCACTTACGAACGGCTGTGTGAACAAAGCTTTCCTGGCGCTACGGTTGTTGCCGATAAGTTTCATGTGGTAATGCATATTGTTGAAGCTGTGCAAGCTTTACGTTTACGGCTAAAACAAGAGGAATTAAGTGCATTGCCCACCACCAAAAAAGAAAGGCGGCAGGTTGAACAGGCAACCAGGCTTATCAATGGTGAAACCCGTATAGAAATGCTAACCCGAAGCAGATATGTTTTGTTTAAAAGACAAGAACGCTGGACAGCTTCACAACAAAAAAGAGCAAAGCTATTATTTGAAACTTTTCCTATGTTAAAAGCTTGTTATGAGCTAACGCAGCAAATCAGGAGATGGTTAGATAAGTCTAATGTAGGAAAATATGAATGGCAAATAGAGAGACAACTCATAGAATGGTACGACAATGCTGAACAACAAAAACTACCTGAAGTCGAAAATTTGATACGACTCATTGGCAGTCACGAACAAAAAATTATGAACTACTTTTTAAAAGGAAAAACAAACGCTAAAGCAGAAGCTATGAATAGTAAAATACAACGCTTTATCACAGCTAATTACGGTGTTAGAGATAAGGACTTCTTTATGTATAGATTAGCTCACTACTACTCCTAGCACATCAAAATAGTATTTAGCCCATTTCTAGGCCATTCCAGGCAATTTAAGCTGCCATGGTTATTTGTAGTACCCGTATCCGGTAACAATTGAGATACTTCAGCCTTGCCCTTTCCTGAAGGTCTCAGAAATGATGATGAGGCTGAACTTCACTGCTTTATTATAAGCTATAATACAATCTAACCGCCCATTGCTGATTCTTGCACATAGCTGATTCCCCATTGTCCAGCCCCGCTTTTGCAAATACTTCTGTTGCCTGCTGTGTTCCTATTAGCGATTATGTTGTACAGGTTGAAAATCCTTATGTCCTGCTTGCCAGAGAGCAAAAGCAAATTGGTCTGCTAAACTTTTATAAATTATAAACTTTTCTTCCGCGCCATGGCCACTATCATAATTTACCTGTAATAAAATAGGTTTATCAGAAGAATTAGCCTCTTGCAATGCGGCCACAAACTTAGCTGGCTGCCATATAGGTACACGGGTATCATTGATGCCGCCAATGGCAAGAACAGCCGGATACCGTACGCCTTTTTTTATATGCAGATAAGCATCCATTTCTATCAAACCCAATGCTTCAACCGAGTCTTTAACCGTTCCAAATTCCTGTGCATCCAATAGGCCATTTGGCCGATTATCACCACGCAAGGGATTGCTTACCGGAACATTATTTATAGCAGCAGCAAACAGATCGGGACGCTCCGTTATAGCCCTACCTATTAATATCCCACCAGCACTGAGTCCTTCCCCAACAAGATGTTCGGCAGATGTGTAGCCTTTACTGATTAAATATTCGCCGCAGGCAATGAAATCTTTCCATGTATTGGGTTTGGTCGCTTTGAAACCGCCCATATGCCAGGCATATCCTTTTTCTCCGCCACCTCGCGGATGTGTAATGGCAATGATGACGCCTCTATTCAACAATGAAAGATGCAACATATTGAAGTATGGTAATTTAGAACTACCGTAAGAACCAAAACCAGTCATGAAGACTACGTTTTGTCCATCCTTTTTAATCTTCTTATTGTAAATAAGTGATAAAGGAACCATAACACCATCATGACTCTTCACTTCAATTTCCTCTACAACCAGATTATCTGTTCCGGGATAATTTTTAGAAACATTAAAAGCACTAAGGGTTACTTGTTGTGTTTGGGGATTGTAATCATATCTTGAAAGAGGACGACTCCAGGAAGAAATTTCAATAACACAATCGTTTGTTCTCGCATCATATGCCCCTACACCGGCTGAACCCCTATAAGGAAGTTTTATGGATTGTACATCTTTACTTGAGAAGCTGTATTGCTCAATCAGGCTATTGATGCCATCGGTTTTTTGTATGAACAAGAAGTCCCTGCTTGCTTGTAACCCCTCTATTGTATGCTTGCTTTCAAGGATTAGCGTTTCTGCCTTGTTTACATCAAATCCATCAATGGCCGATACCAAAACTTTAAAATTAGGTGACTCTTTACGGGTTAGCAGGTAGATTTTATCACCACAGATGATCGCATCACGAATTTGATCTTCGGCTGTTGCCAAAGGCTTCCAGTTGACGCTATTATTTTTCACATCAACTGCCGGTGCAAAAAAACTTCTGTTCTCGTCTTGGGCACCCTTCCATAGCGTAGCCATGAGGTATTTAAAGTCGGGTGAATAGGTCACAGACAAAAGCTCCGCCTCTTTAATGTCTAACGTTGGATTATTTGCTCGTGAAATGACAGTCATGTCTTCTTTTGTATCCGCTCCTAACTCATGGTATTTTATCTCTATGTCCTGAAACAAACTTGTAGAAAGGGGATCACTCGTTTGAAGAAGCCCATATATTATCCCTCTGCTGTCAGGTGTCCAGCCTTGGACAGAGTTTGCCGGGTATAGACTATCAGCATAAAACTTTTTACTATCAACATCTATAACTTTTATAGTTGCTATATCAAAATTTCCTTTTTCGGTTAACCGCAGTGCAACTTTCTTGCCGTCTCTACTGGGGAAAAACCTGTAAGTAACATTTTTTGCCTCTCCTTTTGAGTATTGGATTGGGTTGAATAATAATGTTTCATTACCTGTTTTGCCTTGCCGGTAATATAGCCTCGGCAAAGTTTCATCGGGTAAAATTTTCATATAGAAGTACCTATTCCCTCCTCTACGCGGTGTATAGGGTATATCTTCTTTTGTTATCTTATCCAGCTTTTTATAATCTTCTATAAGTGCGTCTCTGCCAGGTACCTTAGCAAGTATGTTATTGGTATAATCTGCCTGGGCCTTTAGCCAGTCCTTTACCTGCAGGCTGTTCATGTCTTCCAGCCAGCGGTACTCGTCCACCACCTCTTTGCCGAAGATAGTATCTGATACTGGTAGCTTTGATGTAGTAGGATAATTAAAAGTTTGTGCGCGTGAATTGTTGTATAGAAGTAAAGACAAGAAAAAAATATATACAATCAGATTAGTTTTTGATTTATTTTTCATAACAAGAAAATGTTGGGTTGTTACATAGCAGGCAACGGTTGTATTAGAGGCACAGACTAAAGATACACCGATTGATTATCAACACACTTTGATTCGCGTTATTAAATTGTTTGGTACAGAAATGCGTTAGGCTGCTTTTAATCCCTAAAAGAATCAGGGACATTATCACACATCCAGCAGCACTACAAGATAAATAATAAATGTTGTTGTTAATCGCTTACCGGTAAATAATAAATTTACGGCTTATTCAGATGCGCATTCTAATGTGCTAAAGCGGCTTCTGTTACTATGTGTAAAATCCGGTGATGCTGACCACTGATCCGGTGATGTTGACCACCCCTTGCTTTAGCAGTGTCCGTTAGGGCAGTTTTAAGTAATAAATTAAAGAGCTGAGTATTACAAAATAAGTTTATTTTTTACTTTTTTCTAAGAGAATCTCCTTTTAGTTCTATCCGGTGTGCGGTATGTACCATTCGGTCAAGGATGGCGTCAGCCACGGTACTTTCCCCAATTACTTCATGCCATTTCGACACAGGTAGCTGGGAGCTGATAATTGTTGATTTCCTGCCATGCCGGTCTTCAATAATTTCTAACAGAAACATTCTTGCGATATTATCTAAAGGCGCCAGTCCAAAGTCATCGAGTATCAACAAATCATATTTTTCCAACCTGCTGATTTCACGTGTGTATGATCCATCGGCTTTGAGCATCTTTAACCTGGCAAATAGTTTCTGAGTATTAAAGTATAAAGTTTTGTAACCCGATTGGCAGCCCTGGTGGCCGAGTGCCGATGAAAAAAATGATTTTCCGACTCCAGTTGCACCGGTTACTAATATGTTCTCTTTTTTATTTATGAAGCTCATATCTGCCAGACGTAACACCTGCGTTTTATCCAGTCCACGAACAGAAGTAAAGTTAAGCTCCTCGATCGTAGCACCATAACGGAACTTTGCCAGGCGCAGGTGCCGGGAGATTTTTTTGTTTTCCCGGTCCTCCCATTCAGATTGGATAAGTATATTGAGCAGTTCATCACTGGTTAGCTTATGATGCTGATTGCTGTCGAGCATGGTTTGGTAACTGCGTAACATGCCGTGAAGTTTCATGTGTGACATTTTGTTTTGAATGGTAGCGTTCATTTTGATAGTAGTTTATGTTACATAATATATTATGAGTAATTATTTATATTCTTGAGGTCCACGGATATTTTCATGGAATGGCAGTGATATCTGAGGACTTACCTCATCGTTAAATGGCACCTGATCGAGACCTGCCTTGAGTATCTTTGTGATGATGGTATAGGTAAATATCCCGTAGAAGGTAGCCCGTTCAACGGCTTTGATTAAACGGTCTTTGCCTACTTTCTTTTCCTGGCTCAGGATACCGACACAGCTCCTATAAGCCGTTTCAGGATAAGTGGATCTGTCCAGCAAACGGGCTATGTAATCCTTTACTACAGGAGCAGTATTACCAGCCCAACCAGTAAAAAACTCAGGGTTCCATTCACTTACAAACCGGTGTGTTGAAGGCAAATGGTCCTTGGTAGTGGTGTAACTAAATTGATTCAGGTTTCTTTTATGATAAGCAATGCGTTCTCTATTGTAAAATATGGAGACGTGTGAAGCCGAGTAAATCACTTTGACTTCTCTTCCAATAAATCTATACGGCACGCTGTAGTAATGCTTGTCTTCAAAAATCTGTACAAAACCATTCTTCATCACGGTGGTTTTTTTGAGGGTACTGAGTTCAAAGCGTTCCGCAGCAAGTGGTGCATGGCAAATGAATTTAAACACCAATATTGCGCAAACTAAGATACCAGAAACGGAAGACAAATCATCTAGCGACAATTTTACACTTGAGCAAAAAAAAGAAATAATGACCCTCCTCTTTGGGGGCGACCGCAAAAGACGGTTGGCTTTAGTCTTTGATGAACTGATGAAACCTTCTTTTTTTAAAGAAATACCCGACATAGCACAAAATACTATTCCCCGCAAGAAATATATAGAGATCGATTCGATAATCATTTACAGAACCAGCTTTTCTGAAAAACTGGTGGAGAGCAACAATGCCATTGAATACGCATTTGTTAATGATTCTTCTAAAACGGACGTAGTTAAATACAAGCAGTTTGAGGGTTATTTTCAACACCTCTACCTGCTTCATCTGATTACAAAACCAAAGAATGAAAATGCAGTTATCTACATGACGGTAAAATATGATGCTGATGGCGAATGCATTGGTTTTGGACCCTCATATTATGGCTACCTAGATACGTACCATGACCAGATAAAATTCACTACCGCCCTGAAACTGATAAAAAAGAAAGATATTGAATACCAGCTCTCTCGAATAAATTCTTCCAATTCCATGCTGTTTATTGCCCCTTTAATAAAACCGGGTTTACCGATTAATATTCAAAAAATCGTGTATGACAAACGGCATAAGGTAGGCCTACAGCAATCACGGGTGTACACGGTAGCAAAGATTTTCAAAGATCCAACTGCCTTAAAGTTCTACCCGATTGGGGCCATTAAATTTTTTTACAAATATTAGTCCGTGATTAGCACTTTATTGTTGCAGCCAGCCTGTAATCATTGCATCTGCAAATGAGATGGCGGAAAGCATTTAGAAACAGACAACAATAAAATTGATTACTAGCCGTATTGTTCTTACAAATCCTTGCCTTGTCCTTCAATCCATTCTCCAATCCTGGTAATGATGCTTCGGGTCAATAGAAGGTGTCTGATAACCTAGAAGCCCAAAATAAGCGCCTTTACGAGCATCTGCTAGCCGGCAGTACAATTAACTTCCTCCAGGCCCGGGATATGGGCATAGGATACCTTAACAGCCGTATTTCCGACCTGCGCAAAGTGATGACGATACATTCCAGGTTCATCCGTATCAATGGCATCCAATGCAAGGAGTACAGCTTAGCACCGTTCGATGAATCTGCCGGCGGTTCGGACAGGTATTATAAAAGCATTATAGCAAGTCGGCGGGCTGAATGAACAAAGGTTGCTGCTATCTAATTTTTATTTAAACTACACCTAATTTATTTTATGAAACGATGTTCCACATGTCCACTCCGGTTTAAGTGTTCTTTTTCTTCTCTTCCTGAAGATCTCGCGTTGAAATTTTGCCCGATTCTTAACAAGGAAACAATTTATCGCGGAGGTCAAGGAGAGTATCTGGATTCTCTAAAGAGATTTTTAAAAGCTCATCTTAACTAGTGTAGTGATTATTTAGTTATGCAACATAATGCTTAGATAATTGTTTATCTGCATCTTGCCTGGTGAATTTCCATTCAATATCTTTTTTATTTCTGTTTCGGTCCTTTGACCAAATACGCAAATCTGATATCAGCTTTTCCTGGCTTGCAATTCTGCCACCAGTACATTGCCTATCCATTATGTTGATTTCAATTTCTGCCATATTTAACCAACTCCCATGTTTGGGTGTATAAATGAATTTTATCCTTTTCTGCAGCCTCGCTGCTTTCCTCTTGCCGAATGTCTCAATTAGAGACCCTGCAAAATGTGTATTTAAATTATCGAGTACTAATTGGATACACTCAGCCTTTGAAAAATGTTTTTCGATCAACGCTTCGACAAAGTAAGCAAAATCCTCTTTTTTCCTTGTGTCCGTTACTTTCACGATCCGCATACCCGCTTTCGGTGCTACTGCTACAAATATGTTGCATGTTCCTTTGCGCTTGTATTCATAATCATATTTTTCCGGTTTACCTGGCTTTGCTTTGATAGGCTGACGGCTGTCCTCGAGTAGCTGTTTGCTCTTTTCATCCATGCAGACTAACGGATGGTTTGGATCATAATCTAGTTGGTACAATGCTAACAGCCGATACATTCTCGTGCGATACTCTTCCGTTATTTCCTGTATGCACCACATTCGTTTTAACCAAGGCTTAAATTCGTTTTTTTTAACAGCTTTCGGACACTTCCGAAAGTTATGGTCTCAAATCCTTTTTGTTTATTCAATTCCTGAACTAACAATCTAATGGTCCATCTTCTTCTTCCAGGAGGAACAGGGCCACACACAAGTGTAGTTAACTCCACCTCATGAGCTACAGCGTACTTTACAGGTTGACCGGATCTGCTTTTCTCCGTCAGAGAAACTTCTAAACCATGTTTAAGATACCTTTTCCTAATACGCCAAATAGTAGTTCGTTCTACTTCCAATAAATGCTCAATCTCAGAAATTGATAACCCCTTATCCAGAAATAAAAGTATCGTGGCACGATTAAACTCTCTCAGACTGAGCCCACCTGATTTTTTAAATGTCCGCAGATATTCTCTTTCCTTTACATTTAGTTTTAATTTGGCATCCATAAGAACTAATCATTTCGTCTCGCAAATATACGAATGTTGCTAAACTAAATAATCACTACACTAGCTTTCTTTTTTGAGCTACAAATCAGAGCCCCGGTTTGTGTCTACTTACCGGGCTTTTTATATTCTCTAACTCTACAGGACCTGCGAAAATTTATGAAAGGCAAATGCCTAGAGTGCGTAGAGCTGATGGAAAAAAATATATAAAAGAGCTTGAAGATATTTTAGCAAGGGATAACGCCTACCATGAAAAAATGTTAAAAAAATAAGCTGCCCACCCCTATCTATCTACTCATTCCAGCCATGCAGGCAAATCACTTTAGCCGTTCAGAAATTATTTCGGTGTTGTTGAGCACTTGCTAGAGTAATGCCCTCCTACAATAACGCCGATTGAAGGAAGGATTTAGAAGATTCCGGCGATAATCAAGGACTAGCAATTTTGAAGGTACTTCATTAAACTAGAAGTATCAATATACAGAGGATTATCATTTCTTATGTCAAGATATAGTCCGGCCTTCCAGCGAAATGCACAAAAAAATATTCGGTATTCTGATTGTTTTTCAAACCTTTTGGGCTTGTGGAAATGAGCCAAAGCTAATATCTGATCTGCAGATAAGTTATCCATCATTCGAGGCTTGGCATCTTTACGGTAGAATATTTTACGCCTAAAGGATTGGCAAGAAATACCTAACTTATTTTCTGGCAGTTGAAGGTTTCTAAAAGCGGTTGAGTAATACCAGCTTTTTGGATTTATATTCTCATAATTTAGTTGGAACAAAATAAGGGTATTTAATTCCTGCGTGAATCCATGAATATCATTAATCGCATAACAATCATCGTAAGTTCCATCAAAATCCGAATGTACTTTATCAAAAGTTAGCTTTTTAGTGACCGTGCAAAATATGTATCCATCTGGACAGGCTTGTATACTTGCAAAAGTATTTCTATGTATGTCTCTCCAATCAGCAAGCCCTTCTTTTGGGTCATTTATAAAATCCCCTTCGCCCTTATAATTCTTTCTGAAACTTGAGGTTGTGCCAAGACGCAATGTTTGACATCCCTTCAAGGGATTGTACATAGACTGGCAATACTTATAAACTTTCACTTCCATTGCTTTTTATGGTTGCTAAATAATAGGCATAACTTTAAAATAACAAGTTTTTTTTACTTGGGGGCCTTCATCATTTCCCAGCTCCGGAAGCCCTGCCCATTCCCAGCGGTCTACCTTAGTTTTACCATCTGGTCGTAGCTTTGGGCTCCTGATGGTATATACCGACCAGTGTTCCAGAGCTTCTGAAGGTAGTTCATAATCCAGGATCTCGCTGATCTCACCGTCAGTTAAATCAGGCAACAGCCATTTCAATTCCATATCCTTATTCTCGAGGAATAGGGGCATTCTGAAGGCATTGTTGCCGCCGTTATGTATCTGCCTCATCACACTGTTTGCAGCCCGTGTGATAAGCGTAAAGGTGCCTACAGCCTCACCTGTTTGAGAGTCTGGCGCGTAGTAGTAAAGGCCTGGGAGGCAAAACAGCGGTCGTTCTTTTATCCGGATGATGTAAGGAATTTTGTTTTTCCAACCTGTAATCCATCTGTGCTCAATATGTCCCGGTTACCGGGATTAAGCATCGTTTCTTCTTGAGCTTGTACCAAAAAGATTTTCTATCCAGGACCTTTTCGCTTTGCGCATTACACATTAACGAGCGGCCTTTTTTTATCTTCTCCGGCGTGTTCATGTAATCGGCAATAACACCCCATTCAAATTCCTTTAGCTTGTAATTGTTGTCTTCAAATATGATAATCGGGTACTTCTTGAAGTCTTGTGCCAGTATGTGATGGGCATTATCGAAATCAAATTCTACCTGGCCATCTATTATAATATCAGGCAGATAGTCGGTAATGAGTTCAATAGAGGTACTAAAGGATATGTCGTAACACATTATTATAAGTTTTCAATGTCCTCTAATTTAACGCGTACTTCTTGGGCGCGCAATTTTAATTTGGCGTACAGCTCCCCATAACTGACGTAAATAGTAAAAGCTACCGTTTCGCCCCTGCCGGGTTTCCATCCAAGTTTATAGTCAATATATTTTCTGACCTTTTCTTTTAGTTGATTAGTTATTGTCTTTTCCCAGTCGCGTTGAAAAACCGTTGCATATATTTTATATCCTGATGGCTTACTGGCAGCTATATTGAGTTTACTTTGATGCTCCGGGTTATCCCATTCATAAAGGAACTTATTGGGATCTTGGCTTATGGCTCCGTAATGATGCTGTGCATGCCCGATTTCAGCATAATGCGTAAAAATGAAACACCCTTTGATGCCCTGGTCGAAATGATCCCTGGCTCTGTTATAAGTTTGGCGAACGAAATATTTCTTCCCTGCTTTTACAAAAGCATCAAGAAGCGGTTTGCTTAAAGGTGAGAATGGATTAAACATACTCAAATTTTGATCGTCAGTAACTCATAAATATTGGTGGTATATCGCCTGGAAATATACGCCGCTTTGAGTTTCCATTTCTTTTCATAACCCTGAACGGCGAAACGCACCACGTCCCTTCCGAACACTTTATTGACCTTATCCATAGTATTCATTACTATCTTATTTCTTTCTCTGTCTACAGTATCAAACAAACCCTTCTGGATTTGATCCTCCGGGATGATCTCCATGACAATAACGCCGGCCTTCAGAAATTTATAACCGGTGCTGTAAATGATATCAAGCCCTTTCATAGCGTACTGGATAATTTCATTGCTGCTGTTTGTGGCAACCGGTAGTTCAATATCTACTGACCTGAAATACTGCTTGTCTTCTGTTCTAAAGGGGTTCGTTTGTAAAAACACGTGCATTTGCTTTGCACAACTATGCTGACTCCGCAGTTTCAGCGCCACATTGTTCGCGTAGTTTGAAATAGCCTCCTTTAAATGGTCCTTATTGGTAACCAGATGGCCGAACGAGCGAGATGTACAGATTGCTTTCTTTGCCGGTGGCTCATCTTCCCATTTAATGCAAGGAATACCGCATAACTCGTTAACCATTCGTTGCCCGACAACTGACATGTTCTTCCTTATCCATTCATCGTTTGCTTTTACGAGGTCGGCAGCGGATTTATAGCCATTCTTCAGTAAAAACTTCTCGTATTGCCTACCGATACCCCAAATGTCGCCCACTTTAGTAAATTGTAATACCTCATTGATGTCCTGCTGATCTTTTAAACAGTGTACCCGAAGATCCTTCTTTTTATTTTTGGCATATCTGTTAGCCATTTTAGCCAAGGTCTTGGTGGGAGCTATGCCAACAGTCACAGGGATACCGGTTTGTTGTGTAACTGCACGCCTGATTTTTACACCCAGTTGATGTAGATCATCATATTTCAGTTCAGTGAAATCAAGGAATGCTTCATCTATCGAATAAAATTCAATGTTTGGCGTAAAGCCGGCCAGTATCTTCATTACCCGGTCGCTCATATCGCCATAGAGTGTATAATTAGAAGAGAACACAGCAACATTATGTTCCCTGATAATTTCTTCTATCATAAAAGTAGGCATGCCCATATCAATACCCAAAGCCTTAGCTTCCTCACTCCTTGCAATTGCGCATCCGTCGTTGTTACTTAACACTATAACCGGTTTACCCTCCAGCTTTGGGTTGAAGACTCGCTCGCAGGACACATAAAAGTTATTGCAATCAACGAGGGCGAACATATTTACATATCTTTAGGATCGCTGATTATTTTAGTTACCACTCCCCAAACCTGAAAATCCATCTCTTCAGTTACTTTGATAGGTTTGTACTTCGGATTGGCAGGCGAAAGAAAGATACCTGCCTGTGTTTTTAATAATCGTTTCACTGTAAACTCGCCATTCAGTACCGCTACAACAATGTCCCCAGTGGCTGCATTTATGAACCTGTCAACGACTAGCAGCCCTTTTGGAGGGATAAACGCATCTATCATGGAATCACCTTCCACCTTAACAAAAAAGGTTGCTGACGGGGTTTTAATGAGTAATTCGTTAAGGTCTATTCTGTCTTCAATGTAATCGGCTGCTGGAGATGGAAAGCCGGCAGGGATGGAATGAAATATTAAAACTTTAGCAGGAGTCGTTTTCGCTATGTGGTAAATTTTGAGCCTATTTAAACCCTCCTCATTACTAATATTTTTAGCAAAAAAACAAACTTTCAGCAAATTACCAAGAGTAAGTTCACTTTGTTTTAATCATTGTACTTAAACCGTAATAATTTGTAACAAATTAAGGCAACAGTGGATTTTAATAGAATAGAAGATATTTGCTTTGGGAATGCACAGGATAAGATGGGCTTCGTCATCTAAAATTTAATTTTTATCTTCTACTTATATCTCTAGTGTAATGAATACTAAGTAAATTTAGTATATTTGTTGGAAAAAGATATGGCTAAAAGAAGGCCCTTATGCTGAACCCGGAGGAATTAATAGAGCTACAATTTATAGCACGTAGCGGCAAGGCGGAAAAAAGGATGGTGGAGAGAGTGCAGATAATATTATGTTGGCATTCTGGGAAAAGTTTTGTTGAAACCCGGCAAGAACTTGGTGTGAGTGAAGTAATCATAAACAAATGGCGCCAGCGGTTTTCTAACAATAGATTGGAGGGGTTGAAAGACGCGCCACGAAGTGGAAAGCCACCTGTGTTTAGTGCAGCTAAAAAGGCCAGTGTAATTGAACTTGCCACCAGGAAGCCAGGTAAGGGCTATACAAATTGGAGTCAGCGGCGCATAGCCCAACAGGTAGGTATGAGCCAGGGTAAGGTTCAACAGATATTAAAGCAAGCTGATCTGAAGCCCCACAAGATCGAGTATTGGTGTGGTAAAAGCACTGATGTTGAGTTTGAAAGCAAGATGGTTAACATCGTAGGGCTATATATGGATCCCCCGCAAAACGCTCTTGTACTATGTGTGGATGAGAAGACCCAAATACAGGCTTTAGATAGAACACAACCGATATTACCATTGAAAGAAAAGGCTCCGAAACGTTTGACAGCTACTTATAAACGCAACGGCACAGTAGCTTTACTGGCTGCTTTATCAGTTCATCAGGGAGAGATTGCGGCAAAAACTGTGGATAAAAACAATGCTGAAAACTTTCTAATATTTCTAAAGGAACTCTATAGGAAGTATCCACGTAAACATTTGCACTTGATCGTCGATAATCTAACCGTTTATAAACATAAAATCGTTGAGCAATGGATCAGTACAAAAAAGAGGATAACCTTGCACTTTACGCCAACTTATTCATCCTGGCTAAACCAAATTGAAATATGGTTCAACATGCTAACCAAGGATGTTCTAAAAGGGGGAGTATGGAAATCGAGAAAACAACTAATCGATCAATTGATGAAGTATGTTAAAACTTACAATGAGCAAAGAGCTAAGCCGTTTAAATGGACCTACACCGGTCAGCCACTTGCTAGGTGATACTAAATTAACTTACAATTCGTCACACTAGGTCACATGGGAACAAGCAATTCTTCTTACTCATATTTGCGTTTGCGTCTGCTTGAAAAACAACCCGCCCAAATAAATAGTGCATTACTCAGTGCCATAAAAAAGTTTGATTATCATCTGTGCAAAAATCGAGTAAAAGAATCTCATTAACGCAGAAGAAGACAGCAAAGGAGCAATGCGTTGATGTGCGCGGTATATTGTTGTGATATTAGTATTGTACGGTACTTAATAAAAAAAATGAGCAGTGGTTCCTGATTCCGGAGTGATTTACTTTAAAGAAGGCGTTTGATCACCGTACAAGCTATAGCGGCTTTATAAGGGTAAACTCATTCGTTTTCGAATTAAAAAATAATGCATAAAAATTGTTCATCTTTTGATATCGCATTCCTCTTTATGCAACAACCGCGCATGGTCAAAAGTTATTGCCTCACAAACTTTTGCACTTGAGTTTTTTCTTTTCCCTGCAGTATCAAATAATATTTGCCTTTGGGGAGTGATTCAACATCTACGGAAAAGGACGTACTTCCATTCTGTTGTAATTTCTCTCGCTTCACTATTTTGCCTGTAACATCGGTGATCAGTAAATTTGCTGTCTCATTGATCCCTCTTGCATTCACAAACAGCATATTCTTAACCGGATTCGGGAAGATGTGCAAGCTATTTTTTATAGAATGTAATCTTATAGCTACTGATTTGCTGTATGTAAATTTACTATCTGCATCGATATTTTTTAATCTGTAGAAAACAGTTGATACTTGACCGTTTACGGAAGTCAAATTATCGGAGTAGGAATACGATTTTAAAGAGGAACTATTTCCAGCGGCAGCAACTGTACCGATTGGTGTAAAGTTGGTACCATCTGCGCTGCGTTCCACAACAAACTGTATGGTATTTTGTTCTGATGAAGTTTGCCAAATCAATTGAACCTCCCGGGTGTTTATCATCTTTGCCGTAAGACCAGGCATGGTTAAAGGCAATAGAGGAGATTGCATCAATTTAACTACAAAGATGTCAATACCATCAGAGGTAAGATTGAAAATTCCGGGTCCCGGGTCAAAATCTGCTGTATTTCCAAAATATCCCGTGGCGTATACATAACCAGAAGTATCCACCGCTATAGAATTACCAATATCACCAGAAGTTCCACCCATATTTATTGCCCATACAAAATTCCCGGAAGCGTCTAATTTGGAAACGAAAATATCGAAACTACCCGTTAGATTAACTGTCCCGGGGCCGGGGTCAAAATCGGCTGTCCCAAGAAAATATCCCGTAGTGTACACATTTCCAGAGGCATCTATCTTTATGGAATAACTGAAGTCAGCCGAAGTTCCACCCATATTTTTTGCCCATAAAAAATCGCCTGAAACATCTAATTTAGAAATGAAAATATCTGGCCCACCAGCCGAAGTAAGATTAAAGGTTCCGGCGCCCGGGTCGAAATCGGCTGTACCTTGAAAGACACCGGTGGTATATACATTACTGGAAGCATCTATTGCGATTGAAAAAGCATAATCAGGAGCAGATCCACCAATATTTTTTGCCCACACAAAATTGCCGGAAGCGTCTAATTTAGAAACGAAAACATCACTATTATTATTACTAGCTGTAAGAAAAGCTGTCCCGGGGCCGGGGTCAAAATCGGCTGTCCCAAGAAAATATCCCGTGGTATACACACTACCGGTAGAATCAACCGCTATAGAATTACCAATATCACCAGAAGTTCCACCCATATTTATTGCCCATACAAAATTGCCGGAAGCGTCTAATTTAGAAACGAAAACATCACTATTATTATTACTAGCTGTAAGAAAAGCTGTCCCGGGGCCGGGGTCAAAATCGGCTGTCCCAAGAAAATATCCCGTGGTATACACACTACCGGTAGAATCAACCGCTATAGAATTACCAATATCACCAGAAGTTCCACCCATATTTATTGCCCATACAAAATTGCCGGAAGCGTCTAATTTAGAAATAAAAATGTCATAAATACCGTTAAGTTCATAGGTCCCGGGGCCGGGATCGAAATCTACTATACCGTTAAAATCTCCTGTAGTGTACACATTACCGGTAACATCCACCGCTATTGAATAACCTACCGCGGAATTACCTCCAATTTGTTTTGCCCATACAAAATTCCCGGAAGCGTCTAATTTGGAAATAAAAACATCACTATTATTATTAGCTGTAAGAAAAGCTGTCCCGGGGCCGGGGTCAAAATCTGCCGCACCGAAGAAAATTCCTGTAGTGTATACATTTCCAAAAGCATCTATTGCTATAGATCGACCTTCTTCAAAAGATGATCCACCCATACTTTTTGCCCATTCCAATGTTGGCTGTGCAAGGAGGGAGGTAAAATAAAGAAAATATAAAAATAATAATAGAAAACTTTTCATGGATTTTCTTTTAATGAGGAACAACAAACATCCGGTATTCGGATTTGAAAACGATATGTTTAATGTCTGAATCAGGTGCAGACCAAAAAAGAAGGTTATAAGTAGGAACTGTGGATTGGAAATTGTCTTAATGTAAAATTAATAATTTTTTCAGATAAAAACAATTCCTTTTGGGTGCATTTAAAATTGTCGCTATCCGTTTAAGCGGCCTCTTTAATCAATTCTACTACTTTCCCCCACTGTTTATTCATTGATAACACTCTTAGATTTAGCATATTTTGAGCGCCGTTGTTAGTCCATCTTTGCCCCGATTGTTTCATCCGCTTTTGCACTACTGTTCTGTGTGCTGATTCTATTGCACCCGACCCTATTATACCGGCACCTGTATTTTTATAGCATTGGTAATCCATTCTATAAGCATTGCTGGTATAATAATTAATCAGTGATAGTGCGTCCCGGCTTTCACTATCTTTTCGTTTTATGTTTTTGATAACCGCTGTCACTTTACTTTGTAATAACAGTTCTTTTTGTTTTTCTGTCCATTTTTTCAGCTTCGCTTCATCAGTAAAAATAGTATTGGCAAATTGATGCAGGTGTTCACAAACATGATAATAGTCCAGTATGGATACGGCTAGCGGATAGGCATCTTCTATCCAGTTTTTTATCCATGTTCCCCCATCAGCAATAAATACCAATCGCTTCCCCAATCTGCCATACGACTCTATTAACGTATCCATATGGCTGGTAAAATCCTTATGGTTTCCCAGGTGGGCTACGTATTGTGAATGCCTTATCCAGCTTGAGTTCCCGTTAGGGTCAATGCAAGAGTCGCTCGTAAACATCCTGCCCACTTTTACTTCCTTCCAACCTTCATCCCGGGTTAACAGCATAGAGCCGTCTGCTTCCACATACAACACTTCGCCTTTCTTTACCGGTTCTAACGACCGGCAAACATTTACTTCCTTTTCAGCTAACTTGCCGTAGCAATCTGTTACCAGATAAACCTGGGAGGTACTCACTTGTATATCTATAAATTTTTCCAGCACCTCATTGCATCTTTGATAACAATCCATCTGGCCAGCATACACCAATAGTTCCTGCAAATGAGGACTTATTTGAAAACCATTCGCACCATTACTAAAACTATGGGTTTTATTTATACTGACTTTCCCAAATTTGGTGAGTGTTTTTTTTTACGCCTGTCGGCCGGTACGTCACTTATATTTGCTTCCAAGACTGACCTGCCCAGGTCCCGCCATATTTTCTCAAACTCTTTTTCGTAGTCGTAAAAATTATCAATTTTATTTAAGGCTTGTAATTCTGCATACCGCTTTTGCGCTAAGGCAATGAAATTGGCTTCCGTCATGGGTTGGTAGATTTGGTTTGCCAAATTTAGCCATTTTTTTATGCGACAATTTTAAATGCACCCTTCCTTTTGGGTGCATTTAAAATTGTCGCTATCCGTTTAAGCGGCCTCTTTAATCAATTCTACTACTTTCCCCCACTGTTTATTCATTGATAACACTCTTAGATTTAGCATATTTTGAGCGCCGTTGTTAGTCCATCTTTGCCCCGATTGTTTCATCCGCTTTTGCACTACTGTTCTGTGTGCTGATTCTATTGCACCCGACCCTATTATACCGGCACCTGTATTTTTATAGCATTGGTAATCCATTCTATAAGCATTGCTGGTATAATAATTAATCAGTGATAGTGCGTCCCGGCTTTCACTATCTTTTCGTTTTATGTTTTTGATAACCGCTGTCACTTTACTTTGTAATAACAGTTCTTTTTGTTTTTCTGTCCATTTTTTCAGCTTCGCTTCATCAGTAAAAATAGTATTGGCAAATTGATGCAGGTGTTCACAAACATGATAATAGTCCAGTATGGATACGGCTAGCGGATAGGCATCTTCTATCCAGTTTTTTATCCATGTTCCCCCATCAGCAATAAATACCAATCGCTTCCCCAATCTGCCATACGACTCTATTAACGTATCCATATGGCTGGTAAAATCCTTATGGTTTCCCAGGTGGGCTACGTATTGTGAATGCCTTATCCAGCTTGAGTTCCCGTTAGGGTCAATGCAAGAGTCGCTCGTAAACATCCTGCCCACTTTTACTTCCTTCCAACCTTCATCCCGGGTTAACAGCATAGAGCCGTCTGCTTCCACATACAACACTTCGCCTTTCTTTACCGGTTCTAACGACCGGCAAACATTTACTTCCTTTTCAGCTAACTTGCCGTAGCAATCTGTTACCAGATAAACCTGGGAGGTACTCACTTGTATATCTATAAATTTTTCCAGCACCTCATTGCATCTTTGATAACAATCCATCTGGCCAGCATACACCAATAGTTCCTGCAAATGAGGACTTATTTGAAAACCATTCGCACCATTACTAAAACTATGGGTTTTATTTATACTGACTTTCCCAAATTTGGTGAGTGTTTTTTTTTACGCCTGTCGGCCGGTACGTCACTTATATTTGCTTCCAAGACTGACCTGCCCAGGTCCCGCCATATTTTCTCAAACTCTTTTTCGTAGTCATTATCTTGCAGTTAAGGTAGAAATATTCTCTAAGACATTTCTTTAAGTTACATTGTCTCTAATACAGGCTTGTTTTAAGCGCTTTTACCTTTTAACGGGAACCTATTGATGATTGCCTGATAGCCGGAGGCTATAGCCTTAAATAAGTTAATAATTCAAATAATCTCGAGGCGCGTAGTGCTAAATAGGATTGCGTATTAAAGGATCTCTTTCACAAATTTTAGGTAGAAAATCACTTATCTGAGTTTAATTTTATCCGCAACGAAGGAAACGAATTCGTTAGGAATAAAGGGTGGGAGACACTCAGATATCCAGTGACAATCTTCATCCTGCTCGATAATAAAGTGGCAGGTGCCACCCTATGGGTGCAGGCAATAAACGAAATACCTCCCGCTTGGGGACAAGCCTTGTACTGCAGGGGTCATTTCCGGATGTATGGACAAATAACCCGGATCCCCTTCAATTTCAAAAGGGACATTGAAACAATAATCTGAGTAAGTGTTTTCAACTGGCATTTCAAGGTATATGGTTCAGAGATTAGGATCTGTTTCTTCATTATCATCATCTTCACAAAGTTCTAAATCCTTTAAGGCGACTTCATCCAGGACGGTCGGATGATTCAGATCCTCAAATTGTACGACGGTATATTCATTATCCGAGCTAATAACCATACCTTTTATACAATCATCATCCTTACGAATAAGAACCTTCTGCCCTGGTTCAAACTTTACTGGCATATTTATTTTAATTGTCTGATCAACTGAGGTATTGTATTCAGCAATTTACAATTAATACATTAAATATCCAATTAGCCATTGTGGATACCCTTCCCTGCCCTGATGTCACTTGCCTATAAATTTTCCTTGCCCTTAGGGGTAAGATGGCAGCGAGGGGCTTATCAGATGCGAAGTATTTTTGGTTAATAAAAAAACTGTAACCGCTCAAAGAGAAGGCCTTTATGGATGTGCATGAAAAAGCCCTGGATATCCAATTTTAAAATCCAGGTATCCCTGCTATAATTATCCGAACAGGATTTGATAAACCCATTGACCCGTTGAATGCCAAAATGGGTTCCTTTGCCGGCCCGGCAGGCATAGCTGTCGTAAATAAATTCCTTTTCACAAAGCGGGTTGAGTTTGTTGATAAGGTAATGATGCACCACCCGGTCTTTAAAATCGGCCGCAAAAATTTCCCGCTTTACAGGTTTGTGTACAATAAAGGCAATGCTTCGCTGGGGCTTGTAACTACCATCGGTTATTTCTTCCTTTAACTGAATGTTATGCTCAAGGTTTTTTCAAAAACCAATGCATTGATGGTATTGCATTTGTTTTTGCGGCAGTTAAAATAGGCTTCAAACAACTCCAATGATAAATCTGGTTCAGGCTCTTCCTTAAATAAAGTAGTTTGCATTTTTTATAAAATGAAAACCCGCTGCCTGATGCAGCGGGCCGTTTCCGTTAAATCCCTGACGCAACGCACAGATAAACCGTATGTCTTATTGTCGTTGTTCCTGTTTGCATTGGCATTGATATAGTTCAGGTTCAGGTTCCAGGCGTTTGTTGTATTGTTCTCGGTAGAACTCCACCAGTTGCCGTTGTTGCCAATGTTGTTGAACGTTCCATTGTTGTTACGGTTGCCACCCGGAAGGCCTGCCATTGAAGTAACCGCTTTTGTTTTAGCTGTTGCCTACCATATTAACCTGTGTTTTAATGGCTTTACAGCAGCAGCGGGTTACTGGATATAAAAGGCACACTCCTGTTTGCCATAACAAACAGGACGCTGGCCGGAAACTATTATTTTAAAGACTTTTGCCAGCCTGTCAATTGCCGCGATACCTCTTCCACTTTTTGATTTACCTGTACAAATTTTTTTATATTTATCTGGTGCAGGTCTTTCATCAGCCGTATAAAAAGCCTTATCACTTCTATCCGCTCCCGGGCTTCCTGCAGTACCTGCAATTTATCCGTTCGGCTATTGGCCCTGAATATCAACGTAAGCAATTCTATGGTCTCTTTTTTTAAACTTTCACCACCGGTGTACTTATATTCCTTACTGAATTCTTTGGTAAATTGAAAAATCTCCAGCAATAAATCGTAGCTCGCTTTATAAACCGGCAACTCACACTATGTAAAGCCATTTTTTCAAAATTCGATCCGCCTTAGGCGGATAAGGATAAATAGTCAAATGGTCAATCCCTGACGCAACGCACAGAAAAACCGTTTGCCTTACCGTCGGTGCCCCTGAATGCATCGGCACCGTTATATAACAGGTACCGGTTCCAGACGAACCGTGTATTGACCTCGGTAGAACTCCACCAGAAGCCGAAGAGGCCAATGAAGTTGAACGGACCAAAGAAGAAACGGTTGCCACCCGGAAGGCCTGTAAAGCCGCTGCTATTGTCAGCTCCTGTATTGGGAGTTTGCCAATGTGTAGTGCCTGTTTCTTTCATTTTGCCTCCTGCAACACGGTCACCACCCAGGCAATCTGTTAATGTCGTCCATTCAGCATCTGAAGGTACATGCCAGCCTGCAGGCGCAAGGCCACGGGCATCATTTACAGCATACCAATTGTACAGCTTGCCATACGTGGTACCATTAGCACCATTGTTTTCATAATAACACCAGGCACCGGTTGTAAGACCCGCCCATGCTGCAGCGTCTGTTACCTGTGGTATAACATCGCCGTTCCTGTAATTTGAAACATCCAGATTCTTTGCCATCCACACTTGCTTACAAATAGTAACTGAGGGAATAGTAATTTTCTCTTTTTCAACATTGGTTTTCGTTTCTTTTTGACAGGAAACAAATAATAAAATGGCCATGAGCGGTAAAAGAATCTTTCTCATGTTGTTGATTTTTTTTTGTGAATTAATAAATGAATGAAGTGGATTAAAATAGTAATTCTTAGGAGTAAATTCTGTAAAGTGCTTCAAGACAAGATAAGAATTATTTATTTATTGAAGAGGAATTTTTTACTGAGATCTTCTGCGGCCACAACCGAGTGTCCTGGTAAGGGAGAGCAAATACTGCATCACCATGTCGCTGTCAAAATCCAAAGGAGCTACATCGGGGTGTTAAGAAAACAAATAACGGACTTCGCCGAGATAATTACGAATGGTCATATCGCTATATTGACCAAGGGTGAAGAACCTACCGGTTTTTTCTAAGGCCGCAACTGCCTGCGGACTGAGTGTTTTTTTCCATGATCTTAAAATTTAAAAATGAAAGAATAACCCGAAGATAATCGATCTGGAAAAAAACTCATTGCCTGAATAGGCAATGTTGGTTCAACGGTTGTATTAGAGGCACAGAGTAAATATACACCGATTGCTTATCAATACACTTTGATTCGCTTTATTAAATTGTTTGGTACAGTAATGAGTTAGGCTGCATTTAATCCCAACTTCTTGATCTTGGTAATGGTGTTGATATGGAGATCGGTGATCTTGGCAACATCTTTACATTTATACCCTTTTTTCAGATAGTTCAAAGCCTGCTTATTTTTCTCCTTTGACAGAAAATCTAACACATTTTCTTTACTGCCAGTTACCCTTCCTTTGTAAATATTCCCTTTCATTTTAGCTATCCGGATACCCTCCAGTTGCCTTTCTCTTATCTGAGTTCTTTCCATTTCAGCCACAGTGCCGAGTATGGAGATCATCATTTTCGATATACTGTTTTCCTTTCCGTTTTCATCAAGGGTTTTCAATCCCTGAGAAATAAAATGAATAGCTATCTTCTTTTCATTGAAAAAATAGATTGTGTTTAAAATATCCCTTAAATCCCTACCCATCCGATCAAGGGAAAGTGCTGACAATGAGGTTAGAATTCCTTTATCAATCAGTTTCTTTATTTCCTTACCACCCTCTCTCTCAAAAAATGGTACTGCCCCTGAGCACTTATCTTCGATTACTGTTCCGTAATCCTTCTCATTTACTGTCTGCCTGTCTGTTTTCTGGTCAAGGGTGGATACTCTGCAATATAAAGCGTTCATAAATTCACATTTTTAAGTTACAGGCTATTTGATCCTAATATTATGAAGTATTAGCCAAGAAACCAAAGGGAAAGGCAAAATATATTTTTCACAGTTTGGGGTGTACCCTTAAATGTGCTTCCAGCTTATGACTTTTCATCAACTACGTTCTCTATAAATTGTGCTCCGAAAGAAGTAAGCCTAACTATACCTCTTCCAAAACTAACTTCACGATCCTGACTTTTGATTAATTCTTTGATGACTTGTAGTTCATTATCATTTTCTAATGGTTCAAAAGTATTATCAGCAGTTATCGCAATTCCTAAAGATATTTCTAAGATTCCAAGTCTACGCAGGTTGTCTAAGTACGATGGCACAAGATCAGCCCTATTAACCTTATATTCCTTATGTAAGTGGGAGTAATTCGAAAGCTCACGTCTAAACCCTAAGATATTTTCAGCTGTGGATTGTATGTCTATGAAAGGGTATAGAGGGGTTGAAATAAAAGCCTTTAGTAAGAGTGCTTCATCGGAGCATAAATTTCTAATTATTTCTACGTATCCTGGATGCGCTTTATGCATAGTTTCTTTGTCCATTGCAGTAGCTAACAGATTTGCAAACAATTCCCGAATATTTGTATCATGCCCTGTGTATCGCAATGCTTCAACAAGTGGACCAGCGACTTGTGTTAAAGGAGAAATTATATTTTCTTCTGGAATTCCATTAAGTTTTCGGCTACTCGATTGGTAATAAATTGCTCAATTTGCTCATACCCCCATACTACCGCCTTTATAGGTGCTAATGCAATATTTACCAGTTTTGCAACAGTCTCTAAAGATTTTCCAATCTGTTTTGCAGATGGTTGAATAGCATCTTGGTAAACAGGAATGGCTTTTACTAAGCCTGTAGCCGCATCAATTGTTGATTTGATATGGGAATCTGGTTTTGTTGGTTCATCACTCATTTATATCAATGTTTAATAAACCGAATGTATTTTAATTAACAAAGATTGCGAAATATAATCATCAGCAAGGGCCAGGGGCAGGTCTGGTGGTCGGCCAAAAACCCTGGATGCTGATAAGAGGAAAGTAGTTGTGGATCTTTATAATAAGAAAGAGTTAACGGTGAAACGGATATGTGAGATGCATGATATCACTAAACCTACTCTGTATAAGTATGTTCGGCAAAGTTTAACAATAAATAAGCTATGACTTTTAGAAATTACATAAACAATATGGAGTTTCCTGAGTTTTTCAATCCGGGAAAAGATTAAGCTGGATTTGTGAGGTATCAATTCCGGTTTTTCCGAGGAAACCAATATCAACACCAGTTTTTGATTTCTTTAATAATTCAAAGATATCAACTGATTATAGAGCCTTTTTTTATTTGCGGGAACGCCTGCGGGAATTTAAGTTTGTTTGTGTTTTTTATGGAACCCTTGGAGCAGGTATAGGTTGAACTTCGATATAGGCTACGCCTAGATGATTTTCAACAATTTTTGTCGTATTTGAATGTGCAAAAGTATGCATAAAGGCGTGGTGTACTGTTAAAATTAGATCTTGCAGATCATTGTCAGCCTCCATATCAATTACAGATACTCCCATTTCTTTACATTTTTATTTTGAGATATGCCTTGAATGAGACTTATTAGTTTCATGGTCGCTAAATTCTCTTAAAATTTTTCAGCCTTTTTTTCATCACCCTTACACATATTCCTTTAAGCCAATCATGAGCTAGTTTTTCTGACCAATCTATTGCATGTTTACAGGAACCTAAAAAAGTTGGATGGTATTTAGATATAATTACTTTCCATAACGGAGCAGAATTGGAATTTGCTTTAATGTCTTTTTTCGCTTGCTCAAATTCATCTAACACAGCCTGGCAAGCTACTCCTCCAGCTTGAGGGTCAATTGGGCCCATTGCTGCATTGCTTCGGTAAATGCCGGCTCATACCGACAACTTTTTGATACGATCTGCTTCATGTTGTCGGTCTTAAGTGAAAAGGGAACTCCATCAAAAAACTGAAGGCAGAGGTTAAGCCCTTTGACAACTTGTGGGATCGAAGCATCGGCCAGAGCCACAGCATAACTAAAACCGCTATAGGGAAGTATGCAAACCAGTACAGGGCATGCAATTACTTCCCCGGTGCTTTTGTCGGTATAAGTAATTTTATCTCCGGCAAAATCGATCATCATCATAATATTACCCTCGTATTCAAAATATTTCAAAGATGAATGACTTTTTGGATGATTCTAAATTAAAGGATCATCTGGAGTTTCCTCAATTTTCATTTGTTTGTTGGCTCAAACTTAGGCTGATGGTCTGTTAAGAGATTTTCAGAGTTGAAAGAGGTATTTTTTTCATTTTTTCATTGTTTATGATGGTGTCTATGTCAAAAAGTCCCTTAAAAAAGTTTCCTCAAAAAATTGCGTCCAATTTCGTAAAATGCAAGTACCAACTAAACATCTATACGATCATGGACGCAAACTCTTTACGGACGCACCGTTTCAAAGCGCAACTTAATAAATTTTCAGGAATCATTTCCAGACAATTTCCCAAGACGAAACGAAGACTGATAAAGGAAATGGTCTATGGTATTCAAGCCAGCAAGGATGTTAAATTGTCTAATATAAGCCGGTCCTTGCAAGAAGATATTCCTCTGATCAAAACGGAGGATCGCTTAAGCCGCAACCTGGCCGATGAAGATTTTACAGATGTGCTTAACGAAGAGATTTTACGACTCGGCGATGATAAAATAACCACCGATATGGTCATTGCTATTGACCCAGGCGATATCATGAAGCCCTACGCCAAGGCCATGGAACACCTTTGTGGCATTTATGATGGTAGCGCTCATCAAAAGGCCAAAGGCTACCATTTGTGCCAGGTAACAGCCGCTAACCTGGAGCATAACAAAATTGTCCCCTTGTATAGTCAGGCTTTTTCCTCACAGGAAGGAGGCTATGTGAGCATAGCAGAGAAGATGAAAGACATTATCGGTAAAGTGAAAAATCGTATCGGTACTGTCGGCACCTGGGCAGTAGACAGGCAGGGAGATGATATTAATTTGTTTAATTTTTTTGATACAGAAAAATTATCGTTTGTAACCCGGCTGAAATTAAATCGATGGTTATATACCCATAATAAGAACGGAGGCATCGTTCCTGTAAAAGCTGAACGTTTACACAAACACATGTCCATGAATCACCGGGCCCAAATCACTAAAATTGACGATGGCAAGGAGACCATTATCAATCTTGAATTTGGTATTACTAAGGTTACTGTTTATGACAAGCCTGAAAAATGGTATTATGCAGTAGTGATCAGGGGTTTTGGTGAGCATCCTATGGTCCTTTTAACCAACATAGACCAGCTAAATACAAGGGATAGTAAATCCATCTATACAATAGTTGAAATATATTTGACACGTTGGAAATGCGATGAATGCTACCGCTATATCAAACAATCCTATAATCTGGAAGATATAAGAGTACGAAGTTATACAGCCATAAGAAACATAACGGTCATAGTTAATGCCATTGCCTACTTTACCAGCATTTATATGGGGTTGAGTCTAAAACTTAAAATCATGGTGCAGAAAATTTTTATTCTCTCCAAAAGATTCTTTGGCATACCCAGTTTCTTTAACTACGCAATGGCTGATGGCATTTTCGAATTATTAAAGAAGGATAATACTGCTTTGCAAAATATTGACTACAAAGGTAAAACTGGCATATCGTCAGCTGCAATCCAGTTAGAGTTGTATCCAAATTGAACTAAATCAGGAAACTCCAGAATTATTATTGACATATAAGAATTATTATTGACATATAAGTTGTAAATTTAATTAATGCTGATATTGGCAGTAGAAAACTATGTTAAGGAGCAACTACCATGAAGAATGAAATGATTATTAGCGAAACGGAACCACGGGGTGATCTCACAGATGCCCTGGCGCAGGCCTTAAAATTAAAAAAGAATGGCGAACACGTCGTCCATGAGGATAATGGTAGAAAACTTATCGCCAATGTCTCCAACGGCGTGATAGTTGACTGGACCGCGTTCGATAAAGATGGGAGTGAAGTTGCAACCGTTGTAGTTCGGCAGCCGGCTCAGAACCCCAGAATACTTGTTCCTAGAGGTGCGAGGTGGGCCATAGTTTGTGCTTGTTTCGCATCAGGCGACATTTGCTGGTGGCAGCCTTATTAACCGACCTCACTACCGTGGGCTGGGAGACGTGTTCACCCGCAGGGAATACAAAGACCTTAGGTGAAAGGCTGCCATGCCATGCTTTGATGATTCAGGCCGTTTTTGTTTCGGTGTGAAACCGGGCGGGAACAATTACTCACAAAATGCCAGCAAACTCCCGCAATATCAATAATGTTTACTTCTTTACCATATGGATGTTTCGCAGGCTCACTGATTCTAATTTCAAATCGTTCAGGCAATTTCTTTTCAACTACGAATTTCTAGAATTCTTCTGCGTTGTCCACCTTAACACTAATCATAAAATTCTCCGCAAATTCTCTGTTGTCATATTGCTGCAAAATAAATTTGCATCCATCTTTTTCAAAACCAATATAACCCCCAGCCTCCCTTTTTTTTAAAACTTAAAAAAGATATCGCAATCAATCGCCTTTCAATCGTCCGGGATATGTTTCTTTTCAGTTGTTATACTGGGTTCGCTTATATTGATGTGTTAAATCTGACTACCGATCATATCAAGATTGGTATAGACGGGAAAAAATGGCTAATTAAACTTAGGCAAAAGACCGGTATTTCTGAAAGGGTTCCGAATACTACCGCCGGCTTTCTTCATCATTAAAAAATATGAAGGTCACTCTAAATTCAGTAACGCCATGAAATTATTTCCCATCCCGTCTAATCAAACTCTTTTTTTTAGGAGAAAGAATGAGAGTTCAAAATGGCAGCTACAAATCTTCTATAACATCTTTATAGCCCCTGCCAATGGGAATAGATACTCCATTAACCTCTACCATTTCGGCTGTGTATGACTCAATCTTACTAATTGAAACGACGTATGACCGGTGAATTCGTTTGAAAAGGTTTGTAGGTAAGAGGTCTTCTATCTCATGCGTACTCATTTTTGAAACGTATTCTCTTTTTGTAGTAACGATCTTGATATACTCACGCTGACTTTCTATGTAAACGATCTCTGAGAATAGAATTTTTATTCTTTTTCTCTCAGCATGCCGTAGAAAACAGCCTCAGACCAGTCGCCCTCGGGAGGAAAAACTTTTTGTTTGCGGGAAGCGAAAAAGGAGCACAGCGCATAGCCATCATCTATAGCCTTATCGGCACCTGCAAAATGAATAATGTAAATCCTTACGAGTGGCTCAAAGATGTGATTGAAAAAATTAATGATCATCCCATCAACAAAATCAGCGAGCTACTTCCACACAACTGGAAAAAAAGCCAGCTCGCAAACATCGCCTCAACAAACCAACAAACAGCGATGCAATAAGATAATTTTCCTAATAAAACAATACGTCTCTGGCTCGGGTGTTTACGCATATTCTCATATCTAATTTTTCCATAAATGGCTCATGTTTTGCCTAAGCCAGTTTGCTAATTCAGCTAAAGAATCTGGGGCATCTTCATGTTTGTTTTTACTAGCACCCTCCTGCGATTTATTATAGTACAATAAGTTTTTCATCGCCCTTTCATACTCAGGATGATCGTGATAGTCAGACCTGAAAATGAAATTGATCTTTATAAATGCTGACTGCGCCCATATCCTGGTAGCTTTATTAGTCCTGTTACTAACTGCCCTGATCTCACAATCTTCATAACGCTCATTAACGCTTGCTCGCACCGCACGAGTAAAGTGAACCCAGGCTGAATTGCTCTCAATAACTACATTATTCAGTTTGTAGTTAATGATCTTTTCAATGCAGGCAGGCTCGTTTATGTTTGTCCCATTCTGATTGTAAATCCAGTCAACCACATATAGTTTATCTTCTACTAAATATCCTATTGGGAAACTCAAGTCGTCGGAACCTTCCTCAGCCGGATCAATTGCCCCAATCCTGTATTCGGCTAACTTTTCAACGTCAACCATTTCTGGATTGTAAAAGCTAAGTTCCGTTTTTGGAAACAGCTTACCCGCCTTGGTGGATGGATCTTGCAAGTACTGGCAATCAAATACCTTTTCATTAGCTTTTTGCAATGCCCTCAGTTCTTCAATGGTATGCTTATAAGGCCATAAGGCTGTGCCATCCGGCTTAATTACAGGTATATTGACCACATGCCAGGCGTCCGGTTCATTTCCCTGCAGGTAACCGCTAAGGTCATTTTCGTGTAGCTTCTGCATGATGATAACGATCGGCGTTTTGCGACTATTAACACGGTTCCTTATTGTACTATCAAACCGGTTATTGACCTTTTCCCTCAATGTATCGCTATCCGCATCATCAGGCTTTATAGGGTCATCAATGATTATAGCTCCGCCAAATACTTCCTTTGCTTCAATGTCATCCAGAAACTCTTTTAAATCGTTTTCTTCATCCTCAATCGTTCCTGCGCCAAATCCCGTTACCTGACCACTGGCACTTGTTGCATATACTCCGCCGCCTTCGTCTGTATACCATTTTTTCTTACTGTCTGTTCCCTGTTTGATCTGTACATCCGGGAACATTTGTTGGTACTCTTCACTCTGTACGATCTCTTTAATTTGCTCGCTGTTATCCAGTGCCAGGTCATCGGAGTACGACAGATGAATGAATTTAGCCGAAGGATTGAGCGCTAAGCCATGCGCAATAAGGCTTTTTACCGCTAATTCCGTTTTTCCATACCTAGGTGCCACATGAAAGATCACGCGCAGCAATTGGCCCCTAATGACCTTCTCAAGAGTATTAGAAATAATTTGATGGTGTTCGCCTACTACAAACCTTTTGTTCAGCCGTATCTTGAAAAAATAACGGGTAAAAAAAAGTAAAGAATTAAGGCAGTGGTACTTTGCCATTTTCAAGACCTTGCCTTGATCATATTGAGTTATTGAGGGCATCTGTTATTTCCCGCATCTCATCTTTAGTTAATAAGACGCTGTGATTATAGTTAGTGTTTTTGCTATTGGTGTTATCTGCAAGCCCTAGTTCTCTGGCAATTATATTTGCGTTGAATACACCTACAGCAGCCCCTTCGAACTTTTGGGTAAATATGATTTGGTTAATCAACTCTACGATTGCCCAAAAATCTTTGTATGCATCATCCTTGCCCATCCTTGACCATGTATTTTCGTCAATCCCAATGAATATTTGTAACCCCTTTTGAGTGTATGGCCTTGCTGTAGGTACAGCAATTGTTTGTCCGGCTAAGTCTCCTCCTTTAACTGCTTCATGTTTAAACCATGGATTACTGTCGCACCATTCAAAATATTCAAAAGCTGCCTCTTCCACATCCTCGGGTAATAAAAATGTCTTATCCCTTCCATGCTTTGAGCGACTTTTCCAGAATTGATTCCCCGCTGGTGCTGCCATGCTATGCTTGTTTTTCATTTTGACAAATAATTGAATTATAGAAATCGATGAAAGACGGCATGTCATGTGCTATGAAATTTAAGCCGCCTGCCTTCTGAATTGCTGAACGTTCCCTTTCTTGTTCCGGACTCATCTTATCCTTACCGATCTTAACCTCTATGTTTACTGATACGCCACATATGATTGCTGTTAAATCAGGCGAACCACGCCTCGTAGTTCCTTTCGTCCACGTGACCGTGTTGGAAACCGTTTCCCGATTTTCACTGAAGATGTTGAATCGCTTGATGTCATGAAACCGGGCCTGACCTTGAGTTAAAATTCGGTTCGCATAGTGACCTTTGAAAGTCAAAAAGTCTATGATGCACCTGGTTAAGCCATTTGCGGTGCGGTCATCGTATTTCTTGATGCCCATGCCATACCCGCCGGACGCTTCAAAGAAACCGGGAGCCGTGGCTTTTAAATGTTGCAGTTTTAGTTGCTTCATTATGAATTTCCAATCTTGTTTCATGCGCACGTTTCTTTATTTAGTGTGTGGTTTCAGTGTTATTAATAGTTTCATTTGGTTTCGCGTATTTAAACCAACATAATTGATTCATAATCAAAGTATTATGTTCAAAAACCCGGCTTGGTTTCAAGGTTTCAAAATTTCTGAGAAAAGAGTATAAGAATCAATAAGAATAATAAGAGTATATAAAAATATATATCTAGATGCTTGAAACCTTGAAACCAAGCTCTGAAACTCTTTACAGGCTTGATTTACACTCGGTTTCAGGCTTTGAAACCTTTTGAAACCTTGAAACCACTTAACATTTTTCATACAAACCTTTACTGATTATTTTTATGAAACCAGCTTTATATTTCCTGTGAAGACTAACTTGGAAAAACTTCCTCCCTAAATTCAGCGCTAAAGAAGTTTCTTCGGCCTGCTTTGCGGTAAATTGGTTATCTGGCAATTTTTCAAGTAATTCTGTTTCAAATTCCGTCAAACCGGTTTTTGCGGTTGAGCTAAGCCCTAGCAGTATCTTATCTGAATTGCGCTTGAAATACTTGTACAGGGTAGAGGCATCCTCCACATTTTTCACTGTTATTGCCGGACCAGTGTGGTCATCAATGATAGAAAGAACTAATGCGAGACGTGCCACGTATGCTTGTAATTTTGCTCCAGCCGCCACAAGAGAGATATTGTCATCTTCCCTTTTAAGCCCTTTAATTAAAATATTTTGAGCATTTGCAATTTCTCCCATAACATCATTATACTTCATCTTTGCATCCTGGGTAAATTCAACCAGTATTGGTTCTTTGTCCTTTATTATTCGAAGGCCCTTATTAAACAAACTTTTTATGATATCTTGCCATTCATCACAAAGCGTTTTTTTCTTATTATCGAAATAATCTACCAATTCATTTATAGGTTTAAACTCGGCCTGGCACATCAAAAAGCGGTAGGCAAGTCCACTATGAAGTACGTCCTCGGTAAAATATTTTGATAGTCTCTCCTTTTGCATGCCGATCAAAACACTAATCGCAGGGTTCTCAATAAAACGATCTTTTTCGCTGTCAACCCTAACAATTTCATAAGAATTACCGTTAAACAACTCATTCCAAAAGTTCACAGAGGAATTATCTCTTTTATATTGTGAGGCAGACCCGAACATTCTACCTCCTTCATCGTAGTAAACTCCAAATCCGGCAGGCGAAGACTCTGCATGTTTGCTTATCGCTTCTTCCGTGCCATCTTCAATCATTCGTATTACCTTTTGAGGTGGAGGCTCATTAAATTCTTGTTTAGCATCCTTAGCAGATTTTTTTCTCTCTTTCCAGGCAGCGTAATCCGCTTTATATTTATCAGCAAGGGAACTCCGCAAAGAATCAATAATACTACCGCATATATATTTGTATGCTGGAGACTTTCCCACTCCTGATGGGCCAATAAGCATTGCATAAATAATAGGTTTAACACCTCCATTTATTTTTCCAATATAAATATTTCCGGATAGGGCTGCCACTGCATGTAAGGCGCACACTCCTAGATAATCCGCGGGTATATTGGTCTGTTCTGACAATCCTAACATGCTATCTCCGATCCCCTTCGGAAATACCTCAAAAGGAAACTGATTTTTGTTTTTTAACCGATCTGCCACAGATATCATGCGTCAAAAGTTATTGGGTAACGGAAATCCTTATATACAAACAAACTATGCCCGAAAGCATGACTAACTAAAGTATTGGGCGGTATTACATCCTTGCATTCATCGTTTGAAAAATATTCGTCGTAGTATCCTTCGCAAGTCCAGGTATATTCCGGATCTATCAGGTGCATCAGGTAAACAAGCAGGTACGAATCCACTTTTATTATATAGTTCGAGCTACCGCATATCTTCTTTTGCCCCAACTTGTATGCTGTAGACTTGATGTAATCTTTTTCTATGTAAGACAACAGCCATTTTTTAACTTTGAAAGATAGCTTTGGCGGCATAAGTGATGGTATCAGCCGTTCAACTTCTGCAAAGTCCTGATCTGCCAAGCTGTATAAAATATGTGTGGGAGTGATTATGTAAGGAGTAGGGTTTTTCTCGTCGTAAGCTGACCACGAAGGAAATAGTTTTTGACTTTCTGAAAATACTATCATCCTGTTTGACTTGGTAAAATAAACAGCGCTACGGGCTTTAACGCTGGTATGCGGATGCCATAGCTCATATTCATTTCTTCGTTCATTGAATTCATACTTCCACCGCGTCTGTTTTGAAAACCAATGCATTAGTTCATTGCTATCTACATGGTAATCGAAGTCTTGAAAAAGATTCTTCTTGTCTTTGGGATATTCGAGTTTTTTAAAGCTACCTGGGGTGTAACTGGCTTTTTTCCCCTTGTAGCAGTTAAACAGTTCTGCGGTTTGTAGGAGAATAAGAGCTTCCTGCCTTGTCAGTCTCCCCGTATCATAAAGCGAATTTCTTTCCTCAGTATAACCAGGTGTCGGGAAAGTATAGATTATTTTATTCTGCTTGTAGAAGAATTCAATAACCGCTCGTCCTTCTTCGTTTGCGGCAGGCAGGGCGTCATATTGGAAGCCATCACAAAAAAAGAAAACATGATAACCGCCGCTGCGTGTTTTTTCGATATAACATCTTTCTAAAATTTCAGGATCTATTAATGCCTTCCAGCGTTCAAACAAATCTTTATCAGTAGTGTTCTTCAGGTCAAAGTCAATACAGCACAAACTGTTCACGCCGGCAATAACAGCAATGCCGTTCGCGGATTTATATCGAAATATGTAATATTTAAGAACGGGTGATGTAGGATTGTTTTTATAATCGGTATAGGTATCTGGATGGCTTATTTTACCGTCGGTAAATCTGGTTATTGGGAAACCCCAAATTCCTTCACCTTGTAAGTCTAAGAGGGTTTGTTCAATGTCGACGTGATCGGGTTTTGGAAATGGAGTCGGCTCATGGCACTCATTACCTATCCTTGATCCACCTTCCATCCTTTTCTCCTGCATCTCCATTTTCCTTAACTTTGCGCAGTCGGTTATCAAATATTATTTGACTTGGACCGGCTTCCCTCCGGTCCATTTTCTTTTTAAGACTTTGAATACTTTTTTAAAGTCTGCAGTGAATTCATGACCTCCGAATATTTATAGTAAACACGGCCTCCGATCCGATGTTCTTGGATGCGCCCTTCCCTGGTCCACTTATGAAGGGTAACTTTTGAAATATTTGGCTGAAATAATTTGCAGGTCTCTGACGGGGATAATAGCTTTTCTTCTAACTCCTCTTTGAGTTTGCTCAATAGTTCGGCTCTGATGGAATTTCGAATTTCATCTCTAATCTCACTTTTTACAAAGTCAAGAGTAGCGATAGGAAGATAATTGTGAGTGGGAATTACTTTTGCATCCATAACGGTCCGTGTTTGTTATAATGGATGCAAGTTGCAAAATTAGAATTCGGGAAAAGGTGGGGGAATAGCCGAATTTTTGATTCATTTAATCTTCCAGTGCATTTCTGTCTCTTATTAGATCAATCACTAAAGCATCTAATTTTAAATCCGAACAAATTTGAATGAGCTTATCATAATTTGCTTTCCTATGTGGATTGTTACTATCCTTTCTTTTTTCATTAGCTGACCGTTGAATAAACCTTAGAGGTTTTGCAACACTTTCTGGTTCAATATTAAGAATATAACCTAGTGTAAGTTAAATGTAATATGACGTATTAATTTAGTATATTTGTAAAACACTTTACAAATGATACGTTATACTATTAAATTAACCAAAGCCGAAGTAGAAGAATTAATGGCTATAATTAATAAGGGTTCACATACTTCTCAAACTTTCCGCGTTGCTTACATACTTTTAAATTGTGATGAAGGAAAGTATTCTGAAAAAGTAACCAATGAGCAAATAAGTAAGGTGCTGAAAGTAGGAATGCGAACGATAGATAGGGTTAAGAAAAAGTTTTTGGAAGAAGGATTTGAGGCAGTATTAGAAAGGCGACCTACGTCGCGTGTATATGAAAAGAAAATGGACGGGGATACTGAGGCGAAGCTTATAACCCTATGTTGCAGTGAACCACCTAAGGGCTTTGCTAAATGGTCATTGAGATTATTAGCTGACAAGATGGTAGAATTAAAGTATGTTGAAAGCATTACGCATGTAACGGTAAGAAACGTACTAAAAAAAACGAACTTAAGCCTTGGAAAGTAAAGGGATGGGTGATACCACCTCAGCGCAACAGTGAGTTTGTGGCAAATATGGAATTAGTGTTGGATGTATATAAAAGGCCCTATGATGCTGATTATCCGGTAGTTTGCATGGATGAATCGCCAAAGCAGTTAATAGAAGAACTGCGGCCATCAACTAAAATGAGGCCAGGTCAGGATGCAAGAGTGGATTATGAGTATGTAAGAAATGGAGTGGTAAATATATTTATGGCTAATGAGCCCTTGAAAGGAAAACGAATTGTGGAGGTTACAGAATTTAAGACAAAAAAAGATTGGGCAGCATTCATTAAATGGATTGCAGATAAGGAATACCCGGGAGCTAAAAGAATAACATTGGTAATGGATAATTTTAAGACTCACAGTGCATCAGCATTTTATGAAACCTTTGAGCCGGCAGAAGCAAAAAGGCTTTGGGATAGATTTGAATTTGTATATACCCCTAAACATGGCAGTTGGTTAAATATGACCGAAATAGAATTACACGTCTTAAATGGGCAATGCCTCAACAGGCATATATCCACTATGAAGAAAATTAAGGACGAAGTTAAAGCATGGCAAACCAATAGGAATAATAAGAACAGTAAAATAAATTGGCAGTTTACAAATAAAGAAGCAAGGGTAAAACTTAAAAAGCTATATCCGTCAATTCAGGATTAACTTAACACTAGTAATTTTTGCATTTTACCACTACTAACGTTAATGTTGAGGTCATCAACAAGATGATCAATTACACCTAATTTATATACGAGGAGTAATCTCTGAGGAATATTATCAAATTCAATTGAATTAATTTGAACTTCCAATAGTTGCTGCTTCTCTCCTTCAAGAAATCTCTTATAAAGAAAGTATGCTACACCTTTTGTAAGATTAGCGATTATATTTTCTGAAAATTCGACTTCATTGATGTTAATTTCTTTGAAGGCAATTTTGTATTCTTTTAATGCATTATTAACTATAGAGTCTAGAGGCCAGTCAAGGCCAGCTGAAATCCAGTCATATGCCATTTTTGCATACTTACCGTAGCTAAAACTTGCTAGTATAGTCCCATTTGTGGTAATTTTCATCGGTTCTATAAAGTCTTTTTTTGTTCTTAATAACTCCTCATCTAAGAATTCAATCACATTGCCATACTTTTCGATAATATTCTTCTTTTGATTATACTTCGACAGAAGCTCATTATAAAAACTGTTATCTTCAGCAAGACCAACTAACGTATGCATCATATATTCTTAATATTAATTAACTCGCCACCTTCAGCAGCTTGCCGCTCCAGTTCTTCTTGATATGTGCGCTCAACCTTTTGGCCGTATCCAGCTTGGTAATTTTAATGTACTTTAAAAATGCTGATTCAGTCTTATGCCCCGTAATTTTCATTAAGTCATAGGTTGGGAAACCCTGAAGATAGTAGTTTGTAGCCATTGACCTTCTCGCCGTATGGCTCGAAATGCATTCCCAAAGAGCTTTCTCAGGCTGTGTTGTTAAACGGCCTTTTTCGTTTAACCCTGCTAGCATGGCTGCTTCTTTAATGTAATTATTAAACTTCTGGTTGCTTGGAGCTTTTGGTAGCTTGTTGATATTATGGTCATATTTTTTAAATATTTCCAATACAACAGGATTGCAGGGAATGATAACAAGTTCACCCGTTTTTTGAGTTTTTATTTTTATGAAGCTGTCTTCTTCAATATTTACGATATTTTCGGGTTTGATATTGCTATAATCAGAAAACCGCAGACCTACAAAACAGCCAAAAACGAATAAGTCTCTGACTTGCTCTAAACGTTTATTTTTATGTAAATCAAAACTATAGAATTTAAAAATTTCGTTTTCATCAAGGTAGATCGAGTCAGTTTCCGTCTGGCTGACTGAGAACTTTTTATGCTTAAATTGAAAGTTTGTAGTTTCCCCCAGGTCAACAGCTTCGCCCATAAAAACTTTTATTGTTTTGATGTCTCTTGCAATGGTATTTTGAGAGAGACTGTATTTTTTGCGAAGGTAAGTGGTGTATTTATAAAAGAAATCAAGGTTGATGGTTTCATATGTCACTTTATACTTCTCATCTTTTTCAAATGCTTTCAAATGATTATAGGCTGTTTTATATTTTTTTATAGGGTTATCCAGATAGAGCGCAAAGCGAAGATAAGAAATAGACCTTAGCTAATAAATTTAGTATATTTGTACTAAATATTTGAGTATGTTTCAGGGAATCACCATTAGTGAGTTTAATAAGTTCTTTACAAGTGAAGATGATTGCAGGCAGTATCTGTTTGATTTAAAATGGAATGACGGTTATCGATGCCGCAATTGCAATGGGAAGAAAAGCTGCAAAGGCAAGACTCGGTTTCATTTGCGATGTACACAGTGCGGGTATGATGAATCTGTCACAGCACACACATTGTTTCACAAGATGAAGATCCCGCTGCTGAAGGCTTTTGGGATTAACTTTCGGATCTCTGTGCGCAAAAAAGGAATGTCAACCATAGAATTGGCTAATGAATACGGCATCAATCAAAAATCTTCCTGGTTGTTTAAACGAAAGGCACAGGAGGCAATGGCAAGCAGCGGCAAACATCTTCTTAGTGGTCATGTAGAAGTGGATGAATTGATGATTGGGGGAGTAGATGAGGGCGAACGCGGAAGAAGCAAGGGAGATAAGAAGCTGGTAGTGATGGCAGTTGAAAAAGTACAAGGAGATAAAATAGGACGAGCCTATGCACAAACGATTGAAGATGCCAGTGCAGAAAGCTTTAAGCCTTTCTTCGAGAAATATATTGACAAAGATAACACCCAGATTAAGACGGATCAATGGAGGGGTTACTGGCCACTGGAAAGTGAATTTGAAATCAAGCAAAAGCCCTCAAGTAAAGGGAAAAACTTTATGGGATTGCATTATTTAATCATGAATTTGAAAGGATGGCTAAGAGGTATACATCATAAGTGTTCAGAAAGATTCATGAACGGATATTTAGATGAATTCTTCTTCAGATTTAACCGGAGAAACTTTCTACCAACCATCTGGCACAAGCTGATTGAGAGAATGATGCAACATGAACCCTACGCCTATAAAGCAAATGCGACTTAAATGGATAACCCTATTTTTTTAAAGTATTAGAACTTTTTTCCCGGCCTTTGTATTTAATCTCGCCTGCAATGAATCTTTCGATTAATTTATGGAAGGAAGAGGCTGCCGCAGCTCCGTGGTTTTTATTAAGTAATTTTTCTAACCTATGTTTTAATGTTGCCGGTTCAGGTATTCCATTGCGAATTTCACTGTTGTAGGCTCTTTGGCATTCGATTTCCAGGTTATCCAACAAATCATTTAATGAAAACTGACCATCTCCGGTTGTTGCTCTGTTGCTTTTTACCCTCTGTTTGGAAGGGCTCCAATTTATTGGATCAATACTTTGCCCAAAGCTATAAACTAACACTTTCCCATTGTACTTAAACTTTAAGTAGATTAAGGACTTCTTACTTACCTTTTCTCGCTTCTTTAGATAAAAATTTACTGATCCCATACCGAAAGGTTAATGCGTAATTTAACTAAATATATTGATAGTTGCCCGTTTAGTTGCCCCTTATTTTTAAGTTTATTTTACCTTTGGATTTAAGTTAATGTAAGAATATTGCTGATAATTAATGTATTAGCTACCAGGTTGGTCTCGGGATTAAAGCTGAATAAAGCAGGTTCGACTCCCTCCAGCTCCACTGATCGCACTATCAAAATCGTAAACCGTCCATCTACCAAAGAATGGCTGGAAAAAACCGGAACAGATAAAATCGGTATCTATGTTGACTATCCGCTTACCCGGTGGGAACCTGGAGATTTCGACCAGAACTGGTGTTGTTACGTCGAAAGCATTACCGGAAAGACGGCACAGTTTATATGCACCCGTTGGAGGACAAAGCCTCGCGGAACGTCAATATTCGCGTATAGGGTTATCCAGATAGAGCGCAAAGCGAAGATAAGAAATAGACCTTAGCTAATAAATTTAGTATATTTGTACTAAATATTTGAGTATGTTTCAGGGAATCACCATTAGTGAGTTTAATAAGTTCTTTACAAGTGAAGATGATTGCAGGCAGTATCTGTTTGATTTAAAATGGAATGACGGTTATCGATGCCGCAATTGCAATGGGAAGAAAAGCTGCAAAGGCAAGACTCGGTTTCATTTGCGATGTACACAGTGCGGGTATGATGAATCTGTCACAGCACACACATTGTTTCACAAGATGAAGATCCCGCTGCTGAAGGCTTTTGGGATTAACTTTCGGATCTCTGTGCGCAAAAAAGGAATGTCAACCATAGAATTGGCTAATGAATACGGCATCAATCAAAAATCTTCCTGGTTGTTTAAACGAAAGGCACAGGAGGCAATGGCAAGCAGCGGCAAACATCTTCTTAGTGGTCATGTAGAAGTGGATGAATTGATGATTGGGGGAGTAGATGAGGGCGAACGCGGAAGAAGCAAGGGAGATAAGAAGCTGGTAGTGATGGCAGTTGAAAAAGTACAAGGAGATAAAATAGGACGAGCCTATGCACAAACGATTGAAGATGCCAGTGCAGAAAGCTTTAAGCCTTTCTTCGAGAAATATATTGACAAAGATAACACCCAGATTAAGACGGATCAATGGAGGGGTTACTGGCCACTGGAAAGTGAATTTGAAATCAAGCAAAAGCCCTCAAGTAAAGGGAAAAACTTTATGGGATTGCATTATTTAATCATGAATTTGAAAGGATGGCTAAGAGGTATACATCATAAGTGTTCAGAAAGATTCATGAACGGATATTTAGATGAATTCTTCTTCAGATTTAACCGGAGAAACTTTCTACCAACCATCTGGCACAAGCTGATTGAGAGAATGATGCAACATGAACCCTACGCCTATAAAGCAAATGCGACTTAAATGGATAACCCTATTCGCGTATTCTCGATGTGGGGGAATCTTCTTTCAGTCAAATCTATCGAACGGTCCATGAGTTTCATATCAAATATCCTGAAAAGGCGATCGTATATTCGCGACGCGGGATTAAATTTTCAGACTGGGCCGTATTTATTGGCGGTGGATCGCTTGCAGATCTTCCAAAGATCGCGGATAGCACATTCTTTGAGAACGCCGCAAAACGGACCCGCTGCCAATTAAACATGCGGACTTGCAAGAATATGTATTGGGAAAAAAAGGAACCGGGTACATCATCTTTTGCGAATCCGGGAAACTAACAATTGATTTACCAGATGATAAAACGAACTATAATTTAAAATGGATTAATCCGTCAACCGGAGAAGTACTCCGTTCAAAGAAGAAGGTTTCGGGGGGAAGATTAAACGCTTTTATAACCCCTTTTGGTAGTCCTGTTGTTGCATGGCTGGTTAGAGATCATTAAGATAAGCCTCCGCTAAGAAAAGACTTTATTAATACTTACAAGCCCATCTGCTAAACTAAAGTACTCTTGAGAAGTACCCAGGGTATCGATAAAATAAAACCGGTTTTTTTCTACTGTCAGCTTTTTTACTGTAGTATGCCCTACTACTTGCTTTATACTTTCGTACTTATAAGCATTTTTCGTCAGGCTTGCCGGCCTTACCCAGATAGGAGATTGTGTTACATCATCTCCATAAGGATCACTCCCATTGAAACAGAATTTACGCGGCTGATATTGGAATAATTCATTCACAAATACTTCTATTTCTTCTTCATCATACCCAACATTGTTCAACCAGGTATGTGTTACTCCTGCATGTGTGAACAGGTGGCTCTCCCATTTAAAACACATCTGCAGCAAATCCTTATGTTCTTCGATCAAATGGCTGATTTGAAAAGCATACTTCTCCTGGAATCCCGAGTACATTTCATTACCCATGACCACTGGGAAGTAATGAAAATCATGATTACCAGTAAGCAGGACTACTTTGTCAGGATAGGCTTTTTTGTAAGCCATAATTTCCCGGAAATTGTTCATTTGCTCTGTTGCGCTAATATCAAAGGAATCAAAGTAATCTCCCAGGAATACCAACTTGTCAAACGCTTGTGTATGGGCAATTGATTTCCAGAAATCTCTGCCATGCATATCACCCATTGCAATTATTTTCATCGGCTATTGTTAATAGGTATAAGATAAAGAAGCTTTGCGGTATGATTTCAAATTGTTTCACTTTGATTCCACCCCATTGACGGGCATTCTCAAATTAATATTATATTGTTGGTTAATTGTACCCGGAAGCCGGCCTGTGGACAACCAATTTATAAAGACACTATCATGAATAATTCTAATCCTTTTGATACGATTCAGCAGATTGCCGGCGGTTATTGTTTGCCAAGATGCCTGCACGTAGTAGCCGATCTTGGCATTGCTGACGTCTTGGAGGACACCCCTCTTACTGCTAAGCAGCTGGCATCGCTGGTGAATGTCAGTCCTGATGCACTTGCACGACTTTTGCGACTTCTTTCTGCCCATGGTGTCTTTGAATCTACCGATAATTTATTCTCTCATTCCATGGCTTCGCGTCTGCTGCGAAGTGATCACCCCCAGTCTATGCGGGGTTTTGCCCGCATGTTTGGATTGTCTATAAACTGGCGTTCTTATGAAGCTTTGCTGGACACAGTTAAATCTGGTCAGCCTGCAGTTGAAAAAACATACCCGGGCGGGTTCTGGAATTACTTTGCCGAACATCCGGAAGATAGCTGCATTTTTAATGAAGCAATGGCTGCCAAAGCACAAGGTCAGCTTTATGGAATTTTAGCTGCGTATGACTTTTCAAAATTTAGTTCATTTGCTGATATTGGTGGTGGACGTGGTCACCTGCTAAAGGCTATACTTGATTCAGCTCCCGCCGCAACAGGAGTTTTATTTGATCTACCGCACGTAATCAATGAGGCGTCAGGGCTTGCTTCAGAGCGGCTCACCTTACAGCCGGGAGATTTCTTTAAGGACAGGTTTCCTGCTTGCGAAGCTTACCTGGTAATGGAAGTAATTCACGACTGGGCAAACGATGAGGCTGTTGCAATTCTAAAAGCAATCAGAAAGGCAGCGCCATCTCACGCAAAGCTTTTTTTATTAGAAACAATCGTTCCTGATCACGCGGGCCCTGACTGGTCAAAGACGTTAGATATACACATGTTGACTTTGCTGGGTGGGCGGCAACGGACCAGGGAAGAATACGAAGATTTATTTCAGGCAACCGGATTTTCTTTGGAGCAAGAGATCGAAACACGTGCAGGGATCTCTATCCTCGAAGCTTCATGCATATAAACTGCGTAGAGGTGTAACTCACAGCTTTGATTAAACCAGTTTCTCCTTCACTATAGCCTCCCTTATTCATCTACAGTCCAACGCCCGAGCTGCTTCAAAACTGCTGTAGCCTCATCTTTAACCCAAAACAACAGTGACAGCAGCGTCGTCAATGCTGTTGTAATAATAAGTCCCAGGTTTGACATGGGTCTGTCGCCAAATTGTTGTTCAAAAAATAACTGCCTGGCAAGTCCGAAAATAAATATTCCATTTACTCCCAACAAAATATCCAAAGCCAGATTTGATTGAAGCGTTGTCTCTCTGAAAATAATATGTCATTCTCCAATGGTATTAAAAATTTGTCTGAGTTGATAATCAGGCTGTACAATATACTTTATGTAAAAATAATACATTGAAGACACAACCCTGAAATGCAATCAAAATATAATTTTCGCTGGGACTTGCATCAATTCCAACTAATGCTTATATTACTATCCAATACCATCCTGTGAATTGCCTTCCTTCCTACTCTAATTAATCATTACATTTTTCAGATTTCACCTCTGGATTGGACAATAGCAGCTGCCTGCATATGCTATATTATGCAACTGATCTAAACAAAATATAACTGTACGGCTTATTAATCATTAAAAAAGTTACACATGCCAGAAATTTCAGAATCACTGCAAAAAAGGCTTAAGGCCAAAGGGCCAAAAAAAATCTTATCGTTAGATGGAGGAGGTATCCGTGGGGCACTAACAGTGGGGTTTTTAGAAGAAATTGAACGTATTCTTGCTGAAAGGCATGATAAACTAGGCATAATGAACAAAGATAAGTTCAGGCTCCATCATTATTTTGATCTCATTGGCGGTACCAGTACCGGAGCTATTATTGCGGCGTTACTGGCTGTGGGAGGCTATTCTGCCGCAGAAATTAAAGAAATGTATATAAGCCTCGGTGGTAGAATATTCAGTGACCGGAATGGGTTCAATTTGTTCGGAAAAAGAATTTATACGAACAGAAAGTATGATTCAAAACCCCTTAAGGATGAACTGCAAAAAATATTCGGCGATGCCCGTTTGGGAGACAATACAAATAAGACAGGGTTATGCGTAGTAGCAAAACGGCTTGATACCTGCAGTACCTGGCCGGTGACCAATAATCCGGAGGCAAAATACTTTAAGCAAAACCGGTTTTTTATCCGGGATATTGTCCGGGCAAGCACTGCGGCTCCCAGTTTTTTCGAACCTGAAATTATCGATGTTGGTTTGGGCCAGGAAGGTGTTTTCGTAGACGGTGGCATGAGCATGATGAATAACCCTTCACTGCAACTGTTTCTGGTAGCTACACTAAAGGGGTTTAATTTAAGATGGGAAACAGGAGAAAAGGATATGTTGATCGTGTCGATAGGAACAGGAAGAAGGAGTAAAAAACTTATCGGTCAAAAATGGAACGATCCCAATCTTCTCGACATAGCCAAATTAGCGCCTGAACAGTTTATGAGTGATGCGAACGAACTGGTAGAAATGATGATGCACTTTATTGGAACTGGAACGGGTCCGTTGAGAAAAATTGATTCTGAAATTGATAACCTTAGTGATGATGCGATACATGGAGGCAAAGCATTCAGCTACTTGCGATACAATGTTGAAGTGGTGAAAAATGAATTGGATTCAATCGGCATCACCGACCTTAGTGACGTAAAGATTTCAAGTTTGATGAACATGGACCTTCCGGAGAATGTAGATTTGCTTATACAGATAGGAGTAGCGGCTGCGAGGCAGTATGTAAGTAGCAATCATTTACCGGATGTTTTCGATTTGAAAGAGATACCTGTATGATCGATAAATAAAGGTAACGTAAATGATCATACGTAGTCACCTCATTTCATCATTTAATAAATTTATTAAAACATATGGACGTCTTCATTGTTCGCCCCTTTGGCAACAGGAAAGTCCTGCAAAAGGACACCGCTGGAAACCAGGTGACGGTAGAATTCAATTTCGATCTTGTTCAGGAAGAACTGATGATGCCTGCGCTGAAAAAGGTAGGACTAACCGGTGGCACTACAGGGCTAATCTTTGAGTCCGGCAGCATTCATGAGGACATGTTCTCGCTGCTTTTAGTAGCCGACCTGGTTATTGCAGACCTCTCTATCCATAACGCTAATGTTTTTTACGAATTGGGCATCAGACACGCTTTACGCGATAAGCGAACGGTTCTCATAAAGTGTCCAGGCTTTGATGAAACGCCATTTGATATTCTTGGATTTAGATACATTACTTATAAAAAAGATGAACCATCCTCTTCCATTGCAGAGCTGGTTCAGGCTCTTGATGAAACAATTAAAGCCAACCGGAATGATAGTCCTGTTTTTAAGGCGTTGGATAAGCTGGAATCCCAAGACCCTGAAAGGTTTTTGGCGATTCCTGAAGATTTTGAAGTGGATCTTAGGATTACTACTGCTCAGAAAAATGCGGCTAAACTGGCCATGATGGCTTCGGAGATTTCCGGCTTCCCCTGGTATATACCCGGACTACGTAAAATTGGAGAAGCGCTTTACGAGGTTCGTTGCCTGGAGCCGGCACGTATTGTCTGGGAAAAAATCATCCGTTATAAAAAGAACGATCTGCAGGCAAATGATCGCCTCGCAACTATCTATCAGCGACTGGCGGAAGCAGAGATCGCATCCAACCCACAACAAGGTGAAGCATTATTTGAAAGCTCGAATATCGCTATTGGGAACCTGCTGTCTGAACAAAAAGAACTTACCCCCTGGCAAAGGGCGGAATTTTATGCGCTTAAGGCCCGCAACGCCAAAGTTTTGTGGCTGGAATCGTGGAAATATTTACCTGAAGCCGACCGCCCGTCTGCAGCGATCGGATCCGCATACCTTATCCAAGCCTTTGAGACCTATGAGCAGGGATTTATGGAATGCCTGAATCATTATTATGCAGGCATCAATACATTAGGACTTTTAACGATAATGATCACGCTCGCAGAGCAATACCCCGAGATCTGGGAGCTGCTCTTCGATTCACAGGATCTGGCCACACAAAGGATCAACGCACTAAAGGAAAGGCTTAAGGTCCTGAAGCAATCTGTTTTCATTTCAATTGAAGCCGGGAAAAAAACAATTGACAAAGAACATAAAGATTATTACTGGCTAAAAATTACCGAAGCAGATTTTATTTGCCTTACGGAAACCAGGCCCGCCCGCGTTAAGCTAACTTATCAAAATGCTCTGAGAGACGCCAACAACCTTAACCTTGATGCCACTGTGCGCCAGCTGCTTATTTATCAACAGCTCGGCGTGGCAAAGGCTAACATTCAGGCTGCGCTCGAGGCTTTACCTCCCATTTCATTTGGCGGTGGCAAAACAAAAGTTCATACCCTTTTATTTACGGGCCATATGATCGATCAGCCCGGAAGAAAAGAACCCCGCTTTCCACCTGAAAAAGAAGAAGAGGTAAAAAAAGCTATCAAGGAAATCGTCAGGCAGGAACAGGAAAAAGTAAAGGGTACTTTAACCGGTTTAGCGGGAGGTGCCAGCGGAGGAGATATCTTGTTTCATGAGGTATGTGAAGAACTGGGTATTAAAACAGATTTGTACCTGGCAGTTCCGAGGGATCAATTTGTAGGCGAATCTGTAGCCTTTGCAGGCCCGGCATGGGTAGAAAGGTTTGACCGCCTATTCCTGAAACTACCCTGGCAGGTGTTATCGCAAACCAAAGAGCTTCCAAATTGGTTAAAATATAAAAAAGATTATACCATCTGGGAGCGCAATAACCTCTGGATGCTGAACCAGGGTCTGGACAATGGCGGATTGCACATGACCCTGATTGCCTTATGGAACGGTAAGGGCGGAGATGGGCCTGGGGGAACAGAACATATGGTCAGGGAGGCAAATGCAAGGGGAGCCAAGACGATTGAAATTGGCATAGAATAGTCAGGATATAAGCCATAACAATTTCTTTTCTTATGACACCAAACGAATTCAGATCTGCTCTTGAAGATAAATTGGCAGCTTTCGATAAAGAGGGAGCGGCCCTGGTTTGTAATGCACTGATCACCTTTCTTTATCAGACAAACGAACCTTTTGATAAAAAACAGGCTGAAAAAATTTTGCAGCTTCTTCGCAACAAAAGGATGTTTGACTGGATGCAAAAGGTTGCTGATGCTTTGATATTTACCGGCAGGCATTCGTTTAAGATCTACCGACAATACGCCCAGTCACTCATTGATTCAGGCAACTATAGTGCAGCTTTTGCCATACTAAAAAATCTAAGCACAGACAGCAACAGTATACTGCCTGAAAATGCAGAAGTTAAAACCGAACGCATTGAGGCTGAGGGATTGATCGGGCGACTGTACAAACAGTTATATGTAAACGTTGCCAAACTGAACGCACATAACAGTGCATTTTTAACACAGGCCCTCCAGTCATACTACACGGTTTACCGGTCGGATCCCAATCAGTTTCTTTGGCATGGCATCAATACAGTAGCCTTACTGAACAGAGCAGAGACTGACGGTATTCCGTTAACAGGATATCCGGATTACAGGGTGCTTGCCAGGGAAATACTGAAATTGATTGAAGAAAAGGATGACGAAAAAAAGGCAGAGACCTGGGACTATGCGATTGCCGCAGAAGCCTGTATCGCACTGAATTTGCCAAAAGAAGCCGAAAAGTGGACAGCCTACTATGCGTCAGACAGGGGATGTGATGCCTTTGAATTGGGTAGCACGCTCAGGCAGTTTGAGGAGGTCTGGCAACTGGATACTGATTCCGAAGCGGGTAAGCGGGTGTTATCCATTCTCAGGAGTGAGCTGTTGAAACGGCAGGGAGGTACTGTAGTGCTGGATGCCTCCGAAATACGAAAACATAAACAGGAAGGTCTACCGTTTGAAAAAAATTTTGGTAATAATATCTTTATCGATTTTAAATCTTATAAAACCGGCTACCTGCGCTGCGAAGCAGTAGCCAGGATTGGTAAGGTTACGCAAAAAGGAGATGGTACCGGATTTCTGGTGAGCGGACGGGAGCTGCATGAAAGCCTGGGAAATGAACTAATGCTGGTTACCAATGCACACGTAATCAGTGAAGATCCGGTTATGCGAATGAACCTCGGCTCACTGCATCCCCAGGAAGCTATAGTCATTTTTGAAGCGCTTAACAGGGATGAAGAATTCAAAGTTGGTTCTATACTTTTCTATTCGCCCCCGATGGAGCTGGATGTTACTATCATTCGTTTTCGTCCAGAAGATCTCGACCGGTTGAATAAGATGACCAAAGATGTAACACCTATCACCATTTCAACCCTGCTGCCAGTTGCCAATAGTGATTCACTGTTAAATCCGAGACTCTACGTGATAGGACATCCAAAAGGGGGAGGTCTTCAATTTTCCATGCAGGATAATCTATTACTGGATTGCCAGGATCCGTTTATTCATTACAGAACACCAACGGAACCCGGCAGTTCGGGAAGCCCGGTATTTAATCAGCAATGGGAACTGGTTGGATTGCATCATTCAGGTAAAAAAAATATGAAAAAGCTGAATAGCAAAGAAGGAGTTTATGAAGCCAATGAGGGTATATGGATACAAACGATTATCAAAAAATTTCGTCAATCCCTGCTTTCGCCAACTACCTGACCACCTTCTTAATGTTGCACTAAAAATAAACATCCAATGATTATGACATATTAAAATAAATCCTGTCTGTTAAACTTCAAACAATCGCCATGAACTTCACCTCCCTGAACACGCTTGAAGAAACTGTATTTAAAACCGGAAATAACGGTGAATATGAATTTCGCAAATTCTCCATTCCTGTAAAAGATGCAAGCCTCACTCTTAGAGGATTATTCACAACCCCCAAGAACCGGTCTAAATACTATCAGGCCGTCGAGCATCCAAAGCAGCGGATTGTATTGCATTTCACTGCAGGACACATACGTTCAGACCTCGGGGCACTTACCCGGAACGACTATCGTGTTTCTGTACCATTCTTAATAGGAAGAACCGGATTGATCTATCAACTTTTTCCTTCAAAATTTTGGTCGGGCCATATCGGATTGGGGATCGGTAATACCAACACAGGTAATGCACAGGATAAAGTTACGATAGGAATAGAGCTGTCAAACTATGGTTATCTTACAGAAAAAAACGGAAACCTGGAGACCTATTACTCCCGTCAAAAAGACAAAAATGGTAACCCAGGCGCTGCCGATATTTATTGTTCTTTGGCAGATACAGCAGCGTATAAAAAAATCGAGACGCCATTCCGTCAACAATCATACTATGCAACCTGCACTGATGCGCAATATGATAGTTTGATCATCCTGCTCCGGTACCTTACAGGCCAATTTAGTATACCCCGCCAGTTTTTACCTGAGCCTAAACGATACGAGGCCACCCAGGATGTACTGACGTTCAAAGGGATTGTGTCGCATGTCAATTACCGGGTTAACGGGAAGTGGGATATAGGTCCCGGATTTGATTGGACCAGAATGATTAATGGGGTTCAGGCTGCCGCATACACTTCGCTTTTTGACAACTTCGAAAATGCAGGATTAGATGAAGGCCTGGAAAATACCGGAGAAGTTATAAGCTCCGAGGACCAGTTCCTGCCCTACTTGCCGGAAGCCGAAGATCCATCACTGGAAGGTGAAGAATATGAAGAACTGTTTTAAAAGGGTCTGAAAAAGGGTCGGCTTGTAAGTGGTGAAAATGGCCACGGAATAGAGGTGAGGATGATAAGCAATCCAATAGTGAACCAGGTTGCCATAGTTTTGAATTTTTCCTGGTCTGTTGATTTTCGCTTTGTTTTTGCCGAACCGATAGTAATTACGATGATTGCCGTTAACATCATAGTGATGTGCTCCATTCCGAAAAATCTGATTTCCCGTTGGTGAACAGCGTCCCTGAAGTAATGCAGAAAATAGGCTGTGATAGGGCTAATGAAATATAAGCACACGCCAATGGTGAATTGGATATGAGCTATTGTTGCCGTTATGTGTCTGACTGTATTATCAAGCTTTGAGAAACTCTTGTTAAGGCGCCAGCCTTTGTATGCACGATAGATTGCGTAAAGCAAACTTGTTAAAACAACCCAACGGACTAATGAATGGAGGGCTAATAATATTAAATACATGCTGTGCCGAAGTTACTGACCGTTTATTGTTTCAAAACGGACAAAGAAACATTTACAATATCATCAAAAACTTTTTTGCCTGCGCCGGATTTTACGGTGACACGCAATCCGTTTATAGAATTATACAGAAACCTCGCCAGCGAACGGGCAGAATGTTTGGTAGTAAATACACCCGCATCCTGGCCTTTTCTTACAGCTTTACATAAAGCATCTTCAAAATCCTGCATTATCGAATTGACAATTACAGCAATTTCTTTATCAACCGGTGCCAATTCAATAGTAGAATTTACCATAAAACAACCTTTGCAAACTTTATCCTCTATAGCTTCGGTTTTTATATAATTAAAAAGATACTTAATGTATTCTTCCGCATCTTCCGTTTTATTAAGCGTTTGAATCACTTCATCAATTCTTTCTTTACGGTATTGTTGCAAGGCTTTCACAAAAAGCGAATGCTTATCACTATAAGTGTCATATAAGCTTGAACGGCTTATGCCAAGCCCATCTACTAAATCCTGCGCAGAAGTTGCATGGTAACCCTTCATCCAAAACAAATCCACGGCTTTGTTTAAAACTGCCTTTTCGTCAAATTCCTTGGTTCTTGCCATAATAAAAAAATTTGCAGGGCATATTACCCCTGCAAAGATATAACATGGAACAATCGTTCCATATTTAAGCAAATAAATTTATCTGAAAGGCTCATTTACAGTAGCCCCGCCATCTATGGTATATTCTGCCCCTGTTATAAATGAAGCATCTTCAGAAGCTAAAAATGCAGCCAGCTTTGCTATTTCTTCAGGTTTGCCGAAACGCTTTAAAGGTATTTTGCTTTCCATAAACGAGTTCATTTCCTTTATAACTTCATCCGGAATGCCGGCCTTTGCAGATAAGCCAGTGGCTACCATACCAGGTACAATAGCATTTACCCTGATTTTTCTTGGGGCTAATTCTATGGCAGCCGTTCTGTTATAAGCGTTTAAAGCCGCTTTACTTGCCGCATAGATAGCAGTACCTGCACCAACCGCAAAAGAACTGACAGATGACAAATTGATAACAGAACCACCGTCGGAAAGTATGGGCAGAAATTTTTCTGTTGTAAACAATGCGCCTTTAAAATTGATGCCCATTATGTTATCAAAAGTTTTTTCGGTAATCTGACCTACAGGTTCAGCAAAAAAGACCCCTGCATTCACGAACAAAATATCCACTTTACCGAATGTTGCTTTTACCTGCTCAACCAATGCTTCCGTATCATTCAGACTTGCAGCATCCGAGCGAATACCGATTGCATTACTTCCCAATTGATTTACTGCTTCATCAACCGCGGACTGATCACGCCCCGTGATAACCACGCTTGCACCTTGTGCAATAAATTCTTTGGCTGTTGCAAAGCCAATTCCAGAGTTGCCACCTGTGACAACTGCAACTTTGTTTTTTAATTTATTCATTTGTCTAACTTTTTTAACAATGCCTTTATTGGAACATTTGTTCCACAAATGTACACTATTCGGAACGAATGTTCCTAATAATAACTTTCTTTTTCTCGGCTTTAAATTTTTACGGCCGTCTTCCGGACTTTCCCTGCCAACTCCTCGAAAGGCACATCCTTTTCATATGAACAAATGAAATGACCACCCTTATCATATAATGCCGCAAAAGGCATATCCCGTATCTTGTAATAATTCCTGACAAAAAATGACGTTCCCTCAGTGCCCGCATATATGTTTGAATGCTGACTTATATTATAGTCTTTCACAAACTTTTCCACCTTGTCTACCGCCAGGAAAGTGATCAGCACTATGGAGGCTTTTTTAAAATCAGCGGTCCTATTTAGTAATTCCTGCATGAATGTCTGGCAGTGATCACAGTCCGGCGAAAAGTAGACGATTAGTATGGGCTTATTCATTGGAAGATCCCTGGCCTGAAATACCTTGCCATTTGATTGCACAATCTTAAATGCAGGAACTTTTCCTGATTGCGCCAAAGCGTTTAAACCAATCCACGATAGGCTTAAAAGAAATAAAAAACTGGTTGTCCTCATAAACATCCGTGTTATGTTATTAAATATATCGAAGTGGTGTCCTTGTCTGAATAAATCATTCAAATACATTGATCCAAAAGTATAACTAATTTTCCGGTGGGTTTCTCACCTGAAGGGCGATCAGGATAATCAGCATGCTTATTCCGCTTAAACAAAGAAAGGCTACGGACATACCCCATATGTCGGCTACATTCCCAATAAATAAAGGGCCGATCAGAAATCCGCAATAACCTATAAGCGTAACAGAAGATAAAGCATAGGCCGCCGGCATCTTTTTTGATTTTGCAGCCAGCATGTAAACCATGGGCACCAGGATGGAGTCACCTAAACCAATTAATAAAAAGCCGAAGCCCGCCGGGAATATAAAGGGGAATAAGGCGGCAATGGCAAACCCGCCGGCCATTAATAATCCATTAGCGACCAGCATCCGGAAAACACCAAACATACGTATCAAACGGTCTCCCGCTAACCGGCCGGCTGTCATGGAAATAACAAAGGCCATGTAGCCGATGGTTACGAAAGATTTTTTGGCATGTACAACCTTATCAAAATAGTTGACGCTCCAATCAAACACAGCGCCTTCGCACAGCATGGCACTTAAGGTAATGAGTCCCAACAGAAAAAGGTGTTTATCCGGTTTTACAAACAGGGGTTGCCTTTCTTTGCTCACTAACTGCCCGCTATTCTTACCAACCAGTGCAATAGCGACTACTAATGCTGCCATCGCCATGATTAGAAAATGAAGTAAAAGCTTCACATCCCAGATAATCATAACGGTACCAGCACCTGCTGCTACAAGACAAGCCAAACTCCACACCCCATGAAAACGAGCCAGAATGGGATGTTGGTAATGACGTTGCAAATCAATGGCACTGGTGTTGGCAGAAAGGCCAAATACGGTACGTCCCAGGCCCAGCAAAAATAAAAAAAACATTAAGCTAAAGACAGTTGAAGCCATTGCGACTATCACCAGGGTCACGGCACAAAATATACAACTAACCAGCATGATCCTTTGGGGTCCGAATGTAGCTACCAGCCAACCTGCTATTGTTAAACCTGTAACCAGTCCTACCGGAATAGCAAAGAGCACACCGCCTAAAGCGGCATTGCTCAAACCCAGCTTGTGCTGAATATCTGGTATTCTGGACGACCATGTGGCTGTAAGAATGCCCGATAAGAAAAAGAAGGAAATGATCACCCACCTTTCTTTTCTTTTATTAAAAAGGAATGCCGCTTCAGCCATAGCGGCAAAACTAACCTGCCGGTTTCATTATTGTTGTTTGACTTGAGGATTTTTTTGTAGATGATTCGGGAGAAGACGAGCTTGTTCCGTACTATCCAAAATCCGGCTTAGAATCATAGCAGATTCCTCCTCTGAGTTCACCAGGTCATGGAGCGTGATTTTATCCAGTAAGCGGTCAACGGTGAATTGAATCATTTGCCAAAGCGAGCGCGTGGAGCAGTCTACGGAATGCGTACATAGCTTTAACGTGCCTGCATGCAATCCACAGAATTTTGCATCGTACATATTACCGCCTAAAGCTTGCAGCACTTTATTAATAAAAATTTCATTTGCCGGCCTGGCCAGAATATAACCGCCTTTATAACCAGGAGTGCTGTTTATGAAACCTTCCATCCGGAGCAGGCGGGTAAGCTTGGCCACGTAGTGACTGGTAAGTCCTTCGGCTGCACTTAACTGGGGGATACTAGTGCCGCCCTTATCCTTGCTTCCCGCAATCCTCACCAGGATCCGCAAACCGTATTCTTCTTGTGCAGTTATTTTCATGTAAAGAATTATATTGTTTGCTATTCACTAACCTACCACATACCCAATTCCAGTTGCGCCGCTTCCGACATCATGCTCTTATCCCAGGGAGGATTCCAGGTAACGGAAACATGAACATCATTTATTCCTTCAATTTCTTTTACTTTTTGCTCCACTTCAACAGGTAACGATTGTGCCGCAGGGCAACCTGGCGCCGTTAGCGTCATTATAATCTGCACATTATTAACGGGCAAAATATCTACTTCGTAGATCAATCCCAACTCGTAAATGTTAACCGGTATCTCAGGATCAAAGATGGTTTGTAACCGGTCAATTACTTTTTGCTTCAGTACTTCCGTATTCATAGTCTTTTAATGAATTGGCATTTTTTAACTGATAGGCCAGCGCAAAATTTTTCATCTGTTTCACCATGGACAGCAAACCGTTTGAGCGGGTTTGGGCTAAATGCGTGGTCATGCCAATCTGCTGGATGAAGTTCAGTTTGGCCTGCACGATCTCCTGTGGGGTGCGACCAGACAGTACACGAATCAACATGCTGATCAATCCTTTTACGATGACTGCATCACTCTCGGCTTTATAAAAAACATTCCCTTCGCGGTAGTCTGCTACCAGCCATACCGTAGACTGGCACCCCCTCACTTTATTATCGTCCACTTTATACTGATCGTCCAGGGGAGCCAGCTTTTTGCCCATGTCAATGATGTATTCGTACTTGTCATCCCAGGAGTCGAACAGTGAGAATTCCTCCACTATTTCTGCTTCAACTTCTTCTATGGTGTTTTGATCATTCATGTGATTACAATAACATCTTTATTGCTTTTTGTAAACCGGCCACCAATGCATCTATCTCTTCCCTTGTATTGTACATGGCGAAAGAGGCCCTGGTAGTGCCGGGTATATTAAAGCAATGCATCAATGGTTGCGCGCAATGGTGCCCTGTTCTGACGGCTATACCCCTATTGTCTAAAAGAATCCCCAGGTCCTGCGGGTGGATCTTGTCTATTACAAATGAAACGACACTTACTTTTTCCTTTGCTTTACCGATAATTTTTAACCCCGGTATTTTTTCTAATTGAGCGGTTGCATAAGCCAGCAAATCATTTTCATGCTTCCGGATGTTGTCTTTGCCTGTTTTATTAATAAAATCGAACGCTGCCTTTAAAGCAATGGTATCGGCTATATTGGGTGTTCCGGCTTCAAATTTATAGGGAAGGTCATTAAAGATTATTTTTTCAAACGTTACATCTTTAATCATCTCACCGCCACCAAGGAAAACAGGCATCGCTTCGAGTAAATGCTTCTTGCCGTATAATATACCTACACCCGTCGGTCCGTACAATTTGTGAGAAGAAAAAACAAAAAAATCACAATCCATTTCTTCCACATTAATATCAAGATGCACCGTTGATTGCGCCCCATCTACCAAAACGACTGCTCCCGCCCGGTGCGCCGCGTCAATGATCTTTTTAACCGGATTAATCGTTCCCAGGGCATTAGAGGCATGCACTATTGAAACCAGCTTTGTTCTGGGGCTTAGCAATTTTTCATACTCACCGAACAACAGTTCACCTTCATTGCTGAAAGGGATTATCTTTAACACGGCCTTTTTTTCTTCACAAAGCATATACCAGGGCACAATATTGGAATGGTGCTCCATGGCGGAAATAATGATCTCATCTCCGGCTTTTATATTTTGACGGCCCCAGGTAAGAGCCACCAGATTAATGCCTTCTGTAGCTCCCTTAGTGAAGATGATCTGCTCCCTGGATGCTGCCCCGATGAATTGCCTGGCCGCATCCCGGGTTGCTTCAAAAGCTGCTGTGGCCTCCTCTGCCAGGGTATGAATGCCCCGGTGGATATTTGCATTGTACCCGGTATAATAATCGACCAGAGCATCAATCACTGACTGCGGCTTCTGGGTAGTGGCCGCATTATCGAAATAGACCAACGGCCTGCCCTTTACTTCACGGTTCAGGACGGGGAACTGCTGCCGGATGGCATATACGTCCAGGCCTTTTAGTATGGTTGCTGCTTCTATCATAATGTATCCAATTCTAAGCGTTCTGCAATAAGTTTTTCGACATAGGTGCGTATAGGTTCGGGGTTTATGTGTTCCAGGATGTCGATAGCAAAGGCACGTAGCAATAGTGACCGCGCCGTTTTTTCATTAATGCCTCTGGACTGCAGGTAGAACAAACCTTCCTCATTCAGACGGCCCACGGTGCAGCCGTGGGAACACTTGACGTCGTCTGCAAAAATTTCCAACTGCGGCTTGGTGTTTACGCTGGCCGCCTCGGAAAGCAATATATTTTTATTGGATTGAAAGGCATTGGTTTTTTGTGCCTGCGCCCGAACAAATATTTTTCCGTTGAATACCCCGGTAGCGCTGTCGTTCAAAATGCCTTTGTACAATTCGTTGCTTAAACAGTTGGGCTTTACATTGTCGACTACAGTATGGTTGTCGATATGACTCTGCCCTTGCTGAAAATACAATCCGTATAAATGCGCTTCACAAAACTCCGCTTCGAGCACTACATTGAGGTTATTCCGGACGATACCTCCGTTTAACGAAACGGTCACTGTATGAATGTGACTTTTTCCTGTTTGCCGGATATGCGTTGTGCTTACCTGGTTGGAAAACGCAGCGTCGTTTTGTATCTTGTAGTATTCCAGCCTTGCGGCTTTTTCTACAATAATTTCCATGACCTGGTTCGTAAAACTTTGTCCTGTGCCAATGGTAATATAGGTTTCTACAAACCGGGCCTGTGCATTTTCGCTGATATACACAAGGCTTCGTGGCTGGGAAAAAATACTGACCGACCGGGCGTCAGAAATATTATATATGTAGGTAGGATGTTCTGTAATCTGCCCTTTTTCTGCACAAACAAAAACACCGCCATCAACCAGCGCCGTGTTCAGTGCATTGATACCATCTTTTAAATAGAAACTGCTGTGTCCGAAATGTTTCAAAACGATTGCTGCGAACTCATTTTTTGCTGCCTCTTCCAAGGGCAGTACGGACAGTTGAGAGGAGCGGATCACAGAAAGCGGAAATGAGAATACCCCATTCACAAAGAACAATTCATTGGCCGCTTCATGACCCGGCAAACGAACGGCATTTAATTCAGTTGCAGAAAGTATTTCAGTTCCCCTGTTAGCTGGAAACTGATACTCTTTATTAAATAATCCACTGATACGGGTATATTTCCATTCTTCATGTTTGACGGAGGGTATTCCCATCTTGCTGAAAGCCTTAAAGGCATCCTTGCGAACTCCGTCTAATCCGATACTCCCGGTTCCGGACTGCAATTGATCGAAACGTTCTTTAAAATATTCAATACTGTTCATAAATGAAGTTCGGCGTTCAGGGTTTCCTATTCGCACATCCGCACATTATTCAAGCTTCTTCTCCAACGTTAATTTCGTTTTTAATAAAATCATATCCTCTTTCTTCCAGCTCCAGCGCCAGCTCTTTCGGACCTGATTTTACTATCCGGCCATTGTACAGCACGTGGACAAAATCGGGAATAATGTAATCGAGTAAACGTTGATAGTGCGTCACAACCAAAACAGCGTTTTCATGGGTTCGTAATTTGTTTACTCCATTGGCTACAATGCGTATGGCGTCAATATCAAGGCCTGAATCGGTTTCATCCAGAACAGCCAGGCAGGGTTGAAGCATCGCCATCTGGAAAATTTCATTACGCTTTTTCTCACCACCGGAAAATCCTTCATTTAACGAACGGCTCAGCAGCGTTTTATCTATCTCCATCAACGCCATTTTTTCTTTCATCAGCCTTAAAAATGATACGGCATCAAGGGACTCCAGTCCACGATATTTGCGCACTTCGTTCACTGCTGTTTTAATGAAATTGGTGGTGCTTAAACCGGGAATTTCTATTGGATATTGAAATGCAAGAAATAATCCTTCGCCGGCTCTATCTTCGGGCGACAGTTCCAATAAATCTTTTCCCAGGAATTCAACCGCACCTTCCGTTACCTCGAATTCTTTTCTGCCAGCCAGTACAGAGGCTAAAGTACTCTTGCCTGAACCGTTTGGTCCCATGATTGCGTGCACTTCGCCCGCCTTTATGTCGAGATTGATCCCTTTTAAAATATTCTTTCCTTCAATACCTGCATGCAAATTCTGAATGGTCAACATATTCGTATTATTATTCTATTTTAGTTATCCTACACTACCTTCCAGGCTGATAGCCAGTAATTTTTGTGCCTCAACGGCAAATTCCATAGGCAATTGATTCATGACTTCTTTTGCAAAACCATTCACAATCAGGGCAACGGCAGTTTCTGTGTTAATGCCTCTCTGGTTGCAGTAAAATATCTGGTCTTCACCGATCTTGGAAGTAGTGGCTTCATGTTCTACAATCGCCGTATTATTTTTTACTTCTATGTAAGGAAAGGTGTGGGCCCCGCATTTGTCACCCAACAACAGTGAATCACACTGGGAAAAGTTCCGGGCATTGCCTGCCTTTCTACTGATATGCACCAAACCCCGATAGCTGTTATTACTCACGCCGGCGGAAATACCCTTTGATACGATGCGGCTTTTTGTATTTTTGCCCAGGTGCTGCATCTTGGTACCTGTATCGGCCTGCTGGTGGTGGTTGGTGACCGCCACTGAATAAAATTCACCCACCGAATTGTCACCTTTTAAAACCACACTGGGGTATTTCCAAGTGATCGCTGACCCGGTTTCGACCTGTGTCCAGGAAATTTTGGAACTATTGCCCTGACAGATTCCGCGTTTGGTCACAAAATTATATATGCCTCCTCTTCCTTCTTTATCGCCCGGATACCAGTTTTGAACGGTTGAATACTTAATTTCCGCCTGATCAAGCGCGAGCAGCTCTACTACAGCAGCATGAAGCTGGTTTTCATCCCGCATCGGTGCTGTGCAGCCTTCCAGGTAACTCACATAACTACCTTCTTCGGCTACGATGAGCGTTCTTTCAAACTGCCCGGTATTTTCCGCATTGATCCGGAAATATGTTGACAGTTCCATGGGGGAGCGAACGCCCTTGGGTATATAACAAAAAGAGCCGTCACTGAAAACGGCGGCATTTAGTGCAGCAAAATAATTATCTGTAATAGGAACTACCGAGCCTAGATACTTTTTAATGAGTTCCGGGTGTTCCTGTATCGCTTCGCTCATGGAGCAGAAGATGATGCCTAACTCCCCTAATTGTTTTTTGAACGTAGTGCCGATGGAAACACTGTCGATTACTGCGTCTACGGCAACGCCGGTTAGCCGTTTTTGCTCATCGAGTGAAATGCCCAGTTTTTCAAAGGTTCTTTTTAACTCCGGGTCGATTTCGTCCAGGCTGTCGACGCTTACTTTTCGTTTGGGGGCAGAATAATAAATGATATCCTGATAATCGATCGGCTCGTATTTTATGTTGGCCCATTTAGGCTCTTCCATCTTTAGCCAGTGACGGTATGCCTTTAACCGCCATTCCAGCATCCATAACGGTTCATTCTTTTTGGCAGAAATAAAACGTACAGTCTCCTCGTTCAATCCCTTCGGCGCTTCATCAGCTTCTATATTAGTTACAAAGCCGTATTTATAATCACTTAGAACGGTTCTTTCTATCGTGCTCAACTCTTCATTCATATATTATGTTTCAATGTGCAAAGGTACGAATGAATTTATACATTTTAGTATAAACAGAACATTTACACCGTATTTCCTTTGCTTATAGAAATACAAAATTGATAATCAATTGTTATAAAATTTATTTTACACCTACCTGTTTAAAAATTTCTTAAACCTTAACAAATCTGCCATCTCCTGCGAAGAAAGTGCTTCGTTGTTATCATATTTAGCCTTGAGAAACAGCACCATTTTGTGACCGGGGTATTTTTCTAAGATGGACGCAATGATAACTCCCGTACCTTCTTCCTTTGCAAACAAAGGTGTGGGGGCAGGCAGTGATGATTTATACCTGGTTGGCATTTTCTTTATAACGGCTTCCAGCGTGGCGAGTTTACCTTCCGATATATCTTTGATTTTTAAGGCTTTGCCATACAAACCCTGCAATTGCTTCTTGCTAAGGCTTCCACGTTGCAGGTATTGTTTGTAAATACTTATTATAAAAGGTGAAAGCGGGTAAGCTAAAATGCATTCTTCCAATAAATCATTGATAATATCGATCCCTGGCTTTTTGTTATACATGTTGCCTGAACGCTTCTAATTAATTTTTCAACCTTTCATAAACTTCAACCGACTTGTTATTGCTTGGGTACACAATCGTTTGCTTATATGAATCTTTTCCCATGAATTCCAAATCAATGTTCACGGTTGAATCAATGAGCGGAGGATAAGTAGAAAGCCTGTTTAATTCTTTGGATTTATTAGCCCCGTCCATTTCAAAACTGCCAAAACCGAAAAAGGTGCGGGACCTTTTGGTTGCTGTATCCGGAATGCTGGCAGCCCAGATAAAATTACCTTTCTGGTATACCTTAAACTGGGTAATAACGGGATTAAGTGTGCTATCCCCGGTACTGCGTACAAAGATATTCTGAACCTGCTTCCAGGCCCCATCCAGGGCACTGCTGTCCGCGTTTCCCACCATCTGGTATTCTTCCGTTTGTGTATATTTTCTGTTTTGAGAAGGAAGCGTATATACCTGCTTGTAACCGGAATCGGATTTTTCGATATCTAATAAAATAGTATCTTTTCGGGGCCCGTTAGCGGAGCTATAAAAAAAATGTTCAACCACGTTCCCATCGACGATGTCATAGGTGCCGATCCCGTACGAAGCCAAGGAATCAGGAAGTCGCATGGCTGCATAAATAACATGATCGTCCGTGTAAATTTTCAGTTGATTCCTGGTGATGACGGTATCTCTTGATCCATCATTCTGCACCTGACTTTTCATAGAATACGCGCCAGCCATGTGTAAATCCTTTTTTTCTCCGCAATGCGTTAAAACAACAACTAACAAAACCGGAATAAGTCTTTTCATAAAAATTGTTTTTAATGATGATTTAATGTACATGTAGTCTCTTATATTAATGCAATATGCCGGCCGATCTACCAGGCATTCCGCCCTCCTGTTTGCTGATTTTGTCAGAACAGCGAAAGCTGAATTTGCCGGTTCTTCGCATGGCTCATTTTCATAGGGGTCCGGGGCAGGTTTTCCCTGTCAATATAATAAACTGGTGTCTCTTCATAACGTGATGCGACAAAAATCTTTGTTTTTCCGGCATATTGGCTGAAGATCTCCTGCACCAGTTTAGGACAATTGTTATTCTTAGAAAGATGAGATAACATCAAATGGCTCATAAATGATGGCTTATGAGCTAACACAAGCTGTAAGGCCTGCGCATTAGACAAATGACCCTTTCCACCCATGATGCGTTTCTTCAGGTAATATGGATAACTGCCCTGGATCAACATGTCTCTATCATAGTTGGCCTCAAGGAAGGCGGCATGGCATTGCTTAAAATGAAGCATCACCTGGTCGCAGGCAAACCCGATGTCTGTAAAAATGCCCACCTTAACAGATTCATATTCAACAATAAAACTATGTGGGTCACAGGCATCGTGAAATTTTGGAAATGCACTGATCAAAAGGCCCCCGACGCGGATGGGCTCGCAGGCACGAAACCGGATAACCAAATGCTCATTCAATAATAATCGTCCATGCTGCTGCGTGGCTTCCGTTATATAGACCGGCAACTGGTGTTTTTTTGCGAGAACCGGAATGCCGGCTATGTGATCTGAATGCTCATGAGATACAAAAATGGCTTTTATCTTTTCTACACATAACCCTAAACGCTTCATGCGTTTTTCAATCTCCCTGCATGAGATACCTGCGTCTACAAGAATGGCTTCCCGTTCGTTCCCAATGTAATAGCAGTTACCATTACTTCCTGAATTTAACGAGGTAATATATAAGGACATCTGTTAGATGATTGCAGGTTTTCGTTCGTTGAGCTATTCCATTGCCCTTGCCACCGGATAGTTTATCCTGACAGGAAGATAATAATTTCAATCAAATTATAGATGAATAATTTTTAACATGTCCCTTTTATTCCTGCAACGGCAAGAATGACCTTGGAATCTGCCAATGCCGGCACTAAAATAAATGGAAACAACCGGAGACGCGTTAGATTAAATATTTACCTTTAAGTGTGGGGTAATCTATTTTCGCTTCGAGCTAAAATAAACAACATGAAAAAAACAAGTATTTTTCTATCGGTGATGATTGCAGGGATCTTCCTGGTTGCCAGCACCAGACGAACGGTTAGCCATGGTGACGGCCTGGTAAAAGGAACCCCCGATATACAATCGATCAGTGCCATTTCATTTGGAAATAATGGTATTTTATTTATTGGCGATTCTAAAATGGCTACCATTTTTGCTGTTGATACAAAAGATGCCAAAACCAATCAGAAAGCAGCGGCTGTTAACATGGAAAATATACATGAAAAAATAGCCGCGGCACTAGGCACAATGAAAGAAAATGTCACCATTACCGATATTGCCGTAAATCCCATGTCAAAAAAAGTATATATAGCTGTTCAGCACAGCAGCGGATCACCGGCAATATTAAAAATTGACAATGAAAAAATCATGTCCCTGCCGCTGAAAGATATTAAGTCATCACAGATAGCGCTTAACGATGTGGTGGAGCAGGATGCCAAAGATCAAAGGGGAAGGCCGTTGCGGGTTTCTACTATTACCGATATTGGATTTCACAATGGCAAAGTGCTGGTTAGCGGGTTGTCTAATAAAGAGTTTGGTTCTACTCTACGCAGCATCCCGTTTCCATTTACCAATAAGCAGGATCAAACCTCGCTGGAGATCTATCACACAGCGCATGGCCGTTATGAAACAGCAGCACCTATCAAAACATTTACTACCGGTAAAATAAATGGAAAGGACTATCTCATTGCGAGCTATACCTGTACGCCACTCGTGCTTTTTCCATTGGATGAATTAAAACCGGGATCTCATGTGAAAGGTAGAACAGTAGCGGAGATGGGAAGCGGAAATACCCCGCTTGACATGATTACCGTTAAAAAGGGAAGCGAGTCGTTTTTAATGATGGCAAACACCAGCAAACCTCTGGCCAGATTAAACATTAAAAGCATAGAAGCTTTTGAAGGAACTCTAACGGAAAAAGTTTCGGGTACAGCAGGAGCGGGTTTTGACCAGCTTTCCTTAAAAGATGTTCTGCAACTGGATAGACTGGATAACGACCATGTAGTGATGATACAAAAGAAATCGAATGGCAATATCGATTTGTGGACAGCAGCAGACGACAATCTTCAGTAATAAGCTTATAGAAAATACCAGGTTATGTTATTGGCATGGCCTGGTATTTTTTACGCTTTTGATTTGTTCATGCAACAGCAAACAAGCGACAGAAATAAGCATACGATGGAACAACAACAAAGCGACAGCCGTACTAATTCCTGAAAGATTAGTAAAAGGCATCCGGGCTGATTCAGTCAGCGAATGGCTGAAAGTTGTGGTGCTTCATGACAGTAATACAACGGCTGTTCTAGGTGATTACAACCTGGATCATGATGTTATTTTCGAACCATTGATTCCTTTTTCCAGGGGTTTAAGCTATGAAGTATTTTACCGAAACAAAAAACTCGGTACTTTTCAAATACCTGCGGCTAACCGGGAAAATGCCCCAAAACTGTTAGCCGTTTACCCAAGCCAGGATACGCTGCCGGAAAACCTGCTAAAGTTTTATCTCCGGTTTTCTCAACCTATGAGCGAGGGCGAATCCTATAAATACATCACTCTTATCAGGGAGCAAATCGATACTCTCCATGATGTATTCCTCAACCTTCAACCCGAATTATGGAATGCAGAAAGAACCGTAATTACTGTCTGGCTTGATCCCGGACGTATAAAACGCGGCCTGCAGCCCAACCAGGGTTTGGGCTCACCCCTCGAAGATCAGTCAACATATACTTTACAGGTCTCCAATAAGTGGAAAGACAGGCAGGGACTACCCCTGGAGCAAGGCATTACAAAATCTTTTGTTGCCAGCAAACGGGATAGCTTATCCCCTGATCCGGACCGATGGACCCTTCACATACCTAAAGCAGCTTCCAGGCAGGCGCTGACCATTGATTGTAAAGAATCCATGGACTATTTTCTGTTGGAAGAAAGCCTGAGCATTTCCGGTCAAGACGGGGTTAGGGTAGAAGGACATCTAACGATAGACCAGGACGGAAAAACAGGTCATTTCATCCCTGTCGAACCATGGGTCGCAGGTAACCATATCCTGATCATTCAATCTATTTTGGAAGACCTTGCCGGAAATAATATAAACCGGCCTTTTGACCGTGACATATACACAAGTAAACCAGCCACGTCCAAAGCGGCTTCCAGGATAAAATTCCAGGTTACCAGTCAGGCAATTTCCGGTGGCTAGACTGTAATGCAAGAACCCGGTAAACAGCCTCTTTTTATTTACCCGATAAACGCCTGTTTGTGAACTTTATTCTTTCATTTACTATAAATTCACCCTTGCATAATTTATACAACACCATGAACCGACGTAAATTGCTGAAACTACTGGGAGCATCAACCGGAATATCTCTGTTACCCGGGTTAGGCCAGGCGCGCCTAACACCTGCTCCGCAACCTGCTTTTATCTACTGCCTCAACATGGCCACCATCCGGGGGCATAAACTGGGTTTTATAAAGGAGCTTGAAATTGCCTCCCAGGCCGGTTTTCCTGCCGTTGAAATCTGGATCGATTCTTTGCAGACCTGGCTCAACAATGGCGGTAACCTCAAGGATGCCAAAAAGCGACTCGATGGGCTTGGCCTCAGGGTGGAAAGTGCTATCGGCTTTGCTGAATGGATCGTGGACGATCAGGCTAAACGCACTGCGGGACTTGAAAAAATGAAACAGGAAATGGAAATGCTGGCTGAAATCGGGTGCAAACGGACCGCAGCACCACCTGCAGGCGCCACTCAGACTTCAGGACTGGACATGCAAAAGGCTGCAGAGCGTTACCGGGCCATCCTGGAACTGGGTGATCAAACGGGTGTTGTACCTCATCTAGAACTCTGGGGGTTTTCCAAAAACCTGTCCCGGCTCAGCGAGGTGACATATGTTGCCATAGAAAGCGGGCACAAATCTGCCAGGGTGCTGCTTGATGTATACCATCTTTATAAAGGAGGCTCAAGCCTTAACACACTTTCTTTGATTAACAAAACGGCTGTCGACATCCTGCATATGAACGATTATCCGGCAAACATGCCGCCTTCTTCCATAACAGATGCAGAAAGGATCTATCCTGGTGATGGCGTTGCACCCGTCAGGCTAATCCTGCAAACACTGAAAAGCCCTGCACGTCCCCTTATCCTTTCTCTGGAAGTATTTAATAAAACCTATTACAGCCAGGACCCTCTGCTGGTGGCTAAAACAGCCCTGGCGAAAATGAAGACGATAACAAAAGGAATTTGATTTTATGTATAGGATGAAAGCGATTTTAGAATGTATTTTTTTTCTTGTCACTGTAAATATCTCATCGGCACAACAGGTTAAGAATAATTTCCGGAAAGAAGTAAGCCAGTACGGCATCACCTGGACATTTAATAAACCGGCAATGACCGGCCAGTTTATTACCGGCGACTGGTGGGTGACAGGACCGGTTACGATCGTAAAAATAACACCTGCGCCCGGACCGGCCAGGGCGGATAATACCACCATCAAACGTAATAAGTGGAATGATACTAGCCTAAGTACGGACACGACTATGCGAAACGGTTCAATGATCGTATTGAAAACAGGAACAACGCAGTGTTATGATTCCAGGAGCAGTTCGTTTCGCAAACACGGTTGTATAACTCTTCCCCTTGAACTGGCTCCGGAAAAGTCCCTGATCTCATCCATCAGCAATGACACACTTCCGGTTGATAATTTTTGTAAGGATATCATGTGGGACAATGAGAAAAAATCTCAGACTGTAATGAAAGCCGTGGCTGTGCTAAGCTGTTTGCAGACAGTCCCTCCCGGAGATGCATTTCGTCCACCGTATGCCGGAGAGGTAAAACCGGTTTTCCGTTCCCGGGATATTCAATGGGGACTTCTTCCTAAATTGACAGCCGCCGGTAAAATCCCGGACTGGTCAGCATTTGAGCGGTATTTTCAGCGTCCCTGGATCGATCATATCTTAAGCTGGTCGCAACAGGAGTTGGTGCCGAATGAGAACCAGCCCAATTATGGCCGGGAATATGCCCGGCTGGTGTCTATCGCCAGCCTGATGGTTATGCTGGATGTACCCAGGCAAAAAAAGGAAAAGTTGACCATAGCACTTATTCAACGGGGTATAGACCTTTATGGTCTCGCCATGGCGGGTGGCCACTGGAATGAAGGCGGTGGCCATTCCAGCGGACGCAAATGGCCCATTTTATTTGCTAGCATCATGCTTAAGGCCCCTAAATTGGCTGAACTGCCTCAAAGCGCCGTCTTCCATGAAGACACACAGACGTATTACGGCAAGGGTTGGTTCGGGCAGACGGCGCTTTGGCAAATGGTCATGCATCATGGCCCAAGACAACCTTATGAAGAGAAAGCGCCTGACCAATGGGAGCAATGGGATAAGACCTCGGAAAGTTACCGTGTATGCTGCAATGCCGCAGCCTGGACCGGAACAGCGTTAGCCGCACGGTATATGAAGGCTATCCGGTTATGGGGACATGACGCACATTTTGATTATCTAGAACGCTGGATGCGGGAGGATGACCCCTATAAATCAAACAGGGCAGGCTTCCTGCGTCCGTCAGGGGAAACACAGACGTTTGACCCGTTTGTGACAGCCATGTGGATGACTCATCGACGGAACGCGCCTGAACAGCCCCTTGCCGGAAATTCGCAGGCATGGGTCTGGAAGAATGGTAAAGGAGTTTGGGCAACGAATGAAAAATCTGCACCAATTGCTTTCGGGAAAAATTCCATGCAACCGGTTGATGCGTATAAACCGGATTTTACCCTTCCAAGACAGATTCCGGGCATGTCACTACAATGGAACGACGAATTCAATATCAATGGCAAACCCAACCCCAATAGCTGGAGGTATGAAACCGGCTTTGTAAGAAATCAGGAACTGCAATGGTATAACGCTGCAAATGCGCATTGCATAAACGGAACACTGGTAATAACGGCTAAACGTGAAGAGGTCACGAATCTGCAGTATGCTGAAGGAAGCACCGATTGGCGGCGCAACCGACCTCTTGGCAACTACACTTCAGCAAGCCTCCAGACCAGGGGCTTCAGGCAGTGGCAATATGGACGATTTGAGATAAGGGCCAGAATTGATACTTCAAAGGGTTCCTGGCCGGCAATCTGGACTTTAGGAACGAACGGACGATGGCCCGATAACGGCGAGATCGATATTATGGAATTTTACCGGGTAGACAATACCCCGACTATCCTGGCAAATGTTGCCTGGGGAACTAATCAACCGAATGTAGCTAATTGGGACAACGCAAAGATCCCGCTAACCAATTTTACGACTGCGGATCCGGATTGGACAAAAAAATTTCATGTTTGGCGAATGGACTGGAACGAAGACTCGATTAATCTATTACTGGACGATTCGTTAATAAACACCGCAACAGTGGAGCAGGCCGTAAATCCGGATGGGACCAGGCCTTTCTCACAGCCACATTACCTGTTGCTTAATCTGGCCATAGGCGGAAATGGTGGAGACCCTTCCAATACCCGCTTCCCACTTACTTATGAAGTGGATTATGTAAGGGTATACCAAAAACAGTAAACCCGAATACTCAATTAATGCAGCCTAAGCCTGTTCGTTTTTTTTCAATTGCTGTTCCAAGGGGTCGCGGATCGAGTCTGGATCCTGTGCTTTATTAAGCACATCCTCTGGTAACATATCGGGATTGCCTTTGGATTCACTTGCTTGGTCACCTTCCTTATCCTCCCTTTTCGTTTTCTTAAAAATTTCAACGGATTGCATAAAATCCCCGGTCTCTTTATCAGCATAAACGCCATATGCATCTGTCAAAGTTCCTTTACGTCCGTCATTTGTTTCAATAACATAACAGATCGACATATCATCAGGATCTGAAGGACCCTCGAACCTGTAAAAATTTATTGCGCTTACATCTTCCGGCAGATAGTCCTGCTCATTGGTAAGGTTATGCAGTTTTCCTCCCTGGACTTTGTACTGATCTGTAAAACCTTCGTTATCCAGTTTGTGCAATAACTTTTGAAGGTCCGTCATGTATGTTATTTCGTCGTTTGCATCCTGTGTCATAGTTCTTTTTTTATCTGAAATTACGCAAATAATGTTCCGCGGGCGCATTTGGTTCAAACCGGCAAAGGCTTTATGAAGAGGTGACCAGGTTATACAACTTATAGCACTTGGTGTAAGAGGAAGTCTATAGCATTTCCAGCAGTTTTTCGTTGGCATACTCCAGCGCCGCAACTGGTGATTCAAACAATATGGGCCTGTTATCCCCTTCCCGGAATAACTCGTCGGGTTTACTGCCCGGTTCCTCAAAATTATAAAAGGCCATGAAATATTCAGTAGGAATGTCATCAGGATTATCTCTCGGAACGGTAATTGGCTCTACTACTATCCATACATCTTTTCCATTGATCACTACCTTTTCAGTCATTTGAATGTTTTTAGCTGTTGGGTGCTGAATAATTTTCAGGACTGTGAAGAGCTGCTTCAAAACCGGGGCCAGTAATCAGACCGCGGGATGGTTAACTTGTTATGCTGCTGCTTTAGAATCAGTATTAATATTGTTGCTTAAGTTCTTTAATAAGCCCTGGATATAAGCATTTAAATGTTTAAAGCTGGGTTCCTGTTCAAACAGCTTGTCATTGATGAAGAAAGCCGGAATAGCGGTTACACCCCTTTTGATGCCTTCCTTCAGATCGTCTTGCACGTAGATCCCATAGGTGCTGTTTATCAGATTGTCGAGAAATTTCTTATTGGTAACGCCGGCTTCACGGGCATGGATCTTTAAACTGATCACACCAAGATTATGACGCCTGGCAAACAACTCATTATGCATTTCCCAAAATTTATTTTCCTGTGCCGCACCAATAGCCGCTTCTGCAGCCTTATGCGCCTTTTGATGAAATTTAAGCAACGGAAAATGCCTGAAAACAAAATTTACCTTGCCGGGGTAGGTTTCGAGCAACTGTTTAACGACTTCATTCGCTTTTGCGCAAGCTTCGCTTTCATAATCGCCGAATTCAGTAATAGTTATCGGTGCGTTTTTGTCACCGGTAATAATATTTTTAGGTTCGATAATCTCAATGAATTCTATTTTCTTTTTCATAAACTTACAAATTACTAAACTATAACACTTTAATTGTCTTTTCGTTTAATTAAATCGCTGATAGATTTTCCTGATTCCAGGCGGATTCACTATTTTAGAAAGGCTTAACAGATCATTATGGAACTTAAAAACGGCATTCCGGCCTTCTATGCCAAAAGCAGGAAGGGCTGGCGCAGGTGGCTGGAAAAAAATCATGCAAAAGAAAAAAATGTCTGGCTGATCATACATCATAAAAATGCCGGCACACCTAGTGTATATTACGATGAAGCGGTTGAAGAAGCGCTTTGTTATGGTTGGATAGACAGCAAAGCCAACAAAAGGGACGACCAAAGCTTTTACCAGTTCTTTGCCAGGCGCAATCCAAAAAGTAACTGGAGCGGTCTTAATAAGAGGAGAGTCGAAAAGCTGCTGGAATCCGGGCTGATTGCACCGGCAGGAATGGAAATGATTGAACTGGCTAAACGAAACGGTACGTGGACAGCTTTGGACGATGTGGAAAAAACCGTTATTCCAGAAGATATGCAACTGGCATTTAATCAAAATGGAGCCGCCTTTACGCATTTTACGGCATTTCCCGCATCAGTCAAACGCGGCATCCTGGAGTGGATACAATCTGCAAAACGTGCGGAAACCAGGAAGCAGCGTATTGAAAATACCATTCAGCTGGCTGAAAAAAACATACGGGCCAACCAATATCGCAAGCCTCAACCCTAATTGACCGCCTCACTGACAAGGCGATCATAAACTTGTCGCCCCTGTTCATAAGCAGCTTCAGCAGCTGGGCGTTCACCGGCCCTGATATTTGACTGTTTCATCTTCCAGCATTGGTCAAGAGCGCGGCGGCACCACTCGGCACTACTTTTAACCAATATAGGTTTCTTATCCGCTAATACAAACACAGGATTCGTATGTGAACTGGGAAACACCCTTAAGGCCATCCACCCTGAATGCTTAACGGGATAGGAAAAGGTTACGTCTTTCCAGTTGCCATCTGCCATGATGTCCACCGTATCTACCGCCTCACCGTTAAAAATGAGCTCTGCCCTTACCTTTCTTGTGGATCCCATACGGGCCCGTTCTATATGCCAGTAGGGCTGCTCAGTAATGCCGTTTTGAGCAATGACCGCTCCCCGTTCATCCTGTTGTTCCGGAAGATAAGCGGCAACCCTGGCGGTGACCTTTACGGTTTGCGATCCATTCACGGCATATTCGCTGTTACTGGTACCAGCTTCCGTACCATTAACAGCAAAATTGATAATGTGCGATTTACCATCTGAAACGTAACAACGGCCTTTCCTGATAGCCTCAATATAACTATCGTAATTCATGGGGCCCTCAGGTTTGAAATAACTGCGGGCCATGCCAACGCGTTCATCAAAAATGCAGGGAAAATCTGTTTCGCCGCTTAATCTTGTCCTGAATCCGCTGTTAAGCGTGTGATACCACATATTCAGTTCCCATGGGGCGGGTGTATCACCCGCACTGTAAAAGTCGACGACATTCCGGGTTACGGTCAATATATATTCATTTGCCCCTATATTATCCATTTTCGGAGTGACCAGGTTTGGCAGCTTATTAGTGGGTTGCATGGGTTCCAACCCCCATCCCGAATGCGCATACCCGGTAACTGCTCCCTGCGACTTTGCCCAGGATAAAACCGGAAGGGTCCAGCTCGGCCATTCTTCGATTTTCGTAGTGCCGGGGTAATCGTCTTCCTTTAAACGCAGCAGCACGATATGGCCTGCATGAGAAGATGGAAAGCCGGAGACTTCTACATCATTACGCATGATGTTTGATTTTGTGGATAAAGGATTTACTTTCCCGGTAAAAAACTTCTTCTGATGATACCAACTTGGACCCCAGGCAAGCACCGCGGCGATATTCAGGTCTTCACCCAAAGACTGGCGCCACATATCTGCCGGATCAACCCCTTCTTCCGGGCTTTCATAATGACTGCACCCGGCAGCATGAACATGGTGGTCGGCGCTGTACCATCCAAGCCTGGCCATGTTGATCCAACGCTTAAGTGTAAATGAGGTATTGTATGAACGTACGCCCGCAGGCACAACGAGCTGCCTGGTTTGAGGTATGTACTCCGGGCCCCTGGTAAATGTGACATTGTATTTGCCTGGTGGAAGTTGCACATGCTCGCCGCTTCTGCGATATACCTGGGGCTGAAAGAAAAAATCGGGATACTCATCATAGGCAGCGACTCTTCTTGATGGAAGCGGGTAAATCCCTGTCAGAATGCCGGCATTTTTGTAGTCCTTGTAAGAAAGCTGGTCCTTCTTAAAGCCCGACTGAGCCGCGGATAACCGGAACTCAAGGCGGGATAAATTGTTTGCACTATCGCCAAGCACGCGTTCTACGCCGTCGGTAATCAAAAAAGACGCCATCGCAGGCAACCCGTCATCGTCCTTAACCTCGAAAACACATTTTACAGCCGGGCTTATGGCAAAGAGGATATTGATTGCGTTGCGGAAGCCAATATCCTGCGTGCCCTGCCCGATATTAAACCCGATTTCCGCTTCCCTTTGACCCGGGTCTTTGCTGTAAATCTGAAGTACTGCATACTCGAGCTTTAATCCGGATAGTTCGGCAAGGAGCGGGCGATTGTGATACATCTGCATTTCAAGGAATCGATTGGCCACCTGTCCCGCTGTTAGCACATTTTTTTTACTTACCTGCGGATCAAAGGCAGGGGCATGCAAGGGTGTGGCTGCGTTAGGACTCTCCACTTTCAGCTGAGCAGTAACACCCGCTTCATTGTTCACCTTGACTAAAAAACTCGTCCACCCTCCCTGGATCAGCCTGGCTTTTGCCGGGCCCCTCTCCACTTTAACGCGTGATTCAGGATTTATATTTACCATCGCCAGACAATAAGGATCAATGATCTCCTGGATGAGCGTTGTTATCGCTGGGGACAGCGTTTGATGCTGTAAGCCCGTTAACCGCTTCATATCCCCGGCAGACAAAGAACTGCCTAAAAACGCTAAAGCCTCTTTCAAGCGAATTGCCTGAGCCAGCAATGGTTGCGGTTCCACTTCGTGAATAACCCGCAGTGCAGAAGATGAATGGGTAGCAGGATGTTGCGCAAATGCAGTCAAGTGAACTAATAAACCGGCGTATAAGAGCAGTAAGCAGGATCGGGCAAGCATGATCAATACATTAAATGAATAGGAGCAACAGCTATTCAAACCTTAGTCGCCTTCCATATTAACTGGTGAATCCTAAGCAGGGACTGCTATTGCATTTGACAAATATATGTGAATAAATTTACCTCAGCTATTCTTCAGGGAGGAGGAAGGTTTGCTGCGCAAACCGCGCCTGCCGAAGCCTTGGCGGCGGCAAGGCCGGGGTGGTTACGGTTACTTAAAAAAGGAAAAGGTGATAACCTTTCGATTATCACCCGTTTACAGATCTGATGCTTTAACTGATGGGTATCTCGTGTTTTACCCTTTCTTTACCGGGTATTACAGGAAGGCTCACCTGCAGTACGCCATCCACGTATTTTGCAGTGATGTTGGTTGCATCAATGGAGTCATCCAGGGTAAACGTTCTTTCAAATCCGCCGCGGCTATATTCACGGCTGATCCATTCAACTCTTGGGAATCCCTCTGGAGGAGTGTAAGTAACGGTAAGCTGGTTACCTTTTACATCCAGGTGAAAATGTTCCCTGATACGGCCTGGTGCAAATACCAGCATTTCAAAGCTGCTGTCCGTTTTGTAAATATTCACGGCAGCTCTTTCCATTGAGCGGATGTACAGGTGCCGGTTCCTGTTTCCGTAATTGCCTTTTGCGGCACATGACTGATTGTAGTTCATGTTTTTCTTTTTTAATGGTGAATAATAAAGTCCTGTAGAGGTAGACGAACGAGCGAAAGAAATATTGTTTTGTATGTGATTATTTGGCCGAGCTTTATTAATTGTTTTTTAATAGCACTGTTTATCGAATCACATAAAAATATTATATTTATACATCTAATCGAATGCTTGATTTTGCGATACTTCAGTTGGTTTACCCTTAAATTCCACCTGATTATTTACTTGCCATTTGTTGAATTGTTTAAATATTATTCACCTATGCAATCAGTAAATAATTTCTAAGTATAAAATCAGCTCATGACAAAGAAACCTCTTATTCGCGGATACCTTATCCGCATATCCTTGCTGTTATTGTTAAGTTATCAGACTTATAGCCAGGTAACTACCGCTACCCTTAACGGGATTACCAAAATGGCTTCGGGAACTCCTTTACCATCAGCAACAGTTATTGTAGAATTTCCGAATGCAGGTTTGAAACAAACTGTTATTACCAAAAATGACGGGCGTTTTATTATACCAAACCTGAGAGTGGGCGGGCCGTACCGGGTTACTATTAATCATGTCAGCTATGAGCCTATGATCGTTGACAGCATCTTCCTTGAATTGGGCCAAAACAACCCGGTTGATTTGATTTTACGTGAAAAATCAAACGAATTGCAGGCTGTTACCATTACTGCCAGCTCAACTGTTTTTGATAATAAGCGAACGGGGGCTTCCACAAATATCAGCAGCCGTATACTGAGGACCTTGCCCACCATATCACGTTCAGCGGACGATTACCTAAGATTGAGCCCGTCCGCTTCTGCAAATTATAACGGCCTTTCTTTTGCAGGCAGAAACGGACAGTATAATAATTTTTCCGTTGACGGAGCCGTCTTTAATAACCCCTTCGGGCTCGACGCACCAACGCCCGGAGGACAGGCAAATGCACAACCCATTTCATTGGACGCTATCGATCAGATCCAGGTAAACCTGGCTCCCTACGATATAACACAGGCCGGGTTTACTGGGGCGGGTGTGAATACCGTTACCAAATCAGGAAGTAATCAATTTTCCGGTTCTGTTTATGGCTTTTACCAGAACCAGTCAATAACAGGTAAGAAAGTGAACAAAAGCAAACTGGTAGTGCCTGACCTCAGCCAATTGCAAACCGGCTTTTCTTTAGGCGGTCCCATTATAAAAAATAAATTATTCTTTTTTGTCAATTTCGAAACCGAACAAAGAAAGGATGAAGCTTCCAGTTATGTAGCTCAAACCAATTCAAATTCGGGCAAAACCAATACATCGCGGGTACTTGAATCGGACCTGGTAACGGTGAGCAGCATTTTAAAAAGCCGGTTCAATTACGAAACAGGGCCTTACCAGGGATTTACGCTCGATCAAAAAAACTATAAGTGGCTGGCAAAACTGGATTGGAATATAAATACTATACATACCCTTTCCTTTACCTATAACGGCCTTGATGCCGGCAAGGACAAACCGGCACATCCCAGTGCTATCGGTCGTCGTGGCCCGGACTTTACTACACTGCAATATCAAAACTCGGGGTATAAGATCATAAACCGGTTAAACTCTTTTGCAGCCGAGCTAAAATCTAATTTTGGAAGCAATTATGCCAATAAATTAAGAGTAGTATTTACTACTTTTAAAGATGAGAGAATTCCCGCATCATCCCCTTTTCCGGTTATAAATATTACCAAAAATGGAGTAAGGTATATCGTGGCCGGGCATGAACCCTTTTCCATCAATAACCGGTTAAACCAGGATGCTTTCCAGATTACCAACAACTTTAATGTATTTCTCAATAAACATACCCTCACTGCAGGTGTTTCTTTTGAGTCCTTCAAATTCGCCAATTCGTTCAACCTTACCGGCTATGGTGCTACGCTGTTTAGTGATATTGACATAAACGAATTTGTAAACAAAGTTCCCACGGGCGGTAATGTCGTATTCCGGTGCTTATCCCCTGGACGTAGACGTAGCGTATGCCAGAAACAGGGCAGTAGCCAATCAATGGACATGGTACTATTTAACGGTGGCTCAACTTTCCGGTTATATCCAGGATGAATGGCAACTAAGTGACAAGTTCAGGCTGACCTACGGGCTCAGGATGGATATTCCATATTATTTTAACTCCAGCTTCCGTAGCCCGGACATAAATCCGGATGGCACTTTTGCCAATAAATTTACCGAAGGTGATCCGACAGTACCTAATAATGACAACCTTGTCCTTTTTAATAAAGATGGCAAGCCTCTTACCAATGGCGTGGGAAAAGAAGTAGATAATACCCGGTTGCCCAGCCAGAAGCCATTGTTCTCGCCGCGTTTTGGTTTTAATTGGGATGTCTGTGGAAACAAAAATGTACAGATACGCGGCGGATCGGGATTATTCACCGGCCGCTTCCCGTTTGTTTGGATAGGAAATAATATCGGAAATCCGTTCAGCTTTTTTTACAACGTGACAGACAGGGATTTTAAATGGCCCCAAGTCTGGCGCTCAAATATCGGGACCGACCTAAAAATTCCTTCCGGAACAGTGTTTACCCTGGATCTCATTTATACCAAAGATGTCAATGGCATGATGGTACGCAATTATAAACTCGGCACTCCTGGAGGTACGCTCAATTCAGGGACCGGCGATTCCAGAAAAATTTACTTGTCCCAAAACCAGGGAACTGCAAATACATACGCATTTACCAATACGAATGTAGGTTACCAGTTCAATGTCTCCTTACAGGCACAACAAAATTTTAAGAATGACCTTTACCTGATGGCCGCATATAATTTTCTCATTGCCAAAGATCCAAGCTCCATCTCCGCAGAGATATCCAGCGATGCCTTTGACAGGAACCCGATCCTGAATAATGCCAATGAAGCCAAACTATCCACCTCACTTTATGGAAACACACATCGCTTTATTGTAGCGGGATCCAAAAAGTTTTCCTACGGCAACCAGGACAACCTGGCCACCACACTTTCGATGTTCGGTTCGTGGAACTCGGGTAACCGCTTTGCCTATGTGTACGGCGGAGATATTAATAATGACGGAACCACCACTAACGACCTGCTATATACGCCGACTGATGCAGAAATTGACCGGATGACATTTACCCCTCTTGTAGATCTATTTGGTAAAGTTCAGGATGCTTCCGCACAACGTGCCGGCTTTAAAAGATTTATCGGCCAGGATGAATACCTAAGCGGAAGAAGGGGGCAGTACACTGAAAAGTATGCAGGTGAAACACCCTGGTTCAGCCAGCTTGACCTGCGCTTACTGCAGGACTTCATGATAAACGGCAGAAATAAGTCGTCGACAATTCAACTAAGTATTGACTTTGTGAATATCGGCAACCTGCTGAATAGTAAATGGGGCATACGGGAATATGCAACGACTTCCGGTTATTACCAACCCCTTTCGGTTTCATATAACAACAATACCCCGGCCTACTAGTTTGATCCATCATTGCAATCAACGTTTACGGCTAGTCCTGATTTACAATCACGCTGGCAAATGCAGGTAGGGCTGCGGTACATTTTCTAGACATGTGTCAAAACTAAGCATGTCACATTCTGGTATACCATTTGTAACAACAGACTCGGTTTTCTTAGGATATTGGATTAAAAAGCGGGGCTGGATATTAATCCGGGACCCTTTTTTATGATTGTCTTAAGGTATACCCAATGAAATTTTTACATTACCTGTTCCTAAAGAATTGTATGAAGAAAACGCTCATTTTATTATCAGGTATTTTGATTAATCAAATTTGCTTTTCACAATTCAATGATACCACTCACTATTTTATTAACTATGCTTCTTCGGGTATCATTAATAAAACCAATGACCGGAATGCTTTTATTCTGACCAATAACCTCCGGTTTAATGTTAACAAAAAAACACTATCGGTAAACAGCACTAGCAGTTGGACTTATGGCAGGCAAAACAGCGGTCTGACAAACAACGACTTTTCTTCAACCCTTGATTTCAGCTTGTTTAAACACAGGCGCTTTTATTACTGGGGGCTGTTAAACTACGACAAAAGCTATTCAATAAATATAAAAGACCGGCTGCAAAATGGATTGGGTATTTCCGATAATATAATAAACCGTAAAAAACCCGTGCTTA
>JBBJMP010000042.1:0-24023 GCA_037718865.1 Chitinophagaceae bacterium | reverse complement strand
TTACTCATTGGCGTAACTTCCCCTTTCAGTTACTTGTCTTAACTGTCGTCATACTGGTTTGATTCATTTAGGCAGCTTTTTTACCCGATGATGCTTTCGTTCGTCGCTTGGTAATTGTCACTGCATTGCTGGTGAGAATGCCAAAGAAGATCCATGCAACTTCTGTAGGTTGCGTTCTGGCTTTTATTTTACCCAGCAAGTAATGATTCTTTTCATTACCAAAACTTCCCTCCAACCAGGTACTGCGAATTTTTCCTAATATAGAGCGCATCAGGGATTTCTGTTCCTGGTCTTTTCCCTGTTTGCCTTTGGCTACAAAACTGGTGGCTATGTTATTTTCGGTGCAGTATTTTCTGTTGGCATTAGTGGCATAAATGGCATCAGCACCTATCTGGGAGCATTTGCCAAAATATCTTTTTTGAAGTTCGGTGGCCTGCCGTAGGCGGATGCCCTCATTAAAAGCATCAAAGCTTATGTGTTCTATGAAGTTGATCCCGTCGATCTGAACTTTGTTCACCTTGGCTCCAAATTCTACCGGTTTGGTTTCCTTACCCCGGACGATAGGGCGTATATAGGGCTTATGCACCGATACGATGCGGTCTGGTATTTTGCTTTCCTTGCCAAAGTAAAGACTCCATTGCTGTTGCTTGATCTTCTCTATCGTAGAGAGACGATGCACCTTGCGGCGCACCGATGGTTTTGATAACAAATTTGTGGTGCTCTTGAGCAACCGGTCCAGGTATTTAAGCATACTCCTGCACAACTTTTTGTTTTTGCGTTTGCTTTTCTTTTTAAGCTTAGCATAGGACAAATACATGCTCTTGAATTTATCATGGTTGCTTCGGCTACGGCGTAGCTTTAACTTTTTGCGAAGTTGACCTGCTAATGTAAAGACTTCATTACAACACTTCCATATCAGCTTGGAATCCGTAGGATAAGTGATGTAACTCTCATAACACGTAGCATCTGTCAACCCAACATGGGTTTGTTCCATATTCACTTTCCATGCCGATGCCAAGTGAACCTGCCATTTATCAATATTCAAATGCTTTCCCAGGTAACTTCTCCAACGCCCGGCCAAGTCATCATCCTTGATTTTTTCATCTGCAACCAGACGGATACCACAAAATAATTGAAGCGACCAGTCCGTGTTAAGCCGTTCTATTAACATCGCATCACTGACCTGAAGATAGTGTTTGGCTATCAGCAGAGCAATCCCTCCTTCTACACTAAGCCAACTCTTGCAACCTTTGCCACTTAACTGGCCCGCAGGAGCAGGTACAAGTTTGGATAACTCCGCAAAAGGTATTGACTGATATAACTTCCCAAAATCTGTTAGTAAAAATCTTTGATCAAGCAAGGAAGGCGAAAGTTCAAATAAAAGATTGCGGTACATTTGCTGTATGTTTTTTCCTGCCTCACTTTGCGCATCTTTTATGCCATTGTGGGGCTTTTTTACAGCTATACACATCCTGGAACCCTTTGTGGATAAGTATTCCAGCTTTTCAGGGAGACCCTAACTATAGTCGGAGACTATAAAGAACATAAGAGTACGAAGCCAGAGGCTTCGTACAGCGGCACATCAACGCTAGTCTCCTTTCTTTAGCTCGTCCATCGTAAAGGATTTCTGGCGGGCTTTATATTTATCGCGGATTTTGGTTATATCCCCCACATTAATTTTTTCAGCATTGTTGCTCCAGGATTGCCTGACGAAGCTGATGAGTTGAGCGAAATCTTCATCAGATATATCTTTATTGTTTCCCATGCCAGGCATGTCACCGGTTACTTCAGGAACCTCATAAAGTTTACCACTTACTTTTACCGGACCGGTTAAACCATATAAAACGACAGAAATCAGTGCGTCTTTATTACCGGTAACCCAATCGCTCTTATTCAGCGGAGGTGCAAGCGATCGTATGCCATTCCCATCAGCGCCATGGCAGGTCTGGCAGGTAGACTTAAACAAAGCATAACCCTTTGGAAATTCTTTTTCCAGCTTCCGGGAATCTTTGTTATTTTTTTTATTGGTCAGGTCATACACTACCTGCTGCAACTGTTTGTTGATGGCAAGACTTGTATCAGCATTAGCAGCCATAACCGTTTTCAGAAAATCCGCTTCGCGGTTCTTCAGATTTCCGATCACCGCATCGGAAACGAATATATTATCCGGGTACTGCTTTACTATTGTATGCAATAAGCGGTCAGCGAGTGACTTATTGAACGCCTGTATGGACTGCAATAAAAAAGCTACGTAGGGTGCTGCCAGTGTATCCTTGTTCGTAAGCATTTCAGTCAACACAGGTACAAACTGCTGGTAATTATTTTTATTCATGATAGAAGGCAATACGCTTAGTGCCTGCATACGGATGGGCCAGACTGAGGACCCGAGAAGAGGCAGAACGTCTCCTGGTTGGAGTACTGCAAGGCCTTCCAGGGTCCAGAGGGCATGAATAAGCGGAAAAGGTTTAGCTGTCTGCGTTAAGTATTGATGTAAGGCAGGCACTACTTCAACGAACTTGCCATCAACCAGCATCTGCTGCGCCTTGTCCCTGACCCAGCCATTAGGATGTTGTAACAGGCTCACCAATTGATCCGGCTTTCCTGCCAGTATTACCGGTTGGGTGGATTTATCTTGCGGCTGAATTTTATATATGCGTCCGCAGGTGATCGGCTGATCTAATTCCCTGCTTTTAATTTCATTTTTTAAGTAAGCCGTCAGGTAGGTTTTGTGTTGAATGATTCCCCGATACATATCTACTACATATATCGCACCGTCCGGACCATTATAAATATTTACCGGCCTGAAACGTTCATCAGAACTTGCCAGAAATTCCCTGCCTGAATAGGCCTGCTTTCCCTGTACCATGTAACCATCTTCGGTAAGCACATTTCTTTTTATCAGGTTGGCCGAAGGCTCCGGCACAAAAACATTATTATAATATCCTTTGTCAAAGAGGTCGCCCCTGTAGAGCAATGGACCGCTGGCAGCCGTGAATTTAACCAGGCGGAGGCTATCATCAAGGATCCCTTCCATATAACCCCTGTTAACACCTGTAGTGGGCCGTATGGGGTAAACCTTATTATCGGCGACGATCTTTACGTTATATCCTGCAACCCTGCGCTGATTGGAATTTTGAGCACCCAGGCCAGGTGCAAAATAATCACCCAGTAAATTCTGCGAGTTATTGTTATAATACATCCGCCCGAGGTCATCCTGGGTTATGCCCCATTGACCCCTGACATGGGTATGTTCAATTAGCCATTTGTCTTGTTTTTTACGGTATCGCTTTCCTGAATTGGCGCTATAGATCCAGTTGTCCAAGGCCCGTAAGAGTCCATTGGGCTGGTGCTCAACGTTTCCTCCCTCTGCATAAGCAGAGTCTACCAGCATCTTTTTGCCTGCCTTGTCGTGCTGAATATCCACAAACCAAAGGTTAGGAGGCTCTGCTATGAGGAGGCCATTTTCAACAAGGCACAAAGCCCTGGGTAATACCAGGGAATCTATAAAGATGTTTCTCGTATCCATCCTGCCATCGCCATTATTGTCTTCCAGGATCACAATTTTACCTGTTGGCCTGTTTTCTCCTGTACCGATCGTGTCAGGCATATAACCCTCCATTTCGGCTACCCACATCCGCCCTCTGTCATCAAAGGTCAGGGCTACGGGCGAGTTTACCATCGGCTCTCCAGCTACAAGCTTTACAACGGAACCTTTTTCGACCAGCATTTTTTCGATAGATTCTTCCGGTGAAACCACAGGAGACGGAGGAAGGGATTCTCTTACTGAAAGAGAATCATCAATTGCTTTGGGGTTACCTGTTCGCTCATTCCAATGACAGGCGCTACATACAAACAGGCTGATAAACACTACTATATTCAGCAGGTGCGTCAATATTCTCATCCTCTTATAATTCTTAAGTAAGTAAACGTTTCATTGCCAATATGGACTGCTAAATGTCGCCCATTTTAGTTAAAATAAAATAGAATGTTGAATGATTTTTGGGTTCGGCAGATAAAAAAACCCGCAGATTCGCAGATTGGATGTCAACCTGCAAATTGCGGAGGTTATAAGAAGGAATGGCTGACCGGATTACCCCGTAAGCCATTTGTTTCTTTCGGCCGCATTACTCAGAAACTTGCTGTACCAGTGCCCTAATAACTTGATGATCCGTTGCTGAGATGCGAAATCGATATGTACCAAACCGAATTTCGGATAGTACCCTTCTCCCCATTCAAAATTATCCGTAAAGCTCCATACGAAATAGCCTTTGACATTAACGCCCTCGTTACGAGCTTTCAATACCTGGCTCAGGTAGTTTTCCAGATACTGCTTTCGTTTATAGTCATTGATAACGCCGTTTTCCAGCACATCCGGAAACGCAGCTCCGTTCTCGGTAACGATGATCTCCCTGATACTTCCATACCCGGCAAACCTTTTTAACATGTGATAAATAGATTCAGGATAAACTTCCCAGTTCATCACCGTCTTATCCACGTTTCGCGCATCGGCTTTCAGGATCTTTGCCTGTATGAAGGGGGTAAACCACGAGTGTGACACAACTTCGCGGGTATAGTTCTGTACGCCGATGAAATCCATCGTAAAGGGCAGCCTGCTTTCATCACCATCTTTCACAAACTGTTCAATGCGCTGAAGGATCTTCAGGTCCTTGAAGGGGTATCCCAGTCCCAGCAAAGGCTCAATGAAAGTCCGGTTTAACAGCACATCAACCGATCGGGAAGCGGTAATGTCAAACGGGTGATTTAACCGGAAAGGTTCTATATGAGAGCAGGAAAACGTTGTGCCGATTTTCAAATCGGATCGAAGTGAACGGGCAATCCGGCCTCCTTCTGCCTGGCACAGCGCTGCATGGTGTGCGGCAGCCAGAAATGAGGATAAGCCTTTTCTGCCGGGAGCATGTATGCCCAGAAAATAGCCAGCTCCGGTAAAGACCATCGGCTCGTTAAGGATCATCCAGTTCTTTACCCGGTCACCAAAAGTGTTGATACAGAAGCTTACATAGTCGTTGAACCAATGGAGTACTTCACGGTTCGTCCAACCTCCTTTTTTTTCCAGGGCCTGGGGGAGGTCCCAATGATATAAGGTTATCCAGGGTTCGATATCCAGTTCAAGACAAAAATCGATGACGCGTTTGTAGAAATCAACCCCGTTTCGATTCACTGTGCCGGTGCCTTCCGGAAAAATTCTGCTCCAGGAAATGGAAAACCGGTAATTGGGGATGTTCATGACATGCATCAGGGTAAGATCCTGTGGATACCTGTGAAAAAAATCACAGCTGGTGTTCGCGTGTTGATTGTTCAGGATCTTGCCTTTTACCGATGTAAACTGATCCCAGATAGAAGGTCCTTTGCCGTATTTATTATGTGCGCCTTCAATCTGATAAGCTGCTGTCGATACGCCCCATTTAAAATCGTCTCCAAACGCTGATCTTACCAACTTCATAGTCATTAACCGGCTAATTGTGTTAATATATTTTTAAGGCTTATCTCTCTAAACTTTTTTATTGTGTATGCTTTATGGCCAGGTTGAATCACCAGCTTCCTGGTGTGGCCGGTGTGCTCGTGAAAAATGGTCTCAATGATCCGGGCCGTCTCGTCGGGATAATGCACTGACACCCTTGCTGTAGATTCGAGCCAGGACGTTATTTTATCCGCATATTTGGTTTTAAGGCTTTTTAGCACCGGGATTCCCAGTTCTTTGAGTGCGGCTGCGTTACAGTGTTGTTCGAACTGGTTCTTCATTGGGATGACCATCAGTTTTTTTTGAAGATGTAAAGCCTCCGCAGGGGTTTCGAATCCGGCCCCGCATAATACACCGGCTGATGATGCCATGCTTTGAATGAAATGCTCATTATTTATAGGATATATTGAAATGTTTTTTTCGGAAAAAGCCTTGTCGCTGTGCTTGGAGAAAACGTCCCAGCGAACGTCTTTACAAGCACCTAGAACCTTTATAATTCGTTTGTCGCCATAAGCCGGCAGGTAAACAGTATAATGGCCATTATTCACTGGTTGCAGGTTCCTGATCTGTGTACGGATCACCGGAGTATAAATGTGGTTGTCATAGGCCTTGAAATGAAAACCGTACCTGGCCGTGACAGGAGCATAATTTTTAAAAATCGTTTTCCCCACGATATCAATGTGTTTCGGCTGGGGTGCTTTTTTGTTTAGGATGGCAGCCTGGTGGCTTAAGGAAATACATTCCTTGTTTCTCATATAACAGGCCCATGCCGACACCGGTTCGAAATCGTTTATTACCAGGTCGTACAGATCGATCGGAATTTGGTTGATCTCCGTAAAAAGATTACGAAGGTTGCTTTTTTTATACGTTTCCAACAGGTCGATGCCTCCCTTTTTTCCAAATATAAAACTGAGCCCCCTGCAGGTATATGTCACGGGATATGGAAGTTTGATATCTGCCTGTGTACCGCTGACCAAAATATCCAGATCGCCTTTTTGCTGAAGTAAGGGTATGATGTCCCGGGCCCGGCTTAAATGACCGTTCCCTGTACCTTGTATGGCATAAAGTATTCTCATCCTTTCATAAGATTGAATTCTTTCAAAAGGTTATCAAAAAGTTGGTTGTTGGTCAGTTCGCTTTCTTCTTCCTGATCCTTTAATACCATATTTATCAGCCCATCTTCATGAAAACGGTAAATGCTCCATTCTCCGTTCAGGTACTCCAGTGAAGTAAGGTTTTCAACCCAGTCACCCGAATTCATGTATATAATAGAACCGTGGGAGTTTGAGATCTGTCGTTTCTGGGGCTGATGGATATGTCCGCATATCACATAATGATATTGATTCATGATGCCGATATCGGCACTGGTTTGCTCGAAGCTGTTAATAAATGAGATCGCCGTTTTTACACTGCTCTTGATTTTTTTGGAGAGCGACAGCCTTCCTTTTTTAAAGACCTTTTCAGAAATAAAATTAGCTATGCCGTTGATGATGATCAGGCTATCGTACCCTATGGCACCCAGTCTGGCCAGCCATTTGGAATGCTGCATGGTAACGTCAAAAATGTCTCCATGGAACATCCATGCTTTTTGGCCATTATCCAGGTCCAAAACAAGTTTGTTCACGATACGGAAAGATCCCATCTTAAAGCCGGCGAACTTGCGTAACATTTCGTCGTGATTACCCGGAATATAATATACTTTAATTCCTTTACTGATCCAGCTTAAGAAGTGCTTGACCACTTTCATGTGCGACTTCGGCCAATACCGTTTACTGAATTGCCAGATATCGATGATGTCGCCATTTAATACAACGATTTTTGGCCGGACTGACCTAAGATAATGAAGCAGTTCTTTTGCCCGGCAACCGTAAGTGCCCAGGTGCACATCTGAAAGGACAAGAACATCAAGTTTACGTTTAGTAGATTTCATGGCTGGTCTTATAGTATCTGAAGGGTGAGTATAAACTGGAAAATTTGAAGAGAACGACTTTGGAGAAAAGGTTCGCAAGGAAGTTTGTTATTGTTTTCATGGCAAAAGTATAAGGTGATGGTAACAGGAGGGTGTTGTATATGCAATCACTTAATTCAAATCAGCAAAGTGACAAGATGGTTTTACCGGAATCAGCATGTATACATTTATACACTCACCTTTCATCGTGTAAAGGTGACCATTAGATATGAACAGAAGCTTAACACATTATTATCAATGTGTTATGAATATGTTGGGGATGCTGTGCCAATGCAGAATGGTAACTACTTAGCGTTTATATGTCAGGGATAGAGCTATCATCCTGGTTTGCCCACAGGAGTGGCGTGACAAGTCAGCAGATTATGTTATAAAAAGACTTAGCAGCAGCACACCTGCCAGTCCCATTATAGCCACAATACTTTCCATGACCGACCATGTTCTGATCGTATCTTTAATAGACAGGTTGAAATATTCTTTAAACAACCAGAAACCCCCGTCATTAACATGCGAAAACATGAGGCTTCCAGCGCCTATGGCAAGCACCATAAGGTTCGGTTCTACGTTGGCCGTCAGCATCATCGGGGCAATGATACCTGCAGTGGTTAATCCGGCTACTGTAGCGGATCCCAGGCATACCCTGATGATCGCTGCAATAAGCCATCCCAATACAAGCGGATGAATCTGCAGTCCCTGCAAGGCTGCAGCAATCTCATCACTTACACCGCTATCTATCAACACCTGTTTCAGCACACCGGCGCCTGCAATAATGAGTAAGACCATAGCGACATCTTTACCAGCCTCTGCATAAATATCCATGATAAATTTCATGCTTTTGCCCATATTTATGCCTAGGGTGAATGTGGCGACGATTACAGATATCAGCATGACCACTCCGGCTTCTCCGAAGAAAACCAGTATGTTCGCCATGGGACCTTGCACAGATAGCATGTTTAATAAAAGCGTAGTTACCGTTAGCAGGACTACCGGAAGCAGGGCCGTCAGAAAGCTATTGGCAGCTCCGGGCAGCTCTTCTTCTCTCAGGCTTTCTTTGGCAAAGCCCTTCAGGGGTGTGGAAACGATATTTTTTACTGTTTTGGAAAACAAGGGGCCTGCGACGATCATGACCGGTATGGCAATCAAAATCCCATATAACAGTGTCAGGCCCATGTCTGCCTTAAATAAGAGTACTAGTGCTGCCGGCGACGGATGGGGCGGCAAAAAGCCGTGTGCCACAGACATGGGAGCGAGCATGGGAAGGGCGATGAACATGGCCGGCATTTTATACCGGTAAATGATCGAAAAGATCATGGGGATGATCAATACAAAACCGACATTATAAAAGAGCGGGATGCCTATGATAAACCCGGTGACCATCAGGGCCCATTGAATATATTTTTCGCCGGCAGCCTTCATCATCACGGTAGCAATTTTTTGTGCGGCGCCACTTTCTGCTACCAGTTTACCCAGCATTGCCCCCAGGACAATAATGATAACTAGGGAGCCTAAAGTGTCTCCTATGCCCTTATACACTGATTTGGTAATGTCAATCAGTGAAATGCCCAGGGCTAACCCCGCTAAAATTGAAACTACTAAAAAAGCCAGGAAAGCATTTACCTTGCCCCAGGCTATGAGGGCTACCAATAATAAGATAGCTACTAATACAATGAGTAAGGTCATGGGAGAGCGTTGGGTGTTAATGGAGTGGTTGCCGCAGATTTCGTCGATTGAAATGCCGGTGCTTCAAAATCTGCGAATCTGCGGCAACAATCCTGTGATGTTAATGCGAATCCCTAGTTACCGATGATCCGGAGCCACCTGTTAAAAAATCAAAATCTGCCCCCTTGTCCGCCTGCTGCACATTTTTGACATACAGGTTTACATATCCCCTTGAAGCTAACAAAGCAGGCTCTTTCCATTCACTTTTTCTATTCGTCAGTTCTTCCTCGCTTACATCGAGGTGAATGCGCCTGTTGGCAACATCTAGTTCGATATAATCGCCGTTTTGAACCAGGGCCAGGTTGCCTCCTATGGCTGCTTCGGGAGAAACATGCAACACTACGGTACCATAAGCGGTGCCACTCATTCTGCCATCAGAGATCCTCACCATGTCTGTAATGCCCTTATCAAGGATTTTTTTGGGAAGGGCCATATTGCCTACTTCGGGCATGCCGGGATATCCTACCGGGCCAACGTTTTTCAATACCATGATACAGTCTTCATCTATATCGAGATTAGGATCGTCTACCCGTGCATGATAGTCTTCTATATTTTCAAAAACTACCGCCCTGCCACGGTGCTGCATAAGCGCAGGAGAGGCTGCCGAAGGTTTTATCACTGCTCCATGTTCAGCAAGGTTGCCTTTTAGAACAGCAATTCCTGCTTCAGGTATCAGTGGGTCTTCATAGGTTGCTATCACTGCAGCGTTATAACAATTGGTAGACCCCGATATGTTTTCCCGGTGACTTTTACCTGTCACCGTAATGGCATCCATGTGCAAATGCTCTTTTAGTTCGTTAATGATGACCGGAAGGCCGCCGGCATAATAAAAATCCTCCATTAAGTATTTTCCTGATGGCATCAGGTTTAATAATAAGGGGATCTTACTTCCGAGCGCATCAAAATCCTGGAGGTCGAGGGGCACACCAACCCGGCCGGCTATGGCGGTAAGATGAATGATGAAATTGGTTGAGCCTCCGACTGCTGCATTCACTTTAATGGCATTCTCGAAGGCCTGCCGGGTAAGTATTTTAGATATTTTCAGATCTTCCTTTACCATTTGCACGATCCGCCTTCCTGAGAGGTGGGCAAGTACTTTCTTCCTGGAATCCACCGCGGGGATGGCTGCTGCGCCGGATAAACACATTCCTAATGATTCCACCATGCAGGCCATTGTTGAGGCGGTTCCCATGGTCATACAATGTCCTGCGCTTCTCGACATGCAGCTTTCAGCCAACAGGTAATCTTCAGGCGTCATCTTACCTGTTTTCATGTCCTCATCAAATTTCCATACATGGGTACCGGAACCGATCTCCGTGCCCTGGAAACGGCCGTTCAGCATGGGTCCGCCGGGAACTACAATCGTTGGCAGGTCAACGCTGGCAGCTCCCATAAGTGTGGAAGGTGTGGTTTTGTCGCAGCCGGTCAGTAGTACGACGCCATCAAGCGGGTTTCCCCTGATCGATTCTTCGGCGTCCATGCTGGCGAGGTTGCGGAACAGCATGGCCGTCGGCTTAAGCAGGGTTTCACCGAGAGACATGATGGGAAATTCAAGGGGGAAGCCGCCGGCTTCATATACACCGCGTTTTACCACTTCGGCTATATCCCGCAAATGCGCATTACAGGGAGTAAGTTCAGACCAGGTATTACATATTCCTATTACGGGCCTTCCATCAAAAAGGTCTACCGGAAAACCCTGGTTTTTCATCCAGCTCCTGTAGATAAATCCCATTTTATCTTTTTTTCCAAACCAACCGGCGCTTCTTAGTGTGGACATGTTTTTCTTTTTCAGTTTATGTTATGGTTATTACCGTGCAATGGCTAAACGGTCACGGATAGACGAAATATTTTAGCTCAACTGTGTTCTGTGTACTTACCTGCTTCCTGTATCACCGTGTTCCCCGGTTAGCAGGTAATGTTGGTATTTTTCAACATATGCCGCAAATAACTGCTTCAATGGGGCAGGGTCGCTGTTATTTATTAAAGCTAATGGAAATAATTCACTTCCAATTCCTAATCCGGTTGCGCCGGCGCTTAAAAAAGCAGTAAAGTTTTCGCGTGAGATACCGCCGGTAGGAATAAGTTTGAGATCCGGTAAGGGAGCAAGAACCTCTTTTATGTATGCAGGGCCAAGTCGCGTTGCCGGAAACACTTTTACCATACTGGCTCCCCACGTCCAGGCATTATATATTTCAGTGGGTGTGTAAGCGCCGGGAAATATGGGAATTTTTTCGGCCACACAGGCTTTGATCAGTTTCTTCTTCAGTATGGGGGTCACGACAAAAGTGGCTCCTGCAGCCAAAGCCTTGTCCAGGTCTTTCAATGTGCAAACAGTGCCGGCCCCAATATTCAACCGGTCACCAAAATGGGTGGCCAGGTAAGAAATGGTTTCTTCTGCTGCGACAGAGTTCATGGTAATTTCAAGGGTGTTGAGCCCTGATGCATGAAACATGGCGGCCACGTCCTGCATTTGTTGCTGAGGAATGTTTCTCATAATACCTACTATGGGTATTTTATTAAAAGCATCCCAGGAAAACGGGTTATTCATGATGTAATTCTTTTAGTAGTATTTTGCGCTGGCCTCTTATTACCGCTTCATCCATGCTTTGTGCGTTAAATATAAACAGCTTTGACGACAGGCCCAACACGCCGAGCGCTGTTTCATAGTATAATTTTAAACGCGATCCGCAACATAATGATATGCGGTTATAGGTGGGCCGGTTGTGAGCAGGCTGTAACTCCTGCAATTCGGATCCGATCAAAAGGCCACTCAGGTAATCGTAATTTTCAGTTTTCGACAATTTGTCGAACAGGCTGTTCGTCCGGACCTTGAAACACGCATTAAGCAGGTTTGAACCGACGGAATCCTTAACACCCAGTTTAAAGCTGGTAAGGGCATCCGTGCTGGTGTTTTCTTTCTTTTCAACGGTTGAGCTTAAGATGCTTTGTTCTGACAGCAATGCAAACAATTCACCGGTCATATATGTACGAAAATCCGTGGCATGACCATCTTTTATAAAAATGTGTTTGGAATGTGTGCCGGGAAAGATATATAATTGTTCACCATCGTTATTCGAATTGTCATCGATGCAACCAATCAATTGTGTTTCCTCACCCCTCATCACATCACTTTCACTTTTTACTCCCGAAATGAGCAAAACGGCATGGTCACCGGTTTTGGCCGCTTTGGAATAATGATACAGGATGTTTGATCCGTCAAGTGCAAGGGGCAGTTCCTGGTAGGGTAGGGATTTCATCCCGATAGAGGAGGATGCCATGCCGGAAATGACCAGGGGAACCCCCGTTAAAGACATGTTTACATTTTTTTCCATCCTGCGAACCTGTTGCAGGATGATGTCCAGAAAAAAAGTGAACCTGCTTTCCGGGTCGGTGTCTCCCGATCCTTTCCATGATGCATAGGTGCTGATAATGCCATCTTCAGTGTCTTCGGTTGCGATGACTTCGTTGGTGTTCAGGTTTGACAACCTCAATCTGAAAGTGGAACTTCCCCAGTCACAACTCAAAAATGTATCCATGTAATTTAATTATTAAAGGTTATACTCTCGGGTGTGGTTGGTGAAAACACCAACCACGGGCAAAGATCTTTGTGGCACTTTGTGTCTTCCACTTTGTGTTTCTTTGTGGTTTGCTTTCTGTCTGTTAACCACAAAGGTCACAAAGGAAGAAACACGAAGGTTTCACAAAGAACGCCTGCGCATTTAAACACCAACCGGCAACCAAATGGTGGTTGGTGAAAACACCAACCACGGGCAAAGATCTTTGGGGCACTTTGTGTCTTCAACTTTGTGTTTCTTTGTGGTTTTGCTTTCTGTCTGTTAACCACAAAGGTCACAAAGGAAGAAACACGAAGGTTTCACAAAGAATGCCTGCGCATTTAAACACCAACGGGCAACCAAATGGTGGTTGGTGAAAATACCAACCACGGGCAAGAGGACTCCCGACCCAATTACGACTTACGGCTGTTCATACGGCGACGGACTCACCGCAGTCCACCCTCCATCGATGACCAGGCTTTGCCCGGTGATGTGTCTTGCTCCATCTGATAACAGGAATAAAGCAGCCTGAGCAATATCGTTAACCGTGGCAGGCCTCCCCAAAGGGGTCAAAGTAGACCAGATCTTTTCGTAATCCGGATCATTGGTTGTTCTTTCCGTAATGGTTGCTCCGGGGGCTATGGCGTTTACCGTTATCCGGTATGGAGACAGTTCAATCACCAGATTTTTTGCCAGCATTTCAAGCGCTGCTTTGGTCATGCCGTAGGCCGCCAGGTTTTTATGGGCCTGGTGCCCCGTAACTGAAGAAGTAAAGAGTATTCTCCCCCCGGTTCCCTGCTCCTGCATTTGTATAGCTGCAGCCTGGGCCAAAAAAAAACTGCCCCCCAAATTAACGTGCATCACCTCATAAAAAGAATCTGCCGGGTATTTGAGAAAATCGCCAAATAACGTAATTCCAGCATTGGCAACAGCCAGGGTTAATTTACCAAACCTGTTCACCGCTGTTTGAACCATGTCATGTATAAATGGAAGGTCTGAGGCATTTCCCGCCATTGGATGGCAGGTGCCGCCTGCACTGGCTATAAGGCCGGCCGCATGCAGAGCAAGTGATTGGTCAATATCATTTAATATAACAGACGCTCCGTCAAGGGCTAACAGCCTGCAAATTTCAAAGCCAATACCCTGTCCTGCACCGGTTACTATCGCTACATGGTCGCTAAACGCTTTCAAAGGCATGTTTTGCTTTTATAATATGGCAAATGAAACTGCTGTTAAGCTGGTTACTTCAATATTAAGTCAACCACTTATGCGGCAGGTTTTAAATCCCTAAATTAGTGTTCAAATTGATCCATCCGGCAAATGCAGGTATAAATAATTTTACCGGTTGGGGTGGCTTATCATCCTGTTGGAAAATCTGTTATCAAAACTGCTTGAGAATGAAAATAATTTTTGCCGTATTTTTTCTGCTGATACAAGCTGTGGGATGGCCCCAGGCACAAACGGCTAAAAAGTCAACGCCTGTAAAGCATGGCCAGTCAAACCCCGTATTAAACGCCAATTTCCCCGATCCTACTGTAATAAAGGCAGCCGGTAAATATTATGCTTATGCCACGCAGGGAGAGGTAAACGGACAACGCAGGAAAAAAACGGGGTAAATTAAACTTTGAAAGATGAATAACCCCGGTTTAAAAATTGGCCTCTTTGGCATTGGCCTGGATAGCTACTGGCCGCAGTTCGATGGGTTGAGAAACCGGCTGGAAGGTTATTTGTCAATAGTGGAGAGCAAGCTGGAGGCCATCCATCCTCAAATTGTCAACGCCGGCCTGATTGATACGACAGACAAGGCGTTTGAAGCAGGCCGCCTGTTTCGTCAGCAGGATGTCAACCTTATTTTCCTGTATGTAACCACCTATGCCTTATCTTCCACCGTTCTGCCTGTTGTTCAAAGAGCGAAAGTTCCCGTAATTATTTTGAACCTTTCCCCCGGGCCTTCCCTTGATTATGCATCCTTTAATGCCATGACAAACCGCACAAAGATGACGGGCGAATGGCTGGCTTATTGCTCAGCATGCCCGGTGCCCGAAATAGCGAATGTATTTAACCGGACAGGAATAAAATTTCACCAGGTTACCGGCATGATCCATGACGATCCGGAATGCTGGAATGAAATAACGGAATGGGTAGAGGCTGCAAAGGTTGCCAACACCATGTTCTATAACCGCCTGGGTTGCATGGGTCATTATTACAGTGGCATGCTGGATATTTATTCAGACCTTACAAAACAATATGCGCATTTCGGCGGCCATATTGAACTGATCGAAGTGGAAGAACTGGTTGCCCATCAGAAACAGGTTGGAGACGACGAGGCAAATCAACGCATTCAGTTGTTCGAACAAACTTTTGATATTCAGCCCGATTGCTCCGCAGAAGAATTGCGTAAAGCAGCCGTTACCTCCGTGGCTTTAGACAGGTTGGTAGAGCAATACCAGTTAGGTTCAATGGCTTATTATTACAAGGGTACAGGCAATCGGGAGAATGAAGACGCGATCGCTTCTATCATTCTGGGAAATTCGCTGTTAACGGCGAACGGCATTCCTGTTGCAGGAGAGTATGAAATAAAAAACGCACAGGCCATGAAGATCATGGATACCTTCGGAGCGGGCGGATCTTTCACTGAATACTATGCGATGGATTTTAGGGACGATGTGGTTTTGATGGGGCATGATGGACCGGGCCATATTGCCATTTCAGAGGGCAAAACAAAAGTGCGGCCATTGGTGGTCTATCACGGAAAGGTAGGGAGTGGACTATCTGTAGAGATGTCGGTTAAAAACGGGCCGGTTACCTTACTTTCGGTAGTCGAAGCAAATGGAAAACTGATCCTGCTGGTTGCGGAAGCCGAGTCTGTTGCCGGACCCACGCTTCAGATAGGCAATACCAACAGCCGCTACAGGTTTCCCATTGGAGCCAGAAGGTTTGTGAATGAATGGAACAGTTATGGCCCGGCTCATCACTGTGCAGTTGGAATCGGGCATATCGGGTCGAAAATCAAGAAGCTGGGTGACTTATTAGATATGGAAGTAGTAAAAGTCTGCTAAGAAAACATGCCGCAGATTCGCAGATTTTTTCAATAAGAATAATCTGTGAATCTGCGACAATACACCGGAGGATTAAATACATTTATCCAACAAAAACACCCACGAAGAATTATTTATACAACATAAACAACCAATTATGGCCATGCACATTGAACCCAGAGCCGTTGATCCTTCAGCGTTAAATAAACCGACGTCGGGTTATGCCGTCCGTGTTTCACTGATTGCTGCCCTGGGCGGTTTCCTGTTTGGGTTTGAAACAGCCGTCATTTCAGGCGCTGAAAGAACAATTCAGCAATTGTGGGATCTGGGTCCCGGATTGCAGGGATTTACCGTGGCTTCCAGCCTGATCGGCACTGTTATCGGGTCGTTGATCGCCGGATTACCCGCCCAGAAATACGGACGAAAAAAAGTGTTATCGGTCATTGCCATTTTATACCTGTTGTCGGCAGTGGGTTGTGCGTTTACCCCTGCCTGGGTTTTATTTGTATTATTTCGTTTTATCGGTGGCATAGCGGTAGGCGCTTCATCCGTTGTCGGCCCCATGTATATTTCCGAGATTGCACCTGCTAACATTCGGGGAAGACTGGCCGGTTCTTTTCAGGTAAATATCGTTGCAGGTATTTTCATTGCCTATCTCACCAATTTCCTATTTGTGAACATGGGCGACGACTCGTGGCGCTGGATGCTGGGCATCATGGTGGTTCCGGCCGCTTTGTTTGCAATTTTGTTACGTACGATCCCGGAAAGCCCGCGATGGCTGGTATTAAACAACCGCGATGAGGAGGCTAAACTCATTTTTGCAAAAACCGGTGAACTGGATGCGGCTGCCCTGATCCGGGAAGAACACGAATTATCTAAGGGTGGTATAAAAGAAAGCCTGTTCAATGGCAAATATAAAAAGCCGATTTTGTATGCGGTGGTCCTGGCTATGTTCAATCAGCTTTCCGGCATCAATGCCATTCTCTATTACGCCCCACGCATATTTGAGATGGCCGGTTTTACAAAAGACGAAGCTTACCTGCAACCGGTTTATATAGGTGCGGCCAATTTATTTTTTACGTTGCTGGCTATGTCTGTGATTGATAAGTTCGGTAGAAAAACGTTGCTGATCATCGGATCAGTTGGTATGATCGTGTTTCTTGGGCTGACGGCCCAGGCGTTTAACAGCGACGTGTCCGGGAATAGTGCAGTAGTCATTTACCTGATCGGATTTATCGCCTTTTTTGGGTTTTCACAGGGTGCAGTGATCTGGGTATTTATTTCGGAGATATTTCCGAATGCAGTACGCTCACAAGGAGGGTCGTTGGGTAGCTTTACGCACTGGATCATGGCAGCTATTATTTCCTGGACGTTCCCGGTGATTGTGGAAGGAAGTGAAAAAGGCGGATTTTATTCTTTCATATTTTATAGTGTAATGATGCTGCTCAATTTGATTTTTGTCTGGTGGGTGCTGCCGGAGACAAAAGGCAGGTCGCTGGAACAGATTCAAAAAGATCTGGGGATCAGGTAATATGTGCAAATGTGCGAATGTAAGTGGTTGGGCTGTTCAAAGTCTCCGGACTTTGAACTTCTATGTTCTTCATAGTTTCCAGCTATATTCTTCCTTGAAAAAGGAGGTAGCTTAAAAATGGCAAGCTGTTTTTAAGATAATTAATAAACTTTACCAGATATCTGCAACTATATGAAATTAAGAAATAACAGTAAGATTGTCGGGGCAGTGGCATTCGCAATGCTTGTATTTACCTGTATTGTACCCAGGAACAGTGTGCAGGACGAGCCTCAACAACCACCGGCTTTTAACCCCAATCCTTCGCCGGCATACCTGTCACCGGCACAAAGTGCAAAAACAATGTACCTTCCGAAAGGATACCGACTGGAACTTGTTGCCGCTGAACCCATGATCAAGGAACCCGTTGCCATAACCTGGGATGGCAATGCCAGAATGTATGTAGCGGAGATGATCACCTACATGCAGGACGCAGATGCTACCGGTGAACGACAGCCGAAAAGCAGGATATCCCTGCTGGAAGATACCGACAATGACGGCAGGATGGATAAAAGTACGGTCTTTATCGACAGCCTGCTACTGCCCCGCATGCTGATCTGCGTAAATAACGAACTACTGGTAAATGAAACAAACACCATCAACCTGTACAGCTACAAGGATACCAACGGTGATGGGAAAGCGGATGTAAAAAAGCCCGTCTACAAGAATGACAGGTATACTACGAACGACGCTAATATGGAACATCAGCGCAGTGGGCTTGACTGGAACCTGGACAACTGGATGTATATAACCTATGATCCGGTGCGTTTCCGCTATAACAACGGAATGATTAGGGTGGATACGATGCCCAGCGGCTCAGGCGGCGGACAATGGGGCGTTACCCACGACAACTACGGACGCTTGTTTTATTCCAGCGCAGGGGGCGAAAACCCGGTGCTGGGATTCCAGATCAATCCGGCCTATGGCAATCTTAATTTTCCAGATCAGTTCGATGCCGACTTCCAGGAAGTGTGGCCCGTAATTGCCACTCCGGATGTGCAGGGCGGAGAAAAGCGTTTGCGCCCAAACGTTACCCTTAATCATTTTACAGCAAGTTGTGGCCAATCGATTTACCGTGGCGACCGGCTTCCCGAAGACCTGGTGGGGAATTATATCGTTTGCGAACCGGTTGCACGCATCATCAGGAGGGCAAAGGTCAGCACCATCAAAGGCAAAACAACGGTGGAGAATTTTTACGACAAGCACGAATTCATCGCTTCGTCGGACATGAATTTCAGGCCTGTCAATTCTGCAACTGGTCCGGATGGAAACCTGTATATAGTGGATATGCACCGAGGCATCATCCAGCAGGCTAACTGGACCAAACCCGGCACATTTTTACGGAATAAGATCGATAGCCTGGGACTGGCAAAGAACACAGGCCACGGGCGCATTTACCGGGTAGTATATGACGGATATAAACGGGGGGCCAAACCGGCTATGTTAAATGAACCGGCCGGCAAACTCGTTACTTATTTGAATCATCCCAATGGCTGGTGGCGTGATAACGCTCAGAAACAGATCATTACGTCAGGCGACAGGTCCGTTATTCCAGCCTTACGGGCAATGGCCACAGGGCAGCAGCCTTCCTGGAAGGGTGAGGCCGCTCACCTTGCCAGGATCCATGCCCTATGGACACTCGAGGGCCTGAACGCTATTGATGAGGACATACTGCTGTCAGCCTTTAAAGATGATCATGCGCAGGTAAGAAAAGCGGCTATACGTATCAGTGAACCATACCTGAAGAGCGATGGCATGATGGAAAAGCTGCAAACACTTGCAAACGACAGCAGTTACGACGTGCGTGTACAGCTGCTGCTGTCGTTGTACAACGCCAGGTCAGGAAAAGCCAAGGAGGTCATGAATCAGATTTTAAATAATGAACCTGATAATCAGATGCTGTCAACCACAAAAGCGGCACTCGATAGAAACGAAAACGTAAGAACATTTGGCGCCCGGCTCGGCAATATGGCTGCGGCTGACAGGAACCTGATCCTGAACGGGGCGGCAACTTTTAAATCGCTTTGTGCAAGTTGCCATGGTGTTGACGGAAAGGGAATGTCGATAGGAGGAGCCGGTTTGGCAGCGCCTCCGCTGGCAGGTTCCAAACGACTGACCCTGCCGGAAAAAAATTCAGCTATCCGGATCCTGCTCCATGGTTTAACCGGGCCAATAGATGGCAAAACCTATCCCAGCATTATGCCACCCATGGAAGCCAACAGCGATGAATGGATCGCCGCTGTAGCCAGTTATGTCCGCTACACTTTCAGTGCACCCACCCGTGCCCAGGCACGCTTGTCGCCGGTGGTAAAACCGGAAGAAGTAAAAAAGATCAGGTTGGAAAATGCCGGCAAAACAACTGCCTGGACCCTGTCCGAACTGGCTGCCAGATCAAATGAAGATTCCATAGCTCAGGCAACACCAGTACCAGCGGCTACACCGTCAAGACAATAGCAGTCAGTCATCGTTCTGTATGAAGCGGCTAGTCGTTTACGTTATCTTACTGCTCTGTGTGAATTGAGCCGCCTGCATGCATAAATGCTGCATTTAGCAACGCCTGAAGAAAAGGCACTGGATACGCGAATAACCATATTTTCTCCCCCCATCGGTCAGGTTGTTCGCATCGATGAAACAGAAAAGCAGGGAAATTAGTGGCAAACGGGATAAGCATTGTAGCATTCTACCTCAACACGTAAAGATTTTACTTAATATTCATGATATCGGATAAATTTGCTAAAGCTCCCAATAGGGCATAACAGGTCTAATACTAAGCCATGTACGTGTACAACAAAGAGAGACTGATCGTTTTGTTGGGTGATCTTCTTAAAAAGAATATCCCCGAAAGTGGCTGGAACTGGCTCAGGGAAAAAACGTTGATGTTGACCTCAGGCCATTTATTCACTGCCTTCATGACGGCACCGAGGTTCACCGGCAAGTCACTGCTGACACCTGGGAAGGAAGAACTGAAAGAAATACATGACATACGCAACGGCTTTACCGTATCCGGTTTTACGGCAGACCGGTTGGCAAGGATTTGGCTATTGCTTCATCTTCCGCATGAAGATAAAACGGCTTATCTAAAGACCATCCATCCCCTTTTTCAGTCGGCCGAAATGAATGAACTGGCAGCCCTGTATTCGGCTCTGCCAGTGCTGGCTTATCCCGAAGACTGGACCCCGCGTTGTGTGGAAGGCATAAGAAGCAATATCGGCATAGTGCTTGAAGCCATTATGTATAATAACCCCTATCCTTCCGAATACCTTGATCAGCCGGCGTGGAACCAGATGGTACTTAAAGCTTTTTTTACAGAAAAAAAGGTTTACCTGATTCATGCGCTAGATCAGCGGGCTAATCAGGCACTGGCTTATATGCTTTCTGATTACGCACATGAGCGGTGGGCCGCTCATAGGACGGTCAATCCGCAGCTCTGGAGACTGTTAGGGAAGTTTCTTGACGAAAGGACCTTTCCCGATATTCAAAAATTGTTTGACCTGGGTGACGAACGCGAAAAATTGTCCGCTGCGCTGGCTTGTGCGCAATCTGAATATGGTCCGGCAAAGGTTCTTTTGCACAAAATGCCTCATCTTGAATCAGCAATAAAAGACAACAAGCTTACTTGGGAAATACTAGCAAACGATCCATAAATTCAATTACCCATACAAAACAGATTATTTTATGTGTTGCAGCCATTCTGATAAAAACGAAATACACTCGGGGACTTATGCTCCGTTTAGCGCTACCGAAACCAAGGGTATGGCCTTTTTCGATCCCCATGTGCACATGACATCACGTACCACCGACGATTACCAGGCTATGGCGGATGCGGGGGTAGTGGCTATTATTGAACCAGCTTTCTGGCTGGGGCAACCAAGAACCGGTATTGATACGTTTAGGGATTACTATAGCAGTCTTGTTGGCTGGGAAAGGTTCCGTTCATCCCAATTCGGAATAAAGCATTATTGTACCATCGGTTTAAATTCACGTGAGGCAAACAACGAGAGTCTTGCCGAACAGGTAATGGAGATACTGCCGTTGTATATTTACAAAGAAGGGGTGGTCGGAATAGGAGAGATTGGATTTGACGACCAGACAGCGGCTGAGGAAAAGTATTATCGTCTTCAGCTTGACCTGGCAAAGGAAGCCGGCTTACCGGTGCAGATCCATACTCCGCACCGGGATAAAAAAAGAGGTACACAGCGCAGTATGGATATTGCGCTGGAGCAAGGCCTTGATCCATACATGGTCATTGTGGATCACAATAATGAAGAGACGGTGGAAGAAGTGCTTAACCGTGGTTTTTGGGCCGCTTTCACCATCTATCCATTTACAAAAATGGGAAACGAACGTATGGTTGATATCGTAAAACAATATGGCTCAGAACGCATTATTGTTAATTCGGCTGCCGACTGGGGAATCAGCGATCCCCTGGCTGTACCCAAAACTGCGGTGTTAATGATACAAAGAGGCATTAGTCCCGAAGATATCAAGCTTGTTACTTACGGCAATGCCATTACTGCGTTTGGCCAGAGCGGACAAATCAATGAAGCCGATTTTGTTTCGGTAAAGGAAATTGATCAAAGTCAGAAATTTGAAGGCAACACGATATTAAGGGGCGGCCAGCAACCCAGAATGGATAAATCGTCGATCATTATCAGTTAATAGCAGCATATTGAGAAAAACAACAGGTTATCTGCGTTTAATGCGCCCGGCAAATATCGTTACTTCCATCGCAGACATCCTCGCAGGCATTGCTATATCCGGAGTTCTTGCTGAGGCCGATCTGGCAATCGGTTATGCGCTACCGGTAGTGCTGCTATGTATTTCAACGATAGGGCTGTATGGTGGGGGAGTGGTTTTTAATGATGTATTTGATGCCCCGTTAGACAGGGTCGAAAGGCCGGAAAGGCCGATACCAAGTGGTGCGATTCATATCCGGGAGGCAGCGGTGCTTGGAGCCGTATTGCTAGCGGCAGGGATCGTTGCTGCATTTGCGGTAAGTTATATTTCGGGCTTTCTTGCTGCATTGATAATGGTTTCAGCCCTGGTCTACGACAAATGGGGCAAACACCTGAGCTTGCTGGGCCCGGTAAATATGGGTTTATGCCGTGGTTTAAATCTATTATTGGGAATAAGCATTTACCCAGCCGCAGTTTACCAATGGTGGTGGCTTTCCGTTGTTCCGGTCATATATATCGCATCGATAACCATGGTGAGCCGTGGTGAAGTGCATGGCGGCAAACCGGTTACCTTGTATGCGGCTGCCTTTCTGTATGGTTTGGTCTGGGGCTGGATATGTTACTTTTCAATACTCAGGAACAGGCTTTTGGTCACGCTGCTGTTTTTACTGCCTTTTGCGTGGATGATATTCAGGCCGTTATTTATTGCATTACAGCAACCGGTTGGAAGGAACATTGGCAGGGCGGTTAAGGCGGGCGTGCTGGCGCTGATCCTCATGAATGCAGCCTGGGCTGCGGCTTTCGACGCTTTTTACGCGGCCTTTTTCATTGTTCTCCTGCTGCCTGTATCGATAAAGTTGGGAAAAATGTTTGCGGTGACTTGAATAGGTTTAAGGTTTGAGGTTTAAGATTTAACGTGTCTTTTAGAGAACCCTCTTAGCATAATAACAGCATGCAATTTCGAAAAAGCCTTAAACTTTAAACCCTGAACTTTAAACTTTAAACCTTAAACCTCTTGACGTCGTGCGGGTGCATTTAAAATTGTCGCATAAAAAAATGGCTAAATTTGGCAAACCAAATCTACCAACCCATGACGGAAGCCAATTTCATTGCCTTAGCGCAAAAGCGGTATGCAGAATTACAAGCCTTAAATAAAATTGATAATTTTTACGACTACGAAAAAGAGTTTGAGAAAATATGGCGGGACCTGGGCAGGTCAGTCTTGGAAGCAAATATAAGTGACGTACCGGCCGACAGGCGTAAAAAAAAACACTCACCAAATTTGGGAAAGTCAGTATAAATAAAACCCATAGTTTTAGTAATGGTGCGAATGGTTTTCAAATAAGTCCTCATTTGCAGGAACTATTGGTGTATGCTGGCCAGATGGATTGTTATCAAAGATGCAATGAGGTGCTGGAAAAATTTATAGATATACAAGTGAGTACCTCCCAGGTTTATCTGGTAACAGATTGCTACGGCAAGTTAGCTGAAAAGGAAGTAAATGTTTGCCGGTCGTTAGAACCGGTAAAGAAAGGCGAAGTGTTGTATGTGGAAGCAGACGGCTCTATGCTGTTAACCCGGGATGAAGGTTGGAAGGAAGTAAAAGTGGGCAGGATGTTTACGAGCGACTCTTGCATTGACCCTAACGGGAACTCAAGCTGGATAAGGCATTCACAATACGTAGCCCACCTGGGAAACCATAAGGATTTTACCAGCCATATGGATACGTTAATAGAGTCGTATGGCAGATTGGGGAAGCGATTGGTATTTATTGCTGATGGGGGAACATGGATAAAAAACTGGATAGAAGATGCCTATCCGCTAGCCGTATCCATACTGGACTATTATCATGTTTGTGAACACCTGCATCAATTTGCCAATACTATTTTTACTGATGAAGCGAAGCTGAAAAAATGGACAGAAAAACAAAAAGAACTGTTATTACAAAGTAAAGTGACAGCGGTTATCAAAAACATAAAACGAAAAGATAGTGAAAGCCGGGACGCACTATCACTGATTAATTA
>JBBJMP010000026.1:0-78366 GCA_037718865.1 Chitinophagaceae bacterium | reverse complement strand
GGGCAAATGTACACCCTTATCCGTTTCTAAACAACAAATCTTAAAAAAAAAATCGGATCCTATTGAGGAAAACATGATTGCTATTCACGCTTAAAAAAAATTACAGGATAAAGCCGAGGTTATCAAAATAAGGGCTGTGGCTAAATCCTATTTGCAAGAACTGATCGTTTTTTTCTGCAAACGGAGGGTAAAGATAATCGAATACAAAATCATAACCAAATTTATGCCAGTTTAAGGTAGTATTTTCTTCTGCAAAATATACGGTTAGTTAGCCACATAATTATATTCGATCTTTCCCAACAGCTGACTATTTTTATTATAGCAAAATTCAATTTGTTTTAATCCGGCTTCATCATATTTATAATACCATTTTTGGTAATCACTGCTCCCTTCCGGAACAATAGTAAGTGTCGACAACTCACCATTCTCTTCATATTCAAATATGTAATCAGGCAATAGACGCCTGGCTTTATTGTTGTAACGAACAACGTCAGTTAAACGGTTTTCCTCATCATAATAATAGAAGAACTTTGCCTGGGAAACTCCTTTATTAAAAGCCTGTTCCTCTGCAACATTTTCTTTTTCATCCAGGGTGAAGCGTACCGTTGTAGAATCGGTACCATTTTTTACCCGAAGCATCTGCTCAGGTTTGCCTGAAGCCGTATACCGCCAGGTATGGGTTTCAAGCATTTTTGAGCTGTTATCTGTTGCTGATGTCTGGTGACTAAGATGATAGAGCCGGTTAGCAGCGTCATACTGGTAGGTTGAAATACTCACAGTTTCTTCGGTGCTGTCTAGTGTTTTGATTAATAATCCCTGGGCGTTATAATAAGTGGTGAGAAACGATTCGCCTGCATCCGCAGTCTTTGCATACGTAATGACCTGATTTCTTGCAAGGTTGATTTGTTGTTCGCAAATAAAACCTTCTGATACCTCAACATTTCCCTGGAAACTGTTTAGCTTAACCTGCCTGACTTTATTTGATTTATACAGCCGGAAGGTTTCATTGATTCTTTGCGTTGTAACCAGGTCTTTGTAATAGTATTGTCCCGATGAAGTAAAAAAAACGAATGAAAAAAGTATGGTGGCGGGTATAAATAAGATATTAAACCGGTAAATTTTATTTGCCATATGCAATGATAAACGAAAATCCGCGCCAAATTATACCTTAAGTGGCTACAAAATTCTTGTTAATTTTAAAAAAATTTGGCACTTGTCAGATTCAAGAGAACGAAAGGAAATTTACAAAAGACAAAGTTTAAATCTAACCATATGATGTCAGCCCCTGTAGCAGAATCATTTTTGAAACTGGTTGAAATTATGAATGATCTGCGCGAAAAATGCCCTTGGGATCGGAAGCAAACTATTCAAACCCTCCGCCAACTTACTATTGAAGAAACCTATGAACTGGCTGATTCGATTACAGAAGAGAATTGGAAGGGCATTAAGGAAGAGCTCGGCGACCTGATGTTGCATATCTTGTTTTATTGTAAGATAGGAGAGGAGCAATCCGCCTTTAGTTTGCAGGAAGTCTTAGACGGAATTTCTCAAAAGCTTATTGCACGGCATCCTCACATTTACGGAGATGTTAAAATAACGGATGAAGAAGAAGTTAAGCGAAGCTGGGAAAGATTGAAACTCAATGAAGGAAAAACTTCAGTAATAGGCGGTGTACCAAAATCATTGCCGGCTACGGTTAAAGCCATGAGGCTTCAGGAGAAGGCAAAACAGGTGGGTTTTGAATGGGAAAATAAAGAGCAGGTATGGGAAAAGGTAAGGGAAGAACTGAATGAATTGGATGAGGCTATAGCAATAAACGCACAGGATCAAATAGAAGAGGAATTTGGTGACCTAGTATTCTCGTTAATCAATTACGCACGATTTTTGCAAATAGATGCCGAGAATGCCCTGGAGAAGACGAATAAGAAGTTCGTCTACCGGTTCAACAAAATGGAACAGATCGCAAGTTCTCAGGGCAAGGCCTTACACGAATTGTCTCTTTTAGAAATGGATTCCATCTGGAATACCATCAAATTACAAAAATAAGTTTTCTTGAAAAGATTAATACAGCAGGTGCTACGCAGAAATGTCTATTTCTTGTTAACTGCTGCCTGGCTTTTCACCATCGCTTTCATAATAAATAAGTATTGGGCAAATTTCAGCTCAGTCAGGTACCTCCGTAGTTCAATTGAACGCTATATTCAACGACAGGAGAAAGATTTTGATGTCACCGTACAGGATACCGGCTTACTGCGCAAATTTGTAAACGATAGTTATACCAAAAAAGAACTGGAAGACATTGTTGAAAAGGAGTATGGCATTTTCGTTTATGAAACGGATGTTTATGGGATCATCACACTTAAGTTCTGGAATAACCAGGATGCTGCTCCCGGTAAGGAAATGCTTAATTTAAGTGCCCCGAATGGTTTTGTTCATCTATCCAATGGTGAATATGAATATGTTTCCAGGCAGGTTAACCTCGGCGCGAATAGAAACCTGCTGATCATCGGACTGATACCTGTTCATAAAGAATATTTTATTCAAACTTCCAGCCTGAAAAGGGAATTTGTGAATCACCGCCAGGCCGAGGAAAGAGTAAGCATCTCGATGAAAGCTACGGACTATCCTGTAAATAGTTTGTACGGAAGTACACTTTTTTATCTGCAGCCAAAGCCTCCGTTCAAACAGGTTAACACCAACTGGTTATCGCTAACACTGATATGCCTGGGCGTTGTTTTCCTGCTCATATTTATCCATAATAGTTCCCTTGCCATTGCTGGCGCAAAAAATTATATTATAGGTATTGCTTTTCTGGTCGGAATAATTTTCGTCTTGCGGAGCCTCACTTACATTTTTCCATCCTTACTTAGTCTACATCAATACTCCCTGTTCGACCGTAAGGTATATAGTTCCGGGCTTGTATTGAGTTCTTTGGGAGATTTGCTGATTAATTCCTTTCTGTTTTGCTGGATAGTGCTGTTTGTCAAGAAAGTAACCGGCAAAAGATCACTGGCAGCTTATGCAAATACAATCTGGCACTGGCCTCTGTTAACAGGTGTAATGCTGGTATTTATCCTAACCACATTTGGCGCTTCAGGTATTATAAAAAGTTTGATTGCCGATGGAAGGATATCATTTAACGTCACGAATTTCTTTAGTCTGACTATTTACAGTGTTATTGGGTTCCTTGTGTTGGCCAGCATTTCGTTTGCTTATTTTTTCTTATCCCGTGCTTTAATACGATTAGTGGAGCCTTTGGTCGCCGACAAAACGTATATGCTGTACCTGATAACAGCTACCATCGGTTTAATCATCCTGACCATCATTCAGTACGCTTACACGGTGGAATTGTATATTTCTACATTGGTGTGGCTGTTAATGTATGTCTGGCTCATGCAAAGAAGAGCCATTTCAGGGCTTTATTCCAAACTAAATATTTCCGTTGTATTATTTTGGTTATTCATTTATTCGTTGTCCATTTCATTTATCATCATGAATGAAAACCAGAAGATCGAACTGGAGCAACGCAGGAAAACCGCCGTAAAGCTTCTTGACCAGGCTGACCCTTCCCGTGAGCGGCTTCTAAGCATTGCTCTCGTTTATTTTGACAATGACTTTTTGTATTCAAATTTCGATCGCTTAAAGGTTGCTTCGTCCAATGCTTACCTGAAAGATAGTATTACAAATAAGAATTTCAGCCCTTACCTGGATGTATTCGATACCCGCCTTTTTACATTCGATGCAAGTCGAACGCCCTTGCATAACGAAGCTTCTGTTTCTTACGATACCCTGAATACGATTTTTCAGATACAGGGCAAACCTACTTCGGTGGAGCATCTGCGTTACTTCGAGAAAGCGTTTGACAAGTTTTCTTACATCTTTAGAAAAGAAATTGAGGATACCGCTGGAAACACAGTTGGCTACTTCTTTGTCCTTTCTGATCCCAGGCGTTATAAACCGGATGCCCTGATTCCCGAGCTTTTTCGCCAGAGCAGGGATTTTTTTCCGGAATATTCTCCTATTTACTCATACGCCATTTATAATAACCTTGAGTTATTGAAGTATTACAACGATTACCAATTTCCAATCCATCTGAAAAAGGAAGATATCTCTAAACAGGACTTTTGGCAGTTTAAAGTTAACGGGTATGATGAATTATGGTATAAGGATGGAAAAGACAAAGTGGTCATATTTGCAAAACGGGATGCGTACTTTTTAGAAGCAATCACCCTGTTCGCCTATATATTCAGTACATTTTTATTGCTGGTAGGCATTTTTAGTATCATTTCCCTGTTGATCCAATCGCGTCTTAAGTCGAACATGATCAAGCAGTACTGGCAGCTGAACATCCGTTCGCAGATTCATGGAACCATCATTTTCATCAGCCTGTTTTCGTTCCTGGTAATTGGTGTAGCTACCATAATCTTCTTTATCAATCGCTATGAGAAAAACAACCAGGAGCGGTTAAGCAAAGCCATCCAGATCATGGCCAGGGATATTCAGAAAAAGCTGGTTACCCAAAAACTATTTGATGACAGCACTAAGCTGTATGAAAGCGGGAATAATGAAGAGTTAAAAAAGTTGCTAAACGAAGTGGCTGAAATTCATAATACCGAAGTTAATTTATACGACCTCGAAGGCACTCTCCGCATTGCAACCAACCCCTTTATCTACAGTGAAGGAATTTTAAGTACTAAAATGAATCCCTACGCTTATTATTATATGCAAAATGAAAAGCTGGTTCAGTACATTAATAAGGAAAAGGTGGGCGATGTGAGATATCAAAGCATCTATAGTCCTGTTATTAATGCAGACAAGAATGCGTATGCGTATTTGAATATTCCTTCATTTGTATCACCGGGAGAACTGAAACGGGAGATCTCTAACTTTTTGGTGACCATCATTATCTTGAATGCCTTTATATTTTTAGTGGCCGGAGTTATCGCCCTCTTTATTACAAACCGGATCACCTCTTCGTTTTTACTCATCGGTCATAAAATGCGTGAAATTAATTTAGGTAAGCTCAACGAAGAAATTGCCTGGAACAGGGACGATGAAATTGGAGGCCTGGTTAAAGAATATAATAAGATGGTTGTAAAGCTGGGGGATAGCGCCCTGGCACTGGCCAAAAGCGAACGTGAAGGTGCCTGGCGTGAAATGGCCCGGCAGGTAGCGCATGAAATTAAGAATCCGCTAACACCCATGAAGTTAAGTATCCAGTATTTGCAGAAATCCATAAACAATAACTCTGAAAACGTAAAGGAACTTTCTGCAAACGTTGCCCGTACGCTGGTTGAGCAAATTGATCATCTATCAAAAATCGCAGCCGATTTTTCACAGTTTGCCAATATCGGTAATGTGAAGAATGAATTGTTTGATTTGCATGAGATGTTGTATTCGCTAACCTCCTTATATGAATCGACTGAAAACCTGGAGTTTTCCTGGCTTCCGTTGCACCAGCGAATATTAGTAATGGCAGATAAAACGCAGTTGAACCGGTTGTTTACCAATTTGTTTCAGAACGCCGTAGAAGCTTGCATTCATGAATCGGTATGTACAGTTACCATATCGGAAGAAATCCGCGAAGACAAGATTATCATAAAGGTTACGGATAATGGCTCTGGCATTCCTGAAATCATGAAGTCAAAAATATTTACGCCGAACTTCACCACCAAATCTTCCGGCACAGGATTGGGATTAGCAATGAGCAAGACTATTGTAGAGCAGGCCAAAGGCAACATTTGGTTTGAAACCGTTGAAGGTACCGGCACAACATTTTTTGTAGAGTTGCCCGTAATCAGGTTCACTCATCTGGGGCCTCCCGTCAAATACGTTTAAGCTTTGCTCTGGAGGCCAGGAATATTTCAAATTGTCTGGAACCATCGTTAGGTTGATTTGCAGATGAAGTTTCAAATGTAAAAACAATATTTTGGACCAAACATGCCATAGTTAGTAACCCTTTGTGCCTTCATTGTGTAACCTTTGAGCTTTTCGTGGTGTCGGAAAACCACAAAGAATCGCAAAGAATACACAAAGACAATTTTAAAACAACCTGAAGGTTAGTTAAATGATCGGGTGAAGATGGGTAGAAGTGGGAGATGCAGACATTTAATACAAAAAAAAAGTCCCGTAATAACGAGACTTTATGATGATTATGTTTTGCTGACTAAAGCTATTTGGAAGCTTTTTTGGCGGCCTTCTTAGGGGCGGCTTTTTTTGCAGCGGCTTTTTTAGGAGCAGCTTTTGCAGCAGCTTTTTTAGGAGCAGCTTTTTTTGCAGCAGCTTTTTTAGGAGCAGCTTTTTTTGCAGTTGCCATGTTTTTAGAATTTAATAGTTAGTAAAAGAAAAATTACACTAGTAAAAGTAAAAACTTATCCCCAACTGCCAAAAAAAATTTGATGTTATCTGAATTTTTTTTTAAGGAGTGACAGCTCCATTTACAGAAACAAGTGTCTTGTTGGCTTTTGTTTTTTTAAATTCAACCACGCCATCGGTAAGTGCAAACAGTGTCCAATCTTTTCCAACACCAACATTTTTACCTGGATGATAAACAGTGCCGCGTTGACGGATGATAATGTTGCCGGCGATTGCAGCCTGTCCGCCAAAAATCTTAACTCCGAGACGTTTGCTTTGCGAGTCCCGGCCGTTCTTTACACTACCTTCACCTTTTTTGTGAGCCATAAAATTTATTTTAAAGATGCTTAAAAAACGAATTGTCTAAAAAACCGTTAGGCAATTTCGTTAATTTTTATTTTCGTATAGTGAGTTCTGTGTCCATGCTTCTTTCTAAATCCCTTTCTTCTTTTCATTTTAAACGCTATCACTTTATCACCTTTCACATGCCCCAGAATTTCTGCTTTTACTATAGCCTTAATGTCGGCTCCCGTTGACAGGTTACTCTCATTACGAAAAAGTAAAACATCAGAGAACTCAACCACATCTCCTTCATTACCTGCCACCTGGGGAACATACAATGTCTGGTCCTTCTGAACTTTAAATTGCTTTCCGGAAATTTTGACAACTGCTAACATGATTTCTAAAAATTAGGACGGCAAAGGTAAGTAGATTTTTATCAATAATAAAAGGTGCCTGTATATTTCTTTCAAAAACCCGGATTATGAGCGGCAAAAGCGCATTAAACGGGTCTTTCCGGCGTAAAGTTATTCCTATTTTTATTTTCTTTCCGGCTTATAAAAGCATGAAGAGGGATGTATTTCACTAAAACGATGTCAAAACATAAAGGATCCGGATTGTGAGCGGCTCCCTTTATCTTTTTAGAATCTCCTGTTAGTGGCCATTTTTAGAATGTGCTTTTGTATGATTACTTCATCATACATTTAATGTAGGTTTGCTGTCACATTGTTTGTTACTTATTATGAAATTTAAGTCACTTCTTGCAAAGCCCTTTGCATCTTACATATTTAAACAGGTTCGAAAAGGAATGGGCACAGCCGTGAAAGATCAGGAAACGATTTTAGAAGAATTGTTAAAGACCGGGTCAAAAACAGTGTTCGGCAATGACCACAAGTTAAAAGAAGTCAAAACCTATGACGAGTATAAACAGGCTGTAAAAATACGCGACTATGAGCACTTCAAAACCTACATAGAGCAGATAAAAGAATCTAAACATAACGTACTGTGGAAAGGCCAACCCATTTATTTTGCTAAAACGTCAGGGACTACGAGCGGTATAAAATATATTCCCATTTCAAAGGAATCGATCCCGAATCATCTGAACACAGCCAGAAATGCGTTGTTATGTTATATGTCTGAAAGCAGCAACAGCAAATTTGCTGACGGCAAAATGATTTTTCTATCAGGCTCTCCTGAGTTAGAGAGAGTAGGTGGTATTCCTACTGGAAGATTAAGCGGAATTGTCAATCATCATATACCCAAATATTTACGTACCAACCAGCTGCCAAGTTATGAAACCAATTGCATTGAAGACTGGGAAGACAAGCTGGATAAAATAGTTAAAGAGACGATCGACCAGAATATGACACTGATCAGCGGCATCCCTCCGTGGGTGCAAATGTATTTTGACCGGTTAATAGCGGTACGGGGTAAGAAAATTAAAGACCTGTTTCCTAACCTGTCTGTGTTGGCCCATGGCGGTGTCAACTTCGAACCGTATAGGGCCAAACTAATGGAAAGTATCGGAAAGCCAATCGCAACAATAGAAACCTTCCCTGCATCAGAAGGCTTTTTCGCCTTTCAGGATTCACAAAATGAAGAAGGCTTATTACTTAATTCAAACAGTGGAATCTATTTTGAATTTGTGCCTGCCGGAGAAATCTTTAACGATCATCCGACAAGGCTTAGTTTAAAAGACGTTAAGGTGGGAGAAAATTATGCGTTGATCATTAATAACAATGCCGGTTTATGGGGGTATAATCTTGGGGATACCGTAAGGTTTGTTTCAACGGATCCCTACCGGTTAGTGGTTACCGGAAGGGTCAAGCATTTCATTTCTGCATTTGGTGAACATGTAATCGGCGAAGAAGTAGAATATAGCCTAATGAAAGCCGCAGAAGAAGAGGGCGTACAAATTACTGAATTTACCGTGGCACCAAAAATATCACAAGACGACGATAAGAGTTACCATGAGTGGTTCATAGAGTTTGAAAATGCTCCTGGTGATATGCATGCCTTTGCTTTGAAAGTAGACCATAACCTGCGTGAAAAGAATATATATTATGATGACCTCGTTGCAGGAAATATTCTGCAACCCCTGAATATAGTTTCCTTGCAAAAAAATGGTTTCATCGATTATATGAAAAGCATTGGCAAATTAGGCGGACAGAACAAAGTAGCCCGGTTAAGCAATGACCGGAAGATCGCCGACCGGTTGCTTCCTTTTGTAAAACAACATTGACTATATCAACGACGATCGGTTAAGTCTGGCGTGAAGGTCGCGTTCGTAGACTATGCATTACTGATATCCTGCTGGTAGTATATTTGAATAATAACATACCATTAATTATTTTACTGGCAAATAAGAACAAAATCAACTACTTTTGCTAACTTAAACGTTGATAACCAATAACGAATTGTTGATAACCAATAACGAATTATAACAGGTTAAAAATATTGGACACTAAATCAATCCATATAATATTTCACATTGCTCCTTCAGGGATTGGTTTTTCCAGTAAAGTTTCAGGTATTCTTCTCCGAACGCGACGTGGTTACTGATAGGACGAGCAAACGAACTTTGCCCCTATCAGTGGAAAAATCCCCGATTTTTTTCTTTCACACCACGTGTGATTTTACATTCATTTATAGTCAATTTTAAGATATTGGAACATCAAAATATTATTGTCAGGGTGGCAACCTCTGAAGATAAACACTTTGCCGCTACAATAACTGATGAAATGGCCGCATCGGCTCAGGCGAGGGGGACGGGTATAGCTAAGCGCTCACCTGCATATCTGGAGCAAAAAATGGAGGAAGGAAAGGCTGTCATAGCTTATACGTCAGATAATGTTTGGGTTGGCTTTTGTTATATTGAAGTGTGGGGGCATAACCAATTTGTCGCGAATAGCGGATTGGTGGTTTCTCCTCCTTTCCGAAAAAGCGGCATAGCCAAGCAAATCAAGAAACGGATTTTTGATTTGTCGAGGGAAAAGTATCCACAAGCAAAGATATTTGGCCTAACCACCGGCCTGGCGGTCATGAAAATAAATTCGGATCTTGGTTATGAGCCCGTGACATATAGCGAACTTACAGATGATGATGAATTCTGGGCCGGGTGTAAAAGCTGTGTCAATTATGATATTTTGATAAGCAAGGAAAGAAAAAATTGCATGTGTACAGCCATGCTGTATGACCCTGCCGATCATTTTGAGCCGGAAGAAACTAAAGCAGATTTCAAGCAATACTCAAAACTCTACGAGCGCTTTATGGAGATCAAAAAAAGTAAATTGCTGCAATGGCTCACTAAAAAACAAATAAACGCAGGCAAAAGCCCGGTAAAGTCCAGGTCAATTCTACAGTATTTCTTTAGTTTATAGCATTCCGGTAATCAGTATAATCTTATTCAATTATGGCTCAGAAAAAAGTTGTTCTAGGATTTAGCGGTGGGCTGGATACGTCGTATTGTGTGAAATACCTAAGCGAAGAGAAAGGATATGAAGTGCACTCCGTGATAGTAAATACCGGAGGATTTAATGAAGAGGAATTGAATCAGGTTGAACAACACGCATACCGCCTGGGGGTCAAAACCCATAGTACCGTTAATGCAATAAAGAGTTATTATGAGCGAATAGTCAAATACCTCATTTTTGGTAATGTGTTAAAAAATAACACCTATCCGTTAAGTGTAAGTGCAGAACGCCTGAGCCAGGCGCTGTTTATTGCCGAGCATGTAAAAGCGCTTAATGCTGATGCTGTGGCTCACGGCAGTACCGGGGCAGGCAACGACCAGGTGCGATTTGATTTGATCTTTAACATTATGATCCCCGGTATTGAGATCATTACTCCTATTCGTGATCTTAAATTAAGCCGCGAAGAGGAAATTGCTTATTTACAAAGCAAACAGGTGCAAATGAACTTTGAGAAATCCATATATTCCATTAATAAAGGACTATGGGGAAACAGCGTAGGTGGTAAAGAAACGCTGCAATCAAGAGGCATGCTGCCGGAACAAGCCTGGCCCACACAGGTAACCAAAACGGAAACAGAAGAACTAAAACTGGGTTTTATAGAAGGCGAACTGGCCGCAGTGAACGATCGTACTTTTAATCATCCGACAGAAGCCATTCAAGAGTTGCAGGCCATTGCTGGTCCGTTTGGTATCGGCCGCGATATACATGTTGGCGATACAATCATCGGAATTAAAGGACGCGTTGGATTCGAAGCAGCAGCTCCAATGGTCATCATAAAAGCACATCATGCTTTAGAGAAACACGTGTTAACAAAATGGCAACTGAACTGGAAGGACCAGCTTGCACAGTTTTATGGCAACTGGCTGCACGAAGGGCAAATACTGGACCCGGTAATGAGGGATATCGAAGCATATTTTGAAAGTTCCCAGCGACAGGTAACCGGCGAAGTATACATTCAACTGATGCCTTATCGTTTTCATGTTACAGGTATATACTCAACATTTGACCTGATGAGCAGTAAATTTGGCAAGTACGGTGAAATGAACGCCGGATGGACCGGAGACGACGTGCGGGGCTTTACGAGAATTTTTGGTAACCAGACTATGATCTATCACCAGGTTAAAGAGGATAACGAATAAGCGGTTGTGTTAAGAAAGTCAATAAACCTTTGAGCTCTTTTTGGTAAAAGAAACCACGAAGAATCACAAAGCAAAACACAAAGGAGGAAACACAAAGATTAAGTTGGAAGGTCACTAGATGTGCAGTGATAACCCTTTGTGTGATCTTTGAGCTCTTTGTGGTAAAAGAAACCACGAAGAATCACAAAGCAAAACCACAAAGGAAGATACACAAAGATCAAGTTGGAAGGTAACTAGATGTGCAGTGATAACCCTTTGTGTGATCTTTGTGTAACCTTTGAGCTCTTTGTGGTAAAAGAAACCACGAAGAATCACAAAGCAAAACCACAAAGGAAGATACACAAAGATCAAGTTGGAAGGTAACTAGATGTGCAGTGATAACCCTTTGTGTGATCTTTGTGTAACCTTTGAGCTCTTTGTGGTAAAAGAAACCACGAAGAATCACAAAGCAAAACCACAAAGGAAGATACACAAAGATCGAGTTGGAGGGTCAATCGATTTACTATGGAAACATTACAGGTTGGCATAATCGGGGGAGCCGGGTATACCGGAGGCGAATTGATAAGGATATTGATAAACCATCCACAGGTCAGTATTCGTTTTGTGCATAGCAAAAGCAATGCAGGCAACCCACTTTACAGTGTTCACAGCGATCTGTTAGGCGACACAGCATTACTGTTTGCATCAGAGATCCGCAACGACATAGATGTGTTGTTCCTGTGCGTTGGACATGGAGATGCAAAAAAATGGTTAACAGAGAATTCCATAGATGAACACATCCGGATCATCGATCTGTCGCAGGATTTTCGCTTGCTAACAGACGGCAAACAGCCAGTAGTCAACGGTCGTCCCTTTGTATATGGACTGCCTGAACTGAACAAAGAACAAATTAAGGGAGCACAGCATATTGCCAATCCCGGGTGTTTTGCAACGGCCATCCAGTTAGGCTTATTGCCACTGGCACAAGCCCGGATACTCGCAGAGGTGCAGACAACAGGTATTACCGGTTCAACCGGCGCCGGACAAAGATTTACGGCTACTTCTCAATTTTCATGGAGGGCCAATAATATCCAGGCATACAAGACCCTTACTCATCAGCACCTGAAAGAGATCGGTCAGTCATTGCAGCAGCTTTATCCCGAACGAACGGTCAACATACATTTTGTTCCATGGAGAGGAGATTTTACCAGGGGCATCTTTATCAGTTCACAACTGGACTGCTCCATGGATATAAAAGATCTGTATGCATTGTATGAAAGTTATTATGAGCAACATCCGTTTACCATAATCAGCAGGGAACCGGTTTTTCTGAAACAGGTAGTAAATACCAATAAGTGTATGGTCCAGTTAGAAAAGGAAGGAAATAAACTGGTAGTGCATACGGTTATGGATAACCTGTTAAAAGGCGCATCCGGGCAGGCGGTGCAGAACATGAACCTGATGTTTGGGTTAAACGAAACAGCAGGTTTGAAGCTGAAGGCCGGTTATTTTTAAGCTATACTGGCGTAATTTTGTGCACTTGCTTTGTGGTTCTTTGTGGTTACCTTCCGGAAGATGTTAACCACGAAGTGCACAAAGTATTACACAAAGGTTGCACAAAGATAACTTAGCTTCTAAGCACCTGACTGTTATAGAACCCTGGTATTTGAAAGATCAATTTAAAATAATAACATGAAACTATTCGACGTATATCCCATCAACAACATTACCATCGCAAGGGCCGCTGGTTCTTATGTATGGGATGACAAAGGAACAAGATACCTTGATCTTTACGGAGGTCATGCCGTGATCTCTATAGGCCATACACACCCGCATTACGTAAATCGTGTGGAAGAACAACTGCATAAGGTGGGTTTCTATTCTAATTCCATCCATATCCCGTTACAGCATGAACTGGCAGAAAAGCTTGGACAGGTTTCTAACAAACCTGATTACCAGTTGTTCCTTTGTAATTCGGGCGCTGAAGCCAATGAAAATGCCTTAAAGCTGGCGTCATTTTACAATGGCCGGAAAAAAATCATTGCGTTTAAAAAGTCGTTTCACGGAAGAACATCGCTGGCCGTTGCCGTTACAGATAACCCTTCTCTCGTGGCCCCGGTTAACCAAACGGATAATGTGATCTTTCTGCCGTTTAATGACGAAACGACATTGAGGGAGGCTTTTAAAAATCAGGAAGTCTCTTCAGTAATCATTGAAGGCATTCAGGGTGTCGGCGGAATACAGGTGGCTTCCGAATCGTTTCTGCAAACAATACGCAAGCTTTGCGATGAGTATAATGCTGTATTCATTGCAGATTCCGTGCAATGCGGTTATGGTAGAAGCGGAAAATTTTATTCACAGGATTACAGTGGGGTAGATGCAGACATTTACACTATGGCGAAAGGAATGGGCAATGGCTTCCCTGTAGCCGCCATTTCGATTTGCCCTAAAATTCATCCCAGGCATTTTATACTTGGGACGACTTTTGGAGGCAACCACTTAGCCTGCGCGGCGGCCCTGGCTGTTCTTGAAGTAATTGAAAAAGATAACCTCATGCAGAATGCTATGCATCTGGGCCATTACTTAACCAGTGAACTAAAAAAGCTTCCTGTTATCAGGGAAGTAAGAGGCAGGGGCCTGATGATAGGGATTGAACTTCCTGAAGAATTGAAAGATGTCAAGAAAAATTTGTTATTCAGGCACAAGATCTTTACCGGGGAGTCCAAACCCAATGTGATTCGTTTGCTGCCTGCCTTGAATATTACGAAAACTGAAGCAGATATCTTTTTAGAAGCCATCAGGGAGGAGCTGGCAGAGCGTAATGAGTCGGTAGGCAGAAGTCTTGAGTCGGCATCGCTGTTTTAAGACTTCGTACGCGGTCAACAGCAATGTCAATCCATTGCTCATTATAATTGCATAACCCATACATATTGAAAAATTTTATTTCAGTTCATGATGTCGCAGATATAAATGCCCTGATCGGAAAGGCATTAGCCTACAAGGCGGATCCATTTAGCGACAGGACGCTGGGGGCGGATAAGCGTATAGGTTTGTTGTTTCTTAATCCAAGCCTTCGAACACGGATAAGCACACAAGTTGCTGCCAGGAACCTGGGTCTTGAAGCCATTGTATTCAATGTAGATAAGGAAGGCTGGGCTCTTGAATTTGAAGAAGGAGCTATCATGAGCGGAAATACCGTAGAGCACGTAAAAGATGCAGCCCCCGTGCTTGGACAATATTTTGACATTCTTTGCATAAGAACTTTTCCTTCCCTGAAAAACAGGGAAGATGACTACAGCGAGCTGGTAATAAATTCTTTTTTGCGTTATGCCGGCGTACCTGTTGTCAGTCTGGAAAGCGCTACCCTGCACCCTTTGCAAAGCCTGACAGATATCATCACCATCAAAGAAACATTTTCTGAAAAGCGAAGGCCAAAAATAGTGTTAACCTGGGCACCTCATGTAAAGCCTTTACCGCAGTGCGTAGCCAATTCCTTTGCCCAATGGATCAATGCATGGGCAGAAACCGATTTCGTGATCACTCACCCTGATGATTATGAACTGGAAGAAACTTTTACAAAAGGAGCATTAATCACCAAAGACCAGGATGCTGCGTTAAAAGACGCCGATTATGTTTATGTAAAGAACTGGAGCACGTTTAAGGATTATGGAAAAATCTATACCAATGACCCGGGCTGGATGCTGACAGAACAAAAAATGCAACTTACCAATCATGCTAAAATTATGCATTGCCTGCCCGTACGTAGAAATGTGGAATTAAGTGATGAGATCCTGGACAGTGTAAACGGTATAGTAACACGCCAGGCAGGTAACCGGGTATGGGCAGCACAATCGGTGCTGGCCGAGATCCTTAAAAATGCGTAATGGAGAAATTGTTTGTAATAAAAATTGGCGGAAACGTAATTGATGATGATGTTTCCCTCGCCTCTTTCCTGGAATCCTTTTCCGGTATTTCTGAAAAAAAGATCCTGGTACATGGTGGTGGAAAAATCGCTACAAAAATCGGTGAGCAATTAGGTATACCCTCAAACTATATAAGCGGACGGCGCATTACAGACGAGCACACTATAGACCTGGTGACTATGGTATATGGGGGTCTTATTAATAAGAAGATTGTCGCCCGTTTGCAATCTGTTCATTGTAACGCTATAGGTTTAACCGGTGCTGATGCGAATGCGCTTGTAGCTAACAGGCGCCCTGTACAAGAGATAGATTACGGATTTGTCGGCGACCTGGATCGTTCAAAGTTTGACATTGAACCCTGGCGGTTATTTCTTCAGCATGGTATGGTTCCGGTAGTAGCTCCTTTAACGCATGATGGCAATGGCCTCATGCTAAACACGAATGCTGACACGATAGCTTCTGCGCTGGCAGTGGGATTATCAACGCAGTATAATGTCCGATTGATCTATTGTTTTGAAAAAAAAGGTGTTCTTGAAGACATGACAGATGAAAATTCTGTGATCCGTTTGATTACAAAGGAATCTTACATGGAATTAAAAAACAGCCGGAAAATATTTGCCGGTATTTTACCTAAGATCGAGAATGCATTTGCTGCCATTGAAGCCGGTGTAAAGGAAGTGTTGATCGGGGATGCAAAAGATCTGTTGCATAATGTTACTAAAGAAACGAGGGGTAGCCTGATCGTATGAATGGAGGTCATCATCTGCAAGCATTGTATACTGACGCTGTAGAGTTGCTGAAACAACTCATTGCCACACCGTCGTTCAGTAAGGAGGAAGATAAAACGGCTTTAATACTGGAGCATTTTTTCAGGGATAGGTATATAATACATGAGCGTCATCTGAACAATGTCTGGTGCCATAATAAATTCTTTGATGCAGCCAAGCCAACCCTTTTATTGAACTCGCACCATGATACGGTCAAACCCAATCAGTTTTACTCCCGTGATCCTTTTGAACCGGTTATTGAACAAGGGCGGTTATATGGCCTCGGCAGCAATGATGCCGGTGGTCCGCTGGTTAGCCTGATAGCGGCCTTCCGGTATTATTATGATTTCCCGGATCTTACCTGCAATCTTGTGCTCGCTGCTACCGCGGAAGAGGAAATTTCCGGCCCAAATGGAATTGAAAGTATTTTGAGGTTATTGCCGGTGATAGATGCCGCTATCGTAGGTGAGCCAACCCAAATGAACCTGGCTGTAGCTGAAAAAGGTTTACTGGTGCTGGATTGCACGGTATATGGTAAAGCAGGTCATGCTGCCAGGGAAGAAGGAGACAATGCCATATTGAAGGCACTGAAAGATGTAAACTGGTTTACCACTTTTATTTTTCCTAAAGTATCACCAACTCTGGGACCGGTTAAGATGAACATAACCGTTATCAACACGGATAACAAGGCGCATAATGTGGTACCGGCAGAATGCCGTTTTGTGGTAGATGTAAGAGTCACTGATGACTATAGCCACGAAGACATCCTTGCTATCATACAACGATATGTGGCTTGCGAGGTAAAACCCAGGAGCCTGAGGCTGCGCTCATCGAAGATAGCTTTGGATCATCCTCTTGTGCTGGCAGGATTAAAATCAGGTAAGATCACTTACGGCTCCCCAACTACCTCCGACCAGGCATTGATACCGGTGGCTTCGCTGAAATGCGGACCTGGAGACAGCGCCCGGAGTCATACGGCAGATGAGTATATTTACCTGGAAGAAATCAAGGAAGGCATTGCAACATATATTGACATGATAGGAGAGGTGGGGTTTAAGGTTTAAAGTTTTAAGGTTTAAGGTTATTTCATGTGAGATGTAACTTATTAATCGCAATCATTAAACTTTAAACGTTAAACTTTAAACGTTAAACCTTAAACTTAAAACCAACATGAAACTCTGGCAAAAGCAAATAGCATCATTACACGAAGTAGAGAAGTTCACCGTAGGCAAAGACCGTGAACTGGATATCTACCTGGCACCCTTTGATGTGCTGGGTTCCCTGGCTCACATTTATATGCTGGAAACGGTTGGCTTGCTCACTAAACCGGAATTAGACATTTTGCAAACAGAGCTTAAACTGATTTACAGGCAGATACAGGAGGGAGATTTCCGGTTGGAGGAAGGCGTGGAGGACGTTCATTCACAGGTTGAACTGCTGCTGACCCGCAAGCTGGGCGACACAGGCAAAAAGATCCATAGTGCCCGGTCAAGGAACGACCAGGTTCTGGTCGACCTTAAATTGTTTTTACGAAGTGAGATTGAAAGGCTTGTGGAATCGGTCTCATCCTTTTTTAAGTTGCTTATACAGCAGAGTGAAACATATAAGGATTTCATGCTTCCCGGTTATACCCATCTGCAGTTGGCTATGCCTTCTTCTTTTGGATTGTGGTTCGGGGCTTATGCCGAAAGTCTTGTAGACGACCTGGTCACCTTACAGGCTGCTTATGAAGTGGTCAATAAAAATCCCCTTGGCTCGGCTGCAGGTTATGGGTCCTCCTTTCCGATAAACCGTATGCTCACTACCCAGTTGCTCGGATTTGATGATCTCAATTACAATGTTGTATACGCACAAATGGGCAGAGGCAAAACTGAAAAGATTGTTGCATCTGCTTTGGCAAATATTGCTGCAACCCTTTCGAGGCTCAGCATGGACGCCTGTTTATACCTCAACCAAAATTTCGCCTTCGTTTCCTTTCCTGAAGAACTGACGACCGGCAGCAGCATCATGCCCCACAAAAAAAACCCGGATGTCTTCGAGCTGATCCGTTCACACGGCAACCGGCTGCAGGCCCTTCCCAACGAAATCATGCTGATGACCGCCAATCTTCCATCGGGGTATCATCGTGACCTGCAGCTGGTAAAGGAGCATATCATACCGGCTTTTGCGAACCTGCAATCCTGTATAAACATGGCTGCATTAATGCTGGCCAACATCGAAATAAAAAAAGATATTTTACAGGATGACAAGTATAAGTTCCTCTTCAGTGTGGAAGAAGTGAACAAACTGGTTTTAGAGGGGGTTCCATTCCGGGATGCCTATAAGAAAATCGGACAATCCATCGAACAAGGCGAGTTTACTTATTCTACCCAGATACATCATACCCACGAAGGTTCTATTGGAAATCTGCAGAACGAGCAGATCAGCAGGATGATGCAGAATGTATTGCTTCGTTTCAACTTTAGTAAAGTGCATGCTGCTTTAGAGCAATTATTACATTAATTTCGCCGCCAGACGATAATAGTAAAGGTGTGATCGTCGTATAAAATCTAATAACTGCCCATGATGGGAACCAATAAAAAACGTATCGCCCTGTTCGGTTCAACAGGGTCTATCGGAACTCAAGCCCTCGAAGTGATTGATCTGCATGCCGACCTGTTTTCGGCTGAAGTGCTGACGGCCCAGAATAATGACGAACTCCTGGTTCAGCAGGCCCTGAAGTTCAAACCCAATATCGTGGTGATAGGGGATGAAAAGAAATATACCAAAGTAAAAGAAGCCCTGGCGTCGGGCGACACTAAAGTGTTTGCCGGTGAAAAGGCGCTGGAAGAAGTGGCGGCTATGAATTGTTATGACCTCATGCTGGCAGCCATTGTAGGTTTTGCCGGGCTAAAGCCAACACTGAAAGCTATCGAAAATAACAAAATCGTTGCCCTTGCCAATAAAGAGACCCTGGTGGTGGCTGGTGATATCGTGATGGGGAAAGCCATTGAAAACCGCGTGCCCATAATTCCTGTCGACTCTGAGCACTCCGCAATTTTTCAGTGTCTGGTAGGAGAAACCAGGAACCGCATAGAAAAGGTTATTCTAACCGCTTCAGGAGGTCCTTTTCTCGGAAAAAAACCAAACTTTCTGGTGAACGTCAAGCGCGATCATGCATTGCAGCATCCAAACTGGAGCATGGGAGCCAAGATCACTATCGATTCAGCCACCCTGATGAACAAAGGCCTTGAAATGATTGAAGCCAAATGGTTATTCAACCTGTTACCTGAGCAGATTCAGGTAGTTATACACCCCCAAAGTATTATTCACAGCATGGTCCTGTTTGAAGATGGAAGCATTAAAAGTCAGATGGGTTTGCCCGATATGAAGTTGCCCATCCAGTACGCGCTGTCCTTCCCGCAAAGGATCCCCAGCAAGTTCCCCCGGTATGATTTTAAAAAACCCAATACGCTGTCATTTGAAGAACCAGATGTTAAAACGTTCAGAAATCTGAGCCTCGCAAGCAATGCATTGTTCAAGGGAGGTAATCTGCCCTGCGTGCTGAATGCTGCGAACGAAATTGCCGTCTTTGCTTTCTTACGGAACCGCATAGGTTTTCTGGATATGACAGACCTTGTTGAACGAACCATGGATAAAATGCCGTTTATTAAGAATCCGACGCTGGATGAATATTTTGAAAGCGATGGGGAGGCTCGTACATTTGCGGCTTCTTTAATTCATATGTGATCGCAGGTTCAAGTTCAGGGTTGAAGCGGGAGCAGGATGTCGGGCAGCTTTTAACGAACTATTGGATAGCTGATTTGTTAATGCAAGAGACAAAAGTCTTTTTCTATTCGACCCTAAGACAATGTTGAATTTATAATAAAATAAACAAATGACGTCGATTGACGGATGTGGGATATGACATTATTAGCCATTAACTGGGGAGAAGTAGGTGTTAAAGCCGGCCAGTTTATCTTATCGTTTTCTATTATTGTAGTATTACATGAGCTGGGTCATTTTCTGCCGGCCAAATGGTTTAAGTGCAAGGTCGAAAAATTTTATCTTTTCTTCAATCCCTGGTTTTCGCTGGTAAAAAAGAAGGTCGGTGAAACTGAATACGGATTAGGGTGGGTGCCGTTCGGAGGTTATGTGAAGATCTCGGGCATGATTGATGAAAGCATGGACAAGGACCAGTTGAAACAACCGCCGCAACCGTGGGAATTCAGAAGCAAGCCGGCCTGGCAGCGCCTGATCATCATGGTAGGCGGTGTAACAGTGAACCTGGCACTCGGTTTCCTGATATATGCTATGATGTTGTGGTATTGGGGCGATTCCTATATTCCCACCAATAAGTTAAAATACGGTATCGCTACCGATTCTCTGGCTCAAAGCATCGGATTAAGAGATGGAGATAAAATACTTGGCGTAGACGGCAAATACATAGAAAAATTCCGTAAGATTCCACTTGAAGTGATCCTCAAAGATGCAAAAACCTTTGAAGTCGATAGAAATGGCGATAAACTTACTATACCCATACCTGAGGATTTTGCAAGTAAGCTTATCCGGTATAAAGCGATAGGATTTATAGATGTGCGTATACCTTTTGACGGTTTAGACACTGTAGTGAAAGGCAGCGCCGCCGAGAAAGCAGGCTTGATGAAATACGATAAGATTGTTTCTGTCAATGGCATACGTACATTTTTTTATAATGATTTTAAGAGAGAGGTTCCCAGAAACAGAAATAAAGAGATTCAGTTAGTAGTGGTAAGGGGACAGGATACCCTCATGAAGAAGGCAAATATCGGCGCTGACGGCCAGCTAGGAATTTTACCTGTTCAGCCAAAAGACAGTATAGAAATCAACACGACACGCTACTCTTTTTTCGAATCCATTCCTGCAGGATTAGCAAAAAGTGTTGAAACGCTGCAATCATACTGGTTACAGTTAAAACTGATATTTTCAAAAAAAGTAAAAACCTCCGAGTCCCTGGGCAGTGTGATCAGTATTGGAAATATGTTTCCTGCAGAATGGGACTGGCAGAGTTTCTGGGCATTGACGGCCTTCTTCTCGCTGGTGCTCGCTTTAATGAATATTCTGCCCATACCTGCATTGGACGGAGGTCACGCCTTATTTACGTTGTATGAGATGATCAGCGGTCGCAAGCCCAGCGATAAATTTATAGAATATGCACAGATGGGAGGCATGATATTAATGTTAGGTTTGATGGCTTATGCGCTAGGACTGGATATTTTCCGGTTGTTTAAATAAGTGGAGATCCATGTCAGGTGTATTATTTATAGAATTGAGCTATTGAACCTGAAACTTTAAAAGCTTAGATTTGATATAAATTCACTCTTTTCTCTTACATGAAAAAAGGAAGCCTTGTTATTGCAGTTGCTGTTCTGCTGCTGTTACACTTTAACGCATCCAATTCGGTAATGTCTGTAAGTAACCATTCTGTTTTTACAGATTCCGCAACAATCGCAAAAGGGGAAATGCTATTCAATCAGTTTTGCATCGGTTGCCATAACTTCAGGCAGGACGGCATAGGACCCCATCTGGGTGGATTGACAACGAAGGTCTCTGCGGAATGGATCAAACATTTTATACAAAATCCCCAAAAGGTTATTCATTCAGGCGACGACCGTGCTCGACAATTGTATGCAAAATATAAGTCGGTGATGCCATCCTTTACTAATTTTACGAATAATGACTTAAACGCCATCATTGCATTTTTATCTACGCACCGCCTGCCGGACCAAACACCGGCCAAAGAAAATGGCACGGTATTATTGAATCCTGTTCCGGAAGCGATTAAGTCTTCAAACCTCGTTGCAGAACTTGAGCTGATAACGCAGATTCCTCCTTCCGGCGATAGCGGTAAGTTGCCATTGGCAAAAATAAATAAGTTGGACTTTCAGCCGAATACAGGCACTTCATTCATCCTGGACATGAGGGGTAAACTATATTCATTGCTGCACAATAATCCAATCCTTTATATGGACATGGCTAAGCTGAGACCTGCATTTGTTCATGAGCCCGGACTGGGGACAGGATTTGGGAGTTTTGCCTTTCATCCTTTATTCGCCACTAACGGTCTCCTTTACACTACGCATACCGAACCCGCCGGTTCAGCCAAAGCGGATTTTGCTTATGCTGATTCCATTAAGGTAACGCTGCAAGGGGTGTTGACCGAATGGAAAGCAGACAACCCCGGCGCAGCTGTTTTTTCCGGAACCGGCAGGGAACTATTCAGGGTGAATATGGTTGCAGTCAATCATGGTGTCCAGGAGATCACTTTCAATTCTCTTGCTAAACCAAATGATGAAGATTACGGCCTGTTATATATCGGTATCGGCGATGGAGGCAGCGCTGAGCGTGGTTACCCCTTTTTAGTTCACAGCCCGGAAAAGGTCTGGGGTACTATACTCCGTATAAATCCCACAGGCAGAAACAGTGCCAATGGCCAATACGGAATTCCGCCACACAACCCATTTGCCAAAGAGGCTAATAGTAAAAAGCTTAAAGAGATCTTTGCCTATGGTTTCAGAAACCCGCATCGCATCACCTGGAGTAAGTCGAACCAATTGCTGGTTTGCAACATCGGCCAGGGTAATATAGAATCAGTGAATCTTATTGTTAAGGGCCATGATTACGGCTGGCCGGTCAGGGAGGGAAGTTTTGTTTTAAATCTTAATGGGGAGATGAACAAAGTGTATGCCCTTCCCGAAAACGATAGTAGTTATCACATTACTTACCCCATTGCGCAATACGACCACGATGAAGGGAAGGCCATTTCCGGCGGGTATGAATATACAGGTACAGCTATCCCCCGGTTGAAAGGGAAATATTTGTTTGGCGACATTTTTTCAGGCAGGTTATTTTATATAGAAATGGCCGATGTGAAGTTAGGCAGGCAGGCAATCATCAAAGAATGGAAGATTGCTATTAATAACAATCTTAAAACGCTGGTTGAACTTTGCGGTAGTAATCGTGTGGATCTGCATTTTGGCAGAGATTCTAAAGGCGAATTGTATGTACTTACCAAGGCTGATGGGAAAGTGTATAAATTGGTAAGCGCTTCTACTCATCTTCCCAAAGCCTTTTAATACCTTAAATAAGGTCATCATAGTACCGACCGTAATAAATTATCAACAAAACTTGCAAATCCTGGATTTTCTGTTTTACTTGCTCATGCGATCCTTTTTATCCAATCAACACAATTTACTCTATGAAGAATGTTTTACTTCTCTTCATGCTAATATTCCCGTTCTTTCATTCGGGTGCACAGTTTATTTCTTCAGGGCAATGCGGACTCCAATACACCTATGATGCTGCTGGTAACCTTATCAGCCGGCAATACGTGTGTATCAATGGCCCGGAAGTCATACAACGCAGTACAGGTCAAAAACAAAAAGAATCAGGTACTGTATATACGCAGCAAATTGAGGCGCTTTACCCAAATCCAACTACTGGACGGTTCACGGTGCGCTTTACGCTTCCGCTCGAAGACGCTATTGTCAGGATTTCAGACCTGAATGGACGAGTGTTACAGCAATACAAGGTCAGCGGTGCACTTATCCAATGCAACATTAGCCAGGTGGCGCCAGGTTTCTACTATATCCAGGTGGTGGATAAAAATACGAACCTGTTGCAGAAAGTAATCAAACAATAAGTATGTATGTATGGCCTTCCCGTTTTATAAGCACGCCATTTGCCTACAGCGTGTTTCTTCCTTCTTTTTTATCTTCATCCTTACTTTTATGAGAAAGTTATTGTTAAGTACCACGGTGCTACTGCTTCAGGTAATGAATAGTTATGGACAACCTGATGTAACAAAACCTGTAGGTACTATTCCCGGGTCATTAACCATATCTATGGGCGGGGCCGCCACCTACAATATTCCCATACAAGTACCTTCAGGTTTGGCTGGACTTCAGCCCCGGCTATCCCTGGTGTATAACTCCCGGTTAAATGATGGGATAGCCGGATATGGTTGGAATCTCAGCGGTATCAGTGCGATTACACGGGGCCCCCAAACAAAGTTGTATAACGGTAACGTAAGTCCGCTGGAACTGGATTCCGATGATAATTTTTATCTTGACGGGCAATTACTCATTCCTACAACCGGTATTAATGGAGGAGATGAAACTCAATATTCCATGGAAGCGGAGACATTTTTTAAAATCGAATCGGTTGGTGGTTTCAATGGTAACCCAGACTTCTGGCGAATTACACAGAAGGACGGAAGCACTGTTGAGTATGGCATAAAGCCAGAGGACAAACTTGTTACGACAGCCAATATCAGCTGGATGATTTCCCGAAGTACCGATGTAAACAAAAACCTCGTTTCGTATGCTTACCAGTCCTTGGAGGGGGAAGTAATATTAGACAGGATTACATACGGGAATACTGCTGTATCATTTGAATATTCTGATAAGGAGAATAAAAACATAACATTTGAAAACGGAAAAAGTATGATTGATTCCCGTATTCTTATCAAAATAAACATTATTCAGGACGGTGTAACAAAACAGCATGTCGGACTTCAGCATACGCGACAACTGAAGCGAAATTATTTAACAGGTGTGGAGCTTTACGGCACCGACGGACAATCAATTCTTACAAAGTTTGATTATGGCTTAATTGCGCAGGAAGAAGCCGGCAGTACAATTCAGGGCACCTATGATGTGGTGGGGCACAATTGGTCACTTACACCAGGAGATTACAACGGCGATGGGAAATCTGATCTGGTAGTAGCTAATATTTTGTATAAAGTAGAAGATGACAATATAAAATCAACATCTTCTTCATTATATAATCTTGGGCGCATGGCCCGACAAAATCATAACGGGCGATTTTAACGGAGACGGCCTGACGGATATTATGCATGCTTATCAAAATTCCGTTACCTACGGTGGCTCTACAAATTACCACCCTCAGCAAGACATTTATTATATGAAAGGCCTTGGCCACGGGACTTCCAATACCTCTGAAACAACTACAGTTTGTCCCCGTGAATTTGATTACTGGAAACTATACTATCCCGATGCCAGAATTGCAGGGTACACCTTTGATAACCCTTGCAATTCGGGACAACCTTGGCCAAATGAATATGAACCGGCCTATATAGTAGAATATAATTTTCAAACTTCACCAAAGTATACCCCGGTTTACAGTATTAAAAGCAATCATTTAAACGGGATGAGCAGCCATTACCTGCAGCCTGTTGAAATTGGGGATTTCAACGGAGACGGTAAGGCGGATGTGATCCAGTCTTTAAACGGGAACAGTTATGCCTTATTCTATTTTACGGATATGCTTAATGGTAACTGCGGCAAGCTGCAAAACATAACGAATGGTTTCGGCAACACTACCACCATTACGTATAATACACTGGCTGATGGAGGTCCTGCCCTGTATACTGTTTCTGCCAATGCGGAAAATAATTACCCTTACAATACCACCAGGCTGCCTGTAAGTGTAGTACTTTCCATAACGCAACCCGATGCGGTTAATGGCACTGTCACCTCGTCTTACACCTATCAGGACGCAATATTACACCGGTCAAAGGGGCTGCTGGGCTTTAAAACCCTTGCAAACAGTAATAATGTAACACAGGTTAAAACAGAAGACAACTATACCTTACACAAAGCAGTTAACATATTAATTCCTGCAGGAGGTAAGTCGTACCTGAATAATATACTAGCCAGTGAAATCCGGAACAATGTTGTAATTACATCACTCCCTAATAACAGCACACGGCATCTACCAACAGTCCGCTACAAGCTGGAGACAGAAAGCACTGTCGAGATCAACCAGGTTTCCAAATCAGCCAACAAGAGTTCTTATCAATACGATGGTTATGGAAATATAAGTTTGCAGACTCAAGAAACAGGCGCATGGATAAACGATGCAGTACATGCCGTTGAAACGGTTTCTACTTCAACCCTGTATGAAAAGGCAGGAAAAGCCATTTTTCCTTGTCAGCCGGTACAGGTATCAGTGACCAGTAGCCGCTACGGACAAGCTGCGGTTTCTCAAATAACCAGTATGGCTTATACTTCCGACCGGGGTTTGCCGGCTTTCAAAACTTCCTGGAGTGGCACACCAATAGCTTCTGCAACAAGCTATAGCTACGATGATTATGGAAATATCATTCACTCATTTAATCAGGTGGCCGGTCAAAGTGATGTTAGCACTACGCTTACTTACGATGCGTCTCATCGTTTTCCCATACAATCGCTGGTACAAAGAGGTGCCTTTACCAGTATAACGTCAGCCACCTATGACGGATATTGGGGAAAGCCACTGGTTCAAACGGACGGGGATGGATCTGCGGGCTCGCTAAAAACCACTTTTGAGTATGACGGTTTTGGAAATATTAAAAAGACCATCACGCCACTTGGTCATCACATCAGCCAGTTGCTGGCCTGGGACGTATCAGTCAGCCAGCTTTATTATCATTTTACCGATTATCCCGACGGGGTAAGCCCTGATGAAAAGATATGGTTTAATAAGCTGGGCGGTGTGGTCAAAAAACAAACACTGGGTTGGAACAATCAATGGACCACACAAACTACAAAATATGATAATAAAGGACGTACCACGGAGACGACCATGCCTTATTACCCCGGAGAAGCCGTTCTGGCAACCTCATATACCTATGACTATTTAAACAGGGTCTTACATGAATCAACGCCTTTCGGTAATACAACATACAATTACAACCTGCCCGGTAACGGAGAAGCTACTACCACAATTACCAATCCGGCCGGACAAAGCAGCATGAAAACCGTAGATCCTACAGGGAAAGTGATAACGGCCACAGACAATGGAGGTACACTTGCCTTTTCTTACAATAGTTCAGGCAATAAAACAGCTACAACGTTAAACGGCCATGCAATAGTCAGCAGCGAATTTGATGCCTATGGCAGGCAGATACGGCTGACCGACGCAAATGCGGGAACGATTCAGTACGAATATGACGGGTTGGGACAGATTACCAGCCAGACCGATGCTAAAGGAAATGTCAGTACAATCACTTATGATGCCCTGGAAAGGATGGTCACAAAAAATACCATTGAAGGGCCTACGGTCTACGAATATTTTAATGAAGTAAATAATAAAGAAGTCAGAAAAATCACTAACGAAAACACCACAGTCGAATACACATACGATGGCTTTCGTCGGGTGATATCCCAAAATTAAACCGCAATAGGAACAGGAAGTTTTATTACCGGATATGAGTATAACGCTCAGGGTAAGCAGTCGGGGATTACGCATCCCAATAACGTAAAGATAGAAAACCGGTATGATAATGCAGGCATGCTTATCCAGGTATTAAACGGTGGAAAGTCGTTATATCATGCCGTAGATATCAACGGCCTTGGCCAGGCAACGCAGTATACTTCTGCTAACGGGATCCAAACATCCATTACCTATGATAAAGGCATACCTGCCCGCTTTTACACACCACAGATACAGGACCTTCATTTTGTATTTGATCAGCAAACAGCTAACCTTACCAGCCGGAGGGATGCACTGCATAACATGCTGGAAGAGTTTACTTATGACAACCTGAACCGTTTAACGGGCAGTTACGTTAATCAGGTACAGCAGTTCGGTATTTCTTATGATGGATCCAATACCACCAAAGGGAACATCATCAATAAAACAGACGTTGGCGACTATGTTTATCAGACTAACCGACCCAATGCGGTAGCTTATATCAGCCCGCTAAATCCGGCATTGGATATTGCGAATAGTCAGCTGGCGATTACCCATACCAGCTTTCAAAGGCCTTTGCACATAGAGAACCAGGGTAATACACTTGACCTGGCATATGGCATAGATGATGAACGCATACAAACGAGGCAGGTGATTAACGGTCAGGCAGAAACGAGATTGTTTTTAAACAATTATGAAAGACAGCATTTGCCAGATGGTACGGTTAACGAAATTATATATGTTGGTGGCGGAAATGGCCTTTGCGCCATGATAGTTAACGGAGGAGTTTATGCCGTATACAAAGATTATCTGGGCAGCATACTTACTTTAACAGATGAGCAGGGTACTATAATAGCAGAGCAAAACTTTGATGCATGGGGAAGGAAACGGAATACGGCCAATTGGTCATACAATGTGCAGCAAGGACCGGTATGGCTGATAAGGGGATTCACGGGCCATGAAGACCTTGCAGCATTTGGCCTGATCAATATGAACGCCAGGTTATACGATCCGCTGACCGGCCGTATGTTAAGTCCGGATAATTATATACCCACGCCTTACCATACGCAGGGGTATAACAGGTATAGCTATGCGAACAATAATCCGCTGGTGTATACTGATCCCGATGGCAATATTTTTGGTATCGATGATCTTGTACTGGGTTTAATTGGTGGTCTAATCAATGTAGGAACCCAATTGATATCAGGAAATGTGGCCAGTGTCTGGCAGGGCTTTCAGTATTTCGGCGTAGGTTTCGCTGCGGGACTTGTTTCTGAGTATACTTTGGGGATTGGAAGCGGATTGATCATAGGCGCAGGGAATGCATGGGTTGCCGGAGGAACAGGAGAACAGATACTTACTTCAGCGGTAATCGGTGGTATTTCTGCAGGTGTAGGCTCTTCCTTAAGCGGACTGATAAGTCCTTATGTAAGTTCAGTGACAAGCGGCCTGGGAGCGACTGCGTCATCGGCCGCTACACAGGTAGTTACGTCAACGGTTGTCGGCGGGGCTTTAGGTGCCGGTATAGCCGGAATTAGCGGGGGTGATGCAGGTGCCGGTTTCAGGAGCGGGTTGCTGACCGGCTTTGCAGGCGGAGCATTAAATGCAGGAATAGGCCTGGGTAAAGGGTATCTGGATGGAAGAAGACAAAGTAACAATATACCGGGCCGGCAATTGAGTGCGGCCGATCCAATGAAAATGTCGTTAGAGCGTTCGGAAGCCCGGCCGGATATCATGTTGCCGGAATGGGATAAAGTGAGGTTAAATAGCTTGAAAGCAACAAGCGGGAGAGTTCCAAACAGCGATTTTTCCAAAGCGGTAACGGAATGGAATAATATAAGAGCGCAGTATAACAAGCAACCCGTTAACCCCAGTCCTACGGCAAGAGGACTGATTGACTATTTTAACCTGAGGATGGGTGATGGTTCTTTTTTTAAGGCTGAATTCTACAATGGCAATAACGGTAATACTATCCGAACTTATTTTTTACAAGGTAAGTTACCGACCTCTGAATTGAAATTGCGGTTCGGTGGCAAATGAATTAATTTCCCTGCAACTCTTTTAAATGAAATTCGAACAAATTAATAAAACCACGATCAGCTATGCATCGAGCGCAAATCTCAGCGTTCTGGCGTTGAAATACCGGGAAGAAAACGTAGCATCTGAAATAATCATTGAAGAGTTGTTGAAGAGTCCATTTATGAACTGGATGGGATCCGATAAAGAAAGATTACATGGCCCATTCAGGGTGGATTCCTTATCAGTGGAAGATTTTAAGTCGTTGACTTTTGAAGATATGCTTCACCATACAATAGAATTCATTCAACAAAGCATACTTGATAAGGAGATTGAAGACAACGGCAGTAAATTCCTTGAATCGGTGCAAAGTGAATTCATGAAAGTTAAAAGTAATGGCAATGAGTATTATGAGTTCATTTATGTATTTGATAAGTCAACCTTTGATGAAGGTATTCTTTTAGAGAAACGTATTCGATTGTCTGACTGGTTTCCATTCTCCGTATTTAAAAGTTGCATTATAATTAATCATGCATTGCAGATTGTTTACAAGATAGAAATAGCAGACGATTAACCCACGTGTCAAAGCTCTATCCCGATCTTCTTCATAAGTATCGACGCATTCATGCTCCTGCAAACGCCTTCCTTTAGTTTGTAATCGAAGAACAATTCTTCATTGGCTACCTGCACATCAAAATGATAATTATGGATTTGGGTGGGATGGTCCTTTGCCAGTTCGGCGAGTTCCAGGTCGTGGGTGGCCAGCATGCCGACTGCACCGTGCCTGATCAGCTGACGGATCAATGTGCTGGAACCGGTGTGGCGATCCAGTGAATTGGTGCCACGTAAGATCTCGTCCAACAGCAGGTAAACCTCTTCGCCCCGATTTACCGCTTCAATGATGTGTTTCAATTTTTTTAGCTCTGCGTAGAATGTGGAAGTGCTTTCTTCGAGGTTGTCGGATACCCGCATGCTGCTCATTACCCGCATGGGCGACATGATGAATGTTTTTGCGCACACCGGTGAACCCATCATAGCAAGTACCATGTTTACGCCGACACTCCTTAAAAAAGTACTTTTACCCGCCATGTTAGAACCTGTGACAAGGGACAGTTGGGCAATACCCGTTGTGGAAAACGAATTGCATACGCGTTTGCTTTCCGGTATCAGGGGATGTCCGAGTTCGCTGGTGATGAAGCAGCCATGTCTTTCATCCAGCGCCGGAAAGCACCAGTCGGGATGGTTAAAGGAAATGGTTGCCAGTGAAGACAAGGCTTCTATTTCACCTAAGGCATCGAACCACGCAAGTACCCTGTTATTGTTTTCTTCTTTCCATTTTTCCAGAGACAGCACCTGCTGCAGGTCCCATAACAGGAAAATATTAAGAGGGATGAAGACGATAGGATTAAGCCGGTAGTCCAAGCGGTCCAATATCGCTTTTAATGACTTAACCTGCAGGGAAGCTTTTGAAGAAGTGTAAACATAGGCCTGCTGCAGCCGGCTGAGCAGCGGGCTTTTAAAATGGTTTTGCTCTATACAGTGAATGGTGTTTGAGAGGGTGGTCATCTCGGCTACAACCTGGTTAAGTTTGATGTAGGCAGGTTTCACTTTATGACTGAAGAACCAGGATATAAAAAGGAAAAGGATGACAAGTCCGTAGAACCGTTCGGAGGACAAGCTGCCGGTTAAGTGAAAGATCAGGGCAGCTATGATGATAGCTGGCAGTAAAATGCTTATCCATTTCCAGTGGGGTTTGGTAAACCTGTTCGGGTCTTCCAGCCAGAGTGCCAGTTTCTTCCGGGTTAGTAAAGTAATCTGATTTTCCATTCCATGGGCCTGCAATTGCTGGCGCCAGACATATTGATCTTTCAATTCCCGGGCTGCTTCCTGTCGCTGTAAAACCGTAACCGGATCTGCCGGATGAAGCAACCACGCTGACAGATCATGCTGGCCCTGTGCAGAGATCGTGCGGTTTACGTATTGGTATAAGGATGCCCGGCCAAAGATGTCCAGGTCCAGCGCATAGTCATGATTGTTTGGAAGAAAATCATGGCCGTCTGGCAGACTTATATACTGTCCGGCGGCCATATCTATCTCCTGTTGATTGATCAGCAACAGCCGGTCAAGACTGCCAATCTTTTCATTATTTTTGGCTGATAATATGACCAGGCGCAGGAAAACAGCCATAAAAACGATCACAGTAAGAACTGTATAAAATACGCCGAAGGGCCAGGCGTAATATAGAGAAATTGCCATGACAACGATACAGACGAATCGGCCCCAGGCAATGCCGTTCTGTTTATTTTTCAGATGGATCCTGTCAGCGGACAAATCTTCGATTCGTTTATTGTAGATCGGCAATGGTGCTGAAATGCTCATCATTCATTGAAACTACATTAAAATCGGAATTGAATTTATCCTTTAGGGGAGTGCAGTATTAACTAGGCATCTATAATTTTGATAAAAGCAGCGATTAATTTGTAAATTTGCAAACTGAATTCATTTACTCTAGACTCCCGACTGCGGACTGTGGACTAAATTATGGGGCTGCATTGGTTTTGACAGCATAGCTCTTTGAAAGTGTAAGCATGCAGTGCGTTGTGTAATCTGCACTTTAATCTGGAATGCACAAAACTTAAAAGGCGAGAATACTTACGCCATGGCTGCCTAATTCTTTGAATTAGCACCCATTATATCCGAGGTCGCGGGCCTGCCTGTTGCCAAGCACCTCCGATGAATCAAAAGAAATCAGGATAGTTTGTACGATCGCCGTGTTGTACAAATGAAAACACAGCGGATAAGGAACGGGTTGGTTAGTCTTGCCCCTGCCGGTTTCCGACAAGTAATGCAGGAATAAGCATGTAGAAAGCTTTTGGCGAATATGTTTGGACGAGGGTTCGACTCCCTCCAGCTCCACTGAAAATTAATTTTTAAGGCAAAGAAGCCAGTAAATCACCCATTTTACTGGCTTTTTTTATGTTTTCCCTCCAAATTATGTCAAAAGATATCAAAGTGCTGGTGTAAAATTCGGGTGCTCCGAACTTTTTACAATCTTGAGCACCCGAATTGAGCCCAAAACCTTTGCGGACTTGCATTTCAGCAAAGACCACTTTGACGATCAATTAAGTAACATATTTCTTAATTATAAAAAGGAGGCCTAAATGGAACACAGTATCAATATTCTTTTTTAGGGTTATCCATTTAAGTCGCATTTGCTTTATAGGCGTAGGGTTCATGTTGCATCATTCTCTCAATCAGCTTGTGCCAGATGGTTGGTAGAAAGTTTCTCCGGTTAAATCTGAAGAAGAATTCATCTAAATATCCGTTCATGAATCTTTCTGAACACTTATGATGTATACCTCTTAGCCATCCTTTCAAATTCATGATTAAATAATGCAATCCCATAAAGTTTTTCCCTTTACTTGAGGGCTTTTGCTTGATTTCAAATTCACTTTCCAGTGGCCAGTAACCCCTCCATTGATCCGTCTTAATCTGGGTGTTATCTTTGTCAATATATTTCTCGAAGAAAGGCTTAAAGCTTTCTGCACTGGCATCTTCAATCGTTTGTGCATAGGCTCGTCCTATTTTATCTCCTTGTACTTTTTCAACTGCCATCACTACCAGCTTCTTATCTCCCTTGCTTCTTCCGCGTTCGCCCTCATCTACTCCCCCAATCATCAATTCATCCACTTCTACATGACCACTAAGAAGATGTTTGCCGCTGCTTGCCATTGCCTCCTGTGCCTTTCGTTTAAACAACCAGGAAGATTTTTGATTGATGCCGTATTCATTAGCCAATTCTATGGTTGACATTCCTTTTTTGCGCACAGAGATCCGAAAGTTAATCCCAAAAGCCTTCAGCAGCGGGATCTTCATCTTGTGAAACAATGTGTGTGCTGTGACAGATTCATCATACCCGCACTGTGTACATCGCAAATGAAACCGAGTCTTGCCTTTGCAGCTTTTCTTCCCATTGCAATTGCGGCATCGATAACCGTCATTCCATTTTAAATCAAACAGATACTGCCTGCAATCATCTTCACTTGTAAAGAACTTATTAAACTCACTAATGGTGATTCCCTGAAACATACTCAAATATTTAGTACAAATATACTAAATTTATTAGCTAAGGTCTATTTCTTATCTTCGCTTTGCGCTCTATCTGGATAACCCTATTCTTTTTTTTACAAGAATCGCATCTAAAAGAAGGGGTAACCAATATCCCATTTACTTAAGAATTACAGTTAATGGACAACGAATGGAACAATCAACTCACAGGTTCGTACAGCGTTCACAATGGTCGGCCACTGCGGGCAGAATGAAAGGAGGCCATGCCGCGGCAAGGGCATTAAATTCTTTTCTTGATGCTTTAAGGAACAAAGTACATGCGACCGAGAGAGAAATGGTTCAGGATGGAAAAGAAATCAGGTATGAATGGGTGCATTTAAAATTGTCGCTATCCGTTTAAGCGGCCTCTTTAATCAATTCTACTACTTTCCCCCACTGTTTATTCATTGATAACACTCTTAGATTTAGCATATTTTGAGCGCCGTTGTTAGTCCATCTTTGCCCCGATTGTTTCATCCGCTTTTGCACTACTGTTCTGTGTGCTGATTCTATTGCACCCGACCCTATTATACCGGCACCTGTATTTTTATAGCATTGGTAATCCATTCTATAAGCATTGCTGGTATAATAATTAATCAGTGATAGTGCGTCCCGGCTTTCACTATCTTTTCGTTTTATGTTTTTGATAACCGCTGTCACTTTACTTTGTAATAACAGTTCTTTTTGTTTTTCTGTCCATTTTTTCAGCTTCGCTTCATCAGTAAAAATAGTATTGGCAAATTGATGCAGGTGTTCACAAACATGATAATAGTCCAGTATGGATACGGCTAGCGGATAGGCATCTTCTATCCAGTTTTTTATCCATGTTCCCCCATCAGCAATAAATACCAATCGCTTCCCCAATCTGCCATACGACTCTATTAACGTATCCATATGGCTGGTAAAATCCTTATGGTTTCCCAGGTGGGCTACGTATTGTGAATGCCTTATCCAGCTTGAGTTCCCGTTAGGGTCAATGCAAGAGTCGCTCGTAAACATCCTGCCCACTTTTACTTCCTTCCAACCTTCATCCCGGGTTAACAGCATAGAGCCGTCTGCTTCCACATACAACACTTCGCCTTTCTTTACCGGTTCTAACGACCGGCAAACATTTACTTCCTTTTCAGCTAACTTGCCGTAGCAATCTGTTACCAGATAAACCTGGGAGGTACTCACTTGTATATCTATAAATTTTTCCAGCACCTCATTGCATCTTTGATAACAATCCATCTGGCCAGCATACACCAATAGTTCCTGCAAATGAGGACTTATTTGAAAACCATTCGCACCATTACTAAAACTATGGGTTTTATTTATACTGACTTTCCCAAATTTGGTGAGTGTTTTTTTTTACGCCTGTCGGCCGGTACGTCACTTATATTTGCTTCCAAGACTGACCTGCCCAGGTCCCGCCATATTTTCTCAAACTCTTTTTCGTAGTCGTAAAAATTATCAATTTTATTTAAGGCTTGTAATTCTGCATACCGCTTTTGCGCTAAGGCAATGAAATTGGCTTCCGTCATGGGTTGGTAGATTTGGTTTGCCAAATTTAGCCATTTTTTTATGCGACAATTTTAAATGCACCCGTATGAATCTTTTAAAGATCGATGGTTCGGAGTACCTCAACAAAAATATATGGTGCTGGAAGTCTTTAAACAACATAATGAAGAAGTCAGTCAATTGACAGGAAAAGATTATTCTCCCACAACCTTAAAGCGTTATACAACTTCGCTCGGGCATACGCGTAGCTTTATTAATTGGAAATATAAAGTGCCTGATATAGAAATAAGTAAGCTTAATTATGAATTTATCAGCAGTTATGAATTTTGGTTTAAGAGTGTCAGGAATTGTAATCATAACACCACGATGAAATATCTTAAGAACTTCAAAAAAATCATTTTTATCTGTCTCAAAAACGGGTGGCTCAACCGAGACCCTTTCATCGGCTTTAAAATAAGCATGCATCAGGTAGACAGACCTTTTCTTACGGAGCATGAATTAGAGAGAATGAAATCAAAGATATTTCCGGCAAAGCGAATGAACTACGTGAAAGACATTTTTCTTTTTAGCTGCTATACCGGCCTCGCCTATGTAGATGTTGAGAAACTAAAGCGTTCAGAAATCGGTGTAGGCGTTGATGGCGAGAAATGGATTTTTACCAAAAGGCAAAAGACAGATTCGCCTTCTAGAATTCCTTTGCTTCCTTTTGCGAAGAGCTGATGAACAAGTATAAGGATCATGAACAGTGCGTTATCCACGATAGATTATTACCAGTGTTTAGTAATCAGAAAATGAACGTATACTTAAAAGAAATTGCTGACGCATGTGGCATTACCATCAATCTTACATTCCACATAGCACGCCACACTTTTGCTACAACTGTTACTTTAAACAACGGAGTACCTATTGAAACTGTATCCAAAATGTTAGGACATAAAAACCTTAGGACTACACAGCACTATGCCAAAATTTTAGATCTAAAAGTAAGTGAGGATATGAAGACTTTGAAAGATAAATTATCGAAGAAATAGTTTCCTAACACCAATTGATAGTCGCAGGAAGCAAACTGTTTCATTCGTATTTTTAATGCATTCAAAAATGCTCACATGAAAAAAATAAGTGTCTTTTTTATTCTCAATTTTTTTATCGCTTTTGTTTCTCACGTAAATATCAGGTTGCCGGCAGTTCTCGGAAGCAATATGGTGTTTCAACAACAAAGTAAAGTAATGCTTTGGGGTTGGGCCGCTCCTGCAGAAATGATCTACGTCACTACTTCATGGAACAACAAAACAGATTCTGTGAAAACAACAAGAGACGCCAACTGGCAATTGTTTGTAGAAACACCTGCAGCAGGCGGACCGTTTACTATTACCTTCAAAGGGTGGAACACTATAACACTTGATGATGTCCTGGTCGGCGAAGTATGGATATGTTCGGGCCAGTCAAATATGGAAATGAATGAACAGTGGGGCCTGCCCGACGTAAGAGCAGAATTGCCCACTGCAGCAACAAATAAAAACATTCGCTTCTTTTATATTCCAAAAACAACTTCACCAGCGTCGCAGGATGATTGTAAAGCATCCTGGACACTCTGCGATTCCAATACACTCAAGGCTTTCAGCGCCGTTGGTTTTTTCTTCGCCAAAAAATTAAACGCTAACCTTAATGTACCTGTTGGTCTCATTAATGCAAACTGGGGTGGCACCCCTGCCGAAGTATGGACGCCTGCCGATCTCATAAACAACGACCATGAATTAAAAGCCTCAGCAGAAAAACTACACCCTCACGATGGTTGGCCCAAAACCCCCGGCGCAACATTCAATGGCATACTTGCGCCTGTTACAATTTTTCTATTGCAGGCGCCATCTGGTACCAGGGAGAGGGTAATACCGCAGCACCCTACACATACGGCAAACTGCTTACAACAATGATAGACAGCTGGCGCAAGGCATGGAACAAAAACATTCCCTTTTATTATGTGCAGATTGCGCCTTTTACTTACGGAGATAATTTTGACGGCAGCATCATACGTGAGCAGCAAACAAAAGCAATGATGCATGATAATGTTCGAATGGTTGTTACCACAGACCTTGTAGATGACACAACAGATATTCATCCAAAGAACAAACACGATGTGGGCTACAGGCTTGCTAACTGGGCGCTTGCTGAAACGTATCATAAACAAGGCATCGTTTACAAAAGCCCGGTGTATAAAAGCATTGATGTGCAGAAAAGACAAAGCCATCATTTCATTTGACAATGTGCCAACCGGTCTAATGGCAAAAGGCAAAAACATTACGGCGCTTTTGATTGCTGGCGCAGACAAAAAATTTTATCCTGCAAGTGCAAAGATCAATAACGATAGATTGATTGTGTGGAGCAAAGAGGTTACACAACCGGTTGCCGTAAAATTTTCTTTTACCAATGCAGGCGTTGGAAATTTATGCAGCAAAGAAGGATTGCCTGTAGCACCTTTCAGAACAGACGATTGGGAACTTGATACAAGTAAGTAAAATTTTAGTAAAAATATTTTGGGGCTGTCAGCTGAAGAATATATATCAGCAGCAGATCCGGATATACGTTACAAGTCCTCGCCACAAACCATCCACACAAACCTTCAGCTGCGGGCTTTCCACTTCTATCCGGCAGCCTGTGGGCCAATAAAACATACGTCACATCTTATTGGTTTCTATATTTAAAAATATACTCAGCATTTTGATCAGTAAATTTACTTTAAAGAAAATTTTGCAATGAATATAAAAAGTATTGGGTCATATTGGAGCAAATGGGATTTGCATGTTCACACCCCTGCTTCAATAATTGAACATTATGGAAAGCACAAAGACAATATTTGGGAAGAATATATTAATGATTTAAACAAGCTGCCGGATTGCTTTACCGTGCTTGGTATTAATGACTATCTGTTTTTAGATGGATATGAAATAATTAAAAAATATTTTGATGAAGGAAAGATACCAAAAATAAAAAAAATATTCCCCGTAATAGAGTTACGTTTAAAAATATTCGGAAATCAAAGCAAAAGTGATCCGTGGCACAGAATAGATTTCCACGTGATATTTTCTGATGAATTAGACCCTCAAATTATTCAATCGCAATTCCTTTCAGGCTTATCTGCACATTACAGTTTATTACCTGAAAATCAGGCTTACTGGAATGCTGTCTTGACTAGGGGAAGCTTAGAAGATTTAGGTAAAATGATAATTTCAAATTCGACGACAGAAATTAAAGAATATCCATTAGAGGTTGGTTTTAATTCATTGAACTTTGCGGAAGAAGGAGTATCTAAATTATTACAAAGTCATTATTTCAAAGAGAAATATTTAACAGCTATAGGAAAGGCCGAATGGGAAAAATTACGATGGGACATACCAACAACGGCGTAAAATACACATGAGTTGTTTAAAGAATTAACTCAGCGAAATATATTACGCGTAACGGATATTTCAGTGATACGGCATACGGAACTATTAAACGTAACCATCGTGCCAGCAGAAAAGAAAATACCAGCATATTAACTTCGTCATTGTGTTCAATCCAAACTTAGTCTGTTTTCCGTTACTGTTAATGTGTTAAATTACTTCTCAAACATTCCCAAAAACTGGTGCCTCTTTTCTGCAGACATTTCGAGTTCTTTATTATTCTTCATGGTAACTGATCCTCCTTTGCCCTTGGTATAGCGGATTACATAGTCAGGGTTGATCAGATGGGAGCGATGGATTCTGAGAAATCGATGTTCCTTTAAAATTTCTTCAAAGTACTTTAGTGTTTTGCAAATGAGGAGCGGATTAGCCACACCCTCCAGATAAAACCGTGTGAAGTTATCAGCGGCCTCACAGTATAGTATGGTATTGATTGTCACAATCTCAAACCCTTCCATTGTTGGTAACATGATCTTTTGATTGACAGGCGTTCGGATGTTATCAAGCAATACGTTGCTATGGTGCGTATAGTTTGCTTCACTTCGCTCAGTTCGAATCTTATTAACGGCATTGACGATTTCATCAATGCTAATGGGTTTTAGCAAATAGTATGCAGCACTCTGGTTTAATGCTTGAATGGCATAATGATCAAAAGCAGTGACGAATACAGTTTCGAATGTAATTTCTTTTATACTGTCGAGAAGATCGAAGCCATTTCCATACGGCATTTCAATATCGAGGAACACAACATCAGGATTATGTTTCTGTATTGCCTCCTTACCAGTGGCAACGGATTCACCAAACCCACACACTTCTATATCGGCACAATACTTTGCCAGATAGTTCGCCAGAATTTTTCGACTGTCTTCTTCATCATCAATAATTACGGCCTTCATCATCATTTAGCTTTGTTTCGTGACCGGAAGGTATACACTCACTCGTGTACCATTGTCCTTCCGATCTTCAATGTGCACCCGATAATCCAACTGATACACTTTATTAATAATAGCCAGTCGCTCCTCAATGTTTTTCAGTCCTGTGGAGTTATGTTTCTTTTGGTTTTCTGTTTTCAGTTCTGCTGATCGCTGTCGCCCAACACCATCGTCAGTAATCTCAGCCACAAGGTTCCCATTTTGCCTGTAAAAATGCAGAAGCAATTTTCCTTTTTCATTTTTATATCGAAGTCCATGCCACACAGCATTCTCGATATAGGGCTGTATCAACATGGGTGGAATTTGAGTCGCTTCAGGGTTGACATTTTCATCTACCTTTATTTCATAGTCAAATTTGTCGCGGAACCTATAGTGCTCCAGTTTCAGATATAAGGAAAGAATTTCCTGTTCTTTTTGCAATGGAATAAAATCTTCCTGCGAATTTTCCAGAATAAGTCTCATCAGCAAAGCAAACTCGGAGAGAAACCGATTGGCTGTTCGTTCATCTTGTTGCGAGATAAATTGATTAACCGAATTTAAAGCATTGAAAATAAAATGTGGATTCATCTGCCCACGTAACGACTTCAACGCCAGCAGGCGATTAGCGAGTTTGCTAGCTTGCGCATTCTTATAAATAAAAAAAGAAGTAACACCAATAATGAGGATGATGGCAAGCAATCCATAAATGACAAGTTGCTGCCGGAAGACGGTTTGCTGTCCGATGGATACATCTTTCGTATACTCTTCAATATCTTTTTGCTTTCGGATGAGTTCGGATTTTTTTACTAACCGGCTTTCCCTTTGTGCTTCCTTGCGACTTATTGCATCACTGTATTTTTTATAAGCACTGAGTGCTTTGTTGGTCTGACCATTCTTTTCATAAAGGTTGGCGAGGGAAAGAAAAGCGCTCGCTTCCGTTAATGGATTGTCGATGGTCGTGACGATGCTCACCGCCTCTTCAGCTTCCTTGATAGCAGCCTCCGTTTCTCCCTTTGCATCGAGATTTTTACTGATGGCCACTCGATCTTTGCTGACTTCTGCCAGGTTATTTAACTCGGTGTTGAATTCAATGGATTGCCTGCGCAAATGAATTTCTTCATCATACAATTTATTCTGTTGCAATACATCTACGATCTCCTCCTTGGTTTGCTGAACCGATTGTTGTTCCTGAGAACTTATGCTATTACCACTGCGAATCGTGTTTAGCGAATTGCTGTAGAGGTTCTGGTTTTTGTCCAATCCATTAAGGCGAACATCTATTTTTTTGCACTGGTTTTCGAATTGAGGATTTTGAATCTTACGCGATTGATACGCGTTATCCAACACACTTAACGCTTCCTCGTAACTCCTCATCTGATAATACACTTCCGAAACCGCGATCGTAAATTCCATTCGCTCCGCGCTGCTGAGCCGAAGGGTCAAAGCGTCTTGATAATATTGAAGTGCAGATGTGTAGTCTCGTAGCTTTAAGCCCATATTGCCCAGACCTCTCAAGGTTGTGACATACTCAGGAGATTTCGTGGCAGACGCTAGCTTGTCTTTTGCACGCAGATAGTTTTCGTATGCCAGCTTCCATTCTAAAATACCTTCGTTTACTTCGGCTAACAAAATATAGGATCGGCCTTCATTGAAATCATCTCCTTGCGCCACGCATACCGCTAATGCCTGCTGAACTTTGCCCAGGGCGGCATCCGGATTTGCTACTTTCAGCGCTTCGGCTTCATTCACCAATTGTTCTGCGCTTGTTCGACTGGATAAACTCTTCTTATACGACTCTTTCTCTTTCTGCCCAAGGCACGGCCTTGCCAATAGCGAGGCAAGGAAAGCGAGCAGGAATAATCGTTTGATCATGGTCTGAATTCTATTCTGCGGAAAGTTAACACAATAATATTTAATGATTTTAGGCATGAAGGGTTCTATTCTACCGGTTCACTCAGTGTCTGGCTGCCTTCCCTTAGTGGGCTCAAGCCTTCACGGAGTTTAAGTTTCGTATCCTGTTTTTTCGCGTAAACTTTACCAAAAGCAAACGCATACTATTATGAAACTACTACGTCATTGCCGCATCCTTTCAAGACCCCTTGTATTCCTGGTGGCTTTCCTCCTGATGAGTTTTACAACAGACGAACTCAATGATGACAATCAATCTGTTGCTCCTGCAAAAGGTCAAACGATCATGATCTCGCTTTTGCTTGATACGAGCAATAGTATGGATGGTCTAATCGATCAGGCAAAATCGCAGTTGTGGAAAATTGTAAATGAAGTGGCCGCCGCCAAAAGCGGAGATGGCAAGCAGCCCAATATTAAGATTGCGCTGTATGAATATGGCAATGACGGGCTTTCGTCTTATGAAGGCTATATCCGCCAGGTGAGTGCTTTAACCGAAGACCTTGATGTTATTTCGGAGAAGCTGTTTTCACTAAGCACCAATGGTGGAAATGAATTTTGCGGGCAGGTGATCAAAACTTCCCTGAATCAATTGGCGTGGTCTGCCTCCAATGCTGATTTGAAAATGATTTTCATTGCAGGCAACGAGCCATTTACGCAGGGAAGTGTATCGTACGAGCTAGCCTGTGGTGCGGCAAAGGAAAAGGGAGTTGTGGTGAATACCATTTACTGCGGTGATTTTAATGACGACATCACTTTGAGCTGGAAGCGTGGCGCGGAATTAACAGGCGGAACATTTATGAGCATCGAACAAAACAGCAAGACTGTGTATGTGCCAACACCATACGATGATCAGATTGCTGCGTTGAACGATAAACTTAACGCGACCTATGTTTATTACGGAGCGTCAGGTGAGTATAGGAAGGAACAACAAATTGTGCAGGATAATAATGCAGCGAGTTATGGATTGGCCAATATAGCGGAACGCAGCTTTTGCAAGAGTTCACATGCCTATAAAAACTCCAGTTGGGATCTGGTGGATGCCGTAAAAGACAATGAAAAAGTAATTACGGAAATCAAGTCAGACGACCTTCCCAAAGAAATGCGCACCATGAGCATAGAGCAGCGCAAGGTATACATCAAGCAGAAATCGGAAGAGCGTACAAAGATTCAGGTCGAGATACAATCCCTTAATAAAAAACGACAGGAATATATCTATAAAATACTCCCCAAAGCAGCAAAGATAAAATGTTAGATGCATCCATGATGAAAGCGATTAAGGAACAGGGGAATGCAAAGAATTTGAAGTGGGAAGAAGGTTGTTAGTTTAATGGCAAAACCATAGCTGAATGGCATCCCTGCCTGACGGCAGGCAGGGATGCCCACCCCTCTACCCGGGTAGTTTATATTGGCTAAAACCAGTTATGAAGCCTTGTTCGAATCAATGCACAACTACAAATCATTTTAGATTTACGATTTTTAGTGTGACTTAGAGTTGTATTACCTGTAGGGTGAATACAAAGATGGAGACTACGGCCATGAGGCCAGAGTGGGGGGTACAAACCTTTTACATATTCTTTACAGCTTTTTACAATTAAAAAGCTGCAAGATAATTGACAACCAATAGCTTTACAACATTGTTTCACCAAATCAATTATAGTCATGAAACTCTATAACCTTGCTTTTTTGCTCCTTTTTCAATTCCCCTTTGTCTGTAATGAGGCATTAGAATTTCTAGCGTCATCTCCAATCACGGATAGTCAGCAAAAACTAAATAGAAATAAGTCGGGGGCTGTAAACATCGTTTTTAAATCTTCTGATGGCGGACAAACATGGCAGGACATTAGCGAAGGGCTGCCCGAAAATTTGCAGGGGGATGAGGGTGTCCAGAGAGATGGTTTTTTTGCAAATGATAGTGGGCTCTATTTACGTGCTGGAAATGGGCTATATCACAGTAAACCAAATTCCACAGCTCCGTTTTGGAAAAAAGAGATTTGCCCGGACGAACATAGCGGCATTACCCCTGGTAGGACCGGGATATTTGCATACAACTACGATGGCCAATTTTTACAAAAAATAAACGGAACGAGTGTATGGTCACCCATGTACATGAATTTGCAAGAGAAAGACGTACGCATCGTTTTTGAAACTGCCAAAGGCACAGTTTTCATCGGCTCCGACAAAGGCCTTTTTAAATCCACTAACAGTGGAAAAACCTGGAAACAAGTCCGTACTGGTGGCTGGGTAATGAAATTGGTAGAGTCAAACGGTGTACTCATGGCGACCAGCCAGGACGGGATAATACGGTCGACCGATGATGGTGAAAACTGGGATTTAGTGATTAGTGAGGGTGGTGTTGGCATCGCTATAGAATGCATCGAAGGTGGATTTGCTGCTATCACTTGCAGTACAGAGTCGATGACCAGAAGAGTGCGAACATCCTACGATGGTGGTAAAAACTGGCAGCCCATTGATGCTGACCTTGAGGCGACCCTCTTCATTTCGTCAATTGTTAAGGTTGGTGAATACTTCTTTTGTGGTCATCCTGCTGGCATTTTCCGATCATCAGACAAGGGTAAAACATGGAAACTGTTACTTCCTTCTATTGAAAATAAAGTCTTCAATTTATCTGTTTCAGGCAACGTGATTTATGCCATACCCAGACCTGGAGGATGTTGAAAAATTCCTGTCCTTGCAGGGTGATATCCAAATCTACCAATAAACGGAAAGTGTCCACACAGGGCCTGCCGAATAGCTTTGCGCAAAGCTGCGACCCTGTGATAAGCAGCAGCTAACACTTATCAAGAACAAAAATTAAAATAATGAGTAAATCTAAAAGAACAATTATTAAGACTGTTTTCCTTGGAGTCTTCATGGTAACAGGCATCTTTAATGCCTCTTATGGACAAGCCAAAGTCGATAAACTCAATAAGCTAATAAGTGCATATGCTGAATATGGAAAATTTAATGGATCTGTTCTGGTCGCTGAAAAAGGCAAAGTTATTTACAAAAAGGGGTTTGGATTGGCTGATATGGAATGGAATATTCCAAATCAGCCTGACACTAAACATAGGTTAGGTTCCATCACTAAGCATTTACTTCCATGTTGATCATGCAATTGGTTGAACAAGGTAAATTGAAATTAGATGTACCCATTTCCACCTATCTTCCTGATTATCCTAAAAAAACGGAGATGTAATTACCATTCATCACCTGCTCACACACAGTTCCGGAATTCCGAATTATACTTCGTTTCCGGGGTTCTTTAAGAACAACAGCCGTAATTCTTACAGTCCAGTGCAGCTTGTGAATCTGTTCGCTGACTCAACGCTGCAATTCAAGCCCGGAAAAAACTTTGCATCAGCAATTCAGGCTATATACTATTGGGTTACATCATTGAGAAAGTAACAGGTAAATCTTACGAGCAGGTATTGCAAGAGAACATTTTTACTCCGCTCAAGATGAATAATACCGGATATGATCATCATGGACCTTTGTTGAAGAACAGGGCTCGTGGCTATGAAAAGAATGGAAGGAGTTATGTAAATGCAAATTTTATTGACATGTCAGTCCCATACGCTGCGGGAGCATTGTATTCAACAGTAGAAGATCTGTATCTCTGGGATCAGGCATTGTATGGCAATCAACTGCGGCGGAAGGAAAATATGGAGCTGTTATTTACCAAACATATTCCGTCAGGCGGGAGTTATTATGGTTATGGTTGGGGCATTGGTGAAATACCCTTAGGTAACGCAGCAGAGCGAATAGAAACAATCGGCCATGGAGGCGGGATAGACGGTTTTAACACACAGCTCACTCGAATCCCATCGGATAAATCATTCATAGTGTTATTGAATAACACAGGAGGAACTCCTCTCAATGAAATGACGAATGCCATTGCTGCAATTCTTTATGATAAATCCTACAACCTTCCTAAAAGATCTGTTGCTTATTCATTGGCAGACAGGATAGAGAAAGAGGGGATTCCGGCTGCGCTTGTATATTATAATGGAATCAAAGATTCCACCGGGTACTACCTCAATGAAAACGAAATGAACGGAACAGGGTACCAATTCCTGCAATCGGGGAAAGTGAAAGAAGCAGCCGCAATTTTTAAACTCAATACACAAGCGTTTCCTAAATCAGCAAATGTTTTTGATAGCTATGGGGAAGCACTCATGGCACTTGGCAACAAAACAGAGGCTATCGAAAGTTATAAGAAATCTGTAAAATTAAATCCGGGTAACGAAACCGCTATAAAAATATTAAAAGGCAATGGCATAAAAACAGATGACCTGATCAAAAAAGTTCCTATTGAATACTTGAAACTTTTGGAAGGTGAATACCTGAACGCTAATAATAAAGAATGGAAGATCAAATTTGATGTGGCGGAAGGCATATTGTATGGCAATGACAGGGGCTACAGATATAAAGTACTTCCGGTTGGGGAAGGTGAGTTTGTTAATCCGGATGATGGAGCTTCATTGGTTTTCGATACCAAAGACAAGAATGCAATAACTCTGGTACTTTTCGGAACGGCCAAGTTCAAGAAGGTTATGTGAGAGCTTGTGACATAAAGCAACTTGCATTAATTTATACTGCCAGTGACAACTCTGGGCAAGGATTTCAGGTTGACGACGTGTCCATGTCTAATCACAAAATCCAACGTAAGACACGGCGAGAGCCTGAAAAAGGCAACTTAAGCTTTACGTGACACACCTTTTGCTTTATAAAGAGTTCTTGGTTATAAAAAAGAAAAAATGATGAAATACAAATGGATATATACTTCGTTCTTTATGTTTATTTTTTGCACCTGTTGTAACGGACAAAACCAAACAGACCTACCAACAGGTACTAGCAAGTCCGAATCCAACGATGTAATCACTTTCCTACGGGCCTAACAGTATCACTAGTGTTATGTCAACTTAGTATTGTCGGATAAAGCCTTTTCAACTTAACCCTGGCCTCTTTATTTGTAAACTGCCAGTTGATTACAGCCTTCTTATTATTCCTATGTTCTTTCCATTCACTTACTTCCTGTTTCATTGTTTTTATTTTATCGATTCTTCTGTTCAGGCATTGTCCCATCAATACATTTAGTTCGATTTCAGGTCGGGTAAGAGTATCCCATTACTGCGACACCCTCCCCTAAGAACCGTGCATGAGAGTTTCCCTTCACACGGCTCAAGCCAATACTAAGCCGAGGTTTTGTTGGCCTCAGCCGGAAACAGATACTTAAAACCATTTATGAAGCCCCGTTCCTGGCACTCCTGATGCAGGAGTGTGAGATTGGATAAGTTTCCAGAACCTCCATCCAGCCGACTTTCCAGGTGATGAATGCTCCAATTGGTAACACTTGTAATTCTTTCTCCACAAATAGAGCAGCAGCCTTTCTGCCTTCTCCACAATGCCCCGACTTTTCTGCGCCCTTCTTTGTTGTTTGTCATCTTTGCTGACACCCGATTTTCAAAGTACGCTTCGTATGCCGGGTCAAAGGGAGTCGCTTCGCTTCGGATTTTTTTATGGCGCCTAATAGGCGTATCCGAAGTTTGTTTCAGCACTATGGCTGTAATAGCCTTTGTTTTCTCATCTTTGACTAGGCAACTAAAACATTGATTGCGTTCTTTCATTTTGGGGAAGTATTTGGCTTGTATCCAGGGCTTTCTTTTATTCGGGTGCCTCCGTATGGCCCAGTTCCGCAGAGCTTTCCATATCTCGTGATCCACCTTCTTATAAGTAGTTTTGGATACTACCGATCGGTGATAATTAGCCCATCCCTGTATTTTGGGATTGAGTTTGCGTATCAGGTTTTCCTGCGTTGCTGTTGCCATCGATTTAATGGTCTCCCTTATACTGGTAAGAAACGCTTTTATGTTCTTGCTGCTTGGCTTGATAAGTAACTTAGCTGTGCTTTTTCCTAACCTGTACTTACGAACGTTTTGCCCAAGGAAGTCAAAACCTTGCGAGATGTGAGTTATCTTCGTTTTTTCTTTGGACAGTTCGAGGCCTCTTTCTTTCAGGAACTCTGCGATCATAGGAGATACTTCTTTTTCAAGAACATCTTTTGATTTACCTATTACCACAAAGTCATCCGCGTATCTCACAAAGTGTATCCCCCAAGGAGATACTTGCCTACATCGTCCATATCTGTTTAACGAGTGAAACTTTCTTCCCAATAAGTCTTCTATTCCATCAAGCACCAAGTTGGCAAGTGTGGGTGAAGCTATTCCTCCTTGCGGAGTACCCTTTTCTGTGGGGAATAACGAAGCCTTTTCCATGTAACCTGCTTGCAGCCATTTCTGTAATACTTTCGTATCGGAACAGATATTTTTCAACATCCATTCATGGCCGATGTTGTCAAAACAACCTTGGATGTCGCCTTCCAAAACCCATTGTGGCGAGTCCTTTTTGCTAAGCTTATTGAATAGAGCTTCAATAGCGTCGGCAGTGCAGCGTTCGGGCCTAAACCCGTAGCTATTCCAATCTGCCATACTTTCCGACATAGGTAGGAGTGCAAGAGTATGCAGAGCCTGCATACTTCGATCTTGAATGGTCGGTATTCCGAGAGGCCGAAGTTTTCCGTTGGTTTTGGCGATATAAATCCGCCTTAACGGAGAGGGTTGATATCCGGCACGTTTTAGGGAGTTGCACATGGCGGCTTTGTCTTCTGGTGTTTTCAAGAGTACTCCATCCACTCCGGGTGTTCGTTTACCACGGTTTGTAGTAACTTTCTTTACTGCCAGCAATTTAGCAGCATAAGAATGTGTCAGCAGCCATTGCAAGGCTTTTACCTTGCGCCAGCGGCCTTCACGTGTTGCCTTAGCGATACGCACTTGTAGCCTCACTACCATACGGTGGGCCTGGTTCCAGTCAATGGAATTCCAGTCTGTTCCGTCTGTGGGAACCGCAGCTATATTTGGTGATACAGTCATTTGCTTGTTTCCCCTTAGTTTTAGGTTCTACTTGTTTTCTCGCCATGATTGACCACTATAACAAGTCAGCCGGCTTTCACCGCAGGGCGATCCTTTCATCCCCTATACGCTTCGTTACAAAGCGCCCTTCGCTTTTTGTTAGTTCCTATACCCTCTTCCTCATGGGTCTTCCTTGCGGTCGACTTGCCCTTGCAGGCGAGGAATAGGGCTTACCTTGTTCCGATGCTGCAACAGGACTGGGTTAGGTTCTATCTCTCCGCCGGCGTGCTGTTTGTCTGTGCAATCTAAACATGGAGTAGATTGTCCCACGCTTGCCTTTTGGCTTGAGCTTATCAGTTTCTTTAGCTCATTTGGCTTCACGACGTTTATCGATAGTTTAGTTACCTTAACCATGCCAGTCAGCCTAGCCCTATCCCGGATGAAACTTCCAGGTCAGCTTTAGCCTCACGGCCTTCACTGATGGCCTTGCGGCCATTCGGTACATTGTCCACCGAGCTTCAGACCCAGAGATTACTCTCTATGCCTGTCGGAGTAGACTACTACCAACAGAATGGCAGGTTTCTCTATTCCCATTTATCTGAGAATCGAAACAATTACAGCATCAACTTTACAAGTCGCACCCATATTTAACCAACTCCCATGTTTAGGGGTATAAATAAATTCAAACCTGTCCCATATTCTTTTAGCTTCCTTGGGCGGATATACTTCATACAATGCAGATGCTTTATGGGTAGCCAGGTTATCCATCACTAAAGTTATTTTCCTGGCGCTCACGTACCATTCATCGGCTATTTGTTTTATAAATAAAGCCCAGTCAGCTTTGGTTCTTCTTTCTGTTACTTCTACATATCGTTTGCCCTTCAGTGGCTCAGACGCAAGAAATATATTGGCTACGCCACACCGCTCATATTCAAAATCCTGTCGAGCCTCTCGTCCTGGTTGCATTGGGATCGGAACCCTTGTTTCCTTTATTAATTGTTTGGGTGATTCATCCATGCATATCACAGGTAAGGCCTTATCGTATTGCCTTTTATACACATCCAATACCTGCTCCATATTGGCTACAAATTGACTGTTCTGTGATGGTGGTATTATCCACCCCACTACTTTGCAGGGCTTCAACTCGTTTTTTTTAGAACCCGCCTTACTGTCTCATGAGAAATGCTTTCCACATATTTGAGTTCTACCATTTTATCAGCCAACAATCGCAACGACCACTTTGTAAAACCCATAGGCGCCTTGCTGCAACTCAGGGCTATCAGGTGAGCCTCTACCTCTCCGTCAGCCTTCTTCTCTTTTGTTTTACTCATGGGCTTACGCGCTAAGCAAGCTTCAAAACCTTCTTCAACAAATCGTTGTTTTACACGGTCTATCATTCTCATACTGATTTGCAAAACACGAGAAATTTCTTCATTAATAATTTTTCTTGAATACTTCCCTTCATCGCAATTCAGTAAAATATAAGCGTTCCGATAAAGTTGTGCACTATGATTGCCTTTGCTAACTATATCGATGAGTTGCTCACGCTCTTCCATGGTTAAAGTAACTTTATATTTCATCATAACCTTTTTGGAAGGTAAAGTTATGAAATATATACGACAATATTAAGTTGACGTGACACTAGAAGATAAAATGGGAAATATCTGGTTTGCTTCACAAGATAATGGAGTTTATCGCTTTGATGGAAAAGCGATTATAAATATTACTGAGAAAGAAGGTTTGGGCGATAACTATGCAGGCGGCATGATACAAGATAAAACAGGGAATTTTTGGTTTACAATGAAGGGTGGTATTTGCAGATATGATGGAAAAACTTTTACAAACTTCACAACAAATGATGGATTAGGCGGAAATGAAACTTGGGGTATCTATGAAGAGGAATCAGGTATCATTTGGGTTTCAGCCAGGGGTAGTATGACCAGATACAACCCATCTGTCAACTTAATGATAGGCGAAAAACCTTTTACCGTATTTGCAGAAAAAGACGGAATTAACTGTTGTGTTCAAAGTATGTATCAGGATAAATCTGGAAATATGTGGTGGGGTGCTGGATCTGGACTCTATCGATTTGATGGCAAACGATTTTATCAAGTTAAACTGAAAGGACCTTGGTAGTTTTATTGAAAGAGCTATATAAGACGACATAATGAAATTGAAACAGAAAACCATGTAGAGGATAGCACGAACGCATAACATTTAGCAGTATAGCCGATAAGCCCCGAGGAAAATAAAGCTGTTTAAAATAAAACACAAAAGCCCTGAAGATTAGACTTCGGGGCTTTTGGCTATACGCTGTTCAACATGCGGTTTGCCAAAAGCAGGGCTGACGTGGTAAATTAAGCATTTGTACTTCTAATAAACATTTGTGATTTATTGAACATTTGTGCTCATTTCCAGCAACGTCCACTGCCTAGGGCTCGTGCCGGTACGAGCCCAGCATAAACACTGCTATCAGTAATAAATTTTTTGACTGATAATTTTTTTTGACTACATGTTTTTTATATAGTTGGCGCATCCCTGCATAACCGTTGGGTCAGATTCCATCTCTACAAAAATATATTGAAGCCCACCAACTTTGGCAGCGTCGAAAAAATCTTTCCAGTCAACAATGCCTGTACCCATAACTACTTCTTTCTTATGATCTGCAGGACTATAATCCTGGAGGTGCGCCGAAATGAAACGATCGGGGAATTTGCGAAAATAATCCTGGGCTTTATATCCTGAGGTAATGGCGGCTACCTGGAACTGCATCTTTACCAGCGAGGGATCGAGGCGCTCCATCATCAAATCGTATTGCGGACGACCATCGAATTTTTCGTCAAACTCGCCGTTATGATTATGATATCCTGCAATCATGCCGCCTTTTTTCACCATCTCACCTACATGGTTCATCTGGTCGCATCGTTTCTTTACCTCATCTTCCGTTTTGCTCATAAGTCCCCCTGAACATACGATGTTTTTCAAACCTAATTCGTTAGCGAACCCGATACGTTCAGCCAGGCTTGCATCGTCTGTAATCTCTTTCCAGGTGAAATGGCAACTGGTGGTTTGCAGTCCGGAATCGTTGGTAATCTTTTTAAGTTCTTTACCTGAATATTTAGCGAGTGGAGCGAAATCCCCCTGGTATCCCTTTGGACTGCACCATTCCACGTTTTGGTAACCATAGCCTGCCAACCGTTTCATTGTCTCCTCTGGTTTCTGGCCGATCACATCCCGAAATACATAGGACTGAAAGCCGAGTGGCATATCAATGCCTTTTCTCTTCGACATGGCAAAGACGGCGGAGGGAATGGAAGTAAGAATTCCGGAAGCGGCGAGCCCGGAAGCGGCATTGCCTAAAAAAGATCTTCTGTTCATGATAATCGTTTTGATATGTGAATGTTTAAAGTTGTGCAGGCAGACACCCGATAGCTATCGGGTTGTTGCTGACCGACAGTTACTGGTCGCAAAAGATAAGCATTATATTCGATCTTGAATAAACCTGTCAAGAAATTGCAGCCTGCTCCAATGTCCAGCCCTGTTTATGCAAATATTCTTGTTGACGTTTATCCTGTGGCCGGGTAGTGCGCTGAAGTGCTTTTATTTCCTGATCCGGCACGCCAAAGACTTTGCCTAGCTGCCTGATAATGGCATCCCGTTGGAGGTGGGGTAAGAAGCCAGAGCGCCACATGTTTTTTGCCATACCGTTGAAGAAATAATCAATCAGCTCATCCCTGTCAGTCCAGGAAAAATCAATATCGAAGTCAGGGGGAGAGGTTCTGTGAGGATTTAAGAAACGTTCGAAGTATAAATTAAGCTCGATGGGATCCACATCCGTAATGCGTAAGCAATAGGCTACAATGGAGTGTGCCCCACTACCCCTTCCAACGTAGTATAATCCCCGGGACTGGGCATAACGGATAACATCATAATTAATCAGGAATAAGAGTTATATCCAAGGTCATTGATAATCTGCAATTCTTTTTTCAATCTTTCTATTACTATTTTGTTTCGTATGCCGTAGCGTGAAACGAGCCCGTCGTTGGCCATTTTCTCAAGTAAAATCCGGTCATCCTCTTCGACGCCTCCGTATGTCTTTTTATTCTTATCGATTCTAAAATCCATTTCAATATTACAACTCTCCATCAATTTGTAAGTGTTGGTTACGATGAATGGATATGCCTTAAATTTATCAATAAGCTCACTTGGATCAAGAAATGTTTCATCTCCTGAGCATTGAGCGTCTTCCGGAAGTTTTGAGAGCAATATGCTATGGGGGTATCTGCCAGTAAAGATGCTGTTGCGGCTCGGACTACATGAGCTCGTGGTTACGAAAGCATTATCGAACCGGATTCCCTGCCGGGCGAGTTGGTCAATGTTTGGTGTTCGTACTGCCGGGTTACCATACAGCCAATATTATTCCAACTCACATCATCTGCAATAATGAAAATAATATTTGGCGCCGCCATTTTCGAATTTTGACCCAGCACTTCATGTTCGGAACCTATAAGAAATAGAATCAGAGAGAATAGGGAAGCGAACTTGTATTTTTTATAGTTCATGAACGATGATTGATGCTATATTGGAATTGGACAATGTTAGCTTAAAACAAGGCCTGGAAAACTGTTTAGGATACTTGCAAAAAATCTCCGTTGTCGTGAAAAACTATTTATATCCTTTTAGTATCCTGCATTCTGGGTGATTTTTGGATTTACATCTATCGTATTAAGGGGGATGGGGAAGAACAAATTGTTTTGGTCAATCTTATATCCTTTTGATTTCATGACCTCAATGGCCCGGCCAGTTCGCACTAAATCAAAAAACCGGTGAAATTCAAACGAAAGTTCAACTCTTCGCTCATGTTCAATAGCTAAAGCCAGGGTATTATATTTGGCGGGAAACCCAGGTTGCCCAAAGCCGGGCATGCTAACACGGGCTCTTACCATGTTGAGGTTAGCGGGGTCATTAGTAACTTCCGATAACATAAGCAGGATATCCGCATAACGGATAATTTCGAAATTTTGTCCGGGATTTCTCCAGGTTGGGTCATAAAATTTGGGCGTCCACGGGTAATCTACAAATTGATTAGTGGTCAGGTTAATAAACCCCGGATTAACAGAGGCAGCTTTCCTGGGATCATTTGATTCAAATTCGTTGAAAATATCTTCTGTTGGAGTGTTATATCCCTGCCCCAACAGGTTCTCTGTAGACCCCGGCAAATGATAAGCAAAATGCCAGGGTGCATAAAATTCCTGGTGGTTACTGTTAGAGGCATTCACACCTCCCAGGTATTGCACTTCTAAAACAGATTCTTTGCTATTCTTTGTAGTTGCCTGGAAATTGAACAGGTAATCATCTGTATTAATGACCCCGTTGGCATTTGCATCTAATGAATACAGCCCGGAATTAACAATTTCACGTAATTCCTTCTCAGCATTAGGCTTATCGCCCAGCGTCAGATAAATTTTTGCTAAAACTCCTGTGGCCCCGTATTTAGTTATCCTTCCGATATTGGTTCCAGTGTATCTGGCTGGCAATATACCTTTACTATAGTTTAGATCGCCAATAATTTGTTTATAGATTACATCTTTGCTTTCGCGAATGTACGAATAGCTTTGTTCAGGGGTTATCACTTTTAAAACCTGGGGAACATCTCCCCATGCCCTTACCATATTAAAATAAATTAAGGACCTTACAAATACCGCTTCTGCCTTAAGCCTTTCCTTTACGTCGGGCTGTTGAAAAACAACCGTTGTTTTCTCCAATTGCTCTATGGCATTGTTGCATATAAAAATAGCATTGTAGCAGTTTGCCCAGGCAGTTGCGATTAAAGGATTATCTGTTCTTATTGTAAAATTGATTATATCGTTTGAAGTGGCTCCACCTGCTGCTGCAATCTTTATGTAAGTATTGTCAGACCGTAACTCTCCAAACAAATCTGCAATTCCCTGTGCATTGTAAATAATTCGCATTTGACGGTAAATATCATTAACCGCCTGGGTAAGCTGGGTTTCGGTATTGTAAGAATTTGCTTCAGTAAGGCTTGTAAGGGGATAAAGATCAAGCTCTTCTTTTTTACAACCCAGTAAAATTAACGTGACTACTATTAGGATAAAATATTTAATATTTCTCATACGGGCAATTTCTTATTTATTTGAGTGAAATGTTAATACCTAAGGAATATGTTTTAGTTGTAGGATAAGGAGAATGGCTTGCACCCCTTTGTAATGCCTGGTCGGCGCCTCCGCTAAAATTTTCCGGATCAAAAAGATTAGCATTCTTGGCAGTAAACAAATTTTGTCCATTTAAATAAACCCTCACTGAACCTAAACTTATTTTACTGATTAGACTAGCAGGCATATTATACCCAAGTGTAAGGCTTTTAAGCCTGACATAGGAACCATCTACAATCCAGTAACTTGAGGGGGTTTGCTCCAGGCCATGCAGATCAACCGTCAATTTATGATGGTAGCCATCGCCAGGTTGTGCTTCTGATCGCCATCTGTTAACGACAGATTTCGCGTAGTTTCTGCCTTCATGATAAAATAAAGAACGACGCAGATTATTGTCGAATACTTCACTACCCTGAACCCCCTGGAAAAGGAAACTAAGGTCAATATTTTTGTATTTGAAATTATTGGTTATACCATAAGTAAAGTCAGGCGCCGGGTTTCCGATGATAGTCCGGTCATTTGATTCCAGCTTTCCATCTTTATTAAGATCTTCATATCTGCCATCCCCCGGTTTTGTACCTGGCAAATGAGAAGGGTCTGAGTCAATGTCTTTTTGATTTTTATAAACGCCAATATATCTATATCCATAGAAGTTAAAGATTGGCTGCCCAACTTCATTCCGCACGGGTAAAGCATTACTCGCATTTAGGTTCATAGGAGCATCATTGGGGCCCAGGGATAATATTTGATTCCTGTTACGGGAGAAATTTATTTGTGTAGACCATTCAAAAGCCCCCTTCATATTTTGGGTTGTTAAGGCTAACTCTATACCTTTATTTTCCAGCTCTCCTATATTTTGAAAAACGCTACCGAACCCGGATACCTGAGGAATAGGAACTTCAAGCAATAAGCCGTCTGATTTCGAGATATAGTAATCTGCTTCCAAACTTATGCGGTTATTCAGCAAACCAAGATCTAATCCAAAATTAAACTGTTTCGTGCGCTCCCATCCCAGGTCAGGATTTGAAATGCTGGAAGGGTAATAAGAAATACCCGGAGTAGTCCCAAAGGCCACTCGTCCTTGTTGCATGGAACCAATCCAACGGTAATCGCCGATTCTATCATTCCCGGTAAAGCCATAGCTGGCCCTTAATTTTAAATTGTTAACCTGAGAAAGATTGGTCATGAATACCTCATCCGATACGATCCATCCTACTGAAGCAGACGGAAAATACCCCCACTTTTTATTTGGGCCAAACCTTGAAGACCCATCCCGCCGAAATGAAACAGAAGCAATATATTTATTCTTAAAATTATAAGACGCCCGTGCAAAACTTGAAATCAACACAGTTTCTGTGGCATTATCTGAAGCTACAGAGATAACCTGCCCGGCACTCAGGTATTGAATCTGGTCATTATCAAACCTGTTCCGTCCCTGGCTTGCACTGTAAAAATCATTTTTAAGATATTCATAACCTAGTAATGCAGACAGGTTATGATCACCTATTTCCTTATCATATGTTAGCAGGTTTTGCAGGTTATAGTTAATAGTTCTTGCCTGGGTACCAGTAAGCACGCCTTCAGTATTATAACTGGGCCCCATGTTATGCTGTACTGCGGCGTATGTTGAATTGTCTTGGCGGTTATAGAAATAGTTAAGTGACGACTTAAGTCGTAAACCGGGAATAAATTCAAATTGCGCATATATGTTTCCTAAACTATTAAAGTTCTGACTTGGTCTTCTGTCATTGATTACATATAAAGGGTGGCCATTTCTTGCCCTGAAAAGAATGTTGTCGTAATTCTGCAAACCAGGAGTATTCGTGGCATCGCCCAGATAGCCATTGGTTCCATAAACAGGATAAATAGTTGGATATTGTACAGCCCACTCTGTTATACGGTCAATAGGAGTGTTCGACTTATCGTACACAGCGCCTAACTTTCCGCCAATCTCTACCCAATCCAATATTTTGGAAGACGCTTTTATGCTTAAGGCATATTTGCTGTAATCTGAATTAATGACGATTCCTTGTTGTGTAATATACCCTCCGGAGATAAGATAATTTGATTTTTCATTTCCACCTGAAACACTTAAATCAAATTTATGCATGGGGGCCGTACGAAAAATAAGATCCTGAAAATCGGTATAAACAAGGGTGTCTGGATTATTAAATGCCACTGGCCAGGTATATTTGTAAGCACCTCTCGCAGCCAGGGTATTCGGTGCACTCGGATCGCCTCCTCTATCAATCCATGCGTTTTGGGCAGCATCAATAGAGGCCAGCGCATACTCGCGCGAATTCATCATCTCAACCCGGTCTATTGCTTGCTGAAAAGTGGTAGCATAGCTAAAATCCAGCCTGCCTTTCCCTGATTTGCCACTTTTAGTAGTGATAAGAATTACCCCGTTTCCTCCTCTCGACCCATAAATAGCGGCCGAAGAAGCATCCTTCAAAATATCAATGGATTCAATGTCGGCACTATTGATAAGGTTTAAATCATAGCTGGGGAGAGGGTTGCCATCAACAACAATCAGCGGTGAACTGTTTGCAGAAATAGAAGCTAATCCCCGGATCTGCACGGTTGAAGAAGAACCGGGCCGCCCGCTGGCAGTAAGTACCTGTACTCCTGCTACCTTGCCGGATAATGCCTGGCCAAATTCCACCATTGGCCGGCTGGATATATCCTGGTCAAACTTAACCGAACCCACGGCTCCTGTCACATTCCTTTTCTTTTGGGTACCATACCCAACAACCACCACCCCTTGAAGTGCACTATCATTTGCTGCCAGGACTACATTGACAACCGATTGTCCATTTGAGGATACCTCCCGGTTGCCGAACCCTGAATAACTAAAAAGCAAGGTTGACCGCGGAGTGACATTCCTAATAGTGTATTGCCCTTTTGCATCAGTAGTGGTAGCTAAAGTGGTTCCCTTTATGGCTACTGTTGCACCAATTAAAACTTCATTGGTTCCAGCAGCTGTAACGGAACCGGTAACAGTAATTTGCGCTTTGGCTTTTAGCGAGAACCCAGTTAAAAACAGCATTATCAAAAAACAACTTGTAACATGGTAGCATAAATTTTTCTTCATTATATGAGATTTAAAAGTAAAGAAGCCCAATTATTATATGAGTTGATTGAGCCTTAGTCATTCGACTATCTTCTCAACCATCATCTTGCCCTGGCTCACATTAAAAAGCTTTTCCTGGCCGTTAAAGTCATGTAATGTTTTCGTAAGTAAATTTTTTACCTGCTCATCATTTTCAGGGTCTTTCAGTAATTCCATCAGTTCATCACGTTCCTCACGTGTAGCGCTTTTACTAAAGTATGCGTGAAATAAATAGTTTAATCTTGGTTTATTCATCGCATCAGGTAGTTGTACTTGTTTAAAGCCATACAGCATTTTATTACAGGTAAGACAACGGAGTTTCAGAAAGGTGGTAGTAAAATTTAATTATTTTTTTAGAAAAGGCTTGCAAGAAAAGAATAATAAGGTCAGTATGAATACGGAGATGATTTTTCAAAAAACGCATCGCGAGCAACGAATGCTTTTTGACTGTTTCAAGTGATATGTGCAACTTGCGGGCTATTTCGGGTTGCTTCATGCCATTTATCCTGCTTAATGTAAAAATTTCCTTTTGACGTGGGGTAAGTAATTCCACTGCAGCCTCAATATGGCCGCCTGCGTTGGTGCTATCTGCTTCTTCGGTATCAGCAGCAGCCTGGCTTAGCGTTGTATTGACCCATTCTTTTTTTTGTGTATCTTCCCTGGCAATTTGTTTTAAACAATTAAAGGCATGATCCCTGGCCATAACAATAAGGTAGGCATGAAAGCAGTTAATATCGGAAAGCGAACTGCGCCTGGTCCATACTTTTAGAAATACATCCTGAACGATCTCCTTTGTTAGCTGTTCACATTCAGTAATGCGTTGAATAAAGGCACCCAGTTGATTGTAATAGATTTCAAAAAGCTGTCCACACGCGTTTTCATCACCCTCCGCTACTTTGCAAAGCAGTATTTTAACCTCATTTGTAGAATGATTGGTCAAGCAGTTGGCGTTTGGAATATTTGAAGAATGGAAATAAAGGTACCTTTCTTCGCCTTCATACATGAAAAATGTTTCGCCGACCAGTGTTTCTCCTAATAATGTAAATTTTCCAGCTTTAATAAGTATAGCTACCAACAACAACTATTTTTGAACTCACATACTACTTTGCTTAGGATTGAAGCCGGTTAGCAAAAGAGTTGTTCCTAACTTTTATTCACCTGCTCCTTTGGGTTCATATTTGTAAAGATCAGTATAAGGCAGTTCGCCGCAATTGATCAATACGGAGGTTAAATAAAATTTATTTTTTATATCCTTGTCGACTACAAATTTTTTAATGCTGTTTACAACTGGCCTGGCAAGCTTTCCGATATTTTGAAGACAGGCTACGGCTGGGGAAAAATTATTCCCTGCTTCAGCTACTAAATAATCCAGGCCGGTTTTTGAATCGCCCTTGTAGATCATGGCTTCTGCAAGCAGGCATTTCACTTCTTTTATCACATTATCATCAAAAAAAGAAACCCTGGCTTCTTCAGGCAAGGCTGAGATAAGGCCCGCCTTGGCCAACCCGCATAGGCCACTGGCTCCCCAATACCGGATAACCGGATCTCTATCAGAAAGATATGCAGTTAATTTTTTAAGATTTTCAGCGTTCTTTTCAGAGGCAAGGGTAGCCGCATTAATTATTCTGTCTACTTGGTTACCATTTTTGCGGATCACACTATATAAATCTCCATTCTTTTGAAGATCCTTCCTGTATTCGGGAGGAATAAAACCAATGTCTTTTTGTTCATTCAATTCGTTTATTAACAACTGCTTCAACCGCTTTAACTCTTGCGCGTATGCAGCAATATTTGATAAGTCATTAATTTCTAAGCTGTCATTTTTGATATCATATAACTCAAAAGCAGGTGATGGCAACCAGAACTTTTTATGCAGGTCCGTGGTAAGCTTCCCTTGCATATTTGCTTTATCCCAGGCCATTTGCGCGGGCATCTGCCACTGGTAGCTTTGACGGGCGCCGTTGGGGTAAGCGCTCTGGAAATTCCAGATCAGGTGAAACTTACCGTCATTGATCGAGCGGGAAGGCATAAAACTAGGGCCTTGATTGGCCGTAAAGGAGATGACATAACCACGGATGTTTTCTTTCCTTTGCCCAATGTCGGTAAAGAAAGGCTTGCCCGTCATGAAAGAAGGGATTTTCTCGCCGGCGAGGCTTAAAATAGTGGGGGCAAAATCAACAAACGATACCAGTCTGTCAGTGACAGATGGTTGTGCCATACCTGCCAGGTGCTGCCACTTTGGAGGAAAATAGACGATGAGCGGCACAAGGCCGCCTGTTTCATACACGTAGGCTTTTCCCCTGGGAACTGTGCCCCCATGGTCGGAATAAAAAAATATAATGGTATTATCAAATTCTCCCTTTGCTTTCAGTTCTGCTATCATTTTCCCCACCCATTGGTCCATCAATTGAACCGCCCCCATATTCCACGAGATATCATCCCGCACTTCCGGAAGATCGGGGATATAACCTGGTACTTCCACATCCTTCATGGCCACCGTTCTTTGCTCCCTGCCTTCAGTGTTCCTGGTAGCAACCCTGGTCATATGGGTAATATTCTGATTATACACTGCAAAAAAAGGCTGATTCTTATTGGTACGGTTAAAGTAGTGGGCCTTTCTGCCTGATTCGTCCCAAACAGTCACAGGCGTTTTTACAGAATTGTAGTCCTCTTTTGGGTTATTGGTGCAGTAATAGCCTGCCCTGCGCATGTAAATGGGAAAATAGAAAGAATCATTTACAGGCCTTTTTTCCCGGTGAATATCTGTTCCCAGACTGGTTGCGTATATGCTTGAAATAACGGTGGACCTTGCAGGCGAACATTGCACCCCATTGGAATGGGCCTGGGTGAACCGAATACCTTGTTTTGCCAGTTGGTCTAAATTTGGAGTAGAGATCATCTTATTGCCGTAACAGCTCAGGTAAGGGCTCATGTCTTCGGTAACCAGCCAAAGGATATTGGGTCTTTCCTGGGCAATGGCAGATAAGCTCAGCAGAACGCTCAGGTATACATGTAAAGAAGGCTTCATCATGCTATTAAAATTATTATTGTTTAAATTTTCCATTCAATTAATTGACTTTCCTTTATCAGACCGGAGGGCTTTAAAGAGGCCCTGGAAGGTACACATTGAGGTGCAGTTACATACATCTTATCAAACCTCATTCCTGGCCGGGCGAACTTGTCAAGATTAGGAGTTTGAATGCCCGGGCTTCCGTAACAACCTAGATGAGGTACGCTATGATCATCAGACAGTATGAAAACAATATTGGGATGTTGCTGGGCATTACTCTTGTTTACTATCAACAAGAGAAGATGAATAACAAGACCCTTAAATTTGTTGAAAGATCAGGTACCCAGGTCGGCATTGAGTGTTTTTTTTCATTTCCGTACACCCACTTTACTCACATCTATGGGTTGAAAACCTAATTTGAAAGCGGGTGATTCAGGACGTAGCCGGAAATCAAAACCCCCCGCATCTACGAACATAGGGTCAGTGTACAGCGAATGGACATCCTTACCGCGCTGTTGCCACTCACTCCAGCTTTGCCCGTTAAACTTAACCTGTTCAAGGGTAGCCGTTGGATTAAAGTAGAGATTGTAATCCATGTCGAATGTGCTGGTGATTTCCTGCGGCTCTCGTAAAGCCGATAAATGGAATTTGTATGGCTGGTCCTGCCATTTTTTGCTGAGCAGTTCCCCCTCACGCCAGTAAATTATATTATTCTCGAAAAAGACGCTCTTGTGCGGTTCTACCCGGCCGCGGCTAAGTTGCTCTAATTTTCCCAAGGCAAAAATATTATTGCGCACGGTTACTTCCTTGCTGAAATGTATATTGAAAGGAGCGAATTTAGTGTTATAGACAATATTATTTTCGACCAGCAAATGGGTGCTGCCTTCGTCGTGATACATTCCCCAGCCTCCGTAGTGATTGGCGTTAATGTCGTGGATGATATTGTTCCGGATAACGGTGCCTGGTGATACGCCCAGGGTGTAAATGCCACCCATATCCGAAAGCAGACCTGTTTGGCCTATGTCATGGATGTGGTTGTAGGCAATCGTATTATGGATACTGGTGCTGCGTCGGTAGCCCCAGACCCATCCTACTGAAATGCCAGTGTACCAGCCGTGATGGATTTCATTGTGAGCTATCTCGTTGTTGCCGGCATTCATCAGCAGCATGCCTACCGCCGAGGGGAAGATTTCGCCGTAATGATGCAAGATATTATCGATAACCTGGTTGTAGGCTGTGCGCAGCAGCGGATGGTCCTTTTCGGTACCGCCGTTCAGCCTTATGCCGCCGGCCCCCAGGTAACTCAAATCGCAATGCTTTATCTGGTTGTGCTGCGAGCCGTCTAAAATATCAAATGCAAATGTACCCAGGTTCCGTACCCGGCAACGCTCGAAGATGCAGTTCTGTGCTCCTTTCAATGTAATGGCGGCCGGAACACTGGCGGAGCCTTGTTTATCGTTAGAATTGCCGGCCGGTAATTCAAAATGGGCATACTGAAAAATGAGCCCTTTAAAATTAAGGTAAGTTACCGGTTTGCGTTCGGTAGGTTTGCCTTCCAGGCGGAGCAATTCAGGAGCAACCGGGGCAACAACTTCCACCTTGATCAAATCTTCCCCAGGCATGGGATAGTAATAAAGGATGCCCGTCTTTTTGTTCAGGTACCATTCGCCTGGGGCATCCAATGCCTCCCACAAGTTCTCCACAACATAACGGGCGCCTTCTTTAGTAAAATCATTGGTAAAAACTTTGCCGGCCTTGTGCTGAAACGTTACAATGCGGCTTTTGGCGTCAATGGATTGAATAGGTAAATGTGAATCGGTCCAGAAGTGATATACGATGACTTCAACGTCTGTAAGGTTTGTCCACTGGGGGTTCAGGCCACCTTCGGCAAATTCAAAGCGCTGGCAATCGGTGTGGTAATGGACTTCGGGACCGCCGTCCGGAAAACCTTTAACCCGCAAGAAGCCCTGGTTGGGCGTGCGGGCCCGTTGACGCAAAGTTCCGTTTACATAGAGCTGGCGAAACTGCCATTGACCTTTATTGACTTTAGGAAGCCTTGTCATCCAAAGGCCATTTTTGAAAGGCTTCCAGCCGGTAATTGTTTTTCCACCGCTGATGATGACTTCCCCCTCCTGATAGGCCTGATAGGTAATGGGCGTATCTTCAGCGCCGCCATCTTCTTCAGTAAAAACAACCGGTTTCTCCAGGTTGTAAGTGCCCCCAAGCATATTTACAACAACCGGTTTTGTTAGCTCACCAGCTTGCTTTAACCGCCTGATGGCTTGTTGGGCGGTTTCGAGGGAAGCGAACGGCGTAGCCGCACTGGTGCCGTCGGCCGTTGATTTACCATGGGGCGATACATAATATTGTATCTGATCCTGGGCCGGCAACTGGTGAAAAACGAAAGAAAAAAATAAAGGCAATATTTTTACGGATATCATGTCGTATTATTAACTTATCGCTGTACCAGTTGAAATAGCGGATGTTCGGATTGTATATGTTCCTTATCCATAATCGCTTCCAAAGCCTTAACCCGTCCGGGCATAGAAGCCGCCAGGTTTTGCTCTTCACGCAAATCCTTTTTTAGATCATACAATTCCGTACGTTCCGGTTGGCCGTTTTTATAAAACCGGATCGCTTTCCACTCGCTTTTTCTGACGGCCTGTTTAAAGCCCTGTTCATAAAACTCCCAGTATAGGCTTTCGTGTTTCGGCTGATTTTTTTGGCTCAAAAGCGCGGGCACAAAGGAGATACCATCGGTTCCGGCCGGTGATTGGCCGCCCGCTAAAGCGCTTAGGGTGGGCATTATATCCCAGAAAGCACCCACATAGGTACTGGTGGTGTTGGGTTTTATGGTATTTTTCCAATAGGCAAGAAATGGAACCCTGATGCCTCCTTCGTACAAATCACGTTTTACCCCACGCAGAGCGCCTGAGCTTCTAAAGAATTCAGTAGCATCCTTCAGGGTACGCCCGCCCTCCACGTGTGTGCCGTTGTCGCTGGAAAAGAATACGATCGTGTTTTCCTCTAAACCGGATTCAGCCAGTTTCCTCAGTATCCAACTCACATAATCATCTACACTGGTTACCATAGCGGCATAAGCGGCTTTGGGAAAAGGCTGGGGTCCGTAGTGCTGGCCAGCAGGATGAGCCGTCTCCGGGGTAAATACACTTTGTCCGTCGGGCTGCTGATATTGTCTTAAATAGCGGTCCTGTACTTTGAGTTCCGCGTGCGGCAAGGTAAAAGCCACGTAGAGGTAGAAAGGATTTTTTTTATTTTGATCAATGAAATCAAGTGCAGACTTTGCAAAAATTTCGTTTACGTAATCGGTCTTGGAAACAGGCATTTTCCGGCTGACGCCGTTCATCAATTTCCAGACGGAATCAGCCTGCTGGAAATGCCCTTCCCGGTGATGCAGGTAACCCGTAAAATAATCCCAGCCTTTCCGTTCGGGCTCTCCGGAAGTGCCTTTTAATCCTAATCCCCATTTACCTACCATACCGGTAACGTACCCCTGCTTTTTTAACAGTTGGGGTAGAATGGTATCGGTCTGGCGTAAGGGTACCTCACCGTTGCCCCTGATAAGATTATGGCCCGTATGTTTACCCGTCATGAGGCTCGCGCGCGAAGGGGCGCAAACCGTAGAGCCGGCATAGAACTGCGTAAACCGCATGCCGGCCTTAGCCATTTTATCCAGGTTTGGGGTTTTTATTTTTTGCTGGCCGTAGCAGCCTAAATCGCCATAGCCCAAATCATCGGCCAGGATAAAAATAATATTAGGTTTATTGGGTTTGCCCTGAACAACCAGAGTAAACTGCTTTGTATGCTCCGGTTTAAAAGCCCAGCTACCGCTTATCAGAAATAGTACAAAAATCAAAATATTTTTTTTCTGAATCATGTCTTTTAGAATTAGCTCGAATCATTCAGTAAGCTATTATTTTTTTAATTATTAACCAATAGTTAAAATTACCGGCCTTTCTCCATCTCTCACCATCTGATGAACGGCAAAGCCGGGCACATCTGCGTCCATCGGCCATTAAGAAGTTGGGTAGAGGAGAAAGGAAATACAATACCTTTAAGCGATTAAAGGGGTTAAAAGGTGATCGCTTATTTCTCGTAACCTGAGAAGATAAATTACATACATAAAAACGCATTAACCTGATATGAATAAGTATTATTTCTTCCCTAATAAACTGATGCTATATATGAGCATTATTGTGCTCATCATGACTACTTGCATTGCCGGTTTTACGGATCGTCGCATGGCGAGGCTTCAAAAGAAAAATTATAACGTACTCTTTATTGCTGTTGACGATTTAAATACTGATTTAAGCAATTATGGCCATCCGTTAGTTAAAACACCAAATCTTGACAGACTTGCAAAAAGGGGTGTACAGTTCAACCGCGCATATTGTCAGTTTCCTTTATGTAATCCAAGCAGGGCTTCGGTAATGACCGGCTTAAGACCCGATGTTATCCAGGTGTATGAAAATGCTACGTTCTTCCGGAAAACAATACCGGACGTAGTAACATTACCGCAACATTTTATGAAAAACGGTTATCACACTGCACGGGTAGGTAAGCTATACCATTATGGAGTTCCAAAGGATATTGGCACAAACGGAATGGACGATTCTCTTTCATGGGTGCAAAGGTTTAATCCTATCGGAAGAGATAAGACTGAAGAAGCTTTAATAAACAATTTACTTCCCAAAAGAGGATTGGGAAATACGCTTGCTATCCTGGCGGCTGAAGGTACCGATGAAGAACAAACGGATGGAAAAGTAGCTACAGAAGCCATTACATTGCTGAGGCAAAATAAGGATAGACCTTTTTTTCTTGCAATAGGTTTTTTTCGCCCCCATTCGCCTTATGTAGCTCCAAAGAAATATTTTGATATGTATCCTATCGATAACATTTCTTTACCTGTTGAACCTGCCGATGATCTGAATGATATACCTGATGCAGCTTTTTTTACCAAACCTCCTGACTGGGGTTTGGACAAGGAGAAGCGGAAAGAGGCCATCCGGGCTTATTATGCATGTATCTCTTTTATGGATGCGCAGGTGGGAAGAGTTTTGGAAGCTTTAGATCCACTTAAATTAGCGGATAACACCATAATTGTTTTATGGGGCGACCATGGTTATAACCTAAGCCGGCATGGACAATGGATGAAACAAAGTTTATTTGAAAATTCAGCAAGGGTTCCGCTTATCATATCCGTTCCGGGAGGGGTTAAAGGCATTGCATCGCCACGAACAGTGGAGTTAGTTGATCTGTATCCGACCCTTGCCGAATTATGTGGTTTGACTGTATCTAAAACCCTTTCGGGTACAAGCCTTGTTCCCCTTCTCAAAAATCCGGATGCCGCATGGAAAAAGCCTGCCATTACGCAAGTGCAGCGACAAAAACTTATGGGGAGAAGCATGCGAACCGAACGTTGGCGGTTTACGGAGTGGGATGAGGGAAAGGCCGGTGTAGAATTATACGATGAGCAGAACGATCCGGGTGAAATAACCAACTTGTCAGGCAAAAGGGAATATGCGAAGACAAGGGATGAACTTGCTGAACTTTTGCGTGCCGGAACCATACCTATAGATCCGGGTACACCTGTTAATAAAAAAACGAAAGATTAATTAATCATACTATACAGGTAAATATTATTGGATACTTTACTCGATCGACAAGGAATCAACCACTACACGTTGCGCGTTTCGTCCCTCATTCACTCTTAACGGATCATAGGCGGGATTTGGCACCGGATCCTGCGCGCCCAGTTTCTGTTTCCAGCTTTTTATTTTTTCATACAATGTTTTAGCCATCTCAGGCTGTTTTGTAGCCAGATCATTCAACTCTCCCGGGTCAGCCTTTATATTAAAGAGTTCCATCTTTAAAGTTTCATAGTAATAAATCAACTTCCAATCACCCTTCCGGACAGCACTGAAAGGAGTGGCTCCTTCAGTGTGATAATGGGGATAGTGCCAGTAAAGTTCATCCCTTTTTAACTGATTGCCGCCAAATAATAAAGGCGTAATGGTAACACCGTCAATATTACGGATACCCGTGATGTCGGATCCGGTTAATTCAGCAACAGTTGGAAAAAAATCGGTGTGGATCACCGGTACATCGCAAATGATATTCTCTTTGATCCTTCCTTTCCATTTTACAATAAGGGGTATTCGAACTCCACCCTCATAACTGGTGCCCTTACCTTCCCTTAATGGTAAATTTGAGGTGATCCGGTTTTTAACTCCGACAATTCCGCCATTATCACTCATAAAAATAATAAGGGTATTATTTGAAAGATCCAACTCGTCAACCAGCCTGGTAATCCTGCCAACATTTTCATCTACACTTTTTATAACAGCTGCATACACGGCATTTCGTTGGTTAGGCTCAGGGTTATCCTTTGCCTTAAAAGAAGAAACATCTTCTGGTTTGCCTTGCAGGGGAACGTGAACCGCATAATAAGACAGGTACACAAAGAACGGATTGTCTTTCTTTTCCCTGATAAATTTCATAGCCTCATCCGTCAGCCGGTCGGTAAGATATTCACCCTTTGGTCCGTCTTTCAATCTCGGCATACGATAAGGAGAAAAGTAAGAAGGAGGGCTGCCCAGGTAATTTCCCCCAATATTCAGGTCAAAACCCTGGTGTTCGGGATAATACCTGATATCATCTCCCAAATGCCACTTACCAATGGAAGCTGTCGCATAATTTTTCTTTTTCAGCACTTCCGCAATGGTCGTTTCTTCAAGCGGAAGAAATCGGGTCCAGTTTGGAGGCAATAATCTGGCATATGGTTTTTCATGTCCCTGTATCCAGTCTGTGATGTGTAACCTGGCCGGATTTTTACCGGTAAGCAAACTTGCCCTGGAAGGCGAGCAAACATTACAAGCTGAATAGGCATTGGTAAACCTTATCCCCTGTTTGGCAAGACTGTCTATATGAGGTGTTTCATAAAATCGGCTTCCATAGCAGTCCAGGTCTTTCCAGCCAAGATCATCAACAAAGAGCATAATAATATTGGGAGGAGTGTCTTGTTTTTTTAATGTGTTCGTCTGAGCTGAAGAAATCTTCACTAAGAACGTGATGATAATAAAACAGACAAAGACCTTGTGTTCTGAAGTTTTTTTCATGGATGATATGTATCTTATTTTTTTACGCCTTATTCGCTTTCACTGCCTTCATTCGTTTTCGGACGGTTAGGGTTAAAAAGATCCCATTCTGGAAGCATAAAAAGACCAAACCAGAAACAAGCTGCTTAGGACATCAAAAAGGGCGGCATTTTAATTTTGATAGCATAGATTAAAAATTTAAAAACAAATTCCTCGTACAAACAGTTTTACAACTGCTTACCCTGTAAACTATGTTGCCATTCTTTCTTTAGTTGACTGCTTAACTCACCTACCAATTTGGCATATTCTGGCTGGTTGGCCAGGTTTATTTTTTCGCCCGGATCTTTCTGATGGTCATATAGTTCCAGGGCAGTCGTTTGCTGCCAGTCATCCTTTTTCTGCCAACTGGTAAAACGGTATCGGTCGGTGCGCATGGAATAACCCATCATGCCACCCCCACGAGGGTATTGGGTTAAGGCCACTGATTTGCCTTTTTCGGAAGGGTTGTTCAGTAACGGCATGAAACTGCTGCCTTGTAAATGTGTTGGCAAAGGAATTCCGGCCAATTCACATAAGGAAGGGTAAATATCCACGAATTCAACCAGGGCATCTGTCTTCCTGCCTTTGGATTTCATTTCAGGCGCTCTCAAAATCAACGCCGCATTGGCATCCAGTTCAAAATTGGTATGCTTGCACCAGTCACCGTAATCACCCAGCTTCCAGCCGTGGTCGCCCCAAAGTATTACGATCGTATTTTTATCTAAACCCAGCCGCTTCAATTCATCCAGCACCTTCCCAACCTGGGCGTCCATATGGCTTACGCAGGCATAATACCCATGCCTCAGTTGCCTGGACTGCTCCGGGCTGAGCGGTCCTTTGGACGGGATGTCTTTATAAGCTCTTAGTTCGCCCCAGTTGCTTAGGGCAATTGAGGGAACATTAACCGGCTTGCTGGTGTCGGGCAATTTAATCTTCACTGGGTCGTACATGTCCCAATATTTTTTTGGCGCCACAAACGGCAAATGGGGTTTGGAAAAACCCACGCCAAGAAAAAACGGTTTATCTTTTATCCGTTGGAGGGTTTGAATGGCGCGATCGGCTATCTTACCATCTTTATAAGCAGAATCCGGCATGTCTGCCTCTTCAAAGGCAGGCCCTCTGCCTTTTGCTCCTTTATCGAGTAATATATTTTCCTCTTTCATATACCCTAAACCACTTTTTGTCTTAGGCTGCCACCAGGGCTCACTCCATGACCTTTCATCCTGTAAATTGCCATGAAATAGCTTACCCATTCCCACAGAATAATACCCGTTGTTTTTGAAATGCTGCGGCAGGGTAACTACATCAGGAATCGTATTGCGGAAATGCGTTTGCAAGTCATAGATACGGGTGGCATCGGGGCGCATGCCGGTTAGCAAACTGGTTCGCGAAGGGGAGCAAACGGCCTGCTGGCAATAAGCCCGGTTGAATATGAGACCGCCGGCTGCAAGCTTATCTATATTCGGCGATTTTATGTGGGTGCTCCCGTAACAATTCAGCTCCGGCCGCAGATCGTCAACGGCTATAAACAACACATTATATTTTGGAGGCGCTTTACCATTATTGGTTTCGGCAGCCCCCTGTGTTAGTTGAAAGCCTCCCGGAATTTTCTTTTCTTTAAATCCCGCAAAAAAGGCCGTACAGAAAAATAGCAGCAGATAAAATGCATTACCGAAAGGGGAGCTTTTCATGTATAATGTTGTTTTTAACTTAGTGAGCATTTATTCGGGAATCAGGGTCATTTCAAGCCTGCTTTACAGCGATTTTTCTTTCTTACCGGCTTCTTTAACCTGGTTCTGGTTTCCCAAGTATGGATAGGCATCAAAAAACGCCTCCTTGTTATTGGCCCGAGGGTCAGCAGTTTGCCGCATCCAGCTTTCGAGCTGGTTTTTTAATTTTTGCCTGGCGTCAGCATATTTTGGCTGATCGGCTACATTTACCAATTGAGCAGAATCAACGCGAAGGTCGTACAATTCTTCGGCAGGGCGTTTTGCAAAAGAGCGTTCAAAATACGGCTGCATGTTATTCTCTTTGCGTTGAGTCAGGATTAATTGTTTGGTGGGCGAATCGTCTACATCACCAAATTTTTCCGGGTCACCGGCCGGCCAGCGTTCGGGTTTCATATTGCGGATGTACAGGAATTCTTTCGTGCGGATGGCCCGGCAGGGATAACCAAGGTCGCCTTTCCGTACTTGGGCATGCCGTTCGCGCTCCAGGAAAACTTCGTTGCGATGCATTTCTTTTTTCCCTTCCAGGAGATCCAGGAACGAAATGCCGGTCATTTCAGGCCAGGGCGTAAGGCCGGCAGCTTCCAGTATAGTTGGAGCGAAGTCGGTAAAAGAGATAAAGGTACTCGAAACCCTGTTTCCTTTGATTCGTGCCGGCCAGCTTACGGCCAAGGGCAACCGGGTGCCCCCATCGTATAAATTGGCTTTCGACCGGGGAAAAGGCAAACCGTTATCGCCCGTAATCATGATGAGCGTATTTTCCAGCTCGCCCGCTTTCTCCAATAGCTCAATCATTTTACCCAGTTGCAGGTCGGCATACTCAATTTCGGCGTAATAATCCAACAAGTCGTTCCTGACTTCAGGATGGTCGGGTAAATAGGCAGGAACCTGCACCAGGTCTGGATTTTTGCCTTGCTCCAGGCCCATGCCTTTTTTATATTTCCGGTGGGGTTCCATGCTGCCATACCAAAAACAGAACGGTTGCCCTTTGGGCTTCTTTTTAAAAAAGGCCTCGAAATTGGCTGCATAATCTTTATTCGTCATCTCCGCTGTCGTGGGCTTTACACCAATCTGGTTATACTCCGGTCCGGCAGGGTTGCGGGTTCTGCCCGTTCCGTCGATAGTTCCCGGGCCCCAGGCTTTGCCCGTGAAACCTACCTGGTAACCGGCTTCTTCCAAGGCATCGGGATATACCTTAAATTTTTTGGGGAGAGTGCTCCATAAGTTGCCGCCTTCCTCCAGGCGGTGCACGGCCTGCCCGGTAAGGATGGATCCCCGTGAAGGTGTGCAGGAAGGCGATACACAGAAAGTATTCGTAAATAAAACCCCTGCCTTTGCTACCCGGTCGAAAGCGGGTGTTTTAACTATCTTGTCTCCGTAGGCACTGGCGTGAGGCCAGGACCAGTCGTCCATAATGACAAATAAAATGTTGGGTTGTCTGACTGCCTTATTGGTTGGGGTAACTTTACCAGCATGTTGAATGCTATTTTTGCCACCGTACATTATCAAAACGATACATGAGGCGCAAAATAAGACTTTAATAAGCATCACTTTTTGTTTTTACAGCTTCCATTTAAAATAGATAATTTTCCGGATTAACAGTTCAAACTCCCTTAATTTGATGCGCTTCTTTTACCAGCAACATTTCTCAGCATCAGACCGTAATCACCACGGTTGTATTATTTTTCGTTTGTGCCTCCACGTTATGGCGTTCTATAACCAGGGAGCTGTCGGGATCTCTTACGCGAATGGTGTAGCTGCCTTTGGCAAAAACTTTAGGCTTGAAGCGGTTGCCCTTTACCCGCAGGCAATAAACCAGTTCGCCTGTAGGTTCCTCCCGGATTTCAATCACCGGGTTGTTAAGCCCGTTTACCTTTATCTCCGGGAGCCAGGCCTGAGCAAGCCGACCGTAATTTTCTTCCTGACTGATGGTAAGCGGCCATCCGTGGTACTGGCCGTTTGGATTTTGTTGCGGGTTTATATAACGTGGCCAGCACTCGGTGCGGATAGTTCGTGCACCCTTGTCAAACGTAACTATGCCATAACCGGTGGCACGGTCATGAATAAGGGCCGGCTGTTTCGTAGTTTTGCGGGGATTAGCCACGGCGTGGATGGTCATGTGGTTGCCAAAACCGTCTAAAAAATCACCCGTATACGCTGGTTTACCAGGCAGGGAATGGTGATTTTGCGGGCTGGGCCACCAGCGTCGGGGAAACAGGTTATTAAGAGCCGGGCCGGCGAAGGCATAACCAGCATCACCAAAATTTTCCACTCCGTACTGCACCATGCTAGCCAGGTGCTGGTCGCCGGCAATGTGAAAGGCAAAACACTTTCTGATTATTTTCAGAGCTTCGTCGCGCCCTTTTTGTGGCCAGCCGTTCGAATCCATATCAAACGTAGGGGCGTCGCCGGTTACATACTGCCCCGGCTCAGGGATGGGAAGGCGAGGTACGATGGAATCAATAATGCTTCCCTGCGGTAAGGTAGCTACCGTGCAAAAATTGGTTTGGGAAAGAACGGCCTTCATTTTTACCCCATCCTGCCAATCGGTAGCCCATGAACTTAAGAAACGCATTTGACGGTCGCCAAGCAGCTCAGCAGGTATCTCCCGGTGTTTTTTAATGTCGAAATCCGGATTTTGAATAAAGCCGTTTTGCACCCTGGCCTCTGCCGGCAATACGTTTTTCGGGGCTGATTTGAATTTGCGGTCCTCAAGGATGGCAAAGCTCACGCCGCCGTAATTCCAGTTCGTATAATAAACGCCGATACCCTGCTGTACGGGTGTTGGATCGAAAGGGTCGGGTAAATGACTGGTTTGGGTCCGCTGCACCATGTTGATCCATGCAGCGGCCATCTTATACCCACCCTGATCTTGTGCTACATAAGCCCAGTCCTTATCTGAAGGAGCATGTTTACCACCTTCACCCCAAACGTTACCGTGGTACACATCGTGGTCGTCGGGGATAAAGGCAGTGGGAATATGCCGGAATACCTCACGGTACGACCAGCCGAACATATACCACTTACGAAGGTAATCCAGACAGGCCATTTCAAACGGATGTGTCTGAATCTGAAACCCTCCGGTACCTTCGTAGAATTGGTCACCCAAAAAAACGGCCATGTCCGGTTTATGCATTTCCACGTGCGGCGCTATTTCGGTATCGGGGAAACCATAATCGGCGTTGCAGGAAAACACGGCTACCTTCAATGTTTCAGGGCCAACAGGTTCGGCTGCCATGGTGCCTTCGTAAAAATACTCCCGGGTGCTATTTTTTAAAGGAAGCTCTAGTTTTACCCGGTAAGGCACACTTTCCAGGCTTAACCAGTTGTCCAACCGGAAATGCGCTGTCCGCCCAAAAACATCGGCTTTGCTTTCCTGCAGCGTAGCCCACTCATTATTCTTTTTTATCTGCAACGAACATTTGTGACCTGTTATCAATTCTACCGGGGCGAGCTGCGCAGTAATTTTGACAATTTTTTTATGGAGCGTATACTGAGCGAAGCAAATGGGTCCGAAGGTCTGAGCCGGATTATGACTCAGCTTAGGTCCGGACATTTTCCAGTCTGAAAAAGAAGCGCTGACTGCTGCTTCTTTATTTTTGCTATTGCTTGTTTCGGCCGGAGTGCTGGTATCTTTCAGAGGACTGCCATCAGCAGATATGCCGAGCCCCGGCTTTTTTTCGTTGGCGAAATGACAAACAAGGGCCAGATTTCCTATCAATTTTTCCGGCGGAATATCGTTCACCGTAAGTTCCGCCAGCACTTTATCGGTAAGATTTTCAAACCCTGACAGTTTAAGCTGGTAAGCATTATTAACATAGTTGGATTGCAATACTATCCTGATTTCTTCTCGGGTACGTATAGGTGCAGGACTTTTTTGGATGCCGATAAATAAATGACCCTCCATTGTCAGGCCTGCATCCAATCCTTCACCGAAAACGGCAGCGCAGCGGTAATCCTCAAACCGGTTAACGGCTTTGGCTCCTAACCGGAAGCCGACATAACTTTCTCCAGGTACGTCGGACTGAGCATTGGCCATATTTACTGTTACACTGTTTTCAAAGGCTTCGGGACGGGCAGTCAACTGCGTGGTCAGGCAGTGCAAGGATCTGTTGTTGCCACGTACCACACATTCCAATTTTCCATCCCGGACGCGCCAATCCTGCAGCCGGTTGCCCCAATACTCCGGTCCGGCCCAGTTCATATCAGGCCATTCCTTCCAGGATGAGGCAAATGATTCTTCTGGTGCGTTATCCAAAATATAAGCCCCCGGGGAATTTTTATCACTGCTAAAAGGGCCACCTTCCACAAAAACGTGGGGAGTGACAACACCTAAGGCGAGCGCTTTAATTAATTTTCTTCGGTTCATGGTTTTGGCTATTACCCTGGTTTTTCGACATCGGATTCGTTTGTCAGGCGTTTTCATTCAGGCCTGTTTTCCGGGAATTCGCTAATGCATGCTGCCCTTTTTGTTTTTTGTAAGCTTTAAGAAAAAAATTACCACCGAATACGGTAAGCGTCCGGCATAGAATGTCCTGTTCATAAAGCTATATTTTTCTCCACATTTATTTTTATTTCAGGACTTTGTTTATAACCATATCTGGTTAAACAGGAAGTTTCCTTTTTTTACAAATACAACACAGAGGCAATCATTATAACCACTGCTTAATTGTTTATCATTCTTAAAATCGAAAGCCCAGTTTTTTATCTGATAAAAATCGGATTTATAAAGATAGTCGGCAATTACATTGTCAACCTTGGTTATAGTAGTCTTTGCTGTTTTGTCAGCCATGAAGATTTGTTTTATGCTAAATTAGGTCTGGGCATAAATTTGCCAAATCATGGTTCGGTTTTTAAGGCCGTAACCCAGCATATATAAAAAGCAAGATTTTAAAGGTAGGTATTTTACTCCAGGCTATCCTACACTTCTATGTTCTACTGAACCTGGTAATAGAAACAGCAACAGGAATTAAAATCCCACCGGAAATAATGTAAAAATTGGGTGCCGGTAAAAAACCAGCCATCAAGGTTGCAATTAACGGGTTTGCATATAGAAGAGAATAGATGTATTAAACAAGCGCTTGCTTCCACGGAATTCTTAGTTAAAAATAGCTCTTTAGGTAAAAAGTATTGAAACATGTAAGGACTTAATTATGAAATATGGATACAGAACTCCGCATGACTCAATTGCAGAATATGTAGATAGCATTTTAGTGAATTAAAGATTTCAAAATTGAAAATCCATTTACACTTCCGCTTTTTGCAAATGGTTGTCCCACACTGGTCTTTCAAACAAAAAAAGCATCAGTAAATCAAAATCTGCTGGACATTTTACGCTTTTCGGGCAAACTATAACACCGGGAGCGTTAACTATATACGAAGACTTTACACTCATTGCCTATTTCTTTAAACCTCATTCTTTGGTTTCACTCTTTAACGTAACTGGGAATGAACTTAGTGATACGCATGTGGATTTGAATTTGATAAAGCAGTCCCATAGCACCGATGTACAGGAATAACTCCTCGAGACCTGTAAGAGACCTGTGTTAAAATGAAGATTATAAGCTATTGAATATTAGTTGAAAAATTGAGTTTTTCAGATTTATAAAGATGCTAACTCCCTAATTTTAGGAAGGATAGGGGTTAGTAATATTGCGGGCCGTATATTATTTTATTTCAATTACCTTACATAAAAAATCCATGGGCGATTTTCAAATTAAGAAATCATCAAAATCTTATGATGCGGTAATTGTGGGCTCTGGCGCCGGAGGAGGGATGGCTGCTTATGTTTTAGCAAATGCAGGCCTGAAAGTGCTGATGTTGGAAGCTGGGCCTTTCTTCGATCCCGTAAAGCATTCACAGCAATTGAAATTTTCTTACGAATCTCCCAGAAGAGGTGCTGGTACAGCATTCAGGGCTGGTGGCGACTTTGATGCTGCTTATGGTGGCTGGGAACTGGATGGGGAGCCTTACACTAACAAAGAAGATACCCGGTTTTATTGGTTCCGGTCAAGAATGCTTGGTGGACGAACAAATCACTGGGGAAGAATATCATTGCGGTTTGGTCCAAAAGATTTTCAACCTAATGATGGGTATAGCGAAAACTGGCCGATAACGTACGACGAAGTAAAACCTTATTACGATAAGGTGGATATGCTGATTGGTGTTTATGGAACAAAGGAAGGGTTGGAAAATGAGCCTGACGGCATATTTCTTCCACCCCCCAAGTTACGCCTGGGTGAAATGTTTATTAAAAAAGGAGCGGAGAGCGCGGGTGTAAAAGTAATACCTGGAAGGGGTTCTGTTTTAACCAAGCCTTTGGCCAATAATAAAGACCGGGGTGCTTGTTTTTTTTGCGGCCAATGCGGTCGGAGTTGTAAAATTTATGCAGATTTTTCATCATCATCATGTCTTGTCATTCCTGCTTTAAAAACGGGCAATCTTGAACTTATTTCCAACGCAATGGTTCGCGAAGTACTTACAGATAAGGGGGGCCTTGCAACCGGAGTTTCATATATAAGCACAGAAGATATGCAGGAATACCAGGTGAGTGGAAAAACAGTAATTCTTGGGGCAAGTTCCTGCGAATCTGCCAGAATTATGCTTAATTCAAAATCGCACGCTCATCCGAACGGGCTGGCGAATAGCAGTGGGCTGGTAGGAAAATATTTGCAAGACTCTACGGGCTCTTCCATGTCTGGAATGTTGCCGCAATTAATGGATCGAAAACGTTATAATGAAGATAGTGCTGGCAGCATTCACCTGTTAGGCCCGTGGACGCATGATAATAAAAAACTGGATTTCCCAAGAGGGTATCATATTGAATTTGGAGGAGGAATGGGTATGCCAGGTTATGGCTTTGGTGGAGAGGTACCCAGGCTAAATGGCCAACTACCAGGACGCGATGGAAAGATGAAAGAAGGTGGCGGCTTCGGGGCTTCTTTAAAAGATGATTATCGCCGTTTTTATGGTACCGGAGTTGGCATGGCCGGACGTGGTGTTGGCATGGCCAGAATTGATAATTACTGCGAAATTGATCCTAATGTCGTAGATAAATTTGGCATTCCTGTATTGCGTTTTCATTACAAATGGAACAATGATGAAATAAACCAGGCAAAGCATATGCAGCAAACATTTCAGGCCATAATGCATGCAATGGGTGCAATTGTTACAACACCAGAGCGTAATGCTGAAAATAACTGGGGGTTAGCAGCTCCGGGAAGAATAATACATGAAGTAGGAACGGCACGAATGGGTAACGATCCTAAAAAATCAGTGTTGAACAAATGGTGCCAGGCGCATGATTGCAAAAATTTATTTGTTGTTGATGGGGCATCGCAGGTGCAGCAATCAGATAAAAACGCCACGTGGACAATACTTGCTTTTTCCATGATGACATCGGAATACATACTTGAACAGAATAAAAAGCAAAACATTTAATAACTACTTTAAACATAATTTATGAACAGGAGGGAATCATTAAAAGCGCTAACCATAAGTACCCTTTCCGCAGGGGTTTTATTAAAGGCATGCAAACCAAAAGACCAAAAGGCTGAAGTTTCTAAACAGACGGAAGGAGAGCCTGACCGACCCCGAAATGAAATAGAAAGAAATAAGAAATTAAACGCTGAAAAATTTTTTACAGAGCATGAAATGGCTACTATTACCGTGTTAGGAGACATTATTATTCCAAAAGATGATAAGTCGGGGAGTGCATCAGACGCTAAGGTTCCCGAATTCATAGAGTTTATAGTTAAGGATATGCCGGACCATCAAATACCCATGAGAGGTGGATTACGTTGGTTGGATGTTCAAATGCTTAACCGGCATAATAATGCGTTTAAAGATTGTACCTCCGAGCAACAACTTAAAATAGTTAATGAAATAGCGTATCCTGCAAAAGCAGAACCTGAAATGCAGCAAGGTGTGGCATTCTTTAATAGAATGAGAAGCCTTACAGCTACCGGTTTTTTCACAAGCAAAATAGGTATTGATGATCTTGGTTATGTAGGAAACAGGCCCAACCAATGGAATGGTGTTCCCGATGATGTTTTAAAGCAATACGGACTTACATACTCTGAAAAAGAATTAAAAGAAAGCGTTAGTTTTTAGAGCGCCCTATTGATAAATGGTAGCTTGGTTGTCTATCCATCTGAAATATTTATCAAGCAAAAATATTAGCTCTGTAACCGTGAAATTTCGCATGTCATCAGTTTCGTAAAGGTTATTCAACACCCAGTAGGTTAAAGCCATTCTGCTAATGCCCCTGCCACCTAAAGAATCGGCCAGCAGCATACCTGGCTGCTGGTGATATCGTGACCCCAAAAACGTTTGCAATAATACCCCAAGATATCAAATTGTCAGTTTTGATTGTCCAATTAGCCAGGTATAATTGTATTGCGAATATTATTGGTATTATTCCAATCATAAATAGGTTGGCACGTTTTGATTTGCTAAATAATTTGAGATTTTATATTTGTTAAATGGTTTTCCTGTCAGTCTATAAAGTTTCAGTTTCCAATAATGTTGCCCTTGAAGCAAAATCACAATACAAAGTAATAAACCGTACACGAGAAATATTATATTTTGTAAAGAGTTGGTAAAAATCAAATAGATCGTAATCAAGGGAAATGTCAAAAATGCATGCATTCTCTCCACAGGATAATACCAATTCAGACGTTTGATTAATGCTTTTTTACTCATTTTTTATTTTTTGCTTTTCGCCTGAGAATTTGCGATACTGGCAGGTTCGTATCTATTCTCGATAGTCAATGGAGGACCGGAGGACCTAAAAGCGATCTTCGATTGAAACCGTACTTGAAGGTCTTCCCGGTAACTAACTTCAACTTAGCAACTGCACTTAAAAAAAGATTGGGTAATCATTGGATTATTAAAAAACTTGTGTTTACTTTGTATTTCAAAGTACTTCGTAGCTAGAAGCTGTGGCTGAAAGCTTGAAGGATTCGTTTTGTAAGCTTCTGGTGGGATGATTATACTGGAAGCATAAATGCAGTTTTTATCTTGCTGATTCCACTGATGGTGATGAAGAAAATTATAAACGAAATATTATAGCGATTTTATGAAAACCGATATTCTGTTAAACATTGATAATCCCCGCCAGCTTGAGAAGTTGTACAGGCAGAACAAGTCTGGTTTCAAGCAACAGTTTAGTATCGTATACCCTGAACTGAAAGAGAATAAAATTGCCGATTTTTGGAATGAAAGACTTAACTACGAAAGTGAGGACATGTATTGGGGAACGACCAAGG
>JBBJMP010000025.1:0-81570 GCA_037718865.1 Chitinophagaceae bacterium | reverse complement strand
AATAGCTACAGGTATTGCCAAAGGCAAAGCAGTTATGAAGGGGATGATGTGGGGTATACTCAATAGAGAGCAAGGTCTTATCCTGTTTGATTTTTCCGGCACCAGAGCAACAGTACAGGCTAAACGCTTATTGAATAGCTATGAAGGGCTGCTGATGACAGATGGATACTGCGTTTACAGTAAGTTGGCCCGGGAGTCAGAAATGAGTATCACAAATTTAAATTGTTGGGCACATGCGAGACGAAAATTTCTGGAAGCTAAAAACCCTAAGTATCCCGATGCGGTCCTGGTCAGGATCATAAGTATGATAGGTCAGCTATATGCTATTGAAAAACAAGCCCAGGGACTGGCTCCCAAAAGAATAAAGAAACTTCGAAAACGTTCCGGTCGTATCCTTGAAAAACTAAAAGCTTTCCTGGAGGAAAAAATAGAGGACTATGCTCCGAAGGAATCAGTCCGGCAGGCCATCCAATACTGCCTTAACATCTGGGAAGGACTAACTCAATATATTAAGCATGGCCATGCTCCAATTGATAACAACCGTTTGGAACGAGCCATACGCCCAATAGCAATAAACAGAAAAAATGTGCTCTTCCTGGGATCTCTTGATCATGCTCAAGGAGCGGCTCTAATGTATTCCCTAATGGAATGCTGTCGTATGAATCAGATAGATCCCTATCAATGGTTGTTGGATGTGATGAAAAGAATAGAAATCTTCCCGAAAAACAGGCTCGATGAACTACTACCTAATAAATGGAAACCTGATCCTGTAAATTCAGTATCTCCTTCAAAGCCGCCAGCCTAAAATATTAATTGTTATATCTAATGAGATAAAAAATAAGGGTAAAAAAGTCCTGGTAAATTTAATGCGTATTATAACACCGATGGCAGGTATTTGCTCTAGTGCTTACCTACTATCAAGAAGGTCGCTATGAAAAATGAAAATATAATTCAAAAAATCTGGAGTTTATGTAACATACTTAGAGGCGATGGAATCAGTTATCACGAATACGTATCAGAGCTGACATACTTATTATTCTTAAAAATCGCTCAAGAAAATAAGACCGAATATTTACTTCCTGAAGATTGTCGATGGCAACGGCTAGCTGATTATCAGGGATCCGATCTTCTAACCGAATATCGGGACATGCTTACTTATCTTGGCGGGCATGCTGAAAATGAAATTGTTAGAAGGATATATGCTTTTCCAACGACAGTATTTTCCCACTCGGAAAATTTAAAAGCTGTGATTGAAGGAATTGCAAAACTTGATTGGCACTCCATCACCATAGATGGCATGGGCGATATCTATGAAGGATTGCTGGCGAAGAATTCACAAGACGCACGATCAGGGGCGGGGCAGTATTTTACTCCTCGTGCTTTGGTCGACAGTATTATCAGATTAATACAACCGTCTTTAGGTCAGATAATTCAGGATCCAGCGGTTGGTAGTGGCGGCTTTCTAATTTCAGCTGATCAATACATCCGTGATAAAAATTCTGTAGAGGCATATAAGAAAAATCCACCACGATATGAAGGTGTTGAAATTGAAAAAGGCACTTTTAGAATTTGCTTAATGAATGCCTTTCTTCACCAATTAGATTCTAACCTAATTCTAGGGGATGCCCTTACCAAAGATGCTAAGGCTCTTTCTCCTGCGGATATCATTTTAGCAAATCCTCCATTTGGGGCGAAAGCTGGCAGTGTGCGTAAAAAGCGTGACGATATTTCAAACACAACAAATAAGCAACTTGCTTTTTTGCAACATATTTACTTAGGATTAAAAAAGGGAGGTCGAGCTGCTGTTGTACTTCCAGATAATGTTTTATTCGAAGAAGGTGTAGGCAAACGAATACGTCAGGAGTTGATGGATAAGTGCGATCTACATACAATTCTTAGGTTGCCAGTCGGAATATTTTATAGTCAGGGAGTTAAAACAAATGTGATGTTCTTTACCCGCGGCTATTCTGAAACTCAAAATACCAAAGAAATTTGGATTTATGATATGCGCACCAGTCCAATTAAATTTGGTAGAAAAAGGCCCTTGAGTTCTCAAGACTTTTTTGACTTCGAACAAAAATATCACGATAATCGTAATGGGCTTAAGCGACAATCGGATGATAATGAAGGTGGGCGTTGGCGATCTTTTAATCGTCAGCAAATTGCAGATCGTATGGATAATCTTGATATCTCTTGGCTAGGAAATACCAACCCTGACCTTGATGAAACATTATCTGAGCCGGAGGAAATTGCCGCGGCAATATTAAATCATTTGCGTGAAGCTATGCAAGAAATCGAAAATCTTTCGGAAGAGCTGGACATTAAAGGGCCTGAGATATTACTATGAATAATTTACCACAGGGGTGGCTTCGCAGACGCCTTGGAGAAGTTCTATCTTTAAATTATGGGAGAAGTCTTCCAGCAAAATCTCGCGTATTTGGTTCATACCCTGTTTATGGCTCAAATGGCATTGTTGGGTATCATAATTTGTCATTGGTAGCGGGCCCTTGCATAATTGTTGGGCGTAAGGGCAGTATTGGAGAAGTTCATTTTTTTGAGTCTGACTGTTGGCCTATTGACACAACCTATTTTATAAATGATTTCAGTATATGCGATTCTTCATTTACGAAGTATCTTTTAAAGTCTTTAGGCTTGGCTTCAATGAATCGTGCAACTGCAATTCCTGGACTTAATAGAGAAGATGTATACTCAATCGAAATTGCTTTACCACCCTTTGCTGAGCAAAGACGAATATCTGCTAAGATCGATATTTTAATTTCAAAATTAGAGCGTGCTCAATTTCACATTGACCACATTTTGTCCCTTGGTGAGAAATACAAACAAGCAATCCTTGCTGATGGCTTTAGTGGAAAATGGACCACCGGTTGGCGTATTGCAAATGGCGATGGTAATCAATTAAATGGTGATAACGGAATTCCCAATTCATGGAAGGTCCAGTCACTTGGCGATATTGCCGAAATTCAAACGGGGTTAACTTTAGGGAAAAAACGCAAACCTACCGAAATTACAAAAACAACACCTTATTTGCGAGTTGCAAATGTTCAGCGTGGTTATCTAAATTTGTCAGAAGTCAAGTATGTTCAAGCTACCACGCTCGAACGCCAGAAACTCCGTCTTATTAAGGGTGATATTTTAATGAATGAAGGCGGTGATCGAGATAAGCTCGGCCGAGGCTGGGTTTGGGATGATGAAATTGAAAATTGTATTCATCAAAATCATGTTTTTCGTGTGCGCTTGAAAGATAAAAGGTTTCCTTCTAAATGGATTTCCTATTTTACTAATGAATTTGGACAAAAATATTTTTTTGATAAAGGCCAACAAACTACAAATTTAGCGTCTATAAGTAAGACTAAGGTTGCGGCATCAGATATTTTGGAAGCGCAAAGATTGTTTGAACTTTCGCATACAGATAAAGCGAAAAGAACTGAATTTGTCAGGGTATTAAAGCTTATACAGCGTAGTATAAGTAAAGAAGCTGTCTACAGTGGTGAAATGAGATATTTATTGCGGGGACAGCGTTCCGATAAACATCCATGGATGCAACAGCTCTTGGAAATATAAGATAAAGCTGAATGGTAAATTTTTAACTCATTGCCCATGGTCGCACCCGTAACTTCAAATAAAATATAACTAGCGTTTGAATACTGATTGCATCAAGGTTTTAAACGTTAATCTGCGGCCTTTAAGTTATTACGAATTGTGTGTAAACTTTGTCCAGATAATCGGCGTATTGTTGCATCATCATCGATCTCTGAGGTAAAAATTTGGCTCTGTCATAAGCTCTATCTGTACCGTTTTTTGGTACATGAGCGAGTTGTCTATCAGCTACTTCATGGGAAAGTTGAAGCTTCTCTTTTAAGATCCCCAAGGCTAGCGATCTAAATCCATGCCCAGTCATTCTGTTTTTATATCCCATACGCTTTAGAGCCATGAGAATTGTTCCCTTACTTATAGACTTTTTGGGTCGCGGTAAACTTGGAAAAACAAATTCGCGCTTGCCATTCATTTCTTTAAGTTCTTTTAGTATCGCTATTGATTGCTTAGCCAACGGAACCATGTGTTCACTTCCCATTTTCATGCGTTCTGCCGGAATAATCCACATAGCTTTATCAAGGTCGATCTCGGTCCACTTTGCCTCCACGAGTTCACCAGTTCTAACAAAAGTCAAAAACATTAGCCGAATGGCGAGGTACGTTTGGCGAGAAAGCCTGGCTTTATGATTGTGCAAAGTGTTTAGAAATTCCGGAAGTTCATCCACCGACAAAGCAGCGAAGTGACCTCTTTTAAATTTCTTCAAAGCACATTCCAAGCCATAAGTAACATCATGCTCGATCCGGTTAGTGACGATAGCGTACTTAAAAATATGGCTGCACAGTTGCTTTACGCGTCGTGCCATTTCGGGAGCAGTTTTTTCTATTTTCTGCAGGCAGCTTAGAAGTAGCAGAGGCTTCAACGCATTTATCGGATAATTGCCGATCTCAATGAAGACATATTTTTCCAACCGATGTAAAACGGTTTTTGCGTATCGCGGGTCCCAGTGATCTAACTGGGTTGCATACCACTCCATTGCGACAGCCTCAAAAGTTTGGCTATCGGCATATATTTGTGTTTGTGCCTTTTCCAGCCGGGATAAAAGTGGATTTTTGCCTTCTTTGAGTTCGACTTTAATATCCGTCTTTTTCTTCCTTGCTTCAATGAGTGGCACTTCTGGATATATACCGAGAGCAAGGCGTTTCTCTTTACCATGGATTCGATATTTTAAACGCCAATACTTTGAGCCGGATGGCATGATTTCCAAATAGAGGCCTTCACTGTCGGAAAGTTTATACGGTTTATCTTTCGGCTTGGCAGCACGACATTGCATGTCAGAAAGAGGCATGGTGTTTTCCTTTCAGTAGTGTTTTTACAAAGTGGGGGACTAAGACTATGGAAACGGCAAGAAAGTCCCCCAAAAAGTCCCCCACTTTTGATAAATGCGGGATAATGTAGGTAAATAATCCTATAACACGAATGCGCGGAAAGCCTTGTGAAAACAGGGTTTTCGCAAGAAAAGTAATGTCGATTAAACTGTAGTGATGGAGTTTTTGGCTCCCTGGGCAGGATTCCATTTTACATTCCTAAATGCTTAATATTAAAGCGTTCCTTGTTTTTAGAAATTTATGCGTGTCCCCCAAATATGCCCCCAACTTATGAGGCAGGCCCTTCGCACGATATTCAATCATCATAACTCGTAAAAAAATGTAATACAACCGTTATATAACGTTGGATTGAAATGTAATTATCCAACTTCTTCCAAAATCAGATATTCAGAAAATAATTTGTACTGCGGCCACCCCCTATGATGCCTAAAACGTCCAATTCAAGCAGATGCTGCAAGTCTCTTGTCGCGGTCGCTTTCGATGTTTTTGTAATAGTCATGTATTTTTTTGCGCTCATACCGCCCTCAAAACCTTCGGGCCCGGCATCAAACATTCTTCTGACCACTTTTAGTTGCCGTTCATTCAGCACATTCTTGAAACGATCAAAAAACTTGGTTTTTTTAAGAATAAAATCAACAAACTGTTTCTCCTGAACCTTGGCTTCCAAGATAATGCTAACAAAATAATTGATCCACGACGTAAGTTCGTTGCTCTTCTGCGCTTGCTCAAGCGCGTTATAGTACAGTCTTTTCTTTGCTTCTATCGTTCGTGATAGGCTTAACAATACCGGTCGGCCGATTGTTTGTGACAGCGCTTTTTCCGCAATAGCTCTGCCGATTCGGCCATTGCCATCTTCAAAGGGATGAATAGTCTCGAAATACAAGTGAGCGATGGCAGACCTGACCGGAGCTTTCTTGATTTCATTTTTTTCATCGGGGGCAGTATCGTTAAACCACCGGATAAATTTTTTCATTTCGACGGGGACGCGGGATGAAGGTGGCGCTTCGAAATGGACTTTCTCTTTTCCAATAGCCCCTGAGATAACCTGCATAGGGTCTTTATGTTGACGCCAGGCACCAGCCTTAACTCTTCGGCTTCCTCCCATCAGCATTTTATGCCAGGTAAAAAGCTTTTCTTCTGACAGGGGGTCTGCGAAAGTGGCACGGACATCAACCATGAGTTCACCGGCACCCTGCGACTTTTTGTCTTTGACGGTTTCCGGCGTTTTATTCAGGCCAAGATTGTTTCGAATAGATGAAATAACATCCTGTCTACTGAGGAATTCACCCTCTATCTCGGAAGTTTTGATGGCTTCTGCAACCATGGTTTCAATAATGGCTTCCATCTGGACATCTTCCGGAAAGGTATCCAGAATGCCGCTTACATGGCCTGATTTTTCTGCGAAATCCAAGAGAGCATCTTCGATTCCTTTCAGGGTATACTTAAAGCTACGCCAGTCCGGTTGCTGCCAATTGTATATCATGAGCCGATTATACGTTATATTCGGCTCAAATGTAAGTAAAAAATGAGCCGAATTGTATCTTTATTCGGCTCATAGTTATGTGTCCAATAGTAATTCCTGTGCTAATAGTGCTAAATTTGAAGAAATAAAAAAGGTTACCATGAAAATTTTTATTAGTTCGCTTATTACGGGAATGGAAGAGTTTAGGGTGGTAGCCAGAGAAGCTGTTCAGTCACTCGGTCATGAGCCAGTTATGGCAGAAGATTTCGGTGCCCGTCCGCAGTCGCGACAAATTGCCTGCCTTGAGGGTGTAAGGCAATCTGCACTTGTCATTTTGATATTGGGCGCAGGTTATGGTGCGAAGCAGGCAGCGGGGATATCGGCGACGCATGAGGAATATCGTGATGCAAAGGGCAGCCGTCCCGTCATAGCCTTCATCCAAGAAGGTATAGATCGCCCCGGCGATCAGGCTGCTTTCATTAAAGAAGTTCAAGGTTGGGAAGGAGGGCTTTTTCGTGGCGGATTTGATACATCCGAAAAGTTGAAAAATGGTATCATCCGAGCAATTCATGAGTGGGAATTGGCAAACCTAGCTGGACCTCTTAATCCTGAAGAATTAAAGCAACTGGCAGTTATTGCAGTTACCGAACAAATACGAGAGCGAAGTTGGCGCCAGTCGCTCATTTTATCGATAATCGGCGGGCCAATCCATGCTGTGTTAAGGCCTTCGAAAATTGAACGCCCGCAATTAGCAAAAGACCTTGTACAGGCCGCGTTGTTTGGAACGAATGCTATATTTTCCACCGAAACCGGTAACAAAACTTCGATTGAAAAGGATAGTCTCGTAATTAAACAGGATGCCGAAAGCTCATCTATAAAACTTGAGGCCATCTGATGATATGTTCTTATGCTTGTTTTCAATAAAGCGGAGTCGTTATGTCCATTTTATTATTGGGTGTTTCTTAATGATTTGTAGAAGATATACAGCGGCTTAAATTCTAATTGAATATAGCAAATTAAAAATTTCCTTTCCACTGAAAGAAGTTTATCGTGAATGAGAAAAATTTTCTAAACACAAGACTTTCCGATGCAAAAAGTGAAGAGGCCAGTGTTTGTGCAGGTTTCAGAGAATGTAGTGTAGTGATTATTTAGTTATGCAACATAATGCTTAGATAATTGTTTATCTGCATCTTGCCTGGTGAATTTCCATTCAATATCTTTTTTATTTCTGTTTCGGTCCTTTGACCAAATACGCAAATCTGATATCAGCTTTTCCTGGCTTGCAATTCTGCCACCAGTACATTGCCTATCCATTATGTTGATTTCAATTTCTGGTCGGGTAAGAGTATCCCATTACTGCGACACCCTCCCCTAAGAACCGTGCATGAGAGTTTCCCTTCACACGGCTCAAGCCAATACTAAGCCGAGGTTTTGTTGGCCTCAGCCGGAAACAGATACTTAAAACCATTTATGAAGCCCCGTTCCTGGCACTCCTGATGCAGGAGTGTGAGATTGGATAAGTTTCCAGAACCTCCATCCAGCCGACTTTCCAGGTGATGAATGCTCCAATTGGTAACACTTGTAATTCTTTCTCCACAAATAGAGCAGCAGCCTTTCTGCCTTCTCCACAATGCCCCGACTTTTCTGCGCCCTTCTTTGTTGTTTGTCATCTTTGCTGACACCCGATTTTCAAAGTACGCTTCGTATGCCGGGTCAAAGGGAGTCGCTTCGCTTCGGATTTTTTTATGGCGCCTAATAGGCGTATCCGAAGTTTGTTTCAGCACTATGGCTGTAATAGCCTTTGTTTTCTCATCTTTGACTAGGCAACTAAAACATTGATTGCGTTCTTTCATTTTGGGGAAGTATTTGGCTTGTATCCAGGGCTTTCTTTTATTCGGGTGCCTCCGTATGGCCCAGTTCCGCAGAGCTTTCCATATCTCGTGATCCACCTTCTTATAAGTAGTTTTGGATACTACCGATCGGTGATAATTAGCCCATCCCTGTATTTTGGGATTGAGTTTGCGTATCAGGTTTTCCTGCGTTGCTGTTGCCATCGATTTAATGGTCTCCCTTATACTGGTAAGAAACGCTTTTATGTTCTTGCTGCTTGGCTTGATAAGTAACTTAGCTGTGCTTTTTCCTAACCTGTACTTACGAACGTTTTGCCCAAGGAAGTCAAAACCTTGCGAGATGTGAGTTATCTTCGTTTTTTCTTTGGACAGTTCGAGGCCTCTTTCTTTCAGGAACTCTGCGATCATAGGAGATACTTCTTTTTCAAGAACATCTTTTGATTTACCTATTACCACAAAGTCATCCGCGTATCTCACAAAGTGTATCCCCCAAGGAGATACTTGGGCTAAATACTATTTTGATGTGCTAGGAGTAACTTAGCTGTATAAAAATACAGTTATGCCACATGCTAAACAATCTGATTTTATAGATCAGGCAATGAAGATGTTTGTACCTCAGGAGTACCTGAATGATTTTGAAGCTAATCATATTGAAGAACGTCCTGATGAATGGATTATAGAATTGGTAGAAAAAGAAGACCGGATACCTGATGTTATCAAAGGCAAGGACGTTGTATTAGATGGGTATTGCAATGAGATAGACATACTTACTCATGCTTTTTCGTTAAAGAAAATATACTTGCGGCTAGTCAGGCGAAGATGGAAAGAAAGGGGCGGCGTCAAAGCGTACAGCAATGAATATGATTTGCATATACCTGGGATGAAAACCACACGGGAATTCCGGGATTTTTTAAAAGAAATTGGTGGATGAAAAGCCGGTGAACTTTACCACCATCGGTTCGTTTTTGCAGCTCAGGCCACAAACGGTTTATAGTTGGTACCGTCATTATTTGAGTGGTTACCCCGAATCGGTAGCCAGCGGAGAGTGGGGCAAAAATAATTTTAAAGGCACAGATAAGAAGATAAAAATAGTACCGGTATTAAAGCCTGAAAATCTGGGCGAAGAGATGGCGGTTGATGAGAAAATGATTGATGAGGAATTTTATACGGTGCTTACCAACCGTCAAACCGGAAAGATAGCCATGCTTGCAGAAACCTTACAGGTAGCCGAGTTGAACAAGCTGATCGATAAAATGGGTGAAGCGGCAAAGGTAGTAAAAGAAGTAACCATCGACCTTAGCCCCACTTACGAACGGCTGTGTGAACAAAGCTTTCCTGGCGCTACGGTTGTTGCCGATAAGTTTCATGTGGTAATGCATATTGTTGAAGCTGTGCAAGCTTTACGTTTACGGCTAAAACAAGAGGAATTAAGTGCATTGCCCACCACCAAAAAAGAAAGGCGGCAGGTTGAACAGGCAACCAGGCTTATCAATGGTGAAACCCGTATAGAAATGCTAACCCGAAGCAGATATGTTTTGTTTAAAAGACAAGAACGCTGGACAGCTTCACAACAAAAAAGAGCAAAGCTATTATTTGAAACTTTTCCTATGTTAAAAGCTTGTTATGAGCTAACGCAGCAAATCAGGAGATGGTTAGATAAGTCTAATGTAGGAAAATATGAATGGCAAATAGAGAGACAACTCATAGAATGGTACGACAATGCTGAACAACAAAAACTACCTGAAGTCGAAAATTTGATACGACTCATTGGCAGTCACGAACAAAAAATTATGAACTACTTTTTAAAAGGAAAAACAAACGCTAAAGCAGAAGCTATGAATAGTAAAATACAACGCTTTATCACAGCTAATTACGGTGTTAGAGATAAGGACTTCTTTATGTATAGATTAGCTCACTACTACTCCTAGCACATCAAAATAGTATTTAGCCGATACTTGCCTACATCGTCCATATCTGTTTAACGAGTGAAACTTTCTTCCCAATAAGTCTTCTATTCCATCAAGCACCAAGTTGGCAAGTGTGGGTGAAGCTATTCCTCCTTGCGGAGTACCCTTTTCTGTGGGGAATAACGAAGCCTTTTCCATGTAACCTGCTTGCAGCCATTTCTGTAATACTTTCGTATCGGAACAGATATTTTTCAACATCCATTCATGGCCGATGTTGTCAAAACAACCTTGGATGTCGCCTTCCAAAACCCATTGTGGCGAGTCCTTTTTGCTAAGCTTATTGAATAGAGCTTCAATAGCGTCGGCAGTGCAGCGTTCGGGCCTAAACCCGTAGCTATTCCAATCTGCCATACTTTCCGACATAGGTAGGAGTGCAAGAGTATGCAGAGCCTGCATACTTCGATCTTGAATGGTCGGTATTCCGAGAGGCCGAAGTTTTCCGTTGGTTTTGGCGATATAAATCCGCCTTAACGGAGAGGGTTGATATCCGGCACGTTTTAGGGAGTTGCACATGGCGGCTTTGTCTTCTGGTGTTTTCAAGAGTACTCCATCCACTCCGGGTGTTCGTTTACCACGGTTTGTAGTAACTTTCTTTACTGCCAGCAATTTAGCAGCATAAGAATGTGTCAGCAGCCATTGCAAGGCTTTTACCTTGCGCCAGCGGCCTTCACGTGTTGCCTTAGCGATACGCACTTGTAGCCTCACTACCATACGGTGGGCCTGGTTCCAGTCAATGGAATTCCAGTCTGTTCCGTCTGTGGGAACCGCAGCTATATTTGGTGATACAGTCATTTGCTTGTTTCCCCTTAGTTTTAGGTTCTACTTGTTTTCTCGCCATGATTGACCACTATAACAAGTCAGCCGGCTTTCACCGCAGGGCGATCCTTTCATCCCCTATACGCTTCGTTACAAAGCGCCCTTCGCTTTTTGTTAGTTCCTATACCCTCTTCCTCATGGGTCTTCCTTGCGGTCGACTTGCCCTTGCAGGCGAGGAATAGGGCTTACCTTGTTCCGATGCTGCAACAGGACTGGGTTAGGTTCTATCTCTCCGCCGGCGTGCTGTTTGTCTGTGCAATCTAAACATGGAGTAGATTGTCCCACGCTTGCCTTTTGGCTTGAGCTTATCAGTTTCTTTAGCTCATTTGGCTTCACGACGTTTATCGATAGTTTAGTTACCTTAACCATGCCAGTCAGCCTAGCCCTATCCCGGATGAAACTTCCAGGTCAGCTTTAGCCTCACGGCCTTCACTGATGGCCTTGCGGCCATTCGGTACATTGTCCACCGAGCTTCAGACCCAGAGATTACTCTCTATGCCTGTCGGAGTAGACTACTACCAACAGAATGGCAGGTTTCTCTATTCCCATTTATCTGAGAATCGAAACAATTACAGCATCAACTTTACAAGTCGCACCCATATTTAACCAACTCCCATGTTTGGGTGTATAAATGAATTTTATCCTTTTCTGCAGCCTCGCTGCTTTCCTCTTGCCGAATGTCTCAATTAGAGACCCTGCAAAATGTGTATTTAAATTATCGAGTACTAATTGGATACACTCAGCCTTTGAAAAATGTTTTTCGATCAACGCTTCGACAAAGTAAGCAAAATCCTCTTTTTTCCTTGTGTCCGTTACTTTCACGATCCGCATACCCGCTTTCGGTGCTACTGCTACAAATATGTTGCATGTTCCTTTGCGCTTGTATTCATAATCATATTTTTCCGGTTTACCTGGCTTTGCTTTGATAGGCTGACGGCTGTCCTCGAGTAGCTGTTTGCTCTTTTCATCCATGCAGACTAACGGATGGTTTGGATCATAATCTAGTTGGTACAATGCTAACAGCCGATACATTCTCGTGCGATACTCTTCCGTTATTTCCTGTATGCACCACATTCGTTTTAACCAAGGCTTAAATTCGTTTTTTTTAACAGCTTTCGGACACTTCCGAAAGTTATGGTCTCAAATCCTTTTTGTTTATTCAATTCCTGAACTAACAATCTAATGGTCCATCTTCTTCTTCCAGGAGGAACAGGGCCACACACAAGTGTAGTTAACTCCACCTCATGAGCTACAGCGTACTTTACAGGTTGACCGGATCTGCTTTTCTCCGTCAGAGAAACTTCTAAACCATGTTTAAGATACCTTTTCCTAAGTAAACACTAGAGCAGATGCATGTTGGCTCAAATAGACCGAAGGGTTAGTTTTGATTTACAAATCATTTAATCATGTCTATTAAAAGTAAAAATTCCCTTTATCAGCAGATGTCTCAGCATGTGCAATCCTGGAAGCAACAGAAGCTCAGTCGCAAATTATATTGTCAGCAAAATGATCTGAGCATACATAAATTCAATTATTGGGTTTTAAGATTAGTCAAGGAAGGTCAGGTTTCTACTGTACCCAGGACTAGAGGATTTACTAAAATACCTCAGCCTGTTGCTGCAAGTAGTGTGGGGCCTTCATTTCTGGTGGAACTACCTAATGGTAACCGAATTAATTTTTACGGATCTCTTACACCTGAATTATTTAAAATATTTTTATGAGCCTGCTTAGTTTACCGTCGTCGCTGCGTTATTATTTGTATAACGGTAACACTAATATGCGTAAGTCTTATAACGGACTTTCCATTGTTGTGCGTTCCGAACTTGGACGTAGTCCATTAAATGGAGATGTTTTTATCTTCTTCAATAAACACCGCAATCAGATGAAGCTGTTGCTTTGGGAAGGAGATGGATTCGGGATCTACCAGAAGCGTTTGGAAAAAGGAAGCTTTGAGCTACCCAAACAAGGAGCCGATGGCCCCGGGATGACCCTAACCCATCAACAGCTTCATTTTATTCTCCAGGGGGTAGATCTAAAAAGCGTCCAGTTCCGCAAGCGCTACCAAAGTCATAAGCAACAAATGGTGTAATCAAATGATTACTTTTATTACATCGTATCTCCCTCAAATCTCCTCATCCAGCGCTGGCACATTCTTACCTTAAGGGCTATATTATATTTCTGTTTTAAATAATCAGAAAGGAGCCTGCCCGTCCATTTATCTTCTTTCATCCCTGCTTTTGCTGGTGACCTGGCAAGTGTCTTGCTGATAACAGCCAATTGCTTTTCTTCCATCCTGGCATTGCGTCCCGGATTGGGGATGTCCATCAGCACACTGATATCTCCATCAGTGGATGCATTTATTCTATTCACCCACCTTGCAACAGTTGGTGGGGCTATCCCATACAAATTGGCTATCTCAGAACAGTTAGGCTTTTCCTGCTCAATGAGGGTGAGGATGGCATGCAATCGCATAAAATATTTTGCCTGCTCATCACTGTTGAGGTGCTTGAGAATTTTCTGACGAACGATCCCTGAATTTTTTATTTCTAATCTTTTCATAATTCTGTAACAAATTTAACCAATTATTTAAATATATTTATTATGCATTATATAATACGTATATTCGACAATGTTTCCTGCTGATGCAAAAAATAATTATGAATCCTTTGAACGATTAGCACTTATTGACCTGTTACATGATCGTGACCGTGAGATGTTGATCCTAAAAGAAGAGATAGCAGGTTACAAAAAAGACTTGGCTGAGTCAGCCCAGGATATGAAGGAATTGCAGCGCATACTGAACCTTCGCAACAAAAGGATTTTTGGTTCTACCAGCGAAAAACAAGCACCCGCCTCCAGTCCGCTAAAAAACTATATTGATTATGAGGAGATTAACAAAGATCAGGTGGTGGTACAAAGAAGAGAGGCTACTGCAACCCTAAAAAAGGAGAGATACCCTAACGGTCACCCCGGACGCTACTCATTGCCGGATCATTTACCACGTGTGGATGTACATCTTTATCCCTTGGATCATGAAGGAGGAAAGGAAATGCCCCCACTCATCACAGAGCGACTGGTGCTTAAATATGAAATACACATAGAACGAACCATACGCCATAAATTTGCCCGTGGTAATAAGTTTCTGGTTGCTCCTTTCCCCCTGGAAGATCCTTTTTACCGGTATAAGGCTACGGTACAGACTGTTGCCATGCAGCTTAACCTGCGTTTTGCATTGCATCTGCCCTATTACCGGTTCCAGCAATTACTCTTGGAAGCCAGTGTGAACTATGTCACCCTGATAGGTTGGGCCACTCGTGGATTTGAATTATTAGCTCCTTTACAACCAGTGCTGGCCGCTGAAGTAATAAAAGATACAAAGCTCGTGTGTATGGATGAAACGGGTTTTAAAGTATTGGACACTCCTGTGAAACTACATGCTTTTAAGCAGCAACACAAAAATCAGGAGCAGCTGTGTGATACATCACAACACACCGATCACTCCGAAGAACCGGGAGCGTTTGAACAGGAAATAGCTACAGGTATTGCCAAAGGCAAAGCAGTTATGAAGGGGATGATGTGGGGTATACTCAATAGAGAGCAAGGTCTTATCCTGTTTGATTTTTCCGGCACCAGAGCAACAGTACAGGCTAAACGCTTATTGAATAGCTATGAAGGGCTGCTGATGACAGATGGATACTGCGTTTACAGTAAGTTGGCCCGGGAGTCAGAAATGAGTATCACAAATTTAAATTGTTGGGCACATGCGAGACGAAAATTTCTGGAAGCTAAAAACCCTAAGTATCCCGATGCGGTCCTGGTCAGGATCATAAGTATGATAGGTCAGCTATATGCTATTGAAAAACAAGCCCAGGGACTGGCTCCCAAAAGAATAAAGAAACTTCGAAAACGTTCCGGTCGTATCGTAAGCACTAGAGCAAATACCTGCCATCGGTGTTATAATACGCATTAAATTTACCAGGACTTTTTTACCCTTATTTTTTATCTCATTAGATATAACAATTAATATTTTAGGCTGGCGGCTTTGAAGGAGATACTGAATTTACAGGATCAGGTTTCCATTTATTAGGTAGTAGTTCATCGAGCCTGTTTTTCGGGAAGATTTCTATTCTTTTCATCACATCCAACAACCATTGATAGGGATCTATCTGATTCATACGACAGCATTCCATTAGGGAATACATTAGAGCCGCTCCTTGAGCATGATCAAGAGATCCCAGGAAGAGCACATTTTTTCTGTTTATTGCTATTGGGCGTATGGCTCGTTCCAAACGGTTGTTATCAATTGGAGCATGGCCATGCTTAATATATTGAGTTAGTCCTTCCCAGATGTTAAGGCAGTATTGGATGGCCTGCCGGACTGATTCCTTCGGAGCATAGTCCTCTATTTTTTCCTCCAGGAAAGCTTTTAGTTTTTCAAGGATACGACCGGAACGTTTTCGAAGTTTCTTTATTCTTTTGGGAGCCAGTCCCTGGGCTTGTTTTTCAATAGCATATAGCTGACCTATCATACTTATGATCCTGACCAGGACCGCATCGGGATACTTAGGGTTTTTAGCTTCCAGAAATTTTCGTCTCGCATGTGCCCAACAATTTAAATTTGTGATACTCATTTCTGACTCCCGGGCCAACTTACTGTAAACGCAGTATCCATCTGTCATCAGCAGCCCTTCATAGCTATTCAATAAGCGTTTAGCCTGTACTGTTGCTCTGGTGCCGGAAAAATCAAACAGGATAAGACCTTGCTCTCTATTGAGTATACCCCACATCATCCCCTTCATAACTGCTTTGCCTTTGGCAATACCTGTAGCTATTTCCTGTTCAAACGCTCCCGGTTCTTCGGAGTGATCGGTGTGTTGTGATGTATCACACAGCTGCTCCTGATTTTTGTGTTGCTGCTTAAAAGCATGTAGTTTCACAGGAGTGTCCAATACTTTAAAACCCGTTTCATCCATACACACGAGCTTTGTATCTTTTATTACTTCAGCGGCCAGCACTGGTTGTAAAGGAGCTAATAATTCAAATCCACGAGTGGCCCAACCTATCAGGGTGACATAGTTCACACTGGCTTCCAAGAGTAATTGCTGGAACCGGTAATAGGGCAGATGCAATGCAAAACGCAGGTTAAGCTGCATGGCAACAGTCTGTACCGTAGCCTTATACCGGTAAAAAGGATCTTCCAGGGGGAAAGGAGCAACCAGAAACTTATTACCACGGGCAAATTTATGGCGTATGGTTCGTTCTATGTGTATTTCATATTTAAGCACCAGTCGCTCTGTGATGAGTGGGGGCATTTCCTTTCCTCCTTCATGATCCAAGGGATAAAGATGTACATCCACACGTGGTAAATGATCCGGCAATGAGTAGCGTCCGGGGTGACCGTTAGGGTATCTCTCCTTTTTTAGGGTTGCAGTAGCCTCTCTTCTTTGTACCACCACCTGATCTTTGTTAATCTCCTCATAATCAATATAGTTTTTTAGCGGACTGGAGGCGGGTGCTTGTTTTTCGCTGGTAGAACCAAAAATCCTTTTGTTGCGAAGGTTCAGTATGCGCTGCAATTCCTTCATATCCTGGGCTGACTCAGCCAAGTCTTTTTTGTAACCTGCTATCTCTTCTTTTAGGATCAACATCTCACGGTCACGATCATGTAACAGGTCAATAAGTGCTAATCGTTCAAAGGATTCATAATTATTTTTTGCATCAGCAGGAAACATTGTCGAATATACGTATTATATAATGCATAATAAATATATTTAAATAATTGGTTAAATTTGTTACAGAATTATGAAAAGATTAGAAATAAAAAATTCAGGGATCGTTCGTCAGAAAATTCTCAAGCACCTCAACAGTGATGAGCAGGCAAAATATTTTATGCGATTGCATGCCATCCTCACCCTCATTGAGCAGGAAAAGCCTAACTGTTCTGAGATAGCCAATTTGTATGGGATAGCCCCACCAACTGTTGCAAGGTGGGTGAATAGAATAAATGCATCCACTGATGGAGATATCAGTGTGCTGATGGACATCCCCAATCCGGGACGCAATGCCAGGATGGAAGAAAAGCAATTGGCTGTTATCAGCAAGACACTTGCCAGGTCACCAGCAAAAGCAGGGATGAAAGAAGATAAATGGACGGGCAGGCTCCTTTCTGATTATTTAAAACAGAAATATAATATAGCCCTTAAGGTAAGAATGTGCCAGCGCTGGATGAGGAGATTTGAGGGAGATACGATGTAATAAAAGTAATCATTTGATTACACCATTTGTTGCTTATGACTTTGGTAGCGCTTGCGGAACTGGACGCTTTTTAGATCTACCCCCTGGAGAATAAAATGAAGCTGTTGATGGGTTAGGGTCATCCCGGGGCCATCGGCTCCTTGTTTGGGTAGCTCAAAGCTTCCTTTTTCCAAACGCTTCTGGTAGATCCCGAATCCATCTCCTTCCCAAAGCAACAGCTTCATCTGATTGCGGTGTTTATTGAAGAAGATAAAAACATCTCCATTTAATGGACTACGTCCAAGTTCGGAACGCACAACAATGGAAAGTCCGTTATAAGACTTACGCATATTAGTGTTACCGTTATACAAATAATAACGCAGCGACGACGGTAAACTAAGCAGGCTCATAAAAATATTTTAAATAATTCAGGTGTAAGAGATCCGTAAAAATTAATTCGGTTACCATTAGGTAGTTCCACCAGAAATGAAGGCCCCACACTACTTGCAGCAACAGGCTGAGGTATTTTAGTAAATCCTCTAGTCCTGGGTACAGTAGAAACCTGACCTTCCTTGACTAATCTTAAAACCCAATAATTGAATTTATGTATGCTCAGATCATTTTGCTGACAATATAATTTGCGACTGAGCTTCTGTTGCTTCCAGGATTGCACATGCTGAGACATCTGCTGATAAAGGGAATTTTTACTTTTAATAGACATGATTAAATGATTTGTAAATCAAAACTAACCCTTCGGTCTATTTGAGCCAACATGCATCTGCTCTAGTGTTTACCAAGCAAAGGTATTTTACATAATAGTGAGACACTTAATATTTGTAGTATTTCATATTGTGTTTGTTTCAATTTTAATTGATGCTTCATGATGGCAACTACCAAGTAAGTAATCATGGCAATATAAATTTGAGTTTTGACAGCATTAAAGCTATGACCCCAAAATGTTTTTACTTTCAAATGCTGTTTAATCCATTTAAAAAAGAGCTCTATCGCCCACCGGTATTTATATAAACGAGCAACTTCAAGGGCACTTATTTCGAAGTTGTTTGTAATGAACACAAATTCCATCTTGATGTCAATATCATAATATTTTAATCGCCTGATCACATCAGGATAGGCCAGTGATACTTTATGGTTTTTAAGCCTAACTGTTTGATCGCATTTTATTCCGGTGGTTTTATCTACTGTGCGGGAAGATAGTCTGACAAACTTGAAGTTATCCTTCGCCCTTGTTACAAAAAAGGCTTCTTCTTTATGGATACGATGTAGCCGTCCAAAATCAATGTAACCCTTATCCATTACGTAATAGCTGCCAGCTTCCAGAGGGAAAAGATCCAGCACATTTACTTCATGAACCGCACCACTGGTAACATAAATGAATGTAGGGATATTGGTTCTAACGTCAAACATCGTATGCAGTTTCACGGCAGCCTTATGTTTCCTGAATTTGCCCCACCAGAATACATTCAGGCAAAGATCAATTACGGTCGCATCTATAGCATACACAGGTGCATCTATGGATAAATCAAATGACATGTTAGGTATGGCAAGTTTTTGAGCTTGTGTCACTAAAATAAAAGCAAAGGATTCATAGATTCGATAATCTCTTTTTTCATTTGCTTTTGCAAGGTTTGCCTTTGATGTCCCCTTGCCCATTCCAAGATGATATGATTTATTTTGCTGTGCTTGAAGACAAATAATTAAATCACTTAAGCTTTCCCGATTCGATAATTGACCAAAGATCATATAAAGCAATTGATGCCAGCATGTAAACGTTTTTATCTTGTAATTGCCCTTATACTTGGATACACAGCCAATAAAATCGTTATGTGATAAAAATTCAATTAACTGAGCAAAAACATACTTGCCTAAATTCATAACTAAATGGTTTACAAGTAATTATAAACCAAAAAAATGAAATCATTTCAAATCGTTTGAAATTTGAAAGCTCTGAAACCCTTATCCAGCAATATTTTCAAAGAACTGAAGTACTTTATAACAAGACGCTAATGATTTCGTCTCGCAAATATACGAATGTTGCTAAACTAAATAATCACTACAGTAGTACCAAAATAGGGACAAAAATCAAATTTGTGCTGAGATGGGTATTGAAGAATACTTGTCACATTTTATACTGATATATATTAATAGATTGCCCGGTATGATTTGATCAAATTTTGCCGGGCAATCATTACAATTAAACTAATACTGATTGTTTTTCCGATCTAGTAGCAACTATATTCAATGCAACGAAAATGCTCATCAAAAACAACCAACACTCCTTTGAAAATTTATTGTGAAGCTTTTACAGCCTGTACTGCTTCGCGAACGATATTTGCCAAGCCTTCGCCTTGGGCGTTAAGATCTTCAGGACTAGTAGCATCCAAAAAGTTGGCGAAAAGAACATAAGAAGCTTTTGTTTCCGGATTGTACCGCATAATGGTCATGTAAGCCGGACGTGCCCCGTTGTGGCCATAACCAAGATCTGGCGGATTCAGTTCCGTGCCTAACCCGTAAATTACGTGCTCTTCGTTTGTAGGTATACCCTTTATCATTTGTGCATGCAGGTCTGCATTCAATATGGTGTTCGTGGCGTATAAGGCATTTGCCCAGGTAGCCAAATCGGCGGGTGTTGTAATGATATTGCCGTCCGCAATGGTAAAAGAAACATTGTCATCATCCCATTCAATAAGATTACCCTGGAATTTGATCCAGCCTGTTACGTACGGAGTGGGCATGGCCTGATCAGTACCGAGATAAGGAAAACGGGTGTGGTTCATTTGCAGGGGCTTTAAAAACTCATCCTGCAGGAACTGATGATAAGGCTTGCCGGAAACCCGTTCGATGATAACCGCCAAAAGATGATAACCAGTATTCGAATAATGAAATGCGGTACCGGGCTTAAAATAACTTAGCTGGTTTTGTGCAACCACACCAACCAATTCCGGAAGGGTAAACGTATGATCCTCGCCCTGTTGCTCAAATGTATAATTGACGTATTTTTTCCCGGCATATGGTGCATTCACCGTTGCGGGAATTAAATCGTTCGTTATGTCAAAAACACCAGCCCTGTGTTGCAGTAAAAGGCGGATGGTGATTTTGTCTTTGTTTGGTATAGCAAATTCACTGGTGGCTGGGATATACGGTTGATTCGTACCGGGTATGTTATTCGTAATCAGATCATCAAGAATTAATTTATTCTTTTGACTAAGTTTAAGGATTGCAGCAGCCGTAAACGTTTTCGTGGTGCTAGCGCCGCGGAACTGAACATCCGCGCCGTAGGCTTCCGGAAAGCCCGATGAAACATAAACATCCTGGCGACTTTGCCCATGGCCTCTACTCCCTGCTTCTTTTACATAAAGGCCAAACCCAACCGGCTTACCCGGAAATTTTGCCTTGTAAACGGCTAAGTTCTTATTAAGAACGCCCTGAAGATCTTCCTTTAAATCGTGTTTGGGCTCATAAAGATGATCTCTTTTGCAGCCAGTGTTGATAAGTAATACAATAGTAAAAAATAAAAAATATTGTTTACGCATATAATTTTGTTTTTTATAGCGGTGAAATTTAAATGCATTCCATACAGCTGCTCATGGGTTTATTAGAGGTTAAAAAGAATGCGATTAATTGCCTACAACAATATCTGCCAGCAATTAACCGCATTCGATGGCGTGATTAAGTAAGCTGCAGTATCCTCTGCTTTTGAGCTTCTATTTAATGCAGTACGTGTGTAAACTTCTTACGAATGTCCTGTATCACTTCGCCATTTATATCTGCAAGAGCGGAAACAATTGCAGGCAAGACATTGGGATGACTTGCCGACAATCACTGTTACGGAGCAAGTACTAATTCGCAGGTGAACACATTATTATTCGAAAGGTCCACACCTACGTAATAGGCATCCGGAACCAAGATCCTCCGACGTTCAGTACCTAAGGGGTGCCTTTGCCAGTCAGATGACCAGTAACTGTTGTACAATTTACCATCAACGATCTTCCATTCTATTCTATTACTCTCTAAAGAACGATAAGCCCAACCGGTGGATTTGAGGCTCAGCCAGTTACCGTCATCTATCTCCCAATAGGCCCATCCGTCTTTGGTTGGATGCAGTTTGAATTTGGATTGTGCCCCACCAATTTGCATGTAATCCCAGAACGAGGTAGAGGCCTTATCAGCTATTGGCCCCATAAATCTCGTTAAAGTTTTACCGTCTTCGTCTTTGTAAGTTACTCTGAGATTGTACCAGGTGTTCTGATTGCCCCCAACACCACGACGGGGCACTTTACCTATTACATCATCCCATTGTTCCTTGGTACAGCTGTTAAGAACTAGGAGCAGCATAACAGCACTGGTTGCCGTAATGGCCGCTTTGCGTAACCAACTCCTTCGGCTTAGGCTTTTAAGATTATCAGCTTTAATGCCTTGCGAGTCCATCTCGATTTGCTGATTTTGATCAGTAGCAGGATTTGCCATAATGTTAAATTTTAATGGTTAAAAAAATTGTTCAGTTTATTTAGAATTTGATTTATGGACAGGTTTGTAAACAGATCAGGGCTTCGCAGCAACATCTGAAACAACCTATTTATCGTTATGCCTTGGGCTAACATTAGTTTAACGTTGGTAGGGCGTAAACCAGTCTCAATTGGGTTGTCAGCATACATGGACTTTTGAAAAAGTTTAGTTGGTGAACTAATCGAAAAAGAGTACTGAATGCTGAACTTTTTCACAACCCCATGCCTTATTTACATACCTTGACTGGCGCCACACAGCGCACCATCCGAAAGGTGCACTAGAACAAACCAAAATGGAACGAAATTTATTTTCAAGGGAGGAAACAAGAAGCGAAATGCTTTTACAAAAGAAAGGTAATTTCCAATAAAGCACTTGTAGAATTAATTCGAATTTTTTGTACGCACCCTTCTTTTATATCCAGCTTTCTGTAAGTAGTATTGCCTCATCTTAAGAAGTGAACGCTGCCGGGTACGGTAATCTTTTAAGGCAACCTTGCTTTAGTGGCGTGTACATGAACATAGGGTTAATGCTCAGATTTGGGGTTTTGAAAAAGTTCATTATACAATTGAATAAACAACCCATTCATACACCTGCGCACGGCCTTCGCACCTTTATTTCGGATTTATATTAAGGTTGGTTTAATTCGGGGAGATCTCGTCCTTTGAACACATAGTTACCGCCTGAATTATCGTAAATAAAATAATTCGATTTTGGGCTTATGTAAAACTGCCAGGAGGCGCTTAATTAAAAGGGAATTTAATGTGTATTTTAATCATCCTTTCGCACCTATTCCCGGAAACGGTTGGTAAATCCGGGAATAAGTGCATAAAAGACGGCTTCACTTTTTACTTCGCCATTCTCGCCATCAAATGGCACACTATCACGTCGCCATTTAAATCAGCATACTTGGTTTTTTAAGTATATCTTCAGAACTCGTAGGTGGACCTGTCATAAAAAAATTGTTTTAATAAATAATAAAATACGGTTGTTGAATAAAATAAATTGTGATTTTAGGTTTATAAATTAATTGTTACCAACTAGTAAATTTTAAAACTGTTTCCCTTAAAAGCTCATCCAGTTCTATCCAAGTGCTACCAGCAATGGTTGCCTGCCATTTTATTTAATCTTAGAAAATGGAACATTTCCAATAAAATACAAACGCCAATCCTTAAAATCGAAATGCCACCATTCGTAGTCATAAACTGTAAAACCATACGCCTCCATTTTACTTCTAAGTAAATCCCTCATCTTATGTTGTTCTGATGTTCCTCCTGTATATTTTGAATAAGAGCGTTCACTCATTTCATCGTATTGACCTGTCATTTGGACTTCTTTACCGGAAACAAGTTCATAGAGACTTAAATCGACAGCACAACCTCTGTTGTGTCGAGAACCCTCTTTAGGATTTGCTACAAACTTTTTATTTTCTTCAGGGGTCATATCCCAAAATAGTTTAGTGACAGACCAGGGGCGATATCCATCAAATATGAGTAGACCATATCCCAGAGATTTTAATTCTTTATTTACCTTGACTAAAGCTTCTGCGGCAGGTCGTTGCAGAAATGCTCTTGCTTCCTTATAAATCGGTCTGCCTGCAAGATTGTTGCTTGTAGCATACCTAATATCCAGGCGGATAGATGTATCAAATTTCACCAACTCTACTAAATCACTGGCTTTAAAAGTTCCTGTTTCATGAGGTGGTTTTGTCGCACAACCATTGATTAGAACAAGGCTGGTTACCACTAAACACCAAAATAAGCTATTATACTTTCTGCAGTGTAGTAATGTTGTATTCATCTGTGCCGTTTTAGTTTCATGATAATGGCAGGCAATGCGAAAATTTAGGCAACCAAAACAAAATATCGTTGTGCCAGCGTTAATTTTTTAACCGCCTTGCTCGGACTTTTGTTCATTTGATTTGTGGCCCCCTGGATTGGACAATTTTGGTTGGTTGCCTTCAATGAAGATCTTAAATTAAAAGCAACGAAACGTTAACACTTTTACAAAAGAACAGCATTTGAAATAAAGCACTTGTAGAATTAATTCTAACTTTGAGAACGAACCCGCCTTTTGGATTCATCTATAGATAGTGTTATTGAATCAGCTTAAGAAGCGCAATCAGATGGTAAGGTTATTCCTTAAGGGAACCTTGCTTTTATCGTGTGTACATGAAAAAGGGCCAGGTCTTAAGGGGTACATAATTATCGAGGCACGAATCCTTCGCGGATATGAGGACTGCTTAGCTTTCTATTCTGCCATTCGGCCACCTATTGGCTTGCAATGGCACACTATCACTTCGCTATTTAAATTGGTGTTCCTTCGGCTACTCTTTTTTTTCGGAAGAAACTCCATACTGATGTATTTTCTTATTGTTACTCTTGGCATATGTAGACTTCTCGAAATAGCCCTGAGGGTATATCCCTTGCTATGAAGCTCTTTCACTTTGTTAAATCGTAGCTGAAGTTCTATATTAGTATTGATAGTTTCTGTCGGTATGGCTTCAGTATGTTCTTCAGTCAACTTTACTTCTTCTATTTCGGATATGGGTTCCGCCAACTTTCCCATGTTATTGTAAAGTATAAATAATCCTTTGAGTTCTTTGCCCATAGATTGAAACATTCTTTTTGTTGCGTACCCAGGATTTACCAACAAATGAAACCGGTCAGCTACCTGGATGGCCTGGGGCGCCCCTTCCCGTGCACCTTTTAAATATGGCCCCCCGCGATCCCTCGATATGATTTCTACTTCCTGATGCCCTTTAAGCCACCCACATATAGTTTCCGATTCCCTGTCAGGAAGAAGATCTATTACTTTATGCTGAAGCAAGTCTACGATGATGGTACCATATGTATTGCCCTTTTTAAATGCCCAATCATCTATACCAATAACTCCGGAAGTTATCTTAGCTACATAAAAATCCTGCTTCTTTATTATTCGTAATAATGTTGAGAAACTCACCGGTAATCTGGCTATGCGGCTGATGGCAGCTCCCTTATTTCCGCCCAGTTCAAGAGCCAGGTTGCTCAACAACTTTCTGCATCGATCAAACCGGCGATGGTGCGGATATATTTCTTGTGTGAAACGTTCTACAAAAATCTTCCGGGTACAGCGGAGGTTATCACAGAAGTATTTTCTGGACAGTATGGAAACTTTTACGTCATACCCTGAAGTGGGTAAGTCACGTAATATGCGAATATATTTGCTATGCCTGCGCTCGCTTGCAAAATCACAGGTAGGACAAATTGATTCTAACTGACAGGAGGACGCTTCAATTATAAGACTTTCGCCTACTAAAGTGACAGTGCAAGCCGTTACTTGTAACCCGATAGGCAAGAGTAGTTCGGGAACCTATTTACATTATGCCTTGGGCTTATATTATTTTAACGTTGGTATGGCGCAAACCAGCCCCAGTTGGGATTGTCAGCCCACATGGACATTTGAAAAGTTTCGTCTAGGCACAAGGCCAAAAAGAGCACGCAATTACAAACTTTTTCAAAACCTCATGTTGTATTAATATCAGTGGCTTCTTGCTACACAGCGCCCAACCCGAAAGGGACACCACGCCAAACCAAAATAGAAAGCCCAACCATCGTAGCGGAGGCTCAACCAGTACCCGTCATCTCCCAATATTCAAATCAGTTTTCGCCTGGATGCCGTCTGAATTTTGATTTGGCATCGATTTTCATATAATCCCAGAACGATTGGGTGGCATAAATCCCTCTTTAGGGTTACCATTTACGTCTTTGTAAGTTACTTTGAGGTTGTACCATTCGGTGGGTCCACTCCCTAAGCCGCGCATTGAACTAATAACTTTTTCAAACACTCATGCTATCTTAATAGCACATGCCTGTTGCCACACAACACCCGAAAGATGCACGACGCCAAACCAAAATGGAACGGAACTTATTTTCAAGGGAGAAAACAGAAGCGAAATGCTTTTACAAAAGAAAGGCAATTCAACATACAGCACTGTAGAATTAATTCGAATGTTGAGAACCTATAGTGCATTTTGTTGCAGGAGATTTATTACCGGCAGGTTTATTGTTACTACAACCCCTGATGGATGGTTGTGCCGGTACTCAATAGTGCCCTCCATTTTAGACAAAAAGTCTTTTATCACCTTGTGGCCGAACCCCGATGTGGAAGACGGTAGTACCTTTTCACCAAATTGAAAATACTGGTTTAATGTAGTCATCTGTTCTTCACTCATGCCTTTGCCTTCGTCGGCAATATTGATTTCACAGCCTTGCTTATCCGGCAGGTAGCTGGCGCTAAGTGTAATGCTGCCGTGCGTGGTGTTTTTCACCGCATTATCTACCAGGTTGCGGATTACCGACTTGATCATCGGCTCATCGCCATATACAAATCCGGATGCGATTTCGTGACGTATAAGGATGCCTTTTTTGTCAATGATCTGCTTGTAGACTGCCAAGGCGTCTGCTATAATTTTTTCCAATTCTATTTTTTCACCATTTTGTATATGCCCGGGCTGCGAAGCATTCAGCCAGATAGCAAAATCCTGCGTAAACAGGTAAAGCTGGCTTAGGCTTGTGGCAATTTCCTCCGTTATTTCCTTGTTTTTATCGGGTGGGTTTTGGTCAATATTCTTATTTAGGTAGCTGGCTACGGTGTTTAAAAAATAGAGCGGCGATTTGATGTCGTGTATCAAAACGGCAATGATGTTTTCCTTATGCCCAATCATTTGCTCCCGTTCCAGCTGCAGTTGCTCCATCTGGGCAATGCTGTACTTTAACTGGTCAATAAGCTTTAACTGATCAGCGGTTTTAACGGCCACTTCCTGCTCCAGCCGATTGCGTTCTTTATGCAGGTAATACAGACGGGCCTTGAAGTAGAAGTACACCAATGCGATGACTACGGCCAATATCAATAGCTTAAAGAACAGGGTTTCAGAAAACTTTTTTTCGATTTCAAAATTGAATGTGGCTATAATCGGCGTACTGGCAGCTCCTTCTTTTTTGATAGTTAGGGTATAACTCCCACCAGGGAGGTTATTTAGAAAAATACTGCGGCTGCTTTGCAGATCTTTCCATTGTTCAGGCGCATCGCTAAGTGTGTAAGCAAATTTAATGTTTTCCGCATGTCCGTAATAAGGCGAAGAAAAGTCAACCCGAAGAGATGAAGATTGCTTCGGGAAAACAGGTCGGCCACTTGCTGCCTCCACGCGGCCGGTATCATTCACAACAATTTCATCTAAAAAAACAGGGCTATTACCCGTTGCACTAGTTATGGAATCCGGATGAAACCGTACGATGCCATCCATAGAAGGAAAAAACAACTGCCCTGTTTCCTCTTGATAAACACTGGAGGGCGAGCACCCCCCATTGAACTCATTGGTATTGAAGCCATCCGTTTTATCGAAATAGCTATAATACAGCTTGGTGCTTTGGCCGCGGATAATGGACAACAGAGATGCATAGTCAAGCCTGAACAACCCGTGATTGGTGGATATCCAGAAATGACTTTTATTATCTTCTACAATACTATGGCCAATGGCGAGATAACCGGCATGATCAACCGGTAGGGGAATAATGGAGTGACCCGACAAATAAAACAACCCCTGTCCATAGGTTGTAAACCAAAGCCTGTCCCTTTTGTCTTTAAAGAGGAACCGCACCTTGAGCACCGTTTTGTACGGAACCGCTTGCAACTTCTTTTGCGATGGATAAAAATAATAAAGACCATTGGCTGTACCCACGGCCAGGCAGTCTTCCGACACCTTTTCCGCTGTAGTAAAATCAATCGTGTCGTTTCGATACAGTTCTCTTGCGGTATTGTTCCGCAGCGCTACGATGGTACGGGCTGCTACAATAATGGACGTGCCATCTGAAAGCTCAATTACTTTTCTGGGCTCAAGAATCTTTAGCAGCGGTGTATAACGTCCCGTTTGTTTATTAAAGCTCTGAATGCCGTCGTCAAAATTCAACCAAACATGCACACTGTCTTTTGGATAAAGGAAATAATGATTGAAGCGGGCTTTATTACCCGCATCAAACTTGCGGGAAACACCAGCGCCCTCTACTGGCGTAATGTATCCGGTGCAGAAAATATGTTGCCGGTCCCACGGAGCAAGTGCATATATAATATTGTTGTTAAAATCCGTATTGGCACCGCTTGTTTCTCCAGATGGGCCGGTTAGGTTTATGGTGCTAAACCGCTTCTTTTTTATACGATAAAATCCGGTGCTTTTTGTGCTGATCAAAAAATCGCCGGTTGTTCTTTCCTGCATAACATTAACAACGCCGTTACAGGGCAAATCCTTAAACATAAGGGTAGCAGTAATAGAGCCATCCTTTATGCTGTATTGATAAAGTTTGCCGGATGCATAAAAAAAAGTGCCAGATGCACTGGAAAACAGAATCGGGCTTTCCTCTTTAAGGGCATGGGCAAACTCTGATGGAAGGCCTGATACCTGTACCTTTTGCTCCTTTCCCCTTTTTTGAAACAGCCATGCTTCGGACGGACCTGTTTGGCTAAAAACAAAGTTATTCAGCTTAAATGTATGTTGCGCCTTAAACGAATCGCTTTGCACCTGAAGGTGATAATTTTTTCCGTTATAGTAGCATAGCCTTACTTTTTGTTCCTGATCCACATAAAACAAATACCCTTCTTTTTCCCCAGTTGGATACACTTTTAAAAACTCTCTTGTCAAGGCATTCTTCAACGAATCCACCAACTGCTTATAACCGGTTCTTTTATCGAAATTTAAATAGGCAAATTCGTTATTGCTTTCGCGGGAATATAAAGGCAACCTCCATTCTTTGATGCAATCGGCTGTTGTCCTTGTTTCAAACCGGTTTGGCGATTTAACCTTTACGATGACATTATTTTCATCTACAAAATAGACGGCGTTGTCCAATCCTTTGGCGCATAATCGTATCCTGTTAGAGGTGAGTCCTTTTAAATTACTGGTAGTAAAAACCCGGATCTTTTCTCCATCGAAGCGAACGATCCCGAATTGCGTATTCATCCATAAATAACCCCATTCATCTTGTTGTATATTTCCAATACTTGTTTGCGGCAATGTGCTTTCATCGTAGTGAACCAGGCTGTACGGCTCCTGCGCCTTCGCGTAGGAGAAGATAATGGGCAGCATCGCCAGGAGACATCCATAATAACCGGGCATGTAACGGATTTGGCACGTCCTTAAAAATTCACAAAGAGCCATGGATTGTCCATTTAAAGGTATGATACACTTTTTTCAAAAGCCTATACCTGTTTCAAGGCATCATACAATTGAATACATAATGTTGACAAAAACCCCTGGTTTAGGGAAGTGTCTTTATAAGGTGCTCGTTTATAATAAGATCTTTATATAGTCTAATATACATGTTTTTTGCTGTTGCAGATTTAGTGTTTGGATTTTTCTCCGTGATATTTTAGACCCGGTGTTTGTAGAATTAATTCGAAAGTTGGATTTTTCGGATAAGTGGCTTCTTTTAACTAGTCCCAATCCTTTACATTTGACTTACCGATCACCTCAAACCTCGCTTTTTTTATTGTGCCTGCGGTGTTCATTTAAAAACTTTTTTATGAAGAAATCTTTATTAAGTCTGTTATTGTATGTCTCGTTTGTCGGCCTGTTTTCCTGCCAGAAGGATACCCCCAAAGAGAACGCCAAAGGAAAAATTCAGGCAGCAGTGGATAAGATCCGCAAAAACCTGTCAGACTCACTTGGCATTTCGTTTCCATCTTTAAGCCTGATTATTCAAACTCCTACGAATAAAATCTTTGTAAGTTCAAAGAGCGCCTCAGGCCAGACTGTTACACCGGAAACTTATTACCGGTTTGCCAGCAACACAAAGAGCTTTACTGCCACAGCCATTTTAAATATGCATGAAGATGGCTGGCTGGATTATAAAGCAAAGATTACAGATCTGATACCAGGCAGCAAAACGGTTACCTATGTTCCTGCAAGTGCTGCCTGGGATTTCCCGTATAAAAACGAAATTACCATTGAACAGCTTTTGCAGCACGCTGCCGGAGTTTTTGATGTTGACAACAGCAAGGTACCGGGTTATAATGGTCTGACCTATACCGAAGCCATTCTCAAGTCTGATCCGGCGCACCAGTTTACTACGAGTGAAATGGTTAAGGTGTTGACTGAGAAACAACTCTCTATTTTCGAACCTGGCAAGAGCCAACATTATAGCAATACAGGATATTCCATACTGGCGGAAATCATCAAACGGGTGTATACCTCAAAAGCGGGAACGGCTAAAACGTATGCTGATTACATGGAAGATTACATCACCGGCCCAAGTGCTCCGGTACCGCTTCCAAAAATCCATTTTCCGATTCTTGCAACCGATATAAGAATGCCTGATCCGCATCTCACAAGCACCATCCTTTGGCCAACCGGACCTGAAACATACGATAACTACAATATGAGCGCCCAGTTAGGCGAAGGTAATGGCTACGGCACTATGGAAGCATTGCATAAATTCGTTCGTACGCTAATGAAAGGCCAGAATGTATTAAAACCCGCTTCTATTCAATTAATGCAAAACGATGTTACAGCTGCCAACCCCAATTATGGCCTGGGTTGTGACTATGAAAAAAATCTCGGTTATGGTCACAATGGAGCAAGGCTGGGATTTCTGAATTTAATGAAGTATGATCCGGCACATGATGTTTCCGTGGTTGCTATGATTCCGCTGTACGACTTCAGAAACGACGATGCTTCTTTTAATATCTGTGTTTTAGCCATTAAAGACGCAGCTTATGCTGCACGAGAGGCCTTGGGCTATCCCGGTAAACCCTAAGCGGAAATACCGAACTATCTTTGCAAAAAATACAGTTAGTTACGAACTGTCTGCTAAAGAGCTCTAGATCGAAACTAACTATATTTGTTTAGGGAGACTGAACTGGTTTCCCTATACAAGGTTATGGCAGGATATGAATCTTTCTGTTCATTTTTAAATGAGACGGTATGCGATTCCTTGTGGCCGATGATCATTCTATAGTGCGCATGGGTTTGAAGCTTATGCTGGAAGCCGATTATCCCAACGTAGTAACAGATGAAGCAGAAAATGGCAACGAGATCGTAGAAAAAATAAAGGGGGAGCGGTACGACTTGCTTATTTTGGATTTTCAGATGCCTAGTACCGATACATTTAGTCTAATTGCGAACCTGTTGGTTAGAGATCAATTTCTAAAAATCTTGATTTACAGCATGGCTTCTGAAAAAATATATGCAGCCAAACTACTCAAAGCCGGTGTAAAAGGCTTTCTATCGAAAGAAGCTAAGAACACAGAACTGTTAAAAGCTGTTGAAGTGATCCTGCAGGGCGGCAAATATACAAGTGAACAGCCCTTGTCCAATGATGCACAAACGATGCGCACCTTAAATAATCCGTTCACTGTTTTATCCAATAAAGAGATGGATATTTTAGCATATCTTATTCAGGGAAAAACCACCAAAGAAATCAGCACATTGCTAAATCTTCAGCTTTCCACCATTTCTACCCATAAGTTTCGCATTTACCGGAAGCTTAATATGAGCAATCTTGCAGAATTAATTGCGCTTACAAAAGAATACCCGTTGAATTAAGTAAGGTAAGAGACCGTCACATTGCCTTTTACAACTGCTTAAGGGTTTATGCCATAGGTGCGATTACATCTTGACGCGGCTATTATCTATTGTGCGTCATGCGAACAATCTTTGCTTATAAAATATATAATAAGAAAAGGTTGAAGGGAGGGTTCAGTCTACAAGCAGCAGATAAAGACAAGAAAGAATCTTTTATGAGAAAATCAGCTTTGATTGTCCTTTTTCTTCTAAGTATAACTATAGGCCATTCCCAGCAAAACATGCGGGATAGTATCCTGCAAGCATTGAAAGCCCAAAAGCAGGATACAACACGAGTAATGCTCTTGAACCGGCTTAGCGCTATGTATAAATATACAAAGCCAGATACCGCGATTGCCCTGAGTTTAGAGGCTTTGTATCTATCTAGAAAGATTGACTATACACGAGGTGAAGCTGTAAGTTTAATGGAAATGGCTAATGGTTACCTTTGGATAGGTGATTATCCCACAGCATTGGCCTCCTGCCTTCAGGGTTTAAAAATAAGTGAAGGCATCCACTTTCTTAATGGTCAAATGGGATGCCTCAATAGCATAGGGCTTGTATATAAAGAGCAAGGAGATTACCGCGAGGCCATAAACTACTATTCAAAGTCGAAGGTTCTTGCCGAGCAGCTTAACAGCAACCATGATATTGCAAATGAAGATGTTAACATTGGCCAAGCCTATTTGTACTTACAGGTGTATGATTCTGCGAAGTTCTATTGCCAGCAATCCTATAATATAGCCTATAGTATTAAAGATATAGAACTGATGGGAGAGGCATATAATAACCTTGGCGATATATATGCTGCGACAAGGGAGTTCCCACTTGCCCTTGCCTATTACCAGTCCAGTTTATCCCTTTCCCATAAAGCTGGCAATGATTTAATGGCATGTTATGTGAACCTAGGTTTAGCTAATGTGTTCAAAGAAATGAACCAGATGGATTCTGCTACAATCTATGGCCGACAAGCTTTATACTTGGCTGTAGGTAGAAGATTTTCAAAAAGCATTCCCGATGCGGCTTCGCTACTTTCTTTGATTTATGAGGACAAGCACAATATAGATAGTGCCTATTTCTACACAAAATTAGAAAAAGCAGCAAACGACTCCTTATTCAATCAGCAAAAGCTGCAACAACTCCAAAGTCTCTCTTTTGGTGAAAAGCTGCGGCAGATAGAAATGGATCTAGCCCAAAAAAAGGAAGAGGAACAGCGAAGGAATAACCTGCAGTATAGGGTTATTGCCTTTGGACTTATTACCTTTATAATCCTCTTTCTACTTTTGAGTCATTCGATAATTGCAAACCAAAGATTTATTCGGTTTTTAGGAGTGGTTGCCTTGCTAATCGTATTTGAGTTTATCAATTTGCTTCTCCATCCGTATTTGGGAGAGATCACGCACCATTCTCCTCTAAGGATGTTGTTGATCATGGTGTGTATTGCAGCCCTGCTGTCGCCACTGCACTATAGAATCGAGCATTGGATAACCCATAAACTGGTAGAGAAGAACAATCGAATACGGTTGGCGATTGCCAAAAAAACAATTGAGAAGCTTGAAGGGAAAGTAAGCATGCTGCCTGATGAAAACAGCACGGACACACAACATGAGCTTTGAAAAAGCTGGACTAAATTTTAACTTCCATCAACAAACTAAAAATTAACCGTGGTGCTCGTCTAAGCATATGCACTTACCAACCTTTTCTGAGTTCACCTTTCCAGCAAACACCCATCTCCTTAATGTCAATGGCGACACATTCAACAGCAATGCTGCCTCCTTCAACGTCAAATACTCCTTAGCCTGTATTGCTCTTATCTCATCCTCTGTTACGCTTCATTTCTTCTTTGATCTCTGCCTTAGCAATCTTACTATTTCTCTGATTAAGCTTATATAAATGTACATACCGGTTCATGGTGGTTCTTCGTCATATTTGGTGAATCACCCGGATTTAAAGATTACCATCCTGCGTAGCAATTCAAATCCGGCTCGTCCATACATTCGCCTTTTAATATTTTTTAATCTGTTAACCTGTCCTTCCACCTGTCCGTTGCTAAAAAGATACGTGTATTAAACTATTTCAAAACGCTGCGTTTAATTTCATTTACTCAAACAGCCGGAACGAATTACTTATTGGTGGTGGAAAATTATCTGACACAAGTTTCCTAGCTCTTTAATCACCCGATTTTACCTTAATAAAAACTTTAAGGGGACACAAAGAAGAAGTGAATGATGCAAAGTTTTCTTTAGATGGGAAACTTATAGCTTCCGTAGATGACGCGGGTAGAATGATTGTCAGGGAAACCAGAAGCGATAGAACATTATTCAATGTCCAGGCTGGCATAGGGATATTAATGAAGGTGGATATTTCAGAAGATAATAGGTATTTTATTACAGCCGGTATGTTGTTAAACGAAATTAGCGTTATTGATCACTTTGGAAACAAAATACAAGGCGAGAGTTTTGATGAGGCACCCTCTAATGTTCAATTTATTGGAAAAGACAAATTTGTTGTAGCCATTAATGTATTTCGGACATACAAAATGTTCTTACTGGAAGGCTTCATTAAATCAGGTAGAATTATATCTGCTGAAAAAGCCCGATTGCTTGAGGAAGGTATGACGCAATTTTCTATACCGAAAAAAGTAGAAAACCAGTTAATGTTACATCTTTGGCTCAATCTCCCAACCTAAATCCTGGTATAAACAATGCTGTCATACCTATGCCCGGCACGAGAATGCCTGTCACATGCCCGGCCGCATTTTCGCGCCAGATTTCTGTTTTACAAACCTCCAACGAACAGATAAAATTCTCAACCTACCTCACTTAAAATTTCTCGCCTCAGGAAAAACTTTTTCCTGCGCCGTTTCGCGTATCTGCGTTTTTTTATTATACCCTGGAAAACTAGGAATGGTATGGGTTTTCTCATCGGCACGGGACAGGGTTAACAAAGGCAGGTGCCCATCGTGAGATGCAGTAAGATGACGTAACAATTTGGAGAGGTCATAACAGCACCTTACAATCACATGAATCACCTCGCCTTCACGCTGCAGCTTGCCTTCCACCATCAGTAGCCTCGATTGTAAAATTTCTTTTCGGTACTTGTCGAACAAACTTTCAAAAACCACCAGGTTGGCAAATCCGGTTTCATCTTCAATAGTTATGAAGCAAACACCGCCAGCAGTTCCAGGCCTTTGCCTTACCAAAACAAGGCCCGCGACTTTTACCAGCTCGCCATCTCTTATAGTAGTAAGTTCTTTTGTGGACAGCATGCGAAGCTGCTCAAGTTTTTCACGCACAAAACTTACGGGATGGGCTTTTAAAGAAAGTGATGTGGCAGCATAATCATGAACCACATGTTCTGAGGTACTCATCTCGGGCAGTGATACTTTTTGTTCCGTGGCATCTTCGGATGGCTGGCCCTCAAAAAGAGCGACTAGTCGGTCATTGCGTGCAGATATCTCCCACAGGGCTTGGCGCCGATCAAGACCCAACGACCTGAATGCATCGGCATCGGCTAATTTTTCAAGTGCACCTTCCGGCAAACCCACGTCGCGAAGTGTTTGAATACTCGTATATGATACTTTCCTTCCGGATATAAGTACCTTCATGTCTTCCTCGCGCAGGCCCTTCACCTGGCGAAAGCCTAGACGGAGCGCACAATACTTGCCTGATTTTTCTTCCAGCTTATTATCCCACATCGAGTCATTGATATCGACAGGCTTTAGTTCAACCCCATGTTTTTTGGCATCAATAACAATCTGCGCAGGCTGATAGAAACCCATAGGCATACTATTCAGTAAGGCACACGCAAACACATCCGGATAATAACATTTGATCCAGGAAGAAACATATACCAGCAGGGCAAAGCTGGCAGCATGACTTTCAGGAAAACCATAGCTTCCAAAACCTTCCAATTGTTTAAAAACACGCTGCGCATATTCAAGGGAATACCCTCTTTTTGACATTCCCTGAATTAACTTTTCTTCGAATTGCGTGACCAGGCCTTTCACTTTAAACGTGGCCATGCTACGACGCAGCTCGTCTGCTTCAGCTGGCGTAAAACCGGCCGCTACAATGGCAATCTTCATGGCCTGCTCCTGGAACAGCGGAACGCCCAGGGTGCGGCCTAAGATCTCTTCCAATTCTTTCGATGGATATTCAACCTTCTCTTCACCATTACGGCGGCGCAGATACGGATGGACCATATCCCCCTGGATGGGCCCTGGTCGAACAATAGCCACTTCGATAACCAGGTCATAAAAGCAACGTGGCTTCAGTCGGGGTAACATGGCCTGTTGTGCACGACTCTCAATCTGGAAAACACCTACTGTATCTGCATGACAGATCATCTCGTAAACAGCCGGATCGTCTTGCGGAATATTGGCAAGCGTTAAATCAAGTCCATAATGTTGTTTGGCGATCTCAAAAGCCTTACGGATACACGTTAGCATACCCAAAGCCAGCACATCTATTTTGAGGAAACCGAGCGCATCGATATCATCCTTGTTCCACTCTATGCACGTTCTATTTTCCATACGGGCATTCATAATGGGACACAGATCAGAAAGTTTCCCCCTGGTAATAACAAAGCCACCAGTATGCTGGCCGAGTTGCCGCGGGAAGCCCATGAATTGCCTGGTGAGATCAAGAACCTTGTGGAGATGTTTGTCGCCGGGGTTCAATCCTTGTTCGATAAGGCGTTTTTCTTCAAACCATTCGGCAGTGAACTCCCAGATCGAACCGGAGAGACGGTTGATGGTATCAATGGAAAGTCCCATCGCTTTTGCAACATCCCTCATCGCCCCTTTTTGATGTTGCTGTGTTACCGTAGCGACGATGGCTGCCCGGTCACGGCCATATTTCTGATAAATATATTGAATCACTTCTTCCCGGCGTTCATGTTCAAAATCCACATCAATATCGGGTGGTTCATTGCGGGCCGCAGAGAGAAACCGCTCGAACAGCAGATCGAATTTGGTGGGATCAACAGAAGTGATCCCGAGGCAATAACAAATAGTTGAATTAGCGGCAGATCCCCGGCCCTGGCAGAGGATGCCTTGATCCCTGGCGAACCGTACGATGTCATAAACGGTAAGAAAATAAGCAGCGTAATTCATCTGCTCAATAAAGGCCAGTTCATGGTTGATGGCCATTACCGTTTTTTCCGGGATGACCTGTCCAAAATGTTGTTGTGCGCCCAGCCAGACCTGAAAAGCAAGCTCCTGTTGAGGAGTCCGGCCATCGCTCGTGATCTCTTCGGGATATTGATACTTCAGGGTGTCAAGAGAGAAATTGCAGGCTTCAGCAATTTCTTGTGTTCGCTGGATGGCACCAGGATAATGCCTGAACAATCGCAGCATCTCCTCACTTGGCTTCAAATATCTTTCCGCATTTTGATGCAAAAGGAAGCCTGCGGTATAGATGGTACATTTTTCACGGATGCAGGTCAGGATATCCTGGAGTTGCCGCCGGGCCGGCTCATGGTAATGCACATCATTTGTCGCCACCATGGGTATCTGTAATTGAGCAGACAACTGTGCAAGGCGATGCAACTTTTTGCCATCATCGCCGAGATAGGAACGTGAGGCCGCCAGGTAAAGATGCTCCCCGAAAACATCCCGGTACTTCTGCAGGACCTTTTTGAACGAAGCGTCAAAATCGAACAGCTCGTTCAACACAGGAGGTGGCAGCACAATAAATTTCATCCCTTTGGCATACTGGTATACATCCGCTTTATATAAAAGACATTCTCCTTTTTCCGCACGAAGATTGCCTGCCGTCAGCAAAGAGCAAAGTTGTGAATAGGCATGAGTGTGGGTAGGGTAGGCCAGCAGGCTTGGACCATCCAATAGATCGAGGCGGCAACCCGGAATGATTCGCATACCTTTTGCTTTGGCGGCAACATGACCGCGCACGAGGCCGGCAAAACTATTTCGATCCGTGATCGCTATTTCGGTATATCCATAGGCCGCTGCCTGTTCTACCAGCTCCTCCGGATGAGAGGCCCCCCGCAGAAAGCTGAAATTAGTTGTCACCTGCAATTCCGTGTAACTCATACATTAACCGTTTTCATGCAAAAAATCCATGAATAAACCATTGATACGATTTATCGGCAGCATAATGGCCCGATCGGAACAGCCAATACCGGTGGCCCTCCTCATCTTCTACGCAGTAATAATCCCGGTGTTGTCCTTCCTGGAGCCACCATTCCTGTTCAATCCGCTCCGGTCCATCCGCCTTAATTATTTTATGCAATTTTCCTTTATGGCGAAATAACATGGGGGGGAAATCAGGGATGGGGGCCGTGACCTCAATCTGTTCAGGTTTTGATAATAGTTGCAGCGGCCTGGGTCTGTCAGTACTCCAGGAGGTATTTAATTTCTCCTGAAGAGATGAAGCCGGTTTTATAGACCGTTCCGGCCAATGATGCTCATCCGGTAAATAGCGATGAATATGATTTGCACCGATTTTGCCGGCCAAACGATCCAACAATTCGGATAAGCCGATGTCATCCAAACCCCCGGCTCTGTCCCACAACTTTTCCTGAACGGCCGAAACATCTTCCACTTTGTGCGCTTCCAGAATAAATAACTCTATTCCAAGGGCGGGTTCAATGGTGGGTAATTTAAGTTCAAAAAGTTTAAAAAGATGACGAGTGTTGTGTGACGGCCGATTGGTGCCGATCTCAATCTTTTCTATCTTGCCATCTACACGATAGCCTTTAAAGAAGGCCACGCGAAGTCCTTTTTGCTCCTGCTGAAGACGGTGGCATAGCGTTTCAAGCAGTCGTTCCAAGGCAATTTCAATACCTGTTGCCGTCACAATCGGCTCAAGACAGGGTAAGCGTTCCTGGTAAGGTACAACCGGCTGCACCGGATGGATCACCTCTTCTTCATGACCCAAGGCCTGATCCAATCTCTGGATAAACGGCTGACCAAACCGCCGGCGAAGCGCAGAACGTGGCATGGCAATAAACTGGCTGATCTGGCGCAGTCCCAATTTTTGTAACCGCTCTACCGTGCCGGCTTCAAGGCGAAGCGCTGCCGGTGGTAATGGAAGCAGCGCTGCTGTCTGCTGGCCACTGTCGTTGATGGGATCTTGTCCGAAACGGGCAATAGCCCAGGCGGTACCTATGGTATCAGCGATTGCCGCCCGAACGTCGTAGCCCAAGCTTTTTAATCGTGTGATGATGTCTGTTAGATACGGCCGTTCGCCGCCCCAAAGATGAGGGCAACCCGTGACGTCGAGAATGAGCCCATCCGGCGGATCAATGGCTACTGCAGGTGTATAACGAATACACCATTCGGCAAGTCCATTGAGCAATTTGGTAGAAAGCTCCGGCCTGTCGTCCAAAACCTGCAGGGAAGGAAAGAGCGCCCTTGCATCTGCCACCGCCATGCCAGCGTCAACGCCTTGTGCCTGTGCCAGGGCATTGACTGCAGTGATCACCATTCGTCCATGGTCAGGTGATGCTAAAACAACAGGCAGTTCACGAAGGACGTGCCCTCGAAGGGTAAACCAGTCCGTTCTTAGATAGCGGAACCATATCGTCAGGAATCGTTTAGGCATATCAGCCCGTTTTCTTTTGTAATTCGAGGGGTATTGAAGTAATCTTGGAAATATGCCGGAACCGCCCTGCGGCCCATTCTATCTGCCAGGTTCCTGGCTTGCCATTCCGGACCTTCAACAGTTCGACGTTCCAGCGGGGAAAACCTACGCCAGGCATACCCTCTGCCAGCACACTCGGTAATGGAGTGATTTTCCAACGGGTAACACAAGCGGTAGTACCAGGATTACGGGGATTGCGGCGAAGGATAAAGCCCGTCACCTGGCTTTGCTCAACAGCTAATTGAAGTCGCCTTGAAGCAGTAAAACTTAATTCCTGCACCTCTCCAATAACTGCTGCAAGGCCACCACACCTGAGTGCTTCTTCCATGGTCCACAAGACATCCTTTTCCTTTTGCAGATCGACGAAAATTACCTTATCCGGCTCAACCCCAAAGGATTTTAGGGCTGGTGGAAAGAGTGTTCTGGATGAACTGATCCAGAGGGAAACTCCACTACTACGCATAAGCGTAGCCACTACGCCAGCAACAAAGCCGCCCGTGGCGGCAGCATCTTCTGCTCCGGCATATAAAAATTCATGTACCGCTGTTACAGGAAATGAGGCATTGGGAAACGCATCTTTTATTGGTCCAAGCCCCACATCCACCGCAGTACCGTTTACTGTTGGTCTAAAGCCCTGCAAAGGAAAAATATCCTTTTGCAGTTGAGCAATAATATTTGCGTTTTTTGCGGGCATGGATGAAGCGGTCTAAAGACAGTTAAGATCTAAAACATTTAGCAATAATACTAATTTATTTAGTAATATGAAGAAATATTTTCATCTTGTAGGAGTTTCCAAGAGTTTTAAAATCCAAAGGATTATTTTTCCAGGCTTCGCCTCATCGTAAAGGGTTTTAAGTCCTTCTAAGTCTATTTCGACTTTTTATAATGCGGGCCGGCACGAAAACGCCTGGCACAATTCACAATGCCCGATCGCCATTCTCGCGCAGATATCCTGGAAAATAAAGGCTACAAGCGTTACTGTCATTAACCCGGTAGGTTGAGAGAAAATCATACAACATGTTTAGCTATAAGCCAAAGCAATTTACCGACAGCCGGTTATATCGCAGATTTAGGACGCAAGTAGCGTAAAAATATGATTATATAACAAAACTTATTACCTTAATGTGGCATTTAGATAATTCATCTTACCCAAAAATATTAAAATGAAAAATCTACAAGCAATCTCTCTTGATGGTACACCAATTACGCTTGATCAATCAATTATTGAAGATTTTCGAAACCAACTTCCGGGAAAGATTCTCCTGGAGGAAGATGATAAGTATGATGAAGCGCGGGCGGTTTGGAACGGGATGATTGACAAACATCCGGCATTAATAGTACGTTGCACAGTGGTTGATGATATAGTAAAGGCAATTAATTTTGCAAGAAGCCATCATCTATTACTTTCCATTCGAGGGGCAGGGCACAATGTAGCAGGTAATGCAGTATGCGAAGGAGGATTAATGATAGACCTTTCACTTATGAAAGCTATTCATGTCGACGAAGAAACCAGAATTGTCCGTGCAGAAGCTGGCGTAACCTGGAATGAATTGGACAAAAAAACACTGCTTTTTGGATTGGCTACCACCGGTGGAACAGTTTCCAGCACAGGCATTGCCGGATTAACCCTTGGCGGAGGCGTTGGTTGGTTAATGGCCAAATATGGTTTTACCTGCGATAATCTTTTATCTGTTGAAATGGTTACTGCCCTGGGAGAAATTATTACTGCCAGTGAAAACCAGAACAAAGATCTTTTTTGGGCTCTTCGCGGTGGAGGGGGAAATTTTGGTGTAGTTACTTCTTTCAGCTACCAGTTACATCCGATAGGTCAAACAGTCCTTGGTGGTATGGTGCTATTTCCAATGGAGCAAGCAAAGCAAGTTTTGAGCTTTTACCGCGATTACGCGGATAATTCCCCAGATGATCTTACTGCTTTTGCAGCCTTGATTACAACACCCGACGGTCTTCCTGTAATCGCTGTTATTGTTGGTTGGTTTGGAGCTTTAGCCGATGGAAATAAATATCTTGAACCGCTTCGGCAATTCGGTACGCCATTAGCTGACCTAACCGGGGAGATACCATACACACAGCTTCAGACGGTGTTTGATGCAGCCTGTCCGTATGGAATGCGTAGGTATTGGAAGTCTGGTTTTATACCACATTTGACTGATGAACTCCAGGATATTATACTGAAACATGACGCCACCCGAACATCACCTTTAACAACGATTATATTTTTTCATATTCATGGTGCAGCAATAAGAAAGGGTATGGGTGAAACTGCTTTTTGTGCACGAAAAAAACAGTGGGATTTTGATATTATAAGCCAATGGACGGATGCAACTGAAGATGACAGACAAATTAACTGGACGCAAACGTTCTGGAAAGAAATAGAGCCTTTCACGCAGGGAGTCTATGTAAACCATCTTGACAGTGATGATGGAAGTATCCGGGTACAAAGTGCATTTGGCAACAATTATAAAAAGCTGGTGCAACTGAAGAGCAAATATGATGTTCAAAACCTGTTTCGGTTAAATAACAATATTAAGCCTGAGAAGGAAGGTCTTCAAATCTCCTGATAAATTTGGCTGTCCTCGCGCCAGATCTTTCAAATTGGTAATTATATTTTCTAGCCCTGGCGCAAGTATGCAGCCAGGCTTTGTGCGGCTGCGTACTCGTGCGTCTTGCTTCACTAATCCGCTAAACAAAATTCAATCAGGTCCTGATTCAACCGCTTCCGATGGGTATAGAATAAGCCATGCGGCGCGCCCTCATACACTTTGTATTGTGCGTGAGAAATTATCTTCGCTGTGCGATCACTACTGGATTCAATGGGTACAGTTTTATCTGCATCCCCATGAATGATCAGCGTAGGCACAGTTATAGATTTTACATCGCTTCTGAAGTCAGTCTGGGCAAACGCTATAGCGCATTGCTGCGTGGCTCGCGGTGAGGCCACTGAGGCAAGCATGCGGTAATATTCTAGCAGGGGCGCGCTCACAGGATGATTTAATAAATTAACACCAAAAAACATCTTGCCAAAATCATCCAGAAAATTAATGCGGTCTTCTTTCATCTGTGTCATCATACCAGCAAACACAGATTCATCCACGCCTTCGGGATTATCATTGGTTTTTCCTAAAAAAGGAGGTACAGCACTGATCAATACCAATTTGGAAACCCTGCTCGTTCCGTAACGGCCTAGGTAACGCACTGCTTCACCACCACCCATAGAAAAACCTACAAGTACTGCATCTTTAAGATCCAACTGTTCCATAATGACATTGAGATCATCCGTAAGTGTATCGTAGTCATAGCTGTTCCAGGGTTTGCCAGATTTACCAAAGCCTCTTCGGTCATATTTTATTACACGCATTCCGGCATTGATCAGGTCATCCAGCTGGTATTCCCACATCTCCTTGCTTAATGGCCAGCCGTGAATTAAAACGACTGGTCTTCCCTGCCCATAATCTTTGTAAGAGAGCTGCACTTCTTCACCCGAAGTACCATCCTTTGTTATAATGTAATTCATAGTAAATTATTTATTTGAAGCTAACAAATTGTTTTGTGATTGATTGAATTTAATATAAAGTAGAAGCAATTTTTGCGCGTTCCTGATTATCTTAAGATGGCAACACTGGCGCGACAGTACCTTACGGCAGATCTCTGGAATTACTAATGTATCGTCCATCATACGCCCACCAACTCATTTAACGTCAATAAATTTTTAGCGGCGTCACCCATCGTATTGTTAAAATAAACATACACCGTTTTCCCCACATTCATCCAGGCTGAAATGTGCCGGGCATATTCAGCTAAAAATTCATCGGTATAACTTCCCCTGTATCTCCCGCCAGGACCATGAAATCGCAAATAAACATATCCGGCTTTCGAATCAATCAAGGGTGTGGTTGATGAAGGTAGGTCGTGTACTACCATACTCACTTCAAATTCATAAAGTTTATCGTAAATCTCTTCCTGATACCACGACTTGTTACGGAACTCCAGCGCTATTTTCCAGCGATGGTCAGGATCGGCCTTGCGTAGATACATCAACAATTGCTCTACTTGAGGCGCGTTTGCGACTGCCAGGCTCGGCGGAAATTGAACCAGCAAACATCCTTTCTTATTGCCTACATGATCGATTGTTTCCAGGAACTGATCTACGTCATCGCTATAAAAAGTAAGTCCTTTAGAATGCGTAACTGCTTTCCACAGTTTGAACGTAAATTGAAAATTATCCGGGACACTTTCGGCCCATTTGGTAACTGTCGATATCCTGGGTATGTTGTAGAAAGAGCTGTTAATTTCAACGCTATTAAACAGGGAAGAATAATATATCAGCCGGCTCTTATCCCGAAACTCCCGGGGGAATGATTGCTTTGGTATGGTGAGCGCCACACCGCTGGTGCCGGAATAAAATGGTACTCTTGTTTTGATCATCATTAAATGAAAGTAGAAGTGCCGGAAAAGTACAGCTCTTCTTTTATTGAATTGCAGTTGGTGACGAAAAAAAGCGCGGCATTTTCGCGCCAGATCTCAGCAAACATAATCTCATCTTCAAATTATTTACTCTAATTTACAAATATAACCGGATAGCCCGTCTGTTCAAATCGCAGGTTCAAGAGTATGGAGCAGGCAAAGTGGAATTTTTCAACCTTCATCTTAATGACGTAAAATGCTGAAGCAAATCGTCTCCATGTATATTTTTTGTTTGGCCTGCATATCTAACGGTAAAACACAACCTGTCCTTCAAAAAAACGCTACCCCTCCCGGTGAAAAAACGGCTTTTCAGACCAGTAGTCCCTGGAGGCCGGAAATCGACGTCCGTTCTGATATTGCCATTGTTTATGGCGCAGGTGACCGTGCTGGAATGACCTTTGAACAGCGCGTAAAGACCTGGCGCGACCGGGGATATACAACGCAATTCATGACCGGCATTGCATGGGGGTCGTATGACGATTATTTTCTGGGCAAGTGGGATGGGAAAAACCACCTTGGCGATGGCCAGGTCACCCAGCAGGGAGATACCATCTGGCACGGAAAAAATATTCCTTATGTAGTGCCTGTTGCATCCTTTATTGAGTATATGAAAACCGGCGTTGTTAAGAAAGTGATCGACGCAGGTATTACCACGATATTTTTGGAAGAACCCGAATTTTGGGCCAGGGCAGGTTACAGTGCCCCTTTTAAGGAAGAATGGCAGAAATTCTATGGATTTCCCTGGAGGCCACAGCACGAGTCGCCTGAGAATACTTACCTCTCCAGCAAACTGAAATATCAGTTGTACTTCAATGCAGTTAAGGAAGTATCCTCTTACGCGAAAGAATACGGAAAAAGTAAAGGCTTAACTATTAAAGTATTCATACCTACCCACTCCCTGGTCAATTACTCCGCCTGGAAAATAGTTAGTCCTGAAGCAAGCCTGGCATCGTTGCCCGGCATCGATGGGTATATCGCCCAGGTTTGGACCGGCACTGCAAGGGAGCCTACCTATTACAATGGCGTTCAAAAAGAGCGCGTATTTGAAAATGCATTTCTTGAATATGGCTCCATGGTTTCTATGACAGCTCCAACAAAAAGGAAGTTGTATTTTCTTACCGACCCCATTGAGGACTGGCCACGTGACTGGCAGGATTATAAACAGAATTACCAGGCCACTTTCACTGCAAAACTCTTATATCCCATGGTGGCGGATTATGAAGTAATGCCCTGGCCTGAGCGCATTTACACACGACCTTACAAACTCGCCAATAGTACCGAGCGCGTATTGATCCCCAGGTATTATTCTACCCAGATGCAGGTTATGGTCAATGTATTGAATAAAATGCCTCTTACAACTAACCGTGTATCGGGATCTAAAGGAATAGGCGTTCTCATGAGCAATTCTCTGATGTTCCAGCGCTTTCCTACACACAATGGATTTGAAGATCCCCAGTTCTCAAATTTCTATGGACAGACATTCCCCTTACTGAAACTTGGTGTGCCGGTGGAAACAGTGCATATGGAAAACCTTTCTTATGCTGCAACCTTAAAGGATATAAAAGTGCTGGTGCTCAGTTATTCCAACATGAAACCCGGATCAGCACAAGTGCACCAGGATCTTACTGATTGGGTAAAGAAAGGCGGGATACTTATCTACTGCGGAAGGGACGATGATCCCTATCAAACCGTGATGGAATGGTGGAACACTAAAGAGAATCATTTTGCAGCTCCTTCAGAGCACTTGTTCCAGCTTCTGAATATAAAGCCGGCTTTAACAGACCAAAAGTTCAAAGTAGCACATGGCGCTGTTTATTTGGTGCGTATGAATCCGAAGGAATTTGTGATGGAAACCAAGGGCAGCCAGTTTGTAGACCTGGTAAAACAGGCATACGAAAACGACGCAAAAGCCGGTAAGCTTCAATTCAAAAATTCTCTTTATGTACAAAGAGGGCCTTATGATATTGTCTCCGTTATGGATGAAAGTATCAGCAACGATCCCTATATAATTAATGGACCGGTGATTGATCTCTTTGATCCTGCATTACCGGTACTGACAAAAAAATCGGTAATTCCGGGACAGCAGGCATTATTATATAATCTGGGCAGAGTAACAAATAAGAAACAACCGCAGGTATTGGCTTCCGCTTCGAGGATTTACGAAGAACTTGTGCGGGCAAACAGCTATTCTTTTGTTTCAAAGAGTCCGGTAAATACAACCAATAGCGTCCGCATTTTATTGCCAGCTTCACCTAAGGGAACTACGCTGACGGATAGCAAGGGCGAAAAGCTTACTGATGTAACATCTTCCTGGGACGCGGCCTCGCATACGTATTATTTAAGCTTTGAAAACAGTCCTGACGGGACAAAAGTAGAAATTAGCTGGTAAGCAGCTACGAGGGACATTATGCACAACACGAACAGGTAAGGAATTACTGACTTGAGTGCGAACTTGATTTATTAAATAATTAAAAGAACTTTATCTAACAAAATATAGCAGGTATAATGAATAGACAAACTAACGGTAACCATCGTGTGACCTGCATCGACGAGATGTTCTTTGATGAGAAAGGGTTTATTAAACCGGTTAAGATGACCAATGAAGGTGTTAAAAAGCTTTCTTTGAAATAGTTATTTAGAGTCCTTCCTATGCGAAAAAATGATGTATTTACACTCTCTGCCGGAGACCTGGCTAATCATCTGGCCTGCCGTCATCTTACAGCGCTCGACATGGCTGTTGCAAAGGGTGACCTGGCGCCTCCGGCCTGGCGTGACCCAATGTTGGCCGTTCTCCAGGAACGCGGATTATTGTTCGAACGGGAATATCTGGATACACTGAAAAGCCAGGGTCTCCGGATTTCAGAACCTGGAATCGAGGATAGTTCCTCTGCAGATCGAACGGTTACAGCTATGCAGGAGGGTGCTGACATCATCTACCAGGCACCACTGAGAAACGGGCCATGGATTGGACGGGCTGATTTCCTGAAGCGTGTTGATACACCCAGCAACCTGGGGCCATGGTCCTACGAAGTGATCGATGCGAAACTGGCCCGCGAAACGCGTGCAGGAACAATACTGCAGATCTGCCTCTATTCGCAGATGGTCGGGGCCATACAAGGTCTCATGCCTTTACATATGCACGTGATTACCCCGGAAGAAACATTTAAAAGTCACCAATACCGCGTACAAGACTTTCTTTCTTACCATAGGTTGATTCAACGGCGGCTTGAAAAGGTGATCAGCCAGGCTGATAATATACTAGATACTTATCCTGAACCGGTTCCTCATTGTGACATTTGCCGCTGGTGGCAGCGATGCGACACCCGGCGCCGCGACGATGATCACCTTTCCCTGGTCGCCGGCATTTCAAAAATCCAAAGAAATGAAATCGGAAGCTGGGGTGTTCATAAATTGGAAGGATTGGCACAGGTTCCGCTTCCTCTCGAACGCAAACCTGTTCGCGGCGCGGTCGAAACGTACGAACGGGTCCGCGAGCAGGCCAGGGTGCAACTTGAAAGCAGGGTTGAAGGAGCGCCTGTTTACGAACTGCTGCCGGTAAGTGAGGGAACGGGCTTTTGCAGCCTGCCCGAACCATCAGCGGGCGACATTTTCTTCGACATAGAGAGCGATCCGTTTGTCGGAATGTGCGGGCTCGAATACCTGCTGGGATGGACCTGGGGTTCAAATGATCAACCAGAATATTACGGGGAATGGGCGTTTACTGCTACAGGAGAAAAAGACTCATTCGAAGCATTTATGGATACGGTGAAAGAACGCTGGCAAAACTTCCCAGACCTGCACATCTACCACTTCACGCCGTATGAGCCGGCAGCACTGAAACGGCTGATGGGACGTTATGCCACACGGGAGATCGAGCTTGACCGGATGCTCAGAGCCGGATTATTTGTTGACCTTTATGCGGTGGCTAAACAGGCTCTCCGCGCAGGAATTGAACGGTACTCACTTAAAGAGTTAGAAGTTTTCCATGGGTTTGTTAGAGCATTGCCGCTTCACCAGGCAAGGCACCACCTGCACGCTTTCGAACGGATAGTTGAACGGGGAAACCTGCATGCTATTCCTGATGAAACCCTCGCTGCAATACAGGCATATAACCGGGACGATTGCCTCTCCACGATGAAACTTCGTAACTGGTTGGAAGGTTTACGCAGTAAGCTCGCCAATACTGGCCAGTCGATCCCAAGACCGCAACTTCAACCTGGCGATGCCAGCGAAGCCGTTAAAGGACAGCAACAGCTTATACAGGAGCTGTACGATAAACTTGCCGGGGACCTGTCACCAGATGCGGATGAACGTAATGCTGAACAGCAGGCCCGCTGGCTTTTAGCGAATATGCTTGACTGGTATCGTCGCGAGAGCAAGGCAGTATGGTGGGAATATTTCCGCTTACGAGACCTGGAAAAGGATCTGCTTATTGAAGAAAAAGCGGCCTTATCCGGGTTGCAGTTTTTTAAGCGTGTTGACACTGTTAAAAAGAGTGTTATCGACCGTTACCGATTTCCTGCACAGGAATGTGAACTCCGTAAGGGAGATTCACTTTGTGATGAGGAAGAAAACAGATTCACAGTGGAAGCGATCGACGCGGTCAACTGTACAATAGATATAAAAAAGGGACCGAAATTTATCGATCATAACCCGGTTGCTTTAATCAGAAACAGCATGGTGCCAGATCAGGTTAAGTCTGCCGCAATCATCAGGTTTGCAACATGGATTGCCTCGAATGGCATTGATTCACCCGGGCCATTCCGGGCCGGAAGGGACCTGCTGTCAGGACTTTCTCCACGTCCCGGTTATGCATATACGCCGGAAGATGATCCACAGAAAGTCGCTATTAAATGGGGACTGTTACTAGACCAGGGTATCCTCCCTATCCAGGGACCGCCCGGGTCGGGCAAGAGCCACACAGCTGCACACATGATTGTAGCATTGGTACGGGCTGGAAAAAAAGTTGGAATAACTGCACTCGGGCACAAAGTTATCAGGCTCCTGCTGAACAAAGTGGTAGAGATTGCCAGGGCAGAACAGCTGAATTTGCAATGCATTCAAAAAGTAGGTGATTTGTCCGGTGAACCCGATCCATCGATTCATGAGGTTGAAGACAATGCGCCGGTGCTTTCAGCGCTTCAATCAAACCAGGCTAATATTGCTGCAGGAACGCCGTGGCTTTGGGCACGACCGGAATTTGCAGAGGCCGTCGATGTGCTGTTTGTGGATGAAGCCGGCCAGCTGTCACTGACAGATGCGCTTGCTGTATCACAGGCAGCAAAAAATATCGTATTGCTGGGCGATCCCCAGCAATTAAAACAGCCGCAACAAGGCAGTCATCCGGAAGGTACCGGCGTTTCGGCCCTGGAGCATATATTGAAAGGTCGTCAGACGATTACTTCAACATGCGGAATTTTCTTGAGTGAAACCTGGCGGTTGCATCCAAACATTTGTTCCTTCATATCGGAAATGTTTTATGAAGGCAGATTACGTTCCAGGCCAACACTCGACCGCCAGGTACTTGACGGAAACACCCCGTTTGCAGGTGCGGGCCTGTGGTATGTACCGGTGCCTCATGATGGGAATCAAAGCTCGTCGCCGGAGGAAGTTGAGCGCGTAGCCGGCCTGGTGAACAATCTCACAAAAGGTGATGTGTACTGGACGGATAATAAAAACAACCGGCGTCCATTGACGCTGCGTGACATCATGATCATCGCACCTTATAATGCCCAGGTGGTTTGTCTTACCTCGCACTTGCCCTCCGGCGCCTTCGTCGGCACGGTAGACAAATTCCAGGGTCAGGAAGCTCCGGTGGTTATTTTCTCACTGAGTACATCATCACCTGAAGATGCACCCAGGGGCATGGAATTCCTCTATAGCCTGAACCGGCTTAACGTCGCCGTTTCCAGGGCCCGGACGGCCTGCATTCTTGTGGCCAATCCAAGATTGTTTGAACCGGAATGTAAAACTCCGGAACAGATGCGTCTTGCTAATGCCTTTTGTCGTTTTATTGAATTGGCGGGATGATCTAACCGGAACTTTATTAACTTTTTACCCAAGATGACATCCGGAAATGCCTGATGATCTTAAATAACTTGTCATTGAAATATTCAATAAATTACAATAAAAAGAAAGATGCCTGATAACCACTTCGACCGCAGGGATTTTTTAAAGGTTTCCACAGCCGCAATGGGTAGTGTGGCTTTGTCCGGACTGGGTCTGCCTGTTGATGCATCAACAAAAGCAGCAAATGATAAACCGGTAAGACTTGGATTTATCGGTATCGGAGGCCGTGGCTCTTATCACCTGGATGCCGCATTGGGCATGGAAGGGGTAGAAGTGCCTGCCATCTGTGAGATCAAGCCCGAACGTTTGTACAATGCAAAAAGATGGATCGAAGAATCCGGCCGGCCTTCACCGAAATTATATGACAGAGGTCCCACGGATTTTAAAAGGTTATGTGAGGAAGAAAACCTGGATGCTGTTATCTGTTCAACTTCATGGGAATGGCATACGCCCATATGCCTGGCTGCTATGAAAAATGGAAAGCATGCGGTTTCAGAAGTCCCCATTGTACTTACGCTGGAAGAAGCGTGGGAGTTAGTAGAAACCCACGAAAAAACAGGTAAATGGGCCACGTTGGCATTAGAACAGGCCATGCTTGAGTCTCAGGACGGTCTTACCCTGTTGAACATGGTGCAAAGCGGCTTACTAGGAGACATTTTACAGGCAGAAGGCGGATATGTGCATGACCTGCGCCTGGTGAAGTTTGATCCGGAACGAGAGCCATGGCGTTTAGCCTATGACGTTAACCATAACGGCAACCTGTACCCGGATCATCCTATGAATAAAATCATGTCATATATGGACATCAATCACGGAGACAGGTTGGATCACCTGGTTTCCATGAGCTCCAGGAGCGTCATGATCAACAAATACGCTGCCTTGAATTATGGTGCAGCCAATCCATATGCCAGTATGAAAATGGCACAGGGTGATTGTAATACTACTCTGGTACGTACGATGAACGGAAAACTGATCACCCTGAATTATGACACGAACACACCGCATCCGAGGGAATTGTTCAGGCTGCAAGGCACCAAAGGGGTTTACCTCGGAGGAAGTGCCCTAGAAGGTTCGAAGATTTACCTTGAAGGGATGAGCCCCAGGGAACATCAGTGGGAACCCGCAGAAAAGTATCTTGCTGAGTTCCGGCACCCGCTGCTTAAAAATTATAGTCCGGCTCCCAGGAAGTCGGCCATTAGGGGCCACGGGGGCAGTGGCACCAAACTTCCTTTAACCTGGCATTTGCTGATCAAGGCAATAAGAGAAGAGAAAATGCCTTATTTCGATGTGTATGACTCCATTACCAGCAGTGTTATTTTCCCTTTGTCAGTAAAGTCTGTGGCCGGCAAGAGTAAAACCGTTGACATACCCGACTTCACAAAAGGAAAATGGAAAACCAGGCTGCCGCTGTCATTTACCTACGCATAGTTTCACATCGTATCAGCGATCATAATCATAGTAATGAAAAATTTACACACGTTTGGTTATTTGGTGTTGCTTGCATTTTTGGTTTTGTTTCAGGGTTGCGGGGAAAGCACTACGTCGGCTTCAGAAACCAAAGATCCGGAATCCGCGCCCGAAAATCCGGGAGAATCTTATTATGCTGAAGCCGATTTCCCTTCCGTGAAAAAATTCAATTCCCATGTACACATAAATGTCTTCGATTCGACATTCATACAACAGGCCGCTTCAGATAACTTCCGGTTGTTGACTGTGAACGTAGCCTCGCCCTCCTCCCTTCCCATCGATAAACAACAGGATGTTGCCACACACCTGGTAAAAGCCTTTCCGCAAACTATTTCATACGCTACTACTTTTTCCGTTGACGACTTCAATGCACTCGATTGGCAGCGGAAGACTCTTGCTTATCTGAAGGCTTCTTTTGATAAAGGCGCAATAGCGGTGAAAGTGTGGAAGAACATAGGGATGGATCTTAAAGACAGTAACGGAAAGTTCGTCATGATCGACAATCCGGCATTCGACACCATCATCGATTTTATCGAGAAAAATAATATCACCCTGATCGGGCACCTGGGCGAGCCCCGGAATGCCTGGCTGCCTGTTGAACAGATGACGGTATCCGGAGATAAAAAATATTTTGCAGCGCATCCTCAGTACCACATGTATCTTCATCCCGAATATCCTTCTTATGAAGAACAGTTGAATGCGCGGGACCGGATGCTGGAAAAGCATCCCAACCTGCGATTTGTCGGGGCCCACCTGGGCAGCCTTGAATGGAACGTAGATGAACTGGCTAAACGCCTGGATAAGTTCCCCAATATGTCCGTTGACATGGCAGAGCGCATCTCACACTTTCAATACCAGGCCGTAACCGATTGGAAAAAAGTGTATGATTTTTTTATCAAGTACCAGGACCGCCTTATTTATGCTACCGATGAGGGGGTCAGGTCAGGATCAGCTCCCGAAGAGGTAAGCAGGTTGGCTCATGACAATTGGTTACGGCACTGGAAGTTTTTTACTTCCGGTGAAAAGATGAAAGTGCCGAAGGTGGAAAAGGAATTCAGCGGGTTAAGGCTGCCGAAAGAGGTGGTTAATAAAATATATCTGAAAAACGCTGAGAAATGGTTTGATCCAATTTTAGGGATTAAAACCGCCAATTGAAAATGTAAAACCAGCATTAAAACATAACTCATTTTATGCAGCGTGTAGCGCCAAAAGCTGAACCCGCGTCAGGGGCTGTTGTAAATCCGGCGATGCCGGTCAGAAGGATTGCATCCGTTGACGTGTACCGGGGGTTTGTGATGCTGTTGATGATGGCTGAGGTGCTTTCCCTGGAAAGTGTAAGCAAAGCATTGCCAGGAAGCGCATTCTGGCAATTCTTATCTTTCCATCAAAGTCATGTACCCTGGACCTGGCTTTCATTGCATGATCTTATTCAGCCTTCCTTTACGTTTTTAGTAGGAGTAGTATTGCCTTTTTCTATTGCCAGCCGGAAAAACAGCGGAGCTTCATTCGGAAATGTATTAACGCATGCTATCAAACGTTCCCTTATCCTGATTTTTCTGGGAATATTTTTACGTTCCCTGCATGCAAAACAAACCTATTTTACTTTTGAAGATACGCTTACGCAGATAGGCCTGGGTTATACCTTTCTGGTTGTGCTTTCGTACTATTCCCAAAGGGTACAGTTAACGATCTTGATCGTGATCCTTGCAGGCTATTGGATGGCATTTGCTCTTTATGCGCTGCCCGGAGCCGGCTTTGATTATGTATCTGCAGGAGTGTCACCCGGCTGGGAATTTAATTTAAATGGGTTCGCGGCGCACTGGAATAAAAATACCAACCTCGCCTGGGCTTTTGACAGGTGGTTCTTGAATCTTTTCCCCTGCGAAAGCCCGTTTCTCAGAAATGGAGGAGGGTATGCTACGCTTAGCTTCATACCAACCCTGGGAACGATGATCCTTGGGTTATTTGCAGGGAAAACCCTGAACGCTCCTGCCACCCCATCACATAAGACAAAAATATTTGTAATAACAGGGATAGCGTTGATCGTCACAGGAGCTTTGATACACCTGACCGGAATCAATCCTGTCGTAAAACGCATCTGGACCCCGGCATGGACAATTTTCAGCGGCGGCATATGTTATTTGTTCCTGGCGTTTTTCTTTACAGTAATTGATGTAGCCGATAAAAAAAAGTGGTTCTTTTTTCTTCTGGTTATAGGCACTAACTCCATTGCAGCTTATGTAATCGCTGATGGCGGCATCAGGGCATTTATTGCCGATTCGCTGTATATTCATTTGGGACAGGGTTATGACAGGATTTTTGGCTCTGCGTATTCGACCCTGGTAGGTGGAGCGCTGGTATTGTTGTTTGAATGGCTGATCTTATACTGGATGTATAAGAAAAAGATTTTTATCAAAATTTAAGATGATCACACAGCAGCAATCGCTTGTTTCGGTAATCATTCCATTCCTTAATGGAAGCCATTGGCTAAAGGAAGCCATTGAAAGTGTGATCAGTCAGTCTTATCCGGGTTGGGAGGTAATACTTGTAGACGATGGTTCAGAAGAAGAGCACAGCATGATAGCCAGGGATTATAGTGCTAAGTATCCCGAAAGAATTTTTTACACCGATCATCCCGGGCACATAAACAGGGGAGTAACCATTTCGAGGAACCTGGGTATCCATTTAACAAAAGGACTGTATATTGCCTTTCTTGATGCTGATGATTGCTGGTTGCCGCAAAAATTACAGAACCAACTTGAGTTGTTTGAACTTCATCCTGAAGCCGGGATGATCTGCGAGGCGTCTCAATTCTGGTATAGTTGGGATAATCCTTCTCTCGAAGATGTGATAGTTCCTGTAGGAGCGGAGCCCTATCGGGTATACAGGCCTCCGGAACTGACATACCTCTTATACCCGCTTGGTGATGGAGCGCCACCATGCCCTTCCGGTATTATCATAAAGAGAGAAGTATTTGACCGGTCGGGAGGATTTGAAGAATCCTTTACGGGAATCTATCAGGGTTATGAAGACCAGGCGCTGTTAGGCAAAATTTATCTGTGTGAAAATGTTTTTGTTTCCGGACATGCGAATAACCTGTACCGAAAAAGGAATGGGTCCATGTCTTCATTCAGCGGCAATGAGAAGTTGTATAATCAGGTAAGACGTTTTTTTCTCGACTGGCTTGAAGTTTATTTAAGAGAGCATTCCATAAAACATGCTGAGGTTTACCGTTTGATTGACAAAGCGAGGTATGATATGAAAGATCCCTGAGTGAGAGTATTTAAGCTGGTACCAGGCTGTAATTGCTTGTTCTTTTTAGAAGTAGTAACAAGAGTAATACGAACACGCCGCACCCAAATCCGAGAACAGGTGCGGAGACAACACCCAGGGAATATCCGGTGACATAAGAACCAATTACATCACAGAAATTGATCAGTGCCATATACGTAGTGAATTGCGAACCTTCCACCTGCTCTGCGCATAATGCCATGAGTATGGGAAAGGCCGCCACACTAAAAAGCGGGTCGGCAAGGCTCCAAAGGATTAAGCCGGTGGAGGAAAATAAATGATAGCGCCATAAATAAAAAGACAGGTTAAGCAATATCAGGAATAGACCCGCTACCCACATTATTTTTACCTGTAATGATCTGGCACCCATCTTGTCTGACGCAATTCCTCCGAGGATGATGGCAACAAAAGTGATTGCGCTCCCCCAGGTGCCCTGCATGATCGAAACGGATTTGTCTGACCATTTAAGCACATGGATAAGATGATACGTATACGAACGGATGAATACGCTGAAACAAAAATACACTAAGGCAATAATGACAAAATATCTCAGGCTTTTTTTATTGGTGATGCCGGCATAAATTTTTTTAAAGAGTTCCCTGAGATCCGGGTTGGATGCCTCTGCCATTGTTTTTTTTGGTTGATGACGGAAGGAAGGTAACAAGGGATCTCCCCGGTCTAATTTTATAAAAAACGTGACCATCGTACATCCGAGTAATATGCAGGTTTGAAGCAGGGCTGCACTCCGGAAACCATACTCATGCAGCACAAATGATAACCCGGCAGAACCAAAAGCCATACCCAACAGGAATCCTCCCCGCATAAAACCGTTTAGTCTTCCCCGTTGATCGGCAGGAACTATCGAGATGGCCATAGCATCTACACTGGCATCCTGTACGGAAGCGAAAATACTGTGCAAAAAGAACACGCCACTTAAGAGCGACAATTGATGCAGGGGATCTTTCACCAACAATAATCCCAAAGAAGCCAGAACTGCTACAGCCTGAGAAATTACAACCCAATGTTTACGATGACCGATCGCAGAATACTGGAACCTGTCTATAAGCGGCCCCCAGATAAATTGAATGGTCCATGGCAGGCCCACGATAGCGACAAAAGTTCCGATACGCTGCGGTTCAACATGTTTGCCCGATAAGTAATTAGCAATGGCAGTCAGCGCAAAACCGGCCGGAATACCCTGCATGATATACAGGTAAAAAAAAGTAAGATACCTTAGCGAAGAACTTTCATTTAGTGCAGGTATACGCATAATATGGAGGCTTAAAAATAAATCAACCGTAACACAATTGTGCTCGCTGGATTGTTTGTTTCTTGTAAAATAAAATCTGGCATTTAAATAAAACAGCACTTAAGAAACATGAAAATATACCAGCAAACGCTGCAACTAAAAGAAAGAACAAGAGGTTTTCACCTGATCACCGCAGAAATCGTCGAAGCTCTGCCAGAGATCAGTGATTTAAAATCGGGTGTTTGCCAGATTTTTATTCAGCATACATCCGCTTCTCTGACCATTAACGAAAATGCCGACCCCACGGTCAGAAAAGATTTTGAAATGTATTTTAATAAGGCTGTTCCGGAAAATGATCCCGATTACCTGCATGACGATGAAGGATCGGATGATATGCCAGCGCATGTAAAAGCCGCTTTACTGGGAAATTCAGTAGTAGTCCCGATCCGTAATGGAGAATTAGCGCTGGGTGTCTGGCAGGGCATCTATTTGTGCGAACACCGTAACCGTGGCGGACGCCGCAACCTGGTGCTTACGGCCTGGGGGAATGAATGAAAGATCAGGCAGAAGGGCTAAATTGGTTATACTAACCTTGAGCTTTTGCAGAATAGACAGAATTTCTAAATCTTTGCACCTGTTAAACGAATTCTGTATGAAGAAAATCCTGTTTGCAGCGTCTTTATGTGTCTTACTATGTGCCGCCTTTTCTCATGAGTATATCTTAATTGCTTACAAGTACAAAGTACAAAAGGGAGATACGCTGGAAATGCATCTATTCGTCGCCGATGGGTTTAATATCGAAGTTGAACGACCCATGCAAACTGATATTACCAAAAAATTTGAACTCATTAGTGAAAATGGAGTTACAGATCTGTTGGCCATAACGGGTAATGGAACCATGCCTGTTGTAAATACCCCGGTTGATTTTGAAGGACCTGGATTAGTACACATGGAAAGAGACTATGCAAGAATAGTTTTGCCTACCGACAAGTTTTTGGAATACCTGAAAGAAGACCATATTGAGAACATAAACCTAAAAGACGAACCACCAGGTAAATTACAGCGTGAAAGATATTCGCGTTATATCAAGGCTTTGGTTCAAAGTGGCAACAAACATGGAGACACGTTGTATAAAAAAATTACCGGACAGCATTTTGAAATCATACTGTTGCAGGATCCCTATCTTCTGCGCGTTGGCGATCTGATAAAAGTGCAAATGCTGTTTTTAGGAAAGCCTTTAGCGAATAAAATGGTGACTGCCCGTAACAGAACAGGAAACAAGCCTGCTGTCGCACTAACTTCCAGAACGGATAATCATGGAATATGTTCATTCAGGCTTTCTCGTAAAGGTGATTGGTTTTTTCATACAACCCACATGATACCTTGCCCGGATAAAGCCGACAGTGATTGGGAAAGCTTTTGGACTTCTTACAGTTTTGGTTTGGAATAACAGGATCATTTGTCTGGTCATTACGGTTGTCTACCGGTACTATGGACGTACAACGATTTAAAAATGATATATTTATGCCAATTTTACCTACGGCTAACGTAAAAATATCCTCCATCATATTGAATTAACCCCTGTTTACCGCAAAGATATTTACTGTTAAAACCAAGAAATATGCTCAAAAAAATAAACTGTAAGGAACAAATTTTTTCGATTCGCTCCCTATTTTTATGTCTGTCTGTTAACCTGGTTGCATTGATTACATTTGCCCAGGTTGGTATTGGCACGATAACACCTGATCCATCCGCACAACTAGATATTACTTCAACCAATAAAGGTTTTTTGCTTCCACGTATGACAAACCAGCAACGTAACGGGATCCCAAAACCTTCAGAAGGACTGATGATTTATAATACCTCGACCCGGAGACTGGAAATGTATACGGGAGATGCCTGGAATGATTTCAAAGCGCTGCTGAACACGGCTAGTAACGGTTTGACAAATGCAAATGCAGAAATTGAGTTAGGAAACACCCTGGGGGGCACGGAGGCGCAACTTAAATCTGACCGGGAAATTCCGCTGGCAGCGCATGAACTACGGATTACGCAAAATGGCGCAGGATTTCTTGGTTTGGCGGGCAATGGAACGGATGCTGCGGACGCAATCATTCGCTTTACTGATGATCTTCCTTCCCCAAAAGGACGATTCAGGGGAAGGACCTGGCTGCAGTTTAACCCGCTTGAAAAAGATCAGGGCTCTGCACCGTTCCTGTTCACCCAGACTTCCACCAAATACGGCTCGTGGCAACCCAACGAAGGTTTCATGATGGGCTGGAACCTGGCTCCCGGTGGCGGAGCATATATGCAAGGCTTGCCTGGAGTAGGTATTTCTATGGAACAACATTTTAAGCCGGAAGACGCTGGTCCCGGTTTTACAGAAATGCATGACTTCTGGATAAAGCCGGATGGTGTACAACTCAGGTTAAGGTCGTATACGCTTAATAACGGAAGCGGTGATGTAGATTACTACCATACCGTTAGCCGGCAATATATGAAAGACCCGCTAAACACGTCACGGATCTGGTATACTTTAGATCAGGGCCCTACCGATGTGAAACAGCTCTTTGAGCCAATAAATGGAAGAGCATATGCATGGTTATACGAAAACGATGGAATACAGTTATCTATGCCTGCGTATACCACACTGAATTTAAGTAATTCATTTATCACACACCTGCCTTCTTTCCTCTCGCACCAGGAATACAATGAATTTTTCAAAGACGCCTTGCCATTAAGTGATAACAGTCTAAGTCTGGGCGGATTTACCAACAGGTGGGCGGACGGCAGCTTTGTGAAACTTCGCAGTAATCACATGCAATTAAGAGCCCAGGCACTTGAACATCCCAGAAACGACCCGGTCACCAAAGTGCTGGATGTACAGGATAATAGCGGGGGCGTACTACTTCCTCGTCTGTCGCAGGCCGAAATCAATGCTATCCCGAGACCGGCTACTGGGGAATTGCTTTTTAATGTAGAAACTTCCCAATACCAGCAATTTACCTCAGGTGGATGGAAGACGCTGGGTGCTTCGTCTGGTGAGGATGTAACCCTGATATCCGCAAATAATTACACCGTATTGCCTTCCAATGGTTTACTGCAGAACCTGATTTATGAAAATGCAACAGGAGGAGGAACAATTGTTTTGCCTGCCGTTTCCACTGATAAGATGACCCTATACGTTAGTAACACTTCTATTGGCGTACTGAATTTCAGCGAAAGGCTTTATTCCAACAGCACAACATTTACTTCCGTAGTTACCAGCGGAGAAAAGGTAAAGATCATTTACCAACGTTCAACGGGCAGGTGGTACCTTTTTAAACTATAATGGTCTGAAGATTAACAATTTGCATTATCTAACCGGCTTTATTACTCCATATGAACACATACTTTAAACAAACGGCATACGGATGTCTTTTTCTGTTCAGTTTGTTATGCTGCAACCTGATCAGGGGACAAGAGGGCTTTTATGTTTCACCTGGATCCCAAATGGCAATTGACTCCGCTACGATATTTACTTCAATCGGCAATATTACACTTGACCAGGGAGCCGAATTTGTACACAATGGAACATTATACCTAAGGAACACAGTAACCGGTTCCAGCTGGATAGACCGGAACTCGAACTTTAGCGGCCTCGGGCTGGTAATATTTCAGGGAGTTAAAGAAATCACTTATACGGGAAATTCAACATTTCATAATTTAACCGTTAATGGCGCGCCGGTTAACCTGACTAATTCAGGTGTCCTTAATGTTTTCAATCAATTGCTTCTTCAACTGGGGGTGATTAATACAGGTGCCGGCTCCTCCGTAAATGTCGTTAGTCAGTCCGCTGACGCAATAACTGCTCATGCCTCTAATATGGCATACTCGAAATCTTACATAAATGGTGTTTTAAAGAGAAGTATAGCTGCTAATCAGCTTACCTATGATTTTCCGGTGGGCAATTCCGGCGACGTTCACTTACTGTCGTTCATGAACCATCTCCTTACAGGCGTAAACAGTTTAACGGCTTCCTTTGGTGCCAAGCAGGGAACAGATTTGGGCATTAAAGAAGCAAATGTATCTTCGTTTAGATCGGTAAATCCCAATGGGGTATGGTTTTTAAAACCGGAAGGCACAGCTAACGGTGGCACTTACGGCCTTCGGCTAAGCCTTCAGGGTTTTACAGGGTTAGTGGATAACGGCTTCGGTATACTGGCAAGGCCCTTAAACAGCTCGAAGGGTGAAGACTGGATAATTCCTACAGGAAGCCTGTTACCTCAGGCAGGCACATCGGGAAGAACGATCACATCCGGGTTCAGCCAACTTGATAACATTAACAGCTTCGATTTGTCGCAATTTGGTATCGGCATGTCTTCTCTTGCCGCCTCCTTGCCTGACATCAGGGTCTTTCCTAATCCTACAGCCGGGATATTAAACATTAGTCTGCCAGTTGGACAGGAATACACATTAATTGTTTTTAATGATGAAGGAAAAATGCTCTTACAGCAAAAAATGATTCAAACTAGTCAGATACGGTTAAGTAAGTTTCACCCGGGAATGTATACCCTGTCTCTTTTTAACTCCGGAAACAAACTTATCGTGACAAGAAAAATAATGCTTATAAAATAGCTGAGTTCTGTAATCAACCCTTCAGGCTCATAAATGAGCCAGGATCTTGTCTGTACATTGCCTTATCCGCTGGATACATCTAAAAAATACCTGTAAATTTTCATTTTCGGATCGGTTTTCCCGGCCTGGGAAAAATGCGGATCGATGCATCCGGCTGAATGGTTAATAATGAACTGTTTAGTGGATTGGCCTGCTGATTGACCTATAGCAGTATCGTCTTATATAACAAACAGACGGACCACACCCAAATGATTCAAATAATAATACTTATCCTGGCATTAATACCCTTTTACATCGTATGTCAAATGAATTATGACAAAGGCCTCGTAAAATATAAAAAGACCTTTAAAAGGCAATGCGAAGGTGGAAGATAGTCGTCAATGTTTGCCTGGTAACCCCGGTATACGCGCTTAGCCAGGTCGAATTGAATTGCATGGTTGCTGGAAGTGAATCAGGTCTTCATAAAAAGAGTGTTATTTATGGAACATTACCTTATAATAATATTGATTGCCATCAGTGCTTTCACCATGGTTGAGCTGGTAAAGATCCGCAGGCTTCTGGAAGAGCAAAAGGAAAGAGAGATGCGGAAGAACCGGAAAGCACCTTTTCATGTCGTTTAATATCGGATATTGCCGCCTAGTGTTCTTTTGAAAAAGCAATAATTTGAAAAACGATGAGTGTACATCCGGATATACATGCCGCTGAATCTGATGAAGAAATCAATTCATGCTTGCAAAGAAGAAATAAGCAAGCAAGTGCTGACAAAAAAATTGCCTGCTTTCCTATCTGAATAATGGTTAAGTAAACCTAGAAAGCAATCTGACAACCTCCATGCTAATGTTAGTCACCCTTTACTTCCGCTACTATTTTCTTACCGGATATTAAAGCAGGCAAAATTATACAAGTCAATTTATATTTTCACAGAATATTGGCTTACAGATTGACATAACCCAAATCGATTCTCAAGCATTCGTCAAACAATTTAAAATTGTTTAAAAGTCTTTATATGCTGAAATGCTATTACTCACCCAGAGAATGTAACCGAAGCTGATGGAATTAATCCCTATTTCATATACTGGAAGGAGTTTTCAAGGACTTGAAAGATAATTTTGTTCGGTATCAACTTCATAACAAATTTATGCAGGGCAGAAATAGGGAACAAGCGAAAAAGTGCCCAATATTGCGTATTCGGGTTTTACGGTGATTATGGTAAATTTACTACAAAAGCGGCTGCCCAAAAAGCCGGGAACTAGTAACCCGTTTACAATCAGGCTTCAGTATATTCCGAAATGCATTAATTTAGTGCTTCTATATAGTATATGTTGCAAACATTACGGATTTTGCAGAATGATTTTGGAATACTTTTTTATATTTCGAAACTGATACCACATGAAAACCCCGGACCCGAACAAGATTATTAAAGTAGCCATTGCCGACGATCATGCCCTCTTCAGAGCTGGGGTTAAAACGGCGTTATCTGTTAAAAAAGATATTGACCTGATTGCCGAAGCAGATAACGGCCTGCAATTGCTTGGCCTGCTTAAACACATAGAACCCGATGTCATTTTGCTGGATATACAAATGCCGGTAATGGATGGCATTGCTACCCTGCCCGAAATACGTAAACTGTATCCCGAAGTTAAAGTGATTATTCTTTCGATGTATAACGATCACTCCATGATATCAAAGCTTATGGAGATCGGGGCCAATTCGTACCTCACCAAAAATTCTGATTCGGAAACCATTTACCAGGCTATCAAGACCTGTTACGAGCAGGAGTTTTATTTTAATGAACTCACCCACAAAGCCTTACTTACGGGGTTGCGTAACAAGAGAACCGAAATGGCAATTCCTGAATCGCCCCTTCTTACTGAAAAGGAATTACGCATATTAAAGTTGATGTGCAAAGAGAAAACCACAAAAGAAATTGCGGATTTAGAAGATATCAGTCCCCGCACTGTGGAAGCCATCAGGGATAAACTCAAAGTAAAGACAGGCGCCCGAAGCATGGCCGGTTTGGTCATGTATGCCGTAAATCACGGACTCCTGAAAGAGGATTAAAATGTAAAACTGCTATTGTTTTCCGGCTTGACATAAGCGGGTATGAAAGAATGATCACTTTATGACCCGATACCTCAATTACAATGGCACGATCTGTAAGGCTGACCGGTTAATTATTTCTGCAGATAATAGAAGCTTCCGGTACGGTGACGGATTATTCGAAACGATGAAGCTGACACACGGTCGCATTCAACTGGCCGCTTATCACTTTGAGAGGTTATTTGAGGGCATCCGGCTCCTGGAATTTAAAAAGCCCGATCACCTTACCGTTGAAAACCTTAACGTGCAGGTGTTGGAGCTGAGCAGAAAAAATCAACACAAAGAGGCAAGGGTACGATTAACCGTCTTTCGGGGAAATGGGGGGCTTTATGACCCTGAAAATCATTATCCCAATTATATTATTCAAACTGCAGCCCTTCAGCCTGGTATTTATTCCTTAAACGCAGAAGGTTTGTCGGTCGGCATATACACTGATGCGCGGATACCGGTTGACCGGTTTTCAAACCTCAAGTCCAATAACTTCCTTGCCTACTGCATGGCGGCCCTGCATACCAAACGGCAGAACCTCCACGATAGCCTTCTACTCAATACAAATGGGAATATATGTGAAGCAACTGTAGCTAACGTTTTTATCATCAAAGACCAGCATGTGCTCACACCTTCTCTGCCTGAAGGCTGTGTAGCCGGGGTTATGCGACGATATCTGCTGGAAAGATTTCACACGATTCATCTTACGGCACGGGAGTGCCGGATCAGCATAAACGATATAGAAAACGCTGATGAAATGTTTTTGTCAAACGCCGTTTCCGGTATTCGTTGGGTCAGGCAATTTGGGAACAAGGCGTTTACACAAACACTGACAGCACACATTGCTGATTTGCTGATGAAAGATCTGCCATAGCAATCAACCTTTTTACGCAGAATATGTTTAAATTGGTTAAGCATGCCACTTGCATGCAGCCAAGTATGCAACAACCAATTAGTATATTCTGGTTCAGGCGGGATCTCCGGTTGCAGGATAATGCAGGGTTATACCATGCCCTGAAAAGCGGCCATCCGGTGGTTCCCATTTTTATCTTCGATAAGTATATCCTTGACGACATCGAGGTCAAAGACGACCGCAGGGTGGAATTTATTCACGCTGCCGTTTCAGAACTGCAACTGCAACTGGTAAAAATGGGATCTTCATTGGAAGTATACTACGGCTATCCGTTAGATGTTTTCAGGGACTTGCTTCAAAAGTACCAGGTGAACGGCGTTTATACCAACCACGATTATGAGCCTTACGCTAAACAAAGAGACGAGGGCATTTTCAACCTCCTCAGGGCAACGGGTGTATCCTTTGATACTTATAAAGACCAGGTGATTTTTGATAAAAAGGAAGTGATGAAGGAAAATGGCAGTGCGTACAGCGTATTTACACCATACTCCCGGCAATGGCTTGCAAAATTGAACGACTTTTATATACAGTCTTATCCTACCGAAAAGTATTTCTCCCAATTCTACCGGCAACCTGCGCTTCCTCTTCCTTCGTTAACGTCCATGGGTTTTCATTTGGTGGAAATGCCGTATCCTTCAAAGGACCTTGTGGAAGAAATTATCTTTAAGTATGGCGATAACCGGAACTTTCCCGGAAGCGAAGGTACGTCCCGGTTGGGTGTCCACCTTCGCTTCGGCACGGTAAGCATTCGAGACCTCGCAAGGAGAAGCCGTAAGCTCAGTGCCACGTTTCTGAATGAATTGATATGGCGCGATTTCTACCAGATGGTTTTATGGAACTTTCCCAGGATAGGGGAGAGCAAGGCGTTCAAACCGGAATACGACAATATTGAATGGAGAAACAATGAAGCGGAATTTCAAACCTGGTGCGAGGGAAATACCGGCTATCCAATGGTTGACGCAGGCATCCACGAGTTAAACGAAACCGGTTTTATGCATAATCGTGTACGCATGGTTGTGGCCTCCTTCCTGACTAAACACCTGCTGATTGACTGGCGATGGGGAGAAGCATACTTTGCACAAAAGCTGCTTGACTTCGATCTGGCTTCCAACAATGGCGGCTGGCAGTGGGCATGCGGAAGCGGTTGTGATGCTGCTCCGTTTTTCAGGATTTTTAACCCAACGCTGCAGGCGAAAAAATTCGATCCGGAAGGAAAATATTTACGCAAATGGGTTCCCGGATTTGAAGATTTCTCTTATCCGGCTCCTATGGTCGAACATGATTTTGCCCGCAAAAGATGCCTGCAGGTGTTTGGGAAGGCGGTGAATGCGTTGCGGGTGTAAATAGTAGTTTAAGGTTTAAAGTTTAAAGTTGTTACACCAATTGATCAGTCTATTCATCAGGATATGGTCAAAACCTTAAACCTTAGACTTTAAACCTTAAACTTGTTTTGTATCGTTATACACTTGAAGTAAACGATCGATCGCCGCTCTCCCTTCTTCTCCCAGCCCAAGGGAATAATTATTTACATAAAGGTCAATATGTTGGCGCATGACAACCTCATCCAGCTGCTGAGAATGTTGTTTTACATAGTCGGAGATAAACGGATACTGGCTTAAGGCGAATTCAAGGCTTTTCCGGATCAACGCATCTACTTTATTTTGTAAAACGGTGTCGTGTTCATTTCGCATGATTATACCACCCAGCGGAATGGGGGAGCCGGTTTCCTGTTCCCAAAATTCTCCAAGGTCCATCAGTTTTATCAGGCCCTTGTCCTGGTAAGTAAAACGGTTCTCATGTATGATGACACCCGCATCCACTATCCCCTCCAGCACGGCATGCTCTATTTCTGAAAAGAGCATGAATTTTTTTTGGACTGCACCAGGAAAAGCCAGGCTGAATAAGAGGTTCGCGGTTGTGTTTCTACCGGGGATGGCTACGCTGGCCTCATGTATTTCGGCTGAGGGAATATTTCTTTTAGCGATCAGCAGAGGCCCCACGCCTTTGCCCAAAGCTCCTCCGGCATCCATAAGGTTATACCTGTTCAACACCAGCGGTAATACGCCATAACTTATTTTAGTAACATCCAGTTTGCCCTTGATCGCCCATTCATTCAGCGTCTGCACGTCTTCCAGCACAGCTGTAAACTGCAGCCCTTCCGTGTCAATTTTATGGTTAACCAGGGCATCAAAAATAAAGGTATCATTCGGACAAGGTGAAAAGCCCAGGGTTAACGTCATGCATTTGATAGTTGATGTAAAATGTTGATCAGGTTGTTGTTCAGCACCTGCACAGCCTCAGATAGCTTCCAATTATTTTTATTTCTTTCGCCTACAAGGTTTGAAATGGATCTGAACTGGATGAACGGAATCATTTCTGACAGGCAAACATAATGAAAAGCGGCTCCTTCCATTGATTCTGTTTGGACATTGTATTTCTGCTTCAGCAGGTTTATTCGGGCGGGACTGGTTGTTATTTCATTTACTGTTATGCCATTGGCCACGGGAATGCGGTATTTAAGCCAGTCTGTAATGTAAGGATTAACCAGCCGCCTGTCTGTAAAAGGATGAGCGGATGGCTCTGCAAGGCGGAGGTCAAAAGCATCTTTGAAATCGCCATTTTCAAGAACACCGATATCTCCAAATATTTCTTCCTGTATTATAACCGTTTTTCCCGGCAGTAGTTCGCTTGAAAAGCTTCCGGCAATGCCTGCCTGTATGATATAATCTGGACGACGATGTCGAATGGCTGAAACTAAAGAATAGGTGGTTAAAACGGGCCCTACTCCTGATGTTAATACGGCCAGTTCATGATGCTTAAGCTTGTATTCATGTCGGATTAAATAACCCACGGTATCCCGGATTTCCATCGCAGTGGCGGCTACCAATAAAATGTACATACACAAATATCAGGAATATTGCAGTTAAGATTGGCTATTGGCTTTGTAGTGGTAAACATTACCTTTGCCAAAATTCAAAAAAACCATGGTGTACCTGACCCGGGTGGAACATTTTAACGCTGCACACCGGCTTTATAATCCTCAATGGACTTATGAAAAGAATGAAATGGTTTTCGGTAAATGTGCCAATGAGAACTGGCACGGCCATAACTACGAATTGTATGTAACGGTTAAAGGGGAGATAGATAAGAATACGGGATTTTTGTTTGACGCAAAAAAACTAAGCGAGATCATCAACGACCAGGTACTTGACCTGCTTGATCATAAAAACCTGAATATGGATGTGGCCTTTTTAGCAGGAAAAATTTGTTCAACAGAAAACCTGGCTAAAGGAATCTGGGATCAACTGGCTCCCTTACTGCCGGACGGTGTTATGTTACACTGCATAAAATTATATGAAACGGCCAGGATTTATGTTGAATACTACGGCGATTAAGAGCTTCCCGAACAAACGCAAGGGATGCCTGTTAACAATAGCCGGTCATGGTTTACATTGAATGTTTTAAAAGAAATAGCAGGTAAGACAGGAGCAGAAGTTTAATTATTAATTGATATGAATACGAAAGTAGCCGTTTACAGAAAAGAGCATTTTAATGCGGCACACCGGTTAAATAATCCTGCCTGGGATCTGAATAAAAATGCAGAGGTGTTTGGCAAATGCAATTATGCCAATTTTCATGGACATAATTATGAGCTGATTGTAAGAGTGACGGGAGTGCCGGACCCTTTAACAGGATTTGTAATTGACCTTAAAGTGTTGTCGGATTTAATTAAAGAAAATGTGCTGGCGAGATTTGATCATAAAAATCTGAATCTTGATACGCAGGAGTTTAAAGAATTGAATCCGACGGCTGAAAATATTGTGGTGGTCATTTATCATTTGCTTAAAAATAAAATTGATCCAAACCTGGAATTGCAGGTAAGGTTGTACGAGACAGAACGAAATTTCGTGGAGTATCCCGCAGAGTGATTCGTTAGTTGGAAATTGAATGCCGTACATATAAACCCCTAATATGGCGTATAAAAAAGTTGAACAGTTCGATGACAAGGTAACATCCGGGCTGATAAAAAATTACCGGGAATCTATAAACTTGCTGGGTGAAGATCCTTCCAGGGAAGGCTTATTAAAAACCCCGGAACGTATCGCCAAAGCCATGCAATATCTTACCCATGGATATCAGTTGGATGCTTACGCTATTTTAAATTCAGCTAAATTTCATGAAGAGGTAAGTGAAATGATCATTGTGAAGGATATAGAATTATACAGTATGTGCGAACACCATATGCTTCCATTCTATGGCAAAGCGCATGTGGCCTATATTCCAAACGGTTATATTACCGGGTTGAGTAAGATAGCCAGGGTCGTCGATGTATACAGCCGGCGTTTACAGGTTCAGGAAAGGCTGACCACCCAGGTCATGACGGCCATTAAAGAAACACTGACACCCCTGGGGGTTGCAGTAGTTATAGAAGCATCGCATCTATGCATGATGATGCGCGGGGTACAAAAGCAGAACTCGGTAACCACCACTTCTGCTTTTTGGGGAGAATTTGAAAAAAACGAAACACGAAGCGAATTCATTAATCTGATTGGCTCCCGGTTACATTGATAATTTATTTATCGGTTTATTGGTTTATTTGTACGTTCAACGGACCTTCAGATAAACCAATTGTTTTTTACTGCTAAACGCCTTATTGATATGAAGCATGCATTTGTATTTCCCGGACAGGGTTCGCAATTTCCGGGAATGGGGAAAGATCACTATGAAAACAATGCTTTCGGAAAGAAACTACTCGAACAAGCCAACGAAATATTGGGATTTCGTATTTCAGACATTATGGTTTCCGGTTCGGAGGACGAACTCAGGCAGACGAGTGTAACCCAGCCGGCGGTCTTTTTACATTCCGTGATTGCATATAAACGAATCGAACATGCCCGTCCCGACATGGTTGCAGGCCACTCACTGGGAGAGTTCTCTGCACTGACGGCTAACGGAACCCTGTCGTTTGATAACGCTCTGCAACTGGTATCCATCCGTGCCAACGCTATGCAACAGGCCTGTGAGATCAACCCATCTGCAATGGCTGCCGTCCTGGGATTGGAAGATGCCAAAGTGGAAGCCATCTGTTCTGAAGTGCAGCTGGATACCGCCGAAATTGTCGTTCCGGCTAATTATAATTGTCCTGGTCAACTGGTGATTTCCGGTTCAGTAAAAGGTATTGACATAGCCTGTGAACGCATGAAGGCCGCAGGAGCCAAACGTGCACTGGTGCTTCCGGTAGGAGGTGCTTTTCATTCACCTTTAATGGAACCCGCCAAAGAAGAATTAAGCAGGGCTATTGAAAAAACCAATTTTCACCAATCTACCAGTCATGTTTACCAGAATGTGGTGGCACGAGCCGTATTTGACCGGGAAGAGATAAAGCAAAATCTCATCAATCAGCTAACCTGTCCCGTTAGATGGACGCAAAGTGTGGAATCCATGATAGCTGATGGTGCAACCAAATTCACCGAAGTTGGTCCCGGGAAGGTATTGCAAGGACTCGTTCTTAAAATCAATAAGACCATGATGGTGGAAGGGGTGGGTTGATGTGCGGATCTACCTCTCACACCCTAATACTGCAATTCACCCATTCCGCATCAAAGCTGGCATTGTACTTTTTGTAAAATTGAATAGCCGGTTGGTTCCATTCCAGCACCTGCCAGGCAATTCCATTCAGTTGCAAAATTTTTGCTTCTTCAATTAGCCGGTTAAATAATAATTTTCCTATTCCTTTACCACGCATCTTCTCCGTAACCAGTAGGTCTTCCAGATACATGCGCCGGCCTTTCCAGGTGGAAAACCTGATATAATATAACGCAAAGCCTTCTACAGTGCCATCCGATTCGGCAACAAGAGCCCACCATACCGGTTTGTCACCAAAACCACTGTCCTGGAAATGCGATAAACTAACTGTTACTTCATTCGGCGCTTTTTCATATGTCGCCAGTTCCTGTACCAGTTCAAGCAGACGCGGACAATCGGCTTTCACGGCGTCCCTGATTTGTATGTTCATGTGATTGAGGTTTGACGTTTAAGGTTTAAGGTTAAAGTTTTAAGGTTAAGTTTAAGGACAAAAGGATGATCTGCCTGAAAGAACCTTAAACTTTAAACCTTGAATCTTGAACTACTCTTCCAATGCCTGGTTCAGATCACTCAAAATATCCTGAATGTTCTCAATGCCTATACTCATACGGATAAGCCCGTCGGTAATTCCAAAGATCTCTCTTTCTTCCTTCGGCACGCCATAATGTGTCATGCTGGCCGGATGAGAAACAAGGGTATCGGCTGTTCCCAGGGAGACTGCCCTGGTGCACATCTGCAACTTATCAATAAATTTTTTTCCGGCGGTTAAACCTCCCTTCACTTCAATACTCATCATTGGCCCGGGATGACGCATCTGTTTGGCCGATGTATAAAAATCGGGATGAGAAGAAAGCCCGGTATAATTCACTTTCTCAATGGCCGGGTGTGCTTCTAAAAAATGGGCCGCTTCCATGGCGTTATGGCAATGGCGTTCCATGCGAAGCTCCAGGGTTTTCAGGCCATTGATCAGCAGGAAGGCATCAAATGGATTGGCATTACCTCCCAGCAGCCGGTACCATTTAAGTATGGTGGTTTGCATTTTCTGAATATCCTTTCCTATCAAAACGCCCCCGATTGCCGTGCCATGACCATTTAGAAATTTAGTAGTTGAATGAAAAACATAGTCCGCTCCATACCTGAAAGGTTGCTGCAAATAAGGTGTAGCAAACGTATTATCTACGGACACCATCAGGTTGTATCGTTTAGCCATCGTAGTTAGCTCTCCCAGGTCGACACATTGAACGGTTGGGTTTGCGGGAGTTTCCAGGTGCATCCAGCGGATACCCGGATTTTTTTTGATGGTATCTTCCGCCAGGCCCAGATTACGAAGGTCAACGATTACGGGCTCGATATTCAGTGGTGGCAGTACGCGGTGTAAAAACTCGTGGCTTCCGCCATACAGCGAATAATGTGATAAGACCTGATCGCCCGCTTTCAAATTACCAAGCAGCATGGTGGTCATGGCTGCCTGTCCGCTTGCATGCAGCAGGGCCTTTAATGCAAGCGGCGATCCGTTTGCTTCGGTTAATCCGAACGATTCGAAAGCGCAGATCTTTTCTTCTGCTTCCGTAAAGTTTGGATTGCCCCATCTTGTATAAATATAACCAGGTTCTTTGTTGTCGAAACGCAACATGCCCTGATCTGCAGTATCGAAAGTAAATGTAGAACTAGCGTATATGGGAGTGAGGTGTGAATACAAAGGGTCTTCTTCATGCCCTGAATGAACGGCCAGGGAACTAAATCCTGTCAATGGAAAATTTTTTTTCATGTTTATCTTTTAGCTGAACGTCAAAAATAGTTGATTTGAACCAGTCAGGCCACCCCTTGGGGCCAGACACTGCAAAGAACCAGTCTGAGCCAAATGAAAGTGGCGTGACTTTGTACAATCCATATTACATTTGAAGGATAATCATAACCAGTGAAAGAAATTTTACGTCAATATGCGTCTTATAACATTTGGGCCAGCCAACGCCTGATCAACTGCATCCTGGAATTGCCGGTAGAATGGCAGGTAAAAGAAGTTCCAAGCAGCTTCCCATCGTTACATGCAACGCTTATGCATATGTGGGACGCTGAAAACATCTGGTGGCAACGGATGAAGTTGCAGGAGGTGGTCACATCACCCGGTACACATTTCAAAGGAACTACCGGGGATGTTGCTAACGAAGTTTTAAATCAGGCCAGATTGTGGGAATCTTGGGTAACTGCTGCCAGCCAGCCTGCTTTGGATCACGTTTTTCACTATCAGAACACCAAACGCGAGCAGTTCAAACAACCAGTCTACCAGATGTTATTACATGTATTTAATCACGGCACTTATCACCGCGGACAACTGGTGAGCATACTCAGGCAGTTGGATGTGCAAAAGATTCCCGCAACCGATTTTATTGTATTCAGCAGGAAAAAATAAGAAGAGGTGCGGATCGATACATCACACTGGCAGTAGAAAATGGCCATAGACAATAACTCATCGCTCATCACTATCCTTCATCCATAATGCATCTCTTCACCACCCCTGGACGGATTATCATTACCTGCAACAAGCGCTTGTCCGTTTACCTGGAGCAGGAAGTTACTGAATTGGGGTTTGTGCCGGTACGGCTTTTTTTAACCGGCGTTGAACTGCAGGGAACAATCAATGATTGTGTACGCCTTAACCTGAACCTGCGATGTGCAAGCCAGATTCTTTACTCTATTAAAGAGTTTAGCGCAGATGGTCCGGAAGATGTTTATCAGGCTTTAGTTCAGGTACCCTGGGAAACGGTTTTCTCTCCCGAGGGTTATTTTTCCGTTACAAGCAATGTGGACCATCCCAGTATCCGCACGTCTATGTATGCAAACGTTAAGGTAAAAGACGCCGTCGCCGACCGCATGAGGCAGAAGGCCGGAAGCAGGCCGGATTCAGGCCCACGGTTAGACAATACCGTTATACACCTGTACTGGAAAGATCAGCTGGCCGAAATCTTTATTGATACTTCCGGAGAAACACTGGCAAAGCATGGCTACAGGAAAATTCCAGGCAGGGCACCTATGCTTGAAGCCCTGGCAGCGGCTACGCTGATGGCTACTAAATGGGACCGCTCTTCTCCTTTTATTAACCCGATGTGCGGTTCCGGCACCATGGCTATCGAAGCGGTGATGCTGGCCACTGGTCGCCGTCCGGGACTGTTCAGGCATAATTACGCTTTTATGCACCTATCCTGTTACGATGACACGATGTACCAACATGAAAAAATGAAGCTTGAAGAGAATATCGTGCAAACACCTGTTCGGGTAATTGCTACCGATAACAGTGAAGATGCCATCCACATTTCCCGGATCAATGCGGGCATTGCAGGAGTGGAAGATTATATTGAATTTGCTACGTGTGATTTCGAAAATACAGTTATACCGGAGCAGGGACAGGGAGTCGTTTACTTCAATCCTGAGTATGGCGAACGTTTAGGGGTGCTGGCCGAATTGGAAGCTACCTATTCACGGATCGGGGACTTTATGAAAAAAAGATGCCGCGGTTATACAGGGTATATTTTTACCGGAAATCTTGACCTTGCCAAAAAGATCGGGTTAAAGGCAAGCCGTAGGATCGAATTTTACACCGGAAAAATAGACTGCCGCTTGTTGGAATACGAATTGTACGAAGGAAGCAGGGAATGATGATCAATATCCCCATTTCACCAGGGTGGCTCCCCAGGTAAATCCACCACCAAAAGCAGCCAGGACAATATTGTCGCCTTTCTTTATTTCCTTTTCATAATCCCACAAGCATAAAGGTATTGTTGCCGCAGTAGTGTTTCCGTAACGCTGAATATTAAGCATTACCTTATCATGTTGTAACCCCATCCGGTTTGCCGTAGCGTCTATGATTCGTTTGTTTGCCTGGTGTGGTACCAGCCATGCAATGTCTTCCCCTTTCAGGTTATTCCTTTCCATCATTTCATAGGCCACGTCAGCCATGCCTTTAACGGCAAACTTAAAAACCGCCGGACCTGACTGGTAGAGATAGTGTTCATTATTGGTAACGCTTTCTATACTTGCCGGGCGCGCTGAACCACCGGCCTTCATATTCAGGTAATCTTTGCCGCTGCCATCAGACTTTAATAAACTATCCAGCACTCCGAAGCCTGCTGAATTCGGTTCGAGTAGAACTGCTCCGGCGCCGTCACCAAAAAGAATACAGGTGGTACGATCGGAATAATCTGTAATAGAGCTCATCTTATCAGCACCCACTAACACTACTTTTTTATACCGGCCGCTCTCAACCAGTGCGGCCGCCAGGGTGAGACTGTATAAAAATCCAGAGCAGGCAGCACTGACATCAAAACCCCAGGCATTTACTGCACCTATCTTATGGCAAACAATATTGGCAGTTGCCGGAAAAAACATGTCCGGAGTAACCGTGGCACAGATCAGGCAGTCAATCTCGGCAGGATCAATGCCTCTTTTTAAACACAGATCAACAACCGCAGGTGCGGCCAACTCCGAGGTGCCGCCTCCACCTTTAAGTATACGCCTCTCTTCAACCCCGGTGCGCGTGCGTATCCATTCATCATTTGTATCAACCATCTTCTCCAGATCCGCATTTGTAAGCTTGTCTTCCGGAACAAATCCCCCTACTGCGGTTATAGCAGCTGTTATTTTTTGGCTCATTTGCTGATCGTTGATTTCTGAAATTTTGTAAAAGTAAATGAAAAATGACGAATAGAACCCTCAACTCCGAACTTCAATAAGGGCCTGCGGTCTTAAGCGACTAATTCATTCATTTCCCTTATTTTCGCAGCTATGATAGCTTATGTGAAAGGAGACTTTGTTTTTAAAACACCGGCTGTGGTTCATGTAGACGTAAATGGAGTGGGGTATGAAGTACAAATAAGCCTGAACACGTATTCAAATATTCAGGGTCTCGTAAAAGGTGTGCTATATACTCACCTGCATATCAAAGAGGATTCGCACACCCTGTATGGCTTTTTTGAGGTGGCTGAAAAAGAAATGTTTATTCAATTGATCAGCATCAGCGGAGTGGGTGCAGCTACTGCCAGAATGATGCTGTCTTCCATGAAACCAGCCGAAATTTCCAGGGCTATAATCCAGGGCAATGCAAAACTACTGGAGAGCATTAGAGGCATCGGGAGAAAATCGGCAGAACGCATTATTCTGGAATTACGTGACAAACTAAATAAACAATCACCTGAAACAAATATTTCTCCCTTAACGGGCAATACCTTGGAACATGATGCGTTAAATGCTCTAATTTCTCTGGGTATCGCAAGACCCGCTGCAGAACAGGCACTACGGAAAGTGCTCTCTTCAGAACCTGGTTCAGAAAAGGTCGAAGACATTATTAAAAAAGCACTAAAAATTCTATAGGCCTATCGATTTCTTATCTATACCTAACTATTTATTGAGAAAAAGACTTGAGCCTGTTAATTCAATTACTCCGCGTTACGGTGTTACTGACCGCCGCTGTACTTTATTATTGTACTGCCAGCGCTGGTTACAACTTCCAGGATTCCACCCTGCCTGCAGGCTCCGATACGTTGAAGTTTCCTCTACAAGACAGGAGGGGGGATAAAGTATCATCGCCTTCAGCAAATCCCTTTGACCTGAAAGACCCCTCCAATATTAAAGACTCGATAGAATACGACCCTAAAACCAAGCAGTATTACATTGTTGAAAAGGTCGGCAAATTTTACTACCGCAAGCCCACCTACCTCACCTTTGAGGAGTATATGCGATTACAATCCCGCAAACAGGAGATAGACTACTTTAAAAAGCGTTCCAATATTTTAAGCGGGTTAAACAGAAAATTATTAAAGCCAAAGTTATCTGTTACCGATAATCTGTTTAACCGCATATTTGGAAACGGAAAAGTGGAGATTCGCCCCCAGGGTAACGTTGATATCCTGGCCGGTTACCAGGGACAAAATATCAAAAATCCTACGCTTCCGGAAAGGGCAAGAAAAAATGCCGGATTTGATTTTGATATGAATGCAAACCTGAGCGTCATTGCCAACATCGGAGACAAGTTGAAACTGCCGATCAATTATAATACACTGGCTACCTTCGATTTTGAAAACCAGTTAAAACTGGATTATACCGGTACTGACGATGAGATCATCAAAAGAATTGAAGCAGGAAATGTGTCATTTACTTCTAAAGGTTCGCTGATTCCGGGAGCGCAATCCTTGTTTGGCTTGAAAACACAATTGCAATTCGGAAAATTGTTTGTAACCGGGGTGCTGGCAAACCAGCGTGCCCAAAGGCAGTCGTTAGGACTACAGGGCGGCTCTGCTTCAGCCATCTTCGAATTTAAAGGCAATGATTATGAGGAGAACAGGCACTTTTTACTGGCTCAATACTTCAGACAAAATTATAACACCGCCATGGGCAGTCTTCCGGCGGTCAATTCGCTGGTACAAATTCTTCGTATGGAAGTGTGGGTTACCAACAGGAACGGATCAACCACTGATACTCGTGACGTTGTTGGCCTGATGGACCTGGCTGAAAGAACCCCCTTTCAGCAGCCACCCGTTATAAATCCGCAAACCACCCTGGCTTACCCCTTCAATGATGCTAACGACCTCTACCGCAAGATAATTAGTGATGTCAGCAGCCGTAGTTCTTCCCTCATTACGTCAAGGCTCGGTTCACTCGGCCTGACACCGGTTCAGGATTTTGAAAAGACCTTCGCCCGTAAATTGAACATTTCTGACTATTACTATAATCAACAAATCGGTTTCCTTTCTTTAAATCAGCCTTTACAGCCAGACGAAGTATTGGGGGTGGCCTACCAGTACAGTTACAACGGAAAGGTCTACCAGGTAGGCGAGTTCTCACAGGATGTGCCCCCCGATACAACCGCAGCAAAATCAGGCAACCAGAAAGTATTATTCCTAAAATTACTGAAAGCCACATCGCAACGCCCCAATTTGCCGATCTGGGACCTGATGATGAAGAATGTGTATGCACTGAAGACCCGCGATAACAGCTATTTGTCCAGTGTGCAGCCCGCGGATTTTAAACTAAATATACTTTACGAACAGCCTAGCCTGGGTCCTAAGCGATATCTGCCGGAAGGCCCGAAAAACGGCATCCCGTTGATCAACCTGTTGAACCTCGACCGATTGAATAATCAACGCGATCCCCAGCCGGATGGGGTTTTCGATTATATCGAAGGCTTTACGATTATTTCCAGTCAGGCAAGGATCATTTTCCCATTGCTCGAACCTTTTGGCAGGGACCTTGACTCCGTGGCTTTTACCGGTGCCCCGCAGGATGTAAAGGATAAATATGTATACTATCCATTGTACGATACCATAAAAGAAATAGCTAAAACCTATGCCAACCTCGACCGCTTTATCGTTAGCGGTTCCGCCAAAGGACAGTCAAGCTCTGAAATTTCTTTGGGTGCCTTTAATGTGCCGCCTGGTTCGGTAACGGTTTCTGCCGGCGGCAGGCCCCTGGTGGAAGGTGTTGATTATACGGTAGACTATAATCTGGGAACAGTGCGGGTCATCAACCAGGCTATCATTAACGCTGGGTTGCCCGTAAATGTCCAGTTTGAAAATAACGCTGGTTTCGGGATCCAGCAACGTAATTTTCTTGGACTACGGCTGGATTACCTGGCGAAAAATACCGCCAGACAATCCCTCACATTAGGAGGATCGCTGGTCAGGCTGGGTGAGCGGCCTTTTTTTACGAAAATGAACTATAATGAAGACCCAATCCGCAATACTATCTATGGGGTTGACTTTAGTTACCGTTCCGAATTCCCCCAACTTACACGCTGGTTAGACAAAATGCCTTTTTATACGGCCACGGAAATGAGCAACATTACCGCCTACGGAGAAGGCGCGCTTCTTAAACCGGGCCATCCTCCCCAAATAGGTAAAGGCAGGAACGGACTCATCTACATTGACGATTTTGAGGGAACCCGAAATAACATCGACCTGCGTTTTCCTTTAATCAGCTGGTCGCTGGCATCTACTCCACAGAATAATGGCTTGTTCCCCGAAGGCAGTTCCAATTTCCGTAATTACGGCTTTAACCGCGCCAAGATTGCCTGGTATAATATAGAACCCAACCTGCAGGATCCCAGGGGGCTGAATAACCCGGTAAAAGGCGACCAGGACTTTACAGACCCGCGTATTCATGCCTTAAACCAACAGAAATTGTTTCCGGCTAAAACACCGGAGTTCGGACAGGCCCAGCTGGTAACCTTCGATCTGGCTTATTATCCTACAGACAAGGGAGCTTACAATTTTGATTCTCGGGTAGGTAACATAGATGGCAATGGCAAACTATTGAACCCCAAAAGACGCTGGGGCGGAATCATGCGCGCTCTTGACCAGGTTGATTTTGAAACCGGCAATGTGGAGTTCATCGAGTTCTGGATGCAGGACCCCTTTCTCAAAAAACCGAACAGCACTGGTGGCCAACTGTACTTCAACCTCGGAAATATTTCCGAAGATGTGTTGCGCGATGGCAGGCGGTTTTTTGAAAATGGATTGCCCACACCGGCAATAAGGGCGGAAGTGGACAGCACGACAATTTGGGGCCAGGTACCTTCAAATCCTATCCAGGTTACTCAGGCTTTCAGTAACGATCCGGGTGACCGTCCCTTTCAGGATGTCGGGTTTGATGGACTGGATAATCCCTCTGAAAACAGGCGGTTCCAGGACTACCTGGATACGTTAAGAACGAATTTCGGCGCAAACTCAAAAGTCTACCAGGATGCACTGCGGGATCCATCCAACGATGATTTTAAAAACTATCGAAACCAGGATTATGATGCACAGAAAGCGGACATACTGGCCCGCTATAAAAATATTAATAGTCCGCAGGGGAATTCACCCATTGCAGACAACAGTTCCACAGTTACTTCCGCTTTTACCTTATACCCGGACCAGGAAGACCTTAACCGCGATAACACCCTGAACGAGCTGGAAGAATATTTTCAATACAAAATCAACCTGGTGCCGGGCCAACTGCTTGTAGGACAAAATTACATAACCGATATTCAAAGGCTGACTTCGGACATCGCCGGATCTCAGGAAGAAAAATGGTATCTCTTCCGTATTCCTATTGCGGATTACGAAAGAAAGGTGGGCAATATCCCCGATTTCAAGTCTATCCGGTTTATCCGCATGTTTATGACAGATTTTGAGGATTCGGTAGTATGCCGTTTTGCAAAGCTTGAACTGGTACGGAATCAGTGGCGACGTTTTAATTTTACCGTAGATACCACTGGCCAGTATAAACCGTTGCCTGCTGGTACGCAAACCTCTTTTAACGTGTTGGCCGTAAACGTGGAGGAGAATAGCAGGCGCAGTCCCATCCCTTATGTGATCCCGCCCGATATCGAAAGGGTCCAGCAATTAAGTAACAACAACATTAACATCCTTCAGAATGAGCAGTCGCTGAGTATGCAGATCTGTAACCTGGCCGGCAAAGACAGCAGGGGCGTTTTCAAAACATTGAACCTGGATCTTCGCCAGTACGGAAGGTTGCAGATGTTTGTCCATGCTGAAAGCGTTCAGGGTTCTTCACCACTCAGAAATAACGATCTCAATGCGATTATACGTTTTGGCAATGATTTTATTAATAATTTTTATGAAATAAAGATCCCGTTACGTATTACAGCAGCGGGGCAATCGAGGGATACTTTGGTTTGGCCGAAAGCCAATGAACTGGATCTTGACCTTAACCGCCTTATCAGGCTAAAGGTTAAACGAAACAATATCATTGCCCCGACTACATACTACCAGGAAGTGGATTCAGACGGAAAGACCTATGCTATACTGGGAAATCCCAACCTGGGCGAAGTGAGGGGGTTTTTCATGGGTATTCAGAACAGTACGGCAGGCAGCTTGTGTACGGAAGCCTGGTTTAATGAGTTGCGCCTTTCATCCATCAATGAAAAAGGCGGCTGGGCGGCATTGGCAAGAGTGGATATGAAGTTGTCTGACCTGGGAACCCTGTCGATGTCGGGAAATGTTAAAAGCAGGGGCTTCGGATCTATTGAACAAAGGGTGAATGAACGGGCAAGGGAAGACCTTGCGCAGTTTGACGTGGCTACCAACCTGGAATTGGGAAAGCTGTTACCCGTTAAAGCAGGCCTTTCAATACCTGTATATGCAGGCATATCGCAGATTTCTTCCACGCCACAATACGACCCTTACGACCTGGACATCGAATTAAAAGATAAGATAAAAGGCGCTCCTTCAAACAAACGGGATTCTATCCGTAATGATGCCGTAGATGTAACTACTACCAAAACGGTCAACTTTACAAACGTAAAGAAAGTAAACACATCCGGAAAAAAACAACGGCTCTGGAGTATTGAAAACCTCGATGTAAGTTATTCGTATACAAAAATCGAAAGGCATAACCCCCTCATTGAAAGTGAAGAAGTGATCCGCCACCGTGGAGGTTTGGGATACACTTACATTTCTACACCCAGATTTATCGAACCGCTCAAAAAAACCATCCGGTCTAAATCCCTCTGGTACGACCTGGTCAGGGACCTGAATTTTAATCCTTCGCCATCATTAATCAGTTTTCGAGCAGATATCAACAGGCAGTTCGGTGCCTTCAGGCCCCGGAATGTGGGTGGCCCCAAAAGCGTTCTACCAGAGACCTTTGACAAATATTTTACTTTCGACCGTTATTATAACTTCCGCTGGGATATCACCCGTTCCCTGAACGTAGATTTTTCTGCTACCAACCGGGCAAGGGTAGACGAAGACTCAGGAAGACTTGACAAATTCGAAAAAAGCAGGTTGAGAAATAATTTCTGGAAAGGTGGCCGAAATACGAGCTATGAACATACGGCTAATTTCACTTATGTACTGCCTACTGCAAAACTCCCGCTGCTGAACTGGACTAACTTTCGGGTCGCTTACGTGGCCAGGTACAACTGGCTTACTGCTTCACTGGATCCATTAGCGCGCAGCCTGGGCAATTTCCTGAATAATGCTCAGGAAAAAAATGCTACCGGTGAACTTGATTTTACGAAATTATACCGCAATTCCAGGTTCTTGCGGGCAGTAGACTGGGATGCGCCGACACCGGCTGCCGGTCAACCTCCCCCCGTACCACAGCCTAATCCGGCAGATACGTCGGGGGGCAAGAAGAAAAGGATAAGGCGTGATCCAAACGAATTACCCCAGTTGGCCGGAAGCGTTAAATTTTTAGGCAGACTGCTCACTTCTGTAAAAAGGATGAGTATCAACTATTCGGAAACAGGCTCTACCAACCTTGCAGGTTATATAGATAGCACTGAGGTTTTGGGTATGAACCTGCGAACCATGGCCCCGGGATGGGACTTTGTGATGGGTTATCAACCGGACACCAACTACATCAACCGCTTCGCCCAAAAGGGACGGTTTACAAGAAACCCGCTATTCAATACCCTAAACCGGCAGGATCATAATCAGAAATTAAGCATTACGGCGCAGCTGAGCCCGCTTCGGGACCTTACTATCGATGTTAACCTCGACAAGACTTTTGGCAAAACTTATTCAGAACTATATAAAGATACCCTGGGTAACTCCGGTCAGTTTGTTCGGCTAAACCCATATGCGGCTGGTAGCTTTAACGTGAGCTTTATTTCCTTTCAAACTATGTTTGAAAAGTTTCAACCCAATGAAGTGTCGGCAACCTTCAGGCAGTTCGAGGCAAACCGGTTGATATTATCGCAGCGTTTGGGTAAATTAAACGGATATTCAACCGGTACGGGATCCGATGGTTATGCCCAGGGCTATGGAAAGTATGCGCAGGACGTTTTAATTCCTGCCTTTATAGCAGCGTATACAAAACAAGACCCAAACAGTGTAACGCTGCTGAAGCAAAAAAATCCGAATATCCGCTCTAATCCGTTCTCGGGAATCATGCCCCGCCCAAACTGGCGCGTCACATATAATGGCCTTACCCGCATACAGGGCATGGAAAAATATTTTACTACGTTTACTATTTCGCATGCTTATACCAGTAACCTGAGTATGAACAGCTTTAACTCTGCACTATTATTCAACGACCCTTTGTTACTGGGCCAGCCCGGATTTATTGATACCATTTCCGGCAACTTTATCCCTTATTTCCTGGTTCCTAATATTTCCGTATCAGAAGCATTTGCTCCGTTTATTGACCTGGATATGCAGTTTACCAACCAGCTTACCGCACGGTTTGAATACAAGAAGTCAAGGCAATTGAGTTTAAGCCTGGTAGACTTTCAGTTAAGTGAAGCCAGGTCGACGGAATTTGTTATTGGAACAGGCTGGCGCGTGCGCGGATTTCAACTACCCTTCAAATTGCCGTTTATGAAAAAGGACGCTACGAAACTTGAGAACGACATTAATTTCCGCCTTGATTTCAGCGTCCGCGATGACGCTACTTCTAATAGCCGGCTGGACCAGGATGCGGCTCTTCCTACGGCAGGACAAAAGGTCGTAACTATCTCCCCATCGATTGACTATGTGTTGAATAACAGGGTGAATGTCAAACTATATTTCGACCAGCGCAGGGTTGAACCCAAAATATCCACTTCTGCACCGATTACAACCACCAGGGCAGGGGTTCAGATAAGAGTATCGCTGGCACAGTAAGAACGGTAGAATTTTACGGCTCGCAGTTAGACATATTCTTTGTGATTCCTTCTTAGTGTTTTTCTTTGTGGTCTTTGTGGTTTTTTAACCACAAAGAATACGCGAAGGTTACACAAAGAGGAACACAAAGAAATTTTCTGTGACAATATGAAAGCAGTTAGCCATATTCTTTGTGATTCCTTCTTAGTGTTTTTCTTTGTGGTCTTTGTGGTTTTTT
>JBBJMP010000041.1:0-25627 GCA_037718865.1 Chitinophagaceae bacterium | reverse complement strand
AAAGAGCAAGATTCTAATCAATTGAATCTGTTTGATTTATAACAAGACGCTAATGCACCAATGTTACTAATCCCTATCATCCTGTTACAGCCGGTAAAAAATACATTTACGAAGGAAAAACACCTGACGGTCTGGAAAGGATCGAAGAACAACGCCTGGCAACTACCAAAACTATATTAGGTATTGCCTGTATCGTAGTAGAATTCAAAGCATTTCTGAATGGAACGTTGATTGAAAAAGCGATCGACTGGTATGCCCAGGACAATGAAGGCAACCTGTGGTATTTTGGCGAAGCAGTAGACAACTATAATTCCAATGGCACACTGAAGGATCATGCAGGATCATGGGAGGCAGGCGTGGACGGAGCCCAACCGGGTACTATTATGCCCGCAAATCCAAAAGCAGGAATGGCATACCGGGAAGAATATTATTTCAATCATGCAGAAGACAGGGCGGAAGTGATTGCTACAGGACAGACCGTCGTAATACCATTCGGTACTTACGAGAATTGTATCAAAACAAGAAACTGGACAGAACTGGAACCGGATCTCAATGAAAATAAGTTGTATGCGCCTGGCATCGGTCTGGTTAAAGAAGTAAATCTTAAGGATAACACAGAAATTAATCTGATCGCTATCCAGTAGGTATTACAAAGATCCGGATTTTAGTATGATCGGTAGCGGTAATTGCGTTGGATTGAAGTTGAGGTGCAGCATATCGTTCACACCGGGTCTGCCTTTTCCGCATAATTGGAGCCTTTTAAAAAATTAGTAACTATCACTCATGAAAATGTTATTGCCATCTATTGCAGCATCCTTGCTTTGTATCATATCTAACGCACAAAAAATAACCATTAGCGGATATGTAAAAGATGAGGTTTCCAGGGAAGCATTGATAGGGGCTTCGGTGGTGCACGCCAACAGCAAGACAGGCACTTCTACCAACCAATATGGTTTTTTTTCTTTGACCGCACTTGCGGCGGATACGGTTGAGTTAATTATCACCTTTCAGGGATACAAGATCCAGGCAAAAAAAATAACTGCAACAGGAAATGTGCAGCTAGATGTACTGCTGGAAAGCACGGCGGGTGAATTGGGGGAAGTGATTGTCACTGCCGGAAAAAATGACCGTAATGTTCAGAAAGCGCAGATGGGCGTAATAGATGTGCCATTGAGAGCTATCAAAAATCTGCCTTTGCTACTGGGAGAAAGAGATGTGCTGAAAATTATCCAGTTGTTACCCGGAGTACAAGGTGGCCAGGAAGGTACAACCGGCTTCTATGTACGGGGCGGAAACGTGGATCAGAACCTTGTTCAGTTAGACGAAGCTACCGTGTATAACCCCAATCACCTGTTTGGTTTATTTAGCACTTTTAATATAAATGCGATCAACAATGTGCAATTGATCAAAGGCGGCTTTCCTGCTGAGTATGGAGGGAGGCTGAGTTCTATTCTAAATATTACAATGAAAGAGGGAAATAAAGCAAAATACCAGGTGGAAGGCGGCATTGGCTTGCTTTCCGATAATCTTACTGTCCAGGGCCCAATAAAAAAAAACAGATCATCGTTTATCATTTCCGCGCGCCAGAGCCACATTAACTCACTCATAAGACCGCTTACATCAACAGGCAACTCCTATAAGTTTTATGACATTAATGCCAAGGTAAATTTTGAGATGGGTAACAAAGACCATTTGTTTATCAGCTTCTTTAAAGGCAGTGATAATGCCGCCTATCACAACCTGAACAGTTTAAATTATACCACTGATTTTGGTAACAGTACCGGCACCCTGCGCTGGAACCATTTATTTGGAAGCAAAATTTTTTCCAATACCTCTGTAATCTATAATGATTATAATCTGGCCCTGGCAACATCACAAAATAATTATTACTCCCTGCTCTACACCTCTGTCAAAGACCTTACGGCAAAAACCGATTTCACTTTTACACCGAATACAAAGCACAACATAAAAGCAGGCTTTAGCTATACTCACCACCGTTTAACCCCTGCATCTTTTTCTGCCAGCATCCCCAGGCGGGGAAACCGCTTAACCATTAACAAAACCGGCGTTAATAAATTATATTCAGAAGAAATGGCCTTTTATATCGGAGATGAGTTTGACCTCTACCGGAAGCTAAGTTTTAATTACGGTGTACGTTTTCCCCTGTTTTCAACATCCGGCAAAAGTTATTCGTTTGTTGAACCACGTGTTACGGCTAAGATGTCTGCCGGACCTACTACTTCCGTAAAAGTATCGTATACCCGGATGAACCAGTTCCTTCATTTAATTCCAAACTCTGTAGCCGGACTTCCCACAGACATCTGGATACCGTCAAGTGACAAAACCAAACCTCAATCGGTAACACAGTATGCGCTGGGCGTGTTTAAGAATATTAAAGACAATGAAATTGAGACGAGCGTAGAGGTGTATCATAAAAGAATGCAAAACCAGGTTTTATTCGGAGAAGGAAAGCAACTAAGAATAAACATTAATATAGATAGTCTGCTGGTTTATGGAAAGGGGGAAAGTTATGGCGCCGAGTTTTTTATTAAGAAAAATACAGGAAAACTGACCGGCTGGATATCATATACCATTTCAAAAACCACTCAGAAATTCAAAGACCTCAATTTTGGAAAAGAATTTCCGTTCAAATATGACAGGCGTCACGTTTTGTCGGTAGCAGGCAGTTACGCATTTACTAAAACATGGACATTAAGTGCTGTTTTCGTTTACTCCAGCGGCCCGACATTCACCGTTCCTACAGGCAGGATAAGCACCCTCAATTCCGGGTCCATATTCGAAGGAAATTATTACGTGTACGAAGGCAGGAACAATTACCGCCTGGCTTCTTATCACCGGTTGGATTTATCCGCTTCAAATAGAAAGACCGTTAAGTTTCTTAAGAAGCCTTATGAAAGAGAATGGGCATTTGGGGTATACAATGCTTACAGCCGGCAAAACCCCTATTTCATATATTTTGAAATTGACGCATTAACATCAAAGCCTACAGCAAAACAGGTTTCTTTATTGCCAATCATTCCCAGCGTTTCTTTTAATTTTAAATTTTAAAAAATGAATGCAGCAAAAATAGGGTCATTAATCCTTGCTGTGCAGTTTTTATTAATTACATCCTGCAAAAAAGACATAACTATTGATTTTCCTGCCGACCATAACAGCTTGCTTTTTATAGAAGGGATATTAAATCCTGGAAAACCTCCCAGGATTTTTATTAGTAAAAGCAATCCGTTTTTCAGTTTAAAAGTTTCACCGCAACAGGTTTTTGGTGCGGTGGTTAAAATAACAAGCGGTGCAATCGTTGATGTGCTTGTTCCAGATTCGGTATTTAATAAGTTCAGATGCCGTTGGGAACCATTTTACCGTGGCAACCGGGCTGCGGAATACGGAAAAAATTATACGCTGCAGGTAAGCTATGAGGGCAAAACGTATTCAGCCAACACCTCCATCAATCAAAGAGCGATTAAAATAGAATCTATTGAATACACACCGGAATTTTTCGATGTTTACGGAGGACACGATGGCGTTATCATTAAAATCACGGACCATCCGGGAAGGCAGGACTATTACCGGTTTCAAATGAATAGAATGATCGATACTTCGGTACACCATGCTCATGTTTTGGACAAGTTTATAAACACCTGTGTATCGGGGCCGGACGAAGAATTCGCGGTAACGGATATCGGACGGATTGTTTTTAGTGACGAAAACGCAGACGGTCAAAAATTGGTAATGTCGATTGAAGTTACTTATGAATACGATAAGGGCGACAGCGGATGGGTTTTTATCCAGTCGCTGGACAAAAAATCAGCGGAATTTTATAAAGACCTTGACGACCAGTTGCAGGCAATATATAATCCGTTTGTGGAACCCGTTTTTATCAATACAACTATACCGGGAGCAATAGGCGTTTTTGGTTCAGCAGTATTATCAGATTCGGTTTTGTTTGTCTATCCCAGAGATAATCCTTAAAAACATCTCCTTATCGCGTTCAGGAGCTTATCAGCGGCACCGTAACCGCAAAAGCAGCACCATCATCCCCGTATGGATATGTTGTTTGAGGCTATACAATTCCGTTTCGTTTTTTTGTTGTTGCAGCGCTTCTTTTCTTTCTCAACGGTACGTAAACGCATGATGTAATGGAATACCCCATAGAAACCGAAGAAGAAAATGGAGATCAATACCGACTTAATCAGTGTTGAGCCAAATCTGCCCATGGTGATCCTGGTATCGTTGATGTACAGGAAGCTGTCGCTATCGGTTATCAGTTTCCATTCGTGATGATCGATGTAATAACCTCCGCATTTAGCAAGAACCAGTATAACAGCAGTGTAGAAGATATTTGCGGGAACCAGGAACAGCAGTCGTTTTAGCGCCTTGAACGGCGCTGTAAATTGTCGATAAGAAAAGAGGATCAGAAAGCGGTTCCCTTCCCAGATCAGGATAAGCATGCAAACGTTTGCCTAGTATTGCCCTTTGGCAAAAAGGTTCGTATATGAAGAAAATCAGTAAATATCACATCAGGGCGTCAGGTTTAGGGAGTAATTGTCATTACTCCCAATATCCAATAATCTATATCCTACATTACGCGAATCGGTACTGGCTGTAAATTCGCACCAATCGAAGACGCGGGGTGGAACGGCCCGTACATAAGGGCCTGACCAGTTAACTCCGTTGGAAGTATGTGCATAATATAAGAAGTAGCGATTGACTTTACGCAGGCTGCCCCCAAACACATTTTTACATTGTCCAGGGTCAATTTTCCACCACCCGGCTTTAGACCAGTTGCCGCCATCAAGACAGTTAGGAGTATACCACATTATAGTTACCCAGACTGTAGCCGGGTAATGGTTACAAATGTTAAGCATGTAAATCGGTTTTATGATTTATAGAAGCGGGCAGTTACTATGACTTAAACGACTAATAATCAGCATTTGCTTTAAGCGCCGGTATAACCTGATTACCGGATTGGAGTGCCTGGGAAGCGGGAGGTTCTCCCAGGTCATGGAATCCCGGCCTGTGCAGCACTGCGCCGTAAATCTGTTTATCTGCCTCAAGAGGCTGCTGGTCCTGTTCGTCGGCTTCACCAAATCCAACGCGCTGACCTTCTAATTCCTGACTGTTCCTGTTTTCCATTTTTACCTCCGGTAGTTTAAAGGATCTTTAGAGTATGTGAAATGAAATTTACTGCATGGATTATTCCAGGGGTACTATGTTTATTAAATGTAATATTAGTTTAGGATACTTACAAGCATTAGGTAAAAATTTTTGAAAGGAGGGTTTGAATGGTAGTTGTGTTGCCGCACTGTACCCTTTATAAAAGCGAAAGAAAGTGCATTGGCTATCAGTGGGTGATTTTTGTGTACATTCGGATAGTGTTGTAATAGAACTGTATCAAAGCGAAAGCAACAAATACCAGGAAAAATGCAAAATCTACTTAAAGGTTCACTTGTTTTGACAACTTTCGCACTTGCTGTTATTCTGTTTCAAATTAGTTGTAAAAAAGATACCACGGCCCAAACTACCACTACACCTGTCCTTACAAAAGAACAAATATTAGTACAAAAAGAGTGGAAGGTTGACCGGTTACATCATGTATTAGGAGGTGCTTATTCCAGTTATTCAGATGGCGGAACAAATACCACCAGAATACCTTACGAAAAATTGAGATTTACCTTTAACTCCAATGGAACCGGCATTTACATCGATCAATTCGGTAGTAGTTATCCGACAAATTGGAAATTTACAACAGCTGATAAACGCGCATTGACGTTGACAGTAAACGCTGCAGCACCATTTACCAATTACTGGGAGATGGTTGAAATAGCTGACAATTACCTGCATGCTTCTGTAAATTTGACAATTTCAGGCAATTCAAATAATATTGAAACATTTCGTTTAATACAAATGCCATAATAACCGAAAAAAGATGATGCCATGATTGATGTGAACCAGTTAATTGAACGAAACGTAAAGAAGGATTTTTTCTTAGCAAATTATTAGATAAGATTATGCAAACAATGAATATATGAGCAATACAATTTATCCTTGCCTGTGGTTTGACGGCCAGGCCAAAGCTGCGGCAGCTTTTTATTGCTCCATTTTTAACAATTCGAGGATAACCGTTGACACTCCAATTGTTATAAACTTTGAACTGAGCGGTCAGAAATTTATGGGTTTAAACGGAGGGCCCCGATTCAAAATTAATCCTTCTATTTCTTTTTTTGCAGTATTCGAAACGGAAGCTGAGACCGACACTGTATGGAATAAACTTGCGGACGGTGGCTTTGTACTGATGCCACTCGACAAGTATGACTGGAGCGAAAAGTATGGATGGCTGCAGGACCGTTTTGGATTATCATGGCAAATTGCATTTGGAAAAATTCAGGATGTAGGTCAGCAGTTTACGCCTTGCCTTATGTTTGTTGGGGAACAGCATGGGAAAGCGGAACAAGCCGTTAACTTTTATACTTCAGTATTTGACAACTCTTCCATTAGCGGAATAATGCATTATAAAGCAATTGATGGAGAACCGGAGGATACAGTGAAACATGCCCAGTTCAACATAAACGAGTATGTGATGATGGCTATGGACAGTTCCTTTGCGCATCCGTTTACGTTTAATGAAGCCATCTCTTTAGTCGTGGACTGTCAGACCCAGGAAGAAATAGACTATTACTGGAACAAACTTACCGAAGGAGGACAAGAAAGCATGTGCGGATGGCTTAGAGATAAGTTTGGAGTATGGTGGCAAATTGTTCCAACTATTTTAGCTAAGCTTATGAGTGACCCGAAAAGAGCGGAACGGGTTTCAAAAGCATTTCTGCAAATGAAAAAATTTGATATTGAAAAATTGATGCAGGCATAATGCCGCCGGAAAATGGAAACAAACCTTCAGGAAAATACCACCTACCTGGGGTCTCCCTGAAAATGTCAAAATACCAATACATATTATATAAAAATAATATTCATTATTCACTTTTTTTGACGTTTTATTGTTGAAGTGATGTTTTTTGGTAATTTGGCTTCGTTTCGATTACTCATTGGCGTAACTTCCCCTTTCAGTTACTTGTCTTAACTGTCGTCATACTGGTTTGATTCATTTAGGCAGCTTTTTTACCCGATGATGCTTTCGTTCGTCGCTTGGTAATTGTCACTGCATTGCTGGTGAGAATGCCAAAGAAGATCCATGCAACTTCTGTAGGTTGCGTTCTGGCTTTTATTTTACCCAGCAAGTAATGATTCTTTTCATTACCAAAACTTCCCTCCAACCAGGTACTGCGAATTTTTCCTAATATAGAGCGCATCAGGGATTTCTGTTCCTGGTCTTTTCCCTGTTTGCCTTTGGCTACAAAACTGGTGGCTATGTTATTTTCGGTGCAGTATTTTCTGTTGGCATTAGTGGCATAAATGGCATCAGCACCTATCTGGGAGCATTTGCCAAAATATCTTTTTTGAAGTTCGGTGGCCTGCCGTAGGCGGATGCCCTCATTAAAAGCATCAAAGCTTATGTGTTCTATGAAGTTGATCCCGTCGATCTGAACTTTGTTCACCTTGGCTCCAAATTCTACCGGTTTGGTTTCCTTACCCCGGACGATAGGGCGTATATAGGGCTTATGCACCGATACGATGCGGTCTGGTATTTTGCTTTCCTTGCCAAAGTAAAGACTCCATTGCTGTTGCTTGATCTTCTCTATCGTAGAGAGACGATGCACCTTGCGGCGCACCGATGGTTTTGATAACAAATTTGTGGTGCTCTTGAGCAACCGGTCCAGGTATTTAAGCATACTCCTGCACAACTTTTTGTTTTTGCGTTTGCTTTTCTTTTTAAGCTTAGCATAGGACAAATACATGCTCTTGAATTTATCATGGTTGCTTCGGCTACGGCGTAGCTTTAACTTTTTGCGAAGTTGACCTGCTAATGTAAAGACTTCATTACAACACTTCCATATCAGCTTGGAATCCGTAGGATAAGTGATGTAACTCTCATAACACGTAGCATCTGTCAACCCAACATGGGTTTGTTCCATATTCACTTTCCATGCCGATGCCAAGTGAACCTGCCATTTATCAATATTCAAATGCTTTCCCAGGTAACTTCTCCAACGCCCGGCCAAGTCATCATCCTTGATTTTTTCATCTGCAACCAGACGGATACCACAAAATAATTGAAGCGACCAGTCCGTGTTAAGCCGTTCTATTAACATCGCATCACTGACCTGAAGATAGTGTTTGGCTATCAGCAGAGCAATCCCTCCTTCTACACTAAGCCAACTCTTGCAACCTTTGCCACTTAACTGGCCCGCAGGAGCAGGTACAAGTTTGGATAACTCCGCAAAAGGTATTGACTGATATAACTTCCCAAAATCTGTTAGTAAAAATCTTTGATCAAGCAAGGAAGGCGAAAGTTCAAATAAAAGATTGCGGTACATTTGCTGTATGTTTTTTCCTGCCTCACTTTGCGCATCTTTTATGCCATTGTGGGGCTTTTTTACAGCTATACACATCCTGGAACCCTTTGTGGATAAGTATTCCAGCTTTTCAGGGAGACCCTACCTGGATACAGCACTGAGCAATGAGGTTCCTGACGATGATTAAATGTAATAAGAGACTACTTTCAAATGAATAGGATGACTGAAAATGTCAAGCTCACATTGATTAAAACCATCCATACAATAGCACCCTGCTCTGAAGAGATTTCAAATGGATGTGCAGTATAAGGCTTTTATGCGAAGATGTTAAGGCACATCATCTGAAATGACAAGTAAATCAAACAAGGCTCTCCTCCCTCCGGTTCTCCTTTCCAAACTTCCAGTAGATCAGCGGCAGGAAGAACAGGTTCAAAATGGTAGATGTGGTAAGGCCGCCAAGAATAATGATAGCCATAGGGTGTTCTATTTCCTGCCCGGGTTTATTGCCGCTGACAACGATAGGAAGCAACGCCAGTGCCGCTGCCAGTGCTGTCATTAAGATGGGTGTCATTCTTTCCATGGCTCCCCGGACGATCATGTGCAAACTGAACCTTTCATTTTCTTCTGTTTGAAGGTGCCTGTAATGGCTGATCAGCATAATGGCGTTTCTAGCCGCAACACCTAAAACGGTTACAAACCCAACGAGCGAACCCAGTGATAACACGCCGCCGGATAACCAGGCAGCGATGATGCAACCCGATAAGGCAAAGGGTAAACTCAAGAGGATAAGGGTGGCAATGCGATACGAATTGAAATCAGCATAGAGGATCAGGAAAATGCCCAGTAATGATAACAGCATAAGACTGTACAACCTGGTTTGCGATCTCTGGCGTTCTGCATATTCGCCCAGGATCTCCGGGTGATAACCGGCATCAAATGAAACGTCTTGTAACCTGGTCTCGATGTCGCGGGCAACGGCGCCCAGATCCCTGCCCTTTGTATTACAGGTGACATCGATTCTCCGCGAAGATTGTTCCCTGGTGATCTCGTTGGGCGTTGGTGCCACGTATACTTCAGCCACGTCTTTTAAGGGGACCCTGCCACCGGCGGGAACATCGATCAACAGGTTGCGTATATCGTCAATGCTTGCGCGCTGTTCATTGGTTCCCCATACCACCACATCGAATATCTTTTGATCTTCAAATATCTCACCTACCTTAACGCCGTTCACGAGCGTGTTGATCGAGCTTCGTATTGCTGCGGCCGACAAGCCGAAGCGTGCCGCGTTATCCGCATTAAATTTTACCGCCAGCTGAGGAACCTGGATCTGTGGCTGTACTTTAAGGTCACTTATACCAGCTATATTTCCTAAAGCTTGTCCTATCTCAGCCGCTTTTGTTTGTAAGATGGACAAGTCGGGTCCATAAATGCGCACCACTATACTGGCGCTCGTGCCGGTAAGCACTTCTTTAACCCTTTCGCGCAGGTAGGTAAGCACGTCACGGTATAACCCCGGGTAACCATCCACCACTTCCTGTATCTTACTTACCGTTGCCTCGTAGTCAGCCTTAGGGTCAACGCTGATCCAGTTTTCGGTAAAGTTCGGGCCAACTACTTCATCAGCCACCTCCGCCCGGCCGATGTGGGCCCCGAAATTCCGTACACCCGGGATCGATCTTAGCTCATTGCTTGCCCGCTGTGTGATCCTTGTCATGGCCTCCAGCGAGGTTCCCGGCTTTTCTACCCAATGCATCAGGAAATCATATTCCTTGAAATGCGGAAGGAACTCTTCCCCTAAAAAGAAAATACTTGCAAAAGCGATCAGCACTGTTAAACCCATCAGTGCAAAAGCCCTTTTAGGTTTAGCAATGATGCGACCCAGAAATCGCTGATACCGCGGTTTCAGGTAACGTACGGGCTTGGTTTCTGTTTCAGGCGTGGCAGCCTTTCCAGTGATATATCTTTTCCTTAGCAGGATCAGTGAGAGCGCCGGCGTCAGCGTTAAGGCCACAAATAATGAGGCCAGGATGGCAAGCATATAGGAAAGAGCCAGTGGCTGAAAGAAGGAACCGGATAACCCGGGCAGAAAGAAGACCGGCATCAGTACGAGTGCTACGATAAGGCTGCCGTAAACCACTGCGCTCCGTACTTCCATAGACGCTGCAAATACGACCTTGATGGCAGGTAAGGGTTGCGGCAGCAAAACGTTTTGCTTTAACCGTCTTACAATATTCTCCACGTCAATAATGGCATCATCAACCACTTCTCCCAAAGCGATCAGCAGTCCCGCCAGCACCATCGTATCGATTGTGCCTCCCCGGTAGTGCAATATGATCATGGCGATAACCAGCGAAAGGGGAATGGCTAACACACTGATCAGCGCAGTCCGCCAGTCTTTCATAAAGAAAAACAGCACAAGGATAACCAGCGCACATCCGATAAGCAGGGCCTTGTTCAGGTTTTTCAAAGACATCTCTATAAAGGTCGCAGGCCGGAAGATGGTACTGTCGAACACCATTCCTTTTAATGCCGGTCGCATGTCTTCCAGCACCTGCTCTACCTGGCGGGTTACTTCAAGGGAATTGGCCTGCGGCTGTTTTTCCACGATCAGCAGCAAGCCTGGACCATCATTGATCACTGCATCTCCTATTGGTGCGCGGAAACCCTCAGTCACTTCGGCAAGTTCGCCTATGCGTACAGGTAAGCCGTTTCTGGTGGTTACCGTTATTTTGGCAAGGTCTTCCGCCTCGTAAATGGTTGGCAGGTGAGAAACCGCCATCCGTTGGTTAGGCATATCCACAAAGCCGCCGCCAAACTGTTGCACAGCATCTCTGACGGCTGTGATCACCTGGTTGAGCTGAAGGTTGTTAGCATATAGCCTTTCCGGGTTGACCTTAACCTGCAGCTGCCTGTCGCGCTGACCCCAAACAGCAACGTTAGCCACACCTTGAACCGCCATCATCCTTGGCCTTAATGTCCACCGAACCTCTGTGGTCATATCCATCTGCGACATGGTCTTTGAACTGACTCCGATCTTCAGCACGCGGCTGGTCGACGATAAAGGGGTAAGCATTACCGGTGGCCTCGCCACAGCAGGAAGCTGAGTAGCAACCCGGGACAGCCTTTCCTGCACCAGTTGCCTGGCCTCAATAACACCCGTCCCCTTTTTAAAGTCAAGCACTACCGATGCAAGTCCTAAAACAGATTTCGATCGTAACCTGGTTGTATTCGGCGTGCCATTCAGGGCATTTTCAATGGGAACTGCAATCAGCGATTCCACTTCGGCCGTGGACAGGCCCGGGGCCTCCACCTGTATTTCCACATAGGGCGGTGCAAACTCCGGGAACACATCGTAAGAAGCGTTTTGCACAATGCTGGTGCCTATGACCATCAGCAGGCCCATTCCGATAACTACAATGACCCTTAACCGTAAAGATGTTGCTACTAGCCATTTCATTACTTACCTCCTCCGAATTCGGTTCCAAATAATTCTGCCGCACCATCGGTGACTATCTTTGTTCCGGCCGCAGGTCCTTTTTGCAAAACGCCTATTCCATTCGTTATGCGTAACACCTCAACCCTCCGCCTGACATAAGTGAGGGGTGCCGTATTTTCATAGACCCAGGTTCCGCCATAAATATCATACAGTATGGCTGAAAAAGGGATAACCGGGGCAGATTGATTTCCTTTGTAGGGCAGGGTAACGCTTACCCGCTGTCCCGGCCTGAAACTACCGTTGCTGTTGCTGATCTCATAGTAAAGGTCAACAGATGATGCCAGTGGATCACTTGTTTGGGGACCCACAACCGGACGGGCAGTGACGGCATCAGTCGAGCCGCCAAAATCAGACAGTCCGCGTATTAACGCACTTTCACGGGCATTGATCTGCGATTCATCACCCGCATAAACCGGCACCCTTAGCCATAGCGTCTGCAATGAGACCAGGTCAGCGATCGGCGCTCCTGTTGCCACCACCTGGCTGGTGCTGGTATAAACCCTTTGTATTATTCCGCTTATCGGCGCCTGCATTTCAAGCGTTGACATACGGTCGGCCAAAGCCGGTGAAGGGTTCCCTTTTAATAACTCAACCCGGTTCCTGGCGACGTTCAGTTGTGCGGCTACAGCAGCGAGTTCCGATTCAGCTTCCTGCATGGCTCTCTGGCTGCCGGCCTTTTCTTCAAATAGTTGTTTGTTGCGTTTTACTTTTTCCACCGCCACATCATATTGGATCTGTCTTTGGGTAACATCAGCCTGAACGCTGAGCAGGTCACGTTCGGTGGGAAGGATGACCAACCTGGCAATCTGCTGTCCTTTGGTTACCCGTTGACCCGCGCTGAGTGGGATATTCTTCCGGGACGGCATCAGGGTTCCCGCTACAGGGGCCGTTAATGTAACGGTTTTGCCGGGTATGGCAACCACTTCGCCACTAAACGAACGGCTGTTGCCCACTGCCTGATCCACCACTTCAACCGTTCTTATACCCAGGCGTTCCACTGCTTTTTCGGTAAGGGTAATGGTGTTGAGATCAGCTTCTTTTACCGGGTTGCTTTGCGTTGCAGGAGGTTTTGGTTTTTCCTCCATATTATTTGTGCAGGATACCAAAAGCACTACGGCCAAAGTAATATAAAAAACACCTTTCATTTTCATTTATTTGTTTGTAGAATATTTCAATGCCAACGCTGAGGATCGATTTACCTTTCTGTCTTCCTGCCAATGGCAAAGTTTAACTGGCTCACCGACCTTTTCAACTCCGCTTCGATCTCTGCCTTGCGAAGCCTGCCATTCACCAGCTGGCGCATCGCCTCCAGCACGGGTAAGTAAGAAATGTCTCCGCGTTGAAAAGAAAGCTGGACAAGCCTGACGGCTTCCTGCAGCGAAGACAGTACACCGGTGTTCCAGGCCTCATATGATTTGAGCGTTTGTTCATACCTGTTATAAGCATCCGCAACGTCGGTAGCGATGCGCTGGCGTAAGGCCACATATTGAAAGGAAGCCTGTTCCATTTCAGATCTTGCCCGGGCGATCCTGCCCTGGTTGCGGTTCAACACCGGTAACTCTGCCTGTATACCGGGTTGAACAGCGTTAGGCAATGTGTTGGTTCCTCCTTTTGCATTGATATGATCAAATCCGAGGGTGGCCATAAACATGACTATCCTGGAACGTTCCCAGCCCATCCGGTTTCCCGCAGCCCTTATCGCCAACTGCGCTGCACGCAATTCAGGTTGATTTGTATAGGCGAGGTCCAGGTATTGCGACCAGGAAAGCTGTTGGGTCCGGAAGTTGGATGGTAGTGATTGAAAACGAGTGGGTGTGTCAGGCGAAAAGCCAAGCAGGGTATTCAGACGGTTTTTTGTCAGGATAGTATCAAGGGTTGCCCTAAAGAATTCGTCCATAGCAGCAGCGCTGTCGGCGCGCGATGTTGACGCTTCCAATTCACTGATTTCCCCCAACCTGAAGCGTGTATTGTTTAGCCTGGCAATGTCTCTCCTTATCCGGGCGTTTTCCGCCAGTATCTCCGTTCGATCCCTGGCTAACTGAAGATTCGCAAAACCGGTTTGTACGTCGCGGATGACCGTGTAACCCCGCTGCACCATATTTTCGGCTGTTCGTTCGATCTCTGTATTTGCGATGGCAATACGCCGCGGCCGTTGCCATAAAAAGTCAAAGGCAACATTGATATAACCCGAAACATTCAGGCCGCCGGAAGGCAGCAGGTAACGCAACAAGGGATTGGAAATAACACCGGCATCAACCAGGTCTGCCTGTGCAATACTTATCATAACCAGATCGGCCTGGTACGGTGCATTGTTATACAAGGCTATTGAAACCGCTTCATCTTCAGAAATGCCATCGTCAAAGATAACTGTTGGAGGCATGGCGTGTAGACCTGGCGTTTCAGAAGTTGTAAGATCAAAGCCGTAATTCTTTTTTAGCACATCAGAAACATATGCCCGTGAATGCTGCGGTTTGGGCGCGCATCCGGACAGCGCATACATAGATAGAATAATGCCATAAATAAATGGTCTGACTAATTGCATAGCGAAAGCTAAAAAATTTCGTTTAAAATTACTGCAGGCAAACTTAACTTGAAATACTGAAGCTAACCTGAAAATTGCAAACAGGGAGCCGCTTTTTTAAGTAGATTTTAAGGAGATTTATTGATACAATGAATAGAAGTGCTGATGACAACCTCATATTGAACGGAAATTTTATCTTTACCGGATAACCGGGTATTTGCCATGCATACGATCAGCAAAACAACGCTTAAGATAAAATTATCCTTTGTTCCGATAGCCCTTGCGGGAATGTTTGTTTTCGCATGTACTGATTCAAACCGTTCTTCTTCGGAAGACAAATGGGTTAGAACGGTTGTAGACACAAACCCTCCCGTCACACCGTTATCACCGGAAGCCAGTATGAAAAAAATCCATTTGCCACCGGGCTTCAGGGTTGAGCTCGTTGCCAGTGAGCCCATGGTTCAGGAGCCGGTGGCTTTGGCCTGGGATGGAAACGGCAGGATGTATGTGGCCGAGATGAACACTTACATGAAAGATGCCGGTGCAACGGGTGAATTCGAGCCAACGAGCCGCATCAAACTGCTGGAAGATACGGACTGGGATGGGAAAATGGATAAATCAACGGTTTTCGTCGACAGCCTGATCTTGCCCAGGGTTATTCTTCCGGCGGGCGATCAGCTATTGGTAGGCGTTACCAATATTCAGCACATCTGGAGCTACCGTGATACCAATGGAGATGGAAAAGCTGATGAGAAAAAGATGGTCTTTCGCAATGATGTGCAGGATGTCAGAAACCTTGAGCATCAGAATGGCGGACTATTATGGAACCTGGACAACTGGATCTATCCCACCCGTGACAACCTCCGGTACAAATATAAAAACGGCATGCTGACTGCAGATACCATGGTTGACCATATGATCGGGCAGTGGGGACTTACCACGGATGACTATGGTCGTTTATTTTATTCGGAGGCAGGACCGGGTTTACCGGCAGTGCAGATTCAGCAAATGCCGGCTTACGGCGCTTTAAACTTCAAAGATCAGTATACGGAGGAATTTACCAGGCCCTGGCCGATTATCGGCAATGTCGATGCCCAGGGAGGTCGCGAGGCCTTAAGGAAGGAAGATAACACGCTGAATAAATTTACATCAGCCTGCGGCCAGTCTGTATTTCGGGGTGACCGGCTCCCTGAAGATATGCGGGGCGATTATTTTATTCCTGAACCCGTGGGAAGGATCATTAAAAGAGGCAAGATAATAAACAGGGAAGGGAAGATCTATATTGAAGATGCCTACAAACAGCAGGACTGGCTGGCTTCTGCAGATATGAATTTCCGCCCGATCAATACGTATACCGGGCCTGATGGTTGTTTCTATATTGTGGATATGTACCATGGCATCATCCAGGAAAGCGAATGGACGCAGCCCGGATCTTACCTGGGTAATATCATTGCAGAAAAGCAGTTGTATAAGAACAGGGGCATGGGGCGGATCTACAGGATTGTACATGATGGTTTTAAACGTGACACGGCTCGCCCTGCCATGCTAGACGCACCCGCATCAGCGCTGCCGACTTATCTTGATCATCCCAATGGATGGTGGCGCGATAATGCACAAATGGAAATTATCGTTCGAAATGACCGGTCCCTGGTTCCAGTCCTTAAGGACATAGTAACCGGTAAGAAAGCCAGCCCGGAAAAACGGCGGGGCCAACTGGCACGCATACACGCTTTATGGGCCCTGGAAGGATTAGAGGCCATGGATACGGCTGTATTATTCCGGGCGCTTACAGATGCAGATCCACAGGTCAGAAAGACAGCAGTATGGATCAGTGAAATGTATATACGGAAAAATGATAAGGCCGTTATGGAGAGACTGGCCTCAATGAAAAATGATCCTGCTGCAGATGTCCGTATCCAGTTATCTTTATCGCTTAGAAGCAATCAGTCGGAGAAAGCCAGGGCTATTGTCAAAGAACTACTTGCTGATAATCCGGATAACCCGTTAATGCAGTTCTCTTTTGCCACCTTTGTTGAATCGCAGAAAACGGTGCTCGCAGAACGGGAAAGGACCAGGAATCTAAGTCCCGCAGACCGGACCCTGGTTACCCGGGGATCAACGATATTCAAGCAGTTATGCGCTTCCTGTCACGGCCGTGATGGAAGGGGAATAACTGTTGCCGGCAGCAATGAGATGCCGGCTCCGCCGCTGGCCGGTTCTCCACGCGTTAAAGGAGACAAGATACTGAACATCCAGCTTTTGCTGAACGGGCTGAAGGGACCGGTTGATGGTAAAACTTACCCGGATATTATGCCCTCTATGGGGGGCAACGACGATGACTGGATTGCTTCGGTGCTTAGTTATGTTCGCAACAGCAGTGAACTGGGTAACCGGGCATCTGTGGTAACGCCCGGAGAGGTGAAGCAGGTTCGCGCAAGTACGCCTAAGATAGCTGGCGGAATGACATTGCAGATGCTCGAGATATTCAAATTGGGGAGAGCGGAAAAAACGAACTGGGATCACGGGAAGCCGGGCGCGAAGTGAGCCGGTGTCGAGGCTGTTCAAAGTCTCCGGAGACTTCGTACTACAAAGAGACTTCGTACAGCGAAGGAGGGGAACATTGAAGCTATTTACAAAGTAGGTTATGATAAAATTCATCTCATTAAAACTGTTACTGATTTGTGTTATCCACTCTGTATTATCCCAGCAGCCTACCTTAACAAACACCCTGGGGATGGAATTTGTATTGATCAAACCCGGAAGCATGATGGTAGGTAAGTATCAGCCCACGATAGGTAAGCCCGATGGCGTACCCCCGGCCATCTACCAGAAGGCGGCAGAGATGGCATTAAAAGACGTTAAACCCGGATTTACCGCGGTTATAGATAAACCATATTACATGGGTAAGTACGAGGTTACACAGGATCAATGGAAAAAGCTCACCGGTAAAAATCCTGCTGTTTTTATAAATGATAGTTCCGGAAATCATCCGGTAGAAAATATCAGCTGGAACGATGCCCTTGATTTTGTTCAAAAATTGAGTGCCTTCGATAAAAAGCATATTTACCGCCTGCCCACCGAATTTGAGTGGGAATATGCTGCGAGGGCTGGTGAGGAAGAGGATATTTCGTGGTCAGCCATACGTGAAGCTGCGGTATTGTCGGGTTCAATCCCTTCCGCTATCGGGATGAAAAAGCCTAATGCCTGGGGGCTTTATGATATGCTGGGCAATGTATGGGAATGGGTGCAGGACTATTATAATGAAAAAATATTTGCCGATCCCGTGCCTCCGGGCCTGGGTAAACACCATGTCCTGAAGGGAGCATCGTTTACGGGTGATGTAAAGAATGCGACGTATATGACGCACGCCGCCGGGCCTGGTAACGGATTCGATACCGGGCTTCGGGTAGTGATGGAGGTTAGACAAATGGAATCAAACCTAAAAGATTGAAATATATTATCAGCCTGTTTATTTTCGCCGTTTCGTCCCGGTTAGTATATGCCCAGGCGCCACTGGGTTTCAGGAAAATTTTCAACGGAAAAAACCTGAATGGATGGCATGTCAGCCGCACGTCTCACCAGGGAACCACGCCCGATTTCCGCGTTGAAAATGGGATCATAGTCGTGACCCAAAGGCCTTACGGGCAGGGCGGTATTCTTTTAACCGACAAGAAGTACAGGAATTTCGAACTTTACCTGGAGGTAAAGATCGACTCTATGACCAACGGCGGCATATTTATCCGCTCAACGGAAAGTGGTATTGCCTACCAGGTTGAGCTGGATGAAAATGCAGGAAGCACAGGCAGCCTGCTGGGTGAGCGCATGCCCGTCAGTAAGCAGGCAAAGGCCACAGACCGGGCCGGTGTCTGGAAAGCGAACGACTGGAACGCTTTACGGATAAGAATGGCCGGTGAGGTTCCTCATATCACGCTGTGGATTAATGGGCGTTTAATGTGGGACATCTTTCAGCCGGTAAATGATTTTTACGCCGGCGCCATTGATGGTTTTATCGGTTTTCAATCTCACTGGACAGCCCTTTTTTCACCTGCTGCCGGGGAGTGGAACGGGCTTGCATCCTGGGCCCCGGGAGCTGCTCACCGCTACCGCAACATTGCTGTTAAGCAACTGGGTAAGAGCAGCAAATAATTCCTGAAAACGGTAAAGTAAGACTGGTTTTTGCCATCTGTTAAATCACACTATACTATCTTTAATTTAAAAATCTCACATGCCTGAACTTACTCATTTCTTATATAAACTTATCGCTCCACGCCCCAGCTTTCACCTGGATATGACAGATGATGAAAAGCAGGCAATGGGTCTACACATGCAATATTGGGCGTCTTTGACAGAACAAAGATCGCCGTTTTGTACGGGCCTGTCTTTGATCCGGCCGGTGTATGGGGACTTGCCATCATTGAAGTGGGGGATGAAGTGGAAGCACAAACGGTAGGTACCGGAGATCCCGCTGTGTCTTCCGGTGTCTGCAAATATGAACTTAAGCCCATGCAGATTGGCATGACCCGAACCTAATCCGTGAATCTGCGTAATAATTATTAAATCAAGCTTCGTCATGAAACAGCTCGCCCTTTATCTTATCCTTGGCTGGCTGACCTTTTATTTGGGCTGCAAGAACAAACGGGAACCGGCTGACGGTCTGATCCCTGTGGGAAAGCTCAAAATTTATTACGAAAGAAATGGCCAGGGTGATCCTTTGCTGCTATTACATGCCGGGTTACAAGACCATAACATGTGGAAGAGCCAGGTTGATGTTTTGTCTCGACAGTTTGAGGTCATCACCATAGACCTGCCGTTTCATGGTGCAACAACAGGAGAAGATACCACCATCCTGGCCAGTGATGTTATTAAAGCGGTCATGGACAGTCTGCACCTTCAAAAGGTTTCCCTGGCCGGGCTTTCCATGGGCGCTTCGGTTGTGCAGGATTTTATTATAGCTTACCCGGCGCATGTACATAAAGCTATTTTGATAGCATCCGGCGTTAATGGGTTCGAAAGGGATCACCCCGTTGATTCCGTTTCCATGAAATGGTGGGGGAAATTTCAGCAGGCGCTTGAAGTGAAGGACACCGCGGCGGCGGCAGCTGAATTCACCAAAGCATGGGCGGAAGGAATTTACAGGGCCGCTGATAGTCTCAAGGCCCCTGTTTCACAATATGTTTATAACACGACGTTGAAAAATTTGCGGGCCCACAAAATGGCTGGCTGGCCCTTGTTAAAGTCAAATCCAACGGCCTTTGACAGGCTGTCTTCCATTAAGGTGCCGGTACTGGTCATCCATGGCGATAAAGACCTTCCGTATGTATCCAAGGCGTGCGAGTACCTGGAACAAGCCGTTCCCGGCGCCAAACGGGTATTGCTTAACGATGTGGCGCATATGCTGAACATGGAAAAACCCCGTGAGCTGAATGAGCTCATTAGGAATTTTTTGAAGGAGTAGCTCGATGATCTGGTCATCACCCGGGTGGTGGTTGGTGAAAACACCAACTACGGGCAGAGCTGCAAATCCGCACGTCCGCACATTCGCACATTTGTTTACCTGCTAACCTCCCGTTTATTTCCCCGGAAATCCGTAATAACAAGCTTCACAACATCCTTATCTAATACCAACATTCTGGATGACTGCGATAAAAAGCCGGAACCATGGTAAAATTCAAGTCGCCGCTTTTTATTATCCTTCAATAACAGGTCGGCCGAAAAATCGACCGGGCTTAACTTTATGGGCTTGCGGTCATTTACAGCAGCCTTTCCGGAAAACACCAGCAGGCTATCCTGGTTTTGTGTAGCTAGCAACAATTCTTCTCCTTTGGCGGTGTAAATGGTGGCCAAAGCTTTCCCATCTCCCTTAACAAAAAATCCGGATTCAGCTACAGACATACTGGTGAACTCCCCTTTGCCGTTTCCTTTTAAACACAAGCCCAGGAAGGCATCATGTCGCCCGCCGCCCGGTTCCATTCCATAATCATTACCGATCATCAGCAGGTCCAGGTTGCCATCGTCATCAATATCCCTGCTTTGCATGCCATATACGGGCGCAACCTGTACTTCGACCGGCAGGGGTTTAATTGAAAACTGGCCATTGCCCTTGTTTTCAAAGAAACTCGTCGTAAGATGATTGGCCATTTTTGTAAAGGCATTTTCTTTATCCGCCTTATTCCATAATTCATCCACAGAAGCACGTCCATAAGCTTTATAAGTAGGATAGCGCTTACGTATAGAAACCAGCTGACTGCTTAAATCGTCCCGGGCATGCATAGGAAAAGGCTTCCTGGCACCGTTTTCATCGCTGGTATAGCAAAATATCATTGGATCAAGCTTTCCATTATCATCCAGGTCTTTGGCATAAATGGTCATAGGTTCTTCGGCTGTTGCCTGAAAGGGTGAGTTAAGGCCCAGGTTACCAGCTACGTAGTCGATGTCTCCATCATTATCGAAGTCACCCGATACCAGGCTGTTCCACCAGCCTACGTGTTGGTCGGTTCCGGTTGATGTGATTGAAAAACCTTTACCCGTATTTTTTAAAAACGTGACAGGCATCCACTCGCCGGCCAGCACAAGGTCAGCCTTTCCGTCCGAATCAAAATCAGACCATAACGCGTCGGTGATCATTCCCAGGTTCTGTAACGCCGGGCAATATTGTTCTGTAGCATCCACAAACCGGCCCCCTTCATTTTTTAGTAAAATACTTCCGGGAGCCAGGGGATAAGAACCCGATATACTGCGTCCACCCACGAAAAGATCAAGATCCCCATCCTGGTCGAAGTCTGCCGCACGGACACAGGATCCGTTGGAGGTCTCAGGCGGAATGGCTGTAAGGTCACAGGTAAATTCTCCATTTCCATTATTCACATAAAGCCTGTCCTGGTTTCCCGGATAGTTAGGCGCAAATTCAAAACTTCCGTTCACCGTATACAGATCGAGGTCCTTATCGTTATCCGCATCAAAAAAAAGCACGCCCATTTCCTCCGGTTTATAATTACCCACCGGCCTGACCCGGTTGTCATCCCTGGTGAAAGTACCATCAGCGCCCTGCATAAAGAAAACGCCCGGGTAAGCTGCCGAAGCGCTTAGGTAAAAATCATCATAGCCATTATTGTCAACATCACCCACGCCGATACCGGGGCCGTACTGGCTTAGTTTATGAGGGATGGTGGGCTGTATGTTATAGTCAACGGCATCCTTTTCCTGGTGCCTGAACTGTATTCCGTGGCGACGGGAGCTTTCCCCGAAAACGGAACTTTCTTTATGGCCACCTCTGCCAATCCAATCCACCGCATCCCGGTACGAGATCTTCAGGGTTTCATCAACTTTTATGTTGGTAAGCAATTGGCTTTTACCATCAGGCCATCTTACGCGTAAAGAGTCTATAAGCGCGGTTGTGCCCAGTCCGAAATGAGCTTTATAATCTACGGTAGACAGGTATCCACGGCAAGGCTGGTGTTCGTAATACTGCTGTTTGCCATTGTAATAGATACGGAGAGAAGCGCCCAAACCATTAATGTTCTTATCGTTTCCGGCAAGTACCACCGAAAGCTGATGCACCTTTGGGTTTTTGGATTGATTTAACGTATTCTCGTAAATGAATGATGGGTCATTGATATTATTGATCACCAGATCCAGGTCGCCATCATTATCAAGGTCCGCATACGCCCCACCGTTAGAGAACGCAGGGGTGTTCAATCCCCACTCTTTTGTTGCATTGGTAAACAGATACCCGCCGGTGTTCCTGAAAGCGTAATCCGGTATCTTCACAACAGGAAGGGCATCCACCATTTTCAGTGATGTGTTTACAGCCCCTGAACCTTGGTTATTATCATAGGAGATATAATCCAGGTCGGTAACATCCCTGGGTAAGCCATTCGTCACTATGATGTCGCGAAATCCATCATTGTCAAAGTCTGCCACAAGGGGCGCCCAGCTCCAATCGGTTTGATATATGCCGGCCATAAATCCCACTTCTTTAAATACCGGGTGCCCCTCCGGAGTATTGCCGCTGTTTATCTGAACAACATTTCTAACATACTGGTGCTGATAGCCGAATTTACGACTATTGAAATAATTATAGTATTCATTACCCATTAGCATGCCCTTCTTGCGCAAATTCGTTTCCGGGAGCATGTCCAGCGCAACCACATCTACAAAACCATCATTATTGATATCTACGATATCGGTACCCATCGTGTACCAGCTCGTGTGTTTAAAGTAGTCGGTGATGCTATCGGTAAATGATCCGTTTTTACTGTTGATGTACAATATGTCATTAGCAATAAAATCGTTGCTTACATATATATCGGGCCAGCCGTCTGAATTGATGTCTGAAATGCTTACGGCATGTCCCCAGCCTTCGATCAATATTCCCGCCTCTTTCGATACATTGGTAAATGTTTCGTTACCGTTGTTACGGTAAAGCCGGTCACTATTTAAAGCGGTGCCATCGGTTAGTTTCGGCCTGAATTTTATGGAAGCCTTCGGGTCGTCCAGGGTATTTGTAAGCACGTACAGGTCCAGGTCGCCATCTTTATCGTAATCAAAGAAAACGCCTTGCGTGCTGTAGCCATCATCGGCAATACCATACTTTACGGCCATTTCCTTAAAAACGGGGATACCTTGTTTGTTAACTCCCTGGTTAACATATAACAGGTTCATTCGCTTGCGCGCATCTTTAAGGAAGGTTGCGCAAACATACAAATCCAGCCATCCGTCCCCATTTATGTCTACCACTGAAACGCCGGTACACCACCTCCCTTCGCCCCCTACACCTGCCAAAGAAGTTATATCCCGGAATGTTAATGAGCCCTTATTCAGGTATAACTTACTAGAAACCATGTTCCCGGAGAAGTAAACATCTTCCAAACCATCGTTATTAAAATCCCCAATGCCGACGCCGCCCCCGTTATAAATGTAGGCTTCGTTTAAAATATTCAGTTTGTCATCTTCAGTGATGGTATTTTTGAAATAGATCCCGGTTTGAGCAGGTGTAACCAGCCTGAAAAGAGGAGGGTTTTTTTCACTCGGGTTGATAAAACACAGGGCAGGTAACAATAACAGGACAGGCCAGATACGAAATTGGTGAAACATATGAGCAAGGGTATTGAAAGCGTAATTTAAATGATTTTATTGTTTTTACCTTTGCTACCTGCCGAATGTTCGTGATGGAACTTAAGGTGAAGGTGTGAACCGTTTAATTTGCGAAATTGTTTGATTCATCGGATTATGAAAAGCATAGTTGTAATTTTTACTTTCTTTCTCCTCGTTTCTGCACCTGCCTCAGGAACGGAAATCTGGAAACAAAAAACAGAGAACCCTGACTTCATACATCGTTCTATTAAAAAGATAACTGATGTAATGGTTCATGATATTTACTCACCACCTGTAGCGAGCCGTATCTACGCTTATGTTACCATTGCCGGTTATGAAGCCGCTATTCATGGCAATCAACAATATGTGTCCCTTGCAGGGCAATTACACGGTCTTGACCCGGTGCCAAAGCCGGATGGAACAATCAGTTATACATTAGCATCCGTTCATGCAATGTTGTCGGTAGGCAAATCGCTGGTTATCTCCGAAGAAAAGATTGAGGCTTTTCAGGTGCTGCTATTGAAGGAATTCAAAAGATCCGGCATGCCTGAAGAGGTATTCGAAAAGTCGATGTTATACGGAAAAAAATGTGCCGATCATATTCTGGCTTGGGCAGGTAAAGACAACTATAAGCAAACGCGCTCATACCCGAAATACGAAGTTGATGATGACGAGCAAACCTGGAAGCCTACACCGCCTGCTTATATGAGGGCAGTGGAACCACATTGGAACAAGATCAGGACATTTATCCTTGACTCTGCACAACAGTTTAAGCCTTCACCTGCCACACCCTTTTCATCAGACAAAAATAGTGCGTTCTACAAGGAAGCTTTGGAAGTGTATTATACAGGCCGGAAACTGACGCCGGATCAGAAAGAACAGGCTAGTTTCTGGGACTGCAATCCATTTAAGATGAATGTAAAAGGCCATGTCATGTTTGCCACAAAGAAAATATCTCCAGGTGGCCATTGGATAAATATCACCCGGATCGTATGTAAAAAAGCAAATGCCGGTTTTATAAAATCGGCGGAAGCTTATGCCTTCGTATCCATTGCACTCGCTGATGGATTTATCAGTTGCTGGGATGAAAAATACAGGAGTAATGTTATACGTCCTGAAACCTTTATCAACGAACATATCGATGCCGATTGGGTTCCTTTATTGCAAACTCCTCCTTTTCCTGAATATACCAGTGGGCATAGTGTAATATCCACCACATCGGCCATTGTGCTTACCAAACTTTTCGGAGAAAATTTTTCTTTCGCTGATTCAACGGAGGTTGAATTCGGATTGCCTGTCCGCCGTTTCAAATCATTTAAGCTGGCAGCCGATGAAGCTGCCATCAGCCGGTTTTACGGAGGTATCCATTATATGCCCGCAATACGGAACGGTAGGCTGGAGGGAAGAAAGTTAGGTCATTTTATAGCCGGAAAATTAATAACCCGCAAGGGTACCAGGCCTGTAACAGCTTCACTGCCTGCCAAACCTGGTTCAGGGAAAACCCTGTAATAGTAAGTAAACGGAAGGAAAACATTTTTTTTAAGTGTTAGAAATACATTTATCTTATCCTGGGTAACCAATATCTCTAAAAATTTCGGCATTGACTTCGCCATTCTGCAAAATAAATTATCCGGCACCTTCGATGTTTTTGAACGCAGACGTACCGGGCTTCCGGCAGCAAGATATGACGTGTTACTTCCCGTGGAAGCAGGGTATGCTTTACCCACCGAAAATCTGAATTCAGATGCAATAAGAGGGGTTGAGGGGTTCTCACCTACGCCAGCAGTACCCGGACCGGTTTCAATTATTCTATCAGTGTAAACGGCACTATTGCAAGGGTGAGGGCTTTATCTACATAAAAACCAAGGTTTGGAAATTCTTATGACCAGTGGCGCAATTCTGTAGAAGATCGTTGGGCTAACGTCAAACTTCGGATATCACGTTATCGGACGTTTCCAATCTCAGGACGAAATAGACAGTTACCTGGTCAATAATGATGGGCAGGGAAACAGGACCCAGCTTCCGGGGGACCTTAACGGAGAATTAGGATGTCAGGTCCCCTCTTTCAAGGCTACCTTAAGACACATCTTT
>JBBJMP010000024.1:0-84828 GCA_037718865.1 Chitinophagaceae bacterium | reverse complement strand
GCACGGTTCTTAGGGGAGGATATCACAGCAATGGGATATCCTTACCTGACCAATTCAATTCTATCTAGTCCTAAACCTTCAGTCCATTTATCTGCATCAACGTCAATATTTTTAAGTTGCAGTGTATAAGTTCCTTTTTTCGAAAATTCAATCTCTCCCACACGACTTACTATTTCTTTATAGAAAAACAAAGAAGGGTTCACTTTTTCTGAGTCTCTTTTTAGTACAACCGGAATTATTTTTCCTGCTACCTGCACACTACCTTTTTGGTCTGCACCTGTCCATTGTGGCTTCGAATGATCTCCCTTTTCATTTGAAATAATAGTAATCATATATTTCCCTGGCGTATGAATTGCAAACTCCCAGGAAGACAGTAATTCATCTTTATTATAGGTATCGCTAATTCTATCTAAACGAACGGTATTATCTGAACCCTGCGATATAGTGGGGTCTATCCTTAATTCGGCATCGCTATATTCTACAACTATTGTTGTGATCAATTCATCTTGTTCTACAGCAGATAAGTCCATTTTTAAAAACCTGCCTTCCTGCGTATAATTTAATTTCTTAGAACTTCCTAACACATGAACAGCATTTATGCTTGTGACTAAGCCATTCAATTCTATTTGGTTTATTTTTAGGCCAATTGGAAATATTTAAGTACAATTTATTTGGCTTCTGAGTTATATCCCCCCAATTGTAATTCCATGGAAATGGGGATGGTTTGGTATCATAAACAGATTCGCCATTTTTTTTCAGCCAATCTCCTGCTATTTTTAAGTTATTTACTGGTTCTTGAGGAATTAATCCATTAGCCATAGGTCCTACGTTTAATAAATAGTTACCATTTCTACTTGCACAGGCTATTAATGAATTCAAAATCATTTTAGGATCCCGCCAGTCGTGGTCATTCTTTCTATAACCCCAGGATCCGTTTGTTGTACCAGCCATTTCAAAAGGAATCGCAAGCTGGTCTCCGGTAAAGTAATTATCATTAGGCGTGTAAAAGTCGAAAAGCATATCCTTATTGATATCTTTTGGCGCAATTTCGTCTCCTATTCTAGAGCTTATAATAATATTAGGTTGCAGCTCTTTCGAAATTTTTACAAATTGTCGAATTTCATCATCATTTAAACCCTTTCCCATATCAAACCAAATATGTCGATGGTGCCATAGTTTGTCAAAAGTTCTTTTAATTGCGGAAAAGCTTTATCTTTCAAATACACAGATCGGTCCATTTTAGCAGGGTCAAAATCAAAGGTATTCATTCGCTCTTCTAATTCCTTATCGCCAATGTAAGCATTGGGGTGTTCCCAATCAATCACATGCGAATAATACAAACCAAACTTTAAACCTTGCTTATGGCATGCTTCTTTAAGTTCTTTAATAAGGTCTCTTTTAAATGGTGTATTCATTACATCATATTCAGAAACTTTAGAATCAAATAGTGCAAATCCATCATGGTGCTTTGCAGTAATTACAAGGTACTTCATGCCTGCTGCCTTGGCAATGGATACCCAATCATCGGCATTAAATTGTTTTGGATTGAATTGACCCATTAGTTTTTTATACTCAACCAATGGTATTTTCAGGGTGTTCTGAATCCATTCGGCTATTTTGGGTGTTGTTTTTCCGTTATACTCACCACCCAAAATGGAATACAAACCAAGATGAATAAACATGCCATATTTAGCATCTTTCCACCATTGCATCCGGTTAGCATATTCTTCCTCCGTTTCAAAAGGAACGATTGTTGCCGGAAGAATATTACTTTTAAAATAAGCTGTGGTATTGCTTTGATAGCTTCCTTTTCCGGCATTTTCGGATTCTTTATTTACAGCGCTGCATGACATGCAGTAAACGACTGTACTTAACAGAATACATTTATAAAAATAATTTGTGTTCATAATTCATATCTGGTTTTATATTCAGGAATTTTACTTTTTATTCATCTTAAATTCTCTGGGCAAACCATCAATACAATTTAAAGTGATGATGGTAGTATCTCCTGAAACTTCAATTTTTTTAATAAAATCTTCTGGCAAACCAGTCCACTTTCCTTCCAATGTTATTTTTAGTTCCACAGCTTGACTATAATTTCTAAATTTTCCCGGTTTATATTCTGGAAAATTCAAATCGGGTTGCACTGCACTAATGGTTAACGAATGCTGGTCTTTATGATTTATCATTACCAAGGCTGGTGCTGAAACTTCTTTTAAAATTTCCTTACCTAAATTTTGATTCGCTTCAAAAACTACATAACCGGTTGTACTTGTTTCTTTATTCAAAACAATATGTGCGATACCATCTGCTCGTTTAATTTCAAATGATTCATCCTTTTCTATTTTTTTTCCAAAAACCTTTTGGTCATCTTGAATCATAAATGGATAAATAACATATTGATAAGATGCATTTTTTGGTGCTAAACCGTGATCCATCCAAGCCGAAGCAAAATCACCTACTGTTTCTTTTACCCCTTTTTTAGGGTCGTTAATTGCTCCTGTATATATAGAATATTCATTATCATAAGACTGCTGATTTGCTTTTTTTATCTGAACTGGCGTGTCCGACAGAATATGATAACCATTTCCATAAGGATCGATTAGCCAACTTCCAGACTCTCCTTCTTTTTTTAATTCCCCTTCATAAGGAAATTTTTTAATCGTTTCCGAGGAAGTGTATAACGGGGTTTTAGTATCTTTTAAAAACGATTGAAATATATTTGTTTGCGTTGGATTTTTCTCATCAATACTAGAAATATTGGTCCCAATGCAAATTAATTTATCTCCAAAAGAAAACACCGACTTCTTGGCTTTTAGCCATCCAGGGAATCCTGCATTTACTTCAACTCCGTCTGCATTAGTACCTTTTCCTTCGTTTAAAATCATTCCAAAAATACCATCGCCGTCTAATTTGGTTGCTCCAGCAAATGATTCGTTAGAGCGAAAAATAAGCAAAGGTATCTTAGGCTCTAATTCCTTTAGAGGTAAATAAATGATTGTAGCTCCAGGGTAACGATTCCAATCCCATCCTTCTCCAACAAAACCACTTCCTATTTCGCCTGAACTATTTAGTAATTGAACCGTACCGTTTGCAGGATATCTACCATATCTATTTGCCGTCACATAAATTTCGGAAGCCCAAACATACTTGCTGTACCCTTTTATTAAAGCTGCCCAATCATTGCGTCTATGGATCGCTGTAGCTCCATAAGGCAAAGTGTAATAACCCGATAATTGTTCTTGTGGTATGCTATTTAATTGGGTGAAAGTTATGGTATTCATCACATCGTCTTTGCCCCAAAGCCTTAGGTAAGCAGATGCCACTTCTCTATCTATTTTAGAAGTACCTTCAGGATTTCCTGAATAAGCCATTTGTAAAAACGCATTTTTTAAGGATCTTATCCCGCTTTTTTGGAAAGGATGACGACCTCCATTTCCAAAGCCCCAATCGTAAAACTGACTGTAAAGTCGGGTAGTTAACAAAGCTTTTTCAAAATTTTTACGGCCTTCGATACCAATGCTAAACTGTGTACCTGATAGTGTCTTGATTAATTTTGGAACGCTTCCGAATGCTCCAACGCCATAAGCTGGGTAATGTCCATTATGATGCCACGATGTCCCATCTGGCTTAAAGCCCCATTCTTCTTTTTGTTGTGCCAAGGTAATGGAGATGTAGTTTGAGTACGCTAGTAACATAGCCGCTTGCATTTCTTCCTTTTCAAATAAGAAAATGAGCATCATGTGATAGTACGATTGTGTATTCAAGTAATCAATATTCACATGAAACTCTTTGGGATCATCCAAAATAATTCCCAAATTGGACAACCATTGCAAACTAGCTCCAACTTCATTTAGCAAACCATTTTCTTTAAGCACTTCACGCATCATGAAAAAAGCTTCAGTAATTTGCCTAACATTATAGCCAATATGATGTCTTGTGCCTCCATTGGATCCTGCTTGCCAACCTTGATCGAGGAAGTAAACAAACTCTACTTACACGTATTTAACTGGCCCAAAGATGGAAAATTGTATGTCGGTGGTTTAAATTCTCTAATTCAAAAAGCGGTATTCCTGGCAAGCCCAAATGTATCCCTCCATATCCATCAGCAAAACGGCAAAACGCCCTATCTTCAAATACCACTCAAAGCCCCAGATACGGTCAATACTGTTATTGCTTTGAGCGTGCAAGCACCAATCAAGGCAGATTCCGTTCGTTATATTTCCACCAATGTCCCAGTCAGCAGAATATTAGCTTATGATGCAACCATGCACGGCAAAAAATTTGGTTTTGCTGACGGCAAAGCCAATCGCTACTATGTAGGAGGCTGGCAAACAAAAGATCAATACTTGGACTGGTCTTTTCAAACGGACTTCCCTGCAAGCTTTCAATTACTGCTTAAATATGTAGCAGATAATTCCTGCGGGGGAGGGTATAAAGTCAGCCTGGATAATTATCAAATCCAAAATGAGGTAGAAATAAAAACAGACAGAACGGCAACCACCCAAACAGCTGGCACGGTAACACTCCAACCAGGGATTCACCACTTACGCATCAACGCAGAGAATATCACTGGTAAGCAATTAATGAAATTATTAGAAGTTCAATTGATCAGCCATCCCATAAAATAGAGTCCATACGAAAAAATAGTATAATCAAGTAAACTACAGTAATACGCTTAAAACTGGTTAAACAATAAGTGGGAATGTTGGATTAGTTAATAGTTAAAAATTGTAACTGTATATGCAGATAAGAAATAATATAATGAAAGGAGCAGTAATTTTTTTGCTGCTGCCCTTTCATGTGTTTGCTCAAAATAATTTTTCAACAATCCGAAAAAATATCGCTGACAATTTGCAGGCAGAAACTACAGATGCAACTATTTTAAAACAAGTAGTGAGTTACCAACCGCAACAACTTGCCAATGGAAGCTGGGCGGATATTGACTATAAAGACAACTCCATCACTCAATGGAAACCTGCGGCACACCTGGACAGGTTAAAACTTTTTGCAACTGCTGTTGGTAAACCCGGAAATTTCTATTTTGGCAACACCAACTTGCAATCGGCTGTGCTTAAAGGGCTCAGGTATTGGTATCAACAAGACCCTCAAAGCAAAAACTGGTGGCACACTGAAATTGCTACACCACAGGCATTGGGCGAAATAATGTTGTTAAGCCAAAATTTTTTACCCACCAGTTTACAGGATTCATTAGTTGATAGGATGAAAAGAGGTAATCCTTATGGAAAAACCGGCGCTAATAAATTGGATGAAGCCATTCATTATTTATACCGGGCATGTATTACCCAAAACGCTTTGTTGATGGACTCTGCAGTGCAACAGGCATTTCAGCCAATTAATTTTACTACAGAAGAAGGATTGCAATATAATTATAGTTATCAGCAACATGGTCCTCAATTGCAAATATCAAGTTACGGATTGGTTTTTCTTTCGGGTGAATACAAAGTAGCCTCCTGGGTACGTGGTACTGCTTATGCTTTAAGTGATGAAAAAAGGAACATGCTGCATACTTATTTTACCCAAACGTTTTTAAAAACCATCCGTGGCCGCTATATAGATTTTAATACAGAAGGAAGAGGAATTTCACGGCCGGATATTTTGGATAAAAAAAGTATTGCCGGTACAAAAAAAACGCACTCATTAATTGATCTTGCAAAAGAAGTGACCCCTGCCCACGCTGCATTGCTTGATACTGTTGCATTACGGCTTACAGAAGCGGAAGGCCCCGGTTATGGGGTGTCAGCAACACATACACAATTTTGGAAAGCAGATTATACCATACATCTTAGAAAAAAATATTCCTTTAATGTTCGGGCGGTTTCTACCAGAACAAAGCGAACAGAAACGGGAAATAAAGAAGATCTGTTAGGAAAATTTTTGGCCGATGGTTCTACCAATATCCAGAGAAGCGGTTCAGAATATTATAACATCCTGCCTATTTGGGAATGGGATAAAATACCCGGTGTAACATCCAGAGATTTTAAACAAGACCAGCCCATGACTGTTGAATGGGGAGAAAGCGGCAACACGAACTTTACTGGTGGTGTAAGCGATGGTATTTACGGAGCTGCGGTGTATGATATGGATTACGATGATGTTAAAGCCAAAAAATCTTACTTCTTTTTTGACAATCAGATTGTTTGCCTGGGGGCCGGCATAACCAGCGGTAGCACCGAAAACATAACTACCACTATCAATCAATGCTGGTTGCAGGGCAAAGCATCTGTTGAATTTAACAACAACTTGGAGGAGGTAAAAAAAATAAAAGCATTTACAAACCCTTCCTGGGCCTGGCACGACAGCATCGGATATTTTTTTCCTGCCGGGGCAGAGGTAACGGCGAGCACTCAATCTCAAAATGGAAGCTGGTCGATGATAAATGCCAGCCGTTCATCAAAAGAAATAAATGGCAATGTTTTTAAATTATGGATGAACCACGGGGTAAAGCCTTCAAATGCCAGCTACGCCTATGTTGTAGTACCGGGTATCGGTTTAGCAGGAATGTCTACTCATGATAAGGGCGCTATAAAAATTTTGGCAAACACAGGTGCCGTACAGGCAGTACGAAACGATGGTTTAAACATGCTGCAAATCGTTTTTCATGAAGCAGGAAACATCAGTAGTAATGGAATTTTTGTCTCTGTAGATAAGCCTTGTGTGATATTATTTAAAAATATTGGCAACAAAAATATTTCAATGTTTGTAGCTGATCCTTCACAAAAAAACAGTGATGTGAATATTATATTAAAAACGTCTTTACTCAATGACCAAAAGAAATTGAATTGTAAACTTCCTGCTGGAAATGATGCCGGTTCAAGTGTTGAATTTCCATTAAATTAAAAATAAAAAATTGTGATGAAGCTTAGGATACTTTTTTATGGTGGGTTATGTGTATTGATCACAAGTTGTACTGTGGTTACTAAAACGAAAAATAATAAAAGTAAAGTAGCTGAATTATTTGAGCAGTACAAGCAACACAAAGTGGCTTCCAAATTGCCCGATTTTTCCTATGTTGGCTATCATTATGGCAATGTGGCCATCCCTGCAGCCAATCATTACAAAGTATTTAATGTAACTGACTTTGGGGCTGTTCCAAACGATACCTTGTCTGATAAAGCAGCGATTCAAAAAGCTATCAACGCAGCAAATAAAAATGGTTCAGGAATCGTATTTTTTCCAAAAGGAAAATTCCTGGTGAATGAAGCCACTGATGGCAATGGCAGCATTCTATCGAAAGGTGGCAATATCATATTTAGGGGAAGTGGCTCCGGTCCGGACGGTACTGAACTTTTTATGAAGACGAATCTGCCGCCAAAAAATCCTGAGCAAATGTGGACGGTGCCACCGCTTTTTATTTTTACCAGTGGCGGTAAAGATGTAAAGACAGGCGCTGTAACCAGCTTCGCCAAAAAAGGCAGTTTTACGCTGCAACTTAGTTTAGTAAACAATCTTTCAACAGGCGATTGGATCATGTTAACCATGCGCAATAAGGATACTTCGCTGGTCAATTCAGAACTTGCTCCACATAAAGCAGCTGCCAAATGGGTATCGCTGCTAAAAGATGGAGTTGAATTTAAATTGTATTACCAGGTGGCAAAAGTTACCGGAAATAGGATTGAACTGGAAGCGCCGTTGCCCTGCGATGTGGATCCGGTACACAATTGGGATATTTATCAATTTGCCAATAGCGAAGAAGTGGGGATAGAGAATATAGCATTCACTGGTAATTGGAAAGAGCCGTTTGTGCATCACCGCTCCTGGCAGGATGACAGTGGCTTTACACTGTTCCGCTTTTCCCGTTGCACCAATTCCTGGATGAAGGATTGTCGCTTTTCAGATTGTAATGTAGCGGCCATTGTTACGCAAAGCGCTAACATTACTATCAGGGATTGTAAGGTAACGGGCAATGCAGGGCATGAAGCCATTACCAAAAACGGCGCTACAAATATATTGATGGAAAACCTGGTGGATGAGGCATCCATGTGGCATTCATTTGGTTCATCACATGGAGCGATGAATACAGTGATAGTGCGTTGCACTTATCCTTCCACCACCTGCTTTGAAGCGCATGCCAGCCAGCCAAGAAATACCTTATTTGATCTTGTACAAGGCGGCCTCATGCAAAACCGTGGTGGCGGCGCTTTGGAAAATATGCCCAACCACATGAGTGGGCTGGTATTATGGAATTATACACAAACAAATAGTCCCATAAAAGATTTTGAATTCTGGCCAGCGAGTTCCCCCTGGTGGAAAATACCCAATCCCATTATTGTAGGGTTTAGGGGTAATGGCACCACATTTAATAAAGAACAGGTAGGGTACCTGGAATCTGTGGGTAAATTTGTAACCCCCAATTCATTGTACGAAGCTCAATTGGCATTTCGGTTGAAAAGCCTGCTTGTTAATAAAAAAAATTAGGGTTATCCATTTAAGTCGCATTTGCTTTATAGGCGTAGGGTTCATGTTGCATCATTCTCTCAATCAGCTTGTGCCAGATGGTTGGTAGAAAGTTTCTCCGGTTAAATCTGAAGAAGAATTCATCTAAATATCCGTTCATGAATCTTTCTGAACACTTATGATGTATACCTCTTAGCCATCCTTTCAAATTCATGATTAAATAATGCAATCCCATAAAGTTTTTCCCTTTACTTGAGGGCTTTTGCTTGATTTCAAATTCACTTTCCAGTGGCCAGTAACCCCTCCATTGATCCGTCTTAATCTGGGTGTTATCTTTGTCAATATATTTCTCGAAGAAAGGCTTAAAGCTTTCTGCACTGGCATCTTCAATCGTTTGTGCATAGGCTCGTCCTATTTTATCTCCTTGTACTTTTTCAACTGCCATCACTACCAGCTTCTTATCTCCCTTGCTTCTTCCGCGTTCGCCCTCATCTACTCCCCCAATCATCAATTCATCCACTTCTACATGACCACTAAGAAGATGTTTGCCGCTGCTTGCCATTGCCTCCTGTGCCTTTCGTTTAAACAACCAGGAAGATTTTTGATTGATGCCGTATTCATTAGCCAATTCTATGGTTGACATTCCTTTTTTGCGCACAGAGATCCGAAAGTTAATCCCAAAAGCCTTCAGCAGCGGGATCTTCATCTTGTGAAACAATGTGTGTGCTGTGACAGATTCATCATACCCGCACTGTGTACATCGCAAATGAAACCGAGTCTTGCCTTTGCAGCTTTTCTTCCCATTGCAATTGCGGCATCGATAACCGTCATTCCATTTTAAATCAAACAGATACTGCCTGCAATCATCTTCACTTGTAAAGAACTTATTAAACTCACTAATGGTGATTCCCTGAAACATACTCAAATATTTAGTACAAATATACTAAATTTATTAGCTAAGGTCTATTTCTTATCTTCGCTTTGCGCTCTATCTGGATAACCCTAAAAAAAATAATTTGAAAAAATACAACATGAAACGCTTGAATCGCCTCCTGTTTTTTATGGGGTTACTATCGTTATTTTCTTTGACAACGACTTTTTCTATTGCACAAAAAGTAAAGGAAGAGAAACCATTGAAGCCAAACTTATTAATTATTTTGGTTGACCAGTGGAAGGGACAGGCCTTGGGTTTTGAGCATAAAGAACCAGTAGTAACTCCAAATTTAGATGAGTTGTCAAAAAAGGCGTTAGTGCTGCAACAGATGGTAAGTAATTACCCGGTGTGCTCCCCAGCCCGTGCTATGCTGATGAGTGGTAAGTATCCGTTGAAAAATAAAGTATTTAGTAATGTCAATTCGGCTTCAGCGCCTTTTGGTATTGAATTGCCGAAGGATATTGTTTGCTGGTCTGATGTGCTTAAATCAAATGGGTATTCCAATGGTTATATTGGTAAATGGCATTTGGATTCACCTCACGAACCATATATTCCTACTTCTAACAATATTGGTGACGTAGCCTGGAACGAATGGACACCGCCTGAAAAGAGACATGGATTTGATTACTGGTATGCGTACGGAACATATGACCAGCACAACCGGCCAATGTATTGGGATACCAAAGCTGCAAGAGATAGTTTTCTTTACGTAAATGAATGGGGCCCGACACATGAAGCAAAAAAAGCCTTGTCTTTTCTTAGAAATGATGGGGGCAATTACCGCGAAGATGGTAAACCTTTTTCATTGGTTGTTTCAATGAATCCGCCACACTCAGAATATAAAACGGTTCCTGAAAAATATTACAATATATACAAGGATGTTTCCATGGAATCTTTGTTGAAAGATCCAAATATTCCGGCTTCCGGAACACCGATGGGTGATTTCTATCGGGACAACATTAAGTATTATTATGCAAACATTACCGGCGTAGATGAACAGGTTGGAACTATACTTAAAGGATTAAAGGATTATCAATTAGACAACAATACGATTGTAGTCTTCATGGCCGATCATGGGAATTGTTTGGGTAAACATGATGAAGTTTCGAAGAACAATATTTTTGAAGAGTCTTTAAATATCTCTTTTATCATCTACTGGAAAGGGCACATCATTCCACGACTGGACAATCAGTTTTTAGGTAACCTGCCAGACTTGTACCCTACATTCCTGGAGCTGATGGGATTAAAAAAATCAATTCCGAAAGATTTGGACGGCATTAGTTATGCAGATTATTTTATCGGGGGAAAAGGGAAAAAACCTGCCGCCCAGTATATCATGGGCAATATCGTAAGCAACGCGGTAAAACTACATTCAGGCTTCCGGGGAATCCGCACAGCCCGGTACAAACTGGCCTATGTAAAGAAAGGAAAAAAGGTAGATGGGTTCTTATTTGATTTAAAAAATGATCGTTTTGAAATGCACAATGTTTTTACCAAAGATGATAGCCGGGTAGTAACAATGAAAAAGACATTGGTAAAATGGCTGAAAAAGACAAATGACCCTTTTGTGCTGGAATAAGTAGTCAGCATATAAAATGGGCGTCCGTATATAAATCATTATTCCATAAAAATCATGTACAAACAATTCACCTTTTTACTGCTTTTTAGTTATACCTGCCTCACAACTTTTTGTCAGGCACCCGAAGATATTTGCGAAAGCAAAACTCCTTCAAACTGGTCAGCAATAAATGGCAGCCTTTCCATTAGCGAAAGACATTTTAAGCAAGGCGGGCAATCTATTCGTTGGGATTGGGTAATGAATAATGCCGCTTTAAAAATAACCGATACCGCTTTTTTAAAAGCAGCGCTTGATAAAAGAAGTTGTTTTGCTGTTTGGATATATAACGAAGCGCCTGTAAGAGATTCGTTGATATTTTCTTTTGGAAACAGTAATAAAAAAGATTGCTCTTTTACTTTTCAATTAAATTTTAAAGGTTGGCGTACCGCCTGGGTGATGTACAACCGGGATATGAAAGGGAAGCCTTCTGCAACTACGGGCAGTCTTACTATTTACGCTCCTGTTTCCGTAAAAACAGGCGCATTGTTTTTTGATGCAATGCAGTCCGTAACTACTGTTGATCCCAGGGCGCCAATGAGAGATATGCAACTGCCTTTTATTAACCCTGTTAACGGAAATAAAACAGCCAATGCACATTGGGTTAATCTATTACAATTTAGCCAATTGCCGGATTATATAAAATTGCCCAAAACCATTTCAACAAAAGAGATTGCTGATATGGAAACAATCAAAAACAGGTATGAAGAAATTATCATGACTGCTAAAGCTGCTCAAAAAGATCAAACACAATCAACAACAGCATTTGATACCTACAATATTAAACGCAGTGGTGATATTATAACAGGGAAACCTGTCAATTCAATCAACGCTTACGAAATCAATCATACAGTATCACTGGCAAAAGCAAAGGAATATGCTCAGAAATATGGTGCCCAAAATGCCAGTGATCTTTTATTCAAAATAGCCACAGCTTATAGAAGTACTGCAATTTCTCCTGAAGAAAAAGGTATGTGCTCTAAACAGTTTTTGTATTTCTTAGATCACTTGCACGATCAGGGTGGGCGTACGGAAGTGGCATGGGTTCAGTACATCACTTAGGCTATAATTTTAGAAACTATTTTTCAGCATGCTTATTAATGAAAGATGTCTTGAAAAAAAACAATCGGTTGGATCGTACGATACAGGATATGTATTGGTTTAGCGGACAAGGAAGAACACATCAATTACCTCATTTATTGCCCTCATCAAATATAGATGTATTCAACACTTTGCTGGGTGGTATGCTGGCGACTATTTTGATGATGGATGATTCGCCACAAAAGCTGTTGCAAATGCAGCAATTTACACAATGGCTTTCTAACAACATTGGACCAGAATACAGCATTGAAGGTACCTTTAAGCCAGGCGGTGCTGTTACGCATCATGGCACGTTGTACCCAGCTTATGCCATTGATGGATTAGCAGGGTTAACACCTGTTATCTATGCGCTTTCAAATACCTCTTTTTCTATTACTCCCAAAGCGTATGATGTAGTGAAAGGATCGTTGATGATGATGCACCAATATACCAATCCGTTGTATTGGCCATTGAGTGTTTCAGGGCGGCATCCCGGGGAAGGAAAGATAGCTGCCGAACCGTATGCCTACATGGCAATGGCTGGTGGAAATAAACTATTTGATACAAGCATGGCGGCTATCTATTTACAAATTTTGAGTGGCAATTATAAAACTGCTTTTGCAAAGGACTTTACTGCCAACGGCATTTCACCTGCTGATTTTTCTTCTGGTCATTGGGACATCAATTACGGTTTACTCAGTATTCATCGAAGAGATAATTGGCTCCTGACGGTAAGAGGCCATAACCGGTATTTTGTAACACATGAATCGTATCCCGGTGCAAACATGTATGGCCGATATCTTACCTATGGCAACTTAGAATTGTTTTATCCAAATAATACAGAGAACAACGGTAGCTATTTTAAAGATGAAGGCTGGGACTGGAACAATATTCCCGGTACTACTACTTTGCATGTACCAATAGAAAAATTGAAAGCCAATATTATTAACGCCGATGACTTTAGCGGCGTAGAAGAAATGCTGCTGACGGATGAGGTGTTTGCAGGCGGCACTCACCTGGGTAACCAGGGCATCTATGCCATGAAGTTGCACGGTTCAGATAAATATGATATGGGTAGTTTCCGGGCAAATAAATCATGGTTTATGTTTGACAGTTTGATAGTGTGTTTAGGCTCCAACATTACCAATGCTATTAAAGATTATTCAACCCAAACTACGTTGTTTCAAAATTTCCTTACTGATACTTTGAAGCCTGTGCAAATTTTAAATAAAACAATTACGGATTTTCCATTCGAACAAAAATGGACATCATTCTCTCATTTATTTATAGCAGACAATCGGAAAACGGGTTATTACCTGCCCAAAGCCGAAAATGTCAGATTGACCAAAACCCTGCAAAAGTCCCGTAACCAAAAAGATAGCAAAAACACGGAAGGTGCTTTTGCTAAATTGATCATTGATCATGGCAATGCTCCGGCAAACGCATCTTATGAATATGCTATGCTGATCAATACGGACAGCAACCAAATGAAACAATTTGTCTCATCGATGTCTTCAGCACAACCTGTTTACAAAATATTGCAAAGAGACAGCCTGGCACATATTGTTTATTATGCACCACAACAATTAACCGGCTGTATTTTATTTGCCAAAGAAAAGCCAACAAACGATTCTTTGATCCTCAGCAATAACAGGCCTTGCCTGATGATGTATCAACAAGCACCAAATGAAATTTCACTTGCTGTTGCCGATCCCGACCTGGGTTTTTATGAAGGGCCTGACGATACACCACTATTGCCCGATGGTAACAGAAAAGAAGTAAGCATCTACTCAAAAAAATGGTATGCCACTGAGGCAAAGCCGTCCATAGTAAAATTGGTGTTAAAAGGAAAATGGAAACTGAAGGGAATAAATGAAAGTGCAGCCATCACTTTTGATAAAAAGGGAAACAGTATTTTACAGGTACGCTGCAAATATGGCGAAGCATCGCAGGTAAAATTATTAAAATGATAAATTATGAAGCAGGTTTTCAGCATTATTTCTGCTATGTTCATAGTAATGCAATTAACAGCGCAGCAAAAGCCCAACGTGGTATTTATTTATGCAGATGACCTGGGTTATGGTGATGTAAGTTGTTATGGTGCCACAAAAATTAACACGCCCAACTTAGACAAACTGGCAAAGCAGGGTATTCGTTTTACAAATGCGCATGCCACTTCTGCCACCTGCACACCTTCCCGGTATGCGCTGATGACAGGGGAATACCCCTGGCGCAAATCGGGTACTGGTATACTTCCCGGCGATGCAGCATTAATTATTCCGACAGATAAAACAACGCTGCCTTCTCTTTTTCAACAGGCAGGATATACAACTGCCCTCGTGGGCAAATGGCACCTGGGCTTAGGCAATGCGGTAGAAAAAGAATGGAATGGAGAACTGGCCCCCGGGCCAAATGAAGTTGGTTTTGGGTACTCGTTTATTTTCCCTGCCACTGCAGATAGGGTGCCTTCTGTGTTTGTTGAAAATCACCAGGTGGTTGCGCTGGATAGTTTAGACCCGATAGCAGTAAATTATGTAAAGAAAGTCGGTAATGACCCCACCGGTTTGGAACATCCTGAACTACTTAAAATGAGATCTTCTCCCGGCCAGGGACACAACAACACCATCGTAAATGGTATTGGGCGCATTGGATATATGACGGGTGGTAACAAAGCCCGATGGACAGATGAAGAAATGCCCTTGACATTTTTGGCAAAAGCGAAAGCGTTCATTAACAACAATAAAACAACACCATTTTTTCTTTTATATGCTTTAACCGAGCCACATGTACCAAGGATGCCCTCTACCATTTTTAAAGGTAAAAGCGGGTTGGGTTACAGAGGCGATGCTATTTTGCAATTAGACTGGGCGGTGGGAGAAATTATGCAACAGGTGAAACTGTTAGGCCTTGCAGATAATACCATCTTTATTTTTTCAAGCGACAACGGCCCCGTGCTGGATGACGGTTACCAGGACGAAGCTGTTACTCAGTTAAATGGCCATACACCCTGGGGGCCGTTGCGTGGCGGCAAATATAGCTCGTATGAAGCTGGTACAAGGATTCCTTTTATCATTAGCTGGCCGAATAAAATTATACCAGCCGTATCCAATGCAATGATTTGCCAAATAGATTTGATGGCGTCTTTTGCTCAGTTGCTCGATAAAAAATTACCCGTTAATCATGGAGCAGATAGTGAAAATATGCTGGATGCTTTGCTGGGTAAATCTATGAAGGGAAGAAATATTTTAATAGAACAGGGAATCGAATCACTTGCCGTAGTGAAGGATGAATGGAAATACATTGCACCGAACAAAGGCAAAGCGATGGATGCGCTTACAAATATTGAATTGGGGAACAACCCGCTGCCGCAATTGTATAATTTTAAAAATGATATTGGTGAAAAAAATAATTTAGCTGAAAAATATCCTGAGAAAGTGAAAGAATTGGAATCGTTGCTTTTATCTGTCAAAAATAAAAAATAAAAATTTACGAATGATGCGATTAAAAATACCAGGTTGCCTCAGGTTTATTGTTTTTTTGTTTTGCCTGCTAAATAATACCTCAGTTTCTGCACAAAACAACCGTCCCAACATAATTGTTTTTTTGGTAGATGATATGGGCTGGATGGATACTTCCGTTCCTTTTGGTGATAGCATCAGGCCATTGAACAAACAATTTCACACACCCAATATGGAACGGTTGGCAAAAGAAGGTATGAAATTTACCAACGCTTATGCCACGCCTGTATGCACGCCGTCCCGCATTAGTATGATTACGGGGATGAATGCAGCACAGCACGGCGTTACCAACTGGACATCACCTAAAAAAAATAACAGCAGCGATGATACCGATAGAGAATTCAATGCTGCACCCTGGAAAATAAATGGATTAAGTCCGGTAAAAGGAATTCCAAATACTGTTTATGCAACAACTTTTCCACAGCTGTTGAAAGATGCAGGCTATTTTACCATTCATGTAGGTAAGGCCCACTGGGCTTCAATGGGCACCCCCGGCGCTAATCCTTATAATTTGGGCTTTGTGGTGAACATTAGTGGCCACGCTGCAGGACATCCGCAAAGTTATTTTGGCACAGAAAATTATGGTAACATTCCCACCAAAGCCAGTGTACAGGCAGTGCCCGATTTGGAAGAATATTTTGGCACGGATACTTTCTTAACAGAGGCATTAACGCTGGAAGCAATCAAAGCGCTGGAAGACCCAATTAAAAACCACCGGCCTTTTTATTTGAATATGGCGCACTATGCAGTGCATGTACCGTTAATGGCGGACGATCGTTTTTATAAAAAATATCTGGATGCCGGGTTGAATATAGAAGAAGCAAAATATGCTTCGCTGATAGAAGGAATGGATAAAAGTTTGGGCGACATAATGGATTTTTTAAAACAAAAAAACATTGATAAAAATACCATCATCCTTTTTATGAGCGACAATGGCGGATTAAGTTTAGCTCCGCCGAGAGGTGGGCAACCACATACGCAGAATCTTCCCTTACGTGCCGGTAAAGGTTCGGTATATGAAGGCGGGATAAGAGAACCGATGATTGTAAAATGGCCAGTTGTTGTTAAGCCTGCATCGGTAAACAATCAACAGGTTATAATAGAAGATTTCTTTCCAACTATATTAGAGATGGCAGGTATTAAAAATTATACAACCATTCAGGAGGTAGATGGAAAAAGTTTTGTGCCGGGTCTTAAAAATCCAAATAGTAAGCTAACGGGAAGGCCATTGATCTGGCATTACCCAAATAAATGGATTGGCACTGATGGACCGGGCATCAACTATTTTAGTGCCATTCGACTGGGCGATTGGAAACTGGTTTATAGTATGCGCAATAAAACACTGGAACTTTATAATTTAAAAACTGATTTGGGCGAACAAAATAATTTGGCTGCCCAATATCCTGGAAGAGTAAAACAGTTGGCAAACCTGTTAAAGCAGCAATTGAAAAAAGCAAATGCACCCATGCCAACTTATAAAGCAACGGGTAACGTTGTTCCCTGGCCAGATCAGTTATAGGATAAGATGTTGTTAAATTATTTTTTATAAAAGAATATGAATAGAAGATCGGGAAGCTATATGTTGAATTCGTTGGCAAAAGCCTGTTATTTTACTTTGGGGCATCTCTAAAAACTTAAGGTACGAAGCAATGTTTTGGTAAAAAAGATTGTCTTTTATAAAAAACAAAATATGTCAAAAGCCAGGGGATTATTTGACGAGCAAATTCGGTTAGAGAAGTTGAGTAAAAAGCAGGATCCTTTAGAGCGATTAAGCAGCCACATTGATTTCGAATATTTTCGTAAGCCGTTAGAGAAATATTTCAAAAAAGAAATACAGAATAGTAAAGGAGGTCGCCCGGCGTATGATTGCATATTGATGTTTAAGATTCTAATTCTGCAACGATATTATAACGTAAGCGATGATGCCATTGAGTACGCCATATTAGATCGTTTAAGTTTTATGCGGTTCTTAGGTCTGGGAATTAATAATCCTGTACCAGATGCCAAAACCATTTGGTTGTTCCGCGATAAGCTTACAAGTGGCGGTATGATTGAAAAATTATTTGGTTATCTGGATAAGCAGCTAGACAAAGATGGCATTATAGTTCACAAAGGGAAATTGGTGGATGCCTCCATTGTAGAAGTGCCTATCCAACGCAACAGTCGCGATGAAAATAAGCAACTCAAGGAAGGCGAGGTGCCCGAAGACTGGAGTGAAAATAAATTACGTCAGAAGGATGTTGATGCGCAGTGGGTCACACACAATGGCAAAAACTATTTTGGTTATAAAAATCATATTAAAGCCGATAATAAAACCAAACTGATCACAGCCTATAAAGCCACTACTGCCAACATACATGATAGTGAAATGCTGGATGAACTGTTGGATAAAAAAGAAGATGGTGGTCAAAATGTTTATGCAGACAGTGCTTATCGCAGCGAAGCTTTAGAAGAGGTATGCCGCAAGAAAAACATTGAAAGTAGCATACACGAAAAAGGTTATCGCAATAAACCTTTAACCAAACGCCAGCAGCAGCGCAACAAAAAGAAATCAAAAATAAGGGCCAGGGTAGAACATATATTCGGCTTCATGACCAATACCATGAATGAGATGTATTTGCGCTACCGCAACTTTGTAAGAAACAAAGCTGGTATCGGGCTAATGAACCTGACTTACAATCTTTTCAGATTGGTACAATTAAAAGTAGAACTAAAAAATTGAAGGGATACGTGTGCCCATACCTATAAAAAAGGGCACAAAAAAATAAAAACGGGATGAAAAACATCCTGAATTGAAAGGAAGTGCAAGATTATCTAACCCAAATGCGTCAAAAATTAGCCGATATAAAAAGCACTGTTAAAAATTTGGCTTATTAGAGATGCCCTTTGTTGATTTTGATAAATCCCCTGCTGTCAATTGGCCAAAGTAATGAAAGGCCAAATATCATTTTAATTACCACTGACCAGCAATCTGCTGATGCCATGAGTTTTATAATGGGTAAGCGATGGCTTAACACACCTAACATGGATAAACTGGCTTCTGAAGGAGTTGTTTTCAAAAATGCCTATGTGGCAAACCCAATCTGTGCTCCATCCCGTAACAGCATAATTACCGGTCTTTATCCTCACATTACCCGTATTGAAGGCAACAAAGAATTAACTGTTAAGGACAATCCTAATCAAAGAAAAAAAAGTTGGACGACTGAAGATTTTACATCTATGGGTACTTATTTTAAAAATGCTGGTTATGAAACTGCCTATTTTGGTAAGTGGCATTTGAATTATGACCCGAAGGATACCAACGCACATGGCTTTGAAACAAGTGAGTTCACAACAGAAAATGGTAAGGATAGTGAACTTCCTGTTGTTATTAGCAATTTTTTGGAAAAGCAGCATACGAAACCGTTTTTATTGTTTTTATCTTTATTAAACCCACACAATATTTGTGAGTATGCCCGTTTTCAAAAATTACCGGACGGACCTATCGAACCTGTCCCCCAACTGCAGGAGTTACTTCCCCCGCTAAAGAAAAATTTACTTCCACCAAAAAATGAGGCCGATGCCATGTCTTTGATGAGGCAATCTTATCATAATAACCTGAAATTATTCCCGGTCGGTAATTACACTTCTAAGGATTGGCAACGCCTGGCATGGGGTTATTACAGGCTCATAGAAAAAACTGATTCTCTTGTTGGAAAAATACTTACTTCAATTAAAGAAAATGGCTATGATAAAAATACACTGATAGTATTTACAAGTGACCATGGAGAGTGTTTGGGTGCACATGAATTCAATCAAAAAACCGTTTTTTACGAAGAATCAGCCGGGGTGCCTTTTATCGTAAGATATAAGGGTAAACTGAACCCCGGTACTAATAATTCACTTGTAAATACTGGTGTAGATATTTTACCCACCTTGCTTGATTTTGCTTGTATCAGTCAATCAAATATACTCACTGGTAAAAGTTTAAAAGAAGTTGCCAGTACAGGAGGAAAGCTGTCGAGGTCATATATAGTTATTCAGAATAAAATGGAACAAGGAGAGACAGTTGAAGGTACTGTTCCTGTTGTGATTGGCAGAATGGTTAGAAGTGATAGATATAAATACTGCCTTTACGATACGCTGAATAAACGAGAGGAACTTTTTGATTTAAAAAATGACCCCGGCGAAACCAAAAATTTAGCAGGCGAAAAATCAATGCATGCTATACTTGTAAAACACAGAAGCTACCTGAAGGAATTTGCTATGAAATATAAGGACCCGTATGCTATCAAGATGCTGGAATATGTAAAAGGTAAATAAACACATTAGGCAAAATAGAAAATATTTCAGTTGGAAATGTTTGTGTGTAAACAATATCGGCAAAATACACAGACTAAAGCTATTTTGGTGGCTTGTTAACCGTCACGATAAATTACAGGTACAAATTTGCAAAAAACAAACAATCATTTTTTACTTATATTACAGCTATGAAAGGAAAGGATATTTCATGTGTGATTATACTAGTGTTAAGTTAAATGTAATATGACGTATTAATTTAGTATATTTGTAAAACACTTTACAAATGATACGTTATACTATTAAATTAACCAAAGCCGAAGTAGAAGAATTAATGGCTATAATTAATAAGGGTTCACATACTTCTCAAACTTTCCGCGTTGCTTACATACTTTTAAATTGTGATGAAGGAAAGTATTCTGAAAAAGTAACCAATGAGCAAATAAGTAAGGTGCTGAAAGTAGGAATGCGAACGATAGATAGGGTTAAGAAAAAGTTTTTGGAAGAAGGATTTGAGGCAGTATTAGAAAGGCGACCTACGTCGCGTGTATATGAAAAGAAAATGGACGGGGATACTGAGGCGAAGCTTATAACCCTATGTTGCAGTGAACCACCTAAGGGCTTTGCTAAATGGTCATTGAGATTATTAGCTGACAAGATGGTAGAATTAAAGTATGTTGAAAGCATTACGCATGTAACGGTAAGAAACGTACTAAAAAAAACGAACTTAAGCCTTGGAAAGTAAAGGGATGGGTGATACCACCTCAGCGCAACAGTGAGTTTGTGGCAAATATGGAATTAGTGTTGGATGTATATAAAAGGCCCTATGATGCTGATTATCCGGTAGTTTGCATGGATGAATCGCCAAAGCAGTTAATAGAAGAACTGCGGCCATCAACTAAAATGAGGCCAGGTCAGGATGCAAGAGTGGATTATGAGTATGTAAGAAATGGAGTGGTAAATATATTTATGGCTAATGAGCCCTTGAAAGGAAAACGAATTGTGGAGGTTACAGAATTTAAGACAAAAAAAGATTGGGCAGCATTCATTAAATGGATTGCAGATAAGGAATACCCGGGAGCTAAAAGAATAACATTGGTAATGGATAATTTTAAGACTCACAGTGCATCAGCATTTTATGAAACCTTTGAGCCGGCAGAAGCAAAAAGGCTTTGGGATAGATTTGAATTTGTATATACCCCTAAACATGGCAGTTGGTTAAATATGACCGAAATAGAATTACACGTCTTAAATGGGCAATGCCTCAACAGGCATATATCCACTATGAAGAAAATTAAGGACGAAGTTAAAGCATGGCAAACCAATAGGAATAATAAGAACAGTAAAATAAATTGGCAGTTTACAAATAAAGAAGCAAGGGTAAAACTTAAAAAGCTATATCCGTCAATTCAGGATTAACTTAACACTAGTAACTCTTTTGTTATTGAGCTGCGATGATGCGAAACAAAGAGCTATAGCAGATAAAAAGGGAGACACTGTTTCCTGTGAAAGTAACTTGCCTTCACGGTTTGCAAATACACCGGCTGATACATCAAATATTAGTACAGGAAATCTTTCACATGAGGGCATGATTCTAATAAAAGGAGAATCTGACCTCGAGCTCACCCTTATTCTTCGGTGCCAGGCTGGATTTTACAGGAAGCAAATAAAATGGCAATGATGCAAATAATAAAAGATTTACTCATCGGTATAGTATTAAGTAAAAATGAGCTTGCTATAAAACTCAATCTTAGAAAAACGGTTTAATTTTCCATTTGCTGAACACAAAAAAGGCAGGCCTGATATTCCTACCGTTGCGCAAGCCATAGAAGCGGCTATTCAACATGCTTATACATTATTTCCGTCCCAGCCTCTCTTTGTCGCTGGCAAATCCTTCGGCGGGCGAATGAGTTCGCAGCATTTGTCAGTTCATCCTCATGCTGCAGTAAAGAAAATCATCTTCTATGGCTTTCCACTTCACCCTCCCGGCAAACCTGCCGTGGAGCGGGCCGATCATTTGAAGGATGTGAAGATACCGATGCTTTTTTTGCAAGGTACACGCGATGAACTGGCTGCATTACATTTGATAGAAACGGTATGTTCATCACTTCCGAAGGCTTCATTGGTAAAGTTAGAAGGAGCGGATCACGGGTTTAAGGCCGGTAAGCTAAATGTAGTGCCCCTGCTGGCCAATGCCACAAGGGATTGGATAGAGAAAAAAAGTAAGAAATTGAAATAAAAAAAGGAGCCAGGATAGTATAAGAAAGATTCCATTTTTCGTCTCTGTTTCCACGTGGCACTACATATCATACTTATGAAGAAGTCTGAGGCGTATATAAAAAATGAAACAGATAACATAACATTATGTTATTTTTATAAAGTAATACTCACCGTCATTGGGTATTAAACGGGTTCTGATTATACATACTAAACGATAACTTCATGTTTGCCATTTTATTGAAACGCCACCTGCTGGCTTCCTTCCTGTTTTCACTATTGATTCCTGCCGGTATATTTGCGCAGAGTATACCCGTTACCGGAAAGATAACCTCATCCAAAGATGGAAATCCATTGGCCAGTGTTTCTGTTACTGTAAAAGGTACTACCATGGGAACCGTAACCGATGATCAGGGAATCTTTCGACTTAACGTCCCGGATAAGAACAGCACCCTTATAATTTCATCTCAGGGTTTTTCGGGCCAGGAGGTTACCATAAAAAATCGCACTGCGTTTGATATCGTGCTGGAAGAATCAGACAAGAAATTGGAAGAAGTAGTAGTGGTAGGTTATGGACAACAGAAACGGCGGGACGTCACAGGCGCCATTTCTTCCGTTTCCGCTAAAGCGTTGAGCGAAGTTCCGGTAACCAGTCCGGCCCAGGCCCTCCAGGGAAGAGTAGCCGGTTTATATGCTGTTTCGCAGGGCTACCGGCCTGGTTCAGACGTAACCATCCGGATCAGGGGTAACCGTTCTTTCTCTGCGGGCAACGATCCTTTATACGTAGTGGACGGCATACCCTTAACAGGCGGGTTGAGCGATATAAACCCGAGTGATATTGAATCAATGGAGGTATTAAAGGATGCCTCCGCCACAGCTATTTATGGATCACGTGGTGCCAACGGCGTGATTATTATTACTACCCGAAGGGGAAAGACCGGCAAACCTATAGTTACCTACGACGGATATTATGGAGTCGTTAAGCCATTGGGAAGGGTGGAGATTTTAAACGGGGAAGAGTATGCGGAATATAAAAGAGAATCACGCAGAACATCCGGAAAATATAAAGATTCTAATAAAGACTCTTCTGACAGGGCCTTGTTCGAACCGGTAGAACTCAGGTCGATCAGCGCTGGCAGGTATACGGATTACCAGGACCTTATGCTGGAAAACGGTATCCAGCAAAGCCACCAGGTAGGACTATTCGGCGGAAATGATATCACGAAATACGGGCTGACCATGGGATATTTTAACGATAAGGGAATCATCCCTGTGCAGGAATTCACCCGGTATACGCTTCGTATCAATATCGACCAGCAAGTAAGCAGGCGTGTAAAATTAGGGGCTTCTATTTTGGGAACATATAGTGAAAGAAACGGATTTAATCTAAATCCTTTTGACGACGTGCTGCAGGAAAATCCATTGGGGGTTCCGTATGATTCTATGGGCAAACTGATTTTTTTACCCACCACGGACGGCTTGCGTACCAACCCGTTGGCAGAACTTGTGCCGGGTGCCCAGGTAGATAGGAATAAAAGGTTCAGACTGTTTTCTTCCTTGTATGGAGAAGTGGAGATACTTAACGGACTTAAATACAGGTTGAATTTTGGACCCGACCTTATCCAGAACAGGAATGGGAGGTTTACCGGCCGTTTCACCAACGACAGAAGGGGCGGTGATCCCACAGCTTCGAACAATGAAAATTTTGTTACGTCATATACAGTGGAAAATATTCTTACCTATAATAAAACATTAAAGGATGTTCACTCGCTCAATTTTACCGGGCTTTACAGTGTACAAACCAGGTCTCAGGATTCCTCTGGCAACGGTGTACAGGGCGTCCCCATTGAAGGCATGGAGTATTACAACGTAAGTGCCGCCCCAATAATTACCGGGGTAGGTAGTTCTTATGAAAAATGGTCTATTTTATCGTATATGGCCCGCTTAAATTATGTGTATGATGGAAGATATCTGCTTACCCTGACGGGGCGCGCCGATGGATCTTCCAGGTTTTCTCCGGGAGAAAAATGGGGTTTTTTTCCGTCTGTTGCCGTTGGATGGAATATTTCCAATGAAGGGTTTATGCAGGATAGCCGGCTGATCAATTTACTAAAATTAAGAGCCAGTTATGGGCAGACTGCCAACACGGGTATTAATCCTTATCAAACCCTCGGCGGTTTAAACAGAACAACGTATGCGTTTGATAACACCGCCGGATATGGTTACCGTCCAGGTTTTATTCCCAATCCCAATCTTAAATGGGAATCAACCGCTTCCTTAAATATCGGAGCTGATTTCGGACTGTTTAATAATCGCCTTACGGGCTCGGTTGAATGGTATCAGCAAAACACAAACAACCTGTTGTTGCAAAGGCAATTGCCCATTACCGGTGGTTTTGCTAGCATACTGGAAAACATCGGGTCTACCCGGAACTCGGGTTATGAAGTTACCTTGTCGAGTGTAAACATTGAAGACAATAGTAATCGTAATGGCTTTACCTGGTCGACCGACCTGAACTTTGCACATAATAAGGAAGAGATCGTGGAATTATATGGAGGCAAAAAGGATGATATTGGAAATACCTGGTTCATCGGCCAGCCATTGAGGGTTATTTATGATTATGAGAAAATCGGGATCTGGCAGTCAAGCGACAAAGATATGGCAGCGACATATAGCCAAAAGCCCGGGCAGATCAGGATAAAAGACCAGAACAACGATGGGAAAATCAATGCCGATGACAGGGTGATCCTTGGAAATGATGTTCCTGATGTAAGTGGAGGGCTAACCAACAGGTTTGCCTATAAAGGATTTGACCTGGCTATTTTCGTTTTTGCCCGTTTTGGAAGCAAGATCACCAGTGGCTTTCATGATGGCGCCTGGATGCAATTGCAGGGCCGTTACAATAACCTGAAAATAGATTATTGGACTGAAAAAAATGCAACGAATAACTATCCCAGGCCTGATGAAAATTCCGAAAGGCCCATCTACAACACAACCCTGCGGTATTTCGATGGTAGCTTTGTAAAGATCAGGAACATCAACCTAGGCTATAATTTACCCGCATCAGCCGTTCAAAAAATCAGGTTCCAAAGTTTGCGTTTGTATGTTTCTGCTCAACAGCCCCTCATCTTCGCCCCTTACAGGCAAAAGGAAAAAGGGATCGATCCGGAATATACGACGGTCAATACGCCCGCTACCGCGATGTACTCTCTAGGGATAAACGCAAAATTTTAACTTATAAAATTACTTTATGAAAAAGCTTTTAATATACATCTCAGCATCCGTTCTTTTTTTACTTCCATCCTGTAAAAAAATGCTTGACGAGGATGTAAGGTCCCAGGCCATTTTCGATTACCTGGAAACACCCAATGGATTTGAAGATGCAACAAAGGCCGCTTATGCCTCACTCAAAACTTTCTATGGCCAGGAGAGAGGTTTTACATTAACGGTATTCGGTACAGATACTTATACAATGGGAGCCGACGGCGCTTTTAAATTTGTCAACCAGTATACTCCTGAACTTGATGGCCGGTTATCTATCATCAGGGAAATATGGAACGAATTTTATATTGCCATCAATACCTGCAATACAGTGGTGGATATGGCGCCCAACATTAAAGGGGTGACAGAGAAAGTAAAAGGAATCCGGGTAGCGGAAGCAAGATTTTTGAGAGCGCATTATTTCTTCATTCTTGCCCAGATGTTCGGCCCTATACCTGTTCCCCTGGTTGCTAATAAGAGTGTTATTACAGAGGCTACTAGGGAGCCATTGGATAAGGTTTATGCCGCCATCATCGCAGACCTGGAATTTGCAGCTCTGAACCTGGAAGTAAAACCGGTAGATTATGGACGGGCCACCAAACCTGCTGCTGAGCATTTACTCGCGAAGGTATACCTTACCAAGGCCGGTTCTTCAGCGAAAAAGCCAGACGATTATACTAAAGCACTTGAGTTCGCTAAAAAAGTGATCAACAATTACAGCTTCAAACTGCTTCCTGATTTTGCAAAAATATTTGAACAGGGTAGCGGTGAAAAAAATGATGAAGTGATCTGGTCGGTGCAAAGCACCAACGACCCCCGGACAAATGGCGAAGGAAACCGGGGACATCTTTATTTTATTATGGAATATGATATCTTGCCCGGCATGCAGCGCGATACGGAAAACGGGAGGCCCTTTAAACGCTTCAGGCCAACTAATTTCACGCTGGACGTTTTGTTTAATGACAGGCTCAATGATACCCGTTACGATAAAAGTTTTAAACATGTGTTTTATTCGAATAATGGGGCGACAATTCCTAAGGTGAATGGGGTACCCAAGTATAATGTAGGCGATACTTCTATCTGGCTGCCTGGCGTGGAACTACCCGCCAGCGTGGTGAATAGTAAACCTTATGCTGTATATACCCCAAGCAAATATTCTCCTAAAATATTCCCAACCCTGATCAAATTTCTGGACCCGTTGCGCCCTGACAGAACATACGAACAGGGCTCACGCGATTTCCTGGTGCACAGGTTAGCTGAGACTTATCTTATTGCTGCAGAAGCAGCCATGTATACGGGTGATAACATAACGGCAGCGAATTTTATCAATGCCGTTAGATTGCGGGCTGCCCGCACAAGCACCGATCCGGTTCAGAGTACTGCTTACCGTACAGCCATGATGGTCACCCCGGCAATGATGAATATAGATTTTATGCTGGATGAACGGGGCCGTGAATTCCTGGGTGAGCAAATGCGCTGGTTCGACCTGGTGCGCACCGGTAAGCTGATAGAAAGGGTTAAAAAATGGAATCCCGATGCAGCAGCTATAAAGGATCATCATGTACTTCGTCCCATTCCGCAGGAACAGATAGACAGGACTACCAGTACTTTCAAACAGAATGCAGGTTATTAACAGGAATTCTTAAGGCCGTCCTCATGAGTCGTGCAATACTTGCATAAACCAAAGGAACGCTGAAGGCGGGTGCAGTCCCCTGGACCAAGACAACAATGAATAAGCAATCCTTATCTCTGCCGGTTTCCAGTTCCATTGGTCATGTTTCGGCCGAGTATATAATTGCCGAAGACAGTAGTTGTATTGTGACGCTGGCACACGGCGCGGGCGCCGGCATGAGTCATCCTTTTATGATAGCGCTTGCTAACTCGCTTGCTGAGTTGGGCATCACTACGCTGCGGTTTAATTTTCCATTTGCTGAACACAAAAAAGGCAGGCCTGATATTCCTGCCGTTGCGCACAAAACGATTGATGCGGCTATTCAACACGCGCACGATTCATTCCCCTCACTTCCACTTTTTGCGGCTGGAAAATCCTTTGGTGGACGAATGAGTTCGCAGCATTTGTCGCTTCATCCCCATACTGCCGTCAAGGGAATTATTTTTTACGGCTTTCCGCTTCATCCTCCCGGCAAACCTGCCGTGAGCGGGCCGATCATTTGAAGGAGGTTAAAATACCGATGCTTTTTTTGCAGGGCACGCGCGATGAACTGGCTACATGGGATTTGATAGAAACGATGTGCTCGTCGCTTCCCCAGGCTTCATTAATAAAGTTAGAAGGAGCCGATCATGGATTTAAGGCCGGTAAGCAAAATACGATGTCCGTGCTGGCAAATACTACGAGGGATTGGGTAGCCGCTACATTAGCGGAATAAAAAGGAGCTGGGAATTTTCGGCTGCTGCCTGCAGGCCATCCGGAAAAGATGGACAATCTTTCGGGTGTAAATGATCCCTTTGAAATTCCGGAACATCCGGATCTTACCATCAAAACAGATGAGGAAACCATTGAGATATCTTCACAAAAACTGTTGCGGTTTATCCTGACTGACGTGCGGGCCGGTAATGGAAAAATGGCAGGTCAAACCTTTGAGATATAAAAAAGAAACCCGACCGGCGTAAAAATGCATGGGATCCTTCCCGATGTTACTATTATTATAAATGTTTGTTCTTAACATTTTTCGGGTATATTTATCATGAAATCCCTTACGACAGGCCTTACTGATTACCTCAACCGAAACTTCTTCAAGGAAAGATTTGATTATCTGTAGGAAAACTTCTTTTACATACCGCTGAAATGCGGTATGTAGTTCACTAAACCGATCTTACGACTAATCTTCTTTATTTTTTCTATTCACAAAATCACTAAACATGAAAAAAATCCTGATCATTGCAGCCTTTTGTATGGCGTTGGTAGCCTGTAATAACAAGTCTTCTGAAGAATCCTTGGCCGACAGTCCGTCGACTGGAGCAGACACCGGTACGGCAGAAGCATCAAAAGCCGTAGATTTCGCCGATATGAAATATATGGATATCGGTAAAAGGGGATTACAGCAGTTGGCCAATGCTGATGTTGACGGATGGATGAGCAGTTTTGCTGATAATGCTGTCTATTTATGGTCAGCCGGGGACAGTCTTGCAGGCAAGCAAGCCATTACTAACTATTGGAAAGACCGCAGGAACAATGTCATCGATTCCATTAATTTTACCAATGATATCTGGCTTCCGGTAAAAGTGAATCAACCCCAGAGAGGGCCTGATATGCCTGGAGTATGGCTGATGGGTTGGTATCAATTTAATGCAAAATATAAAAACGGGAAGAAAGTAAGTGGCTGGATACATGCCGACATGCATTTTAACGACAAGGATCAGATCGACCGGACAGTGATGTACTTGGACCGCGCGCCTATCAATGCGGCATTGGGAAAAAAATAGCGGGTGGCCAATCTGATAGCGAAGATCCCTGGTGATTTGTGAGTCAAACACGATATAAAGGGCCGACTTAATGGTACTAACCAACCTGAGTGAAAAACAAAGAGAAGCAGTTCTGGCTGAAAATAAGAGATTACTTGTGTTGGCCGGGGCCGGCTCAGGTAAAACAAAAACGCTCATTCAGAAGCTTTTATATCTCCTGAGTGAAAAGAATACCAAGCCATCCAGTATACTGGCGATCACGTTTACGAGAAACGCAACGAACGAAATGGTTGACCGCCTCATTATGGCAGGTAACGACAAAGGCGATTACGAAAAATTCGTCAATAATAAATTCATTACCAGGGAACAAAAAGACAAAGAACGCCGAAGCCGGGTACAGTCCAGGCCCTGGATTGCTAACCTTACTGTAAGGACTTTTCATTCCCTGTGTTACCAGTTACTGAAAAACAGTGGCGGTGTTTCCTTCGATAATCAGTTCCGGCTTCTCATTGATGAACAGGCGGACGAATTGAAAGAAGATGAACATAAAACCATTGCGCCCGAGAAATCCGGGGATATAAAACATAAGATACTGGTGGAACTTTGCCATGATGCGGGTTACCTCCTTAAACTCAAACGATATATCCTCGATTTCTATGTTGATAAATCTTACCTTGACAAAAACATACGTTCACGTACATACGCCAACCAGGTTAATTATACTACACTTAAAGGAGAAAAAGTAAAATCTAAATCAGAAAGAGATATTGCCGACTGGCTTTTCCGTCATAATCTTCAATACAATTACGAGCCCACAGTAAATTTTAAGGACTTCGACTTCAGGCCCGACTTCTATATTATACAGGCTGATCTGTATATTGAACATATGAGCAATAAGAGCTATCAAACTACCCATAAAGAGGAGCAATTTGTTTTGGCAGGAAGGCATTGCGCTAAAACTTTTGAAGCTATGTGCCAGGATTCCACCTTGTTCAACCTGGCCATGGAAAGAATTGTGATGGGCAGGGTTAGTGACAAGATGTCTAAGCGGGTTCCCCTGAAATATGAAGAGGAATTTAGGACATATGGCGAAAAGATCAAGGATTTTCTGAATATGGTGAGCAGGGTTCAGTCAATGGTAAAAGCGGGAAATATTTCTCCAAACGATTTATTGTCTAAAGCTGGTACACACCAGCATGAACGTGTGCGGGTTTTTTATGAGTTGGCTGTGCCCATCCTGAAGGCGTACAGTGCATATTGCATTAATAAATCTTACCTCGATTTTGATGATCTGATCATCCATTCTATCCGGCTATTAGAGCAAAACGCCGAAATAAGAAATGCTTATCATGAGAGGTTTAAGTATGTGCTTGTAGATGAGTTCCAGGATGTGAATGGCTTACAGGTAAAACTATTGGATCTATTATTAACACCCGAAACCCAGCTTTTTTGTGTAGGCGATGATTGGCAAAGCATCTATGGATTCAGAGGCTCAGAGATCGATTATATCGTAAATTTTGAAAAATATTTCGATCAGTCACAGGTTATCAAACTGGACGTTAATTACAGAAGTACCCAAACCATTGTGGGCGCCAGTACGGAAGTGATTAGAAAAAACAAATTTCAAATTGACAAGGAGATCAGGGCCCACAAACAGACGCCTAGCAAGATCCAGATTTACAGGGCAAAAGAAACGGGCAGGGACGGCGCAGATTATATGGTAGAGAAAGTCAGGGATCTTCAGAAGGAAGGATTGAACCCCGAAAACATCCTGGTGTTATACCGTCGCAGTAAAATGTACCTGCCCTATAGAGACGCATTAAAAATGGCCGGCCTGAGAGTGACTGCAAAAACCATTCATGCCTCGAAAGGTCTGGAGGCAAAGGTTGTTTTCATTATTGGTTTAACAGATGGCTCTGGCGGGTTTCCTGACATATGGCTTGATGATGTTGTTTTCAGGGTGGTGAAAGATGTGAAATTCGATATGTTGATGGAGGAAGAGCGCAGGCTGTTTTATGTGGCGTTGACCCGCGCCAAAGACGAACTGTACCTGATCACCGAATTAGGCAGTGAATCGCGATTTATTGATGAAATACCGAAAGAGTTTTATGCGGTCAATAAAACGGAGTTTAAGAATATAATCCATCCGATACCAGTATGCACCACATGCGGAACGGAAATCAAGGCGTTTTATAAATTTTGTCCTACTTGCGGGGTGTTGTGTGATAAAGAATGATTTTGGGTATTTTTATAATTCTGTTTATGCGTAATGGACCTACTTCTTTTGAAAAATATCACTGAGACATTAATTATTAATGTCTTTAGCTGAAGCTCGTTTAAATGGGGCTACAGGCACTTCTTACGCAAACATAAACACTATCCGACGAAGGACAGGATTGGCCGATTTACAAACAGGGTTAAGTAAAGATGCTTTCATTGATGCAGTAATCCAGGAACGGGCATGGGAGTTTTTTGCAGAAGCAGATCGCTGGTATGATTTAACCCGCACAGGTAAATACCTTACTATTATTCCTTTAGCCACTAATGATGTTTATCCTAATCACCCTGTTCAACCAAAGCATAAGTATTTTCCTATTCCACAAGATGAAATCAATGCAAACCCCAAGCTGGAACAAAACCGGGATTGGAAGTAAGTAAGGATAAGTACCAGAGATAACAATGTGCCAATAATTCTTTTCCCTGGTTCACTATCTAGAATTATTGAATGTAAGTGCGCTATCTAATTCAATGTTTTGTAAATTGAGTAGTTCAGTTTCCAGTCTGCTACGCAGGCGTTTAAGAGTTAGTCTAAGTACGTGCCTATGCTGATATTGATTCCTACTGTTATAGATTCATTTCTAAATAGGCAGACGAAAAAAAAATTATTTGAAAGAACAACCAATGAAAAAATTACGCCCTGTATTGCTTGATACTATTTCATCTCAGTTTGTTTTTAAACGCTCAAAACGATGGCAAAATAAGCAACAATCAGTATGATGTAGAATTACAAAAAGATGCATCAATTATAATTAACTGGAAAAATAACCCCTCTAAGAAATACCAGTTCTATCCACGGTTTATAATTATGCAACGTGAAGATGACCCTAAAGCGGGCAATGTACATGCACGCGAATTAATTAAAGATTTCAAAGGAGCGGTATCTATCCCAAGTTGGAGAATGCAGGGAAGTAATGATAAAACAGTAGATTTTTTTAAGGCAGCAGTTCCATTAACGGTAATAGCCAGTTCAGGAAAGATTTCAGGTAATGAAATTAAATGGACTTTCCCAGGCCATTCAGATTTTAGGTTAGCGGCCACTATTTCTTTTTTGCAGGGAGCTGCTGAACCAAGTATTGAATATACCTTTTTCCCTATTAAGCCAGCATGGTACTCTATAGGTTACGCAGGAATGCCTGAGATGAACCTGATGGAAACAGATGCTATTTGGCAACCTTATATCTGGCAGGAAAAAAGGTTTCCGCAAATGTCATTTCTTTCTCCGGAAGACATGTGTAGCTTACCATCAGCCATGCTGGAAAAAGACGGTGTAACCTTAGGCGTGGTAGCCGAACCTGCTGGTTTTCCCTACGAGCTTCCATCATCAAGTCAGGGTAATTTACAATTCGGAGTGCTAATACGTAATGCTGCCGGTAACGCACAACCCATGATTTTTGCGCCATTGTTTGGCAGCAAGGCATCTAAGTTGAGGGTGAATGAACCCTTTTCATTTCAATTTAAAATATTGATGTATAAAGGCACTCAGCCCGATGCGTTTCGTTATGTAGCTCAAAAAATGTTCGGCTTTAAAGATTACCGTAAAAACGTATTCTATAACCTTAACCAAACCATAGAAAATACCATCGACTTTGCCATGGATGATGTTTATAGCGGTTGGAACGCTGATTTAAGGGGGTTTGACTATTCCACTGCAACATGGTTCTGCGATGCGTCAGGTGATGGTATAATGGCTTTTTTAGCAGGGGCGGCATTTAGAATGGGCGCTGAATGTCAAAGGGAGTTCGGTGAAAAATTTGCGCCTTCAACTGACTATGGCGAACTGCTTGGGCATACGATATACTTCTATAGTAAAGACACTGGTAAGCCGGTAACTTTTGTACCTCCGGAATATGCGTTAAAAGACATTACAGAAATTCCGCGCTATAAATCGTTTAATGCAAATGAATTCGGTTGCAAACTTTGGTGGATTGAATATGGTGGCCGGTTAGACACCGTACATGAAACAGAAAGAATTAAATGGGAATTGTGGAAGGTCGTATATGGCGTTTGGAACCATATTAAAAATTCCGGAAGCTTTCCGGAAGCGCAGAATCTTACTTTAGAATGGGTAGGAAATATTCCGGGTAAACGTGAAAGCCGCCGGTTTGAAGGAGAATATATTCTTAAGCAACAGGATATAATTGAACAAAATACCTTTGAGGATGCTGTTGCTTTTGGCGGTTGGTCAATTGACCTGCACCCTGCTGATGGGGTATTTAGCGAAAAACCAGGTTGCAATCAATGGCATTCCAAAGGAATTTATCAAATACCACTTAGATGTTATTATAGCAAAAACATTAATAACTTATTTTTTTCAGGTCGTATTATTAGTGCAACCCATGTTGCCTTTGGTTCTACCAGGGTTATGGGAACGTCGGCACATGGCGGTCAGGCTGTTGGTATGGCTGTTGCCTTAGCAGTTCAAAACAATTGGTCACAACATGATCTGGCTAAAAAAGAAAATATTAAACTTCTTCAACAGGAGCTTTTACAAACCGGACATCATATTCCTGGTGTAAAATTCAATAGCGATAAAAACCTGGTAAATACAGCTAAAGTGTCTGCTTCCAGCGAATTTATATTGAAGGAATTACCATTTGATGGACCATGGATGAATTTGAATTTTTCATCAGCGCAAATGCTACCGGTTGCGCCGGGTAACCTCCCACAAATACAATTGATAGTACAGGCAGCAGTACCAACTGTACTGGATATTGAACTACGCATTAGCAGTAAATCTTTTAATCATACCCCGGACGTTTTACTTGAAAAACAGGCGATTGAATTAGTGAAGGGTGAGCAGTTGCCAACGCTTGATTTTGACTACCAGGCGGACAAGCATAGATATGTATTTATTTGTTTAATAAAGCACAATCAGGTGGCTGTGAAAGGAAGCAACCAATTAGTGTCCGGGGTGCTGAGTGTGTTTAACAAAATCAACAAGGCTGTTTCAAATCATGGAAAACAGACGCCACCAGACGATATCGGCGTAGAAGAGTTTGAGTTCTGGTGCCCCCACAGGCGGCCAAAAGGTAAAAATTTCGGATTGAGGCTGGAACGTGGTATTCCTTTATTTTCTCTTGACAATATCAATAACGGCGTATTCAGACCAACTACAAGCCCTAATGCATGGGTAGCTGCAAAAGAAGATTCAACGCCAAAGCTGTCATTTGAATGGAATACGCCTCAAACGATAAATGAAATTTTAATAGCCTTTGATACGGATTACGATCATCCGATGGAATCATCTTTAATGGGTCACCCGGAATCGGTGATGCCTTATTGTGTCAATCATTACCGGATTTGTAATGACCAGGCAGAAGTGGTGTATGAAGTAAAGGATAATCATCAAACTATAAATAAGATTAAATTAAAACAACCACTTGTTACAAGCAAATTGGAAATAGAAATGTTTCATCCATCGCAAAACGTACAAGCCAGTGTTTTTGAAGTATTGATAAATTAAATTATTAATGCAGGCTCCAATCAATAAGTTTATTAACTATTTCAGTTTATAAGCATCAGTTAATATATTTTTACTCAAAATTAGCCGCATTTTTTCCTGTACCAATTGAGGTTATTAAGTAATGCAGCGGTGATAGTTGATAAATTTATATGGCCCGCAACCTACTTATTCCACAACAGAACAATACGGATCTATTACATCGTTCCGAGGTGTATCATGCTAAAATCATAAGGTGTCTGGGGAAATCTAAATTTCCCATGACATTACCTCAAATTGCAGAAGCTATCAAGATAAGCATACCCACTTGTACCAAATTGATAAAGGAATTAGCTAAAAAGAACCTGGTGGCAAAAATGGGCAAAAAGTCTACTGAAAATGGAAGGAGGCCCGTCACGTATACTCTAAATAAAGAAAAATTTTTCGCAATAGGCGTTGAGATCTTATCAAAATTTATCCATGTAAGCGTGGTGGGCCTCGATTTTCAAACAGTTTATGAAAAAGTAAACCGTGATTTCATCCTGGAGGATACTGATCATTGCCTTCGCTTTATTATCAACTTTATTTCTGATACCATAAAATCGTCTAAAATTCAAAAAGACAGTATTATAGGAGTTGGAATTGGGATGATTGAAAATATCGCAGGTAAAATTGGTAAACCAATGACATTCTTTCAAAATAAAGCTATTCCTATCAAAGATCAAATAGAAAATGCGTTGGGACTTCCGGTTCTAATCGACAATGATACAAGGGTTATTGCTATAGCCGAACAAGTACTAGGCCTGGCAAAGGGAGTAGAAAATGTCATCGTGGTAAAGGTAAGCCGCACTCTTGGTATGGGAATTATCATTAACGGCCTAATCATTACAGGAAGTGCAGGACTTTCCGGGAATATAAGTCATACCCAGTTTCGCAAAAGCTCACGTTTATGCCATTGCGGAAAAAAAGGGTGTCTGGGAACTGCCATAGGTGGCGATGCACTTATGCTGGATTTTAAAGAAGCACTGGAAGATAACCAGACGTCAATACATTTTAATGCAGATAAACTTGAAACGTATAAATATCACGATATTCTGGACGCCGCATCCTTAGGCGATGAGCTAAGTATTTATCTTGTTCAGAAACAAGGTTTTGAACTTGGTGAAGCATTAGGAAATGTGCTTAATATTTTTAATCCTGAACTATTAATTATAGACGGTGAATACCTCATGCTTGATCAGTTGTTTATTGATGCGGTAAAAAACGGGCTTCGCAAGACAACCTTAGTAAATCTACTCCAATGCTGCGAGGTCAAGGGTTCAACGTTGGGGAGATACCTCAGTTCCAAAGCTGGTGCAGCTATGCTCTTCAAGCAATATGACCTTGTCGAGGCGTGATAAGGACACTCATAACAACGTTCCAACACCGATACTCCTTTACATATTCCTTAAAATATTTTATTTAAAGTTTTGAAGTTAATAAAATATTTTATTAACTTACCGTTAATTTAAAAAGTAATTTTTAAATAGTTGTTCCCCGGTTTAGAAAAGCTCTTGTGATTTCTTTGGAATTTTTCGAATGCTATACCTCTATTCTGAATGGGCATTGAGTTTTATTAACGCTTTTAAATCAATGAATGTCATGAAACTTTCCACCTGTTTATTCCTGCTGTTTCAGTTTTTAGCTCAGCAAAGTTTTGCTCAGCGAGCAATAAGAGGTATAGTATATGATGGAGACAACAAAGAACCTTTAATCGGCGCCAGTGTTATGCTGAAAGGCACCAATGTTGCAACGATTACGGGTACAGACGGCAGATTTTCCCTGAATGGCGATACTAATGCCAAAACACTGTTAATCAGTTTCGCCGGTTATTCTGAGCAGGAAGTGCCTATCGCTAACAGCAACGAAGTGACAATAACCCTCCGTCCAAAAGCAAACCTCGAAGAAGTAGTGGTCACATCTCTCGGAGTTGAAGCCAAAAGATCTAATTTATCATACTCCACACAGCGGGTTAGTGCCAAAGACTTCAATACATCACGTATTGGTGATATTTCGCAGCAGCTTTCCGGAATGGTTCCGGGCTTAAATATTAATACAGGAAACGGATCCGGTGTATCCTCCTCCAGAATTGTGTTAAGAGGAGAAGCGTCACTCAACCTCAACAAGAACCAGCCGCTTATTGTTGTTGACGGAGTAGTTGTTTCTAATAATTTAGACGGTGTTGGTGGTGCGAGCGAAAGTGGAAATAACCTGCCGGTAGATTACGGCAACGGACTTACCGACTTCAATACCGACGATATAGAAGACGTCTCAGTACTTAAAGGCTCTAAAGCCGCAGCATTATACGGAACAAGAGCCGCAAACGGCGCACTCGTTATAAGAACCAGGTCAGGAGCAAATAAAAAAGGATTAGGCATTGAATACAATACAGGAGTTACGATAGACAGGGTTACCAGTTTCTGGGATGAACAAACGGACTACGGCGGCGGATTTGATAATGCTTTCCGTGTGGACTGGGGTGGAAATTATGGTGCTCCCACTGATGGAGCGTTGATCAAACAACCTACCGGAGCACAATCGAGTACCGGGATATCTGTTGAGCCAACTCCGTTTCTAAAGCGATTGGATAGAAAAGGGTTTTTTCAAACTGGGGTGGGAACAAATAATAACCTTGCCTTATCATTTAATAATAACAAGACCTGGGGAAGGGTTTCTATGTCTCACCTGAGCAGAACGGGCATCGTTCCTAATACAGAATATAAAAGAAAGAATGTAGGCTTTAGGCTTGGAACTGATGTAACCGACAGGTTAAAACTGGATATTTCTGCTAACTATATAAACAGCAGTTCAGACAACCTTCCAGTAATTGGCGGCGGTGGAGAAGGCATTATTAACAATATGTACTGGGGGATGAATAACTATGACTACAACGATTACAAAAAAGATATCTGGCTTCCCGGAAAGGAAGGAGTAACGCAGAACTATTTCCTTTCCTGGGGAACTAATCCGTGGCTTATCGTAAGAAAAAACCTAAATGGATTTAAGCGTAAAAGGTTATTTGGCAACATAAAAGCCACGTATAAACTGACGGAAAATCTTTCAGCCTTTGTAAGAACCGGAACTGATTTTTATGATGATCGCCGCCAGTCTCAAAGGCCGTCAGGCCAGCCAAACTTTCCTAACGGCATGTACCGGGAACAAAGTATAGGCTTTCAGGAAACCAATACTGATTTCCTGCTTTCCTACGACAAAAAGATGAAAGGAGATATCTCACTGAATCTAAACGCCGGGGCTAACAGATTAGACCAGACCTATAATACCGACTTCTATGAATCCAGAAAATTAGGAGTTCCTTTTGTTTACAATAAAGGAAATGCAGGCGATGTTCCAAGGACAATAAACTATGATGCCACCAAGAGAATAAACAGCGTTTACGGCTCTGCCCAGGTTGGTCTTGATGAAAAGCTCTTTGTAGATGTTACGGGACGTAATGACTGGTCTTCGGCATTACCCATGAATGACAATTCCTTTTTCTATCCTTCGGTGGGTGTAAGTGCCATCCTTTCGAGGTTATTGAACCTTCCTCAAATGATAAGTTATGCACAGCTCAGGGCTAGTTGGGCTGCCACTGGTAACGATACGGACCCACTGCTAACTCAAAGAGTGCTTTCGTTTGGTACGTTACCCAGTTCAGTAATCAATCCGTCAAATCTTGTAAATCCTGCTCTCAAACCTGAAAAAACGAAGGCAATAGAAGTAGGCGGAGAATTCAAATTCCTCAATAACAGGTTTGGAGTAGACGTAAATTACTATAACAATGTTACTACTGATCAAATACTGCAGGTTCCTATCAGCCAGGCGTCAGGAGCGGTCACCAGACTGATCAATGCAGGTAAAATCAAAAACTCAGGGATTGAAATATTTGCAAAAGCAACGCCTGTAAGAACAAAATCCTTTGGCTGGGATGTAACCCTGGCCTGGGCAAGAAACAGGGGAAAAGTGGTCGAACTGATTGATGGTGTTGAGAGCTTTGTAATAGCTCAGGGTCCTTCCGGCGGTACTGTGGAAGCCCGGCCAGGAGGCAGAATGGGTGACATTTACGGAAGAGGTCTTGCACGGACTTCCCAGGGTGACCTTATACTGGATGTGGTAAATGTTAGTGGTACCAGCCTGGTAAGACCAAGATTGGACAACCGCATAAAAAGACTGGGAAATTATAACCCGGATTGGACAGCCGGATTTACCAATTCATTCAATTACAAAAATCTTACTCTTCGGTTCCTTCTGGACTACAGGAGCGGCGGTTTGCTTTCTGTAGCCGACGGTGCCTTGCTTTACAGATCAGGTATTGTGACAGAAACACTTCCTTACCGCACAAGCAAATTTGTCCCTGATGGTGTTGTAGCAGGTACAGGAGGCAGCTTTTCCAAGAACTCGATTCCCACTACCGGGCAAGATTGGTACAGATCATATTACCCTTCAGCAAACGTAGAATCCAATTCGTACGATGCCACCTACCTGAAGCTAAGAGAGGTATCTATTGGTGCCGACCTGAAACCATGGTTGAAAATGTTGCCTGTAGAATCTTTACGGTTTTCAGCATTTGGCAGAAACCTCTTTACAAAAACCAAGTCCAGCTTTCTCAGACATTTCGATCCGGAATCTCTTGCCTTATCAGGATCTTCTTTGATTCCAGGGTTTATTGTTGGTCAGCTTCCTAGTCCACAGACTTATGGCTTTAATTTAAGTGTAGGTTTTTAAAAGATCTAAGCGCAATGATCAGAATATTATTAATAAAGTATTAAAAATACCAAAAATGAACAAAGCAAAAATTTTATGTTTGTTTGTTGTGATGCTGGTGATTGCTTCATGTACCAAGAAATTTGAAGAGTTAAACACTAACAGAAATGCACCTACAAGCAACAATCCGGCTACTTTATTGCCAAGCGTAATATTTGAACCGATCAACGATCACATGACCTTGCAGACATGGCTTACAGACCAGATCATGCAGTACTATGTAAGGCGTAATGATAATCAGCTGGACGCTTATGATTTCGCTACCGGCTCTGCCTTTTTCAATGCAGTATGGCGGCAGAATTACTCAGCCATCTCTAACGCCAATGACATGATTTCTGCGGCTAAAGAAAGAAATTTGGGCGCTTATGAGGCCGCAGGCAAAACAATGAGGGCATTCTATATGGCTACCAATACAGAATTGTGGATAGATGCGCCTGGGATTGAATCGGGCCTTGGTATTAACAATACAAATCCTGCGTACGATAAGCAACAAACCATTTATACCAACGTGCTTAAAGACCTGAAAGAAGCGAACACAACTTTTGCAGCTAGTTCAGGTTTTGTTGCAGGTGGCGATGTGCTTTTTAAGGGCGATGTTATGAAATGGAGAAAATTGGCCAACTCCCTTAGATTACGCTATCTTTTAAGATTGTCAAACAGGACGGAAGTAAATGCACCTGCCGAGATTAACGCGATCGTAAGCGACCCCACTGCCTATCCGATCATCAACAATAATAGTGAAGCAGGGGTATATGATTTTAGCGGCACCAGTCCTAATATTTCCTCGTTTGCAGTGCAATCCATTACTGTATTTTCTGGCTTGAGCATGTCAAAGAGAATTCAGCAGGTGTACGAAGTGTATGACGACCCGAGGGTTGATTTCTTTTTCAGGCGCCCTGTGAACATAGCACAATTTCCTAATCATGAGGGAGTGCCAAACGGAATTCCACGGGAGCAAGCTCAATCCTGGAACGGCAATGGGGATGCGAACACCTCTGTATTGACCACAAGATTTGTAAACAACGGGCTTCTGGATTTCACTATTATTTCTAATGCAGAGGTCAAATTCATCCTTGCAGAAGCCGCTATGAAAAACTGGATCAATACGGGAACTTCGGCGAAACAATATTACGATGCAGGTATTACCGCCAATTTTAGCCAATGGGCCATAGAAATTCCGCCCGGCTTTTTAGATCTTCCTGCCGTGGCGTGGAATAATACCCTGGTGCGAGTAATGGATCAGAAGTGGATGGCCTTCTTCCTCAATAATACAGTGGAAGCATGGGGAGAGTATAAAAGAACGGGGTTGCCTAACCTTACCATTGGTGCCCTGGCTACTACAGTAACTGCCGGCAAAGTGCCAACAAGAATATTCTATCCACAACTGGAGCAATCAATCAATTCGTTAAATTATAAAGCGGGGTCCACTAGCATTGGAGGTGATAATATTACTGCCAAACATTGGTATCAAAATTAAGAATGCTTCGCCTGTCAGGGTCTGACCGGCGTTGGGTATAGAGGCATGAATCAACAATGAACCCCTGCCGGGGTTTGGAAGTGTGGAAAGGGTTTTAATATAATACAAAAACGATTGTTAGATGAAAGACCATCTGATTATGATACCAGGTACTTTGTGTGATGCATCACTTTTTCATCACCAGGTACAAGCGTTTAGTGATTTTGCCCAATGCACTATAGGAGATCACAGCAGTTCCGATGCTCTGCAACGAGTTGCCGCCAACATACTAGACAGTACAGAAGGAGATTTTTCAGTAATGGGGCTTTCTTATGGGGGAATTATTGCTTTTGAAATGTGGCGGCAAGCGCCTGAAAGAATGAAGAGGCTGATTTTATTAAATACGACCTTCAAGCTCCCATCCAGTGAAACAAGAATTACACAGCAACGATTTGTTAGCATGGCCCGCCGTGGGGAGTTTAAAGAGATTATTGCAAATAATTTGAAAGATGCCATGCTCCATCCGGATCATGCACTTATGCCGGGCATAAGAAAGCACATATTGGATATGGCTCTGGGCGTTGGCAAAGATAAGTTTTATAAACAGATAAAGAGCCAGTTGGGAAGGCCTGATAGTACAGCAGACCTTCCTTTTATTAAATGTCCGACACTAATAATTACGGGCAGGCAGGATAAAGTCTGTACACCCGAAATACATGCACAAATGGCTGCAATGATACCTAACAGCACACTGGAGATCATTGAAAACTGCGGTCATTTAACCACGTTAGAGCAACCCGGAAAAGTGAACGAAGTTATCAGGAAATGGTGGCTTACCACTGACGCTCTTCATAGTGTCGTGAACCAACTGTCATATGAAAAAGAATAAGTTAAAGGAGGTGCTGAACAACGGAGGTACTGTCTCAAACGGATGGTTGCATATACCTAATAGCTGGACTGCAGAGGTAATGGCTCATGCGGGATGGAATAGCATAACGGTTGATATGCAACATGGGCTAATGGGCATTGAAACAGCTATTCAGATGATGCAAGCGATATCTACCTCTGATGCTGTACCTATGGCAAGAGTACCATGGAATGACCCGGGACAGATTATGAGGCTTTTAGATGGAGGCGCTTATGCTATTATATGTCCCATGATCAATTCAGCAGCCGATTGTGAAAATTTTGTCAGGGCTTGTAAATATCCGCCTGAAGGAATCAGGAGCTTCGGACCAACAAGAGCCAGGGTATATGCGGGAATGGATTACGCCGATTATGCCAATGAAGAGATCATGACTTTTGCTATGATCGAGACGAAAGAGTCGATGGATAATATCGGCGAGATTTTATCGGTAAAAGGTCTGGATGCTGTTTTCGTGGGGTCCGGGGACTTAAAATTATCTCTTACAGGCAAGGCGGGGCATTCGACTAATTCTCCCTTATTCGATGATGCTATTGATAAGATATTAAGCTTTTGCGCAAAGCATCAGGTAATACCAGGCATCTGGTGTGCAAACATTGAAGATGCCAAAAAAATGAGGGACATGGGATTTAGATTCATCGCTGTAAAATCAGACAGTATGATGCTAACAGAATCTGCTAAGCAGATTGTAAATACCTTGAAAAACTAATTGATAAAGTATACGGATTTTTAAAAGCAACGTGTGATGATTCATATAGAAACACAAGAATATACACTTGGCGGTCCTACGCAATCGCTTCCGGGATTTGAAGATAAGTATCACAATATTGTAGACTATATACTGAAGATCACGGATGAAATTTGGGAAAAAAAGGCCGTCTGGGAAATACACAATACCTATACAAAGGACATTGTCATTCATTTCGGGGCAAGGAAAGTTACCGGTATTGACGCGGTTATCAATGGAACAATAGAAACACTTTCCTCTTTTCCTGACAGAAAGATGAAAGGCGAAGCTGTTATCTGGTCAATGAATGATGAAGGACATTTTTATACTTCTCACAGAATTGCCTCTACTGCCACAAACGAAGGTGCCAGCGAGTTTGGAAAAGCTACCGGCAAAAAGGTATTCTTTCGCACGATTGCCGATTGTAAAATTGCCAATAATAAAATTTATGAAGAATGGCTGGTCAGAGATAACCTCTATCTTATACAGCAACTTGGGTTCGACCCTGTTGAGATGGCTAAGAGGGACCATCGCTACAAAAAAAAATCAAGCCTTGCTCACCAACCTGCTTCTATCGCAAAAAACAACGCCATCGCTCATTACGATCATTCTATTGATGAAGAATTGATATTGTCCTTATTTAATGCATGGGATGATCATAACTATGGTGATTTCAATCATTACTATTCAGAACAAAGCGTCGTCCATGCCATTTGCAATCATAAATTCATTGGCCCTGCACAGATTGCAGGATTTGTAAAAAACCTTTCGGACTCCTTCGCTGATGCCAAAGTAAAAGTAGAAAGAATAACAAGTAATAAAACCAAGAACAAAACAGAATTGGCCGCCAGGTGGAAAATTACGGGTACGCATAACGGTAACGGATTTTTTCAAGGCTCAACCGGCATACCGGTAATTGTTATGGGCATCAGTCATTTCATCATCAGGGAAGGAAGCATTGCTGAGGAGTGGATGGTGTTTGATGGCTTTGATGTGCTATGCCAGATTCATGCAAATGATGGTGTTGAATTTTCGCATTTAAAAGAAACCAGCAAATAATTATTTGGCGCAGAGGCACTCCGGTTAAAAAAAATAGAACTACTAAATATGTCTAACAGACGAATAGAGTGCTTCTGTGTTAAATAGTACCAACTAGATTTCCCCAATGATCACAAAAAAATAAAAACATGGATCAAACTGCATTACAACAAAGGCTTATACGGTTTGAGCAACTGATGCCCTGCAAAGCTGCCTTTATTGATGCCAAAACACCTGGCAGTCATCGTAAAGATAATTTCAGCATTATTGGTGGAGGTGTTTCCGAAAGCAAACACCAGCGCGTAAACCTGACCGAGCTACATGGATTTTGCATTGGTGCGGCAGGGCAGCCGCCACATATAAAAAACTCACCGCACTCTCATTTCACAGCAGAAATATTTATGGTGTATAGTGGCACCTGGCGGTTCTACTGGAACAGTGACTGCAAGGCCGAAACCATCCTGTATCCCGGCGATATCATTTCATTACCAACTAATATGTTTCGTGGATTTGAAAACGTGGGCGATGAATACGGGATGATCTTTTCCATTCTGGGCCATGATGACGCCGGCGGAGGTGTTGTATGGCTGCCAAGGGTAATTGAAGAAGCCCGGGGCTATGGCCTCGTATTATTGGAAAATGGAAAACTGGTGGATACAACGGTGGGGGAAAAGATTCCTGGTGACATCAAAGCGAAAGAAACCTTAACGGAAGCCGAGTTAAAAACTTTTGACGAGTACACCCCGGTAGAAATGTCTCGCTCCGTAGGTCGTATAGGTTCTTATTCGCCGTCGATATACCAGGGATTCCCTAACCGGACCCCTGCCAGCCTGAAATGGATTGATATCATTGGGCCGGCAGATAGCAAGGAACATAACTTCCAGGTAAAACCAAGCGATCACAACGGCGATCAGTTTAACGTGTATGGTTTAGAGGCTACAGGTGTAGGTGAAACCGGGAAATATAGCCGTGAAGAGGTGGAAGTGATGCTGGTTCATCGTGGGGAGTTCCAGGTGTCATGCGGGTTTGACGGTACGTCAATGAAGGAAACCATGAAAGACGGCGATATTATGTCGTTCCCCAAGGGGTCGCTGCGTAATATACAGGCGCTGAAGGAAGGCTTTGCCTATTTCGTAGTAGGTGGTGATTATCCGGCTCCTCCAAAAAAATACTAACGCAATGGCCAGACGTTCGCAGGGTGCCTCGCAGCCTGATTGTCATGAACAAACGGCTTTCGATCTTTTCATTTTCAATAATCAATTTTAATCTAAAACATGGCAGTTAAATATATCAAAAAGGGAATCACCGAAGCAGATTCCTTTGCAAACCAGGCCAAAGCCAGGCAAATTGTTGAGGGCATTCTCAATGACGTCCAGCAACGAAGGGACGTTGCCGTACGGGAACTTTCCGGAAAATTTGATAACTGGACGCCAGATTCCTTCCGGTTATCGGAAAAACAGATCCAGGACATTATTGCCTCTGTTCCTGCAAAAACAATCGATGACATCAAATGGGCACAGGCTCAGGTCAGGCGGTTTGCGCAAATACAGAAATCTTCATTGCATGACATAGAAATTGAGACCATACCAGGTGTTATACTTGGACATAAAAACATTCCTGTAAATAGTGCTGGTTGCTATGTGCCGGGCGGCAGATACCCGATGGTAGCATCGGCACATATGAGCGTTTTAACAGCAAAAGTAGCAGGAGTGAAAAGAGTCATTGCCTGTACGCCTCCTGATCCCAACACAAAAATTCCTCCGGCCGAAACAGTGGCGGCAATGCATTTTGGCGGAGCAGATGAAATATACATTCTCGGTGGCGTACAGGCTATGGCAGCAATGGCTTATGGATGTGTGGGCATGCAGCAGGTGGACATGATTGTGGGTCCCGGTAACCAATACGTGGCAGAAGCCAAACGGCAGTTGTTTGGCCAGGTGGGGATTGACTTGCTGGCAGGGCCAACAGAAACGTTAGTCATAGCAGATGAAACAACTGATGCCGAACAAGTGGTGACTGACTTGTTAGGCCAGGCAGAACATGGTCCCAATTCTCCTGCAATTCTACTTACCAATTGTAAAGAGTTGGCCCTGCAGATTGAGGACGAGGTGAAACGCCAACTGGCGGTATTGACCACTGCTGATTTAGCAGGCAAAGCATGGGAAGATTATGGACAGATAATCCTGGTAGACACTTATGAAGAGATGTTGGCCGTAGCTGATGATATTGCCAGTGAACATGTACAGGTTAATACCAAAGACCCGGATTACTTTTTAAACAATATGAAAAACTACGGCGCCTTGTTTTTAGGTAATAGAACAAATGTGGCCTTCGGAGATAAGGTGATTGGTACAAATCATACATTGCCTACAAAAAAAGCAGCCCGCTATACAGGTGGACTGTGGGTAGGTAAGTTTATTAAAACCTGTACTTACCAGAAAATTACGACTGATGAGGCTAGTGCTTTAGTGGGTAGTTATTGTTCCCGGCTTTGTGAAATTGAAGGCTTCATGGGACACAAAGAACAGGCAGATTTGCGGGTGCGCCGGTATGGAAAGAAAAGTGAGTCAGTGGAATTTCCGCTTTAAAACAACAATCAACATCATGAATGATTTTGGTACGCTCAATTGGACAATACTCATCGTGTTACTCGTAGGGAAATTAGCGCTCGGCCTGTATATGAGCAAAAAAGTTGACACGGCCGAAGACTTTTACCTGGGAAAGAGGAACATGCCCTGGTGGGCTATCGGCATAGCAACCATTGCTACTTACGTGAGTGCCATGACGTTCATGGGTGCACCGGCCTGGTCTTATAAAGAAGGCTTATCGGTAATTGCCATCCATTTAAATTATCCTATCGTTATCGTGCTGGTGGTTACTTTGTTCCTGCCATTTTTTTTTAATAGCGGCGTGGTTTCCATTTACGATTACCAGGAAAAGCGTTTTGGGGTCGCATCCAGAACAGTAATAGCGGTTGTATTTTTGGCAACGCAAATCCTGTCGTCAGCGGCGGTGCTATATGGCACATCCCTGGTCATTAGTTTTATAACCGGTATTGACGTCATCCCAAGCATTATAATTGTTGCCATCGTAGGCCTGATTTTTACTATGATGGGCGGTATTTCAGCCGTTATTGTAATGGATGTGGTACAGTCGGGCATACTCCTGATCGGTGCCGGCATTCTTATGTACATTTTAATTTTAAAAATGCCAGGCACCTTTGCCGACACCCTGTCGCAGCTTAAAGCACAAGGAAAAATAAATCCCGTTAAATGGACGTTTGACGTTTCGCAAACCACAACCATATGGACCGGGCTCATTGCCATGACCATATACCACACTACGGTATTTGGCGCGAACCAAATGATGGTTCAACGCACGTTGACTGCCAAAAACATAGGCGATGCAAAGAAGTCATTATTGATGATGGGCTTCACCACTTTTTTCATCTATTTCTTTTTTGTTGTACTGGGCGTTTTGTTGCATGCCTATTATGGTGGAAAGACTTTTGATAACGATAATAAGATCATCCTGAATTTTGGTGCTGAAAGTGGAATGCCCGGCCTGTTGGGCATTATAGCCGCTGCCGTTTTAGCGGCCAGTATGTCAAGCCTGGATGCGGCGTTCAATTCATTATCAACTTCTATGACGGTTGATTTTTATCAGAAATTCATCAGGCCTGGTAAAAGCCCTCAACATTATCTTAAATCAGCAAGGTGGTTCACTATCCTATGTGCTGCGCTAATCATTCTTCCCGCTATTGCTTTTTCAAAAAATACAGGCTCCATCCTGGAGTTATTAAGCAAGGTGGGTTCATTTTTCGTTGGCGCAAAATTGAGCATGTACCTGCTTGGTTTTTATTCCAAGCATACTACCCAAAAAGGGCTGTTGATTGGCGTTTTTGCCGGCCTGATCGGGGTTTGGATAGTAGCGGCTACAACAAATATATCCTGGCCCTGGTACGCGATGATTGGCGCGGGAATAAATATGGGTGTGTCATTGCCTGCAAGTATTCTTTTGAGTGGGTATCAGAAAGAATGGTCGCCTTACTCCATCCCGGGACAAAGAATAAAATATGAGACCGAACGCTTACCCAAAAAAGAAAAAGGCTGGTACCTGATACCTGGTAAAGTAGATAATGCGAGTTATTATTTATTAGCTTTTTTTGTATTGACGATGGTATTCTTATTAGCAGTTCAGCACTGGATTTAGATCGGAGGGATTTTATGGAAAGTATAAAAACAGCTCTTGTTACCGGTGGAAGTGGCGGAATAGGTTCGGAAATTTGCCGGCACCTTGCAGCGGCAGGTTATAAGGTAGTTGTGAATTTTAATGCGAACGCGGCAAATGCTAAAGCAGTCGTGGACAGTTTGGGAAACAACGGTCATCAAATCTTTCAGGCTTCCGTGACTGACAGCAAACAGCTTATGGAAATGGCAGCCTTTGTTGAAAGGGAATATGGAAGGTTGGATATTTTGGTTAATAATTCAGGAATCACCAAACCTGTTCCGCATAATGATCTGGAGGGCCTGGAAGACGAATGGATCGATGGAATAATGCAGGTCAATTTCAGAGGCGCATTTGCCTGCATCAGAACCTTTACGTCTCTTCTGAAAAAGGGTCAAAACCCGGTAGTGATTAACATTTCTTCTATTGCGGCAAGAACGGGTATAGGAAGCAACGTGGCTTATTGTGCTTCAAAGGCCGCCCTGGATTCGATGACACGGTCTTTGGGCAGAGCATTAGCGCCCCACATTCGCGTGGTATCATTGTCACCTGGTTGGGTAATGGGTGAATATGCCAAAACAATTCCTCCGGAATTTATCCAGGAACAAAAAGATAAAACACCACTTGGACGAATAGCGCTGGCAGAAGATGTTGCTAAAGCGGTCGTTAGTATAGCGGAAACATTTACCTTTTCAACCGGCTGCATTTTTCCGGTTGACGGAGGAAGAGCACTTTTATAGAAAAAACTGCACCCATCAATACATGGATTCCCTAAACCTGAAAAATAAGAAAACAGTAAAAAGGTTGCTCGATAACCTTTCGAATGCAACACCCGAGACACTGGATACACGTTTGTCTGATGCCTATCATCCGGATGCGGAATGGAGGGGTTCGCACCCAATGAGTGAGGCAAGCGGCATTGAAGCCATTAAAGAAAAAGCATGGTTGCCTTTGCTGACTTCTTTTCCCAACCTGGAACGGCGGGATAGCATTATAATGGGTGGAAATTTTAACGGCAATGACCTGGTGGGAATGATGGGCCATTATGCCGGCACATTTAAGAAAGAATGGCTTGGTATTCCCGCATCCGGTGAATTGATATACCTGCGCTATGGAGAAATACACCAGGTCGTGGACGGAAAAATTTCCCAAAGCTCTGTGCTGATTGATGTACTTGATGTTATTCGGCAGGCAGGTTTTTGGCCCTTGCCCCCAAGTCTAGGCAGTAATGAAATGTGGCCTGCTCCAATTACGGGCGATGGCTGGCTTTTGTATGAAACAGACACTGATCAGGCCGCTGAAACGTTGGCGTTAACCCTGGCCATGCATCATTCCCTGGGCGCCGACCCCGAGAATGCTACTGATAATGGTTTAAAAGTAGAACGTGAAGATTTGCTCAATATGTCGCAGAAGCAATACTGGCATCCAAAAATGATGTGGTACGGACCCTGTGGTATCGGTACATCGAGAGGTCTGGAGTGTTTCGTTGACTTGCACCAACGTCCTTTCCGGCTTGCTTTCCCTAACCGTAAATCCGGTGGGTCTAATCATTACTGCCGGATAGGAGATGGAAATTATGCGCTTACCGCTGGCTGGCCGAGCGTTATTGCGGCCCACGCCGGAGGTGGATGGCTGGGATTGCCACCAAGCAACCGGCCTATCCACATGCGGGTGATGGATTTTTATCTAAAAGACGAGGGTCTGATCAGGGAGAACTGGGTGCCCATAGATATTCTACATATTTTATTTCAAATGGATGTGGATGTGTTGGCAAGAGTAAGGCAACAGTTTAAAAAGCCAATCCGATTTGAGTAAAGAAACTGGTAAACCCACGTTTTCAAGTAATAGCGTCACAACGTCCATATTATCACTCATGATTTTCGAAAATGGAAGCATCTTAATATATCATAATGAAAATAAGCAACGAACGAATATTAACTACCCACGTTGGCAGCCTACCCCGCAGCAAAGCTGTTACTGATTTGGTTTTTGCCAGGGAGAATAAAGAAGCCATTGATCAGCAACTATTCAACAATACCATCAAAGAAGCTGTAGATACTGTTGTGGCACGGCAGGTAAAATCCGGTGTAGATATTGTGAGCGATGGAGAGATGAGTAAGATCAGTTATGCCACGTATATTAAAGATCGGATAACGGGCTTTGAAGGTGATAGCCCGCGTAATCCTCCCAAAGATCTGGAAGAGTTTCCAGGCTTTTTGCAAAGGGCTGCCAAAGGCGGCACCACGCCTACTTATTCACGCCCCTGCTGCGTTTCAGCCATTGAGGTAAAAAGCACTTTACCACTTGAGGAAGACATTGCAAATTTTAGAGCGGCAACAGCTAAATACCAGCCAGGCGAGGGATTTATGAATGCTGCTTCGCCGGGGGTGATTGCGCTATTCTTACCCAATAAACACTACAAAACACAAGACGAATATCTGGCAGCTTTAGCGGAGGCCATGCGGCCAGAGTACGAAGCAATTGTAGCGGCAGGTTTCATCCTGCAAATAGATTCGCCCGACATTGGTTTGGGCAGGCATATGATGTTTAAAAATGAATCGGAAGAGAATTATATCAAACTAGCCAATCATCACATCGAAGCGCTAAATCATGCGCTGCGGAATATACCCGCCGACCGTATGCGGATGCATGTTTGTTTCGGTAATTACGAAGGCCCTCACCACCACGATGCACCCATGGACCTCGTTTTGCCCATCGCCTTAAAAGCCAAACCACAAGGATTGCTTTTCGAAACATCGAACCCACGTCATGCGCATGAATGGGTAGTATTTAAAGACGCTAAAATTCCTGATGATAAAATTCTTATCCCAGGTGTACTTGATTCAACCACCAACTTTATCGAACACCCGCAATTGATTGCTCAGCGCATTGAAACCTTTGCTAATATTGTGGGCAGGGAACGGGTCATAGCAGGCACAGACTGCGGGTTCTCTACCTTTGCAGGATTTGGCGCTGTAGATGAAGATATTGTTTATGCAAAATTAGCTGCCATGGCAGAAGGAGCAGGAATTGCTACTAAGCGGTTATGGGTTTAACCTATGGTGCCGATTTATTGGGAACACTAGTATTTGGCATAAGCGGCATCCTGCAAGGTATTTATAAAAAGTTTGACTGGCCTTTTTTCAGGACAACACCACTTGAAGGGCATTGTCAGCTTTATCAATCGCTACATTAAACAATCTTATAATCTTGAAGATGTAAGAGTTATATCAATCAGAAATATGACAGTGATGGGTCATGCAATAGCATATTTCACCAGCATTTACATCGGAATGAATTTAAAGCTCAAAATAATGGTGCAGAAAATATTTATTCTCTCTAAAAGGTTCTTTGGTATCCCAACATTCTTTAATTATGCGATGGCTGATGGTATCTTTGAATTATTAAAGAAATCAAAAACTGGTGTTGATATTGGTTTCCTCGGAAAAACCGGAATTGATACCTCACAAATCCAGCTTAATCTTTTCCCGGATTGAAAAACTCAGGAAACTCCAGTAAACCCTTATACAAGTGAATTTCAAAATACTGATATTAAGGAAGTGGCGGCTCAGATTGATAAAGCTGTAGCTGAATTGCCCGAACAAATGCGAAGGATATTTGAACTAAGCAGGTATGAGGGATTAAAATACAATGATATTGCCAATCATTTAAACATTTGTGTAAAAACAGTAGAAACACAAATGAGCAGGGCTTTGGTCAGGTTAAGGCAAAAGCTATCCAATTATCTGACATAATTTTGTCTTTTAATCTTTTTTTTAAACTCATTTCAATTAATTGAAAAAAATTTTCCCCTTTTTGTAGGGGCAAAACCCTATTAGTTCGTATTAATGATAGGGACGTGGAGAACCGCAATCAATATGAGGAGTTATTAGTAAGGTATTTATTAAATGAACTGAATGAGGAAGAAGAAGCCTATGTTTTGCAGTGGATTGATTCGAATGAGCAAAACTGGCATTAGTTTGTTGAACTAAAAAGTACCTGGAGATTAACTTCGCTAAAAAATTCTCTTAACAAGATTAATGTATATAATGAATGAAGGCAGCTAGAGCAAAAGATTTAATATAGCTACATACATTTTTTAAATAAAACGATTGCCATATGAGATTTAACGTACTTAGATCCAGGTGCAATTATATTGCCCTGACGTTCCTTCTTTTTTCCCTGCTTGCAACTCAGCTAAAAGCGCAGGATAGAGCCAGCTTAGTAAAAGGAGTTGTTCAAAATAATAGTAATGAACCCTTACCTGGTGTTTCAGTCATCATTAGAAATACAAATACAAACTTTACATCCGGCACAAGTACAGACAGTTCCGGAATGTTTACATTTTCCAGGGTATCTTCAGGCGGGCCTTATAGTTTCACCTTTTCTACGGTAGGATATAAATCGCAAACATCATCTGGTTACAACATTAAAGAAGGTATAACCTTGTCTCTGGCTATAAAAATGGCTGCTACTTCTGCGTCATTGGATCAGGTAGTAGTTGTAGGTTATGGAACACAAAGAAAGAAGGACCTTACAGGTGCAATATCAGTGGTAAAAGGAGAAGACATCAATTCTTATCCTTCCAATAATGTGCTTCAGGCATTATCGGGTAGGGCACCTGGCGTACAAGTGATCCAAAACAATGGTTCACCAGGAGGTAATGTAAGTGTTCGAATACGTGGAACAAACTCTGTTCAGGGAAGTAATGAGCCTTTATATGTAGTAGACGGTTTTCCACTTTCCGGAAACCCTTCCCAATTGTTAAACAACAGAGATATTGAATCAATGCAAATTCTTAAAGACGCATCCGCAACAGCGATCTATGGTTCACGTGGTGCAAATGGAGTAATAATTATCACTACAAAGAGGGGTAAATCCGGCGCTACAAGAGTAGATATTGAGACCAATTATAGTATTCAATCTGTAACTAAGAAATTGGAGCTTATGAATGCACGTGAATATGCTACTTTGTATAATGAAGGAGCGGTAAATGATGGAGTACCGCCCCGATTTACTGAAGCAGATATTGCTAGCTTTGGAGAGAAGGGCACTGATTGGCAGGATCTAGTATTTCGCAAAGCGCCTATGTCGAATACCTCTATGAATATTAGCGGCGGAAATGAAAAAACTCAATTTTCCGTTGCGGGGAGCGTCTTTATGCAGCAAGGTATCATTAAGGAAAGTGATTATAACCGCTACTCCATTCGCGCTAATATTAACCACGATATCAGCGAAAAGCTGAATGTAACTCTTGGAACTACCCTTACAAATATTAAGAGCAACCGCAAGAACAGCGGTGGCGGAAACAGGGGTGGTACGCTGATTTCCGGTATTATATCTGCACCACCTTTATTGAAACCTTATAAAGAAGACGGCACTTTTACTGTATTGGGAACCAGCCCTTATCCCTTTATTGCTACAGTAATGATAAACCCCCTCAATTTTATTTATGAGCAAAGCGATATATTAAGGGCAAATACAATACTGACAAATGCTGCTTTGATTTACAAACCCACCCCGGATCTTACCATCAGAATTTCCGGAGGTATTGAAAACACCGATGACCGGACTGATATGTACACTACCACTAAATTTTTGAACTCCCAGGGCGTAGCAAGCGTGCGCAGCTCTCAGTTCAGAAGCTTATTGTCAGAAAATACTATTACTTATAATAAGACTTTTGACAAGAATCGAATTTCTGCACTGGGAGGTTTTACTTATCAGAATTTTCATAATACTTATATCGAAGGAAGTGGAAGTGGCTTTATAAGCGACATCAATCAAACTTATGAATTGCAGGCTGCGAGAACAGCTGGAATACCGGTTTCCTCTTATGTCAACTCAACATTAATATCTTACCTGGGACGGTTGAATTACAGCTATGATGATAGAATTCTCGCTACTGTAAGCTTCAGATCAGATGGTGCATCTAAATACACGGAAGGCAACAAATGGGGGTATTTTCCATCAGGAGCACTTGCATGGAGAGTGTCCAGAGAAAAGTTCTTCAGAAATATCTCTGCCATATCTGACCTTAAACTACGCGTTGGCTGGGGTTATACCGGAAGCCAGGCAATTGATCCTTATGCTACGCTTAATCAGTTAATTTCTTCTAAAACTGTTTTTGGTGATGCGCTTTATACGGCCTATGCTCCGGGAACACGTTTGCCAGGTGATCTAAAATGGGAAACTACAGAAACCAAGGATATTGGATTTGACTTAGAACTTCTTGGAAACAGGCTTACAATTACAGCAGACTATTATATAAAGACCACACGGGATTTGCTTAATGTTGTAGCGCTTCCATCTTCAATGGGCTTTACTAGTACCATTCAGAATGTGGGTATGATTGAAAATAAAGGGTTTGAATTAGGTATTGATGCCGATGTAATGAAACGAGCTTTCAACTGGAATATAAATGCTAATATTTCATTTAATAGGAATAAAGTACTGAAACTTTATAGCGGGCAGGATATTTTGGGCGGGGCAATAGGCGTAACAGCTGTACAGGATAATGCAAATATTCTTCGTGAAGGACGTCCAATTGGTCAATTCTATGGATATGTTGAGGACGGATACACTGACAAAGGGAAAATCAAGTATAAAGACCTTAATAGGGACGGCGTAATCACTAATGTTGATAAAACTTATATCGGTGATCCAAATCCTGATTTTATCTATGGTTTCACTTCTTCAATGTCGTATAAAAATTTCAATTTTTCCTTCTTTATTCAGGGAGTTCAGGGTAATGATCTTTATAATGTAAGTGCTATTAATAATACTTTGGATTATGGCCTTGGACTGAACATGCCAAGAGAGGTGTTTACAAACCATTGGTCGCCTTCCAATCTCAATCCAAAGTATCCCCAGTTTGCCCAGAATTCTACGACGCTTGCCTCAAACAGATTTGTTGAAGACGGATCTTTCCTACGGCTTAAAAACATTCAGTTGTCTTATAATATGAATGTTGAAAAACTTGGAGTTAAATGGTTGAGAAATCTGCAGATATATGCAAGTGGCCAGAACCTTTTGACATTAACCAAATATTCCTGGTGGGATCCTGAAGTTAACTCTCGCGGAGGTCCAAACTCAACAGCTCAGGGCTTCGACTATTATAGCTACCCCAATTATAAATCTATAACTTTTGGTATTCAGGCCGGGTTGTAATTACCTGTAACACTGCCTATCTAAAAAAAATTTATAAATAAAAAATAAGTGATGAATAACATAAATACCTCGAGATTCTTAAGGTTTCCTTTAAGGCGTTATAATGCTGTATTGGCTGCAGCTTTGTTGCTAATAACATTTAGCTCTTGTAAAAAAGCTCTGCTGGAAGAACCCAAGTCTCTTTCCGTTGGAACTTTTTATAATACAGCTGCAGAAGTTGAAGCAGCGGCCAATGCTATATATCTTCCTTATCATGGAGGCAGTAATAATTACGCTGAGTATTTTATGCTGCTTGAGTCCTTTTCAGATTATTGTGTTGGAAGAAATACTTACATAACTACTTATTCTGGCCTGAGTGCTACAAACATTAATCGTGCGGGAGGTACATGGACCATGTTTTATCTGAGTATCAGGAACGCTAACCTTGTTATTGCCAATGCTCCAAATGGGAAGAATATCTCGCAGGCAGATATTGATAAATTTGTCGGTGAAGCAAAATTCATGAGAGCTTTTAACTATTTTCAGCTGGTAAAGAATTGGGGTGGTGTTCCTTTACATATCGAAACAAATATAACGGTGACAGATGTAAAAAGAAGCACTGCAGCAGAAGTGTATGAACTCATCATATCTGATCTGTTAAATGCAGAAAAAAATCTCCCCGATATGGCAGCAGTGTCCGGAAGGCCATCAAAATGGTCTGCAAAAACCTTGTTGACAGATGTATATCTTCAAACGGGTAATTTTGCTGGCGCGCGCGATAAGGCAGGTGAAGTCATTAGTTCGAAAAAGTATTCGCTAGTTCCTATCTCAACCACTGACGATTTTCAAAAGATTTACGGACCTGATGTTATTACAACACCTGAAGAGGTATTTTATATGAAATATACCCGTCAAACAGGTCTGGGCAACTATTATGTCATGTTCGTAAATCATCCGGCTAATAAATTTCATGGTGCAGGAGGATTTTTTATACTGTACACGCTTTCAACAACTTCGTATTTCAAGAACTGGGATAATAACGATAAACGTAAGGGTTTATGGTACGAGATTAATCTTGGTTTGGGCCCGAACACTATGCAGAATAAGAAATTTATTGATCCGTTGGGACCAAGTTCTACAGGTGCAGGCAATGATCATCCGTGGTACCGCTATGCAGACGTTCTGATGATGTATGCAGAAGCTACCAGCAGGCTTGGCGGACCAACGCCAGCAGCCATGGAGGCACTGAACCAGGTGCACCGCAGGGCGTATGGTTATAGTCCGCTTGTGCCAGCACCTATAGATTTCAACATGGCTGATTATAATGCATCAAATTTTCTTGATCTTGTAATAAAGGAGTACGGATATGAATTCCAGATTGAAGGAAAGCGCTGGACACAACTTGTACGGACAGGTAAGGCACCGGCGGTAATCCTGGCTGAGAAAGGTCAAACTATTATTCAAAAACACTATTTATGGCCAATTCCTGTTTCTGAATTAAACTTCAACAAAGCTTTGGATCCTATTAAAGATCAGAATCCGGGCTATTAGTGACAAGAATGAATAAGCCAGGATCATTAACGCAATTTAAAAGATGTTGATAAGGGTGTATGCCGGCTATCTTTGCCCGCACATACCGGAGCGTCTGTAACTTTTTGTGTTTATATCAAAGGAATTATACAACTATTAATGGCACTTCAAACTAAGAATATAAACAATTTCCGGAATAAAAGAAAGGCTTTATTTGTGTGGCTGCCTGTAACAGTTATAATTGCCATCGGGATCGTTTATTATATTAAAAACAGACCAGCATCATATCAGGTCGATGAAAAGACATTGGCAAAAGGAAAAGACCTGTTTAGTTCCCAATGCCGGTCGTGTCATGGCATCAGCGAGGAGGGTATAGGCCCAAGGTTAGGAGGGGTTACACTTGCCCTTTCTGAAGAATCACTTATAAGGTTTATTCATAATCCGTCAAAAGTGATGGAAGCCGGAGATAAACGTGCAAAAATCTTGTATAAACAATACAAGCAGCTTATGCCTTCATTTGATTTTATGAAGCGGGACGACATTCATTCAATACTTGCTTACATTGATAACGAAACAAGGATAGCCAAAATAGAACCGCTCAAGATAGATACTGCAAATGATAATGCTGAAAAAGAAAGGTATGCTCCCCCTGTTAAAAATTCAGGACTTACTATAGAGCTGCAGGAATATATTAAAGTACCACGGGCAGACAGTAACCCGCCAGATAAAGGTATAGCAACGCTTCGGACAAACCCTGCAGGTGATGGCTCTATTTTCGTTAGTGATCAGATGGGGGTGATATTTAGAATTGAAAAATCAAAAGCGGATACTTTCCTTGATGTCAGGCTATCGGTTCCTGATTTTATTTCCACTCCCGGAATAGGCACCGGCCTTGGTAGTTTTGCATTTCATCCTGATTTCATACATAATGGTCTTATATATACTACTTACGCAGAGCAGTTTATTGGAAAACCAACAGATTTTCAATTTGCAGATACTTTTAAGGCAGGTTTGCAGTGGGTGCTTTCTGAATGGAAAATAAATGACATTAAAGCACGTAAATTTATGGGCACCCGTAGAGAATTGCTCAGAATAAATACACCAACCACTGCTCATGGTGCGCAGGACCTGTCATTTGCTCCAACTCTGGATAAAAAGAATCCCGATTATGGCATGTTATTCCTTGGCATCGGCGACGGGGGCTCTAACAATATTAAGCGTCCTGACCTGGTTCATAATAAGCAGTCATTATTAGGCACAGTGATTCGCATCAATCCGCTAGGAAGAAATAGCAAAAACGGACATTATGGTATTCCGCCTGATAACCCTTTTGCGAATGATTCCAATCCGGGAACAAGAAAAGAAATATGGGCTTATGGCTTTCGCAATCCTCACCGCCTGGCCTGGGATATCAATAATGATAAAACAAGAATGTTGGTTGCGGATATCGGCGAGTCTAATATTGAAGAAATTAATGTTATTGAGAAAGGTAAAGATTATGGCTGGCCTGTAAGAGAAGGTAATTACGGTATTGCAACAAAAATAAATCTTAAGAAAGTTTATTATCTTAAACCAGAAGAACTTTCCCTTTATCATGCACCTTTTGCCCAATATGATCACACAGATGGTAATGCCATCAGCGGAGGTTATGTGTACGAGGGGCGTATACAAGTTTTAAAGAACAAATATGTATTCGGTGACATTGCAACTGGGAAATTATTTTATGTAAACTTAGATGGCCATTTATCAGATTCGGCAGTTTATGAATTGTCCATTGCCGTCAATAATCAACTTACTGATCTTAAGAAGCTTAATAATACAAAAAGGGTGCATCTTAGGATGGGGTACGACCCTATTGCAAAGGAGTTATTTATTATGACAAAAAACGGCATAATTCGGAAGGTTACAGATGCATACATTAAAAAATAGTAAGATCCTGCAGCTATATTTGAAGTTAAACAGCAACATATAAAGTTCAATTTATTAACTCAATCATTGCAATGATAATTTTTAGAATCACAATTGCAGCAACCATATTCATCTTTTTTTGCAGTAATACAGTTTTGTTTGCTCAGCCAAAAAAGGTATGGAAAACAATTTTTGACGGAAAGACTTTTAAGGGATGGACCATTGTAGACAGTCCCGCTAATGTGAAAATTAGGGATAGTTCATTTGTAATTCACATGACCTCAAATACAAACCGGCATGTGTTCATCCGGTCGAATGAAAAATATAAAGATTTTATCCTTGAACTTGATTGCAAGCGAGATACAAGTTTTGACTCAGGTATCCTCTTCCGCGGGATAAAAGCTCCCGATACTGCAAAAGTAGGTTTGTATGGGTATATGGTTAAAATAGATCCATCTATAACACGAAGGTGGACAGGTGGGGTATTCCTCGACTTTGGAAGCTATATTGAATGGTTATATTCACTGGCTGACGATAAAAGGGCACAGCAGGCTGAGCGGGTAGGCGAATGGAACAACTTTCGGATAGAAGCGATTGGCAATCATATTAAGGTGTGGATTAATGGAATACCTTGTACAAACATGGTTAGTTCCAGGTATGATGAAGGTTACATCGCTATAAAAATACATTTTCTAAAAAACCCGCTGTGGAATGAACAAATGTCTGCGGCATTCAAAAATATCCGGATTATCAGTTCTAATGCTGCAGCATATACGCGTGAAATGAATATACCGGTAAAGGAGATAAAATGATTTGTACAAGTATCTTAAAATTAGTTAACTCAAATATTCTTAGGAACGCCGGCATTGTAAACTATAAAGAAACGAACAGTAAAGACCCATACTCTGTTAAGTCTTCTAAAGAAGATTTTATACAGATAAAAATAAGCACGCTGTGGCTGCTGCATATCTTCCTGGCTCTGCTTTCAATACATCAGCATTCGTTTGCTCAAACTGCAAACGCATGGAAAAGTATTTTCAATGGTAAAAATTTGCAGGGATGGACTTTAGCCGGTGGAGCAGGGAAGGTGAGGGTTGAGAACAACTGTATCGTTCTGAACAGAAAAGCGAATACAGAAGAGCATACATTTCTTCGTACGAATAAACCTTACCGCAACTTTATCCTTGAAGTAGACTGCAAGCGTGATACATCTTTTCAATATGGAATTCTCTTTCGTGCACGTAATGCCGCTGATACTGCTCATGTAAGACTAAATGGTTATCAGGTTAAGATCGATCATACTTCACGTCACTGGACAGGTGGCATTTATGATGATTTTGGAACAACATGGAACTGGATGTACACCTTGCAGCAGGATAAGCGTGCTCAACATGCAGAAAAGCCGGTGGGTGAATGGAATCACTGGAGATTTGAAGCTATTGATAGTGTTATAAAAGTATGGCTCAACGGAATACCTACTGCTCATATGATTAATACAAAATATGACCAGGGATTTATCGCTTTCAAAATACATTTTATGGGAAATGATCCAGCAGGGGAGAAATCAAGTTCATGGATCAAAAATGTGCGGATAATCGATGTGCGGCCTGAGAAGTATGCACGGAAAATGGATATCCCTGTAAAAGAAATAACCGCTTTGGTTAGCATAGTTGTTGACACTGCCAGCAAACCTATGGCTTTCGGTGTAGACAGATTAAAAAAGGCGTACCTGAGATCGGGTCAGCAAGTTGCTATGACCAATACAAATGAGGCGAAAAAAACGGAAGATATTACAGTCTTAATATCCGGTGACGCAAAATCGCTTCAAAAAGAAGGATACTCAATCAGCTTAACCAATAAGAAGCTTAAAATTACTGCTAAAGATACGACCGGTGCAATGTATGGTATTCTTGATGTCGCTGAGCAGATACAAATGGGAAAAACATGGCAAACGGTAACCTCAAAAACTGTTAATCCTCAGTTTACCGTTCGTGCACTAAAATTTAACCTTCCATGGTCATCTTATCGCTCTGGCCCCGCAATGAAACAACATATGGAAGTAAGCCGAGATCTTCATTACTGGCAACTTTTTTTAGACCAGATGGCAGATAACCGGTATAATGTTCTTTCGTTATGGAACATACATCCATTCTCTTTTATGGTTAAACCAACCAATTTCCCGGATGCCAATAATTTTTCTGACCAGGAAATGAAAGAATGGAAACAATTCTGGACCTCATTGTTCAGGATGGCAAAATCCCGTGGAATTGAGCCGTTTATTGTCAACTGGAATATTGCTGTTTCTCCTGAATTTGCTCAAAAATACGGAGTGAAAGAGCGAAACGATACTTCGTCTCTTGTTAAGCGCTACACCCGCGAGGTCGTAACCCAAGTGATAAATGAATATCCTGACCTTGCAGGCATAGGTATTACTCTTGCTGACTGGATGAGCAATTTCAAATCTGCCAATGATGTATTGCCCGACATGACTCCAAAAGATCGGGAAGACTGGATAGAAGAAACCGTGGTATCAGGGATAAAGGCTGCTAACAGACCCGTAAAACTTCTGCACCGCTCCGTACTATCATCCGATCCTGCAGAGATGAGGCGGGTAATCACTAATGCTAAACTTCCCGATACAACGCTTGTTGAAATTAAATTTAACTGGTCGCACGGTCATTCCACACCCATTCTGGCGCTTACACATGACTCTCATTCTGGCAAAAGAGATGATGGATATTGGAATCCCCATCCTGACAATTACCGGATACAGTGGATGATACGTAATGAAGACTTTTTCATTCTGCGTTGGGGACAACCTGATTTTATACGAAAGCATTTAGCTGAAAACACGCACTCTTATGTAAATGGTTATTTTATAGGTTCCGAAGGATATATTCCTGCCAAAGATTTTTCCCACGTTGCCAGTAATCATGTTAGCTGGAAATATGCATTTGAAAAACAATGGCTGTTTTATAAGCTTTGGGGCCGTTTGTTGTATGACCCTGCTACTCCTGATGAAATTTTTGAAGAAGGATTTAATTCTCGGTATGGAAATGGCGAAGGATCTCGTTTACTGAAAGCATATGCTGACGCAAGTCAAATGCCTTTAAGGCTTGCTTCCTTTTTTGCTGGAACCTGGGATTATTCTTTATATTCTGAAGGTTTTCTCGCCCCTTTTCCTGCAAATGGCGGATTAAATGATACAGTGTCTTCTTTTATTTCAGTAGATGAACTGATCGATCATCCAATACTTGATCCAAATTATATTTCTATATCAGATTATGTAAAAGCTATTGTAGAAAACAAGACCTGGGGAGCAGGAAAGATTACTCCCTCAATGCTGGCCGATTCATTGGAAAAAGAAGGCAGAAATGCAATGAGTCTTGTTAAGTCTCTGCGTAAAGGTGCTTCACCGGCTTTTGCCTGTGAATTGGATGATGTGGAAACCTGGGCCTATTTAAGCGTATACTTTGCTGATAAACTTCGGGCAGGCGTAGCACTTCTGCATTACAGGCTTTCGCAGGATGAAACGAAAAAAGCAACAGCAGTTAAATTATTGACCAACTGCCTTTCATATTGGAAAAAGATCAGCTCAATTACTGATGCTCATTATAAGGAGGTTCCTTACCTCGATGGCTACAGATCGTCATTAAATGCATTTAAGGATGCAAGATATTTTTCATGGAGTAAATTCTTGCCACAAGCTGAACGAGACATTAATATTGCAAAAGAGGCAAATACGTTTTAATAAATCTGGTGAAACCAATACAGATGCAAAGAAATGATTTTCAAAAAATGGTCAATTCACAATTGGGATAAATAAGATTATTTACCTTTTAATAAAAGATGAATGGTCTAGTCAGAAATGCACAGAAACTAAAAATTAGCATTCATTCTTAGATTTTAATCTCTTTTTTGATAAGATACATCCTTAAATTGTCATAATGAAAAAATTACTTGTTTGTTTATTATCTCTTTCCAGTTTCATTAATGTTTGCTTTTCTCAAAGCGTTCATATAGTTTATGCAAAAGCACAACCGCAGGCTGCTTACGCTGCTCAAATGTTGACGAAATCTCTTGTAAAGAAAGGAGTTACTGTGAAAGAAGCTAAGGCTGATTTCGTAATAAACTTCACTGTTGATTCAACGAAAGCTGGGAAAGAGGCATACTCGATTATAAACGATGGAAAGAGAATTTCAGTTACAGGTGGCGACGGAAGGGGGATGATATATGGAAGTTTATCAATAGCGGAAGACATAGGTAACGGAATTCATTTACAAAATATAAAAGCAGGAAGCGATAAACCTAACTTACCATTCCGTGCTATCAAATATGATCTTCCCTGGGATACCTATCGTCGTAGTTCGGCACTCGACCTGCACGTAGAGACCTGTAAAGATTTAAAATACTGGGAGGCGTTTTTAGATATGATGGCAGAAAACAGGTTTAATTCGTTAACGCTATGGAACCTGCATCCTTACACTTACATGATCAAAGCAAAAAACTTCCCTGAAGCAAGCCCCTTTAGTGATAAGGAATTAAAAAAGTGGCAGGATTTGTTTCATGGTATTTTTCGTCTTGCAAAAGAGCGTGCTATAGAAACTTATATTTTCCCTTTCAACATATATGTAAGTCCTGCTTTTGCCAAGGCGCATAATGTAGCAATGGATAACCCTGCGCATGATTACTTTTTTGGTAAAGCTGATACCTCTGAAATTATCAAGCGCTACACAAGAGAAAGTGTAACACAATTACTGCAGGAATATCCTGAACTTACCGGAATGGGCCTTACCCATGGTGAATATATGGGAGGAATGAGCCCGAAACAACGTGAAGAATGGATACGTGAAACGATTATTGAAGGCATGCGGCTTGCCAATCGAAAGTTGAAACTGGTCCATAGAATTCCATTGTCGGCCAATGCCGGTTCAGGTGGTTCTACCAGTCTAGAAACAGAGAGGTTAACCCGGAAAGTAATAGAAGCAGAAGGCAACCTGGAATTTATAGATGGACCTATATGGGCAGATTTAAAATTTAATTGGTCTCATGCACATTCCTCTCCAAAACTGGTTAAAGTGCATGGAGGCAAAATGTACGATGCTCTATTTAACCCTGTTCCTGAACAATACAAAATTACCTGGACCGCGCGTAATGAAGATTTCTTCTGTTTGCGCTGGGGAGTACCGGAGTTTGTTCGCGAACATATTGCCCTAAATACTCCTGCTTATGTCGGTGGCTATTTTTTAGGCTCCGAAGCGTATATTCCTGCTAAAGACTATTTTACCAAAACAAATACACCTGTTAACTGGCAGTATGCTTTTGAAAGACAATGGTTATTTTATAAGATCTGGGGAAGATTGCTTTACAACCCTGCAACCCCGGATGATAAGTTCCAGGCAGAGTTTACCCGCCGTTATGGCAAACAGGCAGAAAACTTATTGCAGGCCTCCTCTCTGGCAGGAAAAACCCCTTTGAGACTTGGTTCTGTATTTGACTTTACGTGGGACTTTACCCTGTACAGCGAAGGGTTCATGGCGTTGGATAGCAAGGTTAAAAGGGTAGAATATATATCTGTTGACAGGTTGATGAAGCAAGCAGTCACAGACCCTGATTATGTTTCTGTTTTGGATTTTGTAAAGACAACTTCATCAGGCGGTTCTTTTGACAACCAGATTACTCCTCCTGTTCTTGCACAAATGCTGGAGCAGGATTGTAATAAAGCACTTAATTTGGTAAGAGATATTCAGACCTCTGGTAATAATTCACTCATGTATGAGGTCGCAGATATTAAGGCGTGGGCAAATTTAGGATTGCATTTTGCCGAAAAGTTGAAAGGTGCAGTGGCGCTACGAACATATAAGGTGAAAGGTGGTGAAGAAAACAAGCAAATGGCAGTACAGCATTTACAGAACGCTCTAAAATATTGGGATGTTGTTATTTCAATAACCCGTCCCATATACAATGATATGCCTTTGGTGCATTATAGTGAAGAAAACGGCAAGCCATGGAGAGAAAATGATCACCTGCGCTTTCATTGGGAAAAAATAAGACCAGATGTTGCTAAAGATATTGAAGTCGCAAAAAATGCAACTGCTAATTCCGATGATTAATAGAGACCCAGATGGGATAATAAAAATTGATTAAATATTTATTTAAAGATTGGAACCGGTAGCCCAATGTTAAAAAATGGAAAAAGCTACACCGGGAGATGCTGATGAACGTAATGCGACTGCTATCTGTGCATCGAAGTTCTTTGATTGGCATCCTCCCAGGTTCAGATATTGCTTACTTTCTTTAAAGAACACTTTTATCGTCCAACGTACCTGATGGAATTCCAATACTTTTATGTAAGGAAGCGAAGTGTTAGTCGATAATAGTAGATGCCATTTTCCACGCTTGCCAAACCGGCTAAAAAATAATTTGACCGGATAGTCTTTGCACATTACCTGCATTACCAGATAACTTGCTTTAAGCTTGTTGCAGCGTTTGACACCCGTTTTGGATTTTTCCTTACACAGGGAGAAGGAAAAAAATAGAGTAGGGAGCGCCGGAATTTTTTTTGCCCGATGCGGCGATTACTACGTCATTTCTTCAGCAACCAACTCTTTTCTATTTTTTTCAGCCCTGTTTTGCATCATACGAAAATTGTATGCCGGCTGTACCACCTGTTTCAATAAATAATTTCAGAAACTGCGGAACGGTTTCTGACCGCGACCAGTCGCGCTGCATTTCGCAAAATAATTGTAGAACACTAACTGGTTGTGCACCCGCCTTTTCTATTCTGCGCAGGGCTGCATCATGTGCTATTAATGAAGTTCCGCCTACCGCATCTACGACGGGATACACTTCAAATCCTTCATGCAATGCATCCAATGCAGGAAACGTCAGGCAAGCTTCCGTCCACAAAGCAGTCATAATTAGTTTTTTCCTGCCTGTGGCTTTTACTGCCTCTACAAATTCTTTATCTTCCCAGGCATTGATGGTTGTACGGTCATAGGAAGGAATGCCTTGCAGCTCATTTCTCAACTGAGGGATGGTTTCTTCGTTAAGCCCGGTTTTTACATTCACCGTGGAAAGGATGATAGGCATACCATAAACGTTTGCCATTTTGATGGTACCGAGGATATTATTTACCAGCAACTGCCTGTCCATCGAAGCGATGGAGTTGACTTGTGGCGGCTGATAATCAATAACAATTAACACTGCATTTTCAGCGGTTAACAGGTGATCATTTTTTTGATCACGGATTTGAAAACTACTCATGATTATTATATTTAATGTTTAAAAAAATTATCAAAATGTTTATTACTGATTGTGGCGTGACGCTTTACGTTAATACTCCAAACTTACCTGATTGAAATTCCTTTACAGCCTCGTGTATTTCTTCTTCGGTATTCATTACAAACGGACCACGGCTCGCGATAATAGGCTCTCCGCTTAATAGTTTGTGCGGATGCACATCAACACCACGCTCATGGTCCGATGGACTAAAATCAAATGCTGCTCCGAAATCCAGCATCAGAAAGGGGGTGATCCTTTGCTGCGAAATTCCTGCACCCGGTATCATATTGTATACCCTGAATCCATCGCCAACCATACTGTGGCGTGTGGGGTGCGGAAAGACTTTCTCGATTGACTTTTTCATGCTTTATTCCTTTAAAGACAACAAAATTACCTGGTAGTAAGCCGGTAGCCAATAATGTAGGTTAAGAGAAAGAATTAATGCAGATTATGAAAACTTACTTGTGAAGGGGTGTATGGTTAAGCATTTTACTTAAGAATTCGGGCGTAACACCTATATATGCCGCTACTTGTTTTTGAGAAAGGCATCTTATGAGGGATGGGTATAAACTGCAAAATTTTTCATAGCGTTCTTTCGCAGAAAGACTAAGGTTATCAATCTGGCGGCGCTGGTAAGCAGCGAAAGCGTTTTCGGCTAATATGCGAAAGAAATGTTCGAGTTTTGGGATTGTGAGATAGAGTTGGTCAAGGTCGGATTTCAGCAGCATGATGATTTTAGTATCGTCAACAGCATCTATATACATAGAGCCCGGTTGCTGACTTATCAGGCTGTGCATATCGCCAATCCACCATCCCGGCAGCGCAAACTGCACAATATGTTCAAACCCGTGCGGGTCTATCGAATAACTGCGCAGGCATCCCTCCGTAACAAATACTACATGCCTGTGTATGTCACCTTCCTGGTATAAAAACTGTTTTTTTCTGACTTTTTTAATTTTGAGATAGGAAACGAAATGGTCTTTCTCCTCCGGGGAGAGGCTTATGTGCATCGCAATATTTTTCAATAACAGGTCGTAAGCCATTTCTGAACGCTGAGATTGCAAACTTAGCCATTTAAATACACGTGGCGTGCGTCAACAGATTTAAAATAGCAGTGGACACAAATTAATTGCCCCACTGCGTTCTTATTACTGTAGTCCTATTTGCTCTACATACGTTTTGTTATCCCAAAACAAGATCAATAGATTTTCTAAGAGGCATGGTGATGATCATCATGGCTCTCGATCATGTACGTGATTATTTTCACCACGACGCTTTCCTATATGATCCAACAGATTTGTCGCAGACCAGCGTCTTCCTGTTTCTGACGAGATTTATAACGCACTATTGCGATCCCGTTTTTGTATTTCTTGCCGGCATCTCAGCTCATCTATATGGGGCAAAAAGAACTAAAAAACAATTGGCTTGCTATCTCTTCACAAGAGGTATATGGCTGGTATTCGCAGAACTTTTTATCATCACGCTGGCAGGGACGTTCAATCCATCTTATCCCATTTTTAATTTACAGGAAATCTGGGCTATAGGTATCAGCATGATTGTCTTGTCGGCAATGATCTATATGAACAGGCAATTTATTTTGCTAAAGGCAGTTTTATTGATTGGCGGTGAAATGGCTTTTTATCTTTTCTCTGGTCCTTGCTGCATAAGCCTGCAGACTTTGCTTTTGGTCATTTTAATGTTCTCATTCGTTATCCCGTAATTCCATGGATTGGTATATTGGCCCTGGGATATTATTTTGGAAAATATATGACTACAGTTATAATCCCATAAAAAGAAGAAAAAAGCTGATGTCTGTCGGGTTTGCGGCGATCTCGCTTTTTTTTATCTTACGATTTATCAATATATATGGCGATGCAGTTCATTGGTCTTCTCAGAAAAATATGCTTTTTTCTTTCTATTATTGGGGCAATCATTTCAGGCTACAATTGGCCAGATATGATATTATCGAACAGGGTCAATCGTGTTATTGAATTAAAGGGATATGGCTTCAGTTTACTAGCCGTTTATATCATCTGGCTCGGGTTGGTCTTTTTCCTGTATCCGTGCTGTAAATGGTTCGATCGTTACAAGAGAAATAATCAATTTGCAAAAACCTGGTTAACCTACTTGTAGAAGTCGCCATGCAAATACTGCCATGTACATGCACGCAAGGTAGGTCTACCCCTTTACCAAAACTTCGTAGTGCGTTTTGTTCGCTGCAATCCCTAATAAGTGTAAAGGCAAAAATAACAAGATTGTCAATAATTTTTGTCATATCGAATAAAAATGACCTGATGCCGGATATAATAACTTAAGAATTAACGTTGCCAAAATGGGCCGGCAACTCAATTGTTTTTATTTTAAAAATTTGTACATTAGACGCAAAAAAAGCCATGAAAAAAATAATCATTGCCTTCTACGCAGCTTCCTTTTTGTTTGCCTGTAACGACGAAAAAACTGCTGCAAAAACGGAAGAAACAAATTTGATTTCTACCGCTTCCAATATCAGTGCAGAGCCTGACGAATGGGTGCCTGTTGATTCTGCTACTGCCATGAAAACGATGATGGAGGCGGGCACACCGGGGCAGCAACATGCTATGCTTGCCAAAGGTGATGGAAAGTGGACCGCCGAAACCACCATGTGGATGTCACCCGATGCGGCGCCCATGACAGCCAAAAGTAACGCTGTAAATAAAATGATATTTGGCGGCCGCTACCAGCAAACTTCCTTCAAGGGAGATTTTATGGGTATGCCTTTTGAAGGCTCGAGCATGACCGGCTATGACAACGCGAAAAAGGTATACTTTACGACCTGGATGGATAATATGAGCACCGGTTTGATGAATATGGAAGGCAGCTGGGATGAGGCTTCAAAATCGATTCATTTTAAGGGCAAAATGATTTGTCCCGCCAACGGAAAAGAATGTGAAATGAGGGAAATCTACAAAATTGTGGATGACAACACCCATGTGATGGAAATGTACGGTCCGGATATGAAAACCGGCAAAGAGTACAAAAGCATGGAAATCAAATTTGCCAGGAGCAAATAATACAAATCTTGTTAGCATGATTTTACGCTTCGTTTAAAATAAAAAAGAGGCTGTCTCAGTGTTGGAGTCAGCCTCTTTCGTTTTGCCCGGTGTTTCGGGTGCTTTGTAAAAAAAAAATTGCGCCTCAACAATTGCATACTTTTCACGGATCGGGAAAATCCAGTTCTGTTTTCTTTCATGCTGAAGATCGGTTAGACCTAAATATGGCCTATTCTTATACGTATCAAGGCTTGGCAAATCAAATCTTAGCGGATTATGATAAGAACCCTGTAAAGCCTGTTATTATGGGGGAAAGTCACTATTTATTGGGAATACTTATAAAATGGCAATTACTATAATTGTTAAACAAAAAACGGTTTAAAGCACGTAAATTTTAAATTTAACTACTTCGAACCGTTTAGAACTAATCAAAATCAAGCAGCCAATTTTAATAAAAGCTTTAAATCTTCCAGAAAAGAGTTCGGTTTGTATCAATTATTATAGGCGATTCCCACTTCGAGTGTTCATCGAAATTTAATTCGACCTCATAATATTTTGATATTTTGAGGTTTTTGTTTTTAAGACATCCTAAAAAATTCCAATGATGGGCTAGAAAGTTGGTGCTTCATCCTTGGCGCTTGTAATTTGTTATGAATTGAGTTATAAAATCGTCAAAGTGACTATCAACTTTGAAGCCAAGTTGAAGGGCAAGGGAGTTGTCAATTGCCCCCGGCCAACTGCTGACAATTTTATTAATAGCTTGATCTGGCACAAATTGAATTCTGTCTACTGTTGCTTTGTTAGTAATCCGTTTAAGGGAGGCCAGCATTTCTTTAACGGTAACACCTAATCCGGGAAGGTTCACTGTTCGCCATTCTCCGAAAGCCGCCGCATTCAGCATGGCCCCTTGAATAATATTTTCAATTATTGTATCCGGGCTCGACAACCATAGGGCAAGTTCGGGCGATACAGGACAAATAGCCTGTTCGCCATTCAACGGCTCGCGAATGATGCTGCTCACAAATGAAGAGGCCGCCTGGTTGGGCCGGCCAGGCCGCACACATATTGTAGGCAATCGCAGTACCCTGCCATCTACAAAATTCTTTCTGGAATAGTCGTTTACCAGCAATTCTCCCATTGCTTTTTGGGTTCCATAAGATGAGCTCGGAGTTACTGCTGTTATATCAGTAACAATGGCAGGAAGCTTCCCCCCATACACCGCCAGGGAGCTGGTAAATACAAACCGGATACCTGACTTCTGGTCACGGCAGGCTTCAAGAAGTTGCCGGGTCATATCAAGGTTTACCTTCCATCCAAGATCAAAATCTTTTTCAGCATGACTACTTACCACCGCGGCAAGATGAAAAACAATTCCTGTTTTGGAGGTCACTAAATTTTTTGCTGCATTCTCTTGTGACAGATCGATCTGCTGACATGTTACCCGATTATCCTTTGATGGATTTGAAGGTAAAATAATGTCAGCCAGTAATAAATTTTCAAAAACAAGTTTGCTCTCCAGAAGCGCTTTTGTTAAACGCTGGCCCAAAAAGCCTGCACCTCCAGTAATGATTATTTGCATAAATTTTTATGCTTCTGATGTTTAAAATAAAAAAAAAGTTTAAACTATTAGTAATTAATTTAAGTTGCTATTTGCGAATAGGCTTTACGGGAAATAAAACTTTTACAAATGTATCTTAATGCAAATCAAAAAATGAACCAATTGCCTCCCGATTACCAGGAGCTGAAGATTTCCTCCCTTCGTGAGCAATTTCTTAAAAGCGAAAAAACTATTGTGGTGTTCGATGATGATCCCACCGGAACTCAAACTTGTTATAATGTAACGGTTCTTACCTCCTGGCGCGTGGCGCTTATAACAGAAGAACTGAGAAAAAAACCGTCTGTTTTATTTATTCTTACCAATTCAAGAAGCCTGCCAGAACACGAGGCTGTTCAGCTCTTATTGGAAATTGGCAATAATCTGAAAGAGGCGGGTAAAAAAAGCGGTAGAGAAATGATAATTATTAGCAGGAGCGATTCTACATTAAGAGGACACTTTCCGGCGGAAGTAGATGCTATTGCCAGGGCGCTCGATATGAAAGAGGCCGTAGTTGTTTTAGTACCGGCTTTTATTGAAGGAGGGAGATACACAATTGATGATGTTCATTATATTGCAGAGAAGCATGAACTGGTGCCTGTTTCAGAGACGCCTTTTGCCAAAGATGTGGTTTTTGGATTCTTACATGCTAATCTTAAGAATTGGGTAGAAGAAAAAACCAAAGGCCGGGTCAGGGCATCCGAAGTGAATACTATATCGATCGAAGACATTCGTGTGGGAGGACCGCAGCTTGTTAGTGAAAAATTAAAAGCTTGTAATGATCGAACAATATGTATTATGAATGCCGCCGGTTACAGGGACCTGGAAGTAATTGCAATGGGCCTGATGCTGGCTGAAAATGCAGGAAAAAAATTTTTGTATCGAACCTCAGCTACGATTATTCCTATCCGCGCAGGAATAGAATCAAGCAAGATTTTCAGTCCAAAAAAGGAGGATTTGATTTCCTCCAATGGATTCCTCATTGTCGTTGGATCTCATGTTCCTAAAACTACCAGTCAACTTTCTTGGCTCCTGGCACATGGAGACTACAAATCAACTGAGGTTAAAGTTGATGAAATCCTTCATTCAGAAGAAGTATCGTCACAGGCGGAGACCATCATTCAACAAACAGATGAGTGGATTGCCGCCGGAAATAATGTGGTGATCCATACCAGTCGGATGCTTCAAGTTGGCAATGATTCGGAAAGCAGTTTAAAGATCAATGCTTTTGTGTCCGATTTTCTTGTCAGCATTATGAAAGGACTTAGCGTTCGACCGAAATTTATAATAGCTAAGGGAGGAATTACCTCCAGTGACCTTGCTACAAAAGGGCTTTCAGCAGAAAAAGCATTAATCCTTGGTCCCGTTATCCCGGGTGTACCTGTGTGGAAGATGGATGCAAAAAGTAAGTTCCCGGGAATCATTTACGTAGTTTTTCCAGGCAATGTGGGTGATGAGACTGCGCTAAATGAGGTATGTAAAAAGTTTGAAGGTTAGGATGAGGGCTTTATTACGTGGATGTTTTGGGTTTATTGACAATGTGTTTGAACTATAAAGATTAAATTAAAAAATTAAATTTGTTGAATGGTCGATAAAGTGACACTTTTACAATAGTCAGATATCCTGGTTCCTATTTGAAAACTCTATAATTACATTTAGTTAAATTTAAAGGTTAAACAGCAATTCAAGATCAATGAACAAAATTGACTTGCACGGCCGCGTAGCAGTTATTACCGGTGGAGCTCGCGGTATAGGTTATGCAATAGCTGAACGTATGATGATTTCTGGAGCCATTATTATGTTATGGGATATAGATAGCGCTCAATTACAGAAGGCGGAGCAACAATTGTCCGTATCAGGCAAAGTGAGTGTCTATGCGCTGGAGCTTACGGATGAAAAATCAGTGCTGGAGGCTGCCGCTGATGTTGTGAAACAATTTGGTAAAATCGATATTCTTGTCAATAATGCCGGTATTACAGGGAACAATGGCTTCACATGGGAAATTGACCCAGACGTATGGCGTAGGGTTATAGAAGTGAACCTGATTGCTCCTTATCTCACCTGTCGTACGATTGTACCATACATGATTGCAAACGGATATGGCCGTATTATCAATGTTGCATCCATTGCAGGCAAGGAAGGTAACCCCAGGGCTTCTCATTACAGCGCTTCCAAAGCCGGGCTGATTTGCCTGACCAAATCGCTTGGTAAAGAATTGGCAACAAAGAACGTGCTTGTTAACTGCATTACGCCTGCCGCTGCCAAAACAGAAATTTTAGAACAACTGGAACAAAGTCATATTGACTACATGCTGTCTAAAATTCCCATGAACCGTTTCCTGAAAGTGGAGGAAGCAGCAGCGCTGGTTTCGTGGCTGGCTTCAGAGGATTGTTCATTTACTACAGGGGCTATCTTCGATATCTCTGGTGGTCGCGCAGTTTATTAAAAGAATCATATGCAGAATAATGGCTTAATGGATACGATTATTGCCAAAGTCACCAAAAGGTTAATTCCATTTTTACTATTGATGTATGTCCTTTCCTTTCTGGACAGGGCTAACCTGGGTTTTGCCAAGCAGGCATTCCAGGTAGATACGGGCCTTACAAATGCAATGTTCGCTTTCGGCGCAGGAATATTTTTTCTTGGCTATTCATTGTTCGAAATTCCATCGAATCTGATCATGCACAGGGTAGGCGCCCGCGGATGGATGTGCCGTATTATGGTGACATGGGGAATAGTTTCATCAGCAATGATGTTTGCGAAGACCGAAACGATGTTTTACCTGCTGCGTTTCCTGCTTGGGGTTGCTGAAGCCGGATTTTTCCCCGGTGTTATCTTATACCTGACTTATTGGTTTCCTTCAAACGTTCGCGGCCGGGCATTCGGACTTTTTTATTTCGGAGCCCCGCTTGCTTTCATTTTCGGCGGACCGTTATCAGGACTATTGCTTGACCTCGATGGCTTTGCAGGATTGAAGGGATGGCAATGGATGTTTTTGGTAGAGGGTTTATTGGCAACCATAACAGGAATATGGGCGTTCTGGTATCTTGATAATAAACCCTCCGATGCAGCATGGCTTAATCCGCACGAAAAAAAAATTCTCCAGGATGAAATAGATTCGGAAAACTCATTAAAATATGAACACGGACCAAAAGGTATTTTAAAGTGTCTTGCTGATCCTGCGGTTTTATACTTCTGCCTGATCTATTTTTTAATACAGACAAGCTTTTACGGCGTAGTATATTATCTTCCGTCTCAGGTGGCTAATTTATCAGGTAAAAAAGTTGGACTGGGTGTTGGATTACTTACTGCAATACCCTGGGTTTGCGCCCTTGCTGCCGCCTACTGGATTCCTCGTCTTTCTTATCGATTGCGTGGAAAACGTATTACCGCAGCAGCAACTTTGGTCATTGCTGCAGCAGGAATTGCCGTATTCGCATATACAGACCACCTTGTAGTTGCGTTTATAGCATTGTGCTTTGCATCTGCCGGAATTATTGCACCACAGCCCCTTTTTTGGACCTTCCCAACTAATTACCTGGGAGGTGTTGCGGCAGCAGGTGGCATAGCGCTTATCAATTCAATTGGCGCGTTAGGAGGATTTGCGGCGCCAAATCTTAAAACATGGATGGAAGAAACTTTCGCCTCAAAGAGCGCTGGACTTTATATGCTGGCAGCAAGCGCATTGCTAAGCGCCTTACTGATACTTGGCATCAAACTGCAGGGTATTAATAAGCAGGTCGAAAACAAAACGAGTCAAACAAATAGTTGACTTACTACGATAATACAATAAAGCAGTTGTACGCTTTTACTGTTCACGGAGGTGGAGCCGATTATCATGACCAAGGCGAGGATCACTGGATTGATGATCAATGCGAAATAATAGAGTTGGTAGTGATGAGGGGTTAGGGAAAGCAAATTACCCAAGTAAAGACAAGAAGGAATTTCTGAAGCCTACGGGCGAAAGGTTGGTTTTTTGCTTAAATAACTTGCTGAACGATTGCGGAAACTCAAAACCAAGGGAATACGCAATTTCGCTCACGGACAGGTCCGTTGACGTCAACATGTCTTTGGCCACTTCAATCAGCTTATTATGGATATGCTGCTGAGTCGTGAGACCGGTCATTTGTTTGAGCATATCAGCTAAATAGTTAGGAGACAAATTAAGTTGGTCGGATACGTAGGCAACGGTTGGAAGACCGTGCTCTTTTAATTTTTTGCTATTAATGCAACCGGACAGCACATCTGTCAACCTGACTATTAATCCATGACTCACTTGTTTCCGGGTAATGAACTGCCTGTTGTAGTACCTGTTGGAATAATTTAACAACAGCTCGATGTGTGAAATCATAACATCCTGGCTGAAGACATCCATGTTCGCAGAATATTCCTGCTTGATGTTCTTCATAATCTTTTGCATCATTTTTTCTTCTTTTTCCGATAGTTGGAGGGCTTCATGCAGAGTGTAATGAAAAAAACCGTATTGCTTGATGTTCTGTCCCAAGCCGTATCCTCGTATAAAATCGGGATGGATGATCAACAGCCAGCCCGTCGAAGGGGTGGTATCCGTAATCTCCCAATTCAGCACCTGCCCCGGCGCAATAAAGGTCATTACGCCGCTGTCAAAATCATAGTAATTGTTCCCGTGTTTCATTTTGCAATGAGATCCCTTTTTTATGGCGACAACGTAAAAATTCATGGCGAACTTTAACTTTACCTCAGGCGGAATACCTTTAATGTTTTCAAAGCTAACTATGCTCATTAACGGATGCTCACTTTTTGGAAGCCTTAACAACTCGTGCAGCTCCGAAATGGAATCAATTAAATATGTCACATTGCTGATTTTCTTCATTTCACGTTTATTTTACTTGGCGAACATTAAACAAATAGGTAGTAGCTGCTTTAACGCCAAACTTAATACAATGCACAAAAGTCCAATTTGTGCACATTGTCATACTAATTACATTAGTGCCCCTTCATGTCAAACTGCTTACCAACTGCATTCCGTTTGTCGTTTAAAATTATGCTAATTCTTCGCATTCAAAACCAAAGGATTTTAGTTTCCATATTACTTTTTCTACAATGTCGGTAACGCTGTCGATGCGGAGGATATTGTCGCAGTCATCAAGATCAAAATTCCACTTCGATAGTGGCAGTAACTGATCTAAAATTGGTTTTAATCGTCGGGCTTTTCGCTTGTTGGTTACTGATGTTTTAAATACATATATCATTGTCATTAATTGCTATCTGGCGGCAACTGTCATTGTTTTTTGCGTCAACACAATGCATATCCGCACGCACCGTCTTCCCGCTTTCAGTTTGGTGTCTTCGTTTTGTCAAATTACTATTCAATCTTATCCAACCAGCCCATGCGCATAATTTGTTCGATTCTCTTTTCATTTTCTTAATAAAATACAGGAAAATGTTTTGCAATTTTCCTGTATTGCTATAAGCGAGCCACATATTATCACCTTTAACTAATTCCCTGATATCTCAGGCATCTTACTTTCTACTGGTTCTTTATGGGGTCTGACCTCTGTGAGCGGTGTTATGTAATGGATAAGAAAATTTAATGCTAACCCTAAATTCTACAAAAACAAACCGTTGAGGGTACGTTTCAATGAGGTAATTTCCTTTGAATTGCCTTTATTTCCCATCGCAAACAACGTTTTAGCTTCCTCTTTTTTACCGTAGTAGCTCTGGTTCGCTTTTTTGTCAATATGTAAAGAAGAACCACCTAAACTGACTCCTGCAAATAAGCCTTTGGATTTTGAATAAGAATAAACTTCGGCATCTAATTTATAATCAGTAGCGGCGCCGGAATTTCGTCCTATCGGGCCTGCAGTAACCGAAGCGTCACCTCCAAGGGTAAAGCTGCCTTTGCCAATGTTTTCAAGTGTTTCTCTGCTCTTAAAAATTAAAACAAGATCAACCGATTGCACACCTGCCTGCAATCCGAGGCTGCCACCTGTGAGCGTAACAAAGACAGGGTTGCTCCAGGAGCCATTTGCATTTTTTATTACGGCTATGCCTTTGCCCCTTTTACCGGCTACACCGAAACCGGCATTTAACATCTTTGGAACAATGATTAATCCTTCGGCGACATTAAACATTTTTTCGGGTATGTTTTCTTTCATCTTACCGAACTCATTAAGCACCTGCGCAGAAGTTTCTATTTTGTTCAGGTCTTTTGCCTGACTGTAAGCAGACAAAAAGATGGCAGAGAATAACACTACCATTAAAGAGAATTTTAGAATTTGCATGATTTTTTGTTTTTATATGATTGGAAAATTTTGAAATTGCTTTGTAATAACAATTAATGTATTCGGACGTTACTGTTAATTTGCTACTAATGTTTTAAACACATAAATAATTGTCATTAATAATTGTCTGACTGCAACTGTCAGTGTTTTTCGCTTGTCATTCTATCCTGGGTTGCAGAAAGTATATATTTATGGAACGATAACCGCCTTACTGGTGACGCTGTGGGCGCTAAAATAACCAAGGGCACCACCTACGATGTTGGTAACAGGGTTGGTTGGCGTGCTTTCTCCCTGCCCTGTGGCTGACTCTTCTACACTAAACCAATATTTGTACATAAACCTGTCCAGGCAAAGCATGTTTAACCGTACACTATCGCCGCTCTTTAGTTTCGTATCATCATCAAATAAAGGAAAGGGCAGGTTTAATCCGTCGCTGAGTTCATCATTTTGAACAAATACTTTTTTTACCTGCACGTTATTATTATATTGAATAAACCGATAACTATTTCCTAAGCCAACGGGATCTAAAAATGAGGGCCTAACCGTTTTCAGGGTACTCCCGGCAAATACCTCATCTGCTACAAAAATGGTATCTAACGGCACTATTTGCGAAGGCATGGTAGATGTTCCTGAAAAGTCCTTTCCGTCTACACTTACATTGAGCGTATATGTATTGCCCGGAACTCCCTTAAGTGCTGCATTTCTATAAACGCCTGTTGCAGATTCTGTAAGATTGTATGAGGTGCCGTTATTTACTTTAATCCCCACATTGGCGCCACTTACCCCAATAAAATTATTATCGTCATTAAAGTTTTTTGTCTTAGAAATTTTTACTTCTGCCGGTTCAAACGCACGGTTGCTCACATTCCCCTCAATTACATATTGAGCTTCAGCATTGTTAAGTTTCAAATCAATAACCTTTTCGCATCCTGTAAGCCATCCAAGCGCTAAACAAGAGGCGGCTGCTATTATTCCCGATCTCTTGGATGTAAATATTTTTATAGCTGCTGAAAAAGCATTTGTACTTGTATTAATTGCGGTTGATATATTCTTATTCATAAATGCTTTTTTAAAATTTAAAGTTGTAAGAAATTGACGGTATCCATCTAAAAAGAGAAGTTTGCAGCACTTCAGTTTTTGCGGGGTCAACTTTGTTATCTCTAAAGTTGATAGTGAAAGGATTTTGCCTTCCGTAAGCGTTATACAGACTAAACGCAAGCTCACTGGTCCATTTACCTTTTGTCTTTAGTTGCTTGGTGGCGCCAAGATCGAGCCTGTGGTAAGCCGGCATACGATAGCCATTTCTGTTGGTGTAGTAATACAATGTTTGCCCGCCGACTGTATACTTTCCGTTAGGGAAAGTGACTGCATCGCCTGTATAATATATCCAGTTTGCAGATACTGTCCACTTTTTGTTCAACTCATACATTCCTACTATGGCAATGTCGTGTGTACGATCCTGCCTTGCATTATACCACTTATTATTGTTGATGCCATTTATATTGCGTTCTGTTTTTGAAATGGTATAACTTACCCAACCCGTAAGCTTACCTGTTTTCTTTCTAATCAATCCTTCAAGGCCGTAAGCCCTGCCTTTTCCGTAAAGCAGTTGCGTTTCTACTGCCTCGTTGCTAAAAGCATCCACACCGTCCCGATAATCTATCTGATTCGTCATGGTTTTATAATACCCTTCCACAGTGAGCTCATACTTACTTGCCGCCAAATTTTTATAATACCCTACTGAAAATTGGTCAGAAAGTTCGGGCTTTATATTGATGCTGCTGCTGATCCACTTAGCAGAGAGAATCCACCGGAACTGTTATTGATAAGGTGCATGTATTGTACATTACGAACGTACGATGCCTTTACGGAAGTATTGTTATCAAACTGATAACCTGCTGCAAGCCTTGGCTCAGGATTCAAATAACTCTTTACAGTTTGGCCTTTTTTATACGAGGTGGTATCTATAATAGTTCCCTCGTTATTCACGGTGTAAAAATCTCCTTTCCCTAATACATTAAAATTTGATATCCGTACACCATAGGTAACGTTGAGTTTGTTTGAAGCTTTCCATGTGTTAGTGGCGTAAAGCCCGCTCTCCCTCGAAAAACGTTTTTGAGGTAACCTATCTACTTTGACAGAATCCTCAGAAGCCGTTACCTCTCCTGGCCGCACAGCGTGGGAAATTGTGCTCCAGCCAAAACGGATATTATTTTTGGTGCCGGCATTTAATTGGTAATCCTGTTTAAAATTCCAATCTTTAATTTGTGAAAATACTTTGAACAGGTTAGTGCCAGATTTAAGAGTAATTTGATAGTCGTAATTGCTGTAAATAAGCGATGTGTTTACAAAAAGCTTCTGACTCAATATGCGGTTCCACCTCAGCGTGCCGGTAGAATTGCCCCAATCAACACCAAACTGCCCACCAAAATCGAGTTTGTCTTTACCAAAATATCCGCTGAGGTATATACGGTCTTTCTTACCTATTTCATAATTCATTTTGGCATTAAAATCATAAAAGTAAAGCCTGCTTTTATTAATAGTAGAGTCTTTAGAAGCTTTCAGAAAAACATCGGCATACGTTCTCCTGCCTGTGACCAAAAATGAAGATTTGTCCTTCTGGATCGGACCCTCCACGTTAAGTTTTGCGGAGATTAGCCCAATGCCCCCGCTTACTTTGTAATCCTGATTGTTTCCATCGTTCATCTTGATATCGAGTACTGAAGACAGGCGGCCTCCGTAGGAAGCAGGCATGCCGCTCTTGTATACAGTGACATCCTTGATGGCGTCTGAGTTGAATGTTGAAAAAAATCCCAGCAGGTGTGTGGCATTGTAAACATTGGCATCATCCAGCAATATCTGGTTTTGGTCCGCACTCCCGCCCCTCACAAAGAAACCCGCATTGCCCTCCCCTGCGGATTTTATGCCTGGCAAAAGCTGGATGGTCTTTAACACATCCCGTTCGCCCAGCAATACCGGTATGTTTTTGATGTCCCTGGTTGTCAATCGTTCAACACCTGTCTGCGTTCCGGCGATGGTTCTGCCGCCTCTGGCGACTCCTTTTACGATGACATCATCAAGAATCTTTGCCTCCTCGTCGAGAAGAAAATTCAATCGGGTATCCTTATCCAAAATAACTTGTACGGTATCGGACCGTTTCCCTACTGCGGTAATTTCAAGCTGATAGGTGTTAACGGGCAAGGTCAAGGAGTAAAAGCCGTACTCGTTGGAGGCGGCACCGGCACCGTTGGGTAACACCCTGATGCTGGCTCCGATGGAAGTTTCACCTGTACTACTGCTTTTCACGTAGCCGCTTAGTGTAAACTTCTTTTGAGCCGTGGCGGAAAATGTCATCACGCACGAGAAAAAAAGCGAAAGGGAGAGACCCGGTTTTGGATAATGTATCATTTTAGTGGGATTGTTTATGTAGATTTTTGCCATAGGCCTCCTTTTACTGATTTCAAGAAAAGGCTGTTTCAAGAAAGGTTTTTATCGGAATTGTTTTTCGGTGCAACACGCTTTCCAAATCGTCTAAGCCCCCCGATGCACCTATAACAAGTATATTGCTCATAATATTTTATCCGGTTTAATTAAAGTGTTTCCGTCCGGATGAACGAATTGTCATTTCAAAATAGAAGACACAAAAGTCTCAAACGAAAGGCAAAGAAAATTAGCCGAATCTTTGAATTTCGTATCCAAAAGTCAGAGTCGTGATATAGAAGGTTGAAAAACTGGATTGCAGAATGTACAAAATTGCAAATTCAGCATTTAGCAGCGCGGGTAAATTCTTAATAAAACGTTCTTATTGTACGTACGACATAAATTTCACTATCTTTTATATTTTAATAAAACCCATAAGCGTTGCTTACCGTTCCGGATTTTGGTTGTTCAATCAAGTAAGACAGAAGTTCAAGATTTTTTTTATCTTACTATTATTTATGGGTTTATTGTTTTCAACCTGATGCAAAGGAAATGAATATGCTGCCTTTGCAGTAGGTCAAATGATTGGACTCATAGTATCAATCACGGAATTTTTCAGCATTTACCGGGTTGGACAGTTAATCTGTATTGGTTCGCAACGGCAATGCCAACTTCGCAGTCATTTATTATCCGTTATCACAAGAAATGTTTTGGGCAAAAGAAGGCTATGGAGCTTTCCTTAATGATAAACCGATAGAACCCAGCTCAAAAACCAGTTTAGGTGATATGGTAGCTGTGTTTGAATATACTCACCACTATACAAAAACAGAAGGCTTGTACCAAAAGATTGGGACATCAGTTGGTGATTTACTCGAAAATTTCGGTGTAGTAAGAAATTATGGGCCACACGGTTTGCAATTAGCTTATGTTGGTGCAGGCAGGATAGATTTATTTCATCTGAAAATCTGGGAACAATGATATTTCTTGAAGTTAATAATGTCAATGAATACTGGAATGAGCTACAAAGTCTCCGGCTTCATAAAGGGATATACAAAAGATTATATGATGCCAGACTTAAGAGAGTATTCAAAGCGGATTAAGGAGAAGGTACTGAATGGATTGGTATAATTTATCTATTACGCAATCAGTATTATGTAGTCTTAATGACGCTACTAAAGCAAATCATATAACTTTTGCAATTAACTCTTTATACATTTTATAATAACAATTATTCGATTGGTAGATATACTTTAAAGCAAGCTCCTTTTCCAGGTCGGCTTTCAGCACTAATAAATCCTTTATGGTTTTCCACTACCTTTTTAACAATAGCAAGCCCGATGCCAGTGCCTTCATATTCCTGTTTACCATGTAATCGTTGAAACATTTTAAAAATCTTCTCAGCATACTCTTGTTCAAAACCAATTCCATTGTCTGCAATCTCAATTAAATGATACAACTTGTTTTTGGAATCCCCACCAAGATAAGATGAACTAATATTTTCTCCACTGATAACGGCAGAACTTATTTGAATTTCCGGACTAACATCAGGCTTCCTGAATTTAAGTGCATTGGTAATTAAGTTTTGAAACAGCTGCTGGATCTGCCTTCTGTGTCCCCTAATCACAGGTAATGAATGGACAGTTACCTTTGCATTCTTTTCAGTGATTTCCAGTTCAAGGTCCTCAAGGACCTGAGTTACTTTTTTATTGAGGTCAATTTCTTCGAAATAATTATTTGAGATGGATACATGAGAATATTCCAAAAGGTCATCAATTAATAATTGCATTCTTTCAGTTGCCTTCTCCATGCGTTGAAGGTAGTGTTGATCATCGTCCAATAACTTATTCTGAAGCTTACTTTTTAATCTATCAGAAAAAGTTCGAATCTTTCTAAGAGGTTCTTTCAGGTCGTGCGAAGCAGCATGTGCAAAATCCTCCAGATTAGCATTGGAACGCTTAAGCTCATTTTTTTGGTTTTCCAACTCCCTGGTGCGTTCTTTTACCTTTTCTTCTAATAAGTCAGATGCTTTCTTCTGGTCATCTATATCAGTACAGGTGCCATACCATTTTAAAATGGTACCGGCCTCATCTCTTAGCGGCAGTGCCCTACCCAAAAACCAACGGTATTCACCGTCAAACCGCCTGAAACGATATTCTATTTCGTATGGGTTTCCTGTTTCCAGACAGCGTCTCCATATTTCCCAGGCTCTTCCCTGGTCATCGGAATGTATTACAGTGTTCCAGCCAGTATCTTTGGACTGCTCAAAGGTTAAACCGGTGTAATCATACCAGCGTTTATTATAAAAATCATGATACCCATCTGGTTTAGTTGCCCAGATTATCTGAGGCATAAAGTCAGTTACAAACTTAAATTCCTGATTGCTCTTTTCTATCTTCAATCTTGCCAATACCTGATCTGTTACGTCAACCGCAACCGCCATGACTCCGGATATAGTGCCGTCACCCTCTCTAAAAGCTTCATAAAGGAGGTTTATATAAACGGTTTCTATGTTACCATGGCGCGGCAAAGTAACAGGGATGCCCTGGGCAGAAAATCTGTTGCCCGTCCTAAATACATCATTCAGCAAATCTTCATACCACTGGTTTTTCACCTCTGGTAGTCTTTCAAAAACGGATTTATTTAAGAGTTCCGCTTCGCCTTTTCCCCAAAGTTCATACATACGATCATTAGCAATTTCAACTAAAAAGGAAGCACCTTTTAAAATAGCAATTGCGACAGGTGATTGTAGAATAATGTTCCTGAGGTTCCCCTCGCTTAGTTTTAAAGCTTCCTCAGCCTTTTTACGTTCCGAAATATCGGTAAAGAGAAGCGCCACTTTTTGGCTTCCCTCGTAAAATAATGGAAAAGCAGAAACTTCAAACCAACGCCCCATTGCCTGAGATCCTTCTATAAAGCGAATGGGCTCACCCGTCCGGGCGACTTTCCCATATAATTCAAACCAATGAGGTTCTAAGTCCGGAACCAGTTGACGTGCCGTTTTACCCGTTGCATTTTTTAAACCTGTTTGTTTCTCAAATACCTGGTTGGTTTCAAGAAATTTATAATCAACTGCCCGTTTGTTATCATCAAAAATCATTTCAAGAACAGCAAAGCCCTCATCCATAGTATTAAACAACGTTCGGTACTTCGCATCACTTTCCTGAACCTTTTTTGTTGCGAGCACTTGAGCCGTGACGTCGTGACCTATGCTGATAACGCCGGTTGCCTTTTTCGCAGTATCATTTTCGTAGAAAGGTTTATATACAAAATCAAAGTATACTACTTCTTGTTTTCCATGGCGATTGAGTGTAATTGGAAATTCATAAGCATAAAAGGGTTCTCCTGTTGTTCGCACCTGTTCAAGAAGTGTCGTGAATCCCTGTTCTTCCAATTCAGGAATGGCTTTTACCAATGGTTTGCCAACCACTTCAGCATTTCTTCCCCAGACCTCCAGCAATCCCTCATTAGCCAGTTCAATAATATAATCATCACCCTTTACGTATCCTATAATTACCGGCGCATTCATGAAAAAGTTATAGGCCTTTTCAATGCCTTTTGTCGATTCTAATCTTTGCTCAGCATTTACCTGTTCAGTAACATCTAAGGCACTATGAATTATGTAAAGTACTTTGCCTTCATCACTTAATATAGGAGCATTATTAATTTTCCAGTACCGTTCCTTAAACTTACCATCTCCTACAGGTACATCGTATCTTTGTAAGGGTATTTCATGCGGGAGTTTATTTTTAATGATATATGCAAAGGAAGCTCTGAGGTTAAGTTCTCCGGTAAAGTTGAGATCATCAGGACTTTTAGGAAAGACTTCAAAATGGCCCTTATCGATAACATCCTCTTTTCTCATCCCCGAACTGCGAATAAAGTCATAACTCACGGCTACATGAGTAAATACCGGCATATCAGGTAGTACTATAACACTTATTCCTGGTGCCGCTTCATAGGCTCTAAAATCCATTATAACTGAACTTATTTATTTGGATTGACAGTTTCTCAGTAAAAGATAAAATTAACCTATAATTGGCTATCTCCATTCAGGCCTGCTAAGTTAAATACATCTTCCAAAGTATATAAATGAACTCCTTTCGCTGTCGACATGGCTGCCTTCACCATAGCCTGTGCAACAATTTTTCCGTGAACTGGGCGGTATTTCATAAATATACCCATAATGTTTAGAACCCTTAATATTTTATAGCCAAACTTCTCGCCAAACCGCTCTTGCTCTCTGTCACCAACAAGTAGTCCAGGCTGAATGATGTGTATATTTGAAAAGTTTAAGCTCCTGATATCACGCTCCAATTCACCCTTCATGCGCAGATAGAAGAACTTAGCATCAGGGTTGGCCGATGGGGAAGAAACCAATACATATACAGGAACTCCGTTATAAGCTGCAGCCTGCGCAAAGGCATACTGATAGGTATAGTCAATTTTATATTGCGCCTGTTGTCCTCCTGCCTGTTTCAAGGTAGTACCTAATGTAGAACAGAACACATCTCCTTTTACCAGGTGCTGCCATGTACCAGGTTTGTCAAAATCGATAAGGTGTTCTTCTAACTTTGCATTTGTAAGATGTAAAGGGCGCCTGCTAAAAACAATCAGTTTACTAAAGCGGTTATCATCAAGTAACAAATGAATTAACTGTGTTCCCACTAAACCTGTAGCACCAATGACTATAGCTATTTTCATAAATACTTTAGAAATTGAGAATCCGATTTCCCTCTCTTCTATTCATCACAGCCACGTTTTTTTCATTGCCCGGTATAACAAAAAAACGTGCAGACTGGGAAAGAAATGAGCTGCCATAAAGTAAGATTCAATGATATCATCTCTGCCGCGAACTGGAAATTCTTTTAATGCTTCCTCGCGATCAGGGAGATAAAGAGACGGGACCGCTTCATAATTAATCAAATCCTATTTTCGCTGTAATATAACTAAACTTTGATTGACTAGTGTAGTGATTATTTAGTTATGCAACATAATGCTTAGATAATTGTTTATCT
>JBBJMP010000023.1:0-88465 GCA_037718865.1 Chitinophagaceae bacterium | reverse complement strand
TTCTTTAACAAAAATGCCTCATACGCAGCTTCGCTCATAGCTGCATATTTATCTAACTGATAAGCTCAGGCCAAAAGGCATGCGTGGGACAATCTGCTTGATCGTCGGATTGCACAGACACAAAACACGCCCGGCGGAGAGATAGGACCTAAACCAGTCATGTTGCAATATTGGAACAAGGTAAGCCCTATTCATCGCCTTTAAAGGCAAGTCGACCGTAAGGAAGACCTCTGATGGAGAGGGTAAAGGATCAGACAAAAAGCGAATGATACTTTGTAATGAAGTGTATAGGGGATGAAAGGATTGCCCTGCGGTGAAAGCCGGCTGACTTGTCTATGTGGTCAATCATGGCGAGAGAACTACTAGAACCTAAAACTAAGGGGAAACAAGCAAATGACTGTATTACCAAATATGGATGCGGTTCCCACAGACGGAGCAAAATGGAATTCCATTGACTGGAACCATGCGCACCGTATGGTAATGAGGCTACAAGTGCGTATCGCCAAGGCAACACGTGAAGGCTGCTGGCGTAAGGTGAAAGCCTTGCAATGGCTACTAACACATTCTTATGCTGCAAAATTATTGGCAGTAAAGAAAATTACTACCAACCGTGGTAAACGAACACCGGGAGTGGATGGGGTGCTCCTTAAAACCCCTGAAGACAAAGCCGCCATGGCTAACTCGCTAATGCGCTGCGGCTATACCCCGTCGCCGTTAAAACGAATCTATATTCCGAAATCCAATGGGAAAAAGGATCGCCCCCTCGGAATACCGACCATGCTCGACCGAGGTATGCAAGCTCTGCATACCCTTGCACTCCTACCTATGTCGGAAACTCTGGCAGACTGGAACAGCTATGGCTTCAGACCGGAACGCTGTACTGCCGATGCAATCGAAGCTCTGTTCAAAAGGCTTTGTAGAAAAGATGCACCGCAATGGATTCTGGAAGGCGACATTAAAGGTTGTTTTGACAACATCAGCCATGAATGGATGCTGAAAAATATCTGTACAGATACAACAGTATTGCGTAAATGGCTAAACGCAGGTTACATGGAAAAGGCTGAATTGTTTCCCACACATAAAGGTACTCCTCAAGGAGGAATTGCTTCCCCTACACTTGCCAACCTGGTACTTGATGGAATAGAAAACTTGCTGGGAAAAAAGTTTAATTCGTTAAATAGATATGGACTTCGCAGACAGGCATCACCTTTTGGGATTCACTTTGTAAGGTATGCAGATGACTTCGTGATAACCGGAAATTCAAAAGAGATCCTGGAAGAAGAGGTATATCCTGCGATTGAAGAATTTTTGAAAGAAAGAGGTCTTGAACTATCCAAAGAAAAAACGAAGATTACCCACATCTCGGAAGGATTCGACTTCCTTGGACAAAACATTCGTAAATACGGGTATGGAAAAGATAATGCTAAACTACTCATCAAACCTTGCAGCAAGAACATAAAAACGTTTCTTACCGGTATTAGGAAAACCATTAAATCGATGGCAACAGCAACTCAGGAAAACCTGATACGTAAACTTAATCCCATGATTCAGGGATGGGCTAACTATCATCGATCAATAGTATCAAAGACAACCTACAATAAAGTGGACAACGAGATATGGAAAGCCATCTGGCGCTGGGCCATGCGTAGACATCCTAATAAAGGCAAAGCCTGGGTACATTCTAGGTACTTCAGAAAAATCAAAGAACGCAATCACTGTTTTAGCTGTATTATTAAGGATGGGAACGGGAAGGCAAAAATAGGGATAACGTTGAAACACGCTTCGGATACGTTTATAAAACGTCACATTAAAATCCAAAGCGAAGCAACGCCCTTTGACCCAAATTACGAAGCGTACTTTGAAAATCGCATGTCAACAAAGATGGCAAATAATAAAGAAGGCCGCAGAAAGGTCGCAGCACTATGGAGGAGACAAGGAGGTTGCTGCTCTATGTGTGGGGAAAGAATTACAAGCATAACCAATTGGCGTGTTCATCATATGGAAAGTCGTCTGGAGGGAGGTTCGGAAAATTTATCCAATCTTATTCTCTTGCATCCGATTTGTCAGGAACTAGGGTTTACTAACGGTTTTGTGTATGTGTTTCCGGCTGAAGCCAACAATGCTTCAACTTAGTATTGGCTTGAGCCGTGTGAATTGGAAACTTTCATGCACGGTTCTTAGGGGAGGATATCACAGCAATGGGATATCCTTACCTGACGTGCGACTTGTAAAGCTGATGTTGCAATTGTTTCAATTTCTTAGAAAAGAAATTAGAGAAACTTACTGTTCTGTTAGTAATAGCCTACTCCGACATGCACAAAGAGTAATCTCTGTGTGTGAAGCTTGGGGGACAATGTACCTAAATGCCGCAAGGCTATCAGTTAGAATAGCGAGGTAAGAACTGATCCTGGAAGTTTCATCCGGGATAGGGCTAGGCTGGCTGGCATGGTTAAGGAAACTGAACTATCGATAAACGTCGTAAAAATAGGTGAGCTAAAGAAACTGATAAGCTCAGGCCAAAAGGCATGCGTGGGACAATCTGCTTGATCGTCGGATTGCACAGACACAAAACACGCCCGGCGGAGAGATAGGACCTAAACCAGTCATGTTGCAATATTGGAACAAGGTAAGCCCTATTCATCGCCTTTAAAGGCAAGTCGACCGTAAGGAAGACCTCTGATGGAGAGGGTAAAGGATCAGACAAAAAGCGAATGATACTTTGTAATGAAGTGTATAGGGGATGAAAGGATTGCCCTGCGGTGAAAGCCGGCTGACTTGTCTATGTGGTCAATCATGGCGAGAGAACTACTAGAACCTAAAACTAAGGGGAAACAAGCAAATGACTGTATTACCAAATATGGATGCGGTTCCCACAGACGGAGCAAAATGGAATTCCATTGACTGGAACCATGCGCACCGTATGGTAATGAGGCTACAAGTGCGTATCGCCAAGGCAACACGTGAAGGCTGCTGGCGTAAGGTGAAAGCCTTGCAATGGCTACTAACACATTCTTATGCTGCAAAATTATTGGCAGTAAAGAAAATTACTACCAACCGTGGTAAACGAACACCGGGAGTGGATGGGGTGCTCCTTAAAACCCCTGAAGACAAAGCCGCCATGGCTAACTCGCTAATGCGCTGCGGCTATACCCCGTCGCCGTTAAAACGAATCTATATTCCGAAATCCAATGGGAAAAAGGATCGCCCCCTCGGAATACCGACCATGCTCGACCGAGGTATGCAAGCTCTGCATACCCTTGCACTCCTACCTATGTCGGAAACTCTGGCAGACTGGAACAGCTATGGCTTCAGACCGGAACGCTGTACTGCCGATGCAATCGAAGCTCTGTTCAAAAGGCTTTGTAGAAAAGATGCACCGCAATGGATTCTGGAAGGCGACATTAAAGGTTGTTTTGACAACATCAGCCATGAATGGATGCTGAAAAATATCTGTACAGATACAACAGTATTGCGTAAATGGCTAAACGCAGGTTACATGGAAAAGGCTGAATTGTTTCCCACACATAAAGGTACTCCTCAAGGAGGAATTGCTTCCCCTACACTTGCCAACCTGGTACTTGATGGAATAGAAAACTTGCTGGGAAAAAAGTTTAATTCGTTAAATAGATATGGACTTCGCAGACAGGCATCACCTTTTGGGATTCACTTTGTAAGGTATGCAGATGACTTCGTGATAACCGGAAATTCAAAAGAGATCCTGGAAGAAGAGGTATATCCTGCGATTGAAGAATTTTTGAAAGAAAGAGGTCTTGAACTATCCAAAGAAAAAACGAAGATTACCCACATCTCGGAAGGATTCGACTTCCTTGGACAAAACATTCGTAAATACGGGTATGGAAAAGATAATGCTAAACTACTCATCAAACCTTGCAGCAAGAACATAAAAACGTTTCTTACCGGTATTAGGAAAACCATTAAATCGATGGCAACAGCAACTCAGGAAAACCTGATACGTAAACTTAATCCCATGATTCAGGGATGGGCTAACTATCATCGATCAATAGTATCAAAGACAACCTACAATAAAGTGGACAACGAGATATGGAAAGCCATCTGGCGCTGGGCCATGCGTAGACATCCTAATAAAGGCAAAGCCTGGGTACATTCTAGGTACTTCAGAAAAATCAAAGAACGCAATCACTGTTTTAGCTGTATTATTAAGGATGGGAACGGGAAGGCAAAAATAGGGATAACGTTGAAACACGCTTCGGATACGTTTATAAAACGTCACATTAAAATCCAAAGCGAAGCAACGCCCTTTGACCCAAATTACGAAGCGTACTTTGAAAATCGCATGTCAACAAAGATGGCAAATAATAAAGAAGGCCGCAGAAAGGTCGCAGCACTATGGAGGAGACAAGGAGGTTGCTGCTCTATGTGTGGGGAAAGAATTACAAGCATAACCAATTGGCGTGTTCATCATATGGAAAGTCGTCTGGAGGGAGGTTCGGAAAATTTATCCAATCTTATTCTCTTGCATCCGATTTGTCAGGAACTAGGGTTTACTAACGGTTTTGTGTATGTGTTTCCGGCTGAAGCCAACAATGCTTCAACTTAGTATTGGCTTGAGCCGTGTGAATTGGAAACTTTCATGCACGGTTCTTAGGGGAGGATATCACAGCAATGGGATATCCTTACCTGACCACTTTTGTAATTCGAGCTCATTCCACTTATTTCATTGTTGCGTTCTGCCCACATTTTCGCTCTGTCTTACCCCAAATTTCCAAATCATTTACAAACTCCATATTTAAGTTTACAATATGAATATCATCCGTTTTATTTTTCCATTGAATAAAGTCTTTGATGAACCTTTTTGTTCTATCATATTTTGTCCAGGTAGCTTCTGAATAATCTATTCCGATTAATTTTTTTACATCATCATTATACTCTTCAAAAATTTTACTCAACATTCTGTTTCGTTGATTTTTGCCAGTTAGAATATCTTTAATTGCTAAGCAGTAATCATTTGATTAGCTTCAATAAGATGTCGCTTTGCTTCATATGCTTTCGCTTGCAGCGTATCTAAATAAGCATTAAGTGCTTTTGCATCTTCCTTTGTACCAGATACTCTCTCGGCTGAAGGATTCCAGCGGTTAGGATCACAGCTTCTTTTGGTTGATAACTCTTTTGATATACCATCACTTGTAATACGTAAATAAATGGGAATTGGCCCCTTTCCATAATTCTTTGGCTTCTTTAAATAGAAATTCAGGCTCGCAATTTCTTTGAGTGGATAACTCCAGGCGTTTTACCTCAATGGTAGTCCGCATATAAATCGGTCGTTTCCCACGTATATAATTTTTTGCCTTCTTCAAATAAAAAAGCAGACTGAACCTTTTACTTAACATAAGCTTTCCTTTTTTACGTTGTTAAATTCAAGATTGCAGTTCACTAATAACCCACATGTTCAATATTTGAACATATTGACCAACAATGGCTTATATCAATTCTGGTGAGTCATTTTTTCTCCCTGCTTCTTGACTCACCGAATTATTCACCAACAGATTGTGAATAAATGAACAATTTGGTCGGTGTTTAAAGCAAAAAAGCCCGCGAAATCAACGATTTGCAGGCTTTTAATAACGTTTGATACTTATACCAGCGGAGAGAGAGGGACTGCAATCGAACACCTTATACCGCTTTTAGCATTTTTTGATAGCTTAAAGATATAGGTGATTCCGTCTGTCCTAACGACGTCGGGAAATTAAACAGCCATCTCTTGGGGCGAATTTTTACAACACTTTCCGCATACGGAATACGGCAGATCGAGTTTTAGTAAAAGTAAAAGCGTCCCAAAAAAAGAGTATTATGAGATATTTTTTTAGGGGCCAACTATGATTTGCATACAATAGATGCAGTGAAGCACTTTTAGAAAAAAGGCCGCAGAAGGAGGTAAGCATTCCGTATGCCATGAGGATGCAGGTAAGGTCAATGCTTAATAAAGCATTTTAATTTTTCAAAATTGAAGTTTTGGCAATTAAAAGCGACCTTTCAGTTGCCTCTTATAATTCACTATTTTGAATCTTTGTTGTATATTTCTCTTAACAATTTTGTCAACTTTAAAATGGCCGAACTTTTGGGAAGCTTACAAGAGCACAAGGACATTTGCATCATTTAATTGTACTTATTTGTCATTTTACAAAATAAGTTGTGGTGCGGTACAGCTGATAATTTTAAACACGATCAACGCCTGATTCAAAAAGAGCGCATCAACAAACTCACTGCAGGTGAAAGCTGGCAAAGAACATGGAATATAAAAATATTTTAATCAGTCTTCAATCAAAAGATAAAACCCAGTTGGCATTGGCTTTATACACCGATTGATAAAAGGATATTATAAAAAAGTTGTTCCTAAGAGAAGCAAATAAAAATATCGCCCCAAACAGTTTGTTTGATACGATATAATATTTAATTATTTTGAACTCAATAAAGGCTTGTATATAAGCAGTTCAGACCAGCGACTCTGCACTACATCTGAATAATCCTTTAGCCATCCATCAAACGAGCCAGCTCCATTGACCTCGTTAAATCTATCAGCCATTGGTTTGCGATAATTACCGGCTAATTCTTTTAAGCCATTTTTTAAATGCTGTCAAATAAACGGCGATAGATTCACTACCGGCCATCCATAACTTTTTAAATATTTAAATCAGCGCTGTCATATTATTGATCTTACCAGGTTTTGCAGTCATGTAGTTTATAACGCGTTGTGCTATTAAAAAAATAGTTGTAAGGCCATAAAGCAAAAGATGTTGTGCAGTTGTCTTAGTTAGAGACTAAACTTTCCAAAACGCATGCACAACATCAAAACGAATTTCGGTAGATTTTACCAGATATGCAAAGAGTTCTTTGAAGATGAAGCTGATAGTAAAGGGAACCTTCAATTTTACCCAAGATCCCCTATAATGGCGGATCTCGAGGTGATTTCACTTGCCTGTTGTAGCCGGTAAGCGATAATGCAGAGTTTTTCGTAATTAGAAGTGCAGAGTTTTTGGTAACAAGACTGCAGAGAAAATGGTAACAGGACTGCAGAGTTAATTTCAAAAATAATTCAGTTGTTTTATTCTTCAAAAATTGTTTTCCGATTCTGAAGCCGGTAACTTTTTCCTGATAGGTTTATCACCTCGCATTGATATAATAATCGGTCAAGGAGTGCCGTTGCCAGCACTTCATCGTTTAACATAAGAGCCCACTCTGCCGGTTTTTTATTGGTTGTTATGATAAAGGATGTTTTTTCATAAAGCTGGTTAACAAAATTAAAAAGACTTACTGCTTCATTTTTTTCCATTGGAAAAAGCATGATGTCATCGATTACTATAAGATTTGCTTTTAATAATCTGCCATATTCGCCTTTGGCTGATCTGGCGAAGTCTTTCATTTTAAGCATACCCATCAGTTCTTCCATGGTACGGAAATAAGCCTTATATCCTTTGCGCACCGCTTCTGAGCAGAGGCCTGCCGAAAGGAAAGTTTTTCCTGTACCCGATGGACCCATGAAAATAATGTTGTAGACCTGGTCAAGCCAATGGAGTTCTTTAAGTTGATTTAACCTGGTTCTTTGAAGCCCGTTATCAAAGCTCTCATCATAGGTGCCCAGATCGCAAGATCTGGGTAACCTGGCCGTCTTAAGCCTTTTGGTAAGATCGTTTTGCTCGCGGTGTACTGCCTCAGCACCTAGAAGACTAACGGTGTAATCCATGTAGCCAAGCCCATTAGCTTCTGCATCAATAATAAGGTTGTCAATGCAAGGCTGGATGATTATAAAAAGCATCCGAAGAAGTATAAATCTAAAAGACAAATGGTTGAAACGTTCTTCGCCCAGATGTGCGATCAGCTGAATCTGAAGAGAAACTATGCGAAATCTTATGAAGGTCTGGTAGCAAGACTGACATCCAAACTATCATCAATGTCAATCCTGCACTGGATAAATTATCAAAATGGAAGAAAATTAGCTCAAATCAAACATGCACTGAGCTTTTAATAGCACAACACGTTAGTTTATAATGATTTTGTCTGCATAATCAGTTAGTTGTACTGTGCTTAAATCGGTCTGGAAATCATAATAGCCACTTTGACCTAATCCTACTGTAAGCGGTAAAACATTTTTTCCCAATCAGCAGTATGTTCGGACTAATGTCGACACGGCTATCCAGGTTGCTCCAGGTGGTTGGGCCTTCGGTCGAAACAACGATCACAACTTCTTTTGCATATCTTATTTGCAGGCACAGTGCATTTAAGTAACTGGCGTCCCGATACTTTTTTGAACAGGTACCACAACAACCTCATTAGGGACATCGTACGTTTTTGATTGAACAATCTTTGTCTTTCCAGCTCCCTTTTTCTCGAGCCGGTCGAGCAGCACAAACATGCCGACACCAAACAGCAGAGAAAACAAAGCCCGCATGGTTCCTTCAAAAAACATATTCGTGGTTATCCAGGTATACAGGTCCCACCCTGTGGAGCCGCCGGACACCGTAGGATCTTCATAGGCATGGGCAAGCCCCATACCGTTGATGTTCATTAATAAAATTCCAAATAATACGATGCCCCGCATAATATCCAGGGATTGAATCCGTTCAGAGAATTGTAGAGGCCCAATTTCTTCATCCGTTTTTTTAACGTTCATTTTTTTTTGGTTTTGGTTGTGTATAGATCTACTATTAATTATAATGCCGTCACACTGCTTCTTCATGTTTGTCAACAACTATTTTTGAATATTGACATTGTATAGGTTTCCATTACTCATTTTTCATTGTAAGGCCTTAGTTTGAATTCCAAGAAACTTTCTGGCATTTTTATACAGTATCATTTCTTTTTCAGCCTTTGTAAGAAAATTTATAGAATTTAAAAAGCTAATTGAACTGGTAATTGCTTCAGGCCACACCATTTGATCGGAACCGAACATTACCCTGTCCAGCAAACCATATTCTTTTGCAGATCTTAAAAATTTAATTCCATAATCTTTTGTCAGGGGATGCAGCCATAATTCCACCCCTAAATCGGCATAGAGATTTGAGTAACCATCCATCATACGCAGTGTGTTTTCATAAAAGTTTTCACCGGCATGCATTAAATAGATTTTTAACTTCGGGTATCTGACTAAAACATCTTCTATCAACAAAGGATCGCCAAAGGAAATTCTGTATTTAGGCCATCCGAATTTCTGGGCATCCGGAAAACTGCCTCCAGTATGATAAGCCACCGGGATGTTGTATTTTTCACAGATCGCCAAGTAAGGCTGGTAGCTTGAGTCAGCAAGTGTTTTGCCTTTATACACAGCCATCACTTCACCGAAAACTTTTATTTTACCTTCTTTTATATATTCTTCAAACTGGTGGATAGGAATAAGTGTTTCTTCATAATCCTGGTATGCTGGAATAAATCTTTTATCTGCCTTTGTATATCTTTCAAGGCTTTCTATTGTACCACAAATCACTGCATATTGTATTTTATGAAAATCCATTTTTGCCACGGTTTCTTTAAGATGATCACCTGCTGTTTTACTTGATGGCAAACCATTTCGGGCTACACCTGTCCAAAAACCTTTTTCTGTGTAGCCATGCATGTGCATATCAATTACCTGTGCTGCACTTGTTTCGCATGTAAAGCATATAATGGCAAAAACGGTAAGTATTTTAATCAAAGTATTTTTTTATAAGTGATATATACAGCATCAAGGAGTATCTTTATTTTTAATGATAAGCTGTTCCGGCTCTGGCAGTGTGTGATCGTGAATTTGTTTTTACAATCTGACTTTCAGGTAGCTCATTAATCAATATGGAATTAGATGCAACACGCTTTAGATTTAAAAAAGGGCTTTTGAACAGGTACCAGAAGGTTTGCTTTTTAGCATCATCAAATTCTTCTAATCCTATTTGAATCTGCTCCGCAGGTTTATACTTATAGGTACCAAAAAGGCGATCCCAGAGAATAAAAATATCGGCATAGTTAGAGTCAGTATAATGCTGATCCTTCTCGTGATGAACCTTATGAATGTTGGGCGTGGTAAAGACCAATCCAAATGTTTTATCTACCCACGTGGGCAAGCGAAGGTTGGCATGTTCTATAATAAAAAAGGGAGTACCTATCAGAAAATAAACGCCCAGGGTCATCAAATCTAAACCGAACAGTGCTGACGCAATAATATTAGAAGTGCCAAACCAAAGCAGCAGCTCAAATGGATGCGAACGGAAATAGGTGGATGAATCCATACTTGTATCGCTGTGATGTACTCTGTGAAATCTCCAAAGCAAAGGAACACGGTGTGACATACGGTGAAACCAATACGTGACAAGATCAATCATAGCAACTCCCAGTAATAATTTCACCCATACAGGAAGGTCAATCAGGTAAAAAAGGCCAACCTGATTATGGTTCAGCCATTCAATACTAAATACTGTCACTGTCGCCCAGAAAATATTTCCAATAAAAAAAACAACCTGAAATAAAATGTTGTTAAAAAAATGCTGTGGCCTTTTATTGTATTTGAACTGCGTTGTAACTACCTGTTCGAGTGTAAAAAAAATGACTATCAGCCCTATGATGATATAGTTCAGGTCAATACTAAGCAGTAGATTTAATGTTTCCATTTGATAAAATTTTATTGCCCGGCAGGTGGTACCAGTCCAAGCTGTGTCATAAATTCCATGTTGTCATAATAGTCTCTTTCTTCTGCTATTTTTCCATTGGCCATACGTATAACAGTACTTCCATCGAGACTTACTTGTTTGCCTGTTGCGGCAATTCCAAAAAAATCACCAGTATGTGTACCGGCAAAATTCCATTGCTTCACTAACTTCTCATCTTCACCGACTATATCTTGTATGGTGAATTTGATATTGGTAAATCCTTTAAGAAACTCTCCATAGTAGATCTTAACGTTTTCAACTCCAACGATATCTTTTGGACTTACATGCAATACAGCATCTTTTGTAAAATTGCTGTCGTTAATCATGTTCAGGTTTCGCTTGTTCAATACTTCATCCCATACATTAGTGTAAATCTTTTTATTAGCTTCCACAGGACTCCCTTTTTCTTTATCAGTAGCAGCACAGCTTATTAGAGATAAACAGATAATTGTGAAAGCAGCAAATAATATGGTGCTGTTTTGAGATACTTTTTTCATTGTTTTTTGGTTTAATTGATAAAAAATTATTTCTTTTTTAATAGTACCAGGCAGCAGGTTTGTGTCAGCACTGCGGCTTGATGTATATATAAGGTTACTCTTTCTTCAGTGCACTCATTCCCCCTATTATCAACCACATGTTGTTAAACTTTTTCAAGGTGTGTGTTATTTTATACGTCTCTTTTGAAACAACATCTCCCTTGCTATTCTTCTAGATGTCTTCATTATCATAAAAAGTGACGGCAACATCGCCAAATACATTTATTGCCTTTCCTAAAATTTTAGATTTATAAGTTGGTCCTTCTTATTATAGCTGTCGGTAATCCAGTCGCCTATTTTGTTGCGAGTTAAAGTATCGGCACCCGGGTAGCCAATAAAGCTGTTGTGCCACAGGGTTAAGTAACCCGGTACATCATTGTTCTCTACGTATTTCCAATATTGCAGTTCTCTTTGCCAAACTTCTTCCTGAATTTACGTATTCGATTGGGCAGAAACCTGAGTGGTGATGCATATCACAAAAACTACAAGTGCTAATAATTTTATTTTTTAGTTTTTAATTTGATAGAACCATCCTTTGGAAAAATAAAGAGGCAACAACTTAGCTGCCTCTTTACATCGTAGTTTTCTTTCGCTCGATTTTGTCTTTCGTGTGCCAGAGAAAGCAATAATGCTTTGGGATGAAAAAGCAAATACGTTACATCTATCACCGCCCATACCCAACTGTTAGCGGCAATTCTAAAAACTGCTTTTATTTTTCTTTTGCATCTTCATTACCAATGTCTCTTATGCAGATCCATTTGTTGTTTCGTTTTTCCCAAATGGCCATATACTTTCCGGTTGTAGTTACCTTACCGGTGGAGTCCTTCCTGGTTGTTTTCCCAACTTCGGTAACATAATCGCCACCAACAAATACATCCATTACATCGTAAGAAAGCGTAGAGCCTTTGGCTTTCTTTGCCATAGAAGCTTCTATATCTTTTTTAATAGCTGCAATACCCACTAACATAGGGGCGTTGTTTGCCATACTTATAGCATCATCTGCATAAAAAGCAGCAACAGTAGCCACATCCCGGGCATTGTCAGCCTTAGCCCATGCCATTTCTAGTTCCTGGATTTCTGACTTCAATTGTGCGGGGTCGGCTTTTGTAGTCATTGCCTGCTTGGTCTCGGATTTTGCGTTCGATGTTTCATCGGCAGTCGATTGATTGCACCCTGTGGTAAGGAAGAATAAGGCAATACAAGCTGTTGTACATTTGAAAAGAGTAAGCTGTTTCATTTTGTTGATTTATTAGTGATAACAGAATGTTTAAGAAAAAATTTTTCTTAATAGAAGCAAATAAAAATATCGCCCCAAACAGTTTGTTTGAGACGATATAATAATTAATTATTTTGAACTCAATAAAGGCTTGTATATAAGCAGTTCAGACCAGCGACTCTGCACTACCTCTGAATAATCCTTTAGCCATCCATCAAAAGAGCTGGCTCCATTGACCTCGTTAAATCTATCAGCCATTGGTTTGCGATAATCGCTGGCTAATTCTTTTAAGCCATTTTTTAAACGGGTAACATATATATATCCCGGCTCGCCCGAAAATGCTGTCAAATAAACGGCAATAGATTCACTACCGGCCATCCATACCTTTTTAAATTTTTGAAGCAGCGCCGTCATATTATTGATCTTACCAGGTTTTGCAGTCATGTGATTTATAATGATTTTGTCTGCATAATCAGTTAGTTGTACTGTGCTTAAATCGGCCTGAAAATCGTAATAGCCACTTTGACCCCGGCCCTCAGTAAGCGGTAACACATTTTTTTCCCAATCAGCTGTATGTTCGGGGCTAATGTCGGCACGGCTATCCAGAGTGCTCCATGTGGTTGGGCCTTCGGTCACCATATATCCGCCTGCATCCGGGCCTGATTGGATGCTCCACACCCGCCAGGCAACATCACCCGTATGATATTTTTTTGAATGGTTGGAAAGGGCTTTTTCAAACTCGCCGGCTTTGTCATTTTTGGCAAATACACGACTGGACGTAAGAACTACTTTTGTCTGCCCTATTCCTAATACCGGGAGAAGCAACAGCAGGAAAAATAAATTTTTCATTTTTAGGTTTTTAATGATGAAAGAAATGGGGTGTTATAATCATCAAAGCCAGTATTGGCCTTTTATAATTGCTTCTGCCTTTTTTAAGACTTGAAATTTTATTTGCTGATGCGGGCATTTCCCGAAGCAACTTGTGCCCAGCGTCCGTTGCTTTTGATAAAGGTTCCGGTAGTCATGAATTTGCCGTCAAGGTTTTCGTTCCCCGGAGCAAACCTGGCTTCCCCGTTGAACGTTGCCACTGCGGCGTCTCCATACATTCGGATCTTCACGTTTTCAATGGTGAGCGATTTGTATTTTAATTTTCCTGATTTTATGGCGGCCAGCCGCTGGGCTTTCGTGCTCATAGCGCCGTCAACGCCGGTAAACGTGTAGCTGTCTGCGTAGATGCGGTCGAGCTCAGCGGCATTACCCGTTTGCAGCGCTTTTTGCAGATCGCTGATCACCTGCCGCACGGCTTGTTCTTCGTTTCCGCTATTTGCCGCATTCCATTTAGAAAAATCGCCGTAAATGCTCTCTCTGATTATTTTGCCATCCTCATTAAAATCATCGAGAACGAACATGGGTACCCTTACCACTTCACCCGTTTTCTTCGACTTGCCCGACATGGTCCACCACGATTGAACGGTTTTGGAATCCGCGTCTTTGTAATGCAGGTAATCCGGGTAACCCACTTGCTTTTGGTCAACGCTGTCGTACACTTCAAAATCAGTCATCCACAGTTTCATCGCTTCCGCAATCGGGATGCTTTTCGGCATTCCCGATGCCCACCACCTGGCGGTATCGGAATAAAGCATTTTCATGGCGGCCATGTCTTTTCCCAGGTAGGCTTTCACGGTTTTGTGCACCGCATCAATATTCGGGTGCTTAATGTAGATAATGCCGTTTTCTTCCTGCTGGCAAAAGGCAGTGTTGGCTACTAAAAACAAGCCAATGGTTACAAGAAATTTTTTCATGACTTATTTGTTTTTGATTTTAAATGTTTCCTGCTCGTTTGGGTTTTCAGTTTCCGCTCCGCAATAGCGAGCTTTCTCCACTTCAGTCTCACGGCGTTCACCCACGACCCGCAAGGGGGGATAAGCCTTTTCTAAAGGAATGGCGAGAGGCGATGTTGTGCTTTGCATTTTATAATGATTGTTTAGGTTTTGTTTAGTTGGCAACAACAAGCCGCTTTATAAGCGGTTTATGCATAGCTGTTCCCGAATCAAAATCGGCCACCCGTTTTACATGTTGGTTGATGCGAATGAACTGGATAATGAGCCAGGCAATAGCAATCATTCCACCAAAGGCCAGCAGCGTATGTTCCCAGCTAAAGCCTGTTTTTACAGGCCCGATTAGTTTGGCGCCAACCACACGGCCCATGTTTGCAATGGTCATGTACAGCGTAAACTGCGTGGCCGAAATTTTCTTCCAGCAACACTGCATACCAATGGCAAACATGCCAATACTGGTAAACACATACAGCACCTGAAAGGCAATCATAAAAGCGATGATAAAGGAAGTAGCCGGCCAGTACATTTTTTGAAAGGCCAGCGCGCAAATAATGACGATCAGCAAGCCGCAATAAATATTCAGCATACCCACCTTGCCAAATTTGTCTATCAGTATGCCGCCGAGCAGCATACCGGCAATGCCGCCAATAAGCGTGGCGGTGGCATAGTACTGCGAATAGGTTTCGGCGGACCAGCCCAAAGCCTGTACGGTAAAAATGGGGAGGAGGGTATCTATATAATTAAAGGCGCCTGCCGCCACAAAAACCATCATGGCAAACAAAAGGCTGTTGCGTAAACTGAATACTTTATATAAAGAAGTGAAGATGGCCTTCCAGCTTGTTACCTGTTGTTGCTTTGCTTCGGGAGAGGCAGTTCCTTTGGTCCACGGTAATAGTTTTTCGCCGGGCCGCTCTTTTAAAAACAACGGCACCAGCATAATGAGGGCAACCAGTACAGACAGGCTAAGTATGGCCGTAGAAAAATCATACTTATAAAGCAGCCAGCTTCCGATGGCAAGCGAAGCCGAGGTGCCCATAATTTTTGAGCCCCACATAAAACCATTGGCTCTTGCCTGTTGCTCTGCCGGAATAATGTCTATTGCCATGCCGTCGGTAGCCACATCCTGAAAGGCCCCAAAAAAACTAATGGCAAACGCAGCCGCCATAAAAAGGGCGGTGTTGTTTAACGGATCGGGCACAAACGCCATTGCCGCAAAGCTAAGTATCAATCCTGCCTGCCCGAACAAAACCCAGGGCCTTCTTCTGCCCATGGGCAGATAACTAAAGCGGTCCATCATTGGCGCCACTATTATTTTAAAGCTCCACGGTAAGCCGCACACTGCCACAAAACTTCCAATCTCTCCCGGTGTTTTTCCACTGGCCGCCATCCAGGCCGGTATGCCAAAAAACAACATGCCTTCAGGAATGCCCTGCGCTATATATAAAGCAATGAAATTGAAATACCGCAGGGTCTTGTGCTGCGTAAGTGCCGGCAGCCGGCGTGGTTGTTTTAGTGAAGCAGTTACCGTTTGCATGATTCTTTAATTGCCTTGTTTGTGTGGCGTTTTGAGGTTACAAAACAGAATGAATACGATGATTCAAAGGTCTGCGCTCCATTACATTTAGGCTGGCACATATCATTCAAGATTTTGTACATTTTCAGCTTTTATCAGGACAAATTGTGCATGGTCAGGATTAATTCGTCACTTGTATGGTAACATTTCCGACTCTGTTTCAATTTCTTATCTTAATCACGTTGTATTTTTCTTTCGTAACACATGCCGTTCCGTCTTAATGTTTTAAAAACAATTTTTCTATTGTCCATCGTAATTTTTGGATGGAGGGCAACTGCACAAAAAATTGCTGATTACGAGATCATATCCACCAACCAGGGCTTGTCGCAAGGGATGGTGTTTGACCTGTTGCAGGACCAGGAAGGCTTTATCTGGGCAGCCCCAAAAATGGTTTTAATCGCTATGATGGTTATAGCTTTAAAGTTTTTTCCAACGATCCATAAAAGAAACTTTGCTGCAAGAGGCTGAAGACTTCCATTGTACATCTTTTGCACCTTAGTAGTCCATTTCAGAAATTTCTTACTGCTTTTTGATCATTTTTGGTAAGCCGGCGGCAAAAGCGGTTGAGGTAAGAGACACAGCGATTAGTGCTGCAATGAATAACTTTTTCACAATGTTTAGTTTTCTAATTTTATTTAGTTTGAGGTAAAGGTTTTGCCAAAATGCCTCCTCCTGTTAGGACGTTGCAATCATCTTCCTGTACACTTTCAGCTTTTATACGGACAAATTATGCAGGGTCAGGATTTATTCGTAATTTGTAACATTCTCCACTCCTGTTTAAGATCCGTATCAAAATTATTTTCCATTCTTTCGTCACATATGATGCTCCGCCCAACTGTTTTAAAAACAATCTTCGTATTGTCCATAATTTTTGGATGGAGGGCAACTGCACAAAAAATTGCTGATTACGAGATCATATCCACCAACCAGGGCTTGTCGCAAGGGATGGTGTTTGACCTGTTGCAGGACCAGGAAGGCTTTATCTGGGCAGCCACCAAAAATGGTTTGAACCGCTATGATGGTTATAGCTTCAAAGTTTTTTCCAACGATCCATACAATTCTCACAGCCTTAGCAGCAACACCATTGTAAAACTTTTGGAAGACTCTAAAGGCAGGATATGGGCAGGAACAGAGGATGCCGGTTTAAATATTTATGATAAAAAGAGCGGGAACTTTTACCGCATCGTACACAGATCTTCAGATCCTGTCAGCATATCCGGGAATGGGATACGATGGATAGAGGAATTGCCTGATGGCAGGGTGCTGGTAGCAGCCGATGGCGCTGGTTTTAACGTCGTTCAATTAACCAACGAGTTTTTTGAAAAGAACGCTGCACCGGTTATTACCCGGCTTACATTACCCGGCGGCGCACAAGTATATGGCATGGGAAAAGATAAAACCGGGAAGGTTTGGATAGGAGGCATGGATAGATCGGTATATCAATTTGATCCTTTGAAAAACAGTTTTACAAGGTTAAATAATGGAGCGCTATTCAACAATGGGTATCTAACACAAGACAGCAGCATACTAATCAATAATAACCTCTTTCTTTCCGATGGGAAAGATGTATTTCCCCTGTTTGACACAAAGAAAAAACCCGCAGGAAATATTATCTTCAGACCCAGGGAGAAGCTATGGGAAAATCATCACCGGGAGCTGCATTTTTATGATGTCAGTAAATGGGAACCCGGCAAAACGGTACGATGGAACCTCCAATTACCGGAGCGCATAAGAATTGTTTATCCATTTATCACTGATCGTTCAGGCATGCTATGGTCCGGCTCTGTGGGCTATGGCTTACGCAAATACAATATAGCGGGGAATAAGTTTGAGGCACGGTTGCCTGGCTATAGTGTGCGCTGGATCGTCCCTGTTACAGCGAACGATATTTTTGTAGGGGACTTCGCCTACGGGTGGAGAAGATTGAAAAAGGATTCAACAGAAAAGGATCCCTTTACGAAAATTTCATCCGTTACCCAGATCGATAATTTCCTCATCACCAGAAAAGGTGACTATTGGATAAAAAGCGATACCAGGGGATACTTTAACTACAATCCTTCGGCTGGAAAACTAACCTCTTATCCGGAAATTAATGATTACCACGGTGAGGGCGACAAACAACCCATGCTCGAAGACAGCAAGGGTAAAATATGGTTTCCCGGGTTGGGCGGCCATTTCATCCGGCTCAATACAAGTACCGGCAAGAGCGACAGCTTCAGCATTAATACCGATGCAGTGAAGCCTGTTCTTCCCAAAGCTATCTGCACAGCCTTGTATGAAGATATGGGCGGCACTTACTGGATCGGCACACAGGAAGGCTTTGCAAAAGTTACTTTTAGCGACAAAGAAAAAACTGCACCCCGAATTAAATGGTATTACAATAACAGCAACACGCGAAATTCTCTTAATTATAATCATGTGTCATGCTTTCTCGATGACCCGCTGCAGCCTGATAAGTATTTATGGATTTGTACGAAAGGTGGCGGATTAAACAGGTTTAATAAGAATACGGGTGACTTCTTTCATCTTACTATTAAAGACGGTTTACCGCATGATGTGGTGTATGGCATCCTTGCAGATGATGACGGTAATATTTGGGGCAGCACCAATAATGGAATCTTTTGTTTGCTTGCCCATACAACGAATGATAGCACTCATTGGGTTTTCCGAAATTACACTCAAGCCTACGGATTACAGAACGATGAATTTAACACCGGAGCGTATGCAAAGCTGCCTAACGGCGATCTTGCCTTTGGCGGTGTGAACGGCCTGAATATCTTTAATCCAAAAAAAATCCTTAAAGCGAAGTTTACACCCAATGTATTTATCACCAATATCATGATCAACAATTTGCCGGTAGTTGCAGGTGATAAAACGGGTATTTTGCCAAACAACATTGAAGGAACCAAAAGCATTACGCTAAACTATTTACAGGATATTCTTACGCTTGAATTCTCGTCACTCGATTTTACAGCGCCAGTTCAAAATAATTACCGTTATCAATTAGTTGGCATAGACAAAGGTTGGGTGGAAAGTGGAACCCGGCGTACGGCAACGTATCTACACTTACCATCCGGTATATTCCACTTTAAAGTGCAAGGCAGCAACAGCCAGAGTATCTGGAGTGGTCAAATAGCTAATCTTGAAATTAAGGTGCTACCACCGTGGTGGCGCACATGGTGGGCTTATGGCATATATGCGCTTTTGCTGGCATTAGTCATAAGAGCTTATTTCAAATTTTCCGTAAACCGGGCAAGGCTAAAAGCGCAATTGAATTTTGAGCACCTGGAATCAAAAAGAATGAAGGAGTTGGATACGCTAAAAACACAACTCTACACCAACATCACCCACGAATTCCGTACCCCGCTTACGGTTATACTGGGTATGGCACAACAGGTAATGAATAAGCCCAATGAGAACTCTACTAACAGCATGAACATGATCATACGTAATGGTCAAAGTTTGCTTAACCTGGTAAATGAAATGCTTGACTTATCAAAACTGGAGACGGGTAAAATGTCGTTGCAGCCGGTAAATGGCGATATCATTAATTTTCTTAGATACGTTGTCGAGTCTTTTCATTCATTGGCGGAAAGCGGTCAAAAGGCCGTTCACTTCCTGACCGACATAGATTCGTTGCATGTTGCCTACGACCCGGAAAGAGTCAGGCAGATTGTAGCCAACATATTATCGAATGCCTTGAAGTTTACACCGGAAAAAGGAAATATTTATTTCAATGTAAGTATAAGCCTATTACCGCATGATGATACAAGCCTGTCACTAACATTAAAAGTAAAAGATACCGGGATCGGCATACCCGAAGACCAGTTGCAACACATTTTCGATCGCTTCTATCAACTCGATAATAGTCCTACGAGGAAAGCAGAAGGCACGGGCATTGGATTGGCGCTGACGAAAGAACTGGTTAAACTAATGGATGGTGAAATCAGTGTCAAAAGCCCGACGTCAGGGGCTGATAAGGGAAGCGAGTTTACTGTGATACTGCCAATGATAAAAGTAGCTGAGTTGGAAGAAACTGTTCCTTATCGGGTGGTAAAAGAAGCTTATCAGCCAAAACTAAACGCAACTATAAGCACCATTCTAACAACTGATGAAAAGCAAAACAAAGAAAAGCCATTGCTCTTATTAGTGGAAGACAATGCAGACGTAGTTACTTACACCACATCGTGCCTGTCGGATTATCAAGTTCTTGTAGGCAAGGATGGAAGAGAAGGTTTTGACATAGCCGTTGAAATGATACCGGATCTGATTATTACGGATGTGATGATGCCTTTTGTTGATGGGTTTGAATTGTGTGAACGGTTACGAAGCGATGAGCATACCAGTCATATCCCGATTATCATGCTCACGGCAAAGGCGGATATAGACAGCAAGATTGAAGGGCTGCAACAAGGGTGCGATGTATACTTGCAAAAGCCGTTTCACGAGGAAGAATTATTGGTACAAATAAAAAAATTGCTGGAACTTCGAAAAAACCTGCAGCAATACTATCTGAAGAAATTGGGTCTAAACAATCATACATCACTAGATGCCATCATTGCTGAAACAAAGACTGTTGAAAATAAAGTTGAAGACGTCTTTGTAAAAAAAGTAAGAGAAGCAATAGAAGCAAATGTCGCTGATGCAAGTTTTACCGTGGAGAAATTATGCAAGCTGCTTTTTATTAGCCATTCTCAATTGCATCGGAAATTAGAGGCAATCACTGGCTCTTCTCCTAATAAGTTCATCCGCATGATCCGCATTAACAAGGCCAAAAATTTATTAAAAAATCCTTCCAATACTATTGCTTCTGTTGCGTATGATTGCGGGTATAATGATCCTGGCTATTTTGCCCGTGTTTTCAAGCAGGATTACGGGGTAACGCCACAAGAGTGGCGGGTGAGCAGTAAGGTTCTTATTTAATCTGTAGAGGTATAAAATTTCCCTTTCCTAACCCCAGAAAGAATAACTCATCCTAGTGTAGGTTTCGATCATTCTCCAATGTAGAGCACTTAGTAAACACTTTCAGGAAAACGGATACGTACCTTTACAGGGTCGTGCTTGCAGTCATCGATGCAATAACTTGCAATCCTCCCTATAGTTCTTTACCAAAATCCAGGAGAATACCAGGCCTCGTAACTGAATCGCTCTTCAACGTACACAAATTTCTTTTAGGTAATTCAGCCTGCCCGCTTCAAACGTGTTAAAAAAGATATGAGGCATTTCTATCTCTTACCTGCAACCAGGAAAAGAAAATCATACCAATATAGGCCCCCAACAGCAAAAGAGATTCAAAATGTAATTACTTTGCTTGAGCTATTCCCCAGTGCTCAAGAAATTGCTATATCAGAATTAGCAAAATTAAAATAGATATCAATTTTCGTACCCGGTATGCGGATTTTTTATACCGGGTATTCTTAATTATCATTAAGCTCCATTAGCATCTTTGCACTAAGAAATTTTAAACAAAAGTTTTTATGGTGCAAACGACGATGTCTCGTGCAGAATTTACAAAGCTTGTCAATGAAGCGGTGAAAACAGCTATTGACAGTAAAAGCTCCGTCGATAAAGATGAACTTCTAACAGATCAACAGGCTGCAGAATATATTAAGTGTAGTTCTGTTTTTCTATGGCAACAACGTAAAGCCGGCCATCTCAAAGCAGTTAGAGCCGGGAAAAAGTTATTATACCCGAAATCTTCGCTTAATGCCTTCATTGGGCTTAAAAAGGAGGAGGTAAAATGACTTATAATCCATTTGAAGAACTCTCCCATAAGTTGGATGAAATTAAAAATTTACTTGTTATTTCCTCTACAAGCAATACTAATACACCCCAGGACCGAGTAAATGAAATTATCGACAGAGAGACTCTTTGTAAGCGCCTTGGAATAACTGAGCCTACGGTCATACGGCATCAAAAGCGGGGGAAGATTCCATTCTTACAAATCGGTAGCTCAATTCGCTATGACTGGAATGCGGTTGTACAAGCTTTAGTTAGTAACAAATTAACAACAAAATGATTCCAACGGCAAATCATATCGATGCTCATCTGAATGAGGCATTTGAACCAAATGGAGTAAGCGCCGTTGTTAAGCCTCTGTCTGGTTCCGCTGCCGGAGAGAATGGCAAGTCGGATCGTTCTGATATTGAAACCTATACAAAAGGCAAGAGTTACCATGACAAATTTTTGTCTTGTATCATTGATCAGACTAAAGATTACCCTTTACCAGTCCCAGTTGTTAGTATTTTCCAAAACGGAGAGACGATACCTTTTTTGACTCTCAAATCATTCAGCCTATGGCAGGGAAAGCAAAAATCTAAGAAAACAATTGCATTGGCCATCGTGGCGGCGGCATTTATATGCGGGATAATTTCCATTGCCGGCGTCAAGTTTCTTGTTGGTTGCACCGAAGGAACGGCATTAATTTTTGACAATGAACAAGGGGAGAGTTATGCAGCAAGAACAATGAAGCTCATTTTAAGGTTGGCCGGTGTTGAAACCACCTCAAAGCTCATTTACTGTGATTTGCGTGAATTTACCCCAGGGGAAAGAAAAAAAATCATCGAAGCTGGAATACAAGGTACCCCTGGCGTTAGGCTGGTGATAATAGACGGGCTGGTTGATCTGCTTAATGATTTTATGGATCCTGCTGAAGGGCATTTAACTAGTACTGACATCCTAAGGCTTTGCTCCGCCTATGATATCCATATTGCCGGAGTATTGCATCAAAACAAGAACGATAAAAATGCACGTGCTCATCCACTACCTCTTCAACTCGTTTATCTGTTCCCTTATTGGGTTCATTATTGGAATTGTACTTATTGAACGATATTGTTTCAATAAAATCAAAGTCTGTTTTGTGACCCTTCTTTTTCTTATTTTCTTTAAACTCAATTAAAAGTTCGTTAAAACCTTTAGTTACTTTTTCCACCGATTTTTCGAATTCTTCTTGGTCCAAAAATTCTTGGGATAAAATAAGCAGCTTTTTAGTTTCCGGAAATTTGATTAATTCAAGTAAGGATATTTCGGAAAAGTCTATATCGAACGTTGATTTTGTGTTTTGTTCAAAAAATGCTCCAGTGTCTACTCGGGATGTTTCTACTTCGATCTTTGCTGGTATAAGTCCCTTGTGCTTTAAATTAACTCGTCTTGCATTTAAATTTTTCATACTTTCTTTCATAGTAAGTTCGGGTATAGAATCCCAATAGTCCATGAAGGAAAATTTCTCTGATTTTATTTCTTTATGTTCAGCACGTAATTTTAAAAACATTTCGATGCTGTCATGAAAAGATAAAATTGAGAAGAAGGATATTGATTCAGATTGCTTGGACTGCTCGAGGCCAATTTTATAGAGCAATTTGATGATTGAAAGCCGTTTTAACAAAAGGTCTTTGTCTATCATAACTTTATGAATTATAAGTAAGTAACTCAAGTTTCGCAGATAAAATTTAGATGGAAAGAAAAGAAAAATAAATAAAAAAAGCAGCATGAATTCTTGTGTAAGCTACTGAAATTCAGTAACTTAAAGGTACTAAACTTGTACAAGGTCATGCTGCAATCCAAAGATATTCAATCGGTAGAAGAGTTAAAAAAATATTTTTCCAATTCAACAAAAATGGTGGATTACCTCGTTAATCTACTTTCGTTCTTTGAATTTAAAAGGGTGTATGGTGTATTAAAGCCATTGAAGAAAAGAGGCTATCATATTATTGATGTATTTCCGGTGTTGATCATTTTGCCTTTTCTTAAACATGCCAGTATACATGCGCTATTTAAATCGCGTAGCAAAGATTTGTCCGGTGCTGACAAGGATGTGTATTACAGATTTAAGAACATGCAAACCATTCCATGGCGTAGGTTGCTGATGAGTTTTGTAAAACGATTCGTGGTCATTATTGAAAAGAAGGGGGAGGCTGAAACACAAGCCAAACGTTGTTTGATCATAGATGATTCCTTGTTGCATAAATCAGGGAGGGCTATAGAATTTACAGGCAAGCTTTGGGATCATGTGAACCATAGCTATCAGTTAGGGCTTCGTTTATTGCTGTTGTGTTATTATGATGGAAAAAGTAATCTGCCGCTGGATTTTTCATTGCACCGGGAAAAAGGCAAAAATGAACAAAAGCCTTATGGATTGACTAAAAAGCAATTAAAGCGGCAATATAAAGGATGTCGCCTTGAAGACAGTGAAAGTAATAAAAGAGCCAGGGAGGTAGACAGGAGTAAAACCGAGGTTGGGATAGAGATGATTAAAAGGGCGCTTCGATTGTTAAAAGTAGATTATGTGCTGATGGACAGTTGGTTTACTTCAGAACGGATGATCGAATGCGTAAGGAGTTATAGCAAACAAAACGTGCACCTGATCGGAATGATGAAAATGGGCAAAGCTAAATACTTGTACAAAGGAAAGTATTATAGTGCCACCGAATTGTTAACCAGGGTCAAACGCAATACAGGTATCAAACGTTGCAGTAAGCTTAGAGCAAGTTATTTGATAGTGGATGTCATGTACAAAGAATACCCGGTCAGATTATTTTTTAGCCGGTTTGGTCAAAAAGGTAAATGGCATTTGATTTTATCAACCGATACTGCTCTTTCTTATAGTAAAGTAATGGAGCAATATCAGGTACGGTGGACTATCGAGGTGTTCTTTAAAGAAAGCAAGCAATACCTGAATCTGGGAGGATGCCAATCTAAAAGCCTGGAAGCGCAGATAGCAGACACTACCATTACCATGATTCAATATATCCTGCTTACCTTAAGAAAACGCTTCGATGACTATGAAACCAGAGGAGAATTATTCAGAGCTACCGGTGAAGAAATGATGGAACAAAGGCTGCATATAAGGTTATGGGAACTATTAATAGTTATTATGAAAATCATTATCGAAACGTTAGATGTATTTGTGGAAGATATTGATATATGCATCAACAAGATTATCAACTCCGGTAAATTAAATGGAATATTGGAATTAATATCTCCAAAACATAAACAAATTCTAACGTAATTTAACTGCGAAACTTAAGTAAGTAAGTAAGTTCCCGCGCGTGATTGCTTTTAATTCCAAGCTATTTCAGGACCAGACATATACAAAAAAGGGCAGTGTAGAAACACTGCCCGAATATTGTTAAATGATAGCCTTAAGGCTAAGAGGCAAAAATACATGTAAAATTCATCAGAAAAAATTATGAATACCGCTCCCTTTTTTGCTCCCCTATATTAAAATGTATTCACATTTACTTGTTTTACAACTTATTATGGATATGCGTTGCGGAGAGAGAGGGATTCGAACCCCCGGACCTGTAACAGTCAACGGTTTTCAAGACCGCCGCATTAGACCGCTCTGCCATCTCTCCGCGGCAAATGTACATTCTCCTTCATATTCACCAAAAAATAAATGAACGGGAAGAGGAGGAGTTCCCACTCCTGCGCTTGCGGGAGCAGGGCTGTTGTGTTTGCCCGGGGTTATTAGTGTCGATAGTAATCATTTTCCTGTCATTTCGCAGGTCGCCGTTGCCGGTTCTTCAGCCTGAGGCATATGCGACCGGAGAAATCCTTTCAGAGCGGGTTGTCAAAATTTATAAGGCTGTTTCTTAAATGCTGTGCACAAAAGTGTTATGCCCGATGGGCTCATTCGTGATGACAAAATAATGAGAAGCGCTATTCATGTTATACTGCCTTAAGCTGCTTCAGCGTAGAATACCTTTACTCGAAGAAAATCCTACTTCACCCTGTCGAAAACAAAAAGATCCTTGAACACCCACTTGCCCTCCTGCAGGTTTCCCCTGGCAATCACAAATTGATCGGCGGATCTTTTTTCATACAAAATACGCAACGCTTCACCCTGCTTTTCAAAAACGGCCCTGCCAGTGCCAGCCTCCAGAAAATTATACCGGTCCTGGCGGTCCTTCTCTTCCACCCCAAGCAATCCCGGCCTGAAGTGTTTTACCAGCGATACCAGTCCCTGGTCGCTTTGTTCATAAGCCAGTATCTCATACAGGCTGGCCTTGCCACCTGTCATCATGCGCATAAAGCCCAAAATGTTATTTCCTTCCGGTGCCAGCCACACTCCTTCTACTGTTCTTCCATCAGCATTTGCCTTCCAGTGCCCTTCAATAAATTTAATGTCGGACACCGAGCCTGGCTTCGTCGTTTGCGCAAACACTTGCAGGGATATAACTAAAACCAACAAACACAAACCTGTAAAAACTTTTATCATAAATTAAATATTAAATGAATTACTCTCCAGGATGGTAACTCCTTACCGCCGCTTTCAAAACCTCCTCTTTATAAAACAATACATCCTTGAATTGTCCCTTCGTATACATCTGAGCCTGGTCTGCAAAATGAGGAGACGATGGACTTCCGCTTTGTCCGCCGGCCAACAATGATTTCGCTTTTACCCGTTTGCCAAATTCGACAGCACAAATAAAGCTGTTGCCGCTTACGCCATATCGTTTTGTAGTGCCGGGGTAATAGCGGCTATTGTAAGATGGCAGCATACCCCACAAAGCAGAAGCAAAACCAACCGGCAAACTCGGTTGGCTGTCATCATACTTTTCCTGAAACGCCCCGGTGCGGCGCTGAAAACGATTGACTTCCCCCCACGGCATCTGCCATTTGCCAAACTTGCTGGTCAACTCAACAATCACCTCACGAAGTGGTTGAAGCAATTGTTGCGGAGTTGCCCTGGCAGCGAACTCCGTCATCTGCTGCACCTGGTCGGCTTCCCCCTCATCAACATAAACACGTTGTATCGCAGGACTTAATTTCTGCGCCCACTCCACTGCCAGAGTAGTAGCTACCGAAGCCTCACCTGAATAATAATTCCATTGTTGTAGCACAGAGACAGCATCTTTTAATGAAGCATAAGCGGTGTCTCCCTGTTGATCGGCTTTTTCAAATGCGGCGACAACAGCAGGTACCAGGATCCGGAAGGCAGCCAGATAACCATCATAACCCGCAGCAATGATTTTATCGATCGTATAACCTGAATCCCTGCTTAATACCCGAACAGCATTGATCCCGCGAAAATTTTCACCATCCGGGGCCATATAAGGTGGATAGTCCGCTTTCTTAGGACTATTACTTCCTGCAGCAGTAAACGGCGTAGAGTTGCAGTTTTGTATCCAGCCATTAGGAGGATTGTACAAGTGTACCGTTTCATCAGTTTTATGCAATCCCTTCCATTCAGTTGCAGCGGTTGTTCCGTCTACCGGCTTCGACCATACCAGCTTAGGATCCCTGACCGGAATATAATTACCATGCCAGTAGGCAATATTTCCTTTGGCATCAGCGAAGACTGTATTGTTTGACGTATTGCCTTTCAACTCCATTACTTTTCTGTAGTCTTCCAATCCTGTTGCTTTCGTGCGGAGCCAGCTTTGTTTCAAACTGATAACAGATCGGTTAAAAGATTTAAGGCTGAGCCATTTCCCGCCCCGCTGGGCCATTACCGGTCCGTGATGCGTATACAACGCAGTAATAGTTTTAGCCTGCAAAGCTTCACCGTCGCGATAGCGTATGACTATCTTCTTCCTGCGCACCGGCTTCAGCGCCTTGTTGTATTCATAAAAAAAATGGCCGTTTTTCCTGACGATCTTTTCTTCATACAGGTCGGCCACATCTACATTACTTGACGTGTGCATCCACCCGCAATATTCATTAAAACCCTGGTATACAAAAAACTGTCCCCAGGTTACGGCGCCGTATGCATGTAGTCCTTCTTCGCTGACCACCTGCACCTCCGGCCGGAAATAAAACGTTACATGCGGATTGATATACAAGATGGCATTACGAGAAGCTGTTTTTGAAGGCGCAATGGCAAAACCGTTGGATCCGGTTTGGTGGTCAGGATCGGGCTGCACCACCGACAATGAGGCCGCACCGACTAAATAAAAGTTCTTGATTTCTGAAGTAGTAATGTCAGCCGTACTAATGGCTCCAATACTTCCGTCGGTCCAAAGCAGCGGATACCATGGCTTGAACCGTTGCAGCAGAGCCGGCTTTACCTGCGGGTTTTTAAACAGATAATAGTTGATGCCGTCGGCATAGGCGTTAAGCAATTTTTTTAGCCAGGGTTCGGCATTGTTGAAATCTGCTATCGCCTCGGACGTGTCGATCAGCAATTTAATAAGCAGGTCGTTGTACATTTCCGCTTCGCCTTTTATTTCCGCCATTCTGCCCAGTTTCTCCACATAATTCATCTCTACCCGCTTAAAATCATCTTCACACTGTGCGTACAGCAAACCGAAAACGGCATCTGCATCCGTTTTACCATAGATGTGCGGTATACCCCAATTGTCCCGGATGATGGTCACTTGTTTAGCCTGTTGCTGCCAGCGGTTTATTTCTGTCGGAGTCGTTTTTTGTGCCAGGAGTTGTACGGGGATCACCAGCAGTAAAATGATATACTTCATGTATTACTTCTTCAGTTGCTTGAAAGGTAGAGTATTTTAATAATTTTTGATGAGAAGAATTTAATTACATAGCGGTGACTATTACATGGTAATGCATGGGGACACGCCTGGCAGTATCCGACCATACCGGCAATGCAAAAAGAGCCTGAAGTGCTCTCTACGCATGTTGCGTATTTACACCTCAAGCCCTTTTGTCTCAATGCACAGCTTACCTGCGACGGCGTGGAATTTTCAACAAGGTTAGGTTAAAAGAACACCGTATTCATCCATCCCAGTGTCATGTTCAGCTGCCACATTTCATCGTAGGCTTGACGAACCTGTTCCCGGGTATGTCCCCAGACAATATATTGTGCATTGGCGTTAGGATCCCAGACACCGGAGTACCTGATCTCGTTGCCAACACGGACGGCATCAAATGCTGCCAATTTGTATTGGGCATTCCACATCTCACCATACTTCTTGGAGAAAGAATCGGCAGTCATATTAACAAACGTGAACTGGCCACTAACCTGAAAGAATACGACTTGCTGTTGGAGATGTACCATTTTTTCAGGGTTCATCATTCCTACCTGGTGAACTTAAACAAAATAAAAAAATATGTCAGGGGAGAAGGTGGTTATGTTATTATGTCTGACGGTACCACTATAGATGTTTCAAAACGACGCAAGGAAGCTTTTCTTGCCGCGATTGCAAAAAGACGATCTGAATGGGCGCCACAGGATTTTATGTTACGGTCATTGTTCTGGACATATAATCCAACCAGCAGCTTACCTGAACAAATGTATTTCGTCAGCGGAAATATTTCTTTTCCTGCTGCAATGATCGGAAAATACCGCGTTATCTTGCGTGTCGTGCCCGATAAATGCGCCTACCCCGATGATATTGTGATAACCAATAACCACATTTTCTTTAATGGAAGAGTTTAGTCCCAGGAAGGAGTTATCTCCCACGGTAACGTTTCCTGCTAAAGAAGAGCCGGAGATGAGCACGTTCCTGCCAATCCTGCAGTGATGCCCTACAGAGGCTCCGATAAGACTAGAATTGTTGTTAATTTTTACAAGCGGGTGAACCGTTGAAGCCTGATCTATAAAAACATTCTCTCCTATTTCCAGATCATTCCAGGTTTGGGCTTTTGAACAAATATAACTTACACAGGTAAAGCCTTTGCTTTTGACGAGGGCAAACATCTTTTCCCGGATATTATTATCTCCAATGGCTATGTGCATTTTGTATCTTGATGGAGAAAAATCCTTTATGATTTCCTCCAGACTGATTACTGGAATTCCCGAGAATGTAGTCTCACGGTCAGGGAGAAACGCTTGTTCAAGACAAAACGCCACAACATCATACGAACTGTCGTTTGCAAAAAGGTAGTGGGTGAATTCTGCCTGTTTGCCGGTACCATAAATAATTACTTTCATATGATCAACCCAGTTAATGTAGACGATTTACGTTTTGTACCAAAGCCGTAGTATGCAACTATAATGCGTTAATAGCAGAAATCATGAACATGGCAGGAGGAATTTATTTTATTAAGAGCTTACCCCTACGCGTAAGTACTGGTTACCGGGCAATATGGGAGATGAGATATTTAAGATGAGTGGTTACCAAAAAATATCTGTTAGTAAAATAAGTTGCAAATATTTTACTGCTTCATTGTTATCTGATCGAGGATGAGGTAACGATCGCGCGTCTTTTCCGTCTCCGCCCTTGTGTGCACATCGATATGCATTACCGTTGCTGGCACGCCGCTTTTTACCGCGGGCCATGTCGGTAGTCCGGAACCGTTGGGGTTACCGGTTTTGACAAAATTGACAAAATAAGATTGCATTAACCTGCTGACCTGATAATCTTCCAGCTGCCAGTCGTACACCAGGTTAGTAGCCAGGTTGCCTAATGCATATTCGATTTCAGCCGAATGAACTGCACCGCGCCGGGGAGCAAGTTGTTTAGCCGTATCTGCAGTTTTATCCGCCCCTGCTGATGTTCCGCGATTGCTATTCTCCCTTACCGCCCGTGCGTCAGGCCTTGCACGGCAATACAAATAACGATAAACCGGTTTGCCACCCGTACGGCTATGCGTATCCGACCATTTCCAGGTGCTGAAGCCGATGAACCGGTCACTGGCAAGGTCAGTGGCTGCCTGTTGCAATTCCTGATCAGTAGAGCCGCTATAGCGTTTCAAAACCTCCGCGGCTTTATCACCATATAATTTTAGCAGCGTCCTCTCGTAATTTTCTTTTGTAGGTTTTTCCTTGCCCATAATCGAGGTAAAGCTCGCCTCTTCGGAGTTCCATCCTGCCAGTAAAGGAACCTGGGCTTGCTTTCCGGAAGCATAGATCTTTTCCGGAAAGTCAGGCAAAAAATAGCCGTCAACCGTCGGCCCGAAAAGTTCCCATTCATGGTTTGCCGAAGCGTCCAGCAACTGTGATGCTGTCATACTGCGAAGGTCTTCAAGCGAATGTGCACCGGCAAGTTCTGCAAAGCGCGAACCCTTCTGTTCTCCGTCTGCCAGGGCAAGGGCGGGAAGAGTACCGAGTAGAGAGCCGCTCTCACCAATAGCTCCGGCGATCAAATGTTTGGATAACGGAGAAACCATTTGGGCGCTGACAGAAATGGATCCTGCCGACTCTCCGGCAATGGTAATTTTATCCGGATCGCCACCAAAGGCAGCTATGTTCTGCTTCACCCAGCGCATGGCTGCGGCCTGGTCCATAAAACCATAGTTGCCCGATGCTTGGTGGGGAGATTCTTTTGTAAGCTCCGGGTGGCTTAAAAAGCCGAACAGGTTTAGCCGGTAGTTGACGGTAATGGCGACAACCCCTTTCCGGGCCATGCTTGCACCATCGTAGCGTGGCTCCGAGCCATCGCCTGCCATCAATCCACCTCCATAGAAGTACACCAGCACGGGAAGCCGCTTAACGCCAGCTTCGGCAGGTGTCCAAACGTTCAGATAAAGGCAGTCCTCACTCATTCCGTCAGACCGGAATACCATATCACCAAACATAGCTCGTTGCATGGCCCGGGGCCCAAACTTATCTGCCTTGCGCACACCGTGCCAGCTTTGTATGGGTTGAGGTTCCTTCCACCGTAAGTTGCCAACTGGCGGCGCAGCAAAGGGAAGCCCCTTGAATGATAGAATCCCTGATTCCCGAACCCCTTCTACCAGCCCGTTACCTGTTTTAACACGAGGATTAGTCACCTCCTTTTTCCGTTGCGCAATAGCCAGGAATCCGATCGCCATAAAAATCAGGACAAAAATTATTTTCATGTTGAACAGTTAAGTGGATGAACAGGTAATCATTAAATGTACTACATTCCCCGGTTGAAGTCAGGTTTGACAGCCATAAAATTCACCTGCCCGTTAACGTAAAATTGCACGCAAATTATTTTAAAGAAACACTGCAAAAATGCGATATAATTTTTACGGTTGATTATTCAATGTACTTTGGAGATTAATTTAAGATAAACATTCACGAACAATATATTCAAAACTTATGAAAAAAATGATGAAGCCGATAAGCTGCTTGTTATTAATTGTATTTGTATTTGCAGGTTGTATAAAAGATGATTTCGAGTTCGATACCTACCCGGGAAGTAAGTTGTTTGTTTCTGCTACTCCTTTGGGGACTTACTCCAGGGCGGAACTGCAGGCTTTTGCATCAAAAGTCGGTTTTGGCAATTTTGCTCCTTTGGCAAGATATGATGTTGACTTTTACAGAATGGTATATAAAACAACGTTTAAGGGAAAGCTGATCAATGTTTCCGGTTTACTGGCTGTGCCTAAGAACGTGCCTGTTATTCCGTCTTTGCTCAGTGCCCAGCACGGAACGATTTTCAGAGCTGCTGAAGCTCCCTCGAATTTTCCAGCGACCTTTTCCGGTTTTGAATTGTTTGCTTCTGCAGGGTATGTTACCGTCATTCCCGATTATATCGGTTATGGCATTTCCCAAAATATTACGCATCCTTACTTCGACAAGAATTACTCCGGCCTGACGGTGGTGGATATGATCAAAGCAGCTAAACATTACCTGCGAAAACAACAGATCGCCATCAGTCCCAGGTTGTTTTTGGTAGGATACTCAGAAGGCGGTTATGCAACGATGGCGGCTCAACAGGAGATAGAAACAAATCCTTTTCATCATCTGTCCGTCACGGCTGCCGCTGAAGGAGCAGGGAGCTACGACCTGAGCCTTACATTAAATATCATCGCCGATACGTCTACTTACGCTGCCCCTTCTCTCCTTGCTTTTATAGTTAAGGCTTACAACAGTACATACGACTTGAACCGGCCATTCAGTGATTTTCTCCGGGAGCCTTATGCTTCGAGAATACCTGAATTACTTGACGGCACCAAAAGCCGGGCAGAGATAGACGCTGCTTTAACCACTTCTACGGCAGCATTATTCAATCCGGTTTTTTATGCGGAACTTAAGAACCCTGCAAAAGAAACAGCCTTAAAACAGCTGCTTGCGAGAAACAGTTTTTTAAACTGGGTACCTAAAAGTCCTACCCGTCTTTATCACGGAACTGCCGATGAAGCCTCGTACTTTCAAACCTCCCTGGTTACCTTTAACAGGTTCAGGGCAGCCGGGGCAACCAACGTTGAATTTTTTCCTATTCCGAATGGCAATCACAGTGTCAGCATCGAACCGATGATGCTCAATGCGCTGCCGTGGTTTGCGTCCCTGGATAAATAACAGAGTAATTAGAAGGCAACGTCTGATTGGCTGAGCGGTAACCATAGCCAAATCAGAGTCATCGTGATAACGCAGCTAAAGCCGTCCTGTATCTTAACCAGTCAATACAAAATATTTTGTCCCTTTTTCCTGACCGTTGATGATGATTGACAACCGGTGTTTTCCAGGGTAAAGTTTCCTGGTCGTAATTAATATAAATCGCTGTTTCCGGTGAACGTCTGCCCTTTCACCCGGCTCATACATTCTTTCGCTGATCTTAAAAACCTTTTTGCCAAACTGGCCGTTTGATCTTTTGTAGTAAACGGCATATTCAAGTCGAACCAGCTGTGTCGACGTATGCCTGTTAATCACCGACAAATTAAATTCCAGGCTCTCTCCTATTTTTATGTTGGATGATATGATCTTAAAAGCCGTTAACGATATATTTTTTCCATCCAGGCCATAGTGCTGCAGGATTTCCGTATGCCCGCCTTTCAACAGTGTACGGCAACCATGTTTGATCACAGCATCCGTTTCTTTGCTCAACCCCTTCCATTTCCGCGCAATGCCGATCACTAGTTCAGGGTGGTCTTTTGCAATATCATTAAGGTTATTTGAAACACTTCTTCTAACCGATTCAGACGGATCGTCCTTTAGGTTTTCGAGAATGGGTATTATGGGTCCCGGATTTATTTTAAGTTCAGGTATACCCATAGCCCAGGGCAACCGGGGACGGCTGCCTTCACTGGCTAATCTCCTTACCTTATGATTTTTGTGCAAAGACCAGCGAGCCATCTGGTTTAACATTTTCTCGCCATACTTAATGATGAATGGTCTCACCGCATACTCGCAACTTACAAACTGCGTGATGAATTCAATCACTTTAATAGATACCTCGTAATGATCGATTCCATAAATTTCTATATAATCCGGTAAGAACATAAATTCCAGACGGTCATCTTTCCAGTTATCGCGCCGCAGGCGGATGATCACATTTTCTATCAGGTCCACTGTCTTTCCATAATCTGCCGGAAAAAAAGTATGAAGCACAAGGGATGTATGTCGCATCCGGTCTTTCAGCTCTTTATCGTTAAAATCAGGCGTAAAGATTTGGGTGATAAATTGCTGCCTGTTAAATGATGGAACGGTCTGCGACAGGCTCTCTGAGAACTTCTCGTAAAACGACAGGGAATAAATGTCTTTAAGCAAGCTGCTCATAATCTGATTTTTACATTTTAAAGCAATTTACTGTGGCTGAATAAAATAAAATTGTAAAGAATGTAATAACCGGGCATTCACAAAAGGAGGTCGGCCTAAAGCATACTGTTCGTACTTCCCGGAACTGAATAACATACAATATTTAAAACCAGATTCATCTTTTCATTTCTCAGAGCGTTGGTTGGTATTTCATTTTATATTATGGTTGGTATGTTTATTTTCGTCTCGATAATCTCTATCTTGAGAATGGTGGCTGATTCGCGAAAGGGTAAGCCTGAGTATGCATACCAGCAAAAGGTTATGGGATTTGGTTTAATAAGCAAAGAACTCTCCTTTACTTACTCTGCAGATAGCCTTGCCCGTTACCAGCGCTTAAGAAATCATTATATAGTAGAAATAAGGCCCAACTCAGGTATAGGTGTGTTTAACCTCATCATAAATCTGATCTTCATTGGCCTGGGCATATGCATTTTATGGAATTTTAGAAAGATGTTCCTGGAAACAGATCTGAATAATCCATTTACGCCCATTGTTGTGCAGCGGTTAAGAACATTGGCCCTGTTATTTATCATTTACGATGTATTCAACATGATAGAGTACCTCCTGTTTAATCGTTTGTTGAACAGATCGGTGTCGTTGCCGCATTTCGAATTAATTACCACCGTTGGAAGTGGGATACTAACAGGTATGGTTATCTGGATCCTTGCGGTGATTTTCCAGCGGGGTATTTCTTTGCAGGAAGAAATAGCATTAACCGTATAATCCATGCCTATAATCGTAAACCTCGATGTGATGCTGGCCAGGCGGAAAATGTCATTATCGGAACTGGCTGCCAAAATAGACATCACCCTGTCAAACCTGTCTGTGTTGAAGACCGGCAAAGCCAGGGCCATCCGTTTCTCGACGCTGGAGAAATTATGTGAGATCCTCGACTGCCAGCCTGCAGATATTCTGGAGTTTAAGAAATAAGTTTCCGTATTCCCCTCCTTTTTTTTAAGGAGGGGTGGTTATGTTTAATTAGCCGATGACTTTATCTTTGTCCTGATAACCGAAATCATGAACACTCAGCAAGCTTACAATACCTGGGCCTCTCAATACGATACGAATGAGAACAAGACCAGGGACCTTGAAGGCATGGCCCTGCGTACAACATTAGCAAACATTGATTTCCGTGACTGCCTGGAAATCGGCTGCGGAACAGGCAAAAACACGGAATGGCTTTTGGAAAGAGCACGGGTGACAGGAATTGACCTTTCCGATGAAATGCTGGCAATAGCCAAGGCAAAGTTTCGTTCAGATAACGTGCAGTTTAAGCAAGCCGACATATTATCGGAGTGGACATTCCGGGATGGCCTGTACGACCTGGTTAGTTTCAGCCTGGTACTTGAACATATCGATAACCTGGATCACGTTTTTAAGCAAGCTGCTGCTTCCCTGGCTACGGGGGGATTTGTTTATGTCGGTGAGCTCCATCCGTTCAAGCAATATACAGGCTCCAAGGCCAGGTTTGAAACGGAGAACGGGCAACACGTGGTCGAGTGTTTCAATCATCACGTCTCCGATTTTATCCGGGCCGCAAAAGCACCCGGACTTACTCTTCTTGACCTGGGCGAATATTTTGATAATAACGACAGGGATGGGATCCCAAGAATTTTAAGCTTACTGTTTAAGAAAGCCTGATCCTGCATTTTCTTGTAACAATAATCAACATCGTATGCTTCGCCCGATTGATGAATATTTTTTAAAACAGGACGAGCCGGCAAGGACCTGCCTGCAGTTCTTAAGAGCATATATCTTACAGCAGGATGATGACATTACAGAAGCCTGGCAATACGGAGTGCCGTTTTATTGCTACCGGGGAAAAATGTTCTGTTACCTGTGGATGCACAAGAAGTACAAGCAGCCATATATCGGTTTCGTCGAAGGCAAACGGCTGGATCATCCGGACCTGATCATGGAAAAAAGAGTGCGAATTAAGATCCTGTTGCTGGATCCTGATCGGGACCTTCCCATGCACAAAATAGATTTGATCCTGAATCAGGCATTGTCCTTTTACCAGTGAAAATGTTTTGTGCAGGCTTTCGTTCCTACGAAAGTAAACGGGTATTTCAGCACAGGCTGCTTATCTTTAAAAAATAATCCGCCACATGAAAAGGAACCAGGTGGACTGACCAGCTTAAGAGTCACAAATAAACATCGTTTATGATACGATTTACCTACACCATTTTTTATGTTAAGGATGTGGAGAGATCCATTTCTTTCTATGAGTCGGCTTTTGGTTTTAGCCGGAAGTTCATTGCGGAAAATAATGAGTATGGCGAATTGATCACGGGAGACACTACCTTGTCTTTTGCCTCCGTTGAAATGGGTAAGAAAAATTTGTCCGGCGGGTTTATTGCAAGTGATAATAACAATAAACCGTTCGGTATGGAGATTGGGTTTACTACGGAGAATGTGGAGCAAAGTTTTGACCAGGCGATCCTTGCGGGTGCTGTTGCCGTAGAAAAAGCGAAGACAAAACCGTGGGGACAAACCATTGCCTATGTGAGGGACCCCGATGGCTTTCTGATTGAGCTTTGCACGCCTATGGGTTAGGCTTGAATAACAAGCCGGCGCCATGCTGCAAATTTTCTGATCGTTATCAATCTGCGAATCTGCGGCTAAAACTCATTGTTAATCTACACTGATGAAAAACGTGCTCATTACAGGCAGCACCGGAATGATAGGCCACCTTGTTCTGCAAAAATGCCTCAAGCATGATGGCGTACAACAGGTTACGTCCATCACCAGGCGGAAGTCAGGCGTAAGCGATCCAGGGCTGGTTGAGATCCTGCATAATGATTTTTTGGATTATGCTGCCATAGCCAACAGCTTTAAAAACCAGGATCTCTGTTTTTTTTGTATCGGCGTTTATACAGGACAGGTATCCAGGGAGGTCTTCCGCCGGATAACTGTGGATTATACCAAAGCCTTTGCGTTGGCTTTGAAAGAAAACAGTCCGGGAGCCACCCTTTGCTTTCTCAGCGGTCAGGGAGCCGACCAGACGGAGAAAAGCCCGATCATGTTTGCTATGGACAAGGGCATTGCGGAGAACTTTTTGCTGAGCCTGGGTTTTGGCCAGACGTATATTTTCCGGCCGGGATATATCTATCCGGTGACTCCGCGTAAAGAGCCGAATTTTAGTTATAAGGTAATGCGGTGGCTATACCCGCTGATGAAGAAATTATATCCTTCGGGAGTAATTACGTCTCAGGAGCTGGTAGATGCGATGGTTGATATTGGGATGAATGGAGGGGGAAAGAGGGTTTATGAGAATAGGGATATCAGGGGTGTAAGGCCGCTTGGGTAGTATTGTTGCTTGATTATGGATTAGAAAGATTGTCTAGAACTCGGCCATGATATCCTGCAATCTGTTTCTGATGTTCAATCCTGATAACAACAGCTGTATTACCATACTTTAATTAAGCCAGGACTAATGTTTTCACCACCGATATCAAGAATGATTGTATCCTTTAAATAGGGAGATTTTAAGTACCCCCAACTGTTATTAGCACTATCAAATTTATTTAGTTCCCCCGGCCTGATTAAAATAGTAATATCTTGAGTAGGTCTGTAGTTAAAACTTAGTTGGTATGGATACTGACTATTTGTCAATTGTCTAGTTTCCTGCGAAGAATGATAGCCATATTTAAAACCTTTTTCAATATACGGTCTAAAGTTATTTAGATCTCCTGTAAAACTATCAATTTTATAATGTAATTCTAACACAAATACACCTCTCTTTTGAGACTCTTCAATACTTAATGTTGCGGCTCTATGTTCCCATTTTTTATATCCGTACCAACCAAAAAATGATGAGATATATCCCAAACTAATATAACCTAAAACAAAAAGAATGAGTACAATAAATAAGACCTTAAATACTTTCTTCATTTCATCTTAATTTTTGGTGACTTTACATCCTCTAATGGGTGTACAATGATAATTGGCTTGAACTGAGGATTTTTAATATGGTTATTCCCACCGGTAAGACTTATATAAAAGTTTATGTTACTTATTGCGGAAGGCAGGCTATTTAACCACATATTTGGTTCAACAATACGTAGAATGTTTTGCGATATCAAGGAATGGATAGCCCCTATTCTACTTTGAGCTAATGCATCATAGGCATTCTTTAATACATCTACACAAGATGCTCCTACGAAAAGATACTTCTTTACAGATGCAGCTTCTTTGGCTTTTGTTTTCATTAGCCTATCCTCTTCAGGTGACGTTCTTAATCGAACAAATCTGTCATATTCATGAGGCTCGTTTGGATTTACGGTATTCGCTTTTTTAATCAAGGCTCTACTATTATTTTCATGCCCCAAAAAGGTTCCAATATCTGGATTTTTAGAATCACCGAATGGGTTAGCACCTTCTCCAGTTCCATTTAATGAATAATAATACCATCCATCCTTTTCATTTCCAATAATAACAGCACTATGTCCCATTTTACCACCTTCAAACACCGCGTTAGAAGCATTCAAAAATATAATGTCTCTACCATCAAGATCAATTCCATTTAAAGGATTGTTAGCTACATAGTTATAAGGTGTTAGATTTAAAAACTTTTCTGCTAACGGATCAATCATATGCCATCTCCCAATCTGAGCATCATACATCCGCGCTCCATAATCGTACCATTCTAATCCAGAGCCATCACTGAATTCTTTAGCGTTTAGTTCTTTGCCGTTATACTTGTAGTTGTTTTCCAATTTTGGCGCAGCCTTACTACTTATCCCGGCCATAATAAGGCCAAAAGGATAATAATGTGTTTCTTCCAATAATGGTCCCCTTATATGTGTTACCTGTAAGTTATCAAAGAACACGTCAATATTAGGGGTTTGATTGCTTACATAAATATACAAATATCCGTTCCTGGTAATTTCTCTTTCAGTTACCAGATGTGTTTTAAATTCCAGGTCTTCACCTACCTGATCAAAGCCGCTGTTTTTTCCGTCCCCTGTTACTACTGGCTTGAATAACTCATCAAGCAGTATCCAACTTAAATAAGCTTTCGGCCTGTTTGAACCGTTAGTATATTCCGATTTATTATTTAAAAAGTCAGTAATCCCCGGGGTCAACACCCCAGATTGTTGTAGCTGTATCGACGTAGCTTTGTCGATTGCCACCGATGACAAGCCATCAGCAATAGCTAATATCAGATCATGAAGCAGGTTTTCTGGCTTATCCGGATGAACATTGTTTTGCCTATACCAACTGGTTACCCTCATATTAATTTTATCCCCTGACATTACTTTAAGAATCATACTACTTCCTACCTTGGTTTGATTTCCATTTAATCTGTGTACAAAATCGTTTGGATCAGTATAGCCGTCGTTTGGGTATCCGGGCACCTGTTTCAGGTTTACCCTTGATTCACTATTTTCGGGTATCTGGTAATATTTCTTTTCAGTGTCGAGAGCACCTGTTTCAAGAGAGGCTACCGGATAAGCCATTTTCTCAATTTCATCCGTCAGCACCATCCTTATATTACCAAGATGATCCGGTATGAAATAATCATTGACCCAGCTTGTTGCTGTGCTATCCGTCCTAACACGCGTTCTACCCTCTTCATGTAAAATATATCGAAGTGTTGCAGGAATCTTATCAACCTGCTCATAGACAAAACCTTCCGTGTAAGTTGTGATGGTTTCCTTTTGTTGGTTATTATTTATGGCACTTGCCAACTCAAGCACCTTTTTTTGCATTTTATTGCCTGATGCGTCATAGATGTATGTAATGATTCCTTTAGAATTCCCTTGTTCGTCTATGATTTTAATATAGGATGGTAAATTGAGATAATTGTATTTGATACCTCCTTCATTAGAAGTTATAACGCCTTTCGACCCACTAATATGTTTATTAAGGTCGGTTATTAAATTGCCATTTAAGTCATAGCCATAATCATTGTTGTCCTTGTTGTTATCCTTGAAGTCTCCCATGTTGCTTATATGAACCTGCGCCTCATCAGTTACTGAACTAAGTTTATTACTATTAGGGTAATATTTATACGTAAGGTTGTCGATGACGTTGCTATTGTTAAACTGGACTCCCCACTGCTTTATAGACTTTATATTTCCATTTTTGTCGTAGGCACTATCAGTGTTGGTTCCATCCCCAACGACCATATCAAAATTTACTATATTATTATCCAAATATTCGTTGTGGCTGTGCTCGCTAAAATCACCTCCTAACAAACGGTTGGCTTTATCATAAGTAAAACCATAAGCTCTCCGGATGCCATCCCCTTTGCTCTTCCAGTTGACAGATGAGACATTGCCATTATACTGATTTTTATTTTCTTCCTTACTTCCCCAATCGTAGCTCAGTTCCATGCCAAACCAACGATCGGAGCTGCTACCTTTGTTTAGTTCCGGATGTGTGAAACTGGCATTAATACCTTTCAGCCATCCGCGTATATTGTAATTGTAGTCAAGTGTCTCCAAAGGAGTGCCGGAGTAGCTGTTATCTTCATTTCGTTTTTGGCCGAGCTGCTTAGTTTTAACCTGACCAAGATCATAATATTCAGTTCTGGAAATAAGCGTTTTTTTGTCATGGTCATCGTTTATGGTCTTCCATATTTTTTGCAGCATGCTGTTATGATCATATTCAAAAACGGTTTTAACGGTCCAGTCCGAAATTAGTGCGGACGGGTTATTGTGTATTATATATTTGGTTATAAGGTTTCCGGCGAAATTATACCGGTTATTCACTATATCATAACCTCCTAAAATATTCCGGGATTGTACCTGAACCAATCTACCCTTTTGGTCATAGAACATGACATGATCAAGCCATTTATCTGACTTTAGGTCTTCTGAATCATCTAAGAGTCTTGTTGCTGTTCCGGTTAACATGCCACGAGTGACAACCTTTGCTTGTTCGCTCTCAGGCATTAATTGATCGGGATAGAGATTGTCTCCCGAATCTAACCGATCATTATAGCGGTCGGTAAATTTCTTTTTTGTCCACTTATAATTATCGTACCAGTTAAAGGTAAGGGCGGTAAATGTGTAACCATCCGGTATAGGGTTTGCCATGATATTGAACTCGGACAATAAAAAAGCACTGTTAAGATAAATATTGCTGCTGACACGCTTTACTTCATTTACATGTTTTTGAAGGGCGAATGGTTCCATATCACACGCTAAAATACCTGTTGATACAGGACGGTTCAACCCATCATAAAGTGTAGTGAACCACCGTTTGCTGTATCGTTGGTTAGGGTCCTGGCTGAATACTACACGATCACGCTGATCGTACACCATATATATCCAACCGGACCCTGGAATCTTTTTGGCAATCATCCTTTTCTTTTCATCATACTCATACCGAAAGCAAAGCTCATTGATAATACCAGATGAGTGCTCAAATGACCAAAAATTTTTGAGGGCTTCTACTGCAAGGGGTGGCATTACAAAACGTAACCGATTCATTCCATCATATACGTAATAGGTACAATGCCAGTTATCATAACCACTATAATCCGGGGCCACATCACCAATCTGCACTTTTCTTAAAATAACCTGCTCCTCTTTGTCTCTGTACTCTACCACCAGGTTACCATTTTCATCCGCACTGACATTCTTATATAATTGCCCCGGACCATAAGTGGCTATACTAACAGGAATATTGGTAAAATCGTCGTTATCATATCTGATAGAATCTGTTGATATTTCCCACAGGCGCACTTGATCTGCCACCGTATTGACAAGAAATGCCTGCTCCTTACCTCTTCCTTTCCCTGTCCAGCTATTTCCAGCTGTCGAGACTTTTACTACGCGGTTGAGAGGAGAAGATTCAAAATTGGTCTTGCTATAAAATATTCGCTCGCCTTCGTACATGACATTATTGTTTACATCTCTGTAATCGTTGCTGTAAAAGCGGTGCTGATCATTGAACGGATCTAATTTGAATCTTCCGTCATTATTATTACTTGTTGTTTGAACATAAGGAAGGTATTGATAGACTTCCCGGCCAACATTATCATATACAAAAGGTTGAATAATATCCAGAGCATTGTTGCCAGGGGTGGCCTGACGTCTTACGATCTGCAGGGGTCTCCCTAATCCGTCTGAATACTGCCTTGTTTGCCTTACTTCTTTGTAACCAGCTGCTTTTAACAATGCCGTATCACTGATGGGCGCTATAGCGTCCCGGACTAACACATACCCAGGTCTCAGGTTAGTATATTTTGCCGGTAATTGTACAGGTGAACCTACGACATCGGGAGATCTTATTATGCCAGGGTCGGGTTTATTCGAAGCAGGTAATTGTGCTTTTGCATGATCGATGCAACCTGCAAGTATCATAACACTAATTATCCCTGTGCTTTCAGATAAAAAATGCTTAAGTATTGATTGCTTAGTCATCTGTAAGTTGACCATTAGAAATTATATCCAATCCTAAATATTACGGCCTGCCCTCTTGGCACCTGCACTTTGTACAATAAATCATGCATTAGCTGCATATTGCCTTTTACCTTTTTCATGACCTGGTATTTTTTGCTTACTCCGATCAAGGCAGCCCTTTGCCAGGCGCTATAATCTTTGAAAACAGCAAAATCATGAAACCGGCTCCGGTAGTTCATTTCTGCTCCTGCTGTCAACCAGAAATTCCCTTTGACCTTATAATCCAAAAACGATCTCATTCCTACTCCTTCATGGGTAATTGATAAATGCCTGATGCTCCTGCCCCATCCGAACTTATACGAGCTGCCTACCCCTACAATGCTTTTGTCATTTAGTTTATACCCGATTGATAACCCGATATCTGTAGTAGAGGGGAAAAAGCGGGTAGTCCTGACTGTTTGCAGGTTTGTACCGAACTCCAGCCTATCCTTAATTCGTTTTGTTCTTTGATTGTTTGGCTTAAAATCAGGCATCTCCTGGTCACCACTTCCCCCTCCTATTTGGTTGATTTTGTTTTTTAAATGATCAAGCTGGTTCCTGGCATGATGAACTTGTTGTTGCATCATAGACTGTATCTGTTGAGCGGATCCAAATCGTTGCGCCAGATCCTGCTGTATTGCATTCCGGGTTTGTAAACCTGCAAGACTTGCCATAGTATTAGAACTGGTGTTGTCTGGCAACCGGAATAAACCGGCCAATTGAGAATGTTTGTTGAAGAAGTCCCTAAAAACTTCTGTTTGTTTTAAGATTTCAATTAATTTAGCCACAAGAGCCGATGGATCATTAATCATGGTTTTGTATTCGTTTACACGTGCCTGGTAATAGTATACCTGTTTCTCGAGCCTTGCCATTTTTTTGGTTAATCCGTAACGGCTGAGCTGGTCTTTTAAATTTTGCCTCCGTAGCTTTAAGTAATTTTTTATTTGTTCCGCCTGGTTAAATTTGTCCTGTAGTAAATTTATGTTCGCCATTGCTTCTTTTAAGCTGCTTTTAGTTAATGAAGTGTTCATTAGCAATCCTTCTGTCTTATCCAGGAATCGAAACGCAGTTTGCAGGGTATCCAAATGTGCATTATGGCTATTTTTTAAGATTGATATTTTTCCATCTACCGTGCTAATTATTTTTTGCCAATCTGCATATTGTTTCTCAGCCTCATCAAATATTTTTGCAGCTGCAGCAGAATCCTGAGAGGCTAATTTTATTTTCAGTCGTTTTTCCTCCTTAGCCAGGCGGTTGAGGCATTTTGCCATCTGATTGCTCAGCTGGTCGGTTATGTTATCTGTTTTTTTATTAATGGCTTTGAACAATTTGTCCGTTAAGCCAGTAAGATTTTGCGGCTCCTGATGCTGAGATGTGGCTGGAAAAAAGGAGAAAATAATACAGCCTGATAATAGTAGTGATCGAAGGCATGTTTGCAATAACATAGTATGATTTTAACAGCTGGAATACAATGTTTCCAGTAGCTAATTTCAGCCATAATCTAAATAAACACACAGTGTTTTCACTTTAAAAAATAGGGTGAAATCACGGTAGGCGAGAAGTGATTTTTGTGCTATGAAACGAGTTGTTTAAGGTATTTTAGTGATGGAGAACCGATTAAGCGAAGATAGGTTATCCTTGTTATGACAGGCCCTAATTTAATAAATCTATCTCAGGTATGCCATTAGCAACCGAAGGCGCATCATAACCACCCCTGACCCCTCTTCTTCAAGGCTCTTGTTAGAACACATCTTTTTAGAAATTAAAAAAGGATTCATGCCCCCGGCTAGGGGCAACCCTTTTCAACAAGTAATAATAAATTTTGCTTAGCACGACATATAAGGGTAGCCCCGCTGGGGCATTTGGTGAAGATGATCACATTTCTACAAACGTTTTACCCCTGACAGGGGTAGTAATGCACTGGCAGGAAATGATTTAACATCACCATATACATATTTGAAAAGATATGTGCTAACGGTAGCCTTGAAAAGGAAGGGAGCTTGTTATCCCTTTCGGGATTAATAAAATAACGCTGCCCGGTGCAGTCCAACGGCAGTCGAACTACTTGTCTATCCCTTCAAGCGAGAGCAGAAAAGCAAAGTTCAGCGCCACTTCCTTTAAATAATCAAATCGCCCGCTGGCGCCGCCATGGCCAACTTCCATATTGGTGCGGAGCAACAACACATTGTCATCCGTCTTCATGGCCCTGAGTTTGGCCACCCACTTGGCGGGCTCAAAATATTGCACCTGGCTGTCGTGCAAACCCGTCGTCACCAACATATTGGGATATTTTTTCTGCTCTACATTCTCATACGGACTGTAGCTCTTCATATACATGTACGCATCCTTGTTCTTCGGGTTCCCCCACTCGTCAAACTCATTGGTCGTGAGCGGTATGCTTTCATCCAACATGGTGTTGATCACGTCAACAAAGGGCACCTGGGCTATCACCCCGTTCCACAGGTCAGGGGCCATATTCACTACGGCACCCATGAGCAATCCGCCCGCGCTCCCACCCTGCCCATACAAATGCGCCCTGCCGGTATATTTTTCCTTCACTAAAAATTCCCCACAGTCGATAAAGTCGGTAAACGTGTTTTTCTTTTTCATCATCTTGCCATCATCATACCACTGGCGCCCGAGGTCCTGGCCGCCACGGATGTGCGCTATCGCATAGGCAAAACCCCTGTTCAATAAACTGAGATTATTGCTGATAAAACCTGCGTCAGAACTGATCCCGTAGCTGCCATAGGCATACAGGAGCAAAGGACCGGTGCCGTCTTTTTTAAACCCCTTTTTGTACACCAGCGAAATGGGCACTTTTGTCCCGTCTTTGGCAGGCGCATACAAACGCTCCGTAACATAATCCTGGCCGTTATAACCGCCAACCACTTCCTGCTGCTTTTTCAGCTTTTTTTCCCTGGTGATCATGTTGTAATCGTATGTGGATGACGGTGTGGTCAAAGACGTATAACCATAACGCAAAACCGTACTGATGTACTCCGGGTTGCCACCGAAGTTGGCCGAATAGGCCGCTTCACCAAAGTCAACATAATGTTCGGCCTTATCCATTAATCTCCGGATACGCATTTTTACCAAACCGTCTTTACGCTCATTCAGCACAATAAAGTCTTTAAATTCTGCTATGGCTTGCAGCAACACGTCTTTGCGGTGGGGGATGACCTCTTTCCAATGAGTTGCACCTGTCTTGTCAAGCGGGCATTCCATCAGCTTAAAATTTGTGGCACCGTCTTTATTGGTGCGGACCAAAAATTTATCTGCCAGCGGGGTTACACTGTACAACACCTCTTTCAGGCGCGGCTGAAATACCTTAGATGTTTCGCTCGGTTTAGATGCATCGATATACCGCCATTCGGAAGACAGGGTGGCCTGCGAGAATATAAAGATGTATTTATTGTTTTTGCTTTTGCCTACGCCGATATAATTGCTCTTGTCTTTTTCCTCATAAACCGTAACATCAGATGCAGCATCGGCGCCCAGGGTATGGCGATTTATCTTTTCCGATAATAAAGTAACCGGATGTTTTGCAGTGTAAAAAAAAGTTTTGTTATCGCTGGCCCAAATGGCAGAGCCCTCCGTATTTTTTACTTCGTCTTTAAGCAGGTCACCCGTTTCGAGATTTTTGACCTGGATAGTGTATTGCCTCCTGCTCACGGTGTCTATCGCATAGGCCAGCAGTTTATTGTCTTCGCTGACCTGGAAACCGGTGGCTGAAAAGTAATCATGCCCTTCCGCCATCAGGTCAACATCCAGCAGCACTTCTTCTCTTGCAGCCAGGTCTTTTTTCTTGCGGCAATACTTATAATACTGTTTGCCGTCGTCGGTTCTGGTGTAATAATAGTAGCCGTTCTTAAACACAGGTACGGACTCATCCTTCTCTTTTATCCTTGCCTTCATTTCCGCAAACAGGTCCGCCTGCAGCTTGGTGGTGTGGCCCATCACACTGTCCGTATAGGCGTTTTCCGCTTTCAGGTATTCAACAACCTTTGTACTGTCAGGCCCTTTGCCGAAATAGTCATACATCCAGAAATAATTATCCAGCACGCTGTCGCCATGCATGGTACGCCAGTGTTCCTGTTTGGCTGCGACTGGAACGTTTGCTTTTTTAAATTGAGCAAGGAGGTGTGATGACAAAATGAACAGATTTATTGATAAGAATAACGTCTTCATAATTACTTAATAGGGTTATCCATTTAAGTCGCATTTGCTTTATAGGCGTAGGGTTCATGTTGCATCATTCTCTCAATCAGCTTGTGCCAGATGGTTGGTAGAAAGTTTCTCCGGTTAAATCTGAAGAAGAATTCATCTAAATATCCGTTCATGAATCTTTCTGAACACTTATGATGTATACCTCTTAGCCATCCTTTCAAATTCATGATTAAATAATGCAATCCCATAAAGTTTTTCCCTTTACTTGAGGGCTTTTGCTTGATTTCAAATTCACTTTCCAGTGGCCAGTAACCCCTCCATTGATCCGTCTTAATCTGGGTGTTATCTTTGTCAATATATTTCTCGAAGAAAGGCTTAAAGCTTTCTGCACTGGCATCTTCAATCGTTTGTGCATAGGCTCGTCCTATTTTATCTCCTTGTACTTTTTCAACTGCCATCACTACCAGCTTCTTATCTCCCTTGCTTCTTCCGCGTTCGCCCTCATCTACTCCCCCAATCATCAATTCATCCACTTCTACATGACCACTAAGAAGATGTTTGCCGCTGCTTGCCATTGCCTCCTGTGCCTTTCGTTTAAACAACCAGGAAGATTTTTGATTGATGCCGTATTCATTAGCCAATTCTATGGTTGACATTCCTTTTTTGCGCACAGAGATCCGAAAGTTAATCCCAAAAGCCTTCAGCAGCGGGATCTTCATCTTGTGAAACAATGTGTGTGCTGTGACAGATTCATCATACCCGCACTGTGTACATCGCAAATGAAACCGAGTCTTGCCTTTGCAGCTTTTCTTCCCATTGCAATTGCGGCATCGATAACCGTCATTCCATTTTAAATCAAACAGATACTGCCTGCAATCATCTTCACTTGTAAAGAACTTATTAAACTCACTAATGGTGATTCCCTGAAACATACTCAAATATTTAGTACAAATATACTAAATTTATTAGCTAAGGTCTATTTCTTATCTTCGCTTTGCGCTCTATCTGGATAACCCTATAAATTAATTAGGGCGATGATAATTTACTTACTTTAATACATCCGGATTTTTTTTGATGCGGCTATCGGTTCAGGTCATGATTAATTTTTCTGCCTGTCTTCCGATCCTTCTTCTTTACTTTTTTCATGCGGTTTCACGGTTGACCGGATGACCATAAACTTATTCAACAGGTCGAACCAAAATGGTGCACCTAAAGAGATGGCCATGGCCGTGATCAGCCATCCAAAAAATTTGCGGATCCATGCCCCAATATCGGTTTTATCCGGGATGGCCAGCGCGGCATGGGTGATATAATTCTTGTTTCTGACATCTTCCTTATTCCAGTCCCACCCGATGGGTAGCCGCAGTTCGTGGAGGCGTTTGATATTATTTTCCACCCGCTCCTCCGGGGTCTGCCTGGCAGAATCTCTTTGCAGGTTGGCCGTTTTTGCATATTCCTGGCTTGCAGACACCAGGGCATTGCGCAAGGGCGGGTCGTTGGCTAAACTTTTATAAATGGCAATGCTGTCGGCATTCATCAGGAAGGCCGTTGCAAACCCGATACCAATAAGGATGCGCTGAACCCGGTGTCTATACCAGCCCGAAACGCGGTCCATGGTTGTATCATACCAGTTCTCAATATTTTGCCTGGCCAGGTCTATATCATCACCGGCGGCATCGATCAGCGCCAGCAGGGCCCGGCTTGCCTTAGACTCATCCCACTTGAGCACCGCAGCACGTAAGGGTTGCAAAGACCGTATTCGGTTATCGCTTGCCATACCCTTTTCCATAAACTTCCGGAGCAGGTCGCGTTTATCACTTGAATCGGGTAAACCTTGTATCACTTGGAGCAACTCCGACGAAGCGACAGTAGCATCAGGTGCGCTCACACCGGGCTTCGGTACGTCACCACCGCCTACTGAACCGGAAAGATTCGATTCCTGCGCCGGCAGGATAAGGTCCATCACCGCCAGTGCAAAATTGCGCGAGGGGATATAAGAGGGTAGGTTTTTGGTAGATTTACTGTTGTACGGTTTTACATAAAGCCCGTAGATCAACGGGTGCATATAAAACTTTTCCAGCAATCCGCCTTCGTTATCATCAACGGGCTGAAGCAGCTCACGTATTCCCCTTTGCAGGTCGGAAGCCCTCTTCTTTAAAAACGATTCGATGATCTCGTTTACGGCGCTGCTGATAAAACTTAGCAGCAGATAAATGAATATGATGCCGATGGCAACATCCAGCATTTGTAAGGCAGACATACGGGCTCGTTTAAACGTTATAACGTCACTGTAATTGTCAAAGCAACGGCATGAGGCGAACGCCTTGACGGTTTTAGATGGATATGATTCTTAGGGAAGGGAAGTATAAGTCATCATGCAACCGCATTATGGCTGTTAGCCGCTACTGTTACCTGTACCTGATCCGGCTGGTTACCCGTTGCGTCGGGTCCATTCCGGTATGGAAGGAACTATGCACAACTATCTTAAAAAATATTGTAACCAAAGCTGACATAGTACAACCCGCCGACATCAGGGTTGCCGAATGCGCTCCGGTAATAGTTATTCAACAGGTTTGATGCTCCTATTTTAACCAGGTGCCTTGTTTTTGGGAACTTGTAGTTCACCTGGGCATCCAGCGAACCGTAAGCGTCGACAGGGCCGGTACCAAAAGTACCTTCCCAATTCACCTGGTCCTGCCACCTGTAGATCACATTGAAGCCGATTCCCTTGACCAGGTTCTCATTGCCCAGCCCTATGTTGAACCGGTATTTGGGCGTGTTGAAAAAAGTGATCAGGTTTGCAGGCACATCGCTGAGCTGATCGGATGATACGTTAGCGTTCAATTCAAAACCCCTGTGGAACTGGTAGTTGACACTTACACCCCAGCCGATGGCTTTTACTTCGTTATCCGTATTGACCACGAAGGAGTAGTTATTTGTGGTAAATGGGCTCGCCAGCTCAAGTGGTGCCCTTGCGGCAATTTCGGTTACTCCACGGCCTACGGCTACCCTGCCAATAAAATTTTTATAACGGGTATAATACCCATAAAGGTCGATGAGCAGATTAGAGGTGACCAGGCCCCGGTAACCCACTTCGTATGACTTCAGGGTTTCGGGGTTAACGGTCTTGAATTGTGCAGTCCTTAATAAGGTAGGATTCGCTCCTGTGGCCAAAGAATTCCGGTAGGCCGTAATGCTTTCGGCGGTATAAGCCGGACTGGTATTGAACCGGAAGAAAGTATTGAATTGCGGCAGGCCGCCAATCAGCCGGTTTGAACCGCCGGTGAGCAGGTTGATGTACTGGTCCTGCGTAGAAGGAAAACGGTACGCTGTCTGAAATGAAATACGGATATTGTTATTTTCAGCTACCCTGATTAATGCCGTGGCCCTTGGGGTAAACCTTCCCTCAAAATTTTCATTTTTGTCGTAACGTATGGATCCGGTAAGCTTTAATACATCATTGAACAAGAGCTTCTGCAATTGCAGGTAACCTCCTACTTCGGTGATATTGATCGGGCCGGTAGTATCCGCAAAAATGGTTCCCCGGGAATTCAGCCTGTATAAGCGATAATTAGCGCCTACCAGCACGTCAACAACCTTAATGTGTTCGCTTAAATTATATTGTCCCTCGGCATGGTACAGGTCGGTGACGTCCTCGAATTTCGAGCCTCCCTTATTTATAGAGGTATTGATGGCATTATTAAATGCTGTTTTAAATTCCGGCGTTCCGGGTAAATAACGGCCCGAGTCGGCCCTTGCCCTGGCAGCAGCATGCGACTGTGGATCGGGCACCCCGTTGAACAAGCGGGCGGTGCCATAAGTTCCCGTGTAGGTCTGGAACCAGGCTGCGTTCGAGCGCCAGGCGTTATTGATGAACAGGGCCGCAGTGGTTGCGGTGTAAGCATCGCCGGAATTTTCCTGTACGGTATAACCCCTGAGAAACCAGCTCTTTCCTCTTACTTCAGCCTTATACTGGCCCATCTTCAAGTTCTTGATGGCATAGCGGTCCGCACCGGTATAAACGGTGGTTCCGGTTCCCCAGTAACCAATCAGCGAGGCTTCTACAGTTTCGCTAAGGTTATAATAAAGGCCGCCGGTTAATTTCAAATTATAGGTGTTGTAGTCAACCAGGGATTTCTCTTCATAGCCTGTGCGGCTCACAAATTGTCCGCCATAAGTACCTGCATAAGGATTGTTGGGGACAGCGGCTGTAGGGATAAGAAAAGGCAGAGCCGCTGCCAGTGGTGCCAGGGGCCCCACAAATTGTGACCTGATCTGCACAGGAGTAAGTCCTCCCCTGATCATGTTGTCTAAAGCCCCCAACGCCTGGGCTGCCCCCGGCATGCCCGCAACCTGTGCCCTGGCGGCCATCGCAAAAGCCTGCATGCTCGTACTGGCTTCGTCGCCGAAAATATTTACTCCATCGTAGTTTGGATCGCTGACACGGTCGCCGCCCTTCAGGGAGCTGAACACGTTGTTCCTGGCCAGATTCCGGTAATCCTGGGCTTCCCAGTCTTTAGCCTGGATGAACTGAGCGCCCAGCTTGAACGCAAACCTTTCACCGACCTTCTGGCCCCAACGGACCGCCCAGTCATAATACGGAGCCGCATTGCGCTGTCTGCCATCCGTATGCATGATGCCCTGTTTGATCTGGAAACTTAGCCCCTGGTATTTAAACGGGTTCTTGCTGGTCATAAGTAAGGTGCCGTTCAAACCGCCTGAACCATATAATGCCGAAGACGCACCCTGCAATAATTCAACGTTGTCTACGTCAAGCTCTGTGGGACCGACAATATTGCCTACGGCGAAATTCAGGCCCGGCGCCTGGTTATCGATTCCATCGACCAGCTGGTTAAAACGGAGATTACCGCTTCCGTTAAACCCCCGGGTACTGACCGTGCGAAAGGTTAAACTCGACGTGGTAAGATCCACACCTTTCAGGTTGGCCATGGCATCGTAATAATTAGGAACGGCTGCATTGCGAATAGACTGCGCCGAAACGCGCTCTATCGAAACAGGCGATTCCAGCAATCGCTCTGAAACACGGCTTGCAGACACGACTACTTCCGTTCCCAGCATGGAAGCGGGAACAAGATCTACCTGCACTGTTTCACTGGTGCTGGTCACCGTTATCTCTTTTGGTTCAAACCCCACCGATGTAATAACCAGCGTATAAGGAGGCTTTTGCGAAGTGGTTAACCTGAAATTACCTCTATCGTCGGTAAAAGTGCCTAACGGATATCCTTTCACCATCACCGAAACCGCGGGAATCACTTCACTGGTAGTACTGTTTTTTATATTGCCGCTTATCGTCACCGACTGGGCAAAGGCAGCAATCGAAAACATTCCGGCCATCAATACAGCCAGAATGCGTTGGCAATTTATTTTCATATAAGCAGATTTAATAAGATTTAAGGCAAAATACATATTGTAATCTTTTCGCACTAATTTATTTGCAAATAAATCGTCCGTTTATGGAAATTACCGAGTGGCAAAATTGGCCATCTCAATATCGCAGAATAATTTAGCAGTATGCCGTTATATCATTTTCCGGGACAGACGAATGTTTACCAGGGTAAGGTTCGGGACGTTTATTCCATAAAGGACCAGTGGCTGGTAATGATCGCCAGCGACCGCATCTCCGCCTTCGATGTAATCCTTCCCTCACCTGTTCCATATAAAGGACAGGTTTTAAATCAGATCGCTGCTTTCATGCTTAATGCCACCAGCGAAATTTGTCCAAACTGGCTGCTGGACACGCCTTTACCAAACGTAGCTATAGGAAAAAAGTGTTTACCCTTTCGTATAGAAATGGTGGTTCGCGGGAACCTTACCGGGCACGCCTGGCGAACCTATGCCAGCGGTAAGCGGGTACTTTGCGGTGTTTCCCTGCCGGAAGGTTTGAATGAGAATGATTTTTTTTCTTCCCCTATCATTACGCCTTCTACCAAAGCAGCATTCGGGCATGATGAAGATATTTCAAGGGAAGAGATCATCCAACGGGGACTAGTAAGTGAAAACGATTATGCCCTAATAGAAAAATATTCGCTGGAGCTCTTTGAAAAAGGAAAAGCATTGGCTAAAAAAAGGGGACTGATCCTTGCGGATACCAAGTATGAGTTTGGAAAGATCGCCGATACGATCTGCCTGATGGACGAGATACATACACCCGACAGTTCACGGTATTTTTATGCCGATGGTTTCGAGCAAAGGCAAATCGATGGTGACAGGCAAAGGCAATTAAGCAAGGAGTTCGTAAGGGAATGGCTCATCGCCAACAATTTTATGGGTAAAGAAGGGCAACAGCCACCACCCATGAGCGCGGAATGGGTTCAAACCATCTCACAGCGGTACATAGAGTTATACGAAAAATTGATCGGTGAGCGCTTCGAACCGGTTACTCTCACCGATGAAGAAACATATGACCGGATCAACGCGTTTCTTGGTCGACTAACCACCTGACGTACTATCCGGCATCCGGCCCTTTCATATCCCGGGTTGATTCACTTAGTCGGGGTCGTAAGCGCTGCCTGGACTTATTAAAGATCATGACGCCATTCCTGCTGCCTTCTCGTAATTTTATCTGCTCTTCTAACGGCAGGCTGTAAACGTTTTTGCACACTTCACTGCAGCATCCGTTATAGTGTTCGGCACAAGCCTTACACTGGATAAACAGCAGGTGGCAGCCATCGTTGTTACAATTGGTATGCGAATCGGCCGGTTCTCCGCACTGATGACAGCGGGCAATGACCTGCCCGGTGATCCGCTCACCCAGCCTGTCATCGAAAACAAAATTTTTACCTATAAATTTATTGGGCAGCCCGTTTGCCTTTACCGTATTGGCATAATGGATAATACCACCTTCCAGGTGATACACATGGGTGAAGCCATGATGAAGCATGTAGGCACTTGCCTTCTCGCAGCGAATGCCGCCGGTACAATACATGATTATGTTTTTATCCTTATTTTCTTTTAACATGTCGACAGCCATGGGTAGCTGTTCACGGAAAGTATCGCTGGGTATCTCGATGGCATTTTGAAAATGGCCCACTTCAAATTCGTAATGATTGCGCATATCCACCACGATAGTGGCCGGGTCTTCAGCGAGTTGGTTGAATTCTACGGCGTTGACATATTTCCCTTTATGGCGCATATCGAAATGGGAGTCCTCAATCCCGTCGGCAACAATTTTACCTCTCACCTTAACCTTCAATACCCAGAAGGATTTTCCATCGTCATCAACGGACATGTTCAGCCGCAGTTCTTGTAATGGTTGAATAGAACGAAGGCAGACCTCAAGCTCCCCGAATTTTCCCTTTGGCACGCTGACCTGTGCGTTGATTCCTTCGCTGGCAACATAGATACGGCCAAAGACGTGCAAAGCAGACAACTGACGGTATAAGTCGTTACGAAAACGCTGGGTATCCTCTATAGAGAAATAGTGATAAAAGGAAAGCGTGATGCGCGTTTCAGTCTCCTGGTATAATCGTTCCTTCAATTCTTTTTGTGAAACGCGGTTGTGCAGAATAGCCATTTAAAAGGTTTACGAGGTGCAAAGATAAGCTGTAAAGGGATTTGAGAAGTTAGGTGGGATGAAAACCCTGTTAACCGCCCCTGGCGCCTCCTCGAATGAGGCTAACGTTAGGACACATCTTTTTGATACGTATAAGGTAATGTTAAATCATTCCCTGCCAGTGTACTTATTACCCCGGCAGGGGTAAAACGTTTGCAGAAATGTGATCATCTTTAACAATTGCCCCAGCGGGGCTACCCTTAGGTCATGCAAAGCAAAAATGCTCAAGGTGCTACAAACCTGTAGCCCCTGACCGGGGCATGAATGCCTTTCTAATTTTTTTTAAGATGTGTCCTAACGGTAGCCCGAATGAGGAGGGGAACTCTTGTTATAATTTATTCACCTCCTTTTTCAAGGGCAGGTTTGCGCAGCAAACCGGTGGTTAATTCGGAAACAGCGCGCCCTGCAAGCCCAGCGTTATTCCGCTGTAAGGTTTGTGCCCGGCAGAAAAAGACTGGATAAAATCTATGCGGAAAAACCTGAAAATATTTTTAATGCCGGCAAAGATCTCCACATAATTGCTGTTAGGGTTAACGTAAAAAGCATTTGTGCCGGTCACCAGGTGCCAGTTGAACTTTCTTAATAACGGTATCTTGTTTGTGATCAATCCGTTGAAATGATGTTCGGCATTCAGCGTAGTATAAAAGCTGGTGATCGTGCTGTTCCGGTAATAGGGAGCTAACTGAAAACTATTCAGGTAGGTGCCCGCAAAGACAGACTGGTTGCCGTTGAAATGCTGGTAATCCGGCATCTGCACCTTGCGTGAATTGATGAACCCCCCGATGGAGACCCGGTAATCGAATTGCCCGGCCAGTTTAAAATTTATATCATCAACCATCTCCACCCGCCACTTATCGTAGTTGATATCGCTGCTGAAAAAACCTTCAATACCCTTTGTATAATTCAGGTGGAACGTGGGATACTTAGAACCGATATTAACCTTTCTGCCAGGAAATGTAATATATCGTGCTCCAGGCTGCCAGCTGAAACCTGCAGCCAGTATAAAGGCCTGATGCCGTTTAATGTTTTCCGGCTGCAACTCAACCGGAAAGTTTGGCGTATAACTTCTTTCTTTCACGTCTCTGACAGAATACGTAGTGGTATTTTCCAAAGGCAACCGCGACTGGAACTCCATTGAAGCCGTGACAGATAACCCATCCCCGATCCCTTTATTTAATTGCCCTTTGCCGTACCAGGCTTCGTAAGTTTTCAAAAAGTTTTGTTCAAAAAACAAGGTGGTGATGGTATTACCCAGGGGCCAGACGGGGTTCTGGTTGTTGAATTGGAACACATCTTTGCCACCGCTGAAACGGACAGATGACGCATAGGTTTTGCCGAAGGAGTAGTTGGTCAGCACGCCGGCATTCAGATGGCGATTGCTGAAGCCATAACGGATTTTAGGCGTGATGGAGAAAAACCTGGGTACGAATTGGCTACTGTCTAATCGCCTGGTATAACTGCCCTCCAGGTTCACCACAAAACCCTCTGCAGTATTGAAGGTTACCGAATTCAGTAGGGATACCAGTGAATAGGTTTCCAGCTTTCGTTGTTTTGTAAAAGTCAGGCCGGTGAACAGCAGGCCCGTCATACTTATTTTGTTCCTTTTCCTATCCAGCGAATCAAGGTAACGGGGGCTTTTGCGTATACTTTCAAGGCTGTCCTTTTTTAGGTAATCCTTGATCTCCTCTGCTTCAAGTGGAACCGGACGAATGGAATCCCAGTAAGCCCTCGAACGTTTATTTGAGCTGTCCGTGTACGTGAGGAACGTATTATCAAAGAAATTTTTGGCAAAATTCGGATCGATGTTAAACTTCGAATACACATTCACAAAACTTCCATAGCCGTCAAAGCCAAACATTTTTGCAGCCGGGTAGATGACCTGGTTTTTTATCACCCAGACTTCCGGACTTACCGGAACATATAACTGTTCTATCTGTAGGCTGTCCAGTATGTCCATCTGCGAATCTTTTGTAAGTAATAACTTAATGCTGTGAATCCTCCAGTCACCTTCCTGTATGTTAATATATCCGGCAAAACAGGGCTCATATTTCCGCTGCGGGATGACCAATATTTTGTTGATCTCTTTTCCATCTTCTACGAAGACGCCTTCTAAACGGTATTTATAATATCTTAAGGCGTTATAGGCGACAGGCGAAACAAAACCACGGGGATTAAGATTGATTCCGATAGGGAGTATATTTTGATAAAACGAAATAATCTCCGGCTGGCTAAGGCCGAAGCCATCGCTCTGACCGCTTACTTTTGTAGAGCTGACTTCAATTTTTACCTTACCCGGTTTTTGTACCGAATAGGTGGATACCGATTCGGCGAGATACAGCATTTTTAATTTGCTGGTATCGGCATCTTCAAAATCCACCTTTTGTCCGAACAGCTTCTTCGGATAGTCGCGCAATTTAAACTGTCCTTTATTATACACCTCGCACTGAAATTCTTCCAGTTGGTTAAGATAATAAGGCCTTTTTTTAATGGCATTTCGTATGATCTCGTAGGCAGGGTCCTCTCCTCCCGGTTTTACGATCACCTCTTTCAAACTCGTCTGCTGCAATGTCAGGGTGAAATTTACTACCTGCTTGCCTTCCTTCACGATAATTTCGGTTTCCTGACGGGTATAACCCACGTATTGACAAACCAGCACATACGTGCCGGGATCGAGTTGCAAAACATATCTCCCATCCTCATTGGTTGTGGTGCCTATGCGGGTGTTTTTTACAAGGATGGATGCGTAAGACAACAGGTTTCCCTTATCGTCTTTTACAACACCGGAAATGGTTGCGGCTACTGAAGGAATAAAGCCGGCAATAAACAGGCTGAAAAATAGGGTAAATTTCATAAAAGATCAATGCACGTGGTAATCAGATGACTTATGTGTAACGGGCTTCCGCAAAAAACTGCCTGCCAGTGCTGCAAGTCCGGCTATCAGGGCGCCGATAAATCCTGTAAGAAGAACCAGTAGTAAGGGAGCTTCCATTTTTAAGATGATCAAGGAGATCCTTCTGGCCAGGATGTGTTCGTTGTTTATGCTGATCCAGAAAGCCATGACGCTCCATAAAATGAATATCGAAATAAATCCGGCCAGAAATGCGTGCAACGGTGGTTGTGGAATGAGCGTAATGACGATCAGGGCAACAACGGCAATGCACCACCAGGGGAAATACAAAGAGGCTGCAAAACTGAGTAAAGCGATTAAGGCTATGGAGACAAGTAATTTCATAAGACATTGTTTATTGAGAACAAAAGCAACACGCTATTTTGATGCTCCCTTACCAGGCATTATAAATTATCCCGATCGAAAGTCAGCTTAAATTTTATTTTTTTATTTAACCCGTCCCGGCCTTTCATCACAAACAAGGAATAATATTTACCGGCTGCCCAGGTATCTACAAAATTATCATAGTATTTGCTACCGGGATTACCGTTTTGACCGCCCGGATAAACACCATAAGCTTCTGTTTCCGGCGCCAGGTGCACTACCATCCGCCAGCTGGCGCCATGAACCGATTTGGTGGCATTGATCGAATGAACTCCGCCACCAGTATTCACATGCTCGCGACTCAGCGCGGGAAGCCGGGTGAGGTGGTTGATCCTGGTATCTTTGAACCTTGCCCATTCCAGCCTATTGTCAGTCTCTGCATTTTTAAGTGCAGGAACCGCTTTCTGCAGGGCTGCCAGAATATTGTCACCCAGGGTTTCGATTTTAGCCGTATTAACATCATCAAGGAACTGGTACGCGGAATCCCTTAATAAGCCTTCAAGCAAAACGCTTTCATGCGGCATCGTATAATTTTTTACGGGAGCCAGTTCATCATTCCAGATCACCGCTTCCAGGCTGTCGAACAATACGGAAAATACAGTCGCCCCTGTTTCCCGGGCATCACTCCTGAAATTCCAGCTCGTCATGATATTCCAGAACCGTTTGTGATCACCGCTTAATTCATTTTCGTTCACGGCTTTCCGTAACACGGGAACAATAAGTGACGCAAACACATTGTAATTGTCCGTTTGCAGTTCCATCATATCCTGCGGCGTAATATTTTCCATTGCCGACAGGCGCTTGTTAATGATCATACCCCTGTACGGCGGAAAAGAAGTGCCCAGGTAATAAGGATACGTAAAGTCTGCAGGAAACTGGTTAGCACTGCTGACAAAACCCCTTGCCGGGTTGATCATATGTGGGTTTTCAGACTGGGGTATGATCCCCTGCCACATATAACTACTGTCTGTTCCGGGCATGACAAAATCTCCCTGCCTTCTCCATTTTGCCGGAAACTGGCCCTGGGCCCACAGTGCAATGTCTCCACTCTTTGAAGCAAAGACAACATTTTGTCCAGGGGTATGCAGGCTTTTTATTCCATCTTCGTAATCCCCATAGTTTTTGGCCCTGTTAAGTTTATAAAACAACATGATCTCATTACTAGGATCATGCGCTTTCCACCTGACGGCGTAACTGTTTCCGTCTTTACTTTTTCCCATATATTGATCATCAAAGATCACCGGACCGAAAACGGTATATGCAACCGAGTCTATGAAATCAGGTTTGTCTTTGATCCTGAATCTTTCGACCCTGAATTCCGTATTTTTCCATTCGCCCTGGAACAGGTATTGTTTTTTTGTATCGTCCCGAAATTGGATAGAATAATAATCCCGTACATCACGGCCGGCATTGGTAAATCCAAAAGCACAACTATCATTAAAGCCTATGCCAACGCCGGGAGCGCAAGGAAAAGAAGCTCCGTATACATTGAAATTCGGCGTGTGCAGTTGGATCTCATACCAGAGTGAAGGAAGGTTCAGGCCCAGATGCGGATCATTACAAAGGATCGGATAGCCGCTTTTTGTTCTTGTTCCACTGACCGCCCAATTATTACTTCCGTTTGCCCTGTCAGGTTTCCGAGGCTCAACCGGTAAGACATTTTCCGCCAGCTTATACCTGAAATAAAGTGAATCGGCATCCCGCGGTACAACTGGCGTTACGGCAGGTTTTGCAAATAATGTCCCTCTCGGAACAATGGGATCGGCAGAATCCTGAACCAAGGGATACATCTTAATAAAAACAGCTTTGGTTAAAGCATTTCGCGCATTGGTATATTCGAAGTCCGTCTCATATCCTGCAAGGTCGAAAGACATGTATTTTAAAAATAACGCCGATTTAAAATTTGACCAACCCTCCGGTTCATACCCCAACAATTTGTATTCCAGCGGCATGCTGCTTTTGGTGAGCGTTTTTATGTAGGCATTAACCCCCGCAGTGTAAGCGTCACAAACAGATTTGGTTACCGGATCTTTCTCTATCAGCCTCAGTGAATTTTCGGCGGCATATGTCATGCCCAGCCTTCGGAAATAACGGTCGGCGATATTCAGTATGTCAGTTGTGCCTGACTTATCACCCAGTATTTCACTTAACCGGCCCCCGGCGGCATGTGTTTGAAATTCCATCTGCCACAAACGAAATTTTGCATGCAGGTAACCCTGCACAAAAAAGGCATCCGTATCATTTTCTGCAAAAACGTGTGGAACCAGGCGGTCATCAAAGTACACTTCCGTTTTACCCCTCATGTTTGCGAAGCGGAGGGTTTCATTAAGGTCTGTGTCGGCGGGTTCTGCATTTTGCCATACGCCGTGCTGAGGGCTGAACAATTTACCCAGGGGGGCTGGTACCAGCCACCTGGAGTTGAGAATGATGATCAGGACGACGGTGATAAATAAGGTGACCAGGAAGAAAACAATTCTCATGCTAAGATTTTGTAAACCTTAAAAGTAAAAGTAATTTATGATACTCCGCTGAACAGCATAGTTTTTAATCAGGTTTCAACAAGCGTCATTGTTCGCAATCCGGCTATGTTATCGTGGGTGGGAAAAAGTGCACCGGAATTTGTATACAACCAAGCGGTACTCCCGCAAAATGGTATTGACACACGTTACAATGTTTATCAATTTTACATGACTGACTTTACGTTGTATTAAACGTCAGGCGTACAAATTAGTCAAATCTCAATAAAGTAAATCTTCGTATATGAAAGCAGTGATCATGCAAATCGAAAAGAGAAAAAAGCTGGTACTTGGTATTTTGTTTATAGCGTTGCTGGCCATGAGCATGATCAGGTAAAAACGATTAAAATTTGTCCTTATAGTCAGAACCACGTCCAGGTCTTGCCAATCGGCAAGACTTTTTTTTTGGTGCATACCGGCAATGCCGTGACTTATCTAAAATAAAAAAGCCCTCTGTTAAACAGAAGGCTGCTCATATCTATACATCTACGTACCTGCAACATTTATCCTGTTTGCGGCAAGGCGACAAATCCTTGTTTTTTCTCGCTTTGCCTACCATTTCCATTTGAAAAAATGGATACCGGAGATCGTTTTCCGGGCCATGCTACGTATCCTCCCGATTTTGTACGCTCTACAGAACTTTCTTTATGGTCTATCTTTTCAGCTGATTCCAGCAAAGGCGAAACATGGTTTATAGATATTTTTAGCCCATGCGTGCTATCACATTTCATACTCATAATTATCATTTTTAATTGCGAGTCCTTGCACAGTAAACTGGTTGTTTATTAACAAATCATTTACTTGCTAAAACTTAATCTCTACTATTCCAGGCAGGCATCACGTTCAGCAGGCTAACATAAACATTGATGGCACTTAATCTTTCATGAGGTTGGTAAAGTCGATCACTGTTTTGCAATAATATGCAAATATAACTCTAATATTGCAAAACATCGCAAAACTAGTTGTTTAAACAACGTTATTTACATACCATTAACAATCAGCGCTGTTGTGGGTTTCTGGCGGGCAGCAATTAGTACACGTAATCGAAATAATCACCCTGTTTAATGATCGCCGGCATTAAAGAATCCATGTACATTTGCTTCAATTTATGGAAGTAGTTCAGGAACAATATAATATTTTAGGCTTACAACTTCCCACTGATCCCAGGTGGGTTGACCTGGTGGGCATTTCGCTTGAAGCCATACTCACCGATCATGCCTGGTGTGAGCAAAAAGCGGCCTCCAGCTGTATTTCCCTGATTCAACGTTACCCCGATAAGGAAGACCTGGTTAATGAGCTGTCTCCGGTAGTAACTGAAGAATGGGGCCATTTCAGGCTAGTTGTGGCCGAATTACAAAAACGTAATCTTTCCCTGGGTAAACAGCGCAAAGACGAATACGTCAACGAATTACTGGCCTTTCAGCGGAAGGACCGTTCTGAGGAGGACCGCCTGCTCGACAGGTTACTCATATTTGCATTGATAGAAGCCAGAAGTTGCGAGCGCTTTAAGCGATTGAGCGAAGGTTTGCCTGATGAATACCTGAAAAATTTTTATCGCCGTTTCATGGAAAGCGAAGCGGGGCACTATCATTTGTTCATCAAGCTCGCTAAAACCTATGTCCCTAAAGACAAAGTTCGCACCCGTTGGGCCGCATGGCTCAACTATGAAGCTGGATTAATGCAACGACTGGAGATTCGGGGAGACAGGATGCATTGAGGGAAATCCAACATCTCACATCAAACAAACAAACACTTATGAAAAGAAAAGCGTAGTTCTTAAAAATGCCGCCCTAGCTTCCGCAGCCTTTAGTATTATTCCTTCGGGCAGATTGATGGCAGCACAGGACAAAAAGGTAAAACTGGGTTTTATCGGTGTGGGCCTGCGTGGAAAGAGTCACGTCAGGTTAGCCCTTCAGAGAAGCGACATTGACATTGTTGCCATTTGTGATATTGATGAACGCATGCTGAAAGATACCCTGGATGAGATAGCGAAAGCGGCTAAACCTGAGCCGAAGATCTTCAGAGGAGATCCTTACGCCTGGAGAAAATTACTTGAATTGAAGGAGATAGACGCCGTCATTATTGCCACTCCCTGGGAATGGCATGCTCCCATGTGTATAGAGAGCCTCGAAGCCGGTAAATATGTAGGCACTGAAGTGGTTCTTGGAATAACAATGGAAGACCACTGGAGCGTGGTGAAAACCTGTGAACGTATGAAGGGCAATCTGATGATGCTTGAAAATGTATGTTACCGACGCGATGTGATGGCCGTGCTGAACATGGTTCGCCTGGGCATTTTAGGAGAGATCATCCATCTGCAGGGGGGCTATCAGCATGACCTGAGAAGTGTGAAATTCAACAATGGCAGAAACCCTAAAAACTCCGATGTGGAGTTTGGTGACAAGGCTTTCTCGGAAGCCAGGTGGCGAACCCATCATTCGGTGCATCGGAATGGCGACCTTTACCCTACCCATGGCATCGGCCCTGTCGCGGAGATGATCAATATCAATCGAGGCAACCGTTTCATGTCTTTATCCTCATTTTCTTCGAAGTCCAGGGGCCTGCACGAATATATCGTGAAGAAAGGCAGCGACACACATCCTAATGCCAAAGTGAATTTCAAACTTGGCGACGTAGTGACCACTCATATTAAATGCGCCAATGGCGAAACGATTTTACTCGAACACGATACGAATTTACCCCGTCCGTATTCATTAGGCTTCCGTGTGCAGGGAACCAGGGGGTTGTGGATGGATGTTAACCAGGCGGTTTATGTAGAGGGTGTAAGCAAACCCCACGAATGGGACCAGGCCAAAGCCTGGCTCGAAAAATACGATCACCCCTTATGGAAGCGCTGGAGTAAAGAAAGTACGGGAGCCGGTCATGGAGGCATGGATTTCTTTGTACTGCATGCTTTTATTGAATCGGTAAAACGCAGATCGGCTACTCCCATGGATGTATATGACGCAGCAGCATGGAGCGCTATCACACCATTAAGCGAAACAAGTATTGAATTAGGAAATGAAACGGTTGAGTTTCCTGATTTTACCGGGGGAAAATGGATGTACCGGGCCACTGACTTTGCTTTAACGGACGAATACTGAACAGTTTACATGAAAGAAAGCATCATACAAAAAGCCGCAGCTCAATACGGTAATGGCGTAATAAAAATTGAACCTTTGGGTGAAGGGCTGATCCATCGTACCTCGAAGGTCAGTTACTCCAATGGCCAACCTGAGGTAGTGTTGCAGTGCATCAACCAGAGAACCTTCAGTCAGCCTGAAAATATTATTCATAACTACCTGTTGGTTTATGAACACCTCAGGAAAACTACGGGCCCGGTAAACATACCACCCCTGCTGCCTACACACCAGCATAAATATTTCTGGATCGATGAAGAAGATAATTTTTGGAGGGCTACCCGGTTTATCCCTGATTCTTATTCTTTGCGCCTGGCAGAAACTGAAGAGCATGCCTATGCTTCAGCCCGCTGTTTCGCTGAATTTACCAGGTCGCTGACCGGGATAGATACAGCTCTTCTCAATGTGATCATCCCGGATTTTCATAACCTGCAATCAAGATATCATCAGTTTGAAGAATCAATAGGCCAGGCTTCCATGATGCGGCTGTTGCGTTCAACTCATGTAATCTCAGAATTAAGACAACGTAAAAAACTGGTGGAGCACTACCTGCAATTCACCGGTACGCCTGACTATCCCCTGCGTGCGATGCATCACGATTGCAAGATCAGCAATATCTTATTTGATCATTCGGAGACGGTGATTTGCCCTGTGGACCTGGATACGGTTATGCCAGGACTATTCTTCTCCGACATAGGGGACATGATCCGTTCAATGGCCTGCTCAGTGGACGAAAACAGCACAGCATGGGAAAACATCGGCATCCGCGGTTCTTATTACCAGGCCATATTAAACGGTTACCTCGACGGAATCGAAAACGGCTTGACAGAAAAGGAAAAAACCTGTATACACTACAGTGGTTTAATCATGATCTATATGCAATCGCTACGCTATGTAACCGACTATCTGAACAATGATATCTATTATAAAACCGCTTATGCCGAACAAAATCTTAACCGGGCATTGAATCAATTCATACTGCTGGAGCACCTGGAAGTCTACCTTGAAAAAGAGTACAACATTCATCCCGGGTAATCATAAACGAATAGTGCTCTACGGTTTGTTATTTGTCTTATAGCATGGTGTATATTTATTGTACGTTATTGAAAAGAATCGAACGTCAACGGACAATTGGAACAGGCATTGCAATAAGCAGGCAACCAGTGTCACAACTAATTATTAAGTATGAGTAAGAACCGATTCATGTTTGCTACAGGAATAGAAAATAGTTACCCGACGATAAAACTACCGGATGGCCGTATCAAACGAATTGACGAGATGGAAAAAACCAGGCATTACAAGTACTGGAGGGAAGATTTTGACCTCGTTAATGAGTCAGGAATAAAATACCTGCGTTATGGCCCTCAGTACTTTTCAACACATGTTGCACCGGGAGTATACGATTGGAATTTTATTGAAGAAGCTCTGAACGAATTGAGGGTTTTAGGCATCACCCCTTTGGTAGATCTCTGTCATTTCGGGGTTCCCGACTGGATCGGCAATTTTCAGAATACCGATTGGCCTCACTACTTTGCCGAATATGCAGGTGCGTTTGCAAGGCGGTTTCCGGATGTTCATTTTTATACCCCTGTAAATGAAATCTTCATTGCTGCCATGTTTTCTGCGCAATATGGCTGGTGGAATGAATGCCTGAACGATGACCGGTCTTTTGTTACCGCATTGAAAAATCTTTGTAAGGCCAATATGCTTGCGATGCAGGAAATTTTGAAAGTACAGCCTGAAGCTTATTTTATACAAAGCGAGTCGTCGGAATATTTTCATGCAGAGAATCCCGGCGTCCGTTCATTGTGTGACTTTTTAAATCAAAAACGTTTTCTCTCCCTCGATCTTACTTTTGGCCATCCGGTGGATGTAACCATTTATAAATACCTGCTTGAAAACGGAATGACCGACAAAGAATACAGTTGGTTCGGAGATAACCATGTTACCTCACATGGCCGTTGTATAATGGGCAATGACTACTATATCACCAATGAACACATGGTACATACTGATGGCAGTACCAGTCCGGCAGGCGAAATTTTTGGTTATTATATTATTACGCACCAGTATTTCAGGAGGTACCGCCTTCCGGTTATGCACACGGAAACAAATATCACCGAACCCTTTTCCGTACACTGGCTGAAGAAGCAATGGGCAAACGTATACCGTTTAAAACAAGATGGGGTTCCTATCATTGGCTTTACCTGGTATAGCCTTATTGACCAGGTGGATTGGGATACCGCTTTGCGTAACGATTCAGGGGTGGTAAATTCATTAGGGCTTTATGATATGAACCGAAATATCAGGCCGGTGGGACAACAATACAAAAACCTGATCTCCGAATGGAAGGAAGTCATTGCTAACGAAAGTTATGGAGTTCATATCTTTTGATGGGTGAGGTGTGATGTATGAGGTATGAGTGTACATTGGAACGGTTTTTTATTAATAAAGATTTTGACCAGCAAAAGTCATTACGCGCTGTATGCCTAAACGCAACATGGTAGATAATAAGTTAATTACCGGTTACAGAACAATCCATACCAATCTTGAGATTAAAGAATCGCCTATTCAGGGCAAAGGCCTGTTTACTGTAACAGACCTCACTGCAGGGACCCTCATCTTTGAAATAGTGGGAGAAAAGGTTCAACACGAATATGATCCGGCCAGGTCTGGGGAAAATCCAAACTGGATTGGTATCGGTTATGAGGAATGGCTGCGGCTGGGGCCTGGCGACATAGCCATTTATCTCAATCATGCCTGTAAACCAAACGTTATTATTAACGAAAAGCTTGAACTTGTAGTCATAACGCCTATCGGTGCCTTTGAAGAACTACTGCTTGATTACTCCACTACAGAATTAGACCCTTACTGGCAAATGAACTGCTCCTGCGGTTTTCGCGAATGCAGGAAGTTACTCCGGAGTTTCCAGTTCCTGCCCGGAGAACTGCAAAACAGATATGGTAAATATCTCGCCCCTTCCTTTGTAAGAAACGCAGAAGTGTTATTGAATGAATCAACGGACCTGCGAAAAGTGGTGTAAGGGTTCATGAAGAAAAATAACGGATTTCTTCGCTTAAGTCCACGTGAGGATTTTTTTGCTTAAACTGTTGAATTTTTTTCAGATAGTTGGTTAAAAATTGACGGTGAGCCTGCGTAGAGGGTTGAAAGGGCTTGTGGTTAAATGCGGTTATTATTTCTTTTAGGTCGTCCATTAATTTGCGTGATTCTGGTTCGATGTAGGAGTCCGAAAATTTGCTGAATACGTATTCTGTGGCAGCGTAGTTCGGGTGAACCAGGTCAATATCATAGAATCGATAGTCACGCAGTACATCAATCACCAGTTCATAAGCCGGAAAATAGTATACCTGCTTATGCTTGTCTGCAAGCTGGTGAACCGATTCGATCAGTCTCGCCTTACTTCGGTTATTTTCGATAACTCCGTCACGGATATGCCTCACCGGACTTACGGTAAAAATTACTTTCAGTCTTGGGTTGAACTGAAATAACCGTTCGATGCATCTGTCTAGCGCGATTACGGTTTCGTCGATATCCAGCATCCTTTTTTGAAACCATGATGCGGGAGCACGATGACAATTGGCGACAGGCATGGCCTGATCCAATAACTGGTAGAAAAATGATGATCCCAAAGTGATGATCATCCAATCCGCCTGTTTTAAAAACTGATGTGCAGCCTGTTGCGAAGCATTCATCTTTTGAATAACCTTTTCCTGATCTACACCAGAAAATGCTGAATGGTGCTGCCAGCTCTGCCATACCTCGTTTAACATGATCAGGTCATCGGCATTATACTGTTTATTTTCAATGTATGATTCCAAACTTTTTGCTACACTCAATGGGTCGAATAATATGCCATGGGGATTTTGTAAGACGGAAAACTTTAACCGGGCCAGCCTTCCTCCGATGTGTTCTGTAAAGCATGATCCTACCACAAGTATCGTATCTGTATAAGCGATGAGGGGTTCCGGGGAACTGATCCTGATGTCTAACATGAACTGCATAAGTGTGAGATGTGAGATGTGAAATGTGAGATGAGAGATCTCACATCCTAAAAATCTCCTCCGCCAACCGGAGGCTGTGTTTCCAGCCTTCCTGGTTCAGGTCAGGCATTATCCGCCGGTCTTTGAAATAAGGAACCAGTTTTTCGGTATCCAGGTTTCCCACCAGGACATCATCTGCCATCGGGCACCCGCCGATTCCTTTTAAGGCCCCGTCAAACCTTCTGCAACCGCCGTCTAAGGCAGCCTGAACCTTTTCTTTCCAGTGGGTCGGCGCAGAATGGAGGTGAACACCGGTATCTATCAGTGGTAATGTTTTTACCAGGTAACTAACCATTTTATTTACCTGCTCAGGCTCGGCCAGCCCTACGGTATCTGCCAATGATATCACTTTTACACCCAGGGCCGCCAGTTTGTTTACCCAGTTAAGCACGGTGTCTTCATTATATGGATCACCGTAGGGATTCCCAAATCCCATAGATACATAAACTACCAGTTGCCTTGCGCTTCTCACGCAAATATCCTGTATTTTCTCTACCCTTATCAGCGACTCGCCTATAGAACTGTTGGTGTTGCGTTGCTGAAACGTTTCGGAGACTGAAAAAGGAAATCCAAGGCAGGAGATCTGCGGAAAGGCAGAGGCCTGCTCTGCTCCCCTGACATTAGCCACAATAGCAAGTAATCTGGATCTGGTGTTTGTTAAGTCCAGCCTGTTTATGACTGAAGCAGTATCGGCCATCTGGGGAATAGCTGCAGGTGAAACGAAACTTCCGAAGTCAATGGTATCAAAACCTACCTGCAGCAAGGCATTTAAATAAGCCACCTTGACATCGGTAGGGATAAAGGGTTTCCAGCCCTGCATGGCATCGCGAGGGCATTCAACAAAGTGAATCAGTTCGTGTTGCATAGCTATAAAGTTACCCTGTTTTTGCCGCACGCATCTCTTTGGAGGTTCAACAGTTTGTCCATGGAACTGCAGATTATTGTCCCTGCATGTCAGCTAGAATTTAGTAAATATTGCAAAAAGGCACAAATAGTTTTGCAATAAGGGCAACTTTCTTTAAGTGTAATGCGATTTTTAAGAGCAATTCATAATTACTAAGGTGATCAACTGTTACACAGGAAGATAAGCCTTAAGTGGGACACCAAGCCGTCCTGATCAATTTGGCTGTAAAGCAGGGTATCCTAATTTCACCTGGCCTGCAACTGTTTACCGCTGTACAATTACAGGCACAATTACTTATCATTAATATTGATAATCATGAAATCAAATTACATGGCCGTAGGAACAGGCTTATTGGTAGCAGAAGGTCCTGAACAGCAAATACCGGGCGTCTGTTCGGATACCAAATTCTTTATTGGCAAAAGCCATGTTCAGTCTTGCTTTATTTCAAGTACTGTTTTACATTCATTCTACTGGCCCGATCAGGGGAATTATGGAATTCCTGAATCCAGGCAAATCAGCTTTAATGCAGCCGATCTGTTGAGCTTTCAGTTGGCCGGGTATTTAGAAAATCACCCGTCAAAACCGCTTTATTATATAAAGAGAAAAACAGATCATAAACAGTTAAGTTTAACGCTGGGCGGCCCAGCTTACACTCAAAGTCAATCCAGTATTTACCAGCAATGGATGGTATGCGAACTGGGGGAAAATAAATACTGCCTTATGTTAGCTGCCGTACCAGGCCGTTTTTTTCTCCGGCCTTTCACACAGGACAGTGATTTTTTTCTTTCTGTTATACCTGCTAAAGAGGTCAAGCACGTTTCTTCGGTAGCCGTGTACATGAAAGAGTTATGACCATTCACTTGAAAAACCGTTGCTTCATCACTTCATACAAGATCATGCCTGTGGCCACTGATACATTGAGCGATTCAAAGTTGCCCACCATGGGAATGTTGAATTGCTGGTCACAGATCTTTATCAGTGCCGGAGATATTCCGTTTTCTTCGCTTCCCATGATAATGGCACAAGGTTCTGTAAAATCGAGCTCAAACAATTTGGGCTTTGCGCTCATCAGGCTTGCGAAAACCTTTATTCCGTTTAAATGGAGATCATCAACCGTTTTCATCAGGCTATTGACGCGGCAAACTGCTATTTTTTCCAGGGCTCCGGCTGAGGTATGGATGGCGTCTTCGTTTAAGGCCCCCACCCCTTTATCGGGAATAATGATAACCTGAACACCACAGCAGAATGCAGTTCTGGCAATGCCTCCGATGTTCCGGATATCGGTGATGCCGTCCAGGATGAGGAAAAGCGGCACCTTACCCTGGTCGAACAGCAAAGATATAAGTTGTTGAAGGTCCTGGTATTGAATTTTAGCGATTAGCCCGGCACAGCCCTCATGGCTGCTGATATTGAAACTATTTAGTTTTTCAACAGGCACCTTATTTATGGGAACCCCTTTTTCAGCCGCCAATTTTTTTATCAGATCGATGGCTTCGCCCCCGGCGTTGTCTTGCAGGTAAATTCTTTCCAACTCCTTGCCCGATTCAAGGGCTTCAATGACCGGTTTCCTGCCAACGACGAGCGCATTTTTTTTGGGACGATGTTGTTGCCGGAATGATTTCATTGTTATCGCAGGCCGTAAACAAAAGACCTCCGGCATGGGTATGCCTGAAGGTCCGTATTATAATTTGCCAATTTAGTTTAAGCCGAATTCTGATTTTACTTTTTCTACATAGTCCAGTTTTTCCCAGGTAAACAATTCAACTTCCATCGTTTTTTCCTGTCCATCGGGCGTTGCAAAAATTTTGGTAACCGTTTCAGGTTTACGTCCCATATGGCCGTAGGCAGCAGTTTCACTATAAATCGGGTTTCTTAATTTAAGACGCTGCTCTATAAAATATGGCCGCATATCGAACACGCCGTTTACTTTCTTGGCAATATCTCCGTCAGACATACCTACTTTTCCGGTTCCGTAAGTGTTAACATAGATACTTGTCGGCTGTGCAACACCGATAGCATAGGAAACCTGAACGAGGATTTCATCGCAAACCCCTGCGGCAACCAGGTTTTTTGCAATATGACGGGTAGCATAAGCGGCCGAACGGTCAACCTTGGAAGGGTCTTTTCCGCTGAATGCCCCTCCCCCATGTGCGCCTTTGCCGCCATAGGTATCAACAATGATTTTACGGCCTGTCAAACCGGTATCGCCATGCGGTCCTCCGATGACAAATTTGCCGGTTGGGTTAATATGGTATTTGATATTGCCATCAAAAAGATGAGCATATTTTGTATACTTGGCCTTTACGCGGGGAATCAGTATGTTGATGATCTCATTTTTGATCTTTTCGAGCATACTGGCTTCCGTATCGAAATCATCATGCTGCGTAGAAACCACGATAGCATCTATCCTTACGGGCTTGTTTTCGTCATTATATTCCAGGGTAACCTGGCTCTTGGCGTCGGGGCGCAGGTATTTAATCTGGTCATTTTCCCTTCGCAATGCAGCGAGTTCAATCAGTAACTTATGTGCCAGGTCTAACGCCAGCGGCATAAAATCTTCCGTTTCATTGGTAGCATATCCGAACATCATTCCCTGGTCGCCGGCTCCCTGCTCTTCTTTATTCAGTTTATCTACCCCTTGATTAATATCTGATGATTGTTCGTGAATGGCAGATAAGACGCCGCAGGAATTTGCTTCGAACATGTATTCGCTTTTTGTATAACCTATTTTGCGGATCACCCCACGGGCGATCTCCTGTACATCGAGATAGGCTTTACTTTTAACTTCGCCCGCTAACATTACTTGTCCGGTTGTCACCAATGTTTCACAGGCAACTTTGGAATTCGGGTCAAAGGCTAAAAAGTTGTCGATCAGAGCGTCTGATATCTGGTCGGCAACTTTATCAGGATGGCCTTCGGAAACACTTTCAGAGGTAAATAAATAAGACATAAGAAATATAACGTTTGGGTTAAAAAACAAGTTTAAAGACTACTTACATAGTCATCCTTCAACGATTAAAGGAATGTTAAATTGCGTCAAAGGTAATATACCGTCAAATTTTAGAATAAATTATTCTCAGGCGCATCTTCTGGGCGGGATGAATGCCGCCGCCGACCACGACTCTTCCTCTGGCTATCTGGGGATTTACATAATAGAAGTGAGGAACAGGATCAATATCAGTAATTTTCACATCAGGTCTAGCATATAACGGCCTGGTTTCATAAGAGCCATATAACCGGAAAGGATATATGGATTCCTTACGAGAAATGATTCCCTGCACATGCCTGGAAACATTAAACGAGTAGGTGTTATTCTTAATATTTCCGCCGAAATCGAATAAATTATAGGAACCCTGGTTATCTTCAATGAAATCATTTTGTACCGTTATGTAGCGGTTCCTGGTAGTATCCCATACATCGAGGAATAAAAAAGGCGGAGTAAAAAAATGATCCTCTGCAGACGGCAGTTTTTCAACAATAAGTATTGCGTTATGAATTACCCGGTTTGTAAGGGTCTTCAAACCGGGAATGGTTATTTTGGCAAAGGAGCCGGGGCTTGACTGGATGTAAATCTTTTCCTTGTTAACGTTCGTATTCGCAATGTTACCGCCATAACTGGTACCTGCAAAGTTCCGTCTGATCACATTGGCACTTTTCGCGCTGACAGCTGTCTTGTATATAAAATTGGCGAACGTAGTATCGGTTACGCCGTTAATCGTTGTTCTGTAATAAACGGTTAGCCTTGTTTTTGTATTGTCAGACAATTTAAAGTAGGCCAGTGCTTTCTTCCTGGCTGAACGAACTGAATCTGTCCTGATGGCAAGTCCTTTAAAAAAGCTGGTAAAACCGGAATCGGTCTTGTACTCTTTGGTCGAATCGTACCTGGCCAAACGTTCACCCAGTGATTTATTTAACCTGATGCGCAAAACACTTGTTTCGGTAAGAATGTCTTTTCCCTGTTTAACGGTTTGCGGATCGTTCAGTGTTTCAAAGTTAACCGTTTTTTCACCCAGGGGTGTAAGCAGTACCGGAAAATCCGGTGTACTGATCGGGTAAGAAGAATCTACAAGCCTGGCTGTTGGGTCGATTTCATAAACACTTATATTTTCAATGGAATTGGAATCTCCGTAAAGGCCCGCAAAAGCCAATGACAAAACTACCGAGTCGATCATTCCTTTGATAGAGTCCTTGTTAGGAAACGGATTAAGTGAGGTGGAGGGTAGTATATTGAAATAAATGTCAGCAGATGTTTTGCCAAATTCAGGATCTTCCATAACACCCAACGCATGATCTTCAGTTCTGATAATAATGCTTGAATCGGTCAAAAAACTATTGCCTGTAATTACTTCAAGAGTGGTATCAAATGTATTTACATTATCAACAGCAGGAATTAAATCAACACCCAGATCGGTAGTATCAATTTTTTGACAGGATTGTTCAAGGATCAGTATGGTAACAATGAAAAAAAACGCAGTAAGAAAGTGCTTCACTAATGAATATTGATTGGGTTACAGAATAGTCCAAGGTAATGGATTACAGTATGTTATTATTTGGCAAGGTCGGCATATAATTGTAAATAGTCTGTTAAATCAGACTCGGCATTAAAAGCTAAAACTTTTTTACCCCTTACTTTACCGAATTCTTCCTGAAGATTTTTTTCTACTTTTTCAGCGCCAAAGCTGACCGCATCAGCGTGCAGTGCACCTCCCTTGAACAGTGCGGTATTGGTGGCTTCTTTAAAAGGTTCGAGGTCCTTGTCTTTTATGTTGGCATGTATGTTCGCAGTTTTGATAAAGTCGTTTCCCAATTTCTCTTTGAATGTATTTTGCCCGATCGTATAGATCACCTTGCTATGCGTAAACACAGGTTCCTTTTTGTAAACGGTTTTAAGATACATGGGAATAAGACTGGTCATCCATCCACTGCAATGGATGATGTCGGGTGGCCATCCGAATTTTTTAACCGTTTCCAAAGCACCTTTGCAGAAGAATACTGTCCTTAACGCGTTGTCCTCATACCATTTTTCATGCTCGTCGTGAAAAATATATTTCCGCTTAAAAAGGTCTTCATTGTCTAAAAAGTAGACTTGCAAACGTGCATTTGGTAAAGAAGCTACTTTGATCTGTAAAGGATAATCGTCATTGTCAACAGAAACATTAATACCCGACAAGCGTACTACCTCATGTAAACGATGCCTTCTTTCATTAACGACTCCAAAACGAGGCATGATGCACCTTACTTCAAACCCGCCGTCATTTGCCTTGATAGCTAATTTGTTAACGATCTCGGCAAATTCTGTCATTTCCAGATAGGGTGACATTTCATGAGCAATAAATAAAATTCTTTTCTTTGTTGACATTATCGGTTAATATTGATGAGAAATATATTAATGGAAATGCTTATAAAATTTAGGCTGCAAAGTTAAGGTATTAAATGGAAATTAGTACCATAGCCGATTACAGGATGACAAAAGTCATACAACATGATCCTTTTTAAAAATTCAATGGAATTGGCGGGGTACATCATATCATGTAAAGCAGCTGGGAAGAAAACGGGGTTTGTGCCTACCATGGGCGCTCTTCACCCGGGACATCAATCGTTACTGGAATCGTCCATGTTGTCTACTGATCTGACGGTTTGCAGTATTTTTATAAATCCAACGCAGTTTAATGATCCGGCCGACTTCCGTAGATACCCGCTTACCATCGAACAAGATGTGTACCTGCTTGAACAATCCGGCGTTGACATTCTTTTTTTACCGGAAGTAAATGAAATTTATCCTAACGGCACCGGGCAACTGCCACAGTACGATCTTGGTAACCTGGAGGATATTCTTGAGGGGAAATATCGCCCGGGTCATTTCCAGGGAGTATGCCAGGTCATGCACCGTTTGCTTGATGTTGTTCAACCCAACCATCTGTATATGGGCCAGAAAGACTACCAGCAGTGCCTGGTGGTAAAGCGGTTAATACAAATGATTGAATCGAATGTTGTGTTACATACCTGCCCTACTGTTCGCGAATCCGACGGACTGGCGATGAGCAGTAGAAATATGCGGTTAACGGAGCAGGATAGAAAAAAAGCGCTGGCCATTCACGATGTGTTGAAAAATATAAAAGAAAACATACGACCGGGTTCTTTAGGCAAACTGATAACCGATGGCAGAATGAAGCTGGAGCAAAACGACCTTGTACCAGACTACCTTGAAATCGCTCATGCCTCCTCACTGCAACCGGTGACTAACTGGGATGGCAATGCGCCCCTTATTGCACTGGCCGCAGCTTATATTCATGAAGTAAGATTGATAGACAATATGCGTTTAAACGATTAAGAAAATGGATTTATTGTATTTTTATGCTTCTGAGCATTTCAGTATCACTTTAACTTTATGAAAAAAAATATCCTTAGCATCTTCCAATATCTTTTGTTTTTAGGAATAGGTATTTTTTTGGTTTGGTGGTCTGTCAGCAAGATTGAAAAAGATGATTGGGTTGAAATCAGGGCAGCCATCCAGAATGCAGATTACTGGTTAGTTGCACCGGTTGTGATCATTCTGCTGATCAGCCATTACAGCAGGGCTTTACGGTGGAAAATATTAATGCAGCCGCTGGGCTATAAGCCGTCCATCATAAATACTTTTCTGGCCGTTTTGGTAGGTTACCTCGCCAACCTTGCTATTCCCCGCCTGGGTGAAGTATTGAAATGTTCTATTCTGGCAAGGTATGAAAAAGTGCCGGTCGATAAACTTGTTGGGACGATTGTAGCGGAAAGGGCTTTTGATCTTGTCTGCCTGATTATTGTATTTGCTATTACTATCCTTTTACAGATCGACATAATCGGCAGTTTTGCGGGAGACATGCTAGGCAACTTGCTTAAAAGCAAAACCGGTAGCTTCACCCCCTGGCGGATCGTAATCGGTTTAGCCATACTGATTATGTTATTTTTACTTGTCCGTTTTATCTTCCGCCGTTATGCACATGTTGCTTTTATTATAAAAATAAAATCCCTGTTTAAAGGCATTTGGCAGGGGATTGTCAGCGTAAAGGACGTTAAACAAAAGGGCTGGTTTTTCTTTCACACCGCGCTCATCTGGGTTTGTTACCTGTATAGTATCCGTATCGGCTTCCTGGCCATGCAACAAACGGAACCGTATGGGGTTAAAGAAGCTTTTTCCGTGTTGTCAATGGGCAGTGTCGGTATGATTGCAACCCAGGGAGGTATAGGCGCTTACCCTGTATTGGTTCAGGAAACAATGATGTTATACGGTATCAGTGAAAACATAGGCAAGGCTTTCGGATGGCTGTTATGGTTGTTGCAGTTTTTTATGGTCCTGGTTTTTGGATTTATCAGTCTGGGCCTGTTACCTGTTCTTAACCGAAAAAAAAACACACATGAAAAATCCGGGCTTCATACAACATAAAATCTTTACGCTGCCTGCGCTGTTACAGCAGATATCGCGATGGAAACTGTTGGATAAAAAAACGGTTTTTACCAATGGCTGCTTCGATATACTACACCAGGGACACATTTATTCTTTATCACAAGCAGCAAAAGAAGCTGATATTTTAATCGTTGGAGTAAACGCAGACGCTTCGGTTAAAAAGTTAAAAGGAGAAAACCGGCCCTTTAATGACCAGGTTTCCCGATCGTTATTGCTGGCTTCCCTGTTGATGACAGATGCAGTATTGGTTTTTGAAGAAGATACACCCCTCGAACTCATCTTAAAGGTGCTTCCCGACGTACTGGTTAAAGGAGGTGATTATTCAATTGAGGAGATTGTAGGAGCGAAGGAAGTGATAGCAAATGGCGGAAGAGTAGTGATCAATCCCATACTAGCCGGTTTTTCAACGACAGACATCATTCATAAAATGAATGATCAGTAGTTACCTTATTCCATACATCCTTTCAATTTCCTGAACGATCATTTCAATCTGCTGATCATCGCCTTCGGGAAGATAAGGCTGCTTTAAGCTGCTGTTGAAAAAGAAAGCAACGGTTTGATAAAATCTTGCCGTAAAACCTCCCTTGAATTCTTTCACGATCTCGTAGCAGTTATTGCCGGTTTGCCGGTTAATAAGTTTCATAAGTACCCTACCCTGGTATACAGATAAATTGGTAATCGGCTCGGTAAATTCTTTTTTTAGTTCTTTTTCCCTTGACCGGATATAGGCTTTTCGCTGATCCTTAATCCGAATGTTTGTCATGTTTGCATTTATTTCATTCAGAATCGCTCCGGCTTTACGTGCATAAGGGTAGGTTACATATACGGCATTGCGCAAACGGGTCCATTCTTTCATCCGGGCCTTCATGGCCGGGGGCATTGGAGCGCTAACATAGTGATTTGCCAATTCACCATAGGGGATGGTGTCACCTTTATACACAATGACGGCAACGGTCAACGTATCACGAACGCCATAAGGAGACTTATTTTGTGACATGGAGTGATGCGCAAGCATCATCAATATCGGTATAAGAAAGGGCCTTAGACTAAATGACCGGAATGTATTGCTGATAACAATCATTGATGGTAAAAATAGAAAAAATCCTGAACCAATTAATACATGAGAAGACAAGCAGGTAACCTTAGACCCCTACACCGCAGATTTCATTGCGCGGTTTAATTTAACCCGGCGCAGAATACTCATCACGAAACCTGTGATCATCACAAAACTTCCCAACCATAGAACGTTAATAAAGGGGAATTCGTATACTTTCAAAGCTACGAAGGGAACGAGTTTATTAGATTCTTTAACCTGTAATTCTATTTTTTTATTGTTTAATACCCGGCTGAAGCCTATTGCCACATTTTGTGCAAAAACGGTATCGAGGATATACCGCGGTTGGTTATCTTTTACATAAAAAACAGGAAGTGCTTTATATTCTCTCCCCTCTTTGGTTACAAGGGTAATATCGGCCATCAACGCGGTATCCGCAGCAGTGAACTGGTATCTTTCATTAAATGGATTAGCCACTACTTTGTTCAATATAATGTAACCGTTAGAATAATAGATCGTATCATTTATGTCTACCGGATAACTTTTGAACTGAATGGTGTCTGATTCCTTGTCCATATTATCAGCGTAACTGATATATGAAAAAATGTCTTTGTTCCAATAATGTTTGCTATCAGGATTGTTGGAGAAGCCCTCTTGCCCTTTGGTGTTCCTGATCAGGTTGGGGAATAGGGTAAATTCTTCGGCGCTATCCTTCTTTCTGAAATTGATCCTGAAATACATCATGGTTCCATTCCGGTCCGTAGAATCACTGTTCAAATAAGTTGCATGGTATTTACCCATGTCTGTCCGGATGCTTTTGATCAGGGTGATATTTTCCTGTGACTTTTCTTTAGACTGGGGATCGAACCGTAAATTAATACCGGTTGTATTGTATGAAAGGACCTCTTTCTTGGACGAAGAAATCAATATGCCGGCCAGCATTAATCCGAATCCGACATGGGCTATGGACGCCCCGGCAGCCTTGAATTTATTGTTTAATCCGGCCCAGACATAAAAAGCGTTAGACACTACGGTATAAATGGCTGCAAATAAAGCAACATGGATGGCCGCCAAAAACCCTGGCCCGTACTTATCGTAATTTATATTACCAAACAGGCCGATCAGCAGACAAATAACAACAGAAATACCTGTAGGCACAGCGATCTTTTTTAAAAAGTACTGTTTGGTTGTATTCCGGTATTTCAAATACTGAGAAACAGCAGTAAGTATTCCAATCAAAATGGCTACAAATACCTCTATCCGGTTATAAGCGAATTCAACGTCTTCACCCATCGCCAAACTGGTATGAAAGATCTTGTTGATCACCGGCAGGGAAGTGGCGATGATAATAAACAATGCCGATAAAAAGAATACAAGGGAGCCAATAAACATCCAGAACTCACGGGAGTAGGTGCTTTCCTCTTTGGCGATAGACGGAATGGCTTTAAAACGCTTAAAGAACAAAACGAGGGAAGGAACAGAAATGGCCAGAACGAATATCCGCAACTGCCAGTTCATGCCCAGGCTGGTAAATGCATGCACCGAAGTATCCTGCAGGTCACCGCTACGGGTTAAATAAGTAGAATAGAGGATGAAGACGAAAGACAGTATAAAAAACAGGTAAGTGGGCCTTAAAGAATGGCCGGTGGCATTGTAAATAACAAGCGTATGCATGCCGGCAACCATCACCAGCCAGGGAACCAGTGAAGCATTTTCCACAGGGTCCCAGGCCCAGTAGCCACCAAAGGTCAGCGATTCATAAGCCCAGGCAGCGCCCATCAGTATGCCTGTGCCCAAAATACAGGTTGAAAACAGCGCCCAGGGAACAGCGGCTTTTGTCCAGCCATTATAATTCTTTTTCCAGAGCCCGGCAATGGCATAGGCAAACGGAACAATAACAGAAGCAAAGCCAAGGAATAACACAGGGGGATGGATAACCATCCAATAATTTTGCAGTAATTGATTCAACCCCTGCCCATCCTGCATCTGTCCAAGGCTGAGGTAATCCGGACGACTGAATATGGGAGCATCCTGGTAAAATTCGCGAACCAGTAAAAATGGGTTGCTGCCTATTTTACTTCCAAAAACATATATGCCCATGATCATAGTGGCCAGGCACATCTGTATAAAACTAATTACGGTCATCACCGGTGCTTCCCATTGTCCGGCGGTTTTCAGGAGAATGCCTCCGAGAACGACATGCCAGATGGTCCACAGAAGAAAACTTCCTTCCTGGCCTTCCCAGATACAGCTTAACAGATAATTGAAATTCAGCGATCTGCTGGAATGGTTCCATGCGTACAAATATTCAAACTTGTGCGTGGCAACAATGTATAGTAATATGGAAAAAACAGCAAATACTGAAAAGCCATCCAATATAAAACCAATTCTACCTAACCGTTTCCAACTGGCGGCTTCTTCCCTGATATTAGCGTTGGCTGATTTAAAATAGGATATTGTGGCTACTAATGAAGCCACAAAGGAAAGTAATACAAAAAAGTGGCCCAATCGACCGGGCAACAGGTGTTCTCCAGTATACTCCATTTACGAAATTAATTTTGACTCAAATTGTTGTGCGCTGCTTTAGGGTCGTCTTTATATTTGGAGGGGCATTTTATAAGTATTCCATCCTTGCTGGTAATTTCAAATACATCTCCTCTCATTTTCCCCTTTAACACGATGCGCTCCGCCTTTTCTATATCATAAGGCTTTTCATAGTGATATACTACCTGGGCCTTGTTTCCCAACGTATCTAAAATATGAAAACTGGTAAAATTAGGATTGGTACGCGGGTCATATTTAATGGGCTTCGAATTGTCCAGCTTTGCAATGATGGTAACATTTTTACCACTCTTTTGTTTGGCAGAAGCAATGGTTTCGTAGGTGGAGAGGTCACCCATAAAACTGATCAGAACAGCAATTGACAGCGCGATACAAACCAATATTATAATATGCGTTTTTTTCATCTTCAGGCAAATTCGATGCGAAGTTAATCGAAAACGGGGAAAGTCTGAATTTCAAATCTAGTTTGCAATTGCTTAATTAAATAATAGATTGTAAAGGGAATCCCGGGAACCTGATCGGAAAAGTGGCCAGACTTAACACTGACGACTGTAAACAAGAACCCAAATTTCATTAACTTGCACATCGTTTTTACTAAAGTATAGTATAGCGCTGAAGACAGATCAGTACCAGTTTAAACTATTTCACATGACAGACCTTTCGCAATTCGACTCCACGATAACCGCAAATCCCAATAATAATATATTCGGACTTCCCTTTAACGAAGAGCAGGCCCGGGTGATTATCTTACCGGTTCCCTGGGAAGTTACCGTGCGCTGCTCCTCAGGGACGGCTCGTGCCCCGGAGCACATATTTAAAGCTTCACTCCAGGTAAACCTTTTTGATTCAGATAACGAAGAGGGCTGGAAGCAGGGCTTCTACATGAAAAATTACGACAAAAAGGTTTTGTTAAAAAGCGACTACCTGCGCAAGGAAGCCGAGTTGTATATAGGTTATATTTCAAAAGGTGAACAGGTGATGAAGAATACCTTCATGTCAAAATCGCTGAAAGAAATAAATGAAGGCAGCCTGTTTTTAAACAACTGGGTTTACGAACAAACCAAAGAGCTGCTTAATAAAAACAAGCTGGTAGGATTGCTGGGCGGAGATCATAGCACTCCCCTTGGGTTCTATAAAGCCCTGGCCGAAAAACATGGCGATTTTGGGATACTACAGATTGATGCCCATTGCGACCTTAGAAAAATGTTTCAGAGCTTCACTTACTCTCATGCCAGCATCATGTATAATGCATTAAGTGAGATACCTCAGTTAAAGCAATTGCTGCAGGTGGGTGCCAGGGATTATGGCCATGATGAGTGGGAATTTATCTGTAGCAATAAGGAGAGATTGTTCCTATACTCAGATAAAAAAATAAAAGAAAGGCAATTCGAAGGTGAGACCTGGAAACAAATCACTGATGAAATTGTAGGAAGACTGCCTGATAAAGTGCATTTCAGCTTTGACATTGACGGGCTTGACCCTAAGTCTTGCCCTAATTCAGGAGCCCCCGTTCCGGGAGGTATGGAGACGGAGCAGGTGTTCTATCTTATCAAAAGCATTATAGATAGCGGACGCAAACTGATCGGATTTGACCTTTGTGAAGTAGGCACCGGTGAAAATAACCTGGATGCCAGTGTTGGTGCACGGATACTATGGCGTTTGTGTAATATGCTTCTATTGAGCAATGGATGAAATAATGTGCGGATTTGCAAATGTGCGGATGGATATTCAAAAGTTTTTAATGGCTAAACATGATCTATGATTATATAGTCACCTTGAAAAATGAAAGAGGCAAAGTTATCGATACGATCAGCGTTTTGTCAGCAGCCATTTCTGCGTTTTTCTTTGCCGTCGAACAGGTGAAAGTGGGGTTTAAGCCTGCGATATTTGGCATTTCATGCTTACTGATCGTGGCAGGATTGACCTGGAACGGGTATAGTAAGATAAAAAAGCATACGCCTTCCGGATATGCACGGATATTATTGGTTGCAGGCATCACCTGGTTTGCCATGCCTTACCTATTATGGATCGGCATTCCACTGTTATTGCTGGCATTGCTCGAAAAGCAGGCAAAATTTCCGCTGGAGATAGGCTTTACCCATGAGCGCATTGTGATGAATACCTTATTCAAGAGAAGGTTTATCTGGAGCGAATTTAATAATATCCTGCTGAAAGACGGGATGTTAACCCTCGATTTCAAAAGTAACAAGCTGTTTCAAAAAGAAACAATCGACGAAGAAGGAGATGCTGAAGAAGATGAATTTAATGAATATTGCCGGGAGCAAATGTGCAAATGCGCAGATGGCCAAATGAGAAGTTGAATGTGCACATTGCACATTTTCCTGTTTTCTCAAACATTTTTACGAATTTTGCAATCCGAACATATGCATTTAAGTAATCAATCTCCATTCATTCTTTACTCCGACAAGAAAGGCAATATCTACGAAGACACCAGTTTATATGCCACAGGCCGAAGCGGATGGGACGCTTTGCCGGTACCTCATGATGAATGGATTGAAATTCCGGGTGGCGGTCAATTGTATCAGCTTCCGGGGCGATATGGTATTGGCATAGATGTGCATACAGGTGACATGCGTTTATGTGAAAAAGGATGGGCAGTTGCCGCCTTTATTCCTCCTGCCTATACAGGTTTATATCTTGCAGCTTATGAATCAGGACCAGGGGCCCCAACACTTCCCTTGTTCTGTTATACGGCCGCCGGTTGGTATAATGATACGTTTTATGTTCCGGCCATCCGGATAGAAAACGATATCCGGCAGGAGTATGCCGGATTTGACGAGCTGAAAGTCAGGGCTGGCGCCAATCACCTTTTACAACGTTATCCCGGCAACCGGCTTGTGAATCACCTGGCCAACAATTGTGCGTTAACCTACAAATGCCCTGCAGCAAGAAATTTATTTATGGGAAGATGGGAATGCCCGGTACCCTCCTCACCAGCCTGCAACGCAAACTGCATAGGCTGTATTTCTTTTCAGCCCGAAGATGCGACCATCGTTTCAACCCAGGACCGTCTGCGTTTCAGACCAACGGTTCAGGAGATCGTTGAATTTACGGTGCCCCACCTTGAATCGGCAGAGTATCCAATTATCAGTTTTGGACAAGGTTGCGAAGGGGAGCCCTTATTGATGTGGGAGACCATCCGGGAGGCTATTACGGAGATCCGCAAATCTACGTCTAAAGGCAGCCTGAATATCAATACTAACGGCTCCAAACCAGAAGCAGTTAAGGCTTTATGCGAAGCAGGATTAAACAGCATAAGGGTAAGTACAAACTCACTACGTAAGGATATTTATGAGCGTTATTACAGGCCTAATAATTATGTATTCGAGGATATCATTGAAAGCATTAAAATAGTTCGAAGGTATCATGGTTGGGCTTCCATCAATTATTTCGTTTTCCCCGGCATGACCGATTGTGTGGAAGAATTTGAAGCATTAAGACAGACGATAAAAAAGACAAACCTGAACATGATTCAATGGCGAAATTTTAACATCGACCCTGACTGGTACCTGGGCAAAATGGGCGTAACGGATACAGGAGAATTTTTGGGTATAAAGCAATTACAGAGTCTGATAAGGGCAGAATTTCCTCAGGTCAAATTCGGCTATTTTAACCCGCCAATGGAACGTATAAAAGGAAATTTTGAAATAAACTTTGCTCATTGATTTAGTTCCGCCATTTGTTCCGAAACCCATCGTGATAGATTAGACCTTCTACAAATGATTCCACCGGGTAAAAAAAAAATCTATATTGGCGTAATCCTGGCGGTCGTAGCTGCCATTATCTGGTCAGGTAATTTTATTGTGGCGCGGAGTGTTTCGGGGGCTGTTCCTCCTATCAGCCTGAACTTTTACCGCTGGCTAACCGCCTCAATTCTGCTTTTTCCTTTTGTAATAAAAGGCTTCTACAAAGACAAACAGGTCATTTACAGCAACTGGAAATACCTGTTCTGGGTGTCTTTAACAGGCATAGCTTTGTTTAATACGTTTGTTTATGTTGCAGGCCATTACACTTCTGCCATTAATATGGCCCTAATAGGCACGACGTCATCTCCCATCTTCGCTACTTTTTTTGCAGCCGCTTTCTTAAAAGAAGTCATACGTCCGTTAAGGGTAACCGGCCTGGTCATTTGCATCTGCGGTATCATCCTGCTTTTGTCACAGGGAAGTTTCGAAAGGCTTATTGCATTCCGGTTTTCAACCGGAGACTGGTGGATGCTGCTTGGAGCGTTGTTTTTTGCCATTTATAATACGATGGTTAAACGCAAGCCTGCGGGCCTTTCATCGCTTAATTTCCTGTTTATATGTTTTTCGCTGGGCACATTGATCCTTCTTCCATTTTATGTTTGGGAACTTACCAACAGTGCTCCGGTAATCTGGAGCAGTTCTTTATTTGGTATCATCCTTTACCTGGGCTTAGGGACCTCATTGATTTCCTACCTGTGCTGGAACCAATCCATCGCCCGCCTGGGACCATCACGGACGGCCTTATTCGGAAACTTGATTCCTATTTTCAGCAGCATAGAAGCGGTGCTAATTTTAAACGAACGGATAAGGCTCATTCACGTGCTCAGTGGATTGCTGGTAATAACAGGACTGGTGATCGCTAATCTTAAAAAGGCGAATTCCGCTTAACATGTCAGCGAAATAGAACCGTTAAAAGCTAACATATTGAAAAAAGTAATTATCATCGGGGCAACTTCGGGCATTGGAAGGGAAATGGCAAGATGTTACGTGAACGCAGGCTGCAAGGTTGGCATCACTGGAAGAAGAATGGAATTGTTAGACTCATTTAAAAAGGAATTCTCCGATTCCATTTCCGAAAGATTCATTGTTTCTTTATGCTTTGATGTTACCGGCAGCGAAAACGGCGTAAACCTCGATTCGCTCATCAGCAAACTGGGCGGACTGGACCTGCTCATCTACAATTCAGGTTTTGGAGATCCCAGCGAAAGCCTTGACTGGGAGATCGACAAAAAGACGGTGGATATCAACGTAAATGGGTTTGTTGAAATTGTCAACCGGAGTTTTCGTTTTTTCGTAAGTCAGGGCCATGGCCACATAGCCGCGACTTCTTCAGTAGCCTCTAACCGGGGAAACAGTTTTGCTCCTGCTTACAGTGCGAGCAAGGCCTTCATGAGTTGTTACCTGGAAGGCTTATACCTCAAAGCAAGGCGGATGAAATTACCCGTTTATGTCACTGATATCCAGCCAGGCTTTGTAAGAACGAAAGAGATCAGGGTAAAAGGCCAGTTCTGGATAGTACCGGTGGCAAAAGCGGCCAGGCAAATGGTTTATGCCATAGAACATAAAAGGTTCAGGGTTTACATATCCAGGCGATGGTGGATTATAGCAAAGCTTATGCGTATCGTGCCACGGTTCATCTATGGGAAGTTTGGATAAAAAATAATGTGCAGACGTTTACGTTGCCCGTGGTTGGTATTTTCACCAACCACAACCGGGCGGAGCGCATGCCTGTCATTTCAGCCCAGGCGCAGAGCTCAGCACCTGTTTACACGCCTTGGGCTGAGATCCCTTGGAGTTGAGGTGCAGAAACAACCTGAAACCCGGGAGATTTCAACGAAGCACGAAGGTCATCTCTATTAAAAACCATTTGAAATGACAGGGAAAGGTGTCTCGGTACTCAATTTTAACAGTTCCCTCTTCACCTCATATGCAATTAGCATACAACTTGCATCGTTTACACCAAACATCGTAACTTTGCATGGTTAATGTTTACCAGATGACGCAATTTGAGTCTCAAAAAAATATCAAGGCAGGCAGTTACACATTAATAATCTGTATAAGCCTGCTTTTAATTTTTTTATTTGTTAAATGGACTGTCCCTACTTTCCCGCAGCCCGCCATTGAAGAAGGATTAGAAGTGAATTTAGGTAGCAGCGATGCTGGTTTAGGAACCGATCAACCTTACGAACCAGGTACTCCTGCTCCGCGTGAACAGGTAAAGTATACGCCCCCTCAGCCAACCGTCAGCGAAAATGCCGATGTTAAAGATGTGGATACAGACGACAGCGAAGAAGACGCACCCGTGGTTAAGAAGCCGCCTGTAGTTAAGCCGGATGCCACAAAGATTCCAGAGAAAGAAGTGGTTAAAGATAAGCCTGTGAAAATGATTGAACCGGTCACTAACCCTGTGCCCCCTGCTCCCAAACCAAAGGCCGTTTTTAAAGGCTCTGCGGGTACGGGTACTGGTGGCAACGATGCAGATTCTTATAAAAGAGGAGGTAACGAAGGTGTTGCAGGGGGAAAGGGAGATCAGGGTAAACCGGGTGGAGATCCGAATAGTAAAAACTACGAAGGAAGTGGTGGTCGCGGCAATTCGCCGGTGTCTATTTCCCGTGGTTTGCAGGGGAGGCGAATAACCGGCCTGCCCTCCTTTGAGGATGAATTTAACGAAAATGCCAAGGTGGCCATGGATATAAAAGTGGACGAAAATGGTAAAGTGGTTTCTGCGGTTTACCAACCCCGGGGCTCAACGACTAGTGCCGCATCGTTAAAGGCAATAGCTGCACGTAAAGCCATGCAAATAAAATTTAACCCGGGAAGCGAAGAATCAATGGGCACCATTGTATTTAATTTCAGGCTTCAGAATTAACCCGGGTAACAGGCCGGCCTTCTAACTTTGAATCATGAACCTTGAATTCCCAACTTCCCTCCTACCAACAAACACTTGAATTTATATTCAGTCAGCTTCCCATGTATAGTCGTACAGGGGCCGCTGCATACAAAAAGGATATAACCAATACTGTAAAGCTTTGCGCCTTTTTGGGCGATCCTCAGGCCAGGTTAAAATCGGTCCATATTGCTGGTACTAACGGTAAAGGATCAACGAGTCATATGCTGGCATCCATTTTTATGATGGCCGGGTATAAGACCGGGCTTTATACGTCCCCCCATCTTAAAGATTTCCGCGAGCGTATTAAGGTGGATGGCGAAATGATTCCGGAAGACAATGTTACTGAATTCGTAGAAAGAATCCGGCCGGTGATCAGGGAAATTGAACCGTCGTTCTTTGAGATCACCGTTGGTATGGCCTTTGACTATTTTGTGAAACAACAGGTTGATATTGCTATTATTGAAGTGGGCCTCGGCGGCCGGCTCGACAGCACCAATATTCTTACACCGGAACTATCTATCATCACCAATATCAGTTGGGACCATATGGATATCCTCGGAGACTCGCTGGAAAAGATTGCCATTGAAAAAGCGGGTATTATTAAATCGGGCGTGCCTGTGGTAGTAGGCGAACATAACAAGGCGACCTACTATATCTTTGAGAAAAAGGCACGGGAGGAAAAGGCGATATTGACGTTTGCCGACAAAAAAAGATATGTGGGAAACTGGAACTTTGAACACAATTTGTTAGTGGCGGAAGTAACCAGGTCGCATACGGATGAAAAAACATTTTACTCACTTGATCTGGGAGGAATTTACCAGGTGCGAAACCTCTTAACGGTTTTGGAAGCTGTAGCCGCGCTCCGTCAGCAAGGCTGGGACCTTGCTGAACCACATGTCATAAATGGTTTGAGGCAGGTAAAAAAACTAACTGGCCTGCATGGGAGATGGGAAATCATTCATGAGCACCCGCTCATTATACTGGATGTAGCGCATAACGAGGAAGGAATTAAAGCAGTAACCGATCAGCTTGAGTCAACTACCTATCATCATTTGCTGATCGTTTTAGGGATAGTTAAAGACAAGGAAATTGACCATGTATTAAACCTGTTACCCAAAACAGCCACATACTTTTTTACCCGCGCACAGATTCCCAGGGCCTTACCTGAAGACCAGCTCCTGAACAAAGCCCGGGCTGCCGGGTTGCACGGGCACCATTTCCCGGACGTAAACACCGCATTGAAAACGGCTGTCTCGCACGCCGATAAGGACGACCTGATACTGGTTTGCGGAAGCGTTTTTGTGGTTGGAGAAGTGGATAAGAAGAGTTTGCCGGGATAGTCCCCACATGCATAACCGCCCCGATTTGCTGCGCAAGCCTGCCCCTTCCGGGAGGCTACGGTTAGGCTGAATCTTTAAACAATTGCAAAAAGTAGTATGCCCCGGCCAGGGGCACCGTTTTGTAGCCCCTTAAGCATTCATTATTTATGCCCCCGGAGTGGGCTACCCTTTTCACCAAGTGATAATAAATAATTTTGCTTAGCATGACTATCAAGGGTAGCCCCTTCTGGGGCAATGGATAAAGATGATCACTTTCTACAAACGTTTTACCCCTGGCCGGGGTAACAATACATTGGCAGGAATGATTTAAACATCACTTCATTAATGTGGAAAAGATGTGTCCTAACGGAAGCCTGATTAAAAAAAGTAGTATGCCCCGGCCAGGGGCAACCTTGTTGTAGCAGCTTAACCATGCATTGTTTATGCCCTCGGAGTGGGCTACCCTTTTCACCAAGTGATAATAAATAATTTTGCTTTAGCCCCTTCTGGGGCAATGGATAAAGATGATCACTTTCTACAAACGTTTTACCCCTGGCCGGGGTAACAATACATTGGCAGGAATGATTTAACCATCACCTTATTAATGTTGAAAAGATGTGTCCTAACGGAAGCCTAATTAAAAAGAGTATTATGCCCCGGCCAGGGGCAACCGTTTTGTAGCACCTTAAGCATGCATTATTTATGCCCCGGAGTGGGCTACCCTTTTCACCAAGTGATAATAAATAATTTTGCTTAGCATGACTATCAAGGGTAGCCCCTTCTGGGGCAATGGATAAAGATGATCACTTTCTACAAACGTTTTACCCCTGGCCGGGGTAACAATACATTGGCAGGAATGATTTAAACATCACTTCATTAATGTGGAAAAGATGTGTCCTAACGGAAGCCTGATTAAAAAAAGTAGTATGCCCCGGCCAGGGGCAACCTTGTTGTAGCACCTTAACCATTCATTATTTATGCCCCCGGAGTGGGCTACCCTTTTCACCAAGTGATAATAAATAATTTTGCTTAGCATGACTATCAAGGGTAGCCCCTTCTGGGGCAATGGATAAAGATGATCACTTTCTACAAACGTTTTACCCCTGGCCGGGGTAACAATACATTGGCAGGAATGATTTAAACATCACTTCATTAATGTGGAAAAGATGTGTCCTAACGGAAGCCTGATTAAAAAAAGTAGTATGCCCCGGCCAGGGGCAACCTTGTTGTAGCA
>JBBJMP010000003.1:0-445258 GCA_037718865.1 Chitinophagaceae bacterium | reverse complement strand
GGGCAAATGTACACCCTTATCCGTTTCTAAACAACAAATCTTAAAAAAAAAATCGCATCCTATTAAACCACAACTTAAAAATTTAGGCAAACAATACGCTAACTCCTAAAAAATTTTCTATCAAAGCTGGAAAGAGCTACTGCTTTTTTCTAAAGCGGAGGCAAATATAACCACGTATGACATGTTCTCCAAATTTGAAGAGATGTTGTTTAAGAAAATTACATTTAGCTGACCAACACATTGATGTAGGACCATCGGCCTTAATTTTAATCAGCATCCACCTGAATATTGTCAGTACTACCCGCGTTTCATACAACCGGTTCATTATTACTTTGACAATCATGGAGCAATTTTTGCAAATGCATTAACTTTGCTGCGTTTAACTTAAAAAAAAAAATATAAAATGAACACTAAAAATCTAACCTTAATTATTATCTTGGCAGCTATAGTTATCATCGGAGGGTGTGGCTGCAGTAGCTATAACGGACTTGTACAACAGGATGAAGTGGTTAAAAAAACCTGGGGGAATGTACAAAGTGATTACCAGCGCAGGGCCGACCTGATTCCAAACCTGGTAAATACCGTTAAAGGTGAAGCTAATTTCGAACAAACCACATTGACCAATGTCATTGAAGCGAGAGCAAAAGCCACGTCTGTACGTGTAGATCCTGCAGACCTTACACCCGAAAAGGTACAGGAATTCCAACAAGCTCAGGGGCAGTTATCACAGGCATTGGGCCGTTTATTAATGGTAACTGAAAATTATCCTACATTACGTGCAAATGATGCTTTTCGTAATCTGCAAACACAACTTGAAGGAACGGAAAACAGGATTAAGGTAGCCCGTAATGATTACAATGGTTCCGTTGCTTCTTACAATGTAAAGGTTCGAACCTTCCCTACAAACATATTTGCCGGCGTTATGGGATTCAAGCCAAAACCAGGATTCACGGCGGATCAAGGCAGTGAAAGAGCTCCGCAAGTACAATTTTAATGTATACTGACAATGAGTCTATTTAATTTTTTTAAAAAGCCTTCTTTCTTTTCTCAGGAAGAGCAGGACAAAATTGTACAGGCCGTACGTGGAGCGGAAATGAGAACCAGCGGGGAGATCAGGGTTTACATTGAAAGCAGGTGCAGGTATGTAGAAGCCCTGGATCGTGCCATTAACATTTTTTATGGCCTAAAAATGGACCAGACTGCTGAAAGGAATGCTGTATTGATGTATGTCGCCATTAAGGATCACCAGTTAGCAATATTTGCAGACGAAGGTATTCATAAGAAAACCGGTCCGGAATTCTGGAAAAATGAAGTGCAGCATATGCTTACGCATTTTAATAAGGCAGATTATGCTGCAGGAATTGTAACAGTCGTCAATGAAATCGGGGAAGCATTATATCAAAACTTTCCATATAAAAGCGATATTGATAAAAACGAACTTCCTGATAATATAGTTTTCGGAAAATAATAGCAGGCTCCGGCCTGCTTTTTTATATGCACACCTAACGATGAATAAATTATTCACTTTCTTACTAATTATTTCTTATTCTATCACCCTGGCTCAGAACATTCCGGCCCGGCCTAATCCTCCCAGATTGGTCAATGATATGGCCAATATACTTACTGCAGATCAAATTGCCGCGCTCGAGCAGAAATTAGTTAATTATAGCGACAGTACTTCAACACAGATAGTCATTGTAACCGTTCCGACAACCGGAGACTATGACGTGCAGGATTATGCTTTAAAAATTCTTAGAGACTGGGGGGTGGGAACTAAAAGTACAAACAATGGCCTGGTAATTCTGGCTGCCATAGAAGATAAGAAAGCACGTATAGAAACCGGGTATGGCATGGAGGGCGCTGTTCCCGACATCACAGCACAACAGATCATTGATAATACACTTATCCCCCAATTCAAAACGCAGAATTTTTACCGTGGCTTTGATGAGGCAGTGGATGCCATCATCAAAGCGGCCGCGGGTGAATACAAATCAACCGAAATACATACACGAAGAAGCGACAGAAGGCGTGGCGGATCAGTACTGTCATATCTTATCCCGCTTATTATTCTGCTTCTTTTCATTTCGAGAGGCGGTGGCGGAAGGGGCGGCGGAATGATTAGCCGCAGGGGGTATAATCCGTTTCTTGGAGGCGTGTTAGGAGGTATGCTGGGAAGCAGTTTAGGCAGGGGCAGCGACGGATGGTCCGGAGGCGGCGGTTGGTCAGGAGGCGGAGGTGGGGGCGGCGGCTTCGGCGGTTTTGGCGGAGGTAGCGGCGGTGGAGGCGGTGCCAGCGGAAGCTGGTAGTAATAAGGTGTACATTAAATCGGCTTTTTGCCTTCCATCTTTGCTTTAAGATAATCTATCTGTTGTTGTACATCACCGGCATTACTCCCTTTTAATGCCGCAAGTTTTTTTGTCATAATTCCCTTTAAAAACATTTCAAAAAATGGATTTGCCTCGGTTTGCTGGGCGGCCGGAACATCATTTTTAAAATCAATAATCAGATCAACGCCCTTTTTAAATTTCTCAATATCATTTACACGGGCGACGTACTCCGAAAACACTGGCAAGGCTTCAATCTTCTCCTGACCCAAAGGAAGTCTTTTAAAATTGCGGGCGATAATATCAAAATCTTCTTCCGTACCGCTTTCAATCAGTACCTGATTAATCGTTTCGGCCAGTTTTCCTTTGGCCGGCTTATTTTTCAACTTTCTTACTTCTTCTAATGATCCTGCATTATCAACAATGGTTATTGCTTCCAGCGCAGCGCCGGATACACTATATGAAGAGTCGTTCAGCGCGCTTACAAATAATGATTTATACTCAGGCTTATTATATGTTCCAAGTAAACTGATCGCTTTGGCCTTCACTGCTGGCTTTTTTTCGTTCCTGGCCAGATCTGAAATAATTGGCTCCATGGCCTGCTTAACAGTCATTTTCTTTAGGTCAAGCAGTGTCAAAGTATAATTCCTTAGCCCGTGAAAGTTGTCTTTCAATGACGTTTTTAACAGTTCCACTGCCCTTGGATCGTCCTGCAATTTCGCACACGCTTCAATGGCTTCCCTTCTATCCATATAATTACCTGCATACTTGTATTGATGGATAAAGTTCTCTAATGACTTATTATCCTTTTTCTCACATAATAACACTTTGTTGGCATCAACATTAACCAGGTCGGGCCTGGCAGTATAGTTAAACGTAAATGTGTGCTCTTTGTCTTCTATCCACACATTTTGGCGGCTTTTATCCGGACCATTATAAATGTCTATGGCAAGCGGCAGTTTAAAAAGCCGGTTACCGGGTTGTATTTGTTTCACCACAACACTTACTTTCCTGGCATTGTCATCATAGGTATAGGTGATGTCCAATTCAGGATGACCGCTACCAAAATACCACTGATTAAAAAACCAGTTAAGATCTTTTCCGCTCACTTCTTCCAGTGCCAACCGCAAATGGTGCGCTTCTGCAGCTTTAAATTTATTGGCTGTCAGATATAAGTTAAGCCCCTTAAAAAAAGCGCTATCCCCCAGGTAGTTGCGAAGCATATGCAGGATCCGCCCTCCTTTATTATAACTTACGGCATCGAACATGTCTTCTTTGTCTCCATACTTGAACCTGACCAGGTCCTTGGCATTACTCTTACTGTTGAGGTAACCCTGCATATCCGTATAATTCTGAGCTGCACCTGCATCTTTGCCGTACTTATATTCATCCCATAATGTCTCGCTGTAATTGGCAAAGGATTCGTTCAGGGTAAGATTACTCCAGCTTTCTGCCGTAACCAGGTTGCCAAACCATTGATGGAATAATTCATGGGCAATGGTAGATTCCCATTGATTGCCGTCTACCAGTTCCCGTGCATCCTGCTGAGCATTTTCCTGGTGTAAGGTGGCAGTAGTATTCTCCATAGCTCCGCTTACATAGTCTCTGGCGACCATCTGTGCATACTTAACCCAGGGATAATCAACGCCGGTTATTTTTGAAAAGAAGGCCATCATTTCAGGAGTATGACCAAAAATCTTCCTTGCTACCGGGGCATATTCTTTTTCCACATAATAGCTCACTTCCTTCCCTTTATAACTGTCTTTAACCACAGCATAATCACCTACACCCATAAAAAAAAGGTAAGGCGCATGGGGCTGGTCCATGTTCCAGTAGTCAGTTCTGGTACCATCAGCATTTTTTTTCTGACTGACCAGTTTGCCGTTAGAAAGGGAAACATATTTGTCAGGAACCGTCATGTAGATCTCCTGGGTTGTTTTCTGATTGGGTTTATCAATGGTAGGGCACCAGACGGAAGTTGCTTCCGTTTCTCCCTGTGTCCAGATCTGTGTGGGCGTTTCCTTATCTTCCCCATTAGGATTAATAAAATATAACCCCTTGGCATCTGCAATAGCTGCGCTGCCCTTTACCTTAAGCTCATTTGGTTTAGCTGTATAATCAATGTTTATTGTATACTTTTCGCCAGCTTTATACAATCTGTTTAAGGTAATATTCAGCATTATGCCATCGTAACGGTATTTCAGGGGAGACAGTGAATTGGTTGAAACGAGGGATAATTTATGTATCTCCATGCCCTTTGCGTCGAGCAGTAGCGAATCGGTGGAATAAAAATGCGGGGTTAGTGTTATAAAGGCCTTTCCATGCATGTGTGCTTTAGCATAATCAAACCTGACTTCAAGTTTTGTATGAACCAGGTCGTTGATACGCGTATACGTTTCCCGGTATACTTTTTTTAGGCTGCTATCAGCATTGTTTTGCACTTGCGGGTGAGCTACTAAAAGAAAACCCAGACAGAGAAGCAGGAATAAACATTTTTTCATACTTATAATTAGCGGCAGCAAAGATAAGCGGACTTAACCCTTTGGTTTCTAAATAAAATGGTAAAAGGTAACTCGAATCCTTTTGCATTAACCGGTACATTTGCGGAGTATGCCCTGCGTCAGGTTCAAGTGTCAATCTAAATGTAAAATCCACGCGGACTTTTGTGTATTTCATAACTTAACGTAGGTTTGCTAAGCATATTTCGTAACCAATGCATAAAATCGTTTTACTGTTTTTTTTATCCGTTTTGGGTTTCAGCACTTTCAGCCAGCACCAGTATTTTGTTTACATACAGGCTGATGAGCATCAACCCTTTTATGCCAAAATCAATAATAAGATATATAGCTCTTCGGAAAAAGGCTATATGATCATTCCAAAGCTGGAAGACAAAACCCATGAAATAACCATTGGCTTCGCAAAAAACAAGGTGCCCGAGCAACGATTTTCGGTGGATCTTAATAATAAAGATCAGGGTTTTCAATTGAAAAACTTCGGGGATAAGGGCTGGGGACTTTTTAACCTGCAGACCCTCGCCGTTAATATGAACGCCGGCTCTGCAGAGCCATCAAGCGAACAGGTATCAGGGGTAAAAAAAACCGATGCTTTTTCTGAATTACTAGCCAATGTGGTAAATGATTCTGCGATTCTATATTCTTCCGGAACGCCACAACCTGCTGAGGCCGCTCAAAAAAATCCGGTTACGGTAAAACAAAGTAAGGATACTATTTCTGGCTTAACGAAAGATACAGCCTCGAAGGCAGTGGCAGACCAGCTAGTCAATAAAGTTCCTATTGTGACTGCTGACAGGGAGGTGATCACCAGTAATGATGAAAAAAAAGACAGTGTTTCAGCCTTGCTTAGTCCTGGCGCTGAACCGGTTAAGGAAGTAAAGGGTCCACCTGCCGGTACAAAACTTTTACCAGAGAAATCGTTTATTATAAAAATAGGGGAAGAAAGAACTGCGAACCTGTACAAGGCCATTTACCTGGAACAGTATAATTACTCTTCTGATACCATACGCATCAGTATACCGATAAAAGAAGAACTTGTAACCAGGGTTCCGGTTGCTGGTGAAAAATCTAGTGAACAGGAAACAGTTAAAGAAGCAAATCTCCCGATATCAAATTCAACAGTTACTGACGATGCTACGAAGAAAACGGCCATTGTAATCCTTAACTCGGATTGTAAAAAAATAGCCAGCGATTATGACTTGGATAAGCTGAGGGTTAAGCTGCTGGATAACAAAACCGTAGATGATAAAATAAATACCGCAAAAAAATATTTTAAGGCAAAATGCCTGACTGTTAAACAAGTCAGGGCGCTTTCGGAATTGTTTCCTACAGATGAAACCAAATTACGCTTTTTCGACACGGCTTATGCTTTTGTTTCAGACACCGGCAATTTTAGATTGCTGGAAGATCTGTTTGGGAACGAATTTTATAAGTCACAGTTTAAAACCATGATAAATAAATAGGCGCGTCAAATGTGATTTACCTTTGTAGTTAGCAGAAAACAAGCATCTCTTACCCGGGGGAAGGATGTGATGGACTGGCTTCCACCGGGTATCCGAAATAAAAATTATGGCTCGTTATTTCCTGGAAGTTTCTTACCATGGCTCACGTTACAGTGGATTTCAAAAACAGGAAAATGCCAATTCGATTCAGGCCGAAATTGAAAAAGCGTTTGCCGTTTTACAAAAAGCCAGTATTACCTTAACCGGAGCTTCGCGCACGGATACAGGAGTTCATGCCTGCCAGAATTTTTTTCATTTTGATTTTGATCCTCTCATTCATGACCATTTTTTGTATAAGATGAATGCCATCCTTCCCCGGGATATTGTTGCAGTGAAAATTATGCAGGTACCGCCTACTGCCCATTGCCGTTTTGATGCTACAAGCCGGACTTACAAGTATAAGATCTATCAGACAAAAAATCCTTTTATGGAGGACAGGGCTCATTATTTTCCTTACCCGGTTGATCTTACAAAATTAAATGAGGCAGCTAAATTGCTTAGCGGGTATCACGATTTTACTACCTTTTCAAAACGTAATACACAGGTGAAAACGTTTTTTTGTACAGTGGAAACCAGCGAGTGGGTGCAAGAGAATGAGCTACTGACCTATAACGTTAAAGCTAATCGATTTTTGCGGGGTATGGTGCGTGGCTTAACGGGAACAATGTTGCAGGTGGGAAGGGGTAAAATGAGCATAGATGACCTGCAATCAATTTTATTGTCGGGCAATTGTTCCCAGGCAGATTTTTCAGTACCTGCGCATGGTTTGTTTTTATGTAAAGTTGAATATCCCGATTCAATTTATCCATCACCCTGACGACGAGTCAAGGTGATTAACTCCGGATTGACCACACTAATATCATTTTAAAGCGGCAATACCCGGCAAATCCTTTCCTTCAAAATATTCTATCAAAGCCCCGCCACCAGTAGAAACATAACTGACTTTGTCAGCATATCCGAATTCAATTACCGCAGCCGCAGAATCGCCTCCGCCTATTAAAGAAAATGCGCCTTCGGCAGTGGCGTTTGCTACGGCCTCTGCTACGGTTTTTGTTCCATGCTGAAATTTGGGCATTTCGAAAACACCCATCGGCCCATTCCAGAAAATGGTTTTAGAACGACTGATAACATTACTGAACTGCTCGCAGGCATACTGCCCGATGTCAAGTCCCATCCAACCATCCGGAATATTATTGCTTGGCGAATGCGAAGTGTTGGCATCCGCATCAAATTTGTCCGCGATCAGGGAATCAGATGGCAAATGGATACATACCCCTCTTTCATCAGCATCTTTTAATAATTTGTTGGCCGTTTCTATACGGTCGTCTTCACATATGGAACTGCCTATCTTTCCACCCTGCGCTTTCATAAATGTATACGCCATGCCACCTCCTATAACAATATCTGTAGCCTTATCCAATAGCTTTTCCAGGATCAGTATCTTATCAGAAACTTTTGATCCGCCTATGATAGCCGTGAATGGTCTGGCATCAGCATGCAGAAGCCTGTCTGCGCTGTTGATTTCCGCTTCCATCAATAAGCCCATCATCTTTTTATCTGAAGGAAAAAAATTTGCAACTACGGTAGTAGACGCATGTGCCCGGTGTGCCGTTCCGAAAGCGTCATTAACGTATACATCACCCAGCTTACTCAGCTGCTCTGCAAATGATTCATCCCCTTTTTCTTCCTGCTTATAGAAACGAAGATTTTCAAGTAAGAGCACCTCTCCGGGCTTCAGGCTTTCAGAAGCCATGCTGGCTTTCTGTCCGATGCAGTCTTCTGAAAATAAAACAGGCATTTGCAGTAATCCTGACAAGTGATCCACTACATGCCTGAGGGAGAATTTGTCGGTAGGTCCGTCTTTTGGTCTTCCCAAATGCGACATCAATATTACGCTGCCCCCATCTTTTAATATTTTTTGAATGGTAGGCAAGGCAGATCTCATCCTGTTATCATCGGAAATTTCGTTGCCTTCTGTCATAGGCAGGTTGAAGTCAACACGGATCAAAGCCTTTTGACCACTGAAATTATACTCGTTGAATTTTGACATAAATTGATTTAAAAAATTAACCGCAAAGCGTAACAGTGCCCGCTAAGCAAGATGCATAAATTCTTAGCGATACCAGGCACTTTGCCTTTGCGGTATATGGATTGCTGGTTTCTGGATCGATTTGTCTTTTGCCCGTTGTATCTCGTACCCTCGTCTCCTACGCCTTATTCACTGCCTCCTGTTGTTCCATTTTCTTTGCCGGCTCTTTACTGATCAAGGTGGCAAAGTACTTTACAGTACGGACCAATTGAGCAGCATAACTCATTTCGTTATCATACCAGGAAACGGTTTTTACCAATTGCCGGTCACCAACGGTCAATACTTTGGTTTGAGTGGCATCGAATAATGAACCATAAGTGCTTCCTATGATGTCACTTGATACAATTTCATCTTCCGTATAACCAAAACTTTCGTTGCCTGCGCCTTTCATGGCAGCATTTACTTCTTCTACAGTTACCTTTTTTTCCAGGATGGTGGTCAATTCAGTTATAGAACCGGCTATAGTGGGTACACGTTGTGCACTGCCGTCCAGCTTACCTTTTAGTTCAGGCAAAACCAGGCCAATTGCCTTAGCAGCGCCGGTACTGTTAGGAACAATATTGGCGGCGGCGGCTCTTGCACGGCGAAGATCGCCTTTGGCATGTGGCGCATCAAGCGTATTCTGATCGTTGGTATAAGCGTGGATGGTGGTCATGAAGCCGGCAACAATGGTATAGTTGTCGTTTATTACCTTGGCCATTGGTGCCAGGCAATTAGTAGTGCAGGAAGCACAGGAGATCACGGTTTCGGTGCCATCCAGTATTTGATGGTTCACATTGAAAACGATGGTTTTCATTTCGCCGGTGGCAGGTGCTGAGATAACAACTTTTTTAGCGCCGGCCTTTATGTGTGCCTCGGCTTTGGCCTTATCGGTAAAGAAACCGGTACTTTCAATAACCACATCTACTTCATGCTGTCCCCAGGGAATTTGAGTAGGATCTTTTTGTGCGTACACCTTTACTTCATCACCGTTAACTACAATGGCATCTTCTGTAGCCTTTATGTCTTCATCGAAACGGCCTTGCGCACTGTCATATTTCAGCAAATGAGCCAGTACTTTAGGACTGGTTAAGTCATTAATGGCCACAACGTCGATACCTTCCATATTATAAATCTGGCGGTATACTAACCTGCCGATTCTTCCAAAACCGTTGATCGCAACTTTTACTTTGCTCATAATACTAAAATTTGAAATTTACAATTAGAAAGCGAAGTTACATTTTCGCAAAATATTTCAGGCAACATTTTTTCGTTATCAGCGGGGCGCCATTGTACGTATTTTGATTTAATCAGGCCTTGACGGAGAGCGAAAATGCAGCCCGAGCACCTGCACTGAGGCATTCAGCGAAGGTAATTGAAAGTACCGGGCCGATACGATGTTAAAAGATTTGGCAGAAATATTCTGCCCGTATATCTTTGCACTCCTTTACAGGTATCCCATTGCGGGCCTGTTACATATGCCGCGTTGGTCAATCGGCTAAGACGCATCCCTTTCACGGATGAATGACGGGTTCGACTCCCGTACGCGGTACCAAAAACAAAATCTTGCAAGACTTATGTTGGCAAGATTTTTTTTTTTCAGGGCAACATCTTCTGATGGATTTGAAATAAAAGTTTGTCTTCTCCCTTATTTGTACAACATAATTGATCCAGCTGAACTGCGGTTAGGAAACCTGATGTTGTCAGGCGGCAAACAATGCATAGTGACAGCCATCCCCATAAAAAAATTGCCTCACTGTCAGTGAGGCAATCAGAATAAGGCTTTTCATAACCAGCGATCTTTAAGACCGGGATGGAGTAAATTTTTTAAGGATTGATTTAACGGTGGAATTTATCTCCCTGCCCGTCAGATTGCGGTTGTTTACCTCTTCGCTGGCCCAGCCCTGCCAGATGAGCTTGTTTGTATGATTATCGATCATATGAATGGTAATAGTACCCTCTTTATACGGTATTTCTAATCTTTCGTAGCCCATGATCTGGGACGGATAATAAAGACCTGAGATGCGCCTGGTAGCCGGATTGTAGAAATAACGGGTGAACGACCTGGTATACACCGGATTATTAGATTCTTTGACGTTGTTTTCAACCATTATGTTATAATCTAGCAATACTTCCGGATGTGATTTTGACTCTGTCCATCCGTTTTTTTGTAGTTCCCTGGCAACTGCAGATTTAACATGATTATCCACCAGGTTGTTACTATTCCGGTCCTTTAACGATTTTTCCTTATCACTTACCCACGAATAGGTTTTGTATTTGGTGAAGTTTACGGATTCATCCTTTTCCACGTGTGCCGTTGTTCCGCATCCAACTGTTGCAAAAGCCATTAAGATGGCCATTACAACAAACAGCGGACTGGCTTTTCTGTAGTTCATAATTGTATATATTTTATTTAAAAATGATTTATATATAAACACAATTATGCACAACAGGATTATAAAGGATTTGTGAAAATTTACCGGATTAACAGGATTTTTTGATAACACCCATTAACAGTTGAAGGCGAAGGCTAAAGCTGCATCTACGAGATCTCAACATTTGTCTTAATTTAAATTTAGCCGGTAAAAGATGACAGTATAAATTATTCAAGCAAAGTTTCGTAATGACGTTCGGGTATCTCTACCTGTGAGAACCCCATGGCCAGCAGACGTTGTTTAAACTGTACCTGCACCTCATATTCCCCATGTACCAAAAAGATCTTTTGCACCTGGCCGCGATCCTGGCTTTCCAAAAACTGACAGAGGTCTTTATAATCTCCATGAGCGCTCATGCTGCGCATACTGCCTATTTCAGCATGCACTTCATGGTCAACCCCAAAGATTTTAACCTCTTTCGAACCGGCTAATAAACGTCCGCCCAATGAAAAAGGTTCAGCATAACCCACCATTAAAATCGTATTGCGGGTGCTCTCGATATTATTACTGATATGATGTTTGACCCGCCCCGCATCTGCCATTCCACTGGCTGATATGATTACAAAAGGCCCATTTTTATAATTGAGCAGTTTTGATTGCTCAACCGTTTTTATGTATTTCAGGCCTTTGAATGAAAATGGATCGCGATCCGACTTTAGTATCTGCTGAATCGTATCATTGAAATATTGTGGAAATCGTTTAACCACTTCTGTTACTTCAATACTCATCGGACTATCCACGAAATAATCCAGGTCGGGCAAGCGTCCTTCCACCTCCAGTTGGTTTAGAGCGAAAAGTAATTCCTGGGTTCTACCTACACTAAACGCCGGAATAATCAATTTACCTTGTTTCTGCAGGCAGGCCTTTCGAATCCAATCTAACAAGAGGTCGGGCGTTGTAACTTCCACATCATGCAGTTTATTGCCATATGTAGATTCGATTAGAATGTAGTCGGCCTGTGGGAAGGATTGCGGCGACCTTAAGATCATATCATTATACCTTCCTACATCTCCGCTGAAACTCAATGTTGTTGTTTTATCACCTTCTTTTATGCGCAGATGTACGGCTGCACTTCCAATGATGTGCCCTGCATCCGTATAAAGTACCTGCACATTTTCGTCAATTGAAAACCAGGTGTTATAATCAACTTCTTCGAATTTAGGTATGGCAAGCAGTGCATCATCAACGGTGTATAGGGGTTTCACAAAAGGCAGGCCATCGACCTTCCTGCGTTTATTGACATATTTAATATCTTGTTCCTGTATCTCTCCGGAATCCTGCAACAGAATTTCTGACAAGTCTTTGGTAGCCGGAGTACAGAAAATTTTTCCATCAAAACCATCTTTGACCAATTTGGGAATTAAACCACAATGATCGATATGCGCGTGAGATAAAATGAGATAATTAATCTCCTGAGGTTCAAATCCCCAATCACGATTCAATGTATCCGTCTGTTTTCCCAGTCCCTGAAACAGGCCGCAATCTAACAGGTATTTTTTTCCATTATTCAGGGTCAGTAAATGTTTTGATCCTGTTACCGTTCTGGCGGCACCATAGAAGGCAAGCTTCATAAGTATAGTTTAGTATGATTAATTACCAATAAGTGCCCGGCATGTTTGAAGCTAGTCCAATTTATAATTTGCTAATTCAAAGACCTTGCCTTGAAAGACCAGCTGATAACAAATTGTGCTATAATATCCCCTTCATAGTTTCTGCCTGTCGATGTTGCTTCAACAATCTTTGCGGCCCCGGAAGATATAGCTTCAGCAATAGCCAGCCCGATCTGTTCTCCATCTTCACACGTAAACGTAGTTAGGTTTATAGCCTTTTTTATAAACGTTCCTTTGATGCCAGTCACTAACATGGATACCGCCGGATTGCTCTTGTAAACATATGCCATTGCCAGGGCACCGGTACTCATTTCGGCAGCCATGCCCAGACAGGCAAAGTAAGTGGAGCGAAAAGGGTTTTGCGAGAACCACTTGTACGGTATGGTTGCCGAGCATTTGCTGCCGTCAACGTCTTTAATTCTCACACCGGCAAAATACGCACTTGGAAGTTTTGAAAATAAAAACATCCTGAACTTAACAGGATGCCTAAGGAGCTCAATAAACCTTTGAGAGGGTATTACCATTACATAAAATTAACCGGCCTGAATATAGGATGAATTATCAACAATCAGGAATTTTTATAAAGTAACGGGTTCACTGCTTTCCTGTTCCATTGGCCTAAAAACTCCATAATTTTTCTCTTATTGTAACTTTTCCCCTGTTCAAGATAAGTAGAATTCTGAATGTGAATACGATTACCGGTTTCATCCAGTATCAGGAAAACGGGAAAGCCAAACCGCTGGGGAAATCCATACTTTTCCATCACCGCCGCATTTCTGTTTTCCGGACTATAATTTAAATGATATACTATATAGTCAGCGTTGAGCGCAGAATCCAATTGACGGTCCGCACGGCAAAACCGGTTAAATTCAATACACCAGCTACACCAATTACCCCCGGCCTGGATAAAAATGTGTTTCTTTTCCGACCTTGCTTTTTTTATTATTCCGGTAATATCTTTTTCTGCGTTTGCTGCATGATTATACAGTTGCGCCGTTTCCTGTCCGCACAGATCACAAACCAGGAAAAACATAGTTATAAAAAAGGCAGCTTTCATATTTTTACTTGTCTTTTCGATTTCTTTAAAAAGCGCTAAAATTAATTTTCATTTGCCATCTTCGTGTATGATATATTGTTAGTGTTTGCCAACAATAACGAACCGGCTTTCATCCCGCGAACATCCGTGAGTGATGTACTTATTTTTCATAGAAATGAAAAAGCCGTGTAAATTTACACGGCTTCCAACATATTCGCTTATTTAATAATCACTTGAAAAAAGGAGCAACTATTGCCAATACCTGGGCTTTAGATAATCCTTCATCAAAGGCTTCAGACGCAGCATCCGCTGATACCATCATACCATTAATGTTTGTAATTTCTATGCCAGCCTGTTTTGTATTCTCTTCACCATCATAACTAGCTTGCACTGCAGCAGAACCGATCCCGGAATTCTTTCCCGTGATCCATGGTTTAACATCACCGTACCCGTATGCCTTACGTATCTGGCGGATGTGTGCGGCATGCCTTGCCTCAACCGAATGAATTTTAAGAGCGGCCTCCAGAAGGGCCCCCCCTTTTACCAATTCAGCAGCCCTTCCTTTATACGCCCGGACGCCTGTATCTTCAAAGGTTTGAGCTACTGCCAGGAAAGTAGCGAAATTAGAAAATACAGTTGGGAACGTGCCTTTAGCTGTAAAATCAAATTCTGGTACGGGAACCGGTGTACCCATTAAGCTTGTAATAGCTGTTCTTAAAAATGCCACGTGTTGTCCTTCATGGTCACGGATGGTCTGAATCGCCATCTTAGCCGGACCAGCCGGAATGGGAGCCTCCATAAATCCTTTCAAATAAAATCCATATTCTAAATGTTCCAGCGTCAAGGCATAGTTAAGAATTTCAACTATGGTTTCATTAGTGCTTGTTGTACCAGCGTACGCTTTCTTGAACATAGATCCAAGAGCCAGGGGAACAGCAGCAAGCGCCAGTTTGCCACTTAAATTGGCAAAGCTTTTCATCGCCGACCTGCGGGTATCGAGCCTGTCGTAAACTTCAGGATCAACTTTTTCTATTTCTCCAATAATATTATTAAAATTCATAAAACTAAAATTTAAGAGGTTGGTAAATTACTTGCATCAATCTTTGTTTTAATGTAAGTACCGGCGATTGCTAATACTTCCATCGGTGTGCGGCTCTTATCCAAACCGTTTGCATCTATGACCGTACTATCAGCAAAACTTCCCGGGCTTATTAAGTCGCGGATATAAGCTGCATGCCTAGCTTCCACCGATACGATTTTTCCGGCCAACACCAGATAAGTTGGATCGGTAATCAATTTACCAGCACCATTATATGCAGATACTCCCAGGTCTTCAAAAGCCTTTGCCGTACCAAGCACGCTATCCCTGCTACCAAAGTTTATGGTACTAAAATCAACTTCCAGAGCTGGAATGGCTTTTGATCCCAGTGCATTTTTAAAAAATTCGCGGTGTGCCACCTCGTGATCGCGAATGTCAGTTAAAAAGGCTGTCTCCAATGCCGTCATACCTGAGTATTTAGACATGATGACCTTAATGTAAAATGCTGCTTCCAGTTGCTCCAGCGCATAAGCATAATTTAAAATACCGAAATCGCCGCTTCCCAGGTCTACGCCTTTTTTGGGATTGGTTGGCATTTTCGGATCTTTTTTACAGGCAGAAAGTCCTACAAGCAGTCCGGTAGTTGCGCCGGCATAACCAAGGAATTTTCGCCGTGATAGCTGCGCAATGTTGTTTTCATTGGCTACCATCATCTCTTTTTCTGATGAACTCTTAGGCATGGTAATTTTTTTTGATGATTAATAGATTAGAAACGGGTACTGATTTGTTTCCCATTTGTAATAGATACGTTAAATAGGAACTTTTAGTTTGCTAGGTACGGATAATTATACACACTAAGTAATAAATGTTCAAGTGTTTAATTATTATTGTTAATGCTCATAAGCTTATTAAACAAAATATAGCTTATATACAAGTAAGTGTCAAGAAACGTTTTAATACGAAAGCCATGCATAACTGCATGGCTTAAGATTTAAGTCTTATAACAGCATAAAGGCTTTTTACCATTTTAATAGCCATTACCCGTGACTCATAACCAGGATGAACATCTCCAAACCAACGTTGATGGTTATTGAGGCTTACAGATTAAAAACGGGATAGTATTTACTGGCATAATATACGGGAGAAAAATGTAGACGGATTGAAATTTCAAAAAAATAAGAACTATTAGCCTTAGATACTAAGTACAAACATCTGCTCTTGCCGGATCAGGCAGCCAATCAGGTATTTACTTTAACATACTTGCCTTGATAAATCATAACGCCTTAAGTTCAAGATCTATCTGATTCCTTAACAGGTCTTCAAATACATCTCTTTTACGGATAAGGGCCGCCTTGCCGTCTTTTACCAGAACTTCGGCGGGTTTCAGACGTGAATTGAAGTTAGACGACATTTCAAAGCCATAAGCACCTGCGTTAAAAAAAACCAGGTAATCACCCTCCCTTACTTCATTGAGCTGCCTGTCCCATGCGAAGGTGTCGGTTTCGCATATATTTCCAACAACGGTATAAATCCGTTCGCTGCCATGGTTATTTGACAGGTTTGTTATATGATGATAAGATTCATAAAACATTGGCCGGATCAGGTGGTTAAATCCGCTGTTGACACCGACAAAGACGGTTGCCGTAGTTTGTTTGATCACATTCGCCTTCACAATGAAATAACCGCTTTCGCTGACCAGGTATTTTCCGGGTTCGAACCACACTTCAACCTGTTTACCTGTTTCTTTTTCATAACGCTCAAATGCCTCAGCTACATTTTTTCCTAACACTTCGATGTCGGTTTGTATATCTCCTTCCTTGTATGGTACTTTAAAGCCGCTGCCCAGGTCAATAAATTTTAATTCCGGAAAATGAACAGCCAGGTCAAACATAACTTCCAATCCCTGCAGGAAAACGTTGACATCTTTGATATCGCTACCGGTATGCATATGTATGCCGTGCACCAGGAGGTTGGTAGATTTTATGATACGTTCTATATGACGCAACTGGTGAATGGAAATGCCGAATTTGCTATCTATATGCCCGGTTGAAATTTTATAGTTGCCTCCGCCCATGATGTGGGGATTAAAGCGTATGCATATTGGGTAGCTGTTTCCAAACCGGGTCCCGAATTTTTCCAGGATGGAAATATTATCTATGTTAATGCTTACCCCTTCGTTTTTTCCTTCTTCCACTTCATTGAAGTCAACGCAGTTGGGAGTGAACAAAATCCGTTCAGGAGGAAATCCAGCCTTCAATCCCAGTCTTACTTCATTAATGCTTACACAATCCAAAGAGGCACCAATGCTTTCAACATATCTTAATATGTTAATATTACTTAATGCCTTACACGCATAAAAAAAACGAGCATTGCAGCGGGCAAATCCTGATTGTAGCTTATCATATTGTTCTCTTATTTTTTCCGCATGATATACATAAAGCGGTGTTCCGAATTGTTCTGCAAGTTGTATAAGATATTCTGATGATAATTGCTGTGACATATACTTCAATTTACCAAAAGCCCGACAGTGATTAAAATGCCATCAGGGCTCTGTTAATGTATTAATCCTGAATGCCCGGAGCCCGGGGTTAGTCATTTTTCCTGCTTTGCATCATCTCCGTTTGGAGAATCAGTATCGATATCTTTCAATTCTTTTTGCTCTGCTTCTCGATTTATTTCTTGCGCCGGCTCGGCGCTTTCACCATCGCTGATCAACCCGGGATCTACGGCTTCAGTGTCTTCATCTACCACTACATCTGGTTCTTCAATCAATTCGCCGTTGCCCCTAACCACTAATGATAACCCATCCCCTTCCGTCACTGCATCTGTTAATTCAGGTCCGGTTTCTTCCTGAGGCCTGATCAATGTGGGCTCAGTAGCCTGGCTCGAAAATACTTCCCTGATCTTAGGAAGATCGTCAGGTGAGTTGATGCCAAAATAGTCCATAAAATTTTTAGAGGTGGCATACACCAGCGGTTTACCCGGCAGTTCTTCGTTTCTGCCAATGATAAGTACCAGTTCCTTTTCAAGTAATTTCTGAATACTGTAATCACTGTTGACACCCCGGATGGCTTCAATTTCGCCCTTGGTTATTGGTTGTTTGTATGCAATGATGGCCAGTGTTTCAAGGGATGCGGAGGAAAGCCTTTTTAAGAATTTTTCCCCATTTAACTGGGCAACCGTTTTGTGATAATCTTTTTTAGTCAGAAACTGCCAACCACCACCGCTTTCCTTCATTTCGAAAGGGTAAAAAGGGGTATTGTATTTCTCAATAATTACCTGAATGATCTCCTCTACTTGATCAAGCCTGACCTTATCATCCATAAAGCCAAACGCATTATTGGAAAGATCGGTGATTTCTACTGCCGACAACGGTTTGTCGCTGGCAAAGATCAATGCTTCTATATGGGGGATGAGAGTGGAAACGTCCATGTTACTTCAGACTGGTAAATTATGAGTGATGAGCGATAAGTTAGACTGCAAACTGGATTGCTGATCGCCAATCCCTCTTATAAGGGGATGTTCTATCTCACGTTTGCACCTTAATTCGCACATTCCGCACATCCGCAAATTCGCACATTATTCCTACCCCTGTAGAGCCGCAGCACCACTTACAATCTCAGTTAATTCAGTAGTAATAGCTGCCTGCCTGGCCCTGTTATAAGATATCTTTAATGACTTAAGCAATTCATTTGCATTTTCGCTGGCCTTATCCATGGCTGTCATACGGGCGCCATGTTCGGAGGCGTTTGCGTCAAGAATAGCTTTAAACAGTTGCGTATTTAGAATTTTCGGCATCAGTTCGGCAATCAGGATCTCCTTGGCAGGCTCAAAGATAAAATCGCTCTTTTTTGCACCGGGAAGCGGAGCCATTTTGGGAATGGGCAGAAAACGCTCTACGGCAAATTGTTGGGTGGCCGCATTTTTAAATTCGCTGTATACCAGTTCCACTACATCGAATTGCTGATTCTTAAAGGCATCAACTGCTGCCTGTGCACTTGCCTGTACATTTTCGAACGTCAGATTCAGAAAGATATCCTTATGTGTTGCATCTACCTTGAAACTGCTTTTTGCAAAACTTTCATATCCTTTTTTACCGATAGCCCAAATCTGCACGTTTCCTTTTGATGCCTGGGAAGCATATCTTTCCTGAATCGCCTGCTTAGCCAGTTTAATAATATTTGCGTTATATGCTCCTGCCAAACCACGGTCACTGGTGATAACAATAAATAATACCTTCTCCACATGACGGTCCGCTGCCAGAGAACCTCCTACTTCGCCTTCCGTATTACTTACAATATTACTCAGCATTTCCTGAAGCTTTTTGGCGTAAGGCCTCATCTGGGTAATGGCATCCTGCGCACGGCGAAGTTTTGCGGCGCTCACCATTTTCATGGCTTTGGTTATCTGCTGGGTACTCTGTACTGACTTTATCCTGTTACGAACCTCTTTTAACGCACCTGACATAAATTATTTATTGGAAAGGTAAAATGATGAACGGAAAAAAATTCACATAGATGTATTTTCCTGCCTGCTTCAAGTTTTATTTTGCTTAGTTAAGATCCTTTCTCAGAACGCGGCAAAGGTAATGCAAAGCAGGTAATTTTCTATTCGGGCATTAGAAAAATTGAAGGATTACAGATGGCCTTATTCTACTACAGACTCATGACTCCCGACTCCTGACTGACTCCCGACTACCTTCTGAATACCGACTTGAGCACTGCTCCCTCCTCCTGGCTCAAGACTCGAATACTGCCTGTTATTTAGTACCTTTATTCCCCTCTGTCAATTTGGCTATAAATAGCCTGTAGCATTATAGTTGACAGCCTTAAACCGCTAAAAAAGAATTATCAACATTACAACAAGATAATATGTTAGGTTTTATTTCAAAGATATTCGGAGGAAGTAAGTCGGAAAAAGATGTAAAGATCATTCAACCTGTAGTAAATAAGATCAATGAACATTATGCTTCATGCCAGTCTCTATCCAACGACCAGTTGAGGGCCAAAACAGTTGAATTCAAACAACGCATCGGCAGGCACCTTGAAACCATTAACGCTGCTATTTTGAACCAAAAGAAAGAAGCGGAAGCCTTACCAGTCAACGACTTGCAGGGAAGAGATGCCGCCTATCAGCTGATCGATAAACTTAAACGCGACCGCGACGAACAGATAGAAGTAATACTGGAAGAGATATTACCTGAAGCTTTTGCAGTGGTAAAAGAAACCGCCCACCGATTTTCCACAAATACAGAATTGATTTCCACAGCAACAGACCTTGACAGGGATCTAAGTGTTCAAAAGGAGCATATACGTATCGAGGATGGCAAATCCGTTTATAAAAATTCCTGGATTGCGGGTGGAGGGCAAATCACCTGGAACATGGTACATTATGATGTTCAGCTCATTGGCGGCACAGTATTACATTCAGGTAAAATATCCGAAATGGCAACGGGCGAAGGTAAAACCCTTGTATCTACCTTACCGGCTTACCTTAATGCTTTGGCTGGCGAAGGGGTTCATATCGTAACAGTAAACGATTACCTGGCTCGCAGGGACAGTGAGTGGAACGGTCCCATTTTCGAATGGCTGGGACTAACCGTAGACTGTATCGACAAACACCAACCCAACAGCGAAGAAAGAAGAAAAGCATACTATTCGGATATTACTTATGGTACCAATAATGAGTTCGGCTTTGATTACCTACGCGATAATATGGTGCATAACCCCGACGAAATGGTGCAACGAAAACATCATTTTGCCATGGTAGATGAGGTGGATAGTGTATTGATAGATGACGCACGTACTCCGCTAATCATCTCGGGCCCTGTTCCAAGAGGAGACGAACAACAGTATCATACCCTTAAACCACGTGTTCTCCAACTGGTAGAAGCGCAAAAGCAGGTGGTAAATAAGTTTTTGACGGAAGCAAAGAAAAAGATCGCAGAAGGAAACGATGATCCGAAAGATGGCGGTATGGCCTTGATGAGATCTTTCCGGGGCCTGCCCAAAAGCGGCGCGCTGATAAAATTTTTAAGTGAGCCAGGTATAAAAGTGAAATTACAGAAAACAGAAAATTACTACCTGGCCGATCAGCAGAAAGAAATGCCGAAAGTAGATGCCGAGCTTTATTTTCATATTGATGAAAAAAATAACCAGGTTGACCTTACGGACAAGGGCCTGCAGATGATCACCAGGTCCGGCGAAGACCCTGAATTTTTCGTATTACCTGATATTGCGGTTAAACTGGGCGAGCTGGATAAGGATACCCTGATTAACCCCGAAGAAAAATTACATAAGAAAGAAGTCATACTAAACGAATATTCAATAAAGGCCGACCGTATACACACGGTTCAGCAATTATTAAAAGCATACACCCTTTTTGATATTGATGTGGAATATGTGGTCATTGATGGCCAGGTAAAGATAGTTGACGAACAAACCGGCCGTATCCTTGACGGCCGCCGGTATTCCGATGGATTACACCAGGCCATTGAAGCAAAGGAAAATGTAAAGATCGAAGCAGCCACGCAAACTTATGCCACAGTAACCCTGCAGAATTTTTTCCGGATGTACCATAAGCTTGCTGGAATGACGGGTACCGCTGAAACCGAAGCCGCCGAGTTATGGGATATCTATAAGCTGGACGTTGTAAAGATTCCGACCAACGTAGCCGTTATCCGAAGAGATCATCAGGATCTGGTTTATAAAACAAAAAGGGAAAAATATAAATATGTTATTGAAGAGATTGAGCAATTACGCAGTGCCGGCCGGCCCGTGCTGGTAGGTACCACCTCAGTCGAGGTCAGCGAATTACTGAGTAAGATGTTAAGCGGTAAAAAAATTCCACATAACGTGCTCAATGCCAAACAGCATGCCCGTGAAGCACAAGTAGTAGCCGAGGCCGGTTTATCCGGAGCCATCACCATAGCCACCAATATGGCAGGACGTGGTACGGATATCAAATTAGGTACCGGGGTGAAGGAAGCAGGAGGCCTTGCCATCATCGGTACGGAACGGCATGAAAGCCGCAGGGTTGACCGTCAGCTCAGGGGTCGTGCAGGAAGGCAGGGCGACCCCGGTACATCACAATTCTACGCTTCGCTGGAAGACGACCTGATGCGAATGTTCGGCAGCGACCGCATAGCCTCCCTGATGGATAAGATGGGATATAAGGAAGGCGAAGTGATCCAGCACAGCATGATCACCAACTCTATTGAAAGGGCACAGAAAAAAGTGGAGGAGAATAATTTCGGCATCCGCAAACGGTTGCTTGAGTATGATGATGTGATGAATAAACAGCGAAAGGTAGTATATGAAAAAAGAAACCATGCCTTATTTGGCGAACGCCTTGCCCTGGACCTGGATAATGCCTTTTATATTGTTTCGGAGGGATTAATCAATTCATTCCGGGAGCAGGATGACTACGAAGGATTTAAACTATCGGTTATCGTCAATTTCGGATTAGATACCACTATTTCCGACAGCGAACTTATAAAAGGAAATGTCAATGATGTAACCGAAAAACTCTACGGTGAAGCCACCGCCAATTACAGGCGCAAAATGGAGGACCTGCGTCAGCAGGCCATTCCTGTTTTTAAAAATATCAAACTAACACAAGGAAACCATATTGAAAATGTTGTTGTCCCTTTTTCGGATGGGCGCAAGGCAATACAGGTATTGTCGAATATGCAGAAAACACTGGAAACGGAAGGAGGTGAAATAGTCGACTCCCTGGAAAAAACGATTACGCTGGCATTGATAGACGAATCATGGAAAGAGCATTTAAGGGCTATGGATGACTTGAAGCAAAGTGTTCAGACTGCCTACCTGGAGCAGAAAGATCCTTTGGTTATTTACAAGGTGGAAGCGTTCAACCTGTTCAGGCAAATGGATAGCGAAGTGAATAAAGACATCGTTTCTTTTTTATGCCATAGCAGCATTCCGATTGAAGAAACCAATGCACCTATTCGTGAAGGCCGGGAACAAAAGACCGACATGAGCAGGATGCGTGCAAACAAAGAAGAGATAGATGCTAACGGAGATGACTATGCGACTAATGAGAAAGATTATTTTGACCCTTCTTCAGCCGGAGGGACGGCCGTGAAAAAAGAACCCGTTAAAGTAGGCCCGAAGGTCGGTCGTAATGATCCCTGTCCCTGCGGTAGCGGAAAGAAGTTTAAGCACTGCCATGGAAAAGACTCGTAGCGCATCCTGAAAATTATCATTATTGTGATCCCAATCCATGTGGTTGGGATTTTTTTTTATTAAAGATTTTAAGGTTTTTTAGTCCCAGCCTTTACGACGTTTTGCAGATCAGGCACAAAAAAAGGCTGCCTAATGTTTAGACAGCCCCGTTTTGTAATCTGATAATTTCTACCCTTCTTTTCCTTCTTCACTTTCTTTTTCACCCTGCTGTAGTCTTTCCTTTATCTGTGCCAGGGCTCCAAGATCACCTAGAGTAGCTTTTTCTACTTTATTCTGCATGGTTTTAACCACCTTTTTAGTTTTATCTGCTTCAAGTCTGGCTTCTTTCCGGGCAGCTTCTTTTTCCTCCATTTTCGCCTGCTCCCAGATACGGGTATGTGAAAGGACTATACGCTTTTCATTCCTGTCAAATTCAATCACCATGAAAGGCGCAGTCTGATCTGCGGTTACCAGGGTGCCATCTTCTTTATTGAGATGACGGTTTGGAGCAAATCCTTCTAAACCATATGAAAGCTGCACTAAAGCGCCCTTGTCATCTTTTTTAATAACGGTTCCTTCATGAGTAGTTCCCACACCAAAGGTATCTTCCAACGCGTTCCAGGGATCCTCTTCCAGTTGTTTATGACCAAGCTGCAATTTGCGGTTATCCTTGTCTATGCCCAGTATGATGATATCAATGTGCTCACCAACCTTGGTATACTCCGATGGATGATTAAAACGTTTTAGCCAGCTGAGATCACTGATATGGATCATACCTCCGATGCCTGGCTCCAACTCAACAAAAACACCGTAAGGAGTAATGTTTTTCACCAAACCTTTATGACGGCTATCTACAGGGTATTTGTTTTCTATTTCATTCCATGGATCAGGAGTGAGCTGCTTGATAGACAAGCTCATTTTCCGGGAATCCTTGTCGAGGGTAACCACTTTAGCCTTGTATTCGTCTCCCAGTTTAAAAAATTCCTTCGCATTGATTGGCGTATTTGCCCAGGTGATCTCACTAACGTGAACCAATCCTTCCACTCCGGGCATGATTTCGAGAAAAGCACCGTAGTCTTCGATATTCACTACCCTACCCTTCACAATCTCACCTTCCCTGATCGTTTCCGGCAAAACATCCCAAGGATGAGGAGTCAGTTGTTTTAAACCAAGACTGATCCGTTTCTTATCGTCGTCGAAATCAAGTACAACCACGTTTAGTTTCTGATCAAGCTTTAACACTTCTGAGGGATGGCTGATTCGACCCCAACTGATATCGGTGATATACAGCAGGCCGTCTAGTCCACCAAGGTCCATAAATGCACCAAAATCGGTAATGTTTTTTATTGTTCCTTCCAAAACCTGGCCCTTTTCCAGCTTACTCATTATCTCCGCACGCTGTGCTTCAATATCACTCTCGATCAGTGCCTTGTGAGATACAACAGCATTCTTGATCGCTTCATTGATTTTAACCACTTTAAATTCCATGGTTTTACCCACGAACTGATCGTAATCAGTAACAGGCTTAACGTCAATCTGCGACCCGGGAAGAAAGGTTTCCATACCAAATACGTCAACGATTAAACCACCCTTGGTTTTGCTCGTAACCGTACCGGTAACAATTTCACCCGTCTTGTGCACTTCAACGATCTTTTCCCAGGCTCGGGTGGTACGTGCCTGCTTGCGGCTGAGATGTAAATGGCCTTCCCTGTCCTCCTTTTCAATTACCATTACTTCCACTTCATCACTAACCTTCAGGCCGGGGGTATCACGGAATTCGTTTAATGAAACAAGTCCATCACTTTTGAATCCGATATTGATGACTACATCGGTTTTAGTTAACGCAACAACAAGTCCTTTTACTAATTCACCGTCGGTAATAGCGACAAAAGTATTATCATATACTTTATCGTACTTTTCTCTTTCTTCATTGGTGTATGAAGAAACGTTTCGTTTGTCAATGCTCCAGTCAAAATCGTCATGAGCCGTAGGAGCCGATTGTATGTTCTGCTCCTGAACATTTGCGTGCCGGGTGTTCTGGTCCAGAACAGGCGAGGGTTGGATGTCCTGCTCCTGAACTGGTGAGGGTTGGGTATCCTGCTCCTGAACAGGTGAGGGCGGCATTTCCTGCTCCTGAATCGGTGAGGGTTGGATGTCCTGCTCCTGAACAGGTGAGGGCGGTATTTCCTGCTCCTGAACAGGTGAGGGCGGTATTTCCTGCTCCTGAACTGGTGAGGGCGGAGCATTTTGCTCCTGAACAGGTGTATTTTGTGTCGCTGTAGCCTCCTCTTTTTGTGAAGGAGTCTCCTGTACATCAGCGTTTAAATTAACAATATTGTTTTCACTCATAATTAAACCCGATTGTTTATAAAATTCGGGGCTGCAAAGATATACCAAAATACAAAACAGCCAAGGATTGATTGCACCTTTGTTTTGAATAATAGCCTGTTTCGTATGCAAACTTCGCGGCACCTTTTTTTAGAATAATCCAGTAAAATTGATTTCAAAAGCAAGCCTTTTTTTATTTTTATAAAAGTTATAATAATTATACTGTATGATTACTCCCGTATTAATTCTGTTATTTGAAAAAGACCTTAACAAACTCATCGATGAATTAAAGTTATATACTGATGAAGGAGTAATCTGGAAAACGGAAGGGGCCATTCAAAATAGTGGAGGCAACCTGTGTTTGCACATAACGGGTAACCTGCAGCATTATATCGGTGCGGTCCTGGGAGATTCGGGTTATGTCAGAAACCGGAATGCTGAATTTACCCTGAAAAATATCCCGCGCCTTAAGTTACTGGAGGGTATACAAGACACCAAAACTGTAGTGAGGGATACGCTGGAACAAATAAGTAAGAAAGAGCTTGAAAAGGTTTACCCACAGCAGGTTCTGGATGAACCTGTGACTACGGAGTATTTCCTGTTACATCTTATCAACCATATGAATTATCATTTAGGACAGATAAATTATCACCGGAGACTGGTGAGTTGACCTGTGATGGTTAATTTGCCTTCTCTGCTTTGTGTTTCCCCGTTTGCATCGCTTTGCAGGTATGTTTAACCACGAAGGGCACGAAGATTGCACAAAGGAGGAAGCACAAAGAAATGTCATAACAAATCGCAAATGATTTTAACTAAATGATCCCCGAGTCCTTATTCCTGACTCCCGACTGCTGAGTGCTTTTACAATCCTGCTATCGATTTTGCGGCAATATAGCCGCTTGTCCAGGCATGCTGAAAATTATATCCCCCGGTTATTCCGTCTACGTTTAACACTTCGCCGGCGAAGAAAAGGCCCGGTACAACCTTACTCATCAAAGTGTTATTATCCACCTCGCCCAGATTTATACCGCCTGATGTAACGAATTCTTCTTTAAAAGTGGTCTTTCCCTTCACAGTAAATTCTTTAACACACAAATTTTTAATAAGCATATTTTGTTCTTTTCCGGGCAGATCGGCCCACCGCAAGTCAGTCGAAATGCCAGATTCTTCCAGCAGGTATTCCCACAATCGCTGGGGCAAATGAAAAGGATTTTTATTTGCCAATTTCTGGCCAGCGATCCTGAAACGGATCTGCTGCATTTCCTCGCGCAGGCTATTTTCATTAAATAGAGGTACCCAATTAATAATAACGACACATTCGTAACGGGCGGTTGCAAGTTCCCTGGCTCCCCATGCGCTTAGTTTTAAGATTACCGGACCGCTCATGCCCCAGTGTGTTATCAGTAAAGGACCGGCCTGCTGAAGGCTTGTACCGGCTATCCTGGCAACCACATGCTCAACCGATATCCCCATTAAAGCAACAATTGAATTGCCAGGCATATTCAACGTAAATAAAGAAGGTACCGGCTCTTCAACTGAATGACCCAGCGTAGATAACCATTCGAACATGGGCTTCCTGGGATATCCGCCACTGGCTACACAGATGTAGTCAGCAGTTAGCAAGGGAGAACCGGAGACTAAAACGCTGAATTTATCAACCCCCGGTATAATTTGTTTTACGTCAGCATTCATCATGATCTGAACACCATATCTGTTCACTTCCGTAATAAGGCAGTTGATGATGGTCTGAGATGAGTCGGTTAAAGGAAACATCCGTCCGTCTTCTTCTGTTTTTAGCGCTACCCCTCTTTCTTCAAACCATCTAATGGTATCGGTAGTAAAAAATTGACGAAAAGCCTTGTTTAGAAACCGGCTACCCCGTGGATATCCTTTCACCATCTCAGCTAAATCATAACAGGCGTGTGTTACGTTACACCTTCCACCTCCACTGACTTTAACCTTTGATAGTATCTTATTGGTTTTTTCAAGAATAATCACTTCCAGGTCTGCATTAAGCCTTGCTGCGTTAACAGCACAAAAAAAACCAGCTGCCCCTCCGCCAATAACAATTAATCGTTTCTTCAAATGATGGAATTGAGTAGTTCCTGTTTAAAAAGCATTATAGATAATTTCAGGATTCTTAGCTTTTGAAGTGCCGGTAATGACAGGCATAGTTCCCTGTATCCATATTCCATACGACTTAGGAGGTACTTCCAGGTAAACCTGGCGGCCTTCGTCTACCAAGGCATATGGAAAAGGCGAATTTCCGGAAATTTCTGTAAACCTCGTACTAGTCTTGATTGTTCCTCCCCTATTGTTAATCTGTTGATCACATTTAAGGGAAGAAGTACTGAAGTTCAAAGCCATTATGACCTCTTTATTTTGATTACCTGCAAAACCCTGAATTTGGTAAATAAGCGCTTTATCAGTTGAACCGGATAAAAATTTTCCCGAAAATGGGGTGTTCAACCGGTTGAGATAATCAATGCCTGGCGAGCCGTTTATGTACTTCTTCAAAACCTGAAGGAGTGTATTTATTTCGTTTTGCAGTACCGGTAAACCTATTGGGTGGTATTTATACATGCTGTCATTCGGCAAAGGATAGCCGTAGTAATCCGGATAAAAAATGGTTGGAAGACCTAACTGGTTGTTTGTAATAATATAAGCGTATGCAAGGATGGGATTGTGTTTGATTAATGAGGCAAAACCAGTCGAATCCCTGAAGTCATGATTGTTTATAAACGTAAGTATGTTAAAGCCGCTTACCTGTGCGGCGTCATGAAGGCTTTCATTAAATACCCTGCGTACATCGAAGCCGCGGTCATCGCAGGCCTTGCGTAAACTTTCCCGCAATGCAAAATCAAATATTCTGGGTGAAATCGCCGCTTTTGTTGATGGTTCCATATTGGCTGTTACGGTTTCAAGCCATCCTTTTAACTCTGCAGTATTGCTGCTATACCATTCTCCGACAACCAATCCCGGATCCATGCCTGATTTATGCAGGCTATCCAGCATATCGCTTATGAAGACCGGATCAAAATGTTTTACTGCATCCATGCGTAAACCCCTTACCCCCAGCTCGGTCCAATTCCATTTAGTATAATTGATGAGGCTGTCTTTTAGCCGTTTTTGAGACTGGTCATAGTCATAAAAAAAATCCATTCTATCCCAATCGCCGTCAAGAAATGTGGAGGAAACATTTGCAGAATTTGGCTTAAAAAATTCATGGTTCATCATCCCTCTCCCGCTGGGCATTTGAGTGAAATCAGTAAAGGTCTGGTACATCATATCGGCGACAATGTCCTTATTCCTGGCGGAACTGAAGATACCATAGATTCGGTGGTCTGAATACACATTGCCTGCATTATTCAAAGAAATAATTAACGTATCTCCTGCAGCATCAAAATCAGCTGAAGTCAGCGTAAGCTTAAACTCATCGGTTTTGCATCCCAGTGCATCGATTTTGGCCAACATATTCCTGCGCAAGGGAATGATGTTGAATCCATTGCCGCAATCATTTCCCCCGTTTGGTTCCGACTCGCGTAAGGTGTCAGGATGAGCGACACCCAGAAATTTTGTACGGATATATAACCGGTAATTCATGTTAAAGAAGCGGCTATCCTGTGTCTTGGAAGCTATTTTAATATAATAATCTCCAGCGCCATTGCCGCTTGTGCCACCTAACAACAATGCACACCTGAACCGGTCTGAAGGATATGGTTGTTTTGACGGATTAAACGTCTCGGTAATGTATCTTTTAACCGGCGTGTTGAGTTCGGGTTTACCTCCGTCTCTGTGGTTGAAAATAAGATCAGCCACGGGTATGATACCCTGACTGGTGAATGCTGTTAGCATGGCATTCAAGTTTGGCCTTGTGCCCAGCCCGGTAGTCTGGTTTCCTATAAAAAGGTCCTGGGGATCGTATCCATTGCTTGCGTTACCGTAATTGGCTACTGCATGAGGCGGAAACCATATATGGTTGATACCGGCAGCCTTAAGTGAACCGGCCTTAAGGCGTAAAGTATCCGCCCAACTGTGTCCATTCGCCGTTTTTGGATAATCCCAATACCATCCCTGCATCAACACCTGTTGAGACATGGACTTATGACATACGGGCGTCAACATGATCAGTAAAGAAATAAAGCAAACAAAATTTTTCACGATTATAAGATTTAGCATTAACGTGCCCTAAATGATAAGGAACAGGCATGAAAATACTGCAATAAGTAAATGCCGGCAATACTACTTAGTGGTTAATTATCAAGTAACGCATCATCGTGGCAAAAGTAATTTGTCAAACACATATAACGTCATCCCCTGAGAAGTGTTTCCAGGGCTTTTGTGATAGCGATAATATACGCTTGGGCCGGCAACTTACTATTCTGTATGGGATCAATAATCGCCCGGAAATGGCGTTCTTCATCGGGTTCCAAAATGACGTCAATTCCTTCGACATTTACGAAGATTTTATATGAATATCCCATAGTCATTATCTTAACGGGTAGAAGCTTTTCCTGATTATTATACTCAACGGATAGCTCGAAGGATTCTTCCATTGGGGTAAGGTACCATTTTCAAACCGATCCATTTAAAATATCCGCGCTGCAAAAGGTGTCATTTCTTCAGCGTAACTTTACACAATGGAAACGGCAACTCAACTTGAACTGGCTCAATACCGAACCTCTCTAAAAAAATTTGTATCGTTTACAGACGATGAATGGCAGATCTTTACTGCGCATCTTTATTTTAGATCATTAAAGAAAAAAGATGTGTTTATTACCGGAGATAAAATATGCAACGAAGTTGGCTTTATTCTTCGGGGCTCTTTTCGATTTTATTTTGTCAGAGAAGGTATTGAAATATCCAGTTATTTTTGTTTTGAAAATGATCTCATTTCTTCTTATCGTTCATTCCTACAAAGAGTTCCAGTCAGTATTACTATTGAAGCTATGGAAGACTCAAAGCTTGTTTGTTTTTCACACGCTTCCCTGCAAACACTGCTTGCCGATGAAAACATAGCATTTAAGATGGAACGTTTTGGCCGTACCATTGCCGAATACCTGATTTGCTGCTATGAAGAAAGAGTACTTTCCTTTGTTACGCAAACACCGGAAGAACGTTATTTGTTGTTGCTCGATCAGCAACCCAAGTTTTTACAACTGATACCACAGCGTTATCTTGCTAATTATCTGGGGGTAACACCCGTCTCTCTGTCCCGGATCCGCAAACGCATCTATGTTTCGCGGTCTAAACAAAAAATGGCATCCTGATCTTTCTTATCTTTTGTTAATGCTTAAGGCCTTTGCCGGGTTGTAGCTTGCATGCCTAAATAAATAGTATGCATACGATATTAGGAGCTGGCGGTCCGATTTCAAATAGCCTGGCAAACGAATTAATTAAAAATGGCCACAGCATCCGTTTGGTAAGCCGGAGTGCAGTGACCCGGTTTCCCGGTATTGAATGGCAGGGGGCAGATCTTAAAAATAATAAAGAAGTTCAAAAAGCCGTTCAAGGCTCGTCGGTGATCTATATGTGCGCGGGTTTACCATATAATAAAAAGGTCTGGGCAGCAGAGTGGCCGGTGATCATGCAGAACCTGATTGATGCAGCCCAAACAACAGGTGCCCGTCTTATCTTCTTTGATAATGTTTACATGTATGGACACGTTAATGGATCGATGAATGAAAACACTCCTTATAATCCTTTGTCTGTTAAAGGAGAAATCCGGGCAAAGATCGCCCGTAAGCTGATGGATGAAACGCTTGCAGGAAACATCAAAGCAAGTATTGCGAGAGCTGCCGATTTCTATGGAGCCGAATCCCTGAATTCCTTTTACGATTCCATGGTCCTGGCAAAATATGCAAAAGGCGAAAAGGCCATGTGGCTTGGTAATGTCAGCAAAAAACATGCTTTTACGTATGTGCCCGATGCGGGCAAGGCTATGTACCTGCTCGGACAAACTCCTGCATCAGATAGCCAGGTCTGGCATTTACCTACTGCAAAGGCCATGACCGGCAAAGCATTCATTGAGCTGGCTGCAAGTACATTTAACCGCGATCCCAGGTATACAACTATAAACAAATTTATGCTACATGCCATCGGGATTTTTAATAAGTTAACTGGAGAAACTGCAGAGTTGTATTATCAATACAAATACGATTACATTTTTGATTCTTCCAAATTTGAAGATACTTTCGGCCTGAGGCCGACTTCGTATAACGATGGAGTTAAAGAATTGAGTAAGACACTGTTTAAGGTTAAAGCTTGAATAACTTTTTACAGAATCTGCGAATCTGCGGCTAAAGTTGCCGCAGATTTAGGGATTAGCTGTGATGTGAAAGGCAGCTTATCAGCAATACCTTAAAGCTTAAAAGCCAGGTATTCCTGATAATACGAAGCGTCGAGATTACTATTTTTTTTCTCGTTTTTTTCAATGAGCTCAAACGATGAAAGGACATCGGCTTTTTCTTTTTTTACACACACGGTATGTTCGAAGTGAGCAGCAGGTTTACCATCCTTTGTTCGCACGGTCCATCCATCGTCATCATATTTAACCAGCTTGACGCCTAGGTTGATCATGGGTTCAATGGCAATCACCAGGCCTTCCTGTAATTTAGTTCCTGATCCCCTTTTACCGTAGTTAGGCACCTGGGGATCTTCGTGCAAATGTTTCCCAAGTCCGTGTCCGACCAATTCGCGCACTACTCCAAAATGGTGCTGCTTCTCAGAATGTTCCTGAACTGCAAAAGCGATGTCACCGATCCGGTTACCTGCTGTAGCCTTTTCAATTCCCTTATATAGTGATTCTTTTGTTATGCGCAACAACTCTTTAACGTCCTCACTGATTTCCGTTACTGCAAACGTATAGGCACTATCACCGTGATAGCCATTTTTAAAAACACCAACGTCAACCGATACAATATCACCATCAACGATTTCCGTCTTATTTGGAAATCCATGCACGATAGCATCATTCACGGAAATACAACAGGCGAAAGGAAATCCTTTATATTTTTTAAAAGAAGGAACTGCCTTATTATCCAAAATATATTCTTCAGCCCTGGCGTCTAAATCAAGGGTGGTTAAGCCTGGTTTTATCATATCTGCAATCACTGCCAGGGTTTCGCTTACCAGTGCACAACTTTCCCTGATCAGTTCAACTTCCGCCTTTGTTTTGTAATGAATCATGGTCTATGATCAAAGTTCAGTGTTAGATATAAATTACAAACAGTAATTTATAATGTTCATACTTCTCCCACTTAAATAAAAAAACCCGCCAAATATAACCTGCCAGGTTATTATATATTTTAATATGAAGATTATATCACCTGGGCAGTTTGCCTGCCTTGAATTCGGCCACCCTTCATCAAACCGTCGTACTGACGCATCAATAACTGTGTTTCAATTTGTTGCAAGGTATCTAATACTACGCCTACCATAATAAGCAGGGATGTACCGCCAAAAAATGTAGCAAATCCCTGGGTTACTCCCAGGCGCTGGGCAAAACCGGGCAAGATACCCACTATGGCCAGCAAAACTGCCCCCGGTAAGGTAATCCGGTCCATGATTGTGCCTATATAATCTGCCGTCGGCTGACCAGGTTTTACACCGGGAACAAAGCCGTTATTTCTCTTAAGGTCATCAGCTATCTGCTTTGGATTAAATATCAGTGCTGTATAAAGGAAGGTGAAACCGATCACGATGACTGCGTAAATCAACATATGCCAGGCATCTCTTGAATCGGAAAATATCCTGGCTATACCCTGACCTGATTCAAAGCTGGTATAAGAGATTAAGGTAGGGAGGAACATGATAGCCTGGGCAAATATAATCGGCATTACACCTGCTCCATTCACTTTCAGCGGCAAAAATTGCCTGGCCCCTCCAAATTGTTTATTGCCAACAATCTGCTTGGCATATTGCACCGGGATCTTTCTTACTCCCTGTACCAATACGATAAGTCCCATTATAATTGCTATCAACACGGCTATTTCGATAATGAAGATCAGTAAGCCGCCGCCGCCGCGGTTTGACTTAGCCGCCCATTCCTGCACGGTTGATTGTGGTAAACGTGCCAGTATACCCACCATGATAATAATGGAAATTCCATTTCCTAACCCTTTATCTGTAATTTTTTCACCCAGCCACATCACAAACAACGTACCGGCGGTTAATATAATAGTAGTGGAAAGCCAGAAATAGGCAGAATAGGATGCGAGTAAAGCAGGCCCGTTAACTTCCCTTAAATAAGCGACATAGGCACCTGCCTGTACAGCTGTAATGGCAACGGTAAGATACCTCGTCCACTGGTTGATCTTTTTCCTGCCACTATCCCCTTCCTTTTGGATTTTCTGCATTTGCGGAACCAGGATGGTCATCAATTGCATGAAAATGGACGCGGAAATATAGGGCATGATACCTAATGCAAAGATAGAAGCCTGCGAAAAGGCTCCACCGGCAAATGCATCGATCAGGCCTAATGGACCCGATTGTGCAGCGTCGGTGTTCAGTTTATTCGGATCAATACCGGGCAGAACGATATGTGCACCAAGCCGATATACTAAAATAAGTAATAGGGTAGTAATGATCTTACTCCTCAGTTCTTCAATGCTCCAGATATTCTTGAGTGTCTTTATAAATTTGTTCACGGATTGTATGAATTTTAATTAAACTCTCATAAATCAAATGCATTTCCCGAGAGTCTGGCAAGTTACTTAAAATTACGGTACAATTTCCACCGAACCACCAGCCGCCTCGATAGCTGCCCTTGCTTTTTCACTGACTGCATTGACTTTGAAAGATAGTTTAGCCTTTAACTCACCATTGCCTAAAATTTTCACCCTGTCGGTCTGGTTGATCAGTTCGTTTGTGTATAAAATCTCCGGGGTAAATTCGGTGATCCCATATTTTTCTGTCAACTGGTCGATTTGGCCAAGGTTGAACACCTTATACTCAATACGATTGATATTTTTGAATCCACGCTTGGGAATTCTGCGCTGTATAGGCATCTGCCCGCCTTCATGGGCCATTTTAATTTTATAACCGGCCCGGCTCTGGCCACCTTTGTTACCCTTTGTTGAAGTGCCTCCTTTTCCGGAAGCTTCACCCCTGCCCAATCGTTTTTCCTTATGTGTGGAGCCTTTTGCCGGGCGAAGATTATGTAATTGCATATTATTAATATTTGTCAACTCCCCATGTGACCGGGTCATTATTTAAATCGTTTCTAATAAAAAAAATGGAGATCCCATTACTTCCTGGCACTTACACTGCCTGTTCTCTTTCCAAAGGTTGATCATCGACAACTTCTGGCTCTGCGGTTTCAGCCATATCCGTCGGTAGTTCTATTGTGCTGTCTGCTGTTTCCACGGGTTCTACCTCTTGCAATGCTACATTATTTTGCATAGAATCTTCCACTTCAAATTCTTCTACTTTAAGTAAGTGATTTACGGCCCGAACCATACCAAGAACCTGCGCACTTGCCTGCAACTCTCTGGAAGCGTTCATTTTGTTTAATCCCAGTGCTCTTAGCGTTAATTTCTGACGCTCTGGCCTGTCAATAGCGCTTTTTACCTGAGTGATCTTAATCTTTTTCATATTTCTTGTTTCAGACTCTGGTTTGTTATTCCGGTTTTTAACAGAAGCACAAACCTTAACCTAACTGATTATCCATTAAAAACTTTCTTCAAACTGATATTTCTTGTTTTTGCAATGCCTACTGGCTCTCTCAACATAGCCAAGGCCCGAAAGGTGGCCTTAATTACATTATGCGGGTTGGCAGAACCCAATGATTTTGCCAATACATCCGTAATGCCCGCGCTTTCCAATACAGCACGCATACTTCCCCCTGCAATAACCCCCGTACCATGAGCTGCGGGTTTGATCAACACTTTGGCAGCCCCTTCTTTAGCCAGTTGGTCGTGAGGGATGGTACCATGCATCACCGGAACTTTTATCAAATTCTTTTTGGCATCTTCAATACCTTTGGCAATAGCTTCCTGCACTTCCTTGGCTTTACCAAGCCCATGGCCTACCACACCGTTTTCGTTCCCTACAACCACTAATGCAGAAAAACTGAATGCACGGCCGCCCTTGGTAGTCTTGACTACACGGTTAATTGAAACCACTTTTTCCTTCAGTTCCAGGTCGCCCGCTTTTATTTTATTTAAAATAACATTTGACATTATGTTCTATTTACAATTTTCGACTTTACCGTGCTTGCTAGCAACATACCAGCATGCCATCAAAGGTGAATTAAAATTCCAATCCGCCCTCCCGGGCCCCGTCTGCAACAGCCTTTACCCTGCCGTGGTAAAGGTAACCGCCCCTGTCAAACACAACGTTCTTTAATCCGAACTCCTGTGCTTTACGTGCGATTGCAGCTCCAACAAGTTTGCTTTTTTCGCTTTTTTTCATTTTCTGAGCCATGATATCTTTGTCTTTTGAAGATGCAGATGCCAGTGTTGTGCCGTTGACATCATCAATCAGCTGAACGTAAATTTCCGTATTGCTCCTGAACACAGATAGACGTGGTTTCTGGGCCGTTCCTGCAATTTTTTTGCGGATTCGGTATCTGATTTTTTGTCTGCTAATCACTTTTGCGTTCATATTCTTTTGCTTTATATCCCGATGCTGCCGGGAAGATTTGAGATTCCGGTTTTCAAGTTGTAAAACCTCAATCTACATGTACCTTCTGAATAATTATTTTCCTGCTGCCTTACCTGCCTTCTTACGCACTACTTCATCCTTATAGCGTATACCTTTGCCTTTGTATGGTTCAGGCTTCCGCAGACCCCGGATTTTGGCAGCTACCTGGCCAATCAATTGCTTATCGATACCTTCAAGGGTGATTTTTGGATTTTGTCCCTTTTCGGTTATAGTGGCTACTTTTAATTCCTTCGGGATATCAAAAATGATATTATGCGAATAACCAAGGGCCAGGTCAAGAACATTACCCTGGTTAACTGCTTTGAATCCCACACCTACCAATTCAAGGTCTTTTCTGAATCCTTCTGTTACGCCTTTGACCATATTGGATAAAAGAGAACGATATAAACCATGCAAAGCCCGGTGCCTGATCTGGTCTGTAGGCCTGCCAATCAGGATGCTGCCATCCTTCACTTCTACAGTAATATCTCGGTCAATGGATTGTGTTAATTCTCCCTTAGGGCCCTTTACCTTGATAAGATTATTGGCGCCTATGGAAACGGTTACGCCACCTGGAACGATTACCGGCTGTTTACCTATTCGAGACATAGTCGATTTTATTTTTAATTTAAGATTGTTGATCTGTGTTCAGCCACGACTCAGGCTTAATGAACAGATCGGATTATATTGACTGGCAAAATTCATTCAAACCAGCTGTACGCTTTTCAATGCTATTAGTATATATAACAAAGCACTTCTCCACCCACATTTTGTGTCTTGGCTTCCTTATCCGTCATAACCCCTTTTGAGGTAGAGATTATGGCAACGCCAAGCCCATTCTTTACACGCTTAAATTCACCAGGCCGGGAATAAGTACGCAATCCCGGACGGCTAATCCTTTCCAGGCTTTGTATAGCCGGTTGTTTAGTGTCCGGATCATACTTCAGCGCGATCTTAATCACACCTTGCTTGTTGTCATCTTCGAACTTATATTTAAGGATATATCCCTTTTCATATAATATCTCTGTGATACGCTTTTTGAGGTTTGAAGCTGGGATTTCCACCATCCTGTGATTGGCCATTTGCGCATTACGGACCCTTGTTAAAAAATCTGCTATAGGATCAGTTACCATTGTTTACTTAGTTGAACTTTTAATAAATTTATTTACAATGCGATATCCTATGATATCTCTTAGCGGCATTTGCAGCAGTATTGTCAAAGTGTTACCAACTTGACTTGGTGACTCCTGGAATTTTTCCTGCCAGCGCCATATCACGAAAAGCGATCCTGGACATACCAAAGAAACGGATGTAACCTCTGGGGCGACCAGAGATCTGGCAACGGTTCTTCAACCGTACGGGAGAAGCATTTTTGGGAAGCTTATCCAAGGCCTGGTAATCCCCCTGGGCTTTCAGCGCCGCCCGCTTTTCCGCGTACTGGGCAACCATAGCCATTCTTTTTCTTTGCCTTGCTTTTACTGATTCTTTAGCCATAATTTATGTTAGATGTGAGATGTGAGATGTGAGATGTGAGATTTCGATATAACGTATAACTGAAACCAGCCATCTGAACTCAAATCTTGTTTTAATTATTATCTTTTTTAACGTTCCTGAACGGCATCCCCAGCTCCTTCAACAATTCAAATGCTTCTTCATTGGTTTGGGCAGTAGTCACGAAGGTGATGTCCAACCCGGTAATCTTATTCACTTTATCGATATCGATTTCGGGGAAGATGATCTGTTCAGTAACGCCCAAGGTATAGTTGCCACGACCGTCGAACGATTTGTCATTGATGCCTTTAAAATCACGCACGCGGGGCAAGGCTACGGCAATTAACCTGTCAAGAAATTCATACATTTTAACCCCACGTAAAGTAACCCGTGCACCGATCGGCATGTTCTTACGCAGTTTAAAATTTGAAATGTCTTTTTTCGAATTGGTGGCAACGGCTTTCTGGCCCGTAATTGTAGACAGTTCTTCCACGGCAACGTCAACCAGTTTCTTATCCGTAACTGCGCCATTTACTCCGCGGTTAAGACATATTTTCTCTAACCTTGGAGCCTGCATAATACTGCTATAATTAAATTTCTTCATTAAAGCAGGTACCACTTCCGCTTTGTATTTATCCGCTAAACGCGGAGTATATTTTTCGGTATTCATTATTTAATAACCTCCCCTGATTTTTTTGAGACACGAACAAGTTTGCCATTTTCACGGACCCGTTTTACTTTGGTAGCTTCGCCTTGTTTTGGATCCCATAACATCACGTTTGAAATATTTACAGAAGCTTCCTTTTTAAGAATGCCGCCCTTCGTATTCTGTGCAGAAGGTTTGGTGTGTTTGGTAACAATATTTACACCTTCCACCACAACCCGGCCCTTTTCCGTTATGATTTCCAACACCTTACGGGGCTTTTTCAAATCCTTATCGTCTCCGGCGATGATTACAACGGTATCGCCTTTCTTGATATTAAATTTCGGTTTGAATCTCGTATTCATTAGATCCTGTTTGTCTTTTTTAGTGTGATGGCCCAAATAAAACGGGCGCAAAGCTATGATTATAAAACTTCCGGGGCAAGGGAAATGATTTTCATATATCCCTTATCACGTAATTCCCTGGCTACGGGTCCAAAAATACGTGTACCCCTTGGCTCTTCTGCCTGATTTAATAGTACTACGGCGTTATCATCAAACCGGATGTAAGAACCGTCTTTCCGGCGAAGTTTATTCTTAGTTCGGACGATTACCGCTTTAGTGACAGTACCCTTTTTTATTCCCCCCGAAGGCAATGCATCTTTCACCGTCACCACAATTTTGTCACCAATCCTGGCCGTGTTCTGGCCACTATTGCCAAGCACCCGGATACACAACACTTCCTTCGCGCCACTATTATCAGCTACATTGAGCCTGCTTTCCTGCTGGATCATCCTTTTTGATTTTAGATTTCAGACTTTAGATTCCAGATGCAAATCCGAACCAAAATCCTGTAATAAAACTTATTTTTAAGCTAAGTGCCTTCCTACGTTCGCACATTCGCACATCTGCACGTTCGCACATTTATTTCACCTTTTCTACCACTTCCACCAGTCTCCACCGCTTCGTTTTACTGAGCGGGCGGGTCTCCATGATCTTCACCAGGTCGCCAATACTACATTCGCTTTTCTCATCATGTGCGTGAAACTTAGTCGTTTTCTTAACGAACTTTCCGTAGATCGGGTGTTTTACCTTTCGTTCCACAGCAACGGTGACCGTTTTTGACATCTTGTTACTGGTAACAACACCGGTTCTTATTTTACGCAAATTTCTTTCTTCCATTATTATAAATTTTAGCCTTAGGATTAGCCTTCAGCATTGCTTTAATATTAAATTACCGCTTTACTGCTTAAGCCAGGCAACAAGCATTTGACACGCTTAAACAGCCAATTTCTTTTTTGCCAATTCGGTTTTTAAACGTGCCAGATCTTTTCGCACGGCACGGATGGTCATTGGATTTTCCAATGGAGTAATGGCATGAGCGAACTCCAGTTTCTTCAACCGCATCTCGTCTTCCTGAATCCGGGCCTTCAGGTCGTGTTCGCTCATCTCCTTTATACTTTTTACAAAATCAATTCTTCTTAACATCTTATCAATTTGAAATGTGAGCGTTGACAATTGATGTAACTCCGTGTGCTATCGAATATTACATTTAACATTATATCACTATTCGCTATAATCTCTCCGTACAACGAATTTTGTCTGGATCGGCAATTTCTGAGCAGCCAGTTCAAACGCTTCCTTGGCTACCTGTTGAGGCACTCCGTCAGCTTCAAACAAAATCCTTCCTGGTTTTACAACGGCAGCCCAATGATCCGGGGCACCTTTACCCTTACCCATTCTAACCTCTGCCGGTTTTCTGGTAATCGGCTTGTCAGGAAATATCCGTATCCATACACTACCCTCTCTTTTCATGTGACGAGTAAGTGCCTGGCGGGCTGACTCAATCTGGCGATCGGTAATCCAATGCGAATCCAACGCCTTGAGCGCAAATGAACCAAACGCAATGGTAGCACCCCTCTTTGCGTCACCTTTCATACGACCCCGCTGCATTTTCCTGTGCTTCGTTCTTTTTGGCTGTAACATAATAGTTATAATTCTAAATTTATTCTGCTGAGTTTAGCGTTAATTGCTTCAGCCAGATAATACAAATGATTTTTGTTCGCCGCTCGGTGTTCTTTTTTATCCGTGCTTCTATATTGTAATCACCGTCTGTTATCCCTTCCGCCACCGCCGCCGCTTCTACCGCCGCCTCTATTGTCACCGCCACCCCTGTTGTCTCTACGGTCCGGTCCTCTCTCCTCCCTTTCACCGCCCGGGCGCCTGTCTCTTCTATCGCTTACATCGCTCTTACCCCCTACGAAATTGGGGTTCAGATCCCTTTTTGCCAACACTTCTCCTTTGCAAATCCATACCTTGATCCCGATCTTTCCATAAACAGTCAAAGCAAAAATGGAAGCATAATCAATATCCATACGGTAGGTGTGCAAAGGAGTACGCCCCTGCTTGATTTCTTCAGACCGGGCAATTTCAGCACCTCCTAAACGACCACTTACTTTCACCTTAATTCCTTCAGCACCCATACGAAGGGATGATGCTATAGCCATCTTGATCGCCCTCTTGTAGTTGATACGGTTTTCAATCTGTTTAGCAATTGTATCAGCAACAATATTGGCATCCAGTTCCGGACGGCGGATCTCCAGAATGTTAATCTGAACATCATCCTTTCCCGTTAACTTTTTCAGTTCTTCCTTAATCCTGTCAACCTCATTACCACCCTTACCTATAATGATACCCGGTTTGGAAGTATGAATGGTAACGATCAGCTTACCCAGAGTTCGTTCAATTACGATCTTGGCAATTCCACCTTTATTGATACGCGCCGTGAGATAGGTCCGGATCTTATGATCTTCAATCAGTTTTATGGAGTAATCTCTTTTATTTCCATACCAATTACTTTCCCAACCCCGAATAATTCCTAACCTTGCACCAATAGGATTTGTTTTCTGACCCATACTTCTTATTTAAAAATATAATAATTTTATCTAGTTATGCGGTATCCAAAGATTCCTTGCAAACATGAAAACATTTCATTCGCACATTTGCATATTCGCACATTTTCACATTATTTCGTGTCCACCACTACAGTTACGTGATTACTACGCTTTCTAATCCTGTAGCCCCGACCCTGTGGTGCAGGCCGCATACGTTTCAAAACCCTTGCACCGTCTACCATAATGGTTTTCACCACCAGCGTTGTTTCATCTCCACCTTCATTTTTCAGCTTCCAGTTGCTTATAGCAGACACCACCAGTTTCCGCAAGGGAACGGCCGGATGCTTGGTGTTATGCTCCAGTTCGGCCAATGCTTTTTCTACCTTCATGCCACGTATCAGGTCTGCAAGTAAACGCATCTTTCTGGGCGAAGTGGGGTAATTTTTTAGTTTTGCTACTGCTTCCATATTATTATATTTCAGGTTTAAGGTTTCAAGTTTAAAGTTGTCATCAGTTCTCAACCTTAAACTTCAAACGTTGAACATTAAACGCTGTTAGGCAATCTTTTTACTTGAGTGTCCTCTGAAATTTCTGGTAGGGGCAAATTCACCCAATTTATGTCCAACCATGAATTCTGTAACATAAACAGGAATGAATTTATTTCCATTGTGCACGGCAAAAGTATGTCCTACAAAATCCGGCGTAATGGTAGAACGCCGGCTCCAGGTTTTAATAACACCCTTTTTTGCCTTTCCGTCATTCACAGCCAGCACCTTTTTTTCAAGATGTTCCGCTACGTAAGGACCTTTTTTGATTGAACGAGCCATTTATTAATTATGAGTTATGAATTATGAATTATAAGTTACGGACAGATATCTCTGCCCTTGCACATTATTTAGCCAGTTTTTTTCCACTCTTTCTCTGAATAATAAGTTTGTCGCTGCCTTTACCCCTGGTACGTGTTTTCAGACCCCTGGAATACTGACCGTTTCTGGACCTTGGCTGACCACCGGAAGCTTTACCTTCGCCTCCACCCATGGGATGATCAACAGGATTCATAGCGACACCTCTCGTACGTGGACGAATGCCTCTCCAACGGTTCCGGCCGGCCTTACCCATGCTTTGCAGGCTATGGTCACTATTGCTTACAACGCCAACCGTTGCATAACAGTTGATCAATACTTTTCTTAATTCACCGGAAGGCATTTTCAACACTGCATAGTTAGTCTCCTTGTTACTTAACTGGGCTGAAGATCCGGCACTTCTAGCGATCTTACCACCCTGGCCTGGTTGCATTTCAATATTGTGTACCATAGTACCCAGGGGCATATTCTTTAATTGCAAAGCATGACCGATTTCGGGAGCTACTTCATCACCACTTACAACGTTTGTACCAACCTGCAATCCCTGGGGCGCCAGTATGTACCTTTTCTCTCCGTCAGCATAATTCAGCAAGGCTATAAATGCAGTACGGTTCGGATCATACTCTATACTGGCAACGGTTGCAGTAATATTTTTCTTATCTCTTTTAAAATCAATTATCCTGTACATTTTTTTATGACCGCCACCCGAATAACGCATACTCCTTCTTCCCTGGAAATTCCTGCCGGCAGTAACTTTTACCTTATCAAGGAGGCTTTTTTCCGGGGTGTCGGAAGTGATCTCTGCATACGCATTTCCGATTCTCCATCTTGTACCGGCAGTGATCGGTTTGTATTTTTTTAATGCCATCGTATGTTGATTTATTGCGAAATGTTCAGCTTCGCCTGCTGTATTAATTGATTTAGATATTAGAATAAAGGTCGATGTTTTCTCCCTCCGCCACGGTGATCAGTGCTTTTTTATAAGCTGATTTACGACCCTGGATATATCCTGCCTTGGTTGAGCGTGTCTTGCTTTTACCGGGAACCACCACCGTGTTTACATCTACGACCGTTACCCCGTAAAATTCTTCTACAGCTTTCCTGATCTCCAATTTATTTGCTTTCCGGTTCACCCTGAATGCGTATCTCCTAAACTTTTCTTGCTGGGCGTTTGCCTTCTCACTCAAAATCGGCTTTACTAATACTTCTGACAATTTCATCTTATCGAAATTTGAAAATTTATAATTTGAAATGCGAAGGGACTGCAACCATATTTATTACATGTACCAGTCCCGGCACTAATTATGCCTCCGGCTTAGATATAGAAACCGTTTCTTCCTCCGTGCCATCGGCTGCAACCGGAGCCCCCTCATCCACTTGAACTTCTTGTTGTACTTCAGCGACCTGCTCTAATTCGGCTTCTTCACTAAACATCCCAACCGCACCTTCGGTAAACACCAACACCTCTGCGTTTAATATATCATAGGTATTGATATCGTTCACCACTGCCGCTTTCAGGGCAGGTAAGTTCCTCAAGGACAAAAAAAGGTTCTCATTGTGTTCCCCGCATACAAACAGTGTTTTTTTACTCGACAGGTCAAGCTTTTTAAGCATGTCTACACTCTGTTTGGTTTTTGGTGTTTCCAGATTAACATCCTCTATCACCACAATGGCGTTCGCCCTGGCCTTGTGAGCCAAAGCAGACATGCGGGCAAGGTCTTTTACTTTACGGTTTAGCTTGAAGTCGTAACGGTGAGGCTTAGGTCCGAATATAGTACCACCCCCCTTGTACAAGGGGTTGCGTATATTACCTTTTCGCGAGCCCCCCGTTCCTTTTTGTTTGTGAAGTTTTTTAGAAGAGCCATGAACCTCAGCACGTGTTTTCACTTTGTGCGTACCCTGCCTCCGGGCAGCTAAATACTGCTTGACGGAAAGGTAAATCACATGATCATTTGGTTCAATACCAAAAATATCTTCGGGAAGTTCAACAGTTCTGCCTGTTTTATCGCCTTGTATGTTTAAAACGTCTAATTGCATATCACTTTTGTATTAAAACGATTGAACCATTGTGGCCGGGAACTGAACCACTAACCAGGATATAATTTTTATCAGTAAAGATTTTAACCACCTTCAGTCCTTTTAATTTAACCCTGTCACCACCCATACGGCCTGCCATACGCATGCCTTTAAACACTCTGGAAGGGTAAGAAGAACCACCCACAGAACCGGGCGCTCTCTGGCGGTCATGCTGACCGTGCGAGGCTTCCCCAACGCCATGAAACCCATGGCGTTTTACTACACCCTGAAAACCTTTGCCTTTGGTGGTTCCGATTACCTGAACCTCGTCGCCTTCCGTAAAAATGTCTACAGTAACGGTTTCACCTAAATTCTTTTCAAGAGTATAGTTTCGGAATTCTGTTACAAAACGCTTGGGAGAGGTATTCGACTTTATGAAGTGATTTTTTTCGGCTTTGTTGGAGTGCTTTTCTTTTTTATCGCCGAAGGCTAACTGATGGGCATTATAACCATCTGAATCTGATGTCTTAACCTGAGTTACAATGCAAGGACCTGCTTCAATGATGGTACAGGCCGTTTGCTTACCATCCTGGCTGAAGACGCTGGTCATGCCAATTTTCTTACCAATGATCCCTTTCATCAATGTACTGTTTGCGCCTCCAGGGTTAAGGGACAATCCGTTTACTGGTAGTTACCAGAGGACTTCAATCCCCGTTTTCCTGCTGACCTTTTCCCTTGACCGCGCAGCTCATGCGGATATCACTTCAGAGCTGCAATTATTCCCGCCAGTCAAAAATGTAAGGCGAGATGATGGAAGTACCAGCAGTAAACAAACCCCGAACGGCTTGTTTATATGTAACCTCAATGCCGTTTAAAGCAAAATCGAGGAATTTAATATTCAGAGCTCTTTTCTCCGCCATTCGGCGGATTGAGAGATAAATTTGCAAAATATAAGAACTACCTGTTCCCGGAGGAACACCATCAGGCCTTGATCTCAACCTCCACACCGGAAGGCAGATCAAGCTTTGAAAGAGCATCAACTGTTCTTGATGAAGAGGTATAGATGTCTAACAAACGCTTGTGTGTGCACAATTGAAACTGCTCACGGGCTTTTTTATTTACGTGTGGCGAACGCAATACGGTAAATACCTTTTTGTGTGTCGGCAAGGGAATAGGTCCCGTTACCACCGCACCTGTACTACGAACTGTTTTCACAATTTTTTCAGCAGATTTGTCTACCAGATTGTGATCGTACGATTGCAGTTTAATTCTAATTCGCTGTGACATACGTAAATACCCAATTTTTAATTGGGAGTGCAAAGGTAGCGGCTAATTACATACAAGCAAAAACTTTTTGAACATTTTTGACCAGATTTGCCCAAGTTATGCCAGAAGGATTAAGATAAATCAATATACAATCCCTTCGTTTCTTATCCACCTTCTAAAGGTTCGGTAGAAAAGCCAGGAAACAATAATAAAAAGGAGGACAGCCGCTAACACGGGGATAAGAAAACTCAAAACGCAGCGCTGGTATTTACGTCCTGCAATAAGGAATTGACCGGCTCCGGAAAACTGGTAACGGAAAAAGGCAAACAGCCGGTTTTAACGGAATAGAAAATTTTGGAGACTTTAAAGTGATCGTAAATAAAGGAACCACCATCAACCTGAGCTTATACGGAGAAGATAATGTTCTTGGGGAGATTGTTACGGAAGTGAGTAACAATAAACTGAAGATCAGATATCAAAACCACAATTACCGTCACCGCCATAATAAAGGGAGAAATTATCACAGCCACATTAAAAATGGCCTGGCAGGGCACATGCCAGGCCTCAATCATAAGTACGGACTTATTGTTTCTTTTTATGTAATGTAAATATTCTTGACAGGTTAAACCCAAAACGGATATCACCATTAAAAAAACTTTCCGTTGTTTCCGTAATATAGGCCCGCTCATTCATGCCAACAGCATTGGAAAAATGCAATTGAAAAACATGCCCTCCGGTTTCAATATCAACACCTACCGATAAAGGATCAGTATTAATGGAAGGCAGCTCATTTAACGAATGATGATAATCTACTGTAATGGCTAGGCGCTTACTCAATTTGTAACGCGCTCCGGCTCCAAGAGCAAATACGGTATTCTCTTCATTCAGATTATATACCCTGTTTCTGTGGACAAGGATGGGACTAAGCTGAAAAGAAAAGAATTCACTGAATTTTCTTCCAGCGATCAATTGCACGTAATATGATGTTCGGTCTGAGCTTTTAGGCTTTATGGTGTCAAACGCCTGCCCTGTCCACCACATCGCTCCCAACGCCAGCAATAAGGAAAAAGGTGAGGACTTCAACCCAGTTGACTGTTGTAAAATGCTGGTTTTACTAAAGACATCAATTTCCTTTCTGTAAGTACTGCGTCCTACACCTACCATTACGCGGTCAGTCATTCCATATTCGAACGCCATCCGCATGGTAGCGTCGTCTAATCCGAACCATTGCTTTACGCCTGAATTGATACGGCCAAAGCGGTGTAAGATTCTAAAATCCAGATTTCCTTTGGCCAGCATTTCCATGGAATGCGCATTAATAACACGGGTGGATTTAAATGCTGCCGTTACCTTTTGCCTCTCCGGCAAGCTATCTTCGATTCCCTTTAACATACTTTCCTGACTCATAACAGGAAGTAACCATGTCATACATACACTTATTGTTACAATTTTTTTCATTCCATTAAAATTATGCATTGGACATTATCATAAACGATTGTTTAAACCGGTTTAGCCGTTACTTTTTGATCCGAGAGGCCCGTACGACGGAACATGAATAACAATTTTAACCCATTTGCCGATTTTGTCGGCGACAAGTGCAGGGATCTTAATGTGGTAATCGGCAACGAGTATTGTTAAATCAGATACCGCACTTATTGCCCCGTTTTTAACCGTGAAAACGGCTTGCGCATGTTGCGGTTTTGTCACCCCATGTAACGTTAGCGACCCACTTACCTGAACCGTATAAACTCCGTCTTTTTCCAAGGTAAGATCATTGATGTTTTGTATATTACCCATAAATACAGCTTTTGGGTATTTATTACTTTCCACATAATTCTCATTAAAATGTTCCTGCATTTTTGCCTTCTCAAATTCAAATCCTTTCATTAATACAGAAAATTCGATCTGGCCGCTTGTAGCGTCAAACACTGTTACAGCACGGAAATTATGCGCTTCAATATCTTCCAGCGGTGCTTTGGAATAGAAGGAAATTTTTCCGGATTTTGAAAAATATTTTGTCTGTGCTGCTGCAGTCTGAATAACCGATGTCAGAAGGAACATCATCAGAATTATTTTAAACATTTTCATAACAAGAAATTATAAACGATTACTTATCAACCACAACACATCGGTTAAGTTCTACATCCAGCAAATAGCCGGTGCAAATACCTCGAATGGTTATTTTGTCTCCCTGGTTGTACTGCTTTATCCCGCCTGCACGTTTCACATTCATCATACAACTGACGCGGTGCATATCATCTGAAGTACTTAAAAGAATGTTTACCATAGTTTCCTGCTGGTTGATGATCTCGGCTATAAAACCCGTTACATCAATAGCCTTTCCCAGGTAAAGCTCGTTGGCTTTCTGTTCGTCCTTTTTATACATGGCTACCAGACTATCTGCGTTTGTATGGGCACCTGCATAAACTGATGAAAGATCTGCCGGCTTTCTGTTATACTCGCTGTAAGCATACCAACCGGCTGCAATTACAATGACCAGCATCGCCATCAATATATATTTCAATTTATCTTTCATAACATTAACTGGTAAATCACATCTAGTCTTTGCGGGCACAGCACTGCGTTAACATACAACAGACTAATTGGCGTACTGTCCTCCTGCATTTATCCATGCGGTAATCTTATTTTTATCGGTTTGACTTAAAGGACCGTTTGGTGGCATAGACCCTTCATCAACAGATCTTGACTTAATACGATCTTTCCTTAAAACAATATTACAATCAACCGAAAAGTTTGCAGCTCCACTTGCCAAATTGTTATTATGACAACTAATACAATGCTGCAATACAAGATTTTTTACAGCAGTAAATAAAGGACCGGGTGTACCTAAACAGTTACCAGTAGGCGAAGATGTTTCTTTTGGCGGCAAAGGACCGTCACTTTTTATACAAGACATATTGAGCGTAAGAATGAAACAGAATAGAATATGGAGATCCTTTTTATACATGGTTTCAGTTTAATTAATAATCGATGTTGCTACTGTAATGGTTGCCTTCACTATTTTAATTAAACATCACATATAAAATAATAAAGGGCCGCCCCCTAAGGCAAGCCCTTACACAAAACCCAGATGTACAAAGATTCGATTTAATTGTTCTTTTTCTTCTTTAATGGCTGATATCTGATACCAGCCTGCACGCCCGAGGAATACAGTTTTATTTTTCCTTCACCGATACCAGCCACTGGCATTTTAAGATATGGTTCGGCCTGAAGATAGAAGGCAGGAAGAACTTTGTATTCGAAGCCGAGTGACAGATTTGCCATTGATAAATAATGTTTATTGCCGGTATAGGTCCTTTCCACCCAGTGATCTACTCCGCTTCTCTTATAAGTATATCCATAAATTTCCTTTTTCATAATCAGGGATGATACTCCTCCTACCGTATATACGTTGAACCTGTTCCGCTGCATAAGGTCATACCTCAGGGAAAGGGGTATTTCATAGATATAACAGTCCGCATCAATGCTCATTATCTGTACCATGCTCCAGTAAGAGCCGGCTCTGACCTTGTAATCACCCGGTCCGGCCGTATACAATCTTCTTCCTGCATAAAATCCGGTTTGTAATCCGAACCTCTTGTTGAAACGGTATCCGATTCCTCCCCCGTAAACGGCACCACGATTATCTGCAGACCATTTATTAATGCTACTGGCATCCGTAGCCACGCTTGCAGTAAAATACAACCCTGGACGAAATCTATCCAATTTGACCTTTGTCTTATTTACTGTTTCTTTCACCGCCGTATTCTCAATGCTATCTTTATTGCCTGTATTTACTAAACTGTCGACTCTGGCCAGTGATTTTATATCAGGTTGTATTTCTTTTGCCGTTGTTGTATCAGGCAGATCAGACAAATCCGGCTGATCCACTATCGTTTTGTCTTCCTGTTTTGCTGGTGTTGAAATGGCCTTATTAACCCTTTTCTGATCACCTTCAGATTCAATGACCGTTAGTTTTTGTCTGCCGGCCTCTTTATCTATCGGTACATTTGTAACCTCTCGTTTACCGTTTGTGCTTTCCGGTTTTTGACCAGCTTTGAAGTATATAGCAGGCAGTTGTTTACCTGTAACCTGTTCTTTTGTTTTTTCAACTGTTTTATCAACTGTTTTCTCAACGTTGTCAGGTACTGTTTGATGTTGATTCGGAGTAGATGCTGGCAGGCGTTCTGCTTTTGGTAGCGTTGACTTACCTGAAATTTTATTACCCTTTGTTTTTGTTTCAGCCTTGAAAGCTGGTTGAGACAATTGTCCGCTTTCTAATTTGTTTTTATCCTTATTATATAAAAAATATACTAATCCGGAGCCGGTTAACAATACAAAGAGCGATAAAGGCCACCACCAAATAATTCCACGGCGTTTTCTGTTATGCTCTTTCTCCAACAGCATTTCCATGTTTTTCCAGGCTTCATCTTTGAAAGGAGGGGAAATGTTTTCAGCTGCCTGCCGGATACGATTTTCAATATGATCAAAGTGCTGTTTGTCCATACCTGTTTTTCTGGCGCTCCAGAATCATTTTTTGAATATTCATTTTTGCTTTTGCAAGGTTAGATTTTGAAGTGCCAACCGATATCTTAAGCCGTTTTGATATCTCTTCGTGCTTGAATCCATCAATAATATACAGATTGAATACCGTTCTGTATACCGGAGACAAATTTTGGATCATACTTAATAGTTCATCATAAGACATTTTATCAATGGAGTCTTCACCATAATCAGCGAGGTGATACATATTATCTTCAATACTCACATTCATCTGGTACTTATGATTCTTCCTGAAATGATCGATAGCCGTATTAACCATGATCTTTTTCATCCATCCCTTCAGAGAAGCCTCTACATCCTCATACCTTGCCACAAAAGAAGATAGTTCCCTAAAGATTTTTAGAAATCCATCATTAGCGATTTCCATGGCATCGTCATCTGTTTGAACGTATCGCATACAGATAGATATTGCATAACCATAAAAATAAGTATAGAATTGCTTCTGACTATCTCTATGCAGTTTTGCACAACCGCTGATTATTTTTTCTAATTCCTGGCTGTTAAGCAAGGGCGAGGCTTTGTGTTATAGTCAATTCGAAATTTTTTACTAAAAGGTTGCCTTAAGCAGTTATTGCCTGGCATTCAGATTGAAGCTAATAAAAAAAAGTAAATAAAGCAATTAAATCTAGAAAAGCCGGGGATAAGACGAATTGACCAGGGGCGTAACGTGATCACTAAAACAGTAAAGCCCTGCTTGCAAAAACAGGGCTTTACTTTACCAGACAGACATCAATCATCAAGCGCTTACTTTTCCTTTTACTTTGGCCACAACTTCTTCAGCAATATTGTTTGGTGCCGGCGAATAATGGCTAAATTCCATGGTTGAGGTTGCGCGACCTGAAGAAAGTGAACGCAACTGGGTCACATAACCAAACATTTCGCTCAGGGGCACTTTAGCCTTAATAACCTGGGCACCTGCTTTACTGTCCATTCCTTCTAACATCCCCCGGCGGCGGTTGAGATCACCCGTCACATCACCCATGTATTGATCCGGTGTAATTACTTCAATCTTCATAATCGGCTCCAGCAATACTGGTTTAGCTTTGCGGGCCGCTTCCCGGAAACCCTGCTTTGCACAAAGTTCGAAAGACATGGAATCCGAATCCACTGCATGGAAGCCACCATCAAACACCCGGACCTTCATATTATCAACCGGGTAACTGGCCAAAACTCCCGTCGTCATGGACTGCTCAAAACCTTTTTGGATGGCTGGGACAAACTCCCGGGGAATTGAACCGCCGAACAGATCATTCACAAATTGGTAGGAACCCTTTCCTTCTTTAAGAAACTCCTGATCTGCAGGTCCTAATTCAAAGACGATATCGGCAAATTTACCCCGGCCGCCTGTTTGCTTCTTCAAGGTTTCTCTATGCTCAATGGTATGCTGAAAAGCTTCTTTATAGGCCACCATCGGTGCCCCCTGGTTAATTTCGACTTTAAACTCCCGTTTCATACGGTCAACAATAATCTCCAGGTGTAATTCACCCATTCCGCTCAAGATCGTCTGACCAGTTTCTTCATCCGTTTTTACTTTTAAGGTGGGATCTTCTTCTACCAATTTGGCAATAGCCATTCCCATTCTATCTACGTCTGCCTGCGTTTTAGGCTCTACCGCGATGGAGATAACAGGTTCGGGAAAAGTCATTAGCTCAAGAACAATAGGATGATCTTCATTACAAAGGGTGTCTCCTGTTTTAATATCTTTAAATCCAACTGCAGCACCGATATCCCCAGCTTCAATAAAATCAACAGGGTTCTGTTTGTTGGCATGCATCTGCATGATACGGGAAATACGTTCATTCTTTCCGGTTCTTGTGTTCAATACGTAAGAACCTGAATCAAGATGACCGCTATATGCACGAAAAAAGGCGAGCCTGCCGACAAACGGGTCAGTCATGATTTTAAATGCAAGTGCAGCAAAGGGTTCTCTTGCATCAGGTTTGCGGATGATTTCCTCCCCGGTATCCGGATTAGTTCCTTTTACTGCTTCTATATCCAGCGGACCAGGCAAATACCGCACAATAGCATCCAAAGCCGTTTGAACTCCTTTGTTCTTGAAAGAAGAACCGCAGATCATGGGAACGATAGCCAATTCTATCGTGGCCTTCCGGATCGCTTCATGTATCTCTATTTCTGTAATAGTTTTGGGATCATCAAAAAATTTTTCCAGTAATTTTTCATCATAATCAGCAACGGCTTCAATTAAGTGTTGTCTCCATTCATTTACTTCATCTTCCATATCGGCCGGAATGGGCACTTCTTTAAAAGTCATTCCCCGGGTTTCTTCATCCCAGATGATTCCTTTCATAGTTATCAGGTCAACCACTCCTTTAAAATGATCTTCAGCGCCTATAGGTAACTGCAAAGGCACAGCCTTGGCACCCAGCATTTCTTTAACCTGTTTTACTACGTTTAAAAAATCAGCACCTGAACGATCCATTTTATTAACAAAACCAATTCGGGGTACTTTATACCTGTTGGCCTGGCGCCAGACAGTTTCACTCTGGGGTTCCACGCCGCTTACCGCATCAAACAAGGCGAGTAAACCATCCAGCACGCGAAGCGAACGTTCTACCTCAACGGTAAAGTCCACGTGACCGGGAGTATCAATAATATTAAACTTATACAGTTTACTGTCGGCGTTTTTCTGCCCCTGTATAGTAGGAAAGTTCCAGAAACAAGTGGTAGCAGCAGATGTAATGGTAATGCCTCTTTCCTGTTCCTGTGCCATCCAGTCCATAGTAGCGGCCCCATCATGCACTTCACCAATTTTGTGGTTTACACCAGTATAATAAAGAATACGCTCGGTAGTAGTCGTTTTTCCGGCATCAATATGAGCCGCAATTCCAAAATTCCTTTGATATCTTAAGTCTGCCATGACTTGCTGTTTGTGATTGTTAATGACAATTTATTTTAGACGGGTAATTTACACGTGATCCTGGTCAAAGGGCCTTCTTAGAACTGAATCGACCAGAATTACTGTTACCGTTTCCCCAATACTTTCAGTTTTGAGCCGCCTATATGGCAATTGGGAGCGCAAAGGTATTAAAATAAGGCAAATAAAAAAAGCTGGTTTAAAAGGACGCTAACCAGAAAGAGATGGATTCTAATTAATCAGTGTGATGAAAAGAATGCAGAAGATATTAATGTTATAAATAATTGACATTGTTCAACATAAATCTGAAAATATATTTGTAAATAGAATTTGCTTGCGTAAATTTAAAGATCGTTTCTAACCATAAAATTCTAAAACAATATGGCCACCAAAAAACCTCCTGCAAAAAAGGCTGCTCCGAAAAAGGCAGCAAAAAAAGCCGCTCCTAAAAAAGCAGGTAAAAAAGCGGCAGCTCCGAAAAAGGTAGCTCCGAAAAAGGTAGCTCCGAAAGCAGCTAAAAAGGCTGCTCCAAAAAAAGCGGCTCCAAAAAAAGCGGCTCCAAAAAAAGCGGCTCCAAAAAAAGCGGCTCCTAAAAAGGCGGCTCCTAAAAAGGCGGCTTCCCCCAAGAAAGCGGCTCCAAAAAAAGCAGCTCCAAAAAAAGCGGCTGTCCCCAGGAAAGCGGCCCCAAAAAAAGCGGCTCCGTCTAAAAAGGGAAATCAAAAAAATGCTAACGTCCCCGTTAATGAACCTATGCCAGGGGATGAAAAGGTCCCAGTCTCCGAGCCTGAAACATCCGCAGAAAATGATGCAACATCAGATTCAGAATCAGCTACATAAACGAAGGCTTATCGACGTATAATCTATGTTAAAGGCTATCCGTTCTGGATAGCCTTTAAGCTGTTATCCCTATTCTCAATTACTTAAGCAAATGCCTTATCTCCTTTTTTGTATGGAATGCAAGCATCAAATCTTCCTGGCGTCTCTACATACCGTAAGGCCTGGGTTGCTCCAACCTCTGACGTAAAGTAACCAAGCAAGGTAAGTTCTTTCATCATCCGGAAGTAATGAGACGGCTCATCGGCTTTCTTATCTTTCATAAACTCCTTCTGTTCTTTATCCAGTTCCATCAACAGTGCTTTTCGTTGTGTTGCATCCGCTTCCAGGAATGACTTATTGTATTTTTTATCCGCTGCTTTATTTACTTTGTCAAGACCCTCCATAAAGATCTCCTGGTTACTTTCTTCATAGCAATCCTTCACCATCACGGTCATAAATTCTCCTACTTTTGCAGCTTTAGCGCCCGGAGTTGTTGTTGCGGGGATAATTGTCTCCGCTATTTCATCCAATAAAGCAATCTGATCCTGATCAAAATTCACCCCAGTCGCCTTTTTGTCCGTATTTTTACAACCTGTCAAAAACATATTAGAACCTACAACGGATCCTCCGAATAAGAAGGCTACTGCAGATATGGCTTCTCTTCTGTTCATAAAATAAATTTTATATCAGCCCTGAAGGGGATAATAAAGTACCACAAAATTATTTGTTCCCAGGGCTGTCGTATAATCATTCATCAAATATTTTGTTTTTTTAGTTCATTCACGGCATAATCAGCAGCCCTTGCAGTCATCGCCATATAGGTAAGGGAGGGGTTTACGCAGGAGGCAGATACCATAAAGGCGCCATCCGTTACAAATACATTTTTTGCATCCCATACCTGGTTGTGATTGTTGAGCACTGATGTTTTAGGATCCTTGCCCATTCGTGCCGTACCCATTTCATGAATACCCATTCCCAGCGCATAATCACTATCCAGGATGGTAACGTCTTTTAAACCACCTATTTCCAGCATTTCTTTGGCATCTTCCTTCATGTCCTTACGCATTTTCTTTTCATTTTCCTTTATCTCAGCATCAAACGCTAATACCGGCAATCCCCATTTATCCTTTTTATTCTTATCCAACGAAATTTTGTTTTCATGATAAGGCAAGGTTTCACCGAAAGCAGTGATTCCCATTCTCCATGGACCTGGTTCGCTTAGTGCCTCTTTGAATTCTGCTCCTATATTAAGCTCCGCAATTTCCCGGCTCCAGCCACTGCGACTTGCTGCGCCCTGGTATCCAAAACCACGAATATAATCGCGTTTTTCATTGCCCAGGTTTCGAAAACGGGGAATATAAATGCCACCTGGGCGGCGCCCGAAATAATATTTATCATCGAACCCTTCGGCCGTTCCGGAAGCCCCACACCTGAAATGATGATCCATCAGGTTATGACCCAATTCCCCACTGGTACTTCCTAATCCATCCGGCCAAATATCCGTGGCCGAATTCATCAGCACCCAGGTTGAGTTCAGCGCGGAAGCGCACACAAAAACGATTTTGGAAAAGAAGTCATAGGTTTTATTGGATTCGGCGTCCACTATCTGAACTCCTTTAGCTTTCTTTTTGTCTTTATCATACAATATCTGGGTCACAATAGAGAAAGGGCGCAGTGTGAGATTCCCCGTGGCCATGGCGGCTGGCAAGGTCGCGGACTGAGTGCTGAAATAGGCGCCAAAAGGACATCCTAACGCACACTTATTACGGTACTGACAACTGTTCCGGTTATTGTGCTTCTCTGTCAGATTAGCTATTCTGGCCATAGTTACTTTGCGAAGCTTGTTATAATGAGCATTCACTTTTCCAGCAACATCGTTTTCTACACAATTCATGGCCATCGGAGGTAAAAACTCGCCATCAGGCAATTGGGGCAGTCCTTCTTTCTGACCACTGATACCGGCAAACCTTTCGGCATAACTATACCAGGGCGCTATTTCCTTGTAACGGATAGGCCAATCCACAGCAATACTCTGTTTAGCATTAGCTTCAAAATCAATATCACTGAACCGGTAACTCTGGCGGCCCCACATCAACGAGCGGCCCCCGACATGGTAGCCCCTGTACCAGTCGAACCGCTTGACTTCTGTATAGGGCGATTCCTTTTCGTTTACCCAATAGTTCAGGTTGTTCTCATTCAACATAACGTCCCTTTTCAATACAGGGTAATTTTCGATCATCTCCTGTGTCCGCCCTCCCCTGTGTGGAAACTCCCAGGATCCTTTTTGTGCGTTTACATAATCTTTAATGTGCTCAATATTTCGTCCTCTTTCCAGCATTAAAACCTTTAGCCCTTTTTCCGTCAGTTCCTTAGCAGCCCAGCCACCGCTTATTCCGGATCCTATCACAATGGCATCGTAGGTATTTTCGGCCATAATCGTTTATAATTAAGATGTTATTAAATATTTTCGTAATTACGTGTTTCAAATTATCACCGAGCCAGATCACCTGTCATAATGCAGTTACACATCACAGATCTCAATAGCCTTTTTTAAAGAAGCCAGACTATCATTATCAGCCGGTATGAACTCCTGGGCTACAAAGCCTTTGAACCCTGTTTTTACTATGGCATGCATAATAGCCGGATAATACAACTCCTGTGTCTGGTCAATCTCATGCCTTCCGGGAACACCGGCAGTATGATAGTGACCAAAATAGAGATGATTGTTTTGAATGGTTCGTATTACGTCTCCTTCGTCTATCTGCATATGATAGATATCATACAATAATTTGAAATTCCCGGAACCTACCCGTTTGCACAGTTCAACACCCCAGGAGGACTTGTCGCACATATAGTCCTTGTGGTCTACCTTGCTATTTAATAATTCCATCTGAATAATAACTCCGTGTTTTTCTGCAATACCGATTATTTGTTTCAATCCCTCCACACAATTTTTCAATCCGGTTTCATCATCCATGCCGTTTCTGTTACCACTAAAACAGATCAGGTTTTTATAACCAGCACCGGCAACCAGGGGTATCATGTCGCTGTAATTCTTAATGAGAGTGCTGTGATATTGTCTATCATTCCAGCCGTGAACCAGGTTGATCTCCGCACCATTGCACATAGATGAAAAAATGCCGTGTTTCCTAAGTGTACCCCAATCTTTAGGACCAATCAAGTCAATAGCACTGAAATTCAACGCTTTCACATCCTGACAAAATTTGTCGAGCGGAATAGACTTAAAACACCAGTAACAAACCGAATGGTTTATGTTTCCTTTCAAAATAGCTGATTTTTTATTTATCCTGTGTGAAGTTGCAAAAGACAGGTCAGGTAATGCACTCAGCGCTACAGTTCCCACAAGCACATTTTTAATGGCACGCCTTCGTGACTTATTCATATAGCAGCAATATAGCTGAAAGTTACATGATTTTTGATAACCTGTTAAAATAATTCTTTTGATAATTCAACGTGTTCAGGTTGCGGAGAATAACTCAAAATCAACGGCACTAACCTTGCATTATGTGTATTAGTTGATGGCTTCTACATGTAAAAGTGCAAAAAAAAGATTATTTAATTGTATGAATAAAAGTCATTTGTAAATACAATCTTTTACTTTTAAAAAAATAAAGCTAACCAAATTCAACTATGGGGTATTGAGTTGGTGAATTTTTGTCGGTTTATTGTAATTTCGGGAGTGAGCTATATTGACTGTCATACGGTGAGGCACAAGTGAACCTGACCGTCCGGAATTCAGCTGTAGCGTTTCCCATATGAATGCTGTTAAGATTTTTGAAATTGATTCAATCTCATAAATAAAACAATTATTGCCATGCAAACAATACAGGGTCCGGCTATATTTCTAGCGCAGTTTATGGGCGACCATGCACCATTCAATTCACTTCGCTCTATCTGCGAATGGGCGAATGGATTGGGTTTTGTGGGAGTTCAGATACCGACATGGGACAGCAGGTGTATTGATCTTCAAAAAGCTGCGGAAAGTAAAACATATGCTGATGAGATAAAAGGAACAGTGAACGAAAGCGGGATGGAAATAACTGAATTATCCTCGCACTTGCAGGGCCAGTTAGTGGCAGTGCATCCGGCGTATGATGCCTCTTTTGATGGATTTGCCCCAAAAGAATATCAGGGCAACACCAAAGCCAGGAGCGAATGGGCAACGCAGCAATTAAAATATGCGGCAAGGGCATCGCAAAACCTTGGCCTGAACGCTCATGCCACGTTCAGCGGTGCATTGTTATGGCCTACGGTTTATCCCTGGCCTCAACGTCCTGCAGGTTTAACGGAAACTGCCTTCACCGAGTTAGCCAGTCGCTGGCTGCCGATCCTGAACGAATTTGATGAGTATGGTGTAGACCTATGTTATGAAATTCACCCTGGAGAAGACCTTCACGATGGAGTCACTTACGAAATGTTCCTAGATAAAGTAAACCAGCATTCCCGTGCCTGTTTGTTATACGATCCAAGTCATTTCGTTCTGCAATGCCTGGATTACCTAACTTATATCGACCATTACCACGAACGGATAAAAATGTTTCATGTTAAAGATGCCGAGTTTAACGCTACCGGTAAGCAGGGAGTATACGGCGGTTATCAAAGTTGGATCAACAGAGCCGGAAGATTCAGATCCCTGGGAGATGGGCAGGTTGATTTTAAGTCGGTATTCAGCAAATTAACGCAGTACGACTTCAAAGGTTGGGCAGTCCTCGAATGGGAATGTTGCATCAAGCATCCTGAAGAAGGCGCCAGAGAAGGTGCGCCATTCATTAAAGACCACATCATCAGGGTAACGGAAAAGGCATTTGACGATTTCGCAAATACCGGTTCTGACGAAAAATTTAATCGTAGAATTTTAGGATTGGATTAGATTTGTTTCGGAGATTTATATATAATTAGTTTAATTTATAAAACATCACATATGAAAAAAACGATCCTTCTTGTATTTATTTCAGTCATTGCGTTTGCCTGTGGCAACCAGGAATCCGGTAAGGAAAAAACTTCAGAGGCTGAAAGTGAAAACAATGCTGCACCTGCTGAACCAGCTACCCCTGCAGTTCAGGATGTAACCGCCAATCCCGATTACCAGAAAGGGCTGGAACTAATTGCCGGTTCTGATTGTCTAACCTGCCATGCTGTTGAAGAAAAGAAAATTGGCCCTTCTTACCGGGATGTTGCCAACAAATATGCCAATGACCAACAGACCATAGACTTGTTGGCCGGCAAGATCATCAAAGGGGGAAGTGGCGTATGGGGCCAGGTTCCTATGACACCCCATCCGCAAATTTCTACAGAAGATGCTAAACAAATGGTGAAATACATTCTATTACTCAAAAAATAGAAACCTGATGATTAAATTCTTTTTCGTTATTGTTTGTCTTTCCCTGGCCATGGCAGGCTGCAAAAATCAAAAAAAAGCGGGTATGAGCACTGTATCAGCCAAGGATCAGCAAGGAGGATGGCAGTCCCTGTTTGATGGTCAAACCACCAAAGGCTGGCATTCATACGGTAAAACAACAGCAGGACAATCATGGAAGGTGAAAGACGGCGTATTGTTTTTCGACACTACCCGTGGGGCAGGTGCTCAATCAGGAGACCATGGTGATTTGGTAACTGACGAAGAGTTCGATAATTTTCATTTAAAGCTAGAATGGAAAATATCTAAAAACGGTAATAGCGGAATCATCGTTTTTGTAAAGGAAGATCCCATGAAGTATCAAAATACCTATAATACAGGCCTGGAAATGCAGGTTCTGGACAACGATGGCCATCCGGACGGTAAAATTCACAAGCACAGAACGGGAGACCTTTACGATCTGATTGCTTCGTCTAAAGAAACGGTTAAACCGGTAGGTGAATGGAACCTGGCTGAAATAATTTCTGATAACGGCAAATTATCCTTATTCTTAAATGGAACGAATGTAGTGTCTACTACCTTGTGGGATGAAAACTGGAAACAATTGGTAGCGGGCAGTAAATTCAAAACTATGAGCGGGTTCAGTGCTTTTAACAAAGGCAGGATAGCTTTACAGGATCATGGTGATGTCGTTTCCTTTAGAAATATAATGATTAAGAAATTATAGAGGTATTATAAATCTGCCGCAGGTTCACAGAAGGACTGTGCGACCTGCGGCAATTTTTATTTTACAATATTCTTTTTCAGATACCCTATGCTTTGTTTAATGCTGTCAAATGGGGATCCTGGAGAATTGTCCTGCTCTACAAAAAAATATTTCATACCCGACGTTTTCGCATTGGCAAAAAGTTTTTTAAAATCAATAACCCCATTTCCGACCTCTGTAAAATATTTTTTTGATGTTTTGTCCATGTCTTTTACATGCCACAATGGGAAGCGCCCAGGATTGCGTTTAATTAATTCCACCGGGTCCTTACCGGCAAAACGCACCCAATAAACGTCCATTTCGAATTTTACCGACGGGCTTGTTTCTTTTAACAGGATGTCAAAGCCTGTCTGACCGTTTATTGATTCAAATTCGAAATCATGGTTGTGGTAGGCGAAGCCCAGGCCTTTCTGTTTGCTTATCTCAGCAGCCTTACTAAAATGTACAGCCAATTTTTTGTAATTATCCAGCGATTTCCGGTAAGATTCTTCCATCCAGGGTACAACGATATATTTTTGCCCTACTAATGCCGCATCATCTGCGGCAGCCTTCCACTTATCTTCCCATCCGTTTGCCATAAAGAAGCCTGCAGGATAATAATGCCCGCTTGGGGAGGTTAACTTTAATGATTTTAGCAAGGCTAAAAATTCCGTGGCAGAAAGGTTCCAAAACTTACCATTATACCCGAACGTTTCTACCTGTGTAAAACCTAATTCCGCAACCCTGGAAAGGGTGCCTTTTACATCTTTAGCCAATTCATTTCGCATGGTGTATAATCCTAAACCCACATGTTGATCTTTAAACAGGAAAGAAGTAGGCTCCACCACCAATCCGGTAGTTAACATGGTGGATAGCTTGATAAAGTCGCGTCTCGTTGTCATGATAAGTGTTATTGATTGAATACTGAAGTTACAGAATAAAAAAAGCCACCCGGCTTAGGTGGCTAACAAATATTTGTCATTGTTATATCCTGAAATGAGAAAATGCTTTATTCGCTTCAGCCATCCTGTGCGTATCTTCTTTCTTTTTAAAAGCACCACCCTCTCCTTTACTTGCAGCTACAATCTCATTGGCCAATTTATCAGCCATGCTTCGTCCGTTTCTTTCCCGGCTGAATCGAACGAGCCATTTTATACTCAACGATATCTTTCGGTCCTGACGAACTTCGGCTGGAATTTGAAAGGTAGCTCCGCCGATTCGACGGCTACGTACTTCTACAGATGGAGTTACATTAGCCAGCGCTCTTCTCCATATTTCATATCCCTCTTCGCCCGTTTGCTTAGACACTTTATCAAGCGCATCGTAAAATATACTAAATGCTCCACTCTTTTTACCCTGCCACATAAGGTTATTGACAAACCGGGTAACGAGTTTGTCATTATACTTCGCGTCTGCGGCCAAAGGCAACTTTTTTGCTTGAGCTTTCCTCATATTCTTAATTTATCCTGAACCGGATCAAAGGTTCGTTTATTACATAAATTATTGTCAACCTGATAATTATTTTTTAACCGGAGCAGTTTTATCCTTTTTCGTGCCGTACTTAGAACGGCTCTTCTTTCTGTCTTTTACACCTGCCGTATCCAAACTACCGCGAACAATATGATAACGAACCCCCGGTAGATCTTTTACACGGCCACCACGGATCAAAACGATAGAGTGTTCCTGCAAATTATGCCCTTCACCCGGAATATATGCTATCACTTCAATTTTGTTGGTGAGCCGAACCTTGGCCACCTTGCGTAACGCTGAATTAGGTTTTTTTGGAGTTGTTGTGTAAACACGGGTACATACGCCACGCCTCTGGGGACAAGCGTCCAGTGCCCTAGATTTACTTTTTGCCCTGATTATTTCTCTTCCTTTTCGAACTAATTGCTGTATAGTAGGCATTAAACCTTTTTATTTTGGACGGCAAAGGTAAGGCAAGGGAATGAAAAAAGGAAAAAGAAGTTGAATATTTTTTAGAACGGTTACTGACTCTACCGGTTAACAATCATCAGCCTGCACCTTCCACATCCAGTTGTACCTGTCTTCTGTTCTGCCGCCGCGAATATCGTTAAGGCGCTTTTTTACTTCATTGGATACATTGCATTTATCCATATTAAAATGCATATCAAAATTCCTGTAACAAAGCTCTTTTATCTGCGAAATAGTTGCAGCAGTACCCGTTCCAAAAACTTCGCACAGCACACCCGATTTATAAGCGTCGACAATCTCATCAATGCTTAATGCTCTTTCTTCCACATCAAGACCCATTTCTTTCAGTATTACTATTGCACTGTCCCGGGTGACACCTGCCAGGATGGTCCCGTTTTCAAGATCCGGCGTTACTGCAGTATTATCAATAACAAAAAATACATTCATAGTGCCAATTTCCTGTACGTATTTGTGGTTGAATGCGTCCGTCCATAAGATCTGGTCGTACCCTTTACGTTTAGCCTCCGCGGTGGCCAGCATACTGGCTCCATAATTGCCGGCTGCCTTGGCAAAGCCAATTCCGCCGGGTGCCGCCCTTGTGTAGTTCTCTTCCACATATATGCGCATGGGCGCAGCATAGTAAGGGCCAGTAGGACTCAGAATGATCATAAACTTATAATTATCTGAAGGCTTCACTCCAATCATCTCATCAGAGCTGAACATGAAAGGACGTATATATAAGGAGTGATCGTCTCTTTCCGGTATCCAGTTTTTATCAAGGTGCACCAATTGGCGCATACCCTCCATAAAAATTTCTTCAGGAACCGGAGGCATTTGCATGCGTTCTGCTGAAATATTGAAACGTTTATAATTTTCATATGGCCTGAAAATAGCGGCATTTCCCCTGCTGTCTTTATATGCTTTAATGCCTTCAAAAACAGCCTGTCCATAATGAAGCGCCGCTAGTGATGGACTTAATATTAATGGTTGATAAGGCTTGATCTCCGGCATTTTCCACTCACCGTTCTCATAGTCTGCCTCCAGGATATGATCGGTGAAATATTTGCCAAAGGGAATATTCTGTAAAGAAATGTCGTGTAATTTGCTTCGTTCTACCTTCGTTACATTTATATCGTAAGCCGCAATCATATATTCTCTAAATTTGATGCAAAGAAACAAACAAAATAGCTGGTGACAAAATGGAAGGGACAGATAGCGTTTGATGTTATCGAAATTTTCCTTCCTAACAGTTTAAATAATAAACGTTTATAGAACCCTTGTCAAACAGATGAATTTTAAGGAACTCGAAATACCGGAAATGGTTATTGCCGAAATCTTTAAAACTTCATTAATACAAGGTGTAAACCCGGCGGCTATGGCTCTGGACAATATTCAACCGTCCACTTTGAAAGCCGGCAACAAAAGCAGTAGTGATGTTATCATTGCAGTGCATAGTCCGGGCTCAGATGATATTCCTGTTGAACAGTTTTCTTTCTTAAGCATTGTGTTAAACGCATGCCAGCTGAACATTAACGATGCCATAATAATAAATACAGCAAAACAATCAATGCGACTTCCCGATGTTAATTCATTGAAGCCTAAAATCATGCTGTTGTTTAATACAACTCGGTCCTTGCACCATCTTACCCCGGAACCATTGCCATTTGCAATAACCATTATAGATGAATATCCTGTGTTAAGCCTTCCAGACCTCAGCAAGTTCATCTTAAATAATGATGAAAGTAAACAACTGAAAATAAAGTTATGGACAGCCCTGAAACAGATTTTTAATGTTTAGCTTATGTCTACAGAGATAACATCAAGCATTGCCATCCTTCGTCATCAGCTACTATGATTGAATTAGTATTTGCCACCAACAATCAGCATAAAGTTGAAGAAATACAAGATGCCATTGGTAATCAGTTAAAGATCATTACCTTAGCCCAGGCAGGAATTCATATTGATATTCCAGAACCTTATGACACGCTGGAAGCAAACGCATCGCAAAAATCATTCACCATCTTTCGGCTTACCGGAAAAAATTGTTTTAGTGAAGACACCGGCCTTGAGGTGGAGGCTTTGCATGGTGAACCTGGAGTAAAAAGTGCCAGATATGCCAGCGACGGTAAGATATTTTCGGAAAATATAAACAAGTTATTGCAGAAACTGGGAAGTATCGAGCATAGAAATGCACGGTTCCGGACGATTATCTCGCTGATCCTGAACGGAAGAGAATACTCTTTTGAAGGTATTTGCGAAGGCAAGATTGAACAATTCCCAAGAGGAAATCAAGGATTTGGGTATGACCCTGTTTTTTCTCCGCTTAACAGCGATAAAACATTTGCCGAAATGAACCTTAGGGAAAAGCAACAATACAGCCATCGTAAAAAAGCCAGTGATAAATTGGTTTTATTTTTGCAACAAGCCATTATTCCCGATAATTAATTCATTATAAATCAAAATGGTGAGCAAAGCAAGCAACCAAAATATAGGGGAAACCGACTTGATCAGGGGGTGTCTTGGTGGAGACGCCCGGATGCAGGAAGAGTTATATCACCGGTTTGCTCCTAAAATGTATGCGGTTTGTCTTCGATACTCCAACAATACCGATGACGCACAGGACCTTTTACAAGAAGGATTTATCAAAATTTTTAAGAATTTGGACCGTTTTCGTGCAGAAGGATCATTTGAAGGATGGATAAGAAGGGTATTTGTAAATACTTCTATTGAACATTACCGCCGAAAGGTTAACTTATTCAGTACCAGCGAACGGGAAGAAACCATGATAGAAGACGGTTCATGGAATGCACTGGATAAGCTTGCTGAAAAAGATATTATTGAACTGGTACAGGAGTTGTCTCCGGGATACCGAACGGTTTTTAATATGTATGTTATTGAAGGATATTCTCATAAAGAAATCGGTACTTTGTTAAACATCAGTGATGGAACGAGTAAGTCTCAGTTAGCCAGAGCCAAAGGTATATTACAGAAAAGAGTGGAAGAATTCCTTGAAGAAAAACGTAAGCCCTTAACCCGAAGAGATGTCTGATCAATTGAAAAATAAATTACAAGATTTTGAAGTAGCCCCACCACCAGGTGTCTGGGAAAATATTGCAGGCGAGTTAGTTCAAAATAATATGCCGTTCGCCAGAAAAATGTATCATTATGAGGTAGCTCCCCCTTCTGGTTCCTTCGAAAACCTGGTTAACCATCTTAAAAACTATACTGATCAGGTACCTGCACCTTCCTCGATCTTAAACAAGCCTGTATATAAAATGGCTGTAGCTGCCGCTATTCTTGGTGTGATCGTAATAGGTGGTTGGTATTTTTTTCACAACTCTTCCTTAAAAAAGCAACATTTTTCTCCACATACAGCAGAGCTCAACCCGGAGAATAAATCCGGAGACATCAATAAAACCCTGGATTCCAGTTCAACCAATCCTTTACATCATCTGCAGATTGCTGCAGCTTCAAATTACGGTTTTACCAAAGGAAAAAAAAAGTCTAACCGGGAAAAAAGGCGGATTTTACGCAATTCCATAGTCAAAAATGCTCGTGCCATCAGGAATGAATTAGCCATTATGATTGCGGCCAAACCGATCCGTAACGAAAGAGGAGATATTATCCAGGCTGCTGAACTGTTTAACAATGCCGGTAACAAATACATCGATATTACAGGCCCAAACGGCGAACAAACCCGGATATCCTCCAAATTCATCAACGGATTGCTCTACCTGAATGAGTCTGCGGGTATCGAAGAATATGAAGGGTACTTTGATAAATCGTTCCTGGAAAGCCTTATGTGGAAATCGAGGTTCCAGGATTGGCGAAATAAGATCATCCAAACGTCATTCATTCCATCTTCCACTAATTTTCTTGATATATTTGAATTTAAGGAACTTCTAAAGGATTCAGAAAATCAGTAATTGTCATATATCACGCTTCGTTTTAACCTATGAAGTTTCAGCTTCCAGACAATTTTACCTTTTACACATCTATTCCGGTTCGCATTACGGATCTCAATTATGGTGGGCATGTTGCCAATGACACGGTATTGTCTATCATTCATGAAGCCAGGGTGCGTTTTCTACATCACCATGGATATTCAGAGTTAAACCTTGGAGGGCCCGGTTTAATCATGAAAGACGTAACCATTCATTTTAAGAAGGAGTTGTTTTATGGAGACGTGGTTAAGGTCTGGGTATCTGCCCATACCTTTTCTAAAGTTGCCTTTGACCTGTATTACAAACTGGAGAAGGAAGCAGAACTTAACACGGTGATGGTAGCTATGGCAAAAACAGGTATGGTCTGCTATGATTATAAAAAGAAAAAGATTGCCGTGGTTCCTGAAGTAATTAAGCATACTCTTGGGGGTAATGAAAACCGATAGTTATTGAAAGCAGTACAGCCAGATTCGCAGATTTTATTTATGGAGCAGAACCGTTCCATATCTTCCAGCTCTCTTCAGCTTGTATGATCAGCATGTCGTGACCGTTTTCAATGATAGCTCCCTTATTTTCGCCTTTGCATAAAAACAAAGTTTTTTCAGGGTTATATACAAGGTCATACAGGTAATGCCCCGGGCCAAGAAGGTCATAATTCAAGGGAGGTGCAGTGTCAGTTTTCGGATACATTCCCAACGGTGTTGTGTTTACAATCAGCGTATGCGATTTCAGGATGTCTTCAGTTATTTCGTGGTATTGAATCTCACGACTGATTCCGGGGATAGGCTTACGGCTCACATTCACATATTCTATCTGCAAATGATTTAATACGTAATTAACTGCTTTGGCAGCACCACCAGTACCCAGTACAAGGGCTTTTTTATGGTGAGGCAATAATTTTTTTTTTAGTGACCGATTAAAGCCGATTGTATCGGTATTATACCCGTATAATTTGCCATTCTCTATCCGGATACAGTTGCATGCACCCGTTGTTTCAACCACCTCATTTTTCCAGTGTAAAAACCCTGTTACCTCCTGCTTGAAGGGAATCGTTACATTAAGCCCTTCTAATGAAGGTGTTGCCTGTATCAGCTTTTCAAACTCATTTATTGTAGAAATCTCGAAATTTTCATATGCACAATCATTTATTCCTTCCCTGGTGAATTTTTCGCTAAAAAACTTTCTGGAGAATGAATGGCTTAGTGGATAACCGATCAACCCAAATATTCTCATAAGGTTACTTCTTTGTTCAGGTATAAATGAAAGGTATCGCCCCTAAGGCCAATACGCATAGCTTCCAGCGCTATCATCTCTGAAGGAGCAATATTTCCGAGGTTTACATTACAACCAATGAGCTCGAGGAAGTATAATTGCTGGGATTTTTGAGGTGCCTCCCAAATGATCTTTTCCTCCGGAATCTGGGTTAATATCTCTTGCACCAAGCCTTCCCTTACTTCACCGCTACCGCGGTAAATACCAACGGTTCCTGCTTCCCTGGCTTCGGCAATAACATAGGTAGCACCTGCATACAGCTCAGCCCGCATCAATTCAATCCATTTATAAGGAGGAATGATATGGGCTGCATCTTTACTTCCTACTTCACTTAATACAGTTCCGTACCTGGTTAATTTTTCAATATAGCCACATTTTTCTGCATGCGGTATGGTAATCGATCCATCACTTACCTCCATATATGAAATGCCAAATTCCTCACAAACAGCAATATAATCATCAAACTGATCCCGGATGAGAAATGCCTCAAACAGGGTGCCTCCAAAATAGATAGGAATATCATAAGACCGGTAAACTTCCAATTTCTCTTTCAGATTTGGCGTAACAAAAGAGGTGCCGAAACCCAGCTTAACGATGTCCACATGGGGATGAGCTCCGCTCATAAAATTTTTTGCTTCTTCAATACTAAGCCCTTTATCCATTACCATCGTAAGACCATGTATTCTAGGCTTCGGGTGTCTTTCCGGAATCTGTGTGAGATTAAAATTCATCTTCTGTTTATGTTGTTTTTAAAATTACCGTATTACTCATTTATGCGGCGTAAAAATAACAAACAGTTGCATAAATAACAATCCGTTCACAAGGGCTGAACAAGTCTGTTACCGCATCTGGATACAAATAATAAGGTCGGTTGTGATCAGCTCCGGACAGCTGAAACCCGGCAAAGATTAACAATGAAAATGAGAATCCCGGATCAGGAAATTCAAATACTCCGGTTTCTTTTAAATCCGGCTATGAGGTCTACGACTTGTTGGTTTTGAAGAATGGAAGGATTTAACTCAACAAATTTTTTCACCATCCTGGGTGACTTGACCATAGCTCTATGTAACTGCAGAAGGCCTTCCTTTGATTTGCCCATAGCAAAGTAAATAGCACTCAAATAATATATAAATAACGCCTTGCCTTCAGTAAGTTTAATTGCCGCCAACACCTGTTCCAGAGCCTCTTCGAAATATTTGACATTATATAAACAACGAATCAGTGCCTCCCATCCAGAAATGTTTCTGGGCCTTGAACGCACAACATTGGTAAAATGTTGAATGGCATCTTTGATATTTCCTAACTGCATCTTGCATTCGCCCATAGCCAGATTGTACTCCGGTTGCATACGGTGTATCTGCATGGCCGATTCAAGTTGTTTGATTGCCTGAGTCCATTGTTGCTCGTGTATATACGCGCAGGCTATTTTATAGTATAATTTGCTATCATCAGGGTTTAAGTGAGAGGCCTTACGATAATAAAACCTCGCCTGTGCATAGTTTTTCAATTTATCATAACAGTGGCCGATTGCTTCATATATGACATCCTCCGGACGCGATAATTCCAAAACCTTCTCGAGTACTTCTATGGCATCCTTGTATTTGCGTAATCTGATATACGCATCACCCATATTCCGATAAGCATAATCGAATTTCTCGTCAATGACCACTGCGTATTCGTAGGCATCTAAAGCTTTTTCATACAGTTTTAAACCCTGGTAAGCCGCCCCCAGGTTGAACCAGGCCAGTTCATTATATGGATATTCATCAATGATGGATTGATGCAGGCTGATACTTTCTTCGTTGCGCCGGGTAAAGTCAGTCCAGAAACAGACCTTGTATAACGCCTCTTCATTGTTTGGTTGTTGTTGAAGAATTAGTTTTAAGCAATCAAAGATTTTATCAAATTCTTCATAATCATCATATACATCAGCAAGTTCGAATAGTAATTCAATCCTTTCTTCGCCTTCAAACAATTTTAAGGCGTTTTCCAGGAGGTCAACGGCCTTTTCCTGGTGATCCAGGGCTAAATACGCATCGGTTTTCAGAATATAGAGGTTGATATCCCGGCTATCGAGCAGCTCGGCCTGAGCAAGGGTATTCAGCGCATCTGCGTAACGCCTTACCGCAATAAGAAGGTCGGCTTTTTTTAATTGTAATAAGGAAGAATATGGATACTGCTCAATGGCAATGTCTACTGCTTCAATAGCTTGAGGCAGGTCCTCCTCATCATCAAAATAATCGATTATACGTTCAAACGAATCTTCATCCAGGTAAGAATGGCTTTTACCAGACTTCAGATTCTGGAATTGATTTAATAATTCTCTTATTTTATCCTTGTCTTGATGGTAAGAATTTTCTTTCATGTATCAGTAGTTAGTGTAAATTAAGTAATCTTTCCATGATGTGAAGGATAATAGGAAATAAACGATATGTTAAAAGAATTATAAGAAATGGATAAACGGTAGAAACTTTAGCATTATATTTGCTTATATTTGTGATACATGTTAATGGATTCTAAAATATCGTTTACCTGCCTTAAAAAAGTTACTATCAGTACGTTGTTTATTGCAATTACTGTCCTTACGTTTGCCAGCATTGGAGGTGGAAAGAATAAGTCAAAATCACTTTCCCTAAAACCAGGGTTTACTCCGATTAGAACATCAAAAGGGTTTACATTGAGAACGGGACTTAATTACCGGGGGAGTATTATTCTTAAGGAATCCCGGTTTGCAAATCACATTTCTTACAAGTCATTAGTTACCTATCAGAAGGGAAACACTACTTATATTCTTCCAAATCATTACAAAGTCGCGCTACAGCCAAATACCAGCAAATCTCATCTGCAGATGTTAAATCTAAGGATCAAACTTTGTAAATAAGCTTCTTATCATTTATTGCTATTTCCTAATCCCTGGCTTTCTTCATAAGTGAGTTCCCTGTATCCGCTTTTAGGAATATCAAATTTAGAAGCCGGAACCGGGTTCAAGCTGATTTTTGATACAGTATATTTAATTGTAAGGTCGTTTTGTTTTAATTCGTATTCAAGGGGAAGGCCGTTAAGATTTCTGAATTGATAATCGTAATCCATATTGTCCGGTACAATTTCCGTAGTATAATATACACTAAACGTAGAACCGTCCTTCATTTTGGCAAGCGTTTGCATACATTTATACCCTGCAATTGTTTTAGTTTCTTCAGAATTTGTAAAAGTGATCCCTTCGTATCGTTTATTTTTGTCTTTCCAGTTTTCAGTGGTCATTCGAATGAGTAACTTCTGACCACTTACCTCCTGTAAAATTACTGCAGATCCATTTCTCGAATCATGAATAGTAGTAAAGGAAGCCAGTGCACTTACCATCTCAGACCGGCTCATGGTTCCCTTAATATATACTGTGGTGGTAGATCCGTCAAAGGCATCAGCCAGTTTTGGTTCTTTACTACCCGTTGTGATTACAGCATCATATACCAATGTAAGTTCAGTCACTTTTTTCTGGGCTAAAACAAAACAGGTAATGAAAGTTAATATAACGGTAGATATTAGTTTAGACATTTTATCGCTTTAGCTTTGTTTAATCTATAACAGACGCATCTGATCATCTAATAAGTTGTCTAAAATAATAAAGACCTGCCTGATGTTCTAATTGAGCAGGACTTAATATTTGTTATTTAACAAAGCAGGCCATTCACGTGCGTTAATTTATTTCTTTTGTTGGGGAAGTTTTTGCTGTGCCTGCTGCATTTGCTCTATCCGCTCCTGCCATTTAGATTTGGTTTTTGGCTTCTTCCGGGTAATTTCTATTTTAGCCAGAATCTTGTCATGATCAATAATATATGTCTGGATAACCCATTGCAGTACTAAGGTGATGACGTTTGAAACGGTATAGTACCATGTTAAGGCAGAAGGAAGCTTATTGAAAAATCCCAGCAACAAAACGGGGAATATATACGGCATGTATTTTAAGGCCGGGTTATTTTGGTCTGGCGCACTACTCATACCATACAAACTGATAAGAAAACTGGTTATGACTGCCAACAAGGTAAAAAGACTTACATGACTGCCGTAAAAAGGAATATTAAATCCAAGATTTAATATAGAGTCATAAGCAGAAAGATCATCGGCCCATAAAAACGGTTGACCCCTTAGGGCAATATTCGAATTAAAAAAGCTGTACAATGCAAAAAATATAGGTATTTGCAGCAAGGCAGGAATGCAGCCTCCTAAGGGGTTTACTCCTGCCTCTCTGAATAATTTCATCTGTTCCATTCCATAAGCCTGTTGATCGTCACCATGTTTTTTTTTCAACGAATCCATTTCAGGTTTCAACACTTTCATTTTCGCGCCGCTGAGGTAGCTCTTGTAAATCAGCGGTGAGGTCAACAAACGAATAAACAGGGTCAGTAACAGGATCGCCACTCCATAGCTGCTAATAAATTTTTTAAAAAAGTCAAAAACCGGCATAATGATATACACATTAATGGGCCGCACAAACGAATACATATCCCTGCCCAGGTTTACAATACGTTGCATTCCCGGTTCCTGATTTTTTAAGATATTATAATCATTCGGACCAAAGTATAGCTGAAGCGGTAATGTTGCTGAAGACCCTGCAGGAAATTTAATTTGAAGATTCGCCTTTACTGTTGCTATAAGATTTGATGTATCTGACGTTTCCTTGGTCCAATGAATTTGACCGGAATTAAAATTGTTCTTAGCCCTAAGGATCATATTAAAGAATTGTTGGGATATGGCGATCCACTGAACTGGCTTTTCAAATATTTTTTCTGTTTTTGAAAATATATAATCAAATTCGTTGTCTTCGTAAAACCCGATATTAGACTGCTGCCTTTCATACTCTACATCTTTTTCCTGTTTTACCGGTTGGGCATGCCAGGCCAGGTTCAGGCTTCCCTTACTAAATAAGCGGTCTGCTCCGTTTGCCACAATGTTCCAGTCTATAGCGTAATTATCCCGTTTAATAACATATTGGTGTGTAATCGTCTCTCCGCCGGGCCCGCTCAGCAAAAATGAGATGGTCTGGCTGCCATCGGCATTTCGTTCTACCGGTTGTGCATTAAAGAACAAATCAGCAGTTTCTGCCGATTGGTTGACAGCGGTGTTTATTGGATAGGAAATCCGGTCAGCCGGTCCTCCCAATTTTACAGGTGTGCTATCGTAGGATTTATAATTTTTCAATTCTACCGTCCTGGGTTGACCGCCTTTATTGGTGAAAACGATTTTCATTAAGTTGTTCTCCACCGTATAAAATTGATCTGAACCAATAAAAGCCTTTGCAAACCCTACAGTATCTTTGACAATTGTGCTATTTTTAAACGTATCGGTGACAATATTTTCATTTGACCGCTTTACCGCATCGATTTTCGCCATTGAATCTTCGTAAACCTTTTTTTGCTTCACCAATTCCTGGCTGTTCTTACTGGAAAAATACAAATACAAAAACAACAGGATAGCCAGTAACACAAACCCGATCACGGTATTTCGATCCATTCCCATTAATCATAATTTTTAAGACGGCAAAGATAGGGGTTTGACAGATAGTAGGTAGTAAGCAATTTGGAAGGTCACGGGTTGCCAATTAGCGGTCGGCAGGAATTTTCGTCGAGACTATTTAGACCGGTGAAGAGGGATCTTACTCTTCCATTCTGATTTGTGAGCCTTATATCATTTCACTTTGCAGCAAAGGGTTTTTTACTGAGTCTTTACGTTCGGCAAATTCTTTAGCAGCCTTTATAAACTGAACAAATAACGGCTGAGGATTTTCAACGGTACTTTTTAATTCCGGGTGATATTGTACGCCGATAAAAAAGGGGTGATTTGCCAATTCTACGATTTCTACCAGGTTTGTATCCGGATTTTTTCCACTGGCTATCAGTCCGGCGTTTTCGAACTGTTCAAGATATAAATTATTAAATTCCCAACGATGACGATGGCGTTCACTGATCAGGGAACTTTCGTAAATTTCATGAGCGAGCGTACCGGTCTTAATATTGCAGGGGTATGCTCCCAACCGCATCGTACCGCCTTTGATGGTTACCTTTTTCTGTTCTTCCATCAGGTCAATAACGGCATCCGGAGTATCCGGATTCATCTCGGTTGAATGTGCATCTTTCAAACCTAAAACATTTCTGGCAAACTCAATCACAGCCATCTGCATACCCAGGCAGATGCCAAAGAAGGGTAATCCGTTTTCCCGTGCATACTTAACTGCAATGATCTTTCCTTCTATACCCCGATGGCCAAATCCCGGAGCGACAAGTAAACCATCGAGATTAACCAGCTTTTCGGCCACGTTTTCTTGTGTAATAAATTCGCTGTGGACATTTACTACCTGTACCTTGCACTCGTTCATGGCACCGGCGTGTATAAAAGCTTCCAGGATAGATTTATACGCATCCTGTAATTCTATGTACTTACCTATAAGTCCGATAGTCACCCGGCTTTTAGGATGTTTCAGTTTATCCAGAAATTGCTTCCATTTATGTAATTCAGGTTCATTGTAGTTAGTAAAATTTAATTTTTTAAGACAGATGATATCCAGTTTTTCCCGCATCATTGCCAATGGAACCTCGTAAATAGTAGAAGCATCCGCCGCCTCAATTACCGCTTCAAGCTTTACGTTACAGAACAAAGCTATTTTCTTTCTGATTTCAGGTGAAAGTGGTTCTTCAGTTCTGCAGACAAGAATATCAGGATGTACACCTTCCTGGCTCAACAGTTTCACACTATGTTGGGTGGGCTTTGTTTTTAATTCTTTCGCTGCTTTCAAATATGGAATAAGGGTCAGGTGCACTACGAGGCAATCTTCTTCAGGAAGTTCCCATTGTAACTGGCGTACTGCTTCAATGAACGGCAAACTTTCAATATCACCCACAGTTCCGCCAATTTCAGTAATAACAATATCATATCCTTTCTTCCCAAGCAACTGCATCCTTCTTTTGATCTCATCCGTAATATGAGGAATGACCTGCACGGTTTTACCTAAATAAGCACCTTCTCTCTCCTTATTAATTACTGTCTGGTAAATTCTCCCGGTAGTGACGTTGTTAGCCTGTGACGTGGCAATACTAAGAAATCGTTCATAATGACCGAGATCGAGGTCGGTTTCTGCTCCATCATCAGTTACGTAACATTCCCCATGTTCATATGGGTTTAAAGTGCCGGGATCTACGTTTATATAAGGATCGAATTTTTGAATAGTTACTTTCAGACCTCGGGCCTGTAATAGTTTAGCAAGTGATGCTGCAATAATTCCTTTGCCTAAAGAAGACGTTACACCGCCGGTAACAAATATATACTTGGCCATAATGTCTGGTATGTAATGTTAAACCTATGCTTCAGGGTATGCTTATATCAATAATAACTGCCACTGTTTATCCTATTGTTCACACTTGTACATAATTTGACACAGATCTCAAAAAATGAAATAAGGCAAATTAATATACAATCTGCTTACGGGTTCTTAAATGGTGATTTGATAAAATTTTCCCTTGACCTGCGGAAAATGTCTGGAAAAAAATCCGGGAGGTCATGTAAAGTTAGACTAATTATCCAAGGTGTAGAACAAAAATTTCCTGGTGTGGGGAACACCTTAGTTATTCACAAAAAAATGTGTTTCGGAGACAATTGAACCTTATGATTGGTAAATTTTTGTGTAGGTTTAATAGCGTTCTGCATTTTAATAGTATGTAAAGCGCAAATGGCAATAATTTCCATTACAAATACTATTTGTACAATTTTTTTTTGCATAAGGCAGATTAAGAAGTGGTAAAATTAGCACACATTTTCTTATATATCAAATATACTCACATACCAAGTAGATTTTAATGTATAAGGCTATGTCATTCAATTGTTTATTCGATTAATAAGCGAAACCTGCGTCAGGCGTACGGATATTCCGGTAAGATGTTGCCAGCCGCATGACTCAAACGAATTAATCATGTGAAATCTTATAAAAGCTCGCGGATATGCCTTTAATAAGAGAGGAACTGAATCCCTGGTGTTCCATTTCATTCAAGCCGGCAATAGTACAGCCTTTTGGCGTGGTTACTTTATCAATTTCCTGTTCGGGATGTGTTCCTTTCTGTAAAAGCAGTTCCGCCGCTCCTTTTACCGTTTGTGCTGCAATTAAACTCGCCGTGGAAGCATCGAATCCGATTTCTATTCCGCCCTGGATATTGGCACGAATGTATCTCATTGCATAAGCCGTTCCGCAAGCACCCAATACCGTAGCTGCGTTCATTAGCTTTTCGTCTATTGAGGTCACTTTTCCTAAAGTGCAGAACAGGTCATAGACATATTTCACATCCGATTCGCCTGCATTCGTATGACTTAAACAGGTCATGCTTTCCTGAATGGCGATTGCAGTATTCGGCATAGCCCTAAATAAAGGGAGCCTCATCTTGACAATCTCTTCTATATCCGTTATTAGTACACCTGTAACCACAGATACTAATATATGGTCTGGCGAGAGTTGATTCTTTATGCCTTCCATCACTTCTTTGACCTGAAAAGGTTTGACTGCCAGTATGATCAATTCACTTTTTGCAACGGCTTCACTATTATCACTGGTAACATGAACACCGCTATCTTTTAGTTGCCGGAGCGTAGAAATGTTTCGTTTAGTGATGATGATTTCCTCAGCCTTTGAAAATGTACTCTTTAATAATCCTTCAGCAATAGCAGTTCCCAGGTTTCCGCCTCCTATAATGGCTATTTTCTTACTCATATAAATGTTTAGTGTTAAAGCAAACCGCCTTGCTCAACAATGGATTAAAATTAATGATAGTTTCAGGAAATCAGTAATACCTGTTTTGTGAGAGGTAATTCCTTACATAATCTTCCACTCCGTTTTCAAGTGAATAAAACGCATCGTCGTATCCTGCGTGACGTAATTTGTTCATATCGGCTTCAGTGAAATACTGATATTTTTCCCGGATGTCTTCAGGCATATCAATATATTGAATGTCAGGTTTTGCATCAAGCCCGGCGTAGGCAGATCTGACGAGGTCTTTAAAAGATCTTGCTTTACCGGTTCCCAGGTTATAAATGCCTGAGGCAGGCTGATTGACCATCAGCCAGTAACAAACGTTTAATACATCTTTTACATAAACGAAATCACGCAACTGCTCCCCGTCTTTGTAATCGGGACGGTGCGATTTAAACAATTTTACTGTGCCGGCAGACCTGATCTGGTTAAATGAATGGAAAACCACGCTGGCCATTCTACCCTTATGGTATTCATTAGGGCCATATACATTGAAAAATTTTAGTCCGGCCCAAAATGGCGGACTGTCCTTCTGCTGCAATGCCCACTTATCAAATTCATTTTTTGATATTCCATAAGGGTTAAGCGGACGTAAAGTGTAGGCTAACTCGTGGTCATCTTTGTAACCAGATTCACCTGAACCATAGGTAGCTGCAGATGATGCATAAATGAGCGGAATTTGTAAAGTGGCACAGAGCTGCCAGATATCCTGTGAATAGTCAACGTTCAGGTGCTGGTGAACCGCATAGTTGAATTCGGTGGTGTCTGTTTTTGCTCCAAGGTGAAATACATAACCAACAGGAGGCCGGTGTTTGTAGAACCAGCTAAAAAAGACCTCCCGTTCTACCTGTATTATGAAACGCTTATCTTCAAGATTAGGATTTTTATCTGCGCGGCTAAATTCATCTACCAGGATCAGTTGATGATAACCCAACTGGTTAAGATAACTTACCAGACAACTTCCAATGAATCCGGCGGCACCGGTCACAACAATATTTGCATTTGTATCTAGCATGGTTTAGTTCGGAGTTCAAGATTCAAAGGTTCGGGGTTAAGTTTCAGTTTCAGGTTTGGGTTCTAGTCTAAATCAAACTCCGAACTCCGAAGTTTTTTCCTTCATCAGATTTTCTATAGCACTATCATATCTTTCTTTCCATTCTTCGATATTACCCCAATACATTCCATCCAGTTCTATAGAACGGGCAGTTACAAAACCCAGCTCTTCGTAAGGGTGGTTTTGCATGCCTTTTTTAAATGCATCCGCTTTAGCAGATTTGACACTGACCACTACCCTGCTTTGCGATTCACCAAACCAATATGCATCCTTCCGGATGGAAGAGTCGACAGCCACAACATCGAAACCTAAATCCCTGTTGAAGCAGGATTCCAAAAGGGCGGTAAACAGACCTCCTTCGCTGACATCATGAGCCGACTCGATTAATTTATTACTGATGAGCTCACTTACCTTCTGCTGTAAGCGGAATTCTTCTTCCAGGTCGAAATGGGGAGCAGGACTAAATTCAATGCGTAAACATTTATGGACATATTCGGAAGAGCTTATATCATGATTACTTCTGCCAATCAGGAAAATAAGATCACCGGGGGCCTTAAAATCCAGTGTCATTTTATCTTTTACCCTTTCCAGCAACCCTACCATGCCAATAGTGGGTGTCGGGTATACTGCTCCGTCAGGGCTCTGATTATAAAAACTTACGTTTCCGCCGGTAACAGGCGTGTCGAATTTACGGCAGGCGGCGTCCATACCTTTGATGGCATGGACGAATTGATAATAAACTTCGGGATCATACGGATTACCAAAATTCAGGCAATTAGTAATACCCAGGGGCTGTCCACCGCTGCAAATAATATTTCTTGCCGCTTCTGCTACTGCGATCATTGTTCCTATATAGGGATCCGCAAACACATAACGGCTATTGCAATCGGTAGTAACCGCCAGGGCTTTATCTGTTCCTTTTACCAGGATGACAGCAGCATCTGTTGGTTCATTCGTAGAGGTGTTAGCCGTACCCACCATACTGTCGTACTGATTGTAAATCCAGCGCTTTGAAGCAATGTTGGGAAGGGAGATGAGTTGCATGGCCACTGATTTCAGGTCATCGGGTACTCCAATTGATGCAGGCTCAAATCGTTGTATTTCCTGCATGTACCCAGGTTCCGTGTATGCTCTATCGTATTGAGGTGCACCGCCACCCAAAACAAGATCCCGGGCGGTAAGCTCTGCCTCCAGCTTGCCCTGCATAAAAAAACGTAGTGCCCCATCCCCGGTAACTTCGCCTATTTCCGCACAAGGGAGGTCCCACTTTTCAAAAATGCCAAGCACTTCTCTTTCTCTCCCTTTTTCCACCACCATTAACATTCTTTCCTGACTTTCGCTCAGTAATAATTCCCAGGCTGTCATACCTGCCTGGCGGGCAGGCACTTTGTCAAGATCTATGCTCATGCCTACTTCTCCCTTTGCACTCATTTCTGCTGTAGAGCAAATTATGCCGGCAGCTCCCATATCCTGCATGCCCACTACTGCACCCGTTTTGATTATTTCCAGGCAGGCTTCCAGTAATTTTTTCTCCTGGAAAGGATCCCCTACCTGTACCGCAGGTAATTCGCGGGTGCTTTCAGACGTAATATCCGCAGAAGCAAAAGAAGCACCGCCAATGCCATCCTTTCCTGTTGCACTTCCCACAAAAAATACCGGGTTCCCCAGGCCTTTTGCAGTGGCTGAAATTGTTTCTCCGGATTTTACTATGCCCACACTCATGGCGTTAACCAGTGGATTGGTATGATAACACGCTTCAAAGTAGATCTCCCCGCCTACTGTAGCTACGCCAAAACAATTTCCATAATGGCCTATGCCCCTTACTACGCCTGCCAGCAGGTGTTGGGTTTTCCCTTCTTTTAAATTTCCGAATCGCAAAGAATTTAAGGAAGCAATAGGCCTTGCACCCATCGTAAATATGTCCCGGTGAATGCCGCCTACACCAGTAGCCGCTCCCTGATACGGCTCAATTGCCGACGGGTGATTGTGCGATTCAATCTTAAAAACCACGCCGTAGCCATTTCCGATATCCATCAAACCGGCATTTTCTTCACCGGCCCTGACAAGCATTCTTTTTCCTTCCTTTGGTAAGGTCTTTAACCATTTTATGGAGTTTTTGTAACTGCAGTGCTCACTCCACATAGCAGAATATGCGCATAACTCATTAAAGTTGGGTATGCGGCCAAGGTTACTTTTTATGCATTCAAATTCTTCAGCTGTAAGACGTAGTTGCTCGGCGGTTTTAACAGTTACTTCCATATTTGTTTCAGGATGACTGGAGTTTCAAAAGTACGAAGACCATGATATCTGGCAGGAGATTTCGTTTAATAAAATTTTGTATATTTTGCAGATTCATACGTCATTATGTGGCCTACCTGCTGTTTACACTATATTTTGTACTGTTAAGTTGGCTCATTACCAAGTCTGCCTTTATCCATAAAACCGGCATTAGTAAATCCGGCCTGATCGCTTTGTTCACTGTTAAACTTTTAAGTGGCGTATTGTATGGCTACCTATATAGCCGGCCGGGATTTATTCAGGGAGCCGATACCTGGCAAATCTATTTTGAAAGTGTGAAGGAGACGAAAATCCTGTTGGGGGACCCCATCCGGTTTCTTGCCAGTTTGTTTGCCAATCCTGATCAACTAAGTTTTACGGGCTTCTCCGAATCTGATCATTCTTACTGGAATAATCTGAAAGATAACCTGCTTATCAAGGCTGAAGCTGTCATGAACCTGTTTAGTGGTGGCTATTATTACACCAATGTGGTGATCTATTCTTTTATTACCTTTTATGGAAGTATCACCTTTTACAGAACACTAAATGAGCTATATAGTGGCAGGAAGATATCTAAAATCATTGCTGCTTTCCTGCTCCCCTCATTCCTCTTCTGGACAAGTGGCTTCTATAAAGATGGAGTTCTCTTTCTTTTTATCAGCCTCATCATTTATCATTCCAACAGATGGATTATGGAAAGGAATGGAGGATGGAAGCGATTTTCCATTGTAATGACCTCTGTCATCATCATCTTTCTGCTTCGTAACTATGTGGCGTTTTTGTTAATCCCTGCTTTGTCCGGGTGGCTGATCAGCGCTACGTTTAAAAAAGGTATTTATGTTTTTGCAACCATTTACCTGCTACTGACACTATTTGTTATTACATCCGGCCACTTACATTCTTCATTGAATATTCCGCGGATCATTGCATCCTGGCAAACGGGCTTTCTGAAATTGCCGGCAAAGTCAGCAATACCTGTTGAAAAGCTGGAACCTTCGGGCTTGGGATTAATAGAAAATTTACCCCAAGCGTTGAACGTGGGGTTTTTGCGCCCGTATCTATGGGAAAACAAGGGCTTACAATACGTTCCTTATGCGATGGAAATTGCAGCTACTATCGTTTTACTGTGTGTTTTTTTTAGGTACAGAGAGAGGCCTACTCCACAGCAGCAGGTATTTTTTTACTTTTGCCTGTTTTTGACTGGATCAGCCTGGATATTATTGGGTTATACGGTAAACATACTTGGCGCCCTGGTGAGATATAAGGCAATCTTTTACCCCCTGGTTATTGCTCCGCTTATTTGTTCAGTCTCTGAATCCTGGTATAAGATTCATTACAAATAATATTAATATTTATTAAACCTGCCCTAGACATTCCAAAATAACTCAAGATCTAATATTTAATTCTACAAAAAATTCTCAAAGTTGCTTTTACATGGTAATCGAGACAAAAAATTGGTGTTTTCCCTTAATTATCGTTATTTCGCAACAAAAAATTAACACATGTCATTACGATTAAATGCTCTACATAATTTATCAGACCATTCTAATGATGTACAAGTGGCCGCTTCAACAAAAATTACGGTAATTTTTGGAGAAAATGTTTTCACCCTGAAAACCGCCCGTGAATTGTTGAGTGATGAAGCATATAAAAGTCTCGTAAGTTCGATAAAGGGTGGTAAAAAAATTGACCGCGTAATGGCTAATCAAATAGCTTCCGGCGTGCGTCAATGGGCAGAATCTAAAGGCGTGACCCACTTTACCCACTGGTTTCAACCCTTGACTGGTACTACAGCAGAGAAACATGATTCGTTTTTTACCATAAAAAGCGATGGAACACCTATAGAAGAATTTGATGGCGGAGCGCTTATTCAACAGGAGCCGGACGCTTCTTCTTTTCCCAGCGGTGGATTAAGAGCCACATTTGAAGCAAGGGGTTATACGGCCTGGGATCCGTCGTCTCCTGCATTTATTATGGAAATCGGCAATGGCAAGACCCTTTGCATACCCACTATTTTTGTTTCTTATACAGGTGAATCACTTGATTATAAGGCCCCATTATTAAAAGCGCTGGAAGCCCTGAACAAATCTGCCGTAGAGGTGTGCAATTATTTCGACAAAAACGTGGCCAAAGTAACACCAACTTTGGGCTGGGAACAGGAGTATTTTGTGGTTGACGAAGGTTTATTTAATGCAAGGCCGGACCTGGTAATGAGCGGCAGAACCGTTTTTGGCCATTCTCCTGCAAAAGGGCAACAACTGGAAGACCATTATTTTGGTTCTATCCCTGAAAGGGTCTACGCATTTATGCGGGATTTTGAAAATGAAGGATATAAATTGGGAATCCCATTAAGGACACGCCACAATGAAGTGGCTCCATCGCAGTTTGAATGTGCCCCAATATTTGAAGAAGTAAGTGTTGCCGTTGACCATAATACCCTGCTCATGGATATCATGGACCGTGTGGCAAGACGCCATCGTTTACGTGTGTTGCTTCATGAAAAACCATTTGCCGGCATAAATGGAAGCGGAAAGCACAATAACTGGAGCATGGCCACCGATACAGGGGTTAACCTGCTGGCACCGGGCAAAACGCCAAAGACTAACCTGATGTTCCTGACCTTCTTCGTCAATACCATTAAGGCGGTTAACGATTACGCTGATGTGTTAAGAGCGGCTATCGCTTCTTCAGCCAATGACTTCCGGTTGGGCGCCAATGAAGCTCCTCCTGCAATTATTTCCGTTTTTATCGGTCAATACCTTTCCAAAGTGCTGGACGATGTTCAGGCGCGGGTCGGCGAGAAATTTGACGAGCAGGATGAGGCCATATTGAAACTGGATCTGCACCGCAGCATTCCTGAGTTATTACTGGACAATACGGACAGAAACAGGACTTCCCCCTTTGCATTTACGGGTAATAAATTCGAGTTCCGTGCAGTAGGATCCTCAGCAAATTGTGCAAATGCAATGATCGTCCTGAATACGATCGTCGCCCAGACGCTGAAGACTTTTAAGAAAGAAGTGGACGCCCTGGTTGAAAAAGGAGAAAAGAAAGAGATTGCAATAATTCATGTGATCAGGGAATATATAGTGAATAGTAAGAAAGTGTTGTTTGAAGGAAATAATTACAGTGACGAATGGGCAGCAGAAGCTGAGAAACGCGGTTTGCCCAATATTAAGACAACTCCACAGGCATTGGACGTTTTGCTTACGGATAAAGCCAAACATCTGTTTGAAAGCAATCATGTTTATTCACACTCCGAACTGGAAGCAAGACATGAAATTGAGCTGGAGAAATATGTAAAAACGGTCCAGATAGAAGCAAGGCTGATGGGAGAACTTGCGACCAACACTATACTTCCTGCAGCCATTAAGTATCAAAACGTTCTCATTGACAACATATGCGGATTAAAAGAGATCGGATTGCCTGAATCTTCTTATGCCAACCAAAAGCAGATACTGGGAAAGATTGCCGAACATATATCTGCGATAAGCGACCAGGTGGAAAAAATGATAGAGGCCAGAAAAGCGGCAAATGCCATTGAAAATTCCCGCCAAAAAGCCATCGCCTATTGCGACAATGTGAAAGGTGAATTTTTTGAAGGTATCCGGTATCACGTAGACAAGCTGGAATTGCTGGTTGATGATAAAGAATGGAGCTTGCCAAAGTACAGGGAAATTTTATTTTTGAGATAGATCGGGCGGGTGGGTAACCACCCCGGTTTGCTACCAAACCTTCCCCTACTTGGAAAGGAGGGGCTTAAATAACTAAAGTTCCCCTTCTTTTCAAGGAGGGGTTCCTTATAAGATGACAAGGTCATTTTATAAAGCGGGGTGGTTGAACAGGTTGTCAGGTCAACCTATCCATTGCCCACTTTAGCGCTGTTTCCAGTTGTTGTTTTTCAGTAAGGTGAGAATTGTTTAATTCAATGGCATCGGCCGCCTTACGCAAAGGGCTGATCTCACGATTAGAATCGATATAGTCCCTTAGGGCAAGATTTGCTTTAACCTCTTCGATGGTTATGTTGGGGTTCTTTTGGTACAATTCCTTAAACCGCCTTTGTACACGGATCGCTACGTCGGCAGTCATAAATATTTTAAGTTCGGCCCGAGGGAAAACAACAGTACCTATATCTCTTCCATCCATTACTAAACCTTTGGATTCGCCCATCTTTTGCTGCTGGCTGACGGCATAACTTCTGACCTCTCTAACCGCTGCTACTTCGCTTACTTTCTCAGCTACAACAAGATCTCTGATTACATATTCAACATTCTCATCATTCAGGAACATCTCCGTCTGCATGCTTTTTTCACTGAACCTGAATTCCAGGTTTATGTTTTGGAGAGCTTCTTCGACGGCTTTTTTCCGCGTCCAGTCGACGTGATTTCGAAGAAAGTATAGAGTAACGGCGCGATACATGGCCCCGCTATCAATGTAAACATAATTCAGGCTTTTAGCAAGTTGTTTAGCTAGGGTACTTTTGCCGCAACTGCTCCATCCGTCAATTGTAATGATGATAATGTTTGTTTCCATAATTAAATCACATGGTGCAAGTTTACAAACAATATGTTATCTGTATAAATTATGTTTATTAAGAGAATAAATAAAAAGCCACCCACTGATGTAGCGGGTGGCTTTTTTATAACATAAACTATACGGTTAAACTTCTGATTTCTCCGACTTCTTGGATGACGATTCCTTAAGGCTGAATCGGATCTTTTGCAGTTCCTTATCCAGGTCTGCAATAAGCACATCACCATTTTTAATATTCATATTTAGTATCTCCTCTGCCAAGGGATCTTCCAGGTATTTTTGAATAGAACGGTGAAGCGGCCTTGCGCCAAACTGCTGATCATATCCTTTTTCTGCAATAAAAACCTTCGCATCTTCGGTCAGTTCAAGACTGAATCCCAGGTTAACCAAACGCTTCATAACCCCTTTCATTAGTATGTCAATGATCTGAAAGATATGAGATTGCTCCAAAGAATTAAAGATAACCACATCATCAATACGGTTCAGGAATTCGGGTGAGAACGTACGCTTAAGCGCTTTCTCTATAACCGCTTTATTATTTTCATCCGAATTCATCGTCCTGTTAGCCGTAGCAAAACCAACACCTTCTCCAAAGTCTTTCAGCTGCCTGGCTCCAATATTAGAGGTCATGATGATCAGCGTATTCTTGAAGTCAATCTTTCTGCCTAAACCATCTGTTAACTGGCCGTCATCAAGAACCTGCAATAACAGGTTATAAATATCCGGATGAGCTTTTTCAATTTCATCCAGGAGAATGACAGAATACGGCTTACGGCGAACTTTTTCAGTAAGCTGACCGCCTTCTTCATATCCTACATAACCGGGAGGGGCACCTATCAGGCGGCTGACCGTAAATTTCTCCATGTATTCACTCATGTCAACCCTTATCAATGAGTCTTCGGAATCAAACATATACCTCGCCAATGCCCTGGCCAATTCTGTTTTGCCTACTCCTGTAGGGCCTAAAAAGATAAATGTGCCGATGGGCTTTTTGGGATCCTTCAATCCTACCCTGTTACGCTGTATGGCTTTAACGACTTTCTGAATCGCTTCGCTTTGTCCGACTACCATTTCCGCCATATCCTCACTCATCCGGCGCAATTTTTCCGTTTCAGCCTGAACCATGCGTTTTACCGGAATGCCCGTCATCATGCTTACCACTTCAGCAATGGCCTCCTCATCGATCGGATAACGCTTATGTTTACTATCTTCCTCCCATATGTTTTTTGCTTTTTCGAGATCTTCAGCGAGGCGTTTTTCAGTATCACGCAACGAAGCTGCTTCTTCAAACTTCTGGCTTTTAACTACCTTATTTTTTTCATTTTTGATATCTTCTATCTTTTTTTCGAGCTCCAGAATCTCCTGAGGTACATTAATGTTCTTGAGATGGACCCTTGCACCTACTTCGTCAAGCACATCAATAGCCTTATCAGGCAGTAATCTGTCCGTCATATACCGGTCACTCAGTTTCACACAGGCATCGATTGCCTCTATTGAATACGATACGTTGTGATAGTCTTCGTATTTGCTCTGTATATTAGTAAGTATCTGGATAGTTTCATCAACCGTCGGCGGATTTATCATCACCTTTTGAAAACGGCGGTCCAGCGCACCATCCTTTTCGATATACATCCGGTATTCATCAAGGGTTGAAGCGCCGATGCATTGTAACTCTCCACGAGCCAGCGCCGGCTTGAAAATGTTGGATGCATCCAGCGAACCGCTGGCACCACCTGCACCAACGATAGTATGTATTTCGTCGATGAAAAGGATTACATCCCGGTTCTTTTCCAGTTCATTCATGATTGCTTTCATTCTTTCTTCAAACTGGCCCCGATATTTAGTACCTGCAACCAAAGCAGCAAGGTCTAATGAAATAACCCGTTTATCGAACAACACCCTGGAAACTTTACGTTGAACGATGCGTAGCGCCAACCCTTCAACAATGGCCGTTTTACCAACACCAGGTTCTCCGATTAAGATAGGGTTGTTTTTTTTACGCCTTGAAAGGATCTGTGAAACGCGTTCGATTTCCACTTCTCTGCCTACAATCGGGTCTAAAGCTCCGGTTTCTGCAAGCCTGGTAATATCTCTACCAAAATTATCGAGGACAGGAGTTTTACTTTTTGTGTTTCCAGCAGCTTTGGCTTTTTGCTGAGAATACTTCTTTTCCTCGTCAAAGTCATCTTCATTTTCATCCGCATATTCGCTGCGGACATCGTTGCTTTTTACAACGCCTAACTCATTTCTAAAAAGATCGTAATCCACGTCGAATTGATTTAAGATTTGTGTTGCAATATTTTCTTTGTTTTTTAAGATAGAAAGCATCAAATGTTCGGTTTCAACTGTTGGGCTTTTTAAAGCTTTTGCTTCTAGTACAGTTACCCGAATCACCTTCTCTGCCTGCTTGGTCAATGGCAAACTATTTATATTTGCAATGTTTTTACCGGTTTTGTCTTTGATGGCCAGTTCCACTTCCTTTCGCAGTTCGTATAAATCTACATTAAAGCTTTTAAGAATGCGAACGGCCGTATTGTCACCTTCTCTTATCAATCCAAGTAGCAAATGCTCAGTGCCAATAAAATCATTTCCCAGTCGCAAAGCTTCCTCCCTGCTAAACGATATAATCTCTTTTACCTGGGCTGAAAAATTGTTATCCATTTTAAATGATTGTGTTATACAATAATAACGAATATTTTTGATTAAAGTTTAGCCAGTGAATTGTTCACATAAGTAATCAGGTGATGATTTTAATTCTGATGGACATTTCCAATTTATCTGAACGTTTAAACAAGCTATTTAATTGTCAAGACTATGCAAGTCAAAATTGATACCAAGGAAATATTTCACGTAATAACGCTTCCCGAATCAGCATTCCATGCTAATATGACAGAAGAATTAGGATCCATATTGTTAACATATCTACAAAAGCCCATAAAAAATATAGTTCTCAGTCTCAAAGACATCCAATTCCTCGATGAAGCTGCAGCGGAAACCCTGATTGGTATTCAGCAAAAGTTTTATGAACAGGGTGCGTCTTTTGTGATTAGCGGATTGCAACCAGTTGTAGAGCAGAGGCTGGATTCAGCCGGGTGGCTGGAATTGATGAATGCTGTGCCTACTGAAAGTGAAGCCGGAGATATTGTACAGATGGAAGAGATAGAGAGGGAGTTGCTGGAGGAATAAAGTATGAACAAATATGCCGTTATAGTTGCAGGCGGTGCCGGTCTCAGGATGGGCACCAGTATACCTAAACAGTTTTTATTGTTAAAGGACAAACCGGTTCTATGGCACACTGTGACCGCTTTTCTTCAAGCTTATGCTGATGTAAAGATCATATTGGTATTGCCAGAACAACACCTCGGAACTGGCGTATCTCTGGTTCAATCCATTGGCTATGCAGGTCAGATCAAGCTCGTAGCAGGCGGCGAAACCCGTTTTCATTCCGTTCAAGAGGGATTAAAGGAGGCACCTGAAGATAGTATCGTTTTCGTTCATGATGGAGTGCGTTGCCTGGTAACAACGCAGCTGATTCAACGTTGTTATGAAGGAGCAGTTAATTATGGCAATGCCATACCTGCCATTTTTGCGGTTGATTCCATGCGAATAGAAACGGCTTCCGGGTTTGCAATCATTGACCGCAACAAAGTAAGAATTATTCAAACGCCCCAAACCTTCTCAGGTACCATTTTGAAAAATGCTTTCACGCAGGAGTATCAGGCTTCTTTTACGGATGAAGCCTGTGTCGTGGAAAGCTATGGTGAAAGGATACATCTGATAGAAGGCGAAGCAACCAATATTAAGGTAACCTGGCAAATGGATCTGCTGATGGCCGGGAAAATACTGGAAGAAAGAGAAATGTCAGCGCAGACATGAAATTAATTTTTTAACCACCTTACCAAAGCAGGTAAACGATTGTAAAGAATTCCCGGGTATAACTCTTCTTCAGCACCAAAGCTCTTGAAGAAAAAAGCAATCTTACTGATGTCTGACCCTTCAAAATCAAGCACCAGATTTCTCTCTGCATGATCTTTTATAAACGTATTGATTACCTGGTGAGAAGCCCCCAGGGTTCTTCCATTCGGGTGATTGCCAGCTAAAATATAATAGGCACGCTGATGCGAGAATAGAAAAACACCTGAAGCAAGCAATTGATCTTTGGGTGTATATACCCCGTAATTTACAGCATGGTTATTTGAACAAATTACCCGGTATAATTGGATAAATCTTTCATACCGCTCGTCTTTGATTTTAACAACGGGATCAAGTTGTGATTTTGTCATAGCCATCACTTCCTCGATGGCTATATCCTTTTTGATAATACATCCTGCCTGCTCCACTCTTTTCAATGTCTGCTTATAGCTGGCACGAAAAAGTTGGTATAAATCATCATAATTTTTTTTCAGGTTCAATACGTGGTTAAGCCTTATATAGGGTTTAAAATCTGCCAAAGGAAAAAGGTTGCCACTATTCAAATAAATGTCCCAATATCTGAATTTGCCTGGAATCGCCCTGAGAAAGGCCTCTGTTATTTTAGCATCTATCTTTTTGCCAAACACTCCCAGGCTGGCGCACAGAAACGGCTGATGGAGATAATAAAATCCGTATTTTTTGTTCCATGTCAACGGCATTACCGCTTCATAATCGTTAAATACCAGTGCATCCCAATGCATAGCCATATGATCGAGATAATAAGAATACGCATAGATCAATCCGTTATCAGCCGATCCGACGCAAAGATCCCATTTTGCTTTATTCACATTTTTGTGTTCCAGGTATTGTATGTCTTTTGGCGTTACCATACGTAAATGAAGTTCCGAAGCCCCGCGATTAGAAAGGCAGATTTTTATTGATCTTTTGTAAGCTGAAATCCTGAATGTCGATACTAAAAGAAATGGTTTTCCAGAAACGCTTTGAACCCAAAGTTGAACGGAAGTAATCGCGATAGACCGTACTGAAAATGACGGGAACATATATGTTTACCGTTTCTTTAAACAAGGCAATCTGGAAGCCGGCATCAAAAAGAAACCGGTTGGTTTCTGCATTCTCTTTCCAGGCTTCTGCATAAGTGCCAATGTCGGCAAAGATCTTAAGCGGAATATTTACTGGGAGAACCTGGAAGGGATTCAGCTTTTTTGGAACATCGGTCACGGCATTGGCGGCGATGAGCCAGTTATCCGTTCTTCCAATCTTATTGCTTAATAAATCCGTCCGCACCTTAAAACCACCATCGCGTATCATGATCTGCTGAGCTCCCAGGTTTTCAAATTGATTTCTTCCCACAAAATAGTTGGTGTATGTATAATCTTCGAAGCCATCAGCCCCGGTCATGTTAAGGTGATAGCGGTTAGTTTCGAATTGTTTTGACTGTGTTTTTGCACCGCTGTACAAGAATTTGCCTGCAAATAGCCGTACGTTCATTCCACCCTGCCTGTTGGCATAATTAAAATAATAACGGCCTGTAAAGGTAGTGCGTATAAAGTCATTCTGCTGCTCTACCTGTAATTCTCCCTTGTAGGGATATAACACTCGGCGATTTTCAACGACCATTTTTAACTGGTTTAAATTTCTTCCTTCTGTGACCGTATTCACCTGTTCACTGGTATCGTTTCCAGTAATAATTGTACTAAACGATGGTCCCTGTTCCCGGATGAAATACGACTTTAACTGAATGTATCGTTCTACCTTAGTTAATGGTGATTCGTTGAGTGTAACACGGATAAAGGGGGCCAGCTTTTGAAATGTGTAAATCTGCTTTGGCTTTAACTCCGGCTGGTACTCATTCAAGGAAAAACGTGCGGCGCCGGCGCCGGCATCAATTCTGTAGGGGAAATGATCCGGGTACCAGGTATATGAAACCCTTGTTATCCCGTTTAATCGTTTACTACGTGTGGCATACAATGGAGCCACTATTAACCGGAACCTTTGTAACGGTAGCTGGTAGTTGTGCACAAGCCCTCCGACCATGAATCCGTCATACATGTTGGCGCCTATAGCCGGGAGAACAGACAGGTAATTTTTCTTAAACGTGTCTTTGAGGTTAAAAAACGAAGCGAGTTGAAGCGTTTTAGTTTGCGTATTGCGAATAAGACTTCCTTTTCTCTCCAGGTTATTAAATAAATTATCCAGGTTTTTTCGTGATATGGTTTCCATTATTTTTTTAAAGTCTTCGGGATAGGGATGTTTAAATTGCCATTGGTCATAATACGCATGCATGCAGGAGTCAAACATTTCCCGCCCGATATGATCTTCTAATCTTTTCATCCATTCCGAAGCTTTTACGTAAGCGATCAACTGGTAGTTCACCTCGTTGAAGTTTTCGGAAGATGTATACACCGGCTGATCTTTTTTTAGTGTTGTGATCGTTTCCAGGATCAGCCTTTGGGGATCCGGGGGAATACGTTTAGCGATAAAATCATTGGCTGATCTTTTACCGTCTGGATATTTAAGCCTGGAGTATCTATCGTCATAAAAAGTATTCATGCCTTCGTCCATCCATGGATGTAAACGTTCATTTGTAGCCAGAATGCCGTACAGCCAATTATGACCGATTTCATGGGCAAGAGTTATATCAAGATTTTTTTCCGACTTCATAGGAGAAATACAGGTGATGGTGGGATATTCCATGCCACCGCTGAAACCCATTTCAGCTTCTACCGCAGACACCACATTAAACGGATATTCGCCCAGCCAGTTACTCCTTGTTCTGATAGCGTCTTTCATAAACGAAATGCTGTTCTTCCAGGTGGAAGCGCCTGATGGTAAATAGTAACTGTATAACTCAATCGACTTTCCTGAATCAAGCCCCAGAGTATCGTAATCCACTAAAAAGCGTTTATCTGCAAACCAGGCAAAGTCGTGAACATTGTGTTGAATGTAACGAAGGGACTTTGTTTGGGAGGAAGAAGCCGGAAAAACGGGTTGAAGTTTGGGGTCTGTCGGGTTTTTTACCGACTGTCTGCCGGGCCTTTGTTTTAACCAGCTTTTTTCTTCGACATTTTGTATTTCACCCGTTGCTGCCACCACGTAATTAGCCGGAAGCGAAATGCGTACATCATAATTGCCGAATTCACTGTAAAATTCACCCTGGTCTACATACGGCATGGGATGCCAACCCTTCCGATCGTATACGGCAGGTTTCGGATACCATTGCGTAACCTGGTAAGACTGTTTCACGTGCCCGCCCCGCGAAAAGTTGTAAGGTAATTTTACATGAAAGGAAGTGGTTATGCCAATTGTTTCACCAGGTGCAAGCGGATTGGGAAGTATAAGTTTTACGATATCAATGTTGACGGGATGGTCTTCCAGCTTGGCGGTGACGCCATTTACTTTAAAGTCCAGCCTGTTAATATATCCTTTCTGCTCCTTGTCCGAAAAATAAAAATCCGTACGGTTATTTAACAACAACTGTTCGCTGAAGGCCGTCTTGTCATTTTTAAATGCGTTTGGCCATAGGTGAAACCAGATGAAATGTAAAGTATCCGGCGAATGATTACTATATTCCAGCTTTTCATAACCATCAAGGGTATGTTCGATATCGTTCAGGCTGACATCAATGACATAGTTTACCTGCTGCTGCCAATACTTCTCCTGGCCCTGTGCTGCTAAAATTTGCAGGCTGCACATAACCAATACCATGATCTTTCGCATCATTTTAGTTTGTGTTTCAGATTACATAGCTGCATTTTCGTCATCGGGCTTGTAACATTCTCCGTTTAAAGTAAAAAAATGTTGCCATTGCAGACCGGTAACAGGAGCTAATTGAGTGCGCCTTTTCTTGCCAGCAAATTAAAGATATTATCCAGGTTTTTACCGGCAGACTTTTCGATACTTGCCTTCAGATCTTCCGGATAAGGATGTTTAAATTGCCATTCCCTGAAAAATGCCTGCATAGCTTCTTCAAGTTTTGGCCTGCCGATATACTGTTCTAGAATATACATCCACATAGCGGCTTTTACATATACAGTAAGCGCGTAGTCATCACCGGTTGAAAATGTTGATGAAGGAGTTTCAACAGGCGTATCGAGTGACATGGTCGTGAAGGCCCGGTAAATGAGGTTTAGAAATTCTCCTGTGGACTTTTGTTTAATGGCGGCAGGCAGTTCATCGCCGAATATGGAATTTGCCTTGTACTTTTCTGCTTCGTACCTGAATTGGTAATAGGAATTGATTCCTTCATCCATCCATGCATGGTCGCGCTCGTTAGTACCTAAAACCCCGTAAAACCAGTTATGGCCCACTTCATGCGTGATCACCGCATCTAAATATTCATTGCGTGAACCCGGACTAGTGATCAGGGTTATCATAGGGTATTCCATGCCTCCGGAGGAAGAGTTGGCCGGGCCTTCAACGGCATTGACCACAGTGTATGGATACTCCCCTACCCAACGCGAATAGCACCCGACCGCGTCTTCAATAAATCCAAGGCTATTCTTCCATGCCTTGTTACCATCAGGCTGACGGAAGGAGAATACATCTATTATCCTCCCCGATTTAAGGAGCAGGGTATCGTAATGAATAATGAAATCCTTATCTGCAAACCAGGCAAAATCATGAATGTTATCACCTGCATACTGGACCGTTTTGTGCAAGGATCCATTTCGGGCATGATAAACAGCAGGATCAGCCCTGGCATTTCCGCCTTGATTTTTTCTGCCTATTTCCTTATAGTTCCTTAGTTCCTCACCGGTTAACAGGCTACCGGTGGCTGCTACCACGAAGGCCGATGGAACCGTTATACTTACCAAAAAGCTTCCAAATTCACTATAAAACTCACCCTGATCAAGATAAGGAATGGCATGCCATCCTTTGGAATCGTAGACGGCCGGTTTGGGATACCATTGGCTAATCATATACATTCCATTATCATGACCTAGCCGGGACAAATACATAGGTATCCTGACAAAAAAAGGAGTGGCAATAGAGATCCGCTGACCGGGTAACAGCTTTTCCGGCAGCATTAGTTTTATTACGTCAATGAACTCGGGATGGGGTTCCGACTTTGCACTAACATTGTTCACTGTAAAAAGCAAACTATCGATATATCCCCTGAAGGCCATCTTCCGCATTTTATCTGAACGGTCATTTAGTTTAACGAGTTGTTTATAAAGTGCCGTATTAGTATTTTTATAGGCATTAGGCCACAGATGAAACCAGACATAGTACAGCGTATCGGGCGAATGATTAATATATTCAATGGTCTCATGCCCTGTTAGTGTATGCATTACATCGTCAAGGACTACATCGATCTTATAATTAACTTCCTGTTGCCAATACACGTTTTGCCCGTGTGATGGAAATGCCGGTGCCATTAGTAGCAACGTAAATGTGAAAAGGTAAAAATGTGAGAAACTGTTCGAATGTGAGGGTGCTTTTCTATTTTGTGCCATCATATGAAGGTAATGAACAGCATCATATCAAGCACTGTTTAAATCATATATACTTATCTCATTAAGATATTCATTTGCACACTTACTTTCCTTTCCCCGAAAGAATAATCCGCAGGGTGTGAAACATTATTTTAAAGTCGAGGGCCAATGAAATATTTTCAATATAAATCAGGTCGTATTTTATCCGCTCAATCATTTCATTTATGTTTTCAGCGTAACCAAAATGGACCATGCCCCAGGAGGTAAGTCCGGGTTTTACTTTTAACAGGCACTTAAAATACGGAACTTTTTTAGACAGCTGGTCTACATAAAACTGCCGCTCGGGCCTTGGTCCTACCAGGCTCATTTCCCCTTTTAATATGTTCCATACCTGAGGGAGTTCGTCCAGTCTCCACTTACGCATTATTTTACCCCATGGAGTAATGCGCAGGTCGTTAGTGGAAGAAAGAGCAGGTCCGTTGACTTCAGCCTGATCATACATACTTCTGAATTTGTAAATGATAAAGATCCTGCCTTTGTAGCCTACCCTTTCCTGCAGATAGAAAATCGGACCTTTTGACGAAAGTTTCACCCTGACAGCGGCATAGATAAAGAGGGGTACCAATAGGATCAATGCGAGGATTGATGCCGTTACATCGATGAAACGTTTGATGTCCTGTTGCCATTCCGGCATCAGGCCTGTATTTATATCAGCGAGCACGGGACTGTCTACTCCATTAATTTTTAATGATCCTGAGAGAATGTCGAGGGCGTTCGGATCCAATTTTATTTCGACATTCTTTTCACTCAGCCCGTTTTTGATAGACTCTATCTGGTCTTTCTGCTGCTTATCCATAGCAAGGACCACCAGATCAACTGGTGTTCGTATTATTTTATGATGGCTTTTAAATGTTTTAGGCTACATTTTTATTTGCGTTTATTTCAGACCCCTGTAGGGTTGGCAACAGCTATCTGAATAAACATCATTATCATCCTATGGTTGAAGATTTTTTTTAAATCCGGTCAATATATACGTTGCAAAGAAAAATTGTATTGGCTTCCGCTGGGAGATTGACCGTATACGATAGCAGTGTTAAAATCAGAAAATCCAGTTAAATTCAAGTTGTTAGTCGTATTGTCGATCTGAGCCCCTGTTGCAGGGTTATACAATATCATCCGGATCGTACTCCCCAGATTCACTTGATAAAAACGCGACACTTCATATTTTTTTAATATGATGCTGTCTAAGGGCAGTGTGCTTGAACTGACCCGAATGATGCACCTGATTGAATCAAAAAATGGTATTGATTGGTTTGAAGGTTGTACATATTGAAACCGCACTTTTACATTACCTGCAGAGGGGGGAGGCTCATTGGGTGATGTTGGGATGAATGGACGCTGTTCGCTGGTAAATTGAACGAGCGAAATGGTTGACTGTCCAATTTTTAAGATAATTGTACTGTCAATAATCAACTGATTGTTTTTAGCATTGAATATCTTAAGCTTACGTGATGAATCGATGAATTTCACGATTAATTTCTGGCTGCCGATCGGAGATAATAAAGAGTCAGTAAGAACTTCATCATTCAAGGTAATTTTGAAACGAAAGGTGTCGACAGTATAGGTCGTGAATTTATATGTTGCTAGCCTGGGTTCGACGATTGCCTCACCTTTATCTGAACAATGTGCAAGGAAGAAGTATAAGAAACTAAAAATCAACATTCTTCTTCCTTGCATATGTTCAAATATTAGAGGGTCTTAACGTACTAGTATTATTGTTTTTTAAAATGCAGGATTTGCTTTTCACTCCCGTTTTTATATATCAAGATATAATTACCAGCACTTAAACTATTTACACCAATGGAAGTTTGTGTATTGTTTTGCGCTATCTTTTGAGAAAACAAAAGTTTGCCATCAAAAGTAATTACTTCTGCTGTAGCACCGGCTTTTGCCTTTGAATGACTCACAAAGAGATTACTCTTGACCGGGTTAGGATAAATGGACAGGTTATTTGCTGATCCTGATAAACTGCCATTTACTGCTACTACCTGACTGTATTTAAATTTACTATCGATATCAATCATTTTCAATCTATAATAAGTAATACCTGGTGTCAAAATGTCCTCAAAGGTGTATTCGCTGTTAGAACCTCTTGCAGCTTTGCTTCCAATCGTAGTATAGTCAGTCGCGTTTTTTGAACTTTCTATTCCAAAACTGGAAAAATTAGATTCAGAAGCTGTCCGCCATACCAGGTTTACTTTGTTTGCAGCAACTGACCCAGTGAATGATTTCAATGAAACAGGCAAAGTAAGACTGCTGCCGTTGATAACCAGTTCGGTTAAGCCGCCGCTTGCATTTGCTGTACTTGTAGCTCCATACACGCCGTTTGGAGAGCTTGAGTTGTTGATAAGACTGCCGTCAGTAAGAGCATGTTGCGCAATTCTCTGTATCCCGTTAGCCAGGTTATTGGGAATGATCGTACCCCAGGTTTTATCAACCATCCACGCTATTAGCATAAAAAGGTGCATAACCACTGGTGGTGGCATTATTATCTGTTCCATCGCTTTCAACGAAAGTTGCCGCAATTGGCCTGCCGGTGCCTGCTACGTTGTCATAAAGCAAAACAAAATTCTTCGCGGTTAAGCCCGGCACTGCCGTACTTTTCAAGCCAGTACCTGTTGTCGGTGTACTTCCAAAACCGAGGACTGTCACCGGGTTTGTAGCAGTTAGCCGTGTAGCAGGCGCAGTACCGCCTGCCCCGTTATTAAGGATAATTCTCCAGTAAAGCAGGGTGCCCGGTTGAAATTCAAGTGCACTGGACGGTTCTACGACAAACCAGCCTGTATAACTACCCGCGGCATCTGTAGTAAACTCTCCATAGCGGCCGGCCTGGGCAAGTGTGGCTGCAGTTACCCGGATAAAGTCCCCAGACTGATTAGCCAGGATATAAAAGCCTTGTCCGTTAGTTGCAAGAGCAGGATCTGCAACAAAACGCGAATAAAAACGGTAGGTAGCAGCAGGTGTAAGGCCTGAAAGCGTCATCCTGCAGGCAAATGGACCTTTCCGGTCATCTGAGGGATTGCTCGTGCCTACCCCCTGAACATAAAGAGGATAATACACTTCGGTCACCGTTTGCGAAAAACCGGCAACGGAAAACAACAGAACAACAGAAAGAGAAATGTAAAAATTTGTTTCATGACTAACGATTTATATGAAAATGATTAAATGCTTGTAAGTAGTTTTCAGTAGGGGGTATAAAAATAAGCAAGATGAGATGGGTGCCTGTTAACGAATTATAAACAAATAATTAATTATTAATTGATCTTAAAATAGTAATCATTTTAACCTAACGTCACCAATCTACTATTTCGTAGAGCTGTTAAGATGGCGACCCATCACATTACTAAAAAAACCGAGACCAGGTAGCAGCCCAGTTTGTGGTAAGGGTAAAAGCACCACGGTAGGTGGTTGTTTGAAAAAAGGAGGCAGGCGTCCCTGTGAATCCCGTAAAATTAGCGCCGGTAGCAGCGGGAGAAGAAGGAGTTGGTCTGAAATCAGGGGCTGTAGGGTTAAATGGATCCGTAAGGTCGACGTTCGCGTTAGAGAAGTCGACATCACCAACAAATTGATTGTTGGTGGCTGGAAGGGTTCCACCAACAGCTACCGAATTGAAACCATGGACGATGTTAAATTGAAAGTTGGCTACATCCGCCATTGTGGTGGCGCTTTCAAGCGTCACACCTACCCGGTATCCCATATAAATAGAATTACGAACAGTATAACTACTGGCCCGGCGGAAACGGGCACCATTTAAAATGTTTTTTGCATTGGCCGTTGTCAAGTCTTCAAAACCGATTACCGTCATATTGGAGATCACGGCATTGGTTCTGGGAGCTGATACGGCACCTGTACCATTATTATCACTTTCAATACCATTAGGATCGCTTGAATAAGTTGCTTTGGTTGGGCTTAATACAGAAACGGCATATTGAATATTTCCGCCATATCCAAAATCAAAATCAAATGCATCATCATCAGGAGCCAAGGCAATCAGGTGCTTGGCATTAACAGTGCCGCCGAAAAATTCAAAGGCATCATCTGCTCCGTATGTGGCTTGAACAAAATCGATTAATGTACCTCTACCGACACCGCCACAGGTTAGCGAATTCAATTCGTTGTTGGCAGATACAGAGGCGCCAGCATATTCAATGCGCACAAAATTTAAAATGCCCTTATTTTCGTTAGGGTCACCAAGGCCCTGCCCGCCTCCGCCATATTAACATCTACACCAGGAGGAACAGAAGGCAGATTGATTCCTTCGATTGTAGTATCCGCACGATTTAAAGGGGCACTTCCTAACAAGACGATGCCACCCCAATCGCCAATAGCGGGCACGGCCTCATTGGAAGTAAATACGACCGGGCTTGTATTGGTACCCGTAGCCTCTATTCGCCCTGTGCGGGTAATTACTAAGGCCGATGCCTGATCAGGAGTAGCTTTTTTTACGCCCTTGATCTGGGTTCCTTCTTCAATGAAAAGGGTAGCTCCGTTGTTGACATACACTTTACCGTCAATAAGATACACGTTATTAGATGATAAGACAAGGTCGGAACTGATTACCCCGGGCAGGGTAATCTGGCCAAAGCCTTTTGTACCCATTAAAGCCACAGCAATTAAAAGGATAAAACAAAATAAAATTTTTTTCATAACAAATTTTTTAAGAAAAAAGAAACTGATTTAAATTTTTAAAGCAATCAAACCGTTTAGTAATTCAAATGAGCTGAAAAGATGAGGCTTCAGATGCCGTTAGATAGGAAAAAACTTTTTTCTTCATAATTTTTAATTTAGTGAATAAATATTTTAGATAAAATCAGAATTTATAAATGGCGTTAAAATATACATTCGTTCCTCTTTTTACTTTATAATTGACAAAGTCATGCTTTTCATTAAATGCCGCACCCTTAGGATCACTATTTTTCCCTTCACCAGGGTATCCGCCGTTGGTATCTTTATTCAGGTTGTTGCTATAAATGATAAATGGCTGGTTGAGTATATCGCCAAAGTTTAAACGCAATTCACATTTCTGTTTAAACAATTTTGCATTGACCTGGAGATCGAGTATGTTCCTGGGATTTTCATATTGAATAAGGGTTTCATTAGTGCCCCCGTTCACAATTTTTCGTCCTGAGCGGTTAAAAGCAAGATTGAGCCCCCAGTTATCCTGCTGATAGCTTAAACCTGCGTTCACGATATAAGGTGACAATCCCTGGATGGGACGTTTAGCATTGGCAACATAGGAAGTATCTCTTCCGGTTCCCGGAACTTTTGTGACGAGGTATGCTATTTCTCCGGAGAGGTATGTGAAATTACTACTGATCATTAATGACTTAAAAACAGGAGACGCAGGAAATATGAATGCCAATGATTTGCGTACATCCAGTTCAAAGCCTTTCGCGACAGCACTGTTCAGATTTTTATATTCAACGCTGTTGCTTGGATTACCCAGGTTAAAGAACCGTTCTACAGGATTATCAAAATTTTTGTAGAAAAGGGAAGCAGAAAATATTTCACCACCCGTTGGATAATATTCAAAGCGAAGATCATAGTTTTTGATACGGGTAATCTGCAACGCCCCCTGCCCCACTACTTCTACCTGTTCCGGAAAGTCGAAATAAATATAAGGAGAGCGTTCAACAAAATCTGGCCTGGCCAGCGTTCGGCTGAATGCAGCCCGGATGTTCGATTTGGGTGTAACGTTGTAAATTAAGTTACCTGAAGGCAACCAGTCCACTTCATTATAGATCTTTGCTGAATCAACTACTTTTAAACTCGGTGGATTATTCACCTGTTCATAAAAGATGGTAGCCACCTGCATTTTATTGCGTTCATTGCGGATCCCTCCGATAAAACGGAGTCTTTTGAAAAATTTAATATCTGCCATGGCATATGCTGCATGTAGTTTTGGGTTCCTTCGTACTTATCGCCGGTTGAAAAGCTTTTAGCATAAGTAGGAATGTACGTAAGATTTCCATTTCCAATATTTTCCGCAGTCACAATCTGGTAATAAGGCAATGATCCGATTCCGGTTTGTGATATGGTCGCTGCGTTAGCAATTATACGCAGGCTTGTTGCATCATAATCCGCTTTCCGGTTTGAAAAAGCGTAACCTGCTTTGATTAATTGTTTATCACCGTTAATCATGAAGGGCAGGGAAATATTTAATCCGGCATTGTTACGATGTTCACTCAGCACAGAAGAAAAAATGCCGCCAAAATTTATATTTCTGTCATTAAAATTGAAGCCATAACCAAAGGGTGGACCTGATAACAAGAACCTGCTGTCTGGTTGCTCGCGAATTAGTTTTACGTAATCAGTATACCAATCTAATTTCAGGTTTTTGTTTGTAATCAGGTGCTCAGCTTCCAGCCTGGTTTGGAACATTTTGCTGGAAATGGTCACATCAGAAAATCTTCTTTCATTACCCGTATTCTGATTATATCCTTCACGGCTATCAAATTGATTATTATAGCGTAGGTTATACAGATTCTTCCATGCTATCTTATGTTTTTTTGTCTTGTAAGCCGCATTGAGCAAGCTACCTATAGTAGTATTGTTCCTGCTCCTGCTGCTGGCAGCCTCATACACCTGCAAACTCCGCGCTTCTCCCTTTTCGAAAAATTGCTCATTGAGATAAGTAACGGCAGCCACCATGCCGATGGCATTCCCATTGGAAAAGCGGCGAGTTAATCCACCTGACAATTGATAGTTCTGAACGGGGATATACCTGTAGTTATATTGTTGCCAGCGATTGGGTATCTGGCTGCCTACCTGTCGCAATACCGTAGTATTGCCACTAATATAATCTCTGCTATACTTTTCCTGGTCAAATACCCGGCCATCTCCAAACCATTTACGATCAGCATCAATTTTGCCCAGACTGGCTCTTATATCCCTTTTAAAACTAGTAAAATCTTTATTGACACTTTCCGTGTTTATACCGGTACCCAAGGCGATGTCCAGAAAATTTTTTATCGGAACATCTTTGGTATTTATTTGTACAATGCCACCCGTAAATTCAGCAGACAGGTCCGGAGTAGCCGTCTTATTTACTATTACATTATCAACCAGAGCAGAGGGCACAATATCAAAACTAAAATTTCTTCGGTTTGGTTCTGTACTTGGAAGTGTGGATCCATTAATCAATACATTATTGTATCTGTCACTCACACCACGAATAGTTACAAATTTGTCACCCTGAACGGTTACTCCGCTCACCCTTTTTAATACCTGGGCGGTATTTACATCAGGGGTTTTAGTCATCTGTTCTGCGCTGATGCCATCAGTCATACTCGCATTATTTTTTTGTGCCTGCAGCAATCCACGTGCACTTTCACGCCTTGCACTTGAAGTGACAATCACACTTTCCAAGGTCTGTCGCTTGCCAACGCTGAGCGTGAGACTCAAATCTGTTTGCGCATTTGATCTGATTACAATGTCTCCGATTCTCCTGGATTCAAAACCCACAGCAGTAATGACTATTGTATAATTTCCAGGAGGTAACGTAAGCAAATAATCGCCGCTTACTGAAGTGCTTGTTCCCTTTTTTTCTTTTTCGACACTGATGGTGACACCGGACACTGGTTGATTATTGTCATCCCTGATAATACCTGTAAGACGTCCGGGCTTAACGTTACTCACTTTTTTGATTTGAGCATTTAATGGAATCGAAGCAGCTGTGCAGAATAAAAAAAAGATACATTGTATTCGTATACAAAACTTCCTGGGAAAAAAATTCACAACAGAATTATACATTGGATGCTTCTTATTAATGAAAAGAAGTCGACTATTTAAATAAGGATATTGTACGAAAGCTGATAATGCTGTAAACGCCTGCAAGCAATGCATTGAAGTATAAATTCACTATGGTATAAGATGCAGTAAACGCGAATTCATAACTATAGAACTAATCAATTGCTTCAGGAAACAAAGCTATGCAAGTACGGTAAGATGCATTATTATCAAATTGTAATGATTATCGGAGAATCCTACGTAGTAAATTAGAATAAGTGTTGATTATCAATATTAATCACATACACCAATGGTGAGTGTCTTATGTAGTACCCTTCATACGGACAATAACAGATGTAAGCATCTTTCAACACCACATCAGCACACTGCACATCAGCACATTTTTCCATCAGGACATTTGCAAATTCGCACCTTTTCTTTACTTTCCTTTGCCTGACAAAATGATCCTCAGGGTATGAAACATAATTTTGAAGTCGAGGGCCAGGGAAATATTTTCAATATAAATCAGGTCGTATTTCATCCTCTCAACCATTTCGTTTATGTTTTCAGCATAACCGAACTGGACCATACCCCAGGAGGTAAGTCCGGGTTTAACCTTTAACAGGTATTTAAAGTAGGGGACTTTTTTAGACAGCTGGTCTATATAAAACTGCCGCTCGGGCCTTGGTCCAACCAGACTCATTTCCCCTTTTAATATGTTCCACATCTGAGGGAGTTCATCCAGTCGCCATGTACGCATTATTTTACCCCATGGAGTGATGCGCAGGTCGTTACTCGAAGACAGGGCAGGTCCGTTCATTTCAGCATTATTATACATACTTCTGAACTTGTAGATGGTAAAGACCTTGCCTTTGAAACCTACTCTTTCCTGCAAATAAAATATCGGTCCTTTTGATGAAAGTTTTACCTTGACAGCGGCATAAATATAAAAAGGAAACAGCAGGATCAAAGCAAGCAGGGCAATCGTTACATCTATAAAACGCTTGATATTTTGTTGCCATTCGGGAATGAGGCCGGTATTGATATCGGCCAGTACCGGACTATAGACATTGTTGATCCTTACGGATCCTGAAAGGATGTCAAGCGTGTTTGGCACAATTTTAATTTCGACATCTTTTTCACTCAAGGTGTTTATGATAGACTCCATTTGTTCCTTCTGTTGTTTGTCCATGGCAAGAACTACCAGATCTACCTGCCGTGAATCTATTATATGCTGCAGGTCTTCGATCCTGCCATAATATTCGAGATATTTGGCCAGCCCGTTCTTTTCATTGCTGATATATCCTTTATAATGATAACCTACCGAGCTTAGTTGCTGCCTGGTTTCTTTGTATAAATGGACGATTTCATGATTGCCTACCAGCAATGTATTAAAAACCACCTCTCCGTTTCTTAGTTGCGCCTTAACCCGGTAAAGCAAGATGAGCCTCCCTATGAAAGTGATAAAAAACTGCAGGGCCACGAACCACATAAATGCATCCATATAATAGGAAACAGGTCGTTTACCTTCATTCAACACATACAGGAAAGAGAACAGGCTGCACCCGATCAGGCTGAACAGGAAGGTTACTGTCAATTCATTCAACCGTGACTTCTTGTATAAGGAATGATAGCTGCCGGTTAAAAAATAAAAGATTATCCAGGCAAGGGGGATGATAACGAGGCCCCATAAGAAGCGTGGGTATAGATCGAGGTGGCCATGGATGTGAATAGGTTCATTAAGTAACCTTTTCCTTACCACGTACAACAAGATCCAGGTCACCGCCGCAGCTAGGAAGTCGCTGAATACATACCAACCAATATGAATTCTTTTATGAATAGCCATTTCAACCGCTTATACATTTATACTGGTATTTTTAATCTTGATCAGTATCTGGTGTGCCACGTCCATAGCCCGGTAACCATCAACAACGGATACAATGGTTGGCGTATTGTTGATAATGGCTTCTTTGAATGTCTCCAGCTCCATTTTGATTGCGTTTATTTCGGGCACTACGGGATTGGCTACAGCTATCGTTTTTTTTCCGCGGGGCGTTTCAATATCAAAGGAAAAAACGTTTTCGTCAGCCGCAGTTTTCAATTTTATGACTTCTGTCTTTTTATTTAGAAAATCAATCCCTATGTAAGCGTCCTTCTGAAAGATCCGGATCTTCCGCATTTTTTTCATAGAAATTCGGCTGGATGTAAGGTTAGCCACACATCCATTATTAAACTCGATCCTTACATTGGCTATATCCGGTGTGTCCGTCATTACGGCTACCCCGCTGGCGGAGATAGATTTTACTTCGCTTTTCACCAGGTTCAGGATAATATCTATATCGTGTATCATCAGGTCGAGGATGACGCTCACTTCGGTTCCCCGCGGGTTGAATTCAGCCAGGCGGTGGACCTCAATGAACATTGGATTCAGTTGCAGTTCGCGGGTCGCCAGATAGGCCGGGTTAAAGCGTTCTACATGTCCGACCTGGAACTTGGTATTCATTTCCCTCACCAATTTAACCAGTTGCCGCGCTTCTTCCATCGTTGATGCCAGAGGTTTTTCAACAAATACGTGTTTCCCTTTACGGATGGCGGCTGAACACAACTCGTAGTGATTGGTGGTTGGGGCTACCACGTCAGCCGCGTCGCACGCGTTCAATAGTTCAGCGGTGTTGGTAAAGCGTTCGAGCCCGTACTTTTCGGCCACTTCTTTTGCTATAGCATCGTTGGGATCGTAGAATCCCACGATTTGCACGTCTGGCATATCCTTCCAATTGTTCAGGTGAAACTTTCCGAGATGGCCAACACCAAATACACCCACTTTAAGCATAGCGGCTAATAATTTGGCCAAAGATAGGAAGTTCGGAGTTTGGGTGGGTTGTCGGGTGGAACTCAGTCAGGGATTTGAAGGCGGAGTCACGGTTGGGTATTGGTATGTTTTTTACATAAAACTTAAGAAAGCAGTAACAATCGGCCTGGCGAATAAATAAATGAAAATGTTTTTAATAAAAAGTCAAATCCCTATCTTTGCCATCCTTTGGAAATCTGGATCGGTAGTTCAGTTGGTTAGAATGCCGCCCTGTCACGGCGGAGGTCGCGGGTTCGAGTCCCGTCCGGTCCGCTAAACGTAAGGATTGCAATTTGTAATCCTTATTTTATTTTACTCCACTTTACATTTAGGGTGCTGTTTTTCAGCATTTTGTAACAACTCCTGACCTGATCTTCATCTTATCTTTACAAAGGTTGACATATTCTTAATCGAGTAAAAAATCGAGTAACTTATGTTGTTACCTATCAAACCAATTTGTGAGCGAAAATACCTGCGCCGGGATGGTACAAGCCTTATCTACATTCAGTATTGTTTCAGTTCAGAAAATCGAACATTATTGAATACAGAAATTGCGATTCCGCCAAATTCCTGGAACAAAAAGCGACTTTGTATTGCTGAAAATCTACCGGCTTCATTTGGCAATGTTGATCATCTCAATAGCGAGCTGGATAGAATGATTCGCCTTGCTCAGGATATTGTTTCATTTGCGGCAAAGAACAAAATTGAAGATCGGGGTTCGTTTGTAAAAAAGACCTTTAAACCAGATTTAGATATTAAATCCTTGCATAGTCAGGATGCCTCTAAAATTAATGAAGCTATACAAGAAAAGAGAGTTAATAAGAACTTATATCTACAGTTGGAAGAATATATAAGCTCCAAGGAAAAGAAGGTAAGCAAAGCGACGATTTGCGTTTATAATTGTATGAAAAAGCATTTACAGGCTTATGAAGAATTCAGGAAGGAAAAAATAGCTTTCGACAGCTTAGACTATGAATTTTATGACGGTTTTATTGATTATCTCACTTTCGATTATGTCCAAAGGCGAAGAAAAACAACCATCACCGGTTTAAAAATCAATACCATTGGCAAAACCATAAAACAACTACGCATCTTTATTAAAGATAGGGTACGCCGCAGAATTATTGCCCCCATAGATTTGACTGATTTTAAAATTCCGGAAGTAGAAGCCGATGCTATCTATCTTACTTATGAAGAAATTGGCAAAATGTATCATGCAAATCTGTTGGCCTTTCCTCACCTGGTGGAATATAGGGATTTATTCGTGCTTGCCTGTCTAACAGGTCTTAGATTTTCTGATTTTTCCATGCTGCAGCCGGAAGATTTACGAAGGGACATGCTCTATAAGAAACAGGAAAAATCAGATCATTGGGTAGTAATTCCATTACGTAAAGAGGCAAAAGAAATATTTACGGAACAATTTAAACAAAAGATACCGAAACTAACCAATCCTGAATTTAACCGGCACATTAAGACAATTGGAAAACTGGCCGGCCTGAATCAGCGAATTAAGTTTTCTTATAAAAAAGGTAATAAAAATGTGGAAGTCAGCAAACCAAAATACGATTGGATTACCTCTCATACCGCACGTCGTTCATTCTGTACCAATGAATTTTTAGAAGGTATTCCTGTAAAGCTTATAATGAAGATTAGCGGACATAAAAACGAAAAGGATTTTTACAAATATATAAGAGTTACACCGGAGGAGGCGGCCCAAAAAATTAAAGAACTGTGGAATGAAAGGAGCAATATGCAAGCATTCAATGCTGAATTAAAAAAAGTATCCTAATACGTACAAATGAACAAATTTTAAATTATGGCAAAGAGGCTAAATCGAAAATCAGAAAAGCAGGTGGTAAGGGAGCTGTTTGATAATATTTTGGGCTTAATTGAAAAAAGCAGAACGAAAGTAGCCCTCACTGTTAATAGGGAAATTACGTTATTGTATTGGCAGGTAGGGAAGGAAATTAACAGCAGGTTATTAAAAAATGATAGAGCTGTATATGGGGAAACAATTATCACCACATTATCCGATCAGTTGAGTGCCTTATTTGGCAGAGGTTGGGGAAAAAGGCATTTATGGCATTGTGTACGCGTTGCGGACATTTTTCACGAAAACGAAATTGTGAACGCACTGAGTACACAATTGAGTTGGACCCATATTCGCGAACTTGGTGCCATAGAGGATGATTTAAAACGAATTTTTTATACAGAATTAAGTGTAAAAGAAAGATGGAGTACCCGTATTCTGCAAGGAAGAATTGGCAGCATGCTTTATGAACGAACTGCTCTTTCAAAGAAACCGGCAGCGCTAATCAAAAAAGAATTAAATGTGCTTAAATCCGAAGGGTCTGTAACGCCTGACCTTGTATTTAGAGATCCTTATGTTCTTGATTTTTTAGGATTAAAGGATACATATAGCGAAAATGATCTTGAAACCGCGATTCTTAACCAGTTACAATTCTTCATCATCGAATTGGGTAGTGACTTCGCTTTTATAGCCCGTCAGAAAAGAATAATTATAGATAAAGAAGATTATAAAATCGATCTGTTGTTTTACCACAGAGGATTACGTCGATTGGTCGCGATTGATTTAAAACTTGATCGTTTTAAAGCAGCTCATAAAGGTCAAATGGAATTATATTTGAAATGGCTCGATAAATATGAACGGAAGGAAGGCGAAAACTCCCCTCTTGGCCTCATTCTTTGTTCTGAAAAGCAACAGGAACAAATAGAATTATTGGAATTGGACAAAGGCCATATCCGGGTATCGGAATATCTCACTCAATTGCCACCCAAAGAGTTACTAGCGCAAAAATTACAAAGGGCTATTAAAATAGCAAGGAACAGATAAATATAATAGATAAATGGATGATGTTTATCAAACTAATTCGCTATAAGAATTTAAGAATTCCTATTGAGTTTAAGGACTTGATAAATTAATTAACTCATATGCACCAACACAAGCCAGCTTAGACTTATTAGTTATGCCGCATTTTGGCATAAGCATTTCGCTAAAAATCCATGGTTGTTTGGTTGTTATCCTTTGCCAATTTTTTGGACACTCCGCCAATCTTGCCCTTTCTATATTCCTTTTCTATTGATGAATCAATTCTTATTGGATTTTCTGAAGAATGTGCCTTCTTTATAGATGACTCACCAAATTCATTTTTTTCTATAAAAACAATTTGGTCACGGCGCAGGATATCGTTTAGAAGAATAGTATTATGAGTTGTAAAGATCATTTGTGAGCCATTAACATTTACTTTTGCATCATTGTAGAACTCGATAATTAATCGCAAAAGAAGTGAATGAAATTTTGAATCAATCTCATCGATAATTATTAACTGACCCTGCTTAATAGCAAAAGATAAAAAACAAGATAGAATCAAAAATTTAATTGTTCCTGCTGATTCATTTTTTAAAACCTCAAATTGTACAGTATCGACAAGTCTATACGATTTGTCATACACCTTGTGAGTAGCATATAAACTGAAATCCTTTAATTCATTTTTAAACCAGCTTTTTAAGAGATCCTCATTCAATGCTGTCTTTCTATTTGATAAGCTATCAATTTTATCTATAATAGTTACAAACCCAAGGTCAGCTCTTTCTATAAGTTTATTAATTAATGGTCTGTATATATCTAATGAAAGAATTAACAAAGCTTGTTCAATATACTTATCATCAGATATATCTGATATTATAATGTTTCCCTTTAACCAATTTGCAATACTCAAAATCCTGGCCGGCATTTCATTGGATAAAATCAGGGTGGAAAGGAGCAATTGATGCCCTTTAGTAAAATGAATCGCCTTATCCAAAATTTTGCCTGATTCCTTATGCCAAAGTTTACTTGTTTTAATTCCTTCCTCTACCCGATAAAATAAATAGTTCTCTCTAACTTTTGTTTCGGAATAATACAACCATTCTTCAATGATTTTATTTTGAGTGACCTTAAATCCATAACGATACTTCGATTCCTTTATATAAAAAATAGCCTCAAAAAAACTCGGTTCTGTTACCATTGAACGGTTTAATCGGAAATTTTCAATATTGATAGCTTCATTCAAATTTTGCTCCGAAGAAGTAAATATAAAAGTCTTAAAAAAGTCGTAAGACTTAATAAAATTACTTTTGCCATGAGAATTATGGCCATAAATTCCAACAGACTTCAGAAGCCTAGCATTCATATCATAGGAATAAGGAATGTGTAGATAATCCTGTCTTTCCTTTAAAGCATCAGGTATCAATATCAACGTGAAAGTATTTTTAAAAGATAAAAAATTACCTACAGAGAAACTTACCAACATATTAATAATTCTATATAATTCATGTAACCTCAGTTTCAGAGTTTAAAAATATTGAAATATTGTATATGTTAACGTTCTGGGGATAAATTATTCATTCCAGATTCAAATTTTTACGGAATTTCGATAAATTTTTAAACCTGTTCCTTATGACAAAAAATACTATTAAATATTATCCAGTTTGTAATGGCGATCAATCACTAATTACTTTAGCGGATAATTCTACCCTTCTAATTGACTGTAACATCAGAGAATCTTCTAAAGGAGGCTATGACGAAGAATTGTATGATGTTCACAAGGATTTATTGGAGTCAATTCAAAAAGACCAAGATGGCGTTCCTTATGTGGATGTATTTATTTTAACTCACGGCGATCAAGATCATTGTCGCGGCTTCAAAGCCAATTTTTACCAGGGCGATCCCAAAAATTACTCTAAAACAGATAAAAAGAATAATTTGATCCGGATAGACGCTATGTGGTTTTCACCAATGATTGCGGAGAAACATACCAATGATGACGAAAGCGCATATCAAAAAGAAGCCGAAAGAAGATTAGGACTTCACCGTAAAAAAGATTTATCAAAAGACAATCCAGGTAACAGGATTAGAATTATTGGCTATGATGGTAATAATGACTATAAAGATTTAAATCACCTAAGATCAATCCCAGGTGATGTTGTAAGCCGCTTCAATGATAAAAACCAAGAAACATTTTCAATTTTTATCCATTCGCCTTTTAAAGAACACTTGACTTCTGCAACAAAGGACAAAAATTCCACCAGTATTGTATTCCAAGCCAGATTCAAAGAAAGAAAAAATGATTTCCAACACAGTACTTTAGCAATGTTTGGTGGAGATTCCGATCATTATTCATGGGATACAATTCTAAGCAAGACAAAAAAATATGGTAAAGATAAAAGCGAAGATGCCTTACAATGGGATATTTTTTTATCGCCGCACCATTGTTCCTGGTCATTTTTCAATGACCGCCCCCAAGAGGAGCATGTAGATCCTAAAAAGACTTCACTTGAGGTTCTGAATTATAAAAGGGGCGAAAGCGCCAAATTAATTGCTTCTTGCAGAAAAATTGTTGCTGAAAAACCAAATCCACCGCATGATGCTGCCAAAAAAGAATATGTATCAAAGGTTGGCGCTTCTAACTTTTTAAATACCTCAACTAATGAAGTTAAAGGGAATACCCCTCAACCTATTATTTTTGAGATTACATCCAAAGGACCGTCAAAAGTATTCAAATCAAGATCTGCAGGGGCTATCACTTCTGCTGGTGGTGCCGGGGCTTCTGGTACTATTATAAAACAAGGAACAAAATGAGTATATGCTATTTAGTAATCGGCTAGTGCAATATAATGGAATTATTCCCTTACAGATAAAGGATGCGATAGCAGAGATAAAACAGTATTATAATATTTGTAAACTGAAAGTATTAGCCATAGATGATCAATTCATAGGGATTCCCGTAGTTGTAGAAGTTAGCATTCCGACAATGGGCACTATTGCAGAGATAGACATTCGACCAAAAGAACCTATCATAATCCGGTTTAATCTTAAACTGTATCCAGAATATGCGCCCCTCGTATTAAGTGATCGCTTAGATTTCCCTAAAAATAAGCTTTCTCATTTATATGCAAGCCATAAAGAAGATCCTGCTAAACTTTGTTTGGTTAGAGGAAATGTAAACGAATGGTTTGCAGGTAAGCGTATTGAAAATTTCCTAGATGCAACTACAGAATGGTTTTACAAGGCAGCAAATGGCAAGCTTAATGATGATGGTGATGAATTTGATCCATTAAGATTAGACAGTTATACCGGATATCATAGCTACCGATATAATCGCATGAAGGGCATCATTGAAGATAACGTTTCTTTTTTGCCGGGACATTCTTTTGCCTGTCTGATTAGTATGCGGTATGCTAATTCAGACCAAATCGAAAAATTGCCTAATTTTAAGTCTGAAATGCCTGTCCAGGCAGCCAGCATCGACCTAGTATTGCAAGCGATCAAGAAGGCTGAAAGCTCTTTACCTCCAGAGTCAAAGGTTATACCAGACATTGCTATCTTGGTTTGGCAGGGTGAGCACAAAATCTTTGAAAATTATGAAACCGAACTGCCTCGAAATTACCGCTCTTTAAAAAATTATTTCCATCAATATAGTATTGAAATTGATACCATTCTGCAAACTTTAAAGCAACACAAGTACGTATTTGATAAACATACTCCTATAATTCATGCCATCAAGCGACCCAAAAAGATGATAGGATTTGATGGCCCTTATGAATTCATAAATTTTGTCGTTAAAATTACAACCCAAAAAAAGGGAAAAATTGACGATTCTTGTAAAGTATGGAATCAGGATCATATTGAGCCATTTAGTAGTGACCTTGCTCAAATATTAACCAACGAAGATAGAAACAGTAGTACTCTTTTTATTGGCGCAGGTTCGCTTGGATCCAAAATAATCATGCATGATGCCAGGAGTGGCAAGTCTACCATCGGTATTTGCGATGACGATAACTTTCTGCAGCACAACTTGGCTAGGCACACTTTGTATGCAGATAGTGTGGGACGTAACAAAGCGAACGCCATTATCGAAGAAATAAAGCAAATGTATGAGACAGAACCAAGAAAAACACTGAACGCTTATCCAGTATCTGTCAGTTTATTATCAGATCAGAAAATAATTTTATATAACTGGATATTAGATTCTACTGCATCTCTGAATGTGCAGAACTGGTTTGTATTAAAATCATTTCCTGCGGAGATAAATGTTGCCCGCTGTGAAGTTGTCGATAAAGGAAATGTAGGTTTATTGTATATAGAAGGTAGAAACCGAAATCCACGTATAGATGACCTTATTAACCTGGCATATTATCGTGCTTTAAATAATAGGTCTTTAGCGAAATGGAGGCATACAGACGCTACTAAAGAACCTGATACACTAAACATAGGACTCGGTTGCAGTTCTATTTCAACGGTTGTGTCAGATGATAGCATTTCGCAGCATGCAGCAATTTTTTCACGGCTGCTACACAATGAAAAAGACAGGGCCACTTTAAAGGAAAATGGTCTTCTGTTTATACATTCCATCAATACTATTGGCATTCCGGAAACCAATACCAAGTTCGAAGTTGTTCCTGTATTTGACGTTTATCCCTGCCGTGAAGGCAGCGGCTGGGAACTAAGGCTCATAAATGGATTGCGGCAACGCCTATTAAAGCAATGCAAAAAACATAAACCAAACGAAACCGGCGGAATTTTAATTGGCATTTGTAATTACAAGACAAAAACCATTCATGTGTTTGACACTATACAGGCACCATCAGATAGTAAAAGTTGTGCGACCTCTTTTATTAGAGGCATTGCGGGCCTGCCGCAAAAAGTGGACCAGATTAAGGATAGTACAGGGGGATTGATAGGATATGTTGGTGAATGGCATACGCATCCAACGCAATTAGAGGCACTTAGTGAACGGGATAAACAAACCGTTGAGGAACTTAGGTCAATTAATCAAAAAGTGCCTCTACCAACGCTGTCCTTGATTGTCACTAACACCGATTTATTGCCATTCATTTTTAATTAATAAAATTATGTCAAATAATGAAATAAGCCTGAAACAAAGAAACACTCCATTGAGATGTACCAATAAATCCGGACAGTAAAGTGACGTAAATTCGCTAACCATGTCTGTCAAAAAAGTAACAAGAACTCATAGAAAGTATGATTTATCATTCAAAGAGGATGTGATTAAAATGATATCTTCAGGCCGTCCCGTTTCAGAGATATCTCAGGCACTTGGTGTGAGTGCATCGCTGCTTCACCGGTGGTACAAATCAGCTCAATCTGTTTCCACAATTCCAGGTAAAATCACAGGGGTATCATCAACATCACAAAACGGCTTATTTGGGGAAAATGAGCGCTTAAAAGCTGAACTCAGACGCACCGAACAGGAGCGTGATATTTTAAAAAAAGCCTTGGGAATTTTCAGCCGCGGGATATGACAATAGTGTATGGCTTTGTCAATACCATCCGCGATGAGCATCCTGTTGAGCAGATCTGTAAAGTGTTAGGGATCAACCGAAGTTGTTTTTATGAATGGCACAATAAAACCACCCATCAACCCAAAGCTAAAAACACCATGATTGAACAGAAGGTGATTGCTGTTTTCAGCGAACATAAACGCCGTTACGGCTTCAGAAGGATCGTTGCCGAGCTTAAGCATCAAAACGTATGGGTAAGCCCTTATAAGGTCCGCAAGTACCTTTCTGCCAATGAGCTCAAAGCCATCCAGCCGCGATCCTTTGTGCCTAAAACAACCAACAGCAGGCATCCCTATCAAATCAGCCCCAACCACCTGAAGACAAAGGCTTTTCCGGTAGCTATCAACCAGGTGTGGGTAGGTGATATTACCTACATACCAATGGCTGCAGGAGTTTTCCGCTATTTGTCTGTATGGATGGACCTGTGTTCCAGGAAAATAGTAGGATGGGACCTGCAGGATCACATGCAGGAATCGCTGGTTACAGCCTCTCTCAATAAGGCAATAAGGACACGAAAAGTATCGCCTGGGTTAATGATACATTCCGATCGTGGCGGGCAGTATGCAGGGACTAAATTCAGGCAAATGCTGCATAGGAGAACCGTGATACAAAGCATGAGTGATGCTGATAATCCATATGATAATGCGCATATAGAATCCTTATTCAGCAGGTTCAAGGCAGAGTTGATGGAAGGTGGCGCCTTCCATGATGCTGAAGATTCCCAAACCGAGATTTTCGACTATATAGAAATGTATTATAACCCCTTACGGTTACATTCTTCCATTGGCTATTTATCTCCTAACAATTTTGAAAACCAGTTAGCATTAACATGAAAGTAAAGCCAATCAATAACGGTACTAAGGCGTCTGGCAAGCCCGTTAACCGCTGTCTGGCTGCCAACCTTAGCCCACCTGAAAATAGTACTGTCAAAGAGCTTAAAATATGCCTACGATGTCCGGAATTATTCCTGGCAGGTTGCACCTCTGCAGAGCCTGTTTCTGCTTCATTCCGGCAAAACAAATATATCATGAATAACATCAATAACAAAATAATAAATGCTGTTGAAACTCAATGTGGATAAGTATTTCAAAGGAATCAGCAGATGAAAAATTTAAGAAAAAAAGCACCAAAAAAAGAAAGAAGAAAAGGAATGGGCTATCGCCCATGAATCTAATGATTAGGTTTTCTGAGGCATCAGCATCAAAGCATATTTACTTTGATAACAATTAATATTACATTTGAAACATTATTCTAAACTAAGACACTTTACTGTCCGGATAAATCGACACACCTCACATATCTATGGTCTTTCTTTTGTTTTAATATGGTTATTTTTTTAATACTATTCTTCTCTATCAACATTCAAGTCTTGTTAAATGATTATAAAGCTCTAATCACTTTGAGAACATTAGGACTTTGCATAGCCCCTTTGCTATTATTTATATTAAATGGTTTATTAACTAGTAAACAAAAAGCTGTAATTGTATTTTGGCGATTCAAAAATGTACCTCCTGGAAATAGAGCTTTTTCCATCTACGCTCATCAAGATGATCGAATAAGTGTTAATGCTCTAACTATATTATATCCTAAGCTTCCCATCGATCCGAAACAGCAAAACCAACTTTGGTATAAGATATACAAAATTCATGCTGAGGAAATTATTATTAGAAAAAGCCACAAGGATTTTCTTTTAGCAAGAGACCTAACATCCCTCTCTTTTCTATTTTTAATTTCTGTTGGAATTTCGTCATTATTTTTTAATGAACAGACATTCAAATGGTATTATCTTCTAATGCTGATCATACAATATCTTATAATGGTTAGGCTTGCTCAAAATAACGGAATAAAATTTGTAAAAAATGTTCTTGCAGCTGAATCTACCAAATGATTTTCCAGGTGACTTTAAACTGAAAAGTCAGAACGTTTTATCTTTAATAGCACTTCCTTGACAAAGTGCAGCGACGACAACAGATTTATTCTTTTCTAATTACCAAATGACGCAATCCAGGATCACTAAGTACCCTTTCCATCTCAGATTGAATAATATCCTCCACATCCTGCTTAATCTGTAAGTAATTCCGCTGAATCATAGCATTGTCAAGCGTACGTATAACCGGTATTTCCTTATAGCTGTGCTGTTCTTGCCTCAAAGCCTCATGATCGTTTAATATCTCGCAATGGAAGGTCTTGAGGTCAATTTTATTATCCGGATCATCTGCCACCATTCCCACGAATTCACCAGAGGAGAGGGCTGAAATCTTTGAAGCTGGTACGGCTGATTCCAATTGTTTGGAACGACTGATAGATGTGTCAGCACTGTTGATTGAATGACTTTCCCTATCCTGCATAATCTTGCCGAAGCGCTCACTGAGTTGTTTGGCAGTATCTCCAGTTACCTGTCCGCTAATAATATTGCCGGTGATATTCATGATCACGTCTGCCTGCTCTTTACCGTAATCCTTACGAAGCTGGCTAAAGTCCTGGACACCCAAACAGGTAGCCACTTTATTGCTTCGAGCGGTGGCAATTAGACTGTCCATATTATTAAGGTAAATTGTTGGAAACTCATCAAAAACGAGGCTACTTTTTTGCTTTCCTTTCTTGTTGACCAGCTTAACCAGGCGTGTAACATATAGGGATAAAACTGCTCCGTAGATCTGAATCTTCTGGGGGTTATTACCCATACAAATGACCTTTGGCTCATCCGGATTATTAATGTCCAGCATAAAGTCGTTACCCGACAACACATAGTATAATTGTGGTGAAGAAAGCCTGGCCATGGCCACCTTAGCTGCAGCAATCTGACCTTCCAGTTGTTCCATAACATCGTTGAGATAGGCATTGACAAACGGGTTAATTAATACATCTATTTCTTTTTCTGTTCTAAGTACTGTAAACAAGCTGTCATAATCTACCTGCATGAGCTCAATTACATGGGGTAAAGTGCAAAACTCTCCGTCGTGATATTTGCGCAAATACCAGATAATAGCAGTTAAAAAATTGATTGGCGATTCCACAAAGAAGTCACCCTGTCGCTTGATCCATTCTCTGTTCAATCCCATAAGGATAGTTCGGGCAGATTCGGCGGCATCAGTGATATCGCTCATGGTCGCATGATCGAGTGGATTGCAGCGATGGCTACGGGTAAGATCATCGAAATTGATTACATAAAACTCGGGTGGAACAGGGTATTTGCTCTTATATTTTAACCAAGTGTTATATACAATTTTGGAAAGGTCGTCAAACTTAAAATCATACACGAACATGGTAAACCCTTTCTTAATGTGTTGTGTAATAACATGCCGGATTACGAAGTAGGATTTACCTGATCCCGGTGAACCAAGAACCATCAATGCCCGAAACGGATTGATTATATTGACACAGCTTTTGCGTCTCTTTCCTTTAAGACTATATTGTGCCGGAAGGTTAATTGAATACTCGTTTTCCAGTAGCCTTTCTTCCTGGGGAAAGGTTTCATTTTCTTTATTAAAGATGTCTTTGCTGTTTAATTTTAATTTTATAACACGGGATATTAATGTACCTCCTGACAATATCAGCATAAAACCAATTGCTGTCATACTCATATATAGGATTGCAACTGTTGTTAAGGAAAGTTTGAGTAATAAGATAAGGTAGCTTACAAAATAAATCAGCAGGCCAGAGAGTAAGTAAGTCAATGCTTTCTTGTAACTTAATTTATCATCCTTCCTGCCTCTTGCTCCCAATAGTGAAATGAATAAAAATCCTAAAGCAAATACTTTGGATTTATAAAATTGTTTAAACAATCCTGTATTACTAATATTTCCCATTAACCTGTCGGTAAGTGTTGCGGAAAGATGCCACTCTACAAAGGCAGTATAGCAGTAATAATAAAAGTGCAATACTAAAATAGCTATGCTGATCAGTCTGGTCATATCCAGGATCTTTCTCAACGCCTGTTCGTTTTCACCGGTATGCATTGCCATAATTATAATTTTTAAAAGTTATTTGATATGCGTTTGCGCCTTTTCTTTCTGGATTTTTTTAATTGATGAGGGAGGTAATTATATGATTGGGAAGGTTGCAATGAGTCGTCCAGCGGCTTAGGAATATTTGATTGCCTAGCTTGCACGGCAAAAAATTCCTGTTCATTTTTTGTATCTGAATTTTGACCTTTCTGCTGCAATACCGCTTGCTGTTTTGTGGTTTCGTTGGGTTGAGAATTCTCCACTACCTTGCATCTTTCCTGAATGCCCTTAGCGCTATATTGCTTTCCTAAGTCGCTGCCATTAAAAACGCTTTTTGTACTGTGGTCTACGTAAGTAATACCATAAGTAATGCCTTCATCATTTCGCCTTAAAACCGCTATAACACCTTCCTTTTCCAATGACTTTGCCAGGCTTTGAATAGAATGGTTGGGATTCTTTATCAGGGCTAAATCAATGGCATTTCTAACCCTCACTTTGTAAGGTTGCCTCGCTGCTTCATTCTGTTGAAATTTGGCTTGTAGGTACTTTAGAGTAGGTTTATTATACAAATCACTGGCTTTGACTGGTACACCTACCTTATTGCCATCGCCATCTAATATCCGGTATACAAGACCATTGTTTTGATAAACACGAGACTCTTCACTACCTCTGTCTGCTAGTATATTATACTGCCCAAGTATCGCATTCAATTCAGGTACTGATGCATACTTATAAATATTTAGCACCGCGTCCAATACATTTGTAATAGCTCTTTTAGTTTCAGATTTTCCATATTGCACTTTCTGGACATTGACCGGTTTAAGTTCGTAAGCTTGCCTTCTTTTTTTGTTAGCTGCCTTTACTAATCCAAAGGAATGTTCAATCTCTTTTCGCGCATTTTCTGATTGGTTACGGCCAATATTCTGAGTGTCAATTCGGCTACCATCGGCCTTAACTTTGATAGATACAATATGTATGTGAGGATGCCCCGAATCATGGTGCTGGTATACTAAATACGGCTGTTTATCAAAACCAATTTTGAGCATGTAAGCTTCTGCAATTTCCCTTAATTGAGCAACAGAAAGGTTCTCTGATGGGTCAAAATTGAGGGAGATATGTACACTGTTGCGGGTAACATTTTCATTCAAAGCGGCCTGATTAAGCAAACGATTTAGCTTATTACTTAACGTAAGTAATTCCACATCCTTTGGATAATTAGACGCCATAATACATTGGGCATTTCCCTCTTTGACTTTCTGCTCATTATAATTGAAAATCCGGCGTATGGATGAACCTGTTTTTATTACTGCAACCATTGATCAGCGATTTTATTAATACGATTTTTGATTTCATCTATTTTGTTCAACAAGGTTTCTTTTTCCAATTCGAAAGTTATCATCCAGGTCTTAAACTCGGCTATTTGTTCTAGCGTATGCAGCTTTTTTACAGCTTGATTGACGTTGTTTCCGATGCTGTTTAATTCTGTTCGGAGCTGTATCATCTCTGTCATAAAGTCATCTAAAGACTGGTTTCGGTAAGTAGCTATAACAGGTTTGCCCAAGAGTATTTTTCGGGAATAATCGCTTATTTTTCGGCAAGTTGTTTTACTAAACTGCTTATGAAGATTGGCATATTCTTCTGGCTTTAGGCGAAGGTGCAGCCAATTTGTTCGGTTGCTATTTTGTTCACTCATCACTTATCATTTTATGGTTTTATAATACTTATCTTTTCTATCTCACCGCCCACGACTTCGGAGTAAGGGCGGCCAGAGTCGGTTGTGATACAACCGGACATCTGGCCGATTGCTGACAAGAGGCAATCTTACAACCTTCACTATGTCCATTATACCTTTCATTATCGTTTTCAATTATTTGTGAGTATTTATATCTCTAAATCACAACTAAGCTTTTCTCAGGTTTACATATCATAAGATAATAGCTTGCTTCTTAGATATTAGACTGTGCCTTCCCGATATTCACAAACCAATCATTGAGATCCTTATACAGTTTATATAAATAGCTTTCGTCCTGGTAGCTCTTGCTAAGGGAAAGAGCATATCGACTGCAATTTTGTCCGGCTGTGTCGCGGTCTAAGTAAAGCAGAATGTTTTCATGTTTTTCCATAAATGGCCGCGCTTTTTCAAACATGGAAACGGAATTTAAGATCACAAAATCCATAGAGACCCGTTGTTGATTTTGATGGATAGCCATGAAGGAAAGGAAATCAAAAAATCCTTCGAAAACTGCAGCCTCTTTTGCGCCATTGTTCAATGTGGTGATATCCTTCGGTGAACTACTAGATTTAAAATAACAATTCCGGATTTCGTATCCGGCAGAATCATTTTTAAAACCTATGCCGTAGTAAATTTTACCGTTAATTTCATAGCGTACTTCTCTACAAAAATGATCTGCAATATCAATGGGAATTTTTCTTTCATGCAGATAACGTAATAATCCAAATGAACTTAACATAAAATCACCCAGAATATTTATTTTCCTCTCTTTAATTTGTTCTTCAAGCTTCCGACTAATAGGCTTTTGAAAAAGAGAATCTCTGTTAATTATTTGCAGAAATTCGCCTACGCTGCAATTATGAAAAAGAATGGCGAAGTCAATCAGATTGCCGCCCTTTCCAATTCCATGGTCAAACCATTTATTAAGTTTTCTGTTGATTTTAAAGGAAGGTGTTTTTTCATCCCGTAACGGAGACAAATACCAATAATCCACATTTCTTATTTTTAAAGGTTCATAACCTAACCCGGCGAGATAATCAACCATATCCATTTCTTTTGCTTCTTCGCAGGAAGCCATTTGTTTTATGAATGTCATAACAGCACATTTACATTTTACACAATTCAGCCATACGGATACAAAATTATAAAGGCTCTCAGTTAATATCTATCCTGTTCAAATTATGAATGGGTTGATATGCGAAGTAGCAAATATTTTTGCAATGACAATTATTGATAACATTTAAATTACTATTATGCTTACTACAAATGATATTGCACAGGTTTATGATACTATACTTAGTATTCCTGGAATGAATGATACCGTAAAGATTGACTTGAAAATTTCCAGAAGAAACGTCTTGCTTTTAACAAGAGTTATTGAACGTGGTTTAGCTACTAAGCAGGATGATAAATCATCCAACCTATTGGATATGGTGCCGAAGGATATTCTGCAAGATTTCACATTACTGGCAGACGATTGTTTAAAGAAGGCAGGCTTGACAGAATTAAGTGAGAAATTAAAATCCTTAAACAATAAATAGGCATGGAAAGTAATGTACTATCATGGAGTGTCGCAGTGCTGATGGGATTTGAACCGCGTAATTATCCCTATTTAAACAAGTGTGTTCCTTTAGGTGAATATGAAGCAGTGCTGGATTTTAAAATATGGGCAAAGAAAGTAATGGGTATAAGTTGCTATTTTACTCAAAAAAATACTGGCGTAAAATTCCAACTGACGGTTTATAGGAGGCGAAGAGACGAATTGTATATGATGGATGAAAGTGATATTGATTTTAAATTTTGTGCAGTTAATGCAGTGTATGTAATCAACATTGCTTTGAGTGACAAGGGAAAGACTATTTTAAAAAAAGCAAGTATTCCAAAGTGTTAATCACGCTTGTACATGCAGCTTTTCAGTATAACAAAATAAGCCAGGAACTTATCAAGAACATAGGATGTTTGTGCTTCATGATAGTAACCCTAATAGCTATTATCTATTTGAAGATTAAAAAAAAATTTGTGCTTTATTTTTTCGTCTGTTTTCTTTACTCAAAAGTTAATTTGGTAACTTTATAGTCGACAACAAATAATATTTTACTATGAAAATAGCAACAATAAATATTTTGATTTTTTGCTTGCTGATGGTTAGCTGCAAGTCAAATAAAGAGCTAGATCGGGAAGATGCTTTTCGACAAATTCAAGAGGGTAGGCAGTACCCTAAAGTTATTGACTATGACATTTATTGTGGTGATCCGCAGCACGCAAAAAAAGTTCTTGATGCAGGGCTTGAGACAACAGGTCTATTAACAGTACGGCGCACGCAAAAATTAGGCGAGATTGGTAGTCCATTAATCCATTTTACGGATAAAGCACAGCCTTACTTACTTCCAACGCCGGAAAAGGACAGGTCTAGTAACATACAAAAAGTGAAAATAGGTGAGGAACAACTATTAGAAGTTACTGGGATTAAAACTGGACAATCAGGAAAAGATGCCATTGTAGAGTATACAACATCTTATAAAAATCTTACGCCTTTTTCCATTTTAGTTTCCACGGATTATAAGCAAAATGCCTCTCGTAAAGCAAATTTTTCTTTACATGACGACGGCTGGAAATTGGAGAAGTGACTAAATGAAATTAATATCTGGCCTCGTGGTTTTTTACCATCATTAAATCAATTTAAAATCACGGCTTAAATGTTTTACATTATCACTTATAATAACCAACGACCTGTCCCGAAGGGCAGGTCGCTTTTAAGGTCTTTTATTAAGTAAAACAAGGGGGGGTGCCCCCTTGAGGCTAATTAAAAATAAAAGCATTTTCGCCGTGCTTTACAAATGATTCGCAAAAACGGAATGCAGCTTGTGTACGTAATTGCCCTGTTCCGCCAAATAGTAAAGATTTCAGTTTAGCTTCATCGTCTTTATAATTTCGTACGTTTTGAAAGTATCCTGTAACACCGTTATAGGCACCAAACAAAGTGCCTTTGGTAGTTTCCGTTTGCTGGGTTGGGCAGCTCAAGGAATATTCATATACATTATCTACCATGTTCTTGAAACAGGAAGAAAGGTCGTCTGTTTTCCCTGCTTGTACATTCTGTAATACCTCTTTGCTGGGTATCATTGCCAGCTGTATCAGCTTCTTCACCTGGTTATCTGTTATAGTTATTTTCGCCCATTGGTTGAAAATGCCTTCCAGTTCTATAGATAAGGTGTTTGATATGCCCATTACTTTATGCGCCTGTTCCAACCTTTCTTTTGCGTTGGCTGTATGCCGTATTTTAATACTATTCGTATGGTTACTCATGGCGGCGTTAAGTGTGTTTTGACAAACTACCCTTATAGGGGTAAAAGCTGCGGTTATACTGCCGTAGCCGTCATGCGATGTGGTTAAAAACAAATACTTTTCTATTAAATCATCATTCCCTACTTTAATGTAATCAGGCAATTTAGCAGTAATAAATATTCTCTCGCCTTTACCTAATGCTCCAGCTGTTTCATATTGTAAACCATCCCCGCCAATAATAGCATCAAAAAATATGAACGCATCCACATTCTGAATCACTTCATAATCCTTACCCACTACACCTAATACCTGTTGGTTATTGGTGCGGATAGTAGCGAAATAATTGGGTACTTCGATTTCCGGAATAATAATGTCGGTATTTTCATTCGCTACATTGTTTTCATCGTAAGTAAAAAGCCGTCTTTTCTCTACGGAATAATCCAGCCCTGCATGTTTCAAGGCTTCGGCGCTGGTTGGGTAATCGCTTACGATTTGGCCTAAGCCATGCCAGGCTTTTTCCTTTACTGAAAAGAAACTGTGTTTTCCAGTTTGTTCGTTGAAATTAATGTTATGTGCCATATGTGCTACCAATTTTAACTTATATCCCACAGACGGTACTACTGCGGTTTTGATTATTGATTAAAATGAATAGAAATAAGTTCCGGTACCGAAGCACCGGAACCAGAGAATTAAAACGGTAAGTCGTCACCTTCTCGCTCCATTACGGGTGTATTAGCTTGCCTGCCAATTACTTCCACCTCTTTTGCCCATGCGTGAATTTTGATGTTGTCTACATGGCAGTTCAATGAAGACTTTGGCGTTCCGTCTGCGCCACTGTATGCGGTAACATAAATGCGTCCGGTAACTTCTACCAGTGTTCCTTTCATTAAGTTTGCGGCCATTTTAGAACTAATCCAGTACGAACAGTTGTAGTAGGTGGTGTGCATTACCCCTTCACCGTTCTTCGGTTTGTAATAGTCATTGACTGCAATAGAAAAGTTTACTACTTCTCTTTCATCTTTCAGTTGATTAACAACTGCATCTCTGGTGATTCTGCCTACGATTGTCATAGTTGTAAATTTTATAAGTGAATAAAAAAGATTGTTTAAAAAAGTGTTGGATGTTCCAATGGTATTTTGTTTTGAAAGCGTTCTGAACTGTGCTTCCTAACCAGGTGATACACTGTAGTATCTTTGGTCAGGAAAATAGCCCATGCAGCAAAAAGCGAACGGGAACGAGAACATTTTTTCTTGCGCTGTATTTCCCATGACAGGTACATGAGGCGGGATAGTTTCTGTGTTTGCATATCTGATATTTTTAAAATCTGTTTGAGAGAAAAATGTTTTGTAAAAGAAAAAAGGGAAAAAAAGAAAGCATACGAAGAAGCGGCTTGTGGTAAAAGCCAAAAGGAAACGCAATAAATGAAGGCTTTTGTGGTCAGGTGTTTGTGTTTATGGCGTAGTCTTTTGGCAGGCAAGGTTTATAGAGACTGTAATTATTTATGTGCTGTTTGAAAGCCGCTAACTTCGCTTGCTTTTTATCCCTTTGATTTACAGAACCGTATACAAGAGAATCGTCTTACAGGTATCTCGTAGCTTTTTCTTGGCTGATGTTGTATTGATATTATGTAAAAATGATGAGGATAGTGAACAGAGGATGATTATAAGGCAGTTCGGAGGCAAATAAAGTGATCCCTAACAGATTATTATGATGTAAAGATGGCTGTGCATTTGCAAAAAGAAACCTTTTTCATCTTTAGTAAAAAACGATGGAATTAAAAAGGGGCTATAAAAGCCCCTCGTCAGCGAATGACAGATAACCTTCGCTTGAAATAATGATGTGATCAATGACTTTTATATCCAGGAATGAACCGGCTTGTTTTATTTTAGAAGTGAGTTCCTCATCAGCCCTGGAAGGCTTTAGATTGCCACTGGGATGATTATGGCTTAGAACCAATGAAACCGCGTTTGTTTTTAATGCAGCGGTAAATATCAATCGCGGATCTGCCACTGTACCAGTGATGCCACCGGTAGAAACATTGAATACGGCAAGCACTTTATTAGCTCTGTTTAAAAATAGAACTTTGAATTCTTCTTGAAGATCGATTTTACCATCATCCCATACTCTCAGGAGTATCTCATAAGCATCTTTGGAATCTTTGATACAAGGGCGTTCCGAAGCTTTTACTTTCGATTTGTAGGTGAGTTCAATTTCAGATGCGATTATCCATGCTGGAGTTGTTGATGTGTTTTCCATAATTTTATTTTTTAATTATGGAACCAATCAGGCTTTGCAACTGAATTAAGCGCAAGGAGGAACGGAATAAATGTTAGCCTTGTGAGCTGGGTTTGTGTTTATGCCGTAGTTCCTTGAAGCGTATTCAGGCACAAGCCTAAATTTGTGCAGGAATTAATAAATGAATAATAGTTGAATGGAGCGTCGCAAGAATGTTGAATATTGATATTACAGCTGGCGAAATAAAAAAAATCATTATAAAAAATGGCATCCTATCTCGAATCTTGGATGACTATAGATTATCTGTAGAAAATTCAAAACTTTCAATATTTAATATGCCTAACCAAACTAATTTGTGTATTTCGTCTTTTAGCATACCTTCTTTTAAATAAAGAATGTTTAGTGTATAAATTGCATTGAAAACTTATTCAAATTCAACATTTCCAAATCTGAGCGTTCTTCCATTTTCTCTAAGCGTTCTTTCTGTGTCCGGTGCAAATCCATCCGTATTATCCGCTTCAATATGAATTGTGATTTTCACATTAGTACCCTTTATTGCACTAAGGTGTTTTAATATTTCCTTTTCAACATTTTCTGCATCACGAAAGAATCGTAATGTATCAACTTCCACATGACCAAAAAATCTTGTTTTTTTCAATGTTGTCGGATCTGGATCTTCTGCATTTGGTTTGCGGTCAGAACCTTGGTCTCCTGGCAATGGCTTACCTGGCTGATCACCTTTGGCTTTTGCTTTTTCTTCTGCTTCAGCCGTTTCAATGGCTAATTGAACAGCAGTAACTTCAGGTTTAACTAATAGGCCGTTACCATCTAATGAAATGCCTACATGATGCCCCGCTCTTAAGCCCCTGTAACGTTTATTTTCTTCATCAAACGATTCCCCAAAGGCAAATGCATCTTTCTCCCATGAAATCAAACTCACTCCATTTTCTATTGCCGCTCTTAATAAGTCAGGTGTAATAAGCTTTGGAAGGTATAAGTATTTTGCAAAGTCTTCCCGAAGTTGTTTTATTGATACATCATTACCTCTCCACAATGGAATTTTATCCAGGTTCATCCGTAATTCAGTGGAAGCGAAATCATTATACAACTGGGATTGTGTAAACAATTTCTTTGTCACTCTTGCATTATAAGTGTCCTGGGCTGAACCGTTCATTTTTGATTCATCCCACTGTGTTTCTGATGATCCGGAATCTTGAAATGGTGTAAGTATCCAAATAAATGTTTCAGGCAAACGGAGTTTAATGGTATCAATACCGGATTTTACCTTTCCTTCTGCTTGAGTATTTTGAAAAGCATCAAGATTAAGTATCTCCTTATCTTTTAAAATTGAGGACCATGCCAAATAATTGCGAACAGCAACCCTTAATTCTTCTAACCTCGTTTTATCCGGGGCAAGGAAAATCAATGTATTTCTATAAAGCCGTTGGGATGTTCCTTTCATTGTAAGGATTTCCTTTGCCTTTTTATAGGCTGCACTATTTAAATCTCGAGGAATATGAGGAGCATCGCCTCCAATGACAACCAACTTCATGTCCATGTCATCGGGCACATCTCCTGAAGTTACAGGCATGAAATGCACTCTTGAAAACTGCCCTCTTGATGGCAGTAATATTTGAGAAAGCCGATTATAAATTTCTTCTTCTATTTTTTCCTTTTTTATATGCGATGCTCTTTCTTCGGCAGTACGGGTAACATTATTTTTGTCTGAATACCAATAGTGGTTTTTTTGAACATAAACATATGTGGCCTTATCAGCCAAGTGTCTTAGTGCATCAGAAAAAATAGCAATGGATTCTTGAGGAAAAATGCTGCCCAGTTTTATACGTTGTAAGTCCAAACCTCTATCAGCTGCTTCAAATGTGGGTGCTGAGCCAAAAAATAAGCTTCTTGCTACTCTACGGGTGGCTGAGTATCTGCCAAGATTAGGATTACTGCTATCTATTTGTCGAGGCAATGAATTAGAACCATCCACATCGCTATGAATTACTGCACGCCAGGTATCGGGCAGATAGCGTAGCATTTCTTCCTGAATGCCAGGTTCATCGAATGGAATATTTGCAGGTAGTATTAATGGACTTGCATCGTTATTTTCCCATAGGTAGTTAATGATTTTTGCCATCAAACGAAGGATACCCCTTGTTTTCTGAAAGCAGTCTATACTTGCCCATCTTTTTGCCAGTATGTCAAACAACTCAGGATGGATTGGATAAAAATCTCTTATCCTGCTTTCGTACTTTGATTCCTTTGTCTCAGATGGGAATTCCTGAGCATTGTTTCTGTAGAAATCACCAAATGACCTTGCAGTAGTATCTCTCTCAGAAAATTGTTCTTTGGTTGTAACTTTTGAAAATAATCTTCTTGTAACAATTTCAAATGATTCTTCCTGTGTGGCAGCAGACCATGTTGTTTCTGTTCGTCCAATAATGTTTCCAATTTCAATTGCTGCAGTTCTACCACGGGAACCACCCATTTCAATATCTGATTCCGGCAAACTAATTACAACTAAAGCATTGTTTACAGACTTTGCGGCTTCAGTTAATGCTTGTGCAAATGTGGTATGCGTATCATATGTACCACAAACCATGCCTTTTGCATCTGGCAATTGACGCAAATAAGAAACCCATTCGTCAATCAAAACGATACAAGGAGAAAACTTCCTGAATAATTCAGTCAATTTATCTCCCGGATTCATACCTATGGCATCCGATTCTTTTACAATGTCATAACCTTCCTTACCTCCTAGCTGCCAGGCCATTTCACCCCACAATGTATTTACAACTGTGCCATCTGCCTTTTTATGCTGGATGCCCGGTGCTATCCTATTACCGACCAATACTGCTTTGTGTACTTTTTTAGGTGGACGTAAATCACCCAATTCTCTGAAGTAGTCCTCTAAGTCTCGAACAGAAGAAAAATTTGTACCTGAACAAAGATGGTAAAGTGCCAACAGGGAGTGGGTTTTACCACCACCAAAGTTGGTTTGTAAATTGATTACAGGATCGCCTCCTTTGTTATTTAGCCGCTGCAATGCATTTGTCAGCAATTTGCGGATACCTTGTGTAAGATAGGTGCGATTGAAGAAGTCGATTGGTTTACCATATTCACCTGCTGCTTCTCCATCTTGATATACTCTCCATAAATCAGCAGCAAACTCTGCTTGTTGAAATTTGCCTGATGCTACATCCGGGTGTGGTGTAATAACTTGCCTCCATGGCTTTAAACTAACCGGTGTTGCTATGTCCACTAATTGGGTTTCAATCTTCTTTGCTTTTTTACGAGCTGATTCTTCGTAACGGATACGAAGCAATTCATTTTTATCATGGTCTGCCTCCTCAGCTTCCGGTGCTGCTATGGCACTTAACAACCGTTCAACATTATCCAATGCCCGGAAAGCATCATCTGTATCAAAAATGTTATTCTTATTTTGATGTGCAGCTCTTTTTCTTACCTCCATTAATTCACTTGCCCATGCTTTTTCCTGGTGACCCAAAATTTTGCCAAACACTTTAAACCATTGTTTTAGCATGATGGCAAGTATTGCTTGCACATCCCATTCCTCGGGTGTAAGATTTCTGGAATGATGACCTTCAGGAAAGCTGTCAACAGCTTCCGCATCCCAATATTGTTTGTATTCAGCCTTCATTTCCTTTTCTATAAAATGTAGCAGACCTTTGCGAAGCAGGTCTAATCCTTTATTTACTCTATCTAAATTACTTAGTGCCATATTTAAAAGTCAAGTTTTTGTTGAGTTGGTATAGTGTCTTTGACATTATTTGATTCTGCAACAATCTGGTTCCAGGAAAGCACCAAACTGTTGTATGCCTGGGCTTCCTGTGCCCAACCCTTCTTTTCGCATATTGAAAATAAATGGTACGCTAACTCCCTAGCCACGTCGGCTTTTACACCCAAATTCTTATATAACCGAGCAGCACCTAATTCACCATTTTGGAGTAATTCCTTAATAAGATGTTGTGTCATTTCCCAAACTACTACCCGGCCATCTGTTGTCGGGTCCCATGTATCAGAAAGTTCGTTACGTGTAATTAATTGCACTTTTCCACCACCTGACTTGACGATACCGGAATGAACTAAAGCATTTACAGCAGTATTCTTCGCCAATGCTAAAGCATTGGCATCGCCAAATTCACCAGCAGCAAATTCAACTTGTTCAAACCAAGCTAATGCCCAACGAGTTTCAGTATCAAAATCCCCTTCTTGTTCAGCTAATATTTCGCCCAATGCTTTATTAATCAATGACAGTGCCGTACGCACTGATAAAGTTGATCCATTTTGCTCCATAATTTTATCGTAACGAGAATATATAGCCATGCCAGGTCCAATTGTTGCTTGAGCCATATCAACAGGAGCAAGATTACTCCGTTGCAAAATTTCAATGGCCTCGGGCAATTCTTTTTTTAGAATGTGAAGATATTCTCATCGTGTAATAGAATGCGCATAGTCTGGACGAGGGCGGCACGCTAATACGATATAACTTGTAAGAGCATTGGTACCCATTGCAACCATTCTCCATTTTTGCGAGGCTTTCAACGGCCATGTCGCAGTTATTTGAAAACCTGACGTCACTAAACTTTCCAATAAAGTTTCCCAACCAGTAGTCAGACTTATCCCGACGCCTTCGGATTTATCAGTGTCTTCAGTATCGTCGTCTTCATCTTGTTTAAATGCATAATAAACAGTCAAAGGGAATCGAGAATCTAATCCTTTTTTAAAATTGTAAAATGTTCTCTTAAACCCTTCCTCAAAATGTTTTTTGGCAGCCTCTTTACTGCCATATCTGATGTCAGAAGCTACCAACTCCTCCATTTTTGGGACTAAAACTGTACTTAATAATTCCGGATATTGAGTTTGGAGACCCTTCCTTAACCAGACATAAAAAAAATCGGAAAGATCACTATAACCAATATTATCATAGTATGGCGGATCTGTGCTTATAAGGTAATTTTTTTTTGTGAATTCGTATTTTGCAGCATTAAATTGATTTGCGTTTTGAGGTTTGGATATTTCAGTGAGAACTATTTCTATTGATGCAATTGTCATATCAATTGCAGATAGCCAACTTATAGCTTTAGGTTCTAAAATATTAGCTTCTGGAAAATCCCACACCATTGGAACTGCCTGACGATTAAATAATTGCATTTGTTGATCGCCACTCGATTTCCAACGGGTCAAGGTATTATTAAAATCAGCAAGCCTATCTATTGTGGTAATAAGAAAAAACTGAATTGCTTTTGCATAATCTTCAACACCCCCGTCTGCAATGATTTTGTTTTTTATCTCTCCAATAATTGCTTCTAAAGTTGATAATCCAAGTAGTTGGCGATTCGAAAATAACTTCCAATGCATATCCATCCCATATAATTGAACTCTAAACCCTAATGCCTTTTCTGGAAGATTAGTTTCCGGTTTCCATTTGGGGACTACATTTAAAGCAATGATTTGCTGTTCTTTTGTTGGACTTATATAAGTTTTACCCCTACCGGTATCTATTACCATACCAATCAATACTTGTGCGATTCTATTCGACCTTCCTTCTGTTCTAACGTAATCTAACCTAACAGACTCGTTGCAACAAACGCAAGTTGCCCCACCGCGATTGACAGTTCCTTTAAATTCTGTAGTTCCTTTTTTCACTTCATAACCTAATATCTGATTCCCTTTGTCGGTTTTGGTTATTATCGGTTTAGAATAAATATTTGGGTTTTTTTTAGTACTAAGAATAAACGATCTTACTAATGGCATTTCTGCTCCACAAGCTGGATTTGGACATTTAACAGTTCTTGCCCAGAGCCAAGTAACAACGTTATATTCCTTTGCGTCAATTTTTGCTTTTGGGTAATAACTCCCTATTCTCTTTCTTGCCTCCTCATTGACCCATTTGCCATAATATTGAAGATCTTCAGCTAACCCGGCAGCCAGCTTATAATCCTTGAGATTTAAATTATTTTTTGACAATGGGTTAATAGGTATTTGACTTGCAAATTTTGGAAGTATCTCCAATTGCGCCTTATTGATTAAAACGGCTACTGGGTTTAAGTCAGAAGCTTCAACAGGGAGGCCTAAACGCATACCTTCCAAAGGTATAGAACCTCCGCCTGCAAAAGGATCAAATACTGTAGGGAGTTTGCCATTACAATGTTTTAAAATCTCTTCATGCGCTTCTTTAAAAACATCCTGTGCTTTATGTATTTTCTTTTGACCTAGCTTACGAATTATGTCAAATAACCTTCCTCTTTCTTTTGCCTGATCTTCATCTGTTGGAAATTTATCAGGGTGTGAAGAAGGGTCATCTATTAGTGAGGCAAATAATATTATTCTGGCACATGGCAATGGCAAACGTGCCCACCATTGATGAATCCCCTTTGGATGAGCGCCAATACCGGGCATTTTATCATATGCAGAAGCATCATTTATTACATCCAAAGGCAATGAAACTTCTATCAGTTTTTTATTTATCATTTCTAGGGCAATGTAATTGTCCTGCGGTGGACGGTTTTGGTTAATAAATCTTTTACATTAAAGTTGATGGATGTAACACCAAAGTCGGGTTCAAACTTGAAAGCACTTTGCACATAATGAACTTCTACCCTTTTGCCATCAACAAATGCCAAAGCCAGAAAGAATTGGTCAGGCAGATTTAATCCGTAAATGATTTCATTCTTTGTAATGGTAACAGTAGTGGCATCTTTCCGCCTGCCTTTTACTTCAATAAATCGAAGGCTACCTGATTGGCTGCAAGTGCTTTCAATATCATAGCCCACTTTTTCCTTGCTTCTGTTTCTTGCAGGATTATTCAACTCTTTTTCAACGATGAAAACTGCATCCATCGCAGCGTTTTCAACGGCTGCTTTTTCTGCTGGTGATGCAAATCCCTGCTCTTTATAATCCTCTCTTGGCGTTGATTGAAGCCATGATGCCGGAATGATTAAAGCCCCTCCAATTACAACAGGAGGTTTAGATGATATTTTTAATTCTTCTTCCAACTCTTGATTTCTCTTTTGCAAACGTGCCTGCAATTCATCTGCCCTTTTCCTGGCTTCGTTTGAATTGAGTTTGGCATTAGGACGACCTGCTTCTTCCTGGTGACTGAGGGCCCTTGCACGGTGGTCCCAAAACCGTATTTCATTTGTTAACCGTTCATGGACCGCAGTCTTCGTTTTCTCAACCAAGTACTGCCTGTTTTTCTTAACCCTATCAAGATGCTCTCTTGCAATGGTTGAAATAGCGAAGGATTTAATCTTATCCTCCATATTATTTTTTAGCCATGCAGCATCAGCAGCTTTTTTATTGAGTATTGCTACTTCTTCATCAGATGCAATTCTATAATCAAGGTATGGCGCATAACCAGCTTGTGTAATATCCGACTGTTCGTTTAACTCTAAAAAATGGACTTCTTTTGAAACAGTTCGTCTTCCGCCAGTGTCTAACTGCCGGGCATCCTGAACACTATTTTCCAAATAAAACAATACCCGGGGTTGACTGTCCGGATTTATTTCATCAATAAGTATTGAGCCCTGTTTAAGTAAGATGAAGTTACTCTCTAACAGCAGATCAATCGTTGCATCCAGTAAAGGATGACCAGGGCAAACAAAAGCCGCCAATGGGTTGCCATGCATTGTTATCAGTTCCTTATGGAAAGTGATACGTTCATAATTTTTTAATATTGGTTCTCTTGTACCAATGATTCTATCCCGATTACGAATAGCAGCAGGAACATGTAAAACCAGATACCGGCCTTTTTCTTTTTCGGTTATTGAACCTCCTAAAGTTTTAAATGCAGTGAGGAAGAAATCAGCAATAAAGTGAGGTTGTAATTTCCTTGCTTCAGCTCTTTCCATTTCTTCACGGATCACCCGCACATTCGCTTTGGTTAGTGTAACTGCATGTAAGGCTCTTTCCTGTAACAGTTTTTCTAAATGTGCATGGTCTAATGCTTCATCTAGAACTCTATCCAAATATGCTTTTCTTTCAGGGTCACTTCCATACCTGATGGCCTCAACCAAAAGTTCTCTCAAACTTTTGTTTTCAAAACTCATTTCGCCCAATACATCAAACACCTGGCCGCCCAATGCTTCTCTTTCATTTTCCAGTTTTTCAAACAAGCGATGCCATACTTCACCTTCACGGGTTTGGTATGCAATGAGATTCCATAACCGGCATACTTCAGTCTGACCAATCCTGTGAATACGCCCGAACCTTTGTTCTAATCGGTTTGGATTCCAAGGCAAATCATAGTTCACCATTAAATGTGCCCGTTGAAGATTGATACCTTCGCCGGCTGCATCTGTTGCAGTAAGTACAGAAACATTTATGTCTTGTGTAAAAAGGGTTTGAGCTTTTTTACGCTCTTCACGGCTCATACCACCTTGTATGGTAACAACAGTTTCCTGGCTGCCTAACAGAGTTCGTATTTTTAGTGCTAAGTAATTGAGTGTATCTCTATGTTCTGTAAAAATTACCAGCTTACGCCTGTTATTGTATTCATCAAACATCCATTCATTTTCGGTGAGGAGGGTTGAAAGCTCTTCCCACTTTTTATCAATACCGGAACGTTTTACTGCCAGTGCCAAATCTTCTAACCGTTGAAGGGTGGCTATTTCAGCTTCTAATTCCTGAATGGTTTGTGCTGTAGTGGCACGGTCGGTAAAATCATTCTCTAATTGCTCCTGTTCATCTGCATCAGCATCATCAACAAATTCTTCTATGTCTTCGTCATCATCTACAACATGTATTTCTTCCTGCCTTATGTTTACTCTATGGAATAATCGTTCTTCTTCGAGCCTTTTTTGTAATCTCTCTTTTCTGCGTTTTAATGACTGGTAAATTGCTTCCGGAGATGATGCCAATCGTCTTTGCAAAATCATTAAAGCAAAACCAATATTACCTCGTCTGCCAGATTCCATGTTATCTGCACGGTTGAATTGCTCTCTCACATAATTCGTCACATCAACATACAATTGTTCTTCGGCTAGTGATAATCGATAAGGAACTGTGATTGCAATCCTTTCCGGGAAAAGAGGTTTGCCATCGAATTTTACCAATTGCTCCTTCAACAGTCTTCGCATGATGTCTGATACATCAACGGTATGTACTCCATCCCTAAAACGACCTTCAAACCTATCACCATCAATCAATGCAAGAAAGAGTTGGAAATCTTCCTCTTTTCCATTGTGCGGTGTGGCGGTCATCAATAAAAAATGACGAGTTCTTTGAGATAATAATTGACCTAAACGGTAACGTTTGGTGAACTTCACTTCACCTCCAAAAAACGAAGCAGACATTTTATGAGCTTCATCCACAATTATCAAATCCCAATCGCTCACACTCAGTTTTTCCTGTAACTCTTCGTCACGGCTTAATTTGTCTAATCGGGCAATCACATAGTTTTCTTCGTCGAACCAATTACCAGTTCTTGAAGCATTTAATTTATCGGTGGTTAATATCTCAAATGGCAATTGAAATTTTTGAAATAATTCATCCTGCCATTGTTCTGCTAATACACCAGGACAAACAACCAATACTTTCTTTGCATCACCTCTTATCGCAAGTTCTTTAATCAATAGACCAGCCATAATAGTTTTACCTGCCCCAGGATCATCAGCCAATACAAAACGGAGCGGCTGTCTTGGAAGCATGACATCATATACAGCAGTAATCTGGTGAGGTAATGGCTCAATCATGGACGTGTGCACAGCCATCATTGGGTCGAAAATATAAGCAAGTCTAATCCTATATGCTTCTGAAACCAATTTGAAAAGGTTTGACGATGCGTTGAAACTCCAGGGTGCAGATACCTGAGCAATTTCGAGGTTCAGTTCGTTATCTCTATAAAGAATTTCATTATTGGGACTACCCAATGCATCTTTAAAAGTTATTTCAATTACATCTGCACCATGCCATACCGCATCAATAACTTCCACAGTTTGATTAGGCATAACACCTGATAGGTAGGTTCCTTTGGTTATATTTTCGAGTTTGGTCATCTAAATATTCTAATCACTTGATACTTTTCTCAAATCTTAAATTAGCTCTAACAAAAAATTCATCCCTTAGATATCTTTTGAATTGCTTCATCAAAAAATGGCTGTTTGCCAAACTCGTCTTTGAGTGCCTGACTCAAGTATTTAATTTGCATTTCCTTAAAATCCAGTCCAAAAAGCTCCGCAATCACCGGAACCATTTTAGAATTCGCCGGACGTTCACCTTTTTCAATCTTACTTAGCGTAGAGGTATCAATATCCAGTAAGGCAGCTACCTTCCGCAAAGGCATTTTCTTAAGTTTACGTTGGGAATTAATCAATGCCCCGAATTCCCGACTCCAATTGTTAGGCATTATATTTTGGACTTAAGTGTCAAATCTAACTGTAATCTTTCTATTAGAGCATATTTTTGAATGGATACTAATAGATAAATTCAGAGCATAGGTTTTTTATTTAATAAAATATTGAAATTAAATCAGTTAAATAAGTGTTTAGAGCTGAATATAAAGCTTCAACTTAGTAATTGTGAAAATATTCGGGTATAAACTTTGCAATGAAATATAATGTAATTAATATATGATACGGGCAGATCGTAAAGATAAAGAGCGAATTATAGACATTCTTACCTCATCTTTTGAAGAAAATAAGAGTGTAAATTATATTATACAACAAGATGGGAAAAGGATGGAGCGAATAAGAAATTTAATGGATTATTCTTTTGAACTCTGCCATATGTTTGGGCATGTTTTCCTGTCTGATGATAAAAAGGCCTGCGCTTTGATTTTATTACCGGATAAGAAAAAAACAAGCATCAAATCAATATTATTAGATATGAAGTTAATTACTTCAAGTATGGGTATATCAAATATTAAAAAGGCGATGGAGCGGGAGGCAAAGGTCAAAAGATTACATCCAAAAGGATTGATTTATTATCTATGGTACATAGGTGTTGATGCAGAGGAACAAAATATGGGGATTGGAAGTTCCTTACTGAAGGAAGTATTAAAAGAGAGCTATACAAAGCAAAGGCCGGTCTATCTTGAAACTTCAGAGTTAAAAAACATTCCTTGGTACGAGAAATTCGGTTTTAAAATATACAATGAGCTTGATCTGGGTTATAAATTAATTTTTATGAAGAGAGATTGATAAAAAAGCCATTTATATGCTACTTTCTGGGACCCAAATGCACATTGTAACTTTCATGTTTGTGTGCATTGAAATAGTAATTTTATTTTATTTGCTCATTTACAGAGCTGCCAGACCGGATGATAATACTGCTTCGCTTAATATAGTGCTTATCTTTTTATTACTATGTTATAATGTCGCAAGTGGATTTCTGCCTGATCAAAATTTGCCTGGTAGTGTTTTTCTTCAAAACATTATTGCTTATGCGGCTGGTTACATAACGCCCTGTTGGTTTCCATTCTATGTTTACAAAGCCTTTGATTTAAAAAAAATGAAGTTTCATGCTTATAGGGGCGTTTACATGTTTTTAATTATGCCCTACTTTGTATTTGTAGCAGCGTATGCAATCTCAAATAATCTGGAAATTGCGAAGAATGTCCTTATTCTTCCGATGATCTATGCCTTATGGGTTATCACTTCCCTTGTAAATGCAATAAAATTTAAATATTCTAATAATTTGAGTACGATAAAGTTTAAAGAAGAATTAGCCATTCTTTTTTTTAGCCTTAGTTCTTGGGTCTTACTACCTATTATAGTCTATTTCAATTGGAGCCAGGTTGTGGAGGCCTCGGTTACTAACGCTGGATTTCTAATGTTACTAGGGCTACATGTAAAACGACACATAAAGGAATCAAGGGAAGAACATCACAGGCTTATAGAGTCGGAGCAGCAATTATTGAATTGGAATTCAAGTTTAAAAAATGAGGTTCATAAAAGAACCAGGGAATTAGAAAGAATTAATGAGCAAAAAACGAACACCTTTGTCAATCTTGCTCATGAAACAAAAACACCCCTTACTTTAATAAATAATTATTTAGAAGAGTATATTAATAAAACGGAAGCTTCTGAAGAAATAACTATCATTAAGAAAAATCTTGATAAGCTTTCTACAGATATAATTAATTTTTTTGACCTTGAACGGTTTAATAAAGGCATTGCGATCTATAATCATGATTTGATTTCAAATTTTAGCGAAATACTTAAAGACAACTTGATCTTGTTTAAGGAATTTTCAAAGAAAAGGAAAATTGTATTAAATGATTTCATTGAAGACAATGTATTAGTAAAAGCTGATCCAGTTGCCATCAATCGAACGATAAATAACCTTATTGAAAATGCCATCAAGTATTCCGAAAATGACTGCGTGATAGAAATTTCATTGGAAAGCCATAAAGGCAAAAACATTTTTTCCGTTAGAGACTGTGGTATCGGCATCCCACCTGAAATGCATAAAAAGGTTTTTGAACCATATTATCAAATAGCCAATCAAAAAGGCAGCACTCAAGGCATGGGCCTTGGATTACCTATTGTAAAAAAAATTATACAGGAATTGAAAGGAGAAGTACGTATCGATAGTGATCCTAAAATTGCACCCGGTACTAAAATTACTGTTGTACTTGATAAGCACATACTATCTGCAAATGAGTCCATATCATCAGATGTAATTATTAGTAGCAAAGGACGGGGTAACATAGAAGATATCGATGTAAAACAAAGTGACTTTGATGAGAGGAAGGAGACAATTCTAATTCTGGAAGATAATATTGCCATGGTTAACTATCTTATTAAAAAATTACAAGGGAACTATAACGTAGTTGCTGCTTTGAATGGAAATGAAGCTTTAATAAAATTGAAAAGTCGTGCAGTACAGCCAAATTTAATTATTTCTGATATTATGATGGATAAAATGGATGGGTATACTTTTGCGAAGATTATTTCTAATGATCCTGTTTATAATCATATCCCTTTCATATTTCTCTCTGCAAAATCAACCAGGTCTGATAAGCTTCAGGGTTTGAAATTAGGAGCAATTGACTTTATTCAAAAACCGTTTTCAATTGATGAGTTAAATAAAAAAATAGAATCTATATTAGCAAATGCGGGCAAACAAAAAAAGGCTGCGCTAACCACAGCTTTTAATGCCTTAAGTGCGTCTGAAAATTTTAAATCACCAATTATTTCAAACAATTTTGATCAAAACTGCCAGCTTTACAATTTGACTTCACGAGAGAAGGATATTGCGAAATTAATATGTGAAGGAAATAAATATAAAGATATTGGAGAAACCTTATTTATCTCGGAACGGACGGTAACAAAACACGCCCAAAATATATTTGAAAAAGTTCAGGTTTCCAATAAGATAGAATTAATAAACAAGCTGGGATGTTAGTGGTTAATCAATAGTGGAAGCTATTTATATAGTACGGGAGCCAGATGGTTTATTCTATACAAAACCAGCAGGCGGAATGCTTTCGTAATCTTCTCAAAGAGGCGGACCAGTTATCAGGTAAACTATAATACAAAACCCCTGCGTTGACACAGGGGTTTTATAAAGTTTAAGATCATAGCGTAGAAATCATTCATTATACACTTTTGCGATTAGTATGAATGGGTTTTATTAATCTGTATATTATCATTCCAATTGCAATAACAAACATGACCATTCCTATCCAAAGAAAGGCTTCCGATAGGTTAAATTGGTTCATGATTTTGAACACGCTGCCAATAGCCGTTATGACGATGGATATTAACAATAAAATTATTCCTGTATTTCTTTTCATATTAAAATATTTTAATTGGTAAATATCATCCAGCATTACAGCTACAGGCAATGCCAATCAAAATAGATACTTGCGGTTGTGTTGCCAAAGCTACGCAAGAGACAAATGAATCACAAAACTCATCGCTTTCATGCCTGAAGCAATCCCCGAAGCTTTGCCCCGCCTCTCTCTGACAAAATCCCGCGAAATGCACTTTATATTCATTTTCGGTTAAACTTTTTATTGTTCTTTTACCATTAATAAAATTAATCTGTAAAGCTTCGTCATTCTTCAATATCCCGATTGTTCCGTTTCTATCATCCTGCATTCTGCCGGAATAAAGCACTTCGTCGAGTAAAGTCAGTGTTTTCCGGTTAATGGCCTTTACAGCATAAAATTTGTTTTCCTGCTTAAATGCCACAATGTAAATCAGGAAATCATCCTGGTCGGACGAAAGCAATTGCACTTTTTCGAAATCCAGACCATCTTTGATTTGCGAGTAGATTTTCCCTGATAGCGCATTCCTTAAAGCTATAATGTCTGGTGTGTCCGGTGTGTCCTCCTTCAGATTATAGGCTGCATACACTGCCGTCAGGGTTGAGTTTTGTGGGATAATTTTTTCAGTTGCAGGGCGGTTACATCCCATTAATAGGACTAGGCCTAAAAAAATTGTGTACTTCATAATAATAAGTGCTTTGTTTAGAATGCAATATATGACAACATATCCGTTGTCATAAAAGATATTTTTATGCGTTTTCTTGCGCAGTGACTAAAGCGGAGTACCTTATCAAATTGGGCGCCCATATTGCCCATAAACGCATTCAGGCCGGACTTAATCAATCAGAACTGGCTTCTTTATGTGATAAGGATAGGCAAAGCATCCAGCGGCTGGAAAAGGGCCGTATGAATCCTACAGCATTTTACCTACAACAAATTGCTTCCGCGCTCAGCATTCCCGCTAAAGATTTACTTGATTTCCAGTAATTTGATATCCCAATCAATTTAGAGACTACATGACTGCGCGCCATTACTTCAAAAGGGCCTTACGCTGTTTTAGTGAGAAGAATGTGCTCACACATGGAAAGGACTGAATGGCCGCTAAATGCCACCTATTAATCAAGTGGATATTCCAATATCTCTTAAAAATACGCATTATTACGTATGAAAATAGTATGAATCGCTTATGCGTTTATTCTGGAACAGGACCCATCTTTGTACATACATACTTTCTTAATCCTTCTAACTACCTAAGTCAGAGCAAAAAAGTTCGTTTTAATTAAAGGGCAGAACCATTCTTTTTAATTCAACACCAATCCGACCTTCAAATTTCACGATATTACCTGTGAACCAATGGCTTATTGGTATGCAAAATTATATTGGAATCAAAGAAACCGATATAGGTTACGTATAGAAACTGGTATACAGGTTTCCATTACTTAGTAAATCCAGACATATGCCCATCCTCTTGTATAAGTGGGATACGCTTATTACCACATTTCACCCATCAAGTGATAATCTGATTGCACTTACAGACGAATCCATTCAACTGCTCATTTTCGAATCGGAAGTTGAGCGGGGGAAAGTTCAATCCTTGCTCATTGAGGATATAGTTAATAAGCCTAAGATGAGGGATAAACAGCTCTATGTGCAAGTGAATCAGGCTATGCTGATACGGCTTCTAAATAAACTTTATAATTACAAGCAAGAGATGGATTTGAGCGAGTCAGTAATATTCCTGTATAATTCCATTAGCCAGCATCTCGAATCTACTCTAAACTTTATAGAAGATTTTTTCGGGAACTATTTTGACCGTAATGAAAAGGTTCCTCATGGGTATCGCATGATTTCCGTTAAAGAGATATGTAGACAATTGGAATTATTACAAGATGCCTTAAAAGGCAATCAGGCTATCGAATGTAATTTGAAGAATATCCTGGTGAATAATTTTAATAAGTTCTGCTTAAACCAGAAAGCTGTGTTGACCTATAATGAAGTGGTTTATCAGAAAGATTTAATGAATGAATTGTTAACGGATGATGCATTAGCATCTGAAATGTCTATCCGCGAAGTTTTATTTTACTTCAACTTTAATGATGATGATTACGTTGCTTACCTGTACGAAAAATTGAAATCCATTTCGGAACTTTTAAATACAAAAAAAGAAAGGATTGCCGCCTTACGTTTTGAGCAAAAGACCATAAACCAGTTAAGAACAAGGCTTAATTATCAGTTCTCTGCCAGCATGCCTTCGCTCAAAGAGCAAGTGAATCAATGGATTGAAGAAGAAATTAAGTTCCTGGAAAATGATTCAGTACCGGAAACACCATCAAAAAACCAGATTGAACCGGAAGATAAAATTCATACTTCTCTATCTGTTGCAAAACTTGCATTGTTATTAAGACTCATGGTTGTAGATAAGATTATAACAAACCGGGTAGTAGCCCATGTTTTGCGTATTGCAGTGAGAACAGTTACCACATTACAAACAGAAAACATTGCTTTTGGCAGTTTAGAAACCAAATATCATAATCCGGACAGGGGGACAATAACTGCGGTTAAGGATATTTTGTTCCGGTGGATTAATATCTTAAACAAGTTATGAACCGGTGGTTTTAAGCAAATGAATCTCGTCAATGTTTGTAAGTAAGCTCCTTAATTCCTGGTAATGGTGGTAGGTAAACCCATCATGCATCAATAATACATTTACCGGCCAATTGAGTATATCTGTAAGTGTATTAAAACCATGGCGGTATGCCATTTCTTTAAAGCTTTCAGACAATTCAAGTTGCTGTAAAGGAGATTGTAATATCGGATGATGCATGATGTTCAAAAAGTAATTCAAAGTAACAAATATATTTTAATATGCGGTCTTTTTAGGCCGCATTATTCTTATCCCTTTAGTTGAATTTACATTTCTCAATTCAACTGGTTGATTAGGGAAAGTAATAAAAAATATTTAAAAATACTAGGAGCTAATATTAAACGTCTCCGGGAAACTAAACAGTTAAGTCTTCGTGAGCTTTCCTATGCCTGTGATATAGATAATAGTAAGATTTCTAAGATTGAAAAGGGGCAAATCAATATCACTTTTACCACTCTTCTCCAGTTAGCCAATGCGTTGGAAATTCATCCATCTGAAATACTCAACACAAATTTTGAATAAAAGTGCAATCTGCTATGTAGTTAATCTCCTGACATACTTCGTAATCAAAAATCACATGGGGCAACGGGTTAGATTTCTTATCCATCAGAGGCCATTTTAAGATGATGAGAATGTATCCTGGGATGTAATTTACCCCGGCGTGGAATCTGTGAAGTAGAAAATACAATTTTTGACCTGGCAACTGAGAATTATCAAGTCTTTTCCCGGCATGATATCGAATTATCGCACCTTTAAAGCATAGCATACAACATATGTATTATCCAGGGGACATACATCTTGATATTATTAAGGCAGCAGTCAGCAAGACAGTCTGGGAGTTATTCCAAGTCCATCCGTGACTTGTTATTCAATGTCAATCCCAAGATTCGCCGGGTAATTTAAGCTGCTGTTATTTGTTATTTATATCTCGTAGCTTTTAATATCAAGCTGTTCTTTGGCTGAAAATTTTTGTCTCCAAATTTCTCTGGTTAGTTTACCGCCAGATAAATTATGTACTAAGAACTCAATCCACGTGTTCTGATACAAATAATCGTCATGAGCTTCATCGTAATGGCAATATTTGGCATTTGTTTCAAATGGATCATGATTTTTTTCGAATTCATTATAGGGCCGAATTCCGAAAATTGCAAGTATACATTTATGATCTCTATGGTTTATTTTTACAGATAATCTTTTGTTTACTTCTTGAAGAACTCTTCCAGGTTTTAGTTTTCCCGGATTTATAACCTCCGTTTTAATCACTTTATCTTTAATTAAAGCAGTTACCTTTTCATAATTTTTTTTATCAGCTTCAGATAGAGCATTCCAGTTTACGAATTCAATTGCTAAGTCATTTCTATTTGTATTCGTTATTTTTGGAATTTGAATTAGTTTAATACTATATTCTTGTGAATTGAAGATTTCTTCTTTCAAACTTGACCTGTACTTTTCGATAAAATCTTTTATATCTTTTACTTCATTTGATAATAGTTGTTTGTTCGCCTGTAATTGTTTAGGAGTTCGTATACGTGAAAATTGAAGTGAATAAGCTAAGCTTTCATTCAAAGCAAACTCGTTACCGAAAATCGAGATCAGTTCACTCTCATAATTATATAAAAGTGATTGGCACTCACCGAATATTAAAATTCCAATTTCATCTTTGTCAACAGTTCGATGTTCGATTTTATTCCTAAGCTTAATAAAAAAGTCTAAATTGAATTTGCAAGTTTCCGTCAATTTGCCATATTTAGCTATACAGGTTTTGAGTTCCCAGGCTTTTTTATCACCATCAATTAACTTATATTTTCCATTTTCTTTGTAATAGAATTTATCCCCGATAGTATGATTAAAATATGATTGCAAAAGTCTTGTCCATGCCATTATCATATGTGTAATATAGCCTTCTACCCGAAACGGAGCTCTTGGCTTGTTGTAAATTTCTACGGATAATAATGCACACGAGATTGAACTTTCTAACAGTGTTTTGGTCTTTCCTTTTCTGAGTTGCAATTTTTTAGTTTGCTTACAATTTATGATTTTTTTATTCTGTACCTGACCTTATTGACCATGGCATCGCTTTTAAAGATGGTTCCGGAGTGCTCCTGCCTACTTGACCTTCCGAAAACAAGAGTCTAATGGTCAGAAAACCTTGAGAGGTTCGTTCAGCCTCAACTGATGGCTTCGTACGCTGGTGTCATTAGTAGCTTTACAAGAAGTATCTAGGACCTTCAATAGCTTTTCTATGAGGTTGTCACAAGTTCAAATTGAAATATTTTAAGCAAAGGCAAAAACTTTCATAATACAATATTATTCGTTGCTCATCCATTTAGGCCGCAGGTTAATGATTTTAAAATTCTATCTTATTCATTTTCAATACAGTTAGTGGGGTAGTCCTACCGGGGTGACTGTTTTTAAAGTGCCTGATCATAGCATATTTGCATTGTAATTAATCACTGACCTGAATGTCAGTGAATGATTTAAGACAAAAATGCAAATTATGTTCACTTCTATTTCCTGGTCAGAATACATAACTAGTGTTGTTGTGTTACTTATAATTTATTACCTGATTGTTGGAATCAAGTTTTACTCCCATGAATTAAGATCTGTGCTTTCAAGCAAACGAAAGATTCCTGTCCGCATTTCCAGTTTGCAAGAGGATCCGGAAGATGACCGAACTGAGACTTCTTTAGGGCCGGATATCCAGCAAGAATTATTTTCCTCTCATAAGAAATTCATGCCTTGTGTAGAAGAGACCGAGGACACTTTTGAACAAGTTCAGGAATTAACAGCCCGGCTTAAGGAAGTTATAGCAGAAGCTATTTCAAAAGATTTTATAAAGCAAGAATTTATGCTTTCCCTCCAATTATGCTTAAGAAAATATCAATACTTAAAAGGTTCACCTTTTATGGTTGCCATTAATAACCTGATTGCATCTGAATGTGAAAAACATGACTACCTCCTACTTACTGCTGAAGAGCGTGTGATGTTATGGAATGAGTAGTGTGATGGTAGCTACTTCCCATCCTCTCTGCCCATTGGCAGAGAGGCAAATGGGAAGCTTACAAAGCCGTTTTGTTTAATTTTTAAAATAGTAAATATGAAAGTGAAAAGATTGAAATTCAAAAGCCCAAGCCGTAACAAATGCTTAACGGTGGGAATAGCCATTGCCTTAACCATTTCTGAAATCAGTGCGATCGCACAAGATGCCAATGCCGGTATCAATGAAGCGAATACCAAAGTGAGAAGTTACTTTAATTCCGGAACTAACCTGATGTATGCAGTAGGTGCCATTCTCGGACTGATTGGTGCTGTAAAAGTATATCAGAAATGGAATGCAGGTGATCCCGACACCTCTAAGGTTGCCGCAGCATGGTTTGGTTCATGTGTCTTTCTGGTAGTAGTAGCAACTGTTATCAAATCTTTCTTCGGTGTATAATAGCATTAAATGCAATTCAGCATTTTAAAAATTGGTGTAATGGGAAACAGTGTGTATCAAATCAACAAAGGCATCAATAAGTCGATAGAATTTAAAGGATTAAAGGCTCAATACATCTGGTATTTAGGAGCATGCATACTCGCCCTACTCATTTTGTTTACCATTCTTTACATTATTGGCATCAATGCATTTATTTGTCTTGGCCTGATTCTGATAGGAGGAACATTTTCCGTGATAAAAATATATGGAATGAGCAATAAATACGGCGAGCACGGAATGATGAAAAAGATAGCCAGACACACTGTCCCACATACTATCAGGTCTAATTCAAGGAAAATATTTACTCCCAAAACAATTAAACATGGAAAAATATCTTGATGAAATATTTCCAATTATGGGAGTTGAACACGATTGCATACTTTCTAAACAAGGAGATATAACCATTGTATTTGAAGCAGAACTGCCGGAGATATTCACCCTTTCCGATCAGGAATACGAGGCTTATCACCAGGCATGGGTAAAATCTATAAAAGTTTTACCTAAATTATCAGTATTCCATAAGCAGGATTGGTTTATTGACAGCCACTACCAACCGGACTTTATAAAGGAGGACAGAAGTTTTTTAACCCGAAGCAGCGAACTTTTTTTCAACGAACGCCCCTTTTTGGACCATAGATGTTATATCCTTCTTACCAAAAAGCCGTTAGGTAGAAAAATTTCCACTTCACTGTTTTCAAACCTGCTTCGCAAATCCATAGTGCCACAACAAGTTTTAAGCGCCCAATTGATACAAGACTTCCTGGATAGTGCTGGGCAGTTCAAAAGAATTATGGAAGATAGCGGGTTTGTTAGGTTAAAAAGGCTGAACGAGGATGACCTCCTAAGTAATGAAAAGAGAATTGGTTTTATAGAACGGTATTGTTTTTTATCGGAACGGGAAAACCCCTGTTTAATTAAAGATATCGGATTTAAGGACGGAATTCAAGTTGGCCACCAACATTGCCAACTATATACTTTAGGAGATGCAGAAGATTTGCCTTCATTGTGTGGTTCAAGGATAAATTATGACAAATACTCAACAGACCGCACCAAGTTTAGTGTCGGTTTTGCATCCTCTCTTGGCCAATTATTGTCCTGCAATCACATTTACAATCAGTATATATTTATTGAAAACGCACAAAAGACCATTCAAAAGCTGGAAAGTAAGCGCTTGCGGCTCCAATCTCTTTCTGCTTATTCCCGGGAAAATTCCCTGGCCCGCTATTCTACGAATGATTTCCTAAATGAAGCAATTGGCCAGCAAAGGTTACCGGTCAAAGCTCATTTCAATTTGTTGGTTTGGGCTGATGATAAGGAGCAATTAAAAGATATTAAAAATTTGGTGTCATCTGCCCTGGCACAAATGGATGCGGCGGCTAAACAAGAGACTATTGGGGCTCCTCAAATATTTTGGGCTGGTATACCAGGTAATGGGGCTGATTTTCCGATGAACGATACATTTGACACCTTTGCTGAACAGGCGACTTGTTTTTTAAATTTGGAAACAGCTTATCGTTCCTCAACAAGCCCGGTAGGTATCCGTTTAGGTGATAGGTTAACCGGCAAGCCGGTGCATGTGGATATATCTGATGAACCGGTGAAACGGGGGATATGTACCAACCGCAACAAATTTATACTCGGTCCAAGCGGTAGCGGCAAATCTTTCTTCACTAATCACATGGTTAGAAGTTATTACGAACAGGGAACCCATATTGTTCTTGTAGATGTTGGCCATAGCTACAAAGGTTTATGTGACATGGTTAATGGGTATTATTTTACCTATGATGAAAAGAACCCTATACGTTTTAATCCCTTCTATATTGCCGATGGTAATAGCCTGGATACGGAGAAAAAAGAAAGCATTAAGACCTTACTTCTGGCCTTATGGAAAAAAGATAATGAGACCTTTAATCGTTCTGAGTATGTGGCTTTATCAAGCGCACTGCAACTGTATTACGAGCAGTTAGAAAAAGACACGACTCAGTTTCCCTGTTTCAATACTTTCTATGAATTTTTACAGAAAGATTTTATTCTGGTGCTTGCTACCGACAAGGTGAAAGAGAAGGATTTTGATGTAAACAATTTCCTCTACGTATTACGTCCTTATTATAAAGGTGGTGAATTTGATTATCTGCTCAATGCAACTGAAAATCTTGAATTACTTAAAGAACGATTTATTGTTTTTGAACTGGACAACATTAAAGATCATCCCATCCTGTTTCCGGTTGTAACGATTATCATCATGGAAGTATTTATTTCCAAAATGCGTAAGTTAAAGGGAATACGTAAAATGATATTGATTGAAGAAGCATGGAAAGCTATTGCCAAAGAAGGTATGGCTGAATATATAAAGTACTTGTTTAAAACGGTAAGAAAATTCTTTGGGGAAGCTATTGTTGTAACGCAGGAAGTAGAAGATATTATTTCTTCTCCGGTGGTAAAACAAGCAATTATTAATAATAGTGATTGTAAAATACTCTTAGACCAATCGAAGTACCAGAATAAGTTTGATCTGATACAGGATTTGTTAGGATTAACAGAAAAGGAAAAAGCATTAGTACTTTCTGTTAACAAGGCTAATGATCCTACAAAAAAATATAAAGAGGTATTTATATCACTCGGCGGAATGCTTTCAAAAGTGTACCGTACGGAAGTATCACCTGAAGAATACCTGGCTTATACGACTGAAGAAACAGAAAAGGTAAAAGTGATGCAATATGCACGAAAATATGGCGACATACAAAAAGGTATTGCTGCCCTTGCAATAGATATGAAAGCAGGCCATTAATGTTAATACCAGAAAACCAACTATAATGAAAAAAGTATTGATACTGATAATCGTCCTTGGATATTGCATTATAACACCGATGCAAAAATTACAAGCACAAATACCCATTGCAGATATTATTAAGGCTGCTGTTAAAAAAGTCATTAAAGCGATTGACTTGCAGATTCAAAGACAACAAAATAAGGTCATCTGGCTACAGAATGCACAAAAGACATTGGAGAATGCCATGTCTAAGGCTAAGCTTACGGAAATTAGTGACTGGGTGGATAAGCAGCGAACATTATATATGGATTATTATGAAGAACTGCAAAAAGTAAAGACGATTATATCATATTACAAACGTATCCGGGACATTACAGAAAAGCAGATTCATATGGTTGCGGAATACAAGCGCTCTTATGCATTGTTTAAACAAGACAAACACTTTACGTCAAGTGAACTTTCTTATATGGGTAAAGTATACGCTGGTATCCTTGACGAAAGCGTAAAAAACCTGGATCAAATTTTTCTAGTGATTAATTCTTTCGCTACTCAAATGACTGACGGCAAAAGGCTGGATATCATTAATTCTGCTGCAGACCAGATAGAGATTAATTACAATGATTTGAAAACTTTCAACCAACAGGGAATTCTACTTAGCCTTCAGAGGGCTAAAGCACAAAATGATGTTGATGTGGTAAAAAAATTATACGGTCTTCAATAAACCTCTAATACAAAAAAGTAAAGGAAATGAAAAGTATAATCATCCTTGCGTTTATTATCCTCATTTCACTTGTGGTTAAGGCACAGAAAAAAGCATTAATACAGCAGATTGTTGCATTGCAGGTACACATAGGCTATTTGCAAAAAGGCTACTCCATCGCAAAGAAAGGATTAAACCTTATAAGCGATATCAAAAACGGAGAACTTAACCTGCATACTGACTACTTCAACTCATTAAAAACAGTAAACCCACGGATCAGGAATTACAGTAAAGTAGGTGATTGTATTATCATTCAGGTCAAAATATTGAATGAGTATAAAAAAGCCTATGGGCAGCTCCAGGAAAGCAAGGCATTTAACACTGACGAACTAAGTTATATGAGTAAAGTTTTTAAAAGGCTACTAGATGATTGCACTGGCCCAATCGATGAACTCATTGCCATAACTACAAGTAATAAACTAGAAATGAAAGACGATGAACGCCTAAAACGCATAGATGCTCTATACAGTGATATACAAGCCAAATACTCTTTTGTGAAAAGTTATGCGAATGAAGTGAAAATATTGGCTGTATTACGTTTAAGAGAACATAATGATGTGCAGATGAGTCACACAATAAACGGAATTAAAAATTAATGATTATGAAAAAAGCACTCTTACTACTTATTTTTTTTAGTGCCGGCATGCAAGCTAAAGTTTACGCACAAAGCGAGGAAATTCAACAATTATTGCTAAACATAGAAAAGCTGGCACAATTCAAACAGATATTATCCGATTTAAAAAAGGGATATCAAATTATAAGCACCGGGTACTCTACCATAAAAAATCTTTCCGAAGGAAATTTTAACCTGCATAGAACATTTCTCGATGGACTAATGGCAGTAAGTCCTACAGTCAGGAATTATAAAAAAGTAACCGAGATTGTTAAAGATCAAGTACTAATTGTGCAAGAATATAAGAGTGAGTTTAGCCGGTTTAAGCAGGATAAGAATTTCAATCCTGAAGAAATTGAATACATAAGTACGATATATAATAACCTGTTTAAACAAAGTTTGAATAATCTTGATGAGTTAACTACTGTAATAACAGCTAATAAGCTTCGTATGTCTGATGATGAGCGGCTGGGCTCCATTGATAGGATTTACGTTGACATGCAAGACAAGCTAATGTTCCTTCGGCATTTTAATAATAACACAACTATTCTGGCTGTCCAAAGGGCGAGGGAAAAGAATGATGCACTGACTATCAGTAGGATCTATGGGATAACTAATTAAATAAAATTTATGACAAAGTGGATAAAGGCTGCTTTAATAGCAACATGGGGAATAGTCTTGCCGCAACTATCGCAAGCGCAAAATATTGCAGGTGAGATGAACAGTCTTCATAATGTGCTTGAACAGTTGTATGATGAAATGATACCGCTATGCAGTAGACTTATTAGTGTAGGGCAAGGTATTGCAGGGTTTGCTGCAACCTGGTATATTGCTTCGCGCGTATGGCGGCACATTGCTAATGCAGAACCTATCGATTTTTACCCACTATTTCGGCCTTTTGTTCTCGGTTTTGCTATCATGATTTTCCCTTCAGTTCTGGCAATGATAAATGGTGTTATGAAACCTACTGTAACCGCTACTTCTTCAATGGTAAAGGATTCTGATAAAGCAATTGCCTTATTGTTAAAACAAAAAGAACAAGCAATCAAAAATACTGCTACTTGGAAAATGTATGTTGGGGAATCTGGAAGCGGCGATAGGGATAAATGGTATAAATATACCCATCCTGATGATCAAAGCGGAGCGAATGAAAACCTGTTAGAAAGTGTGGGAAATGACATCAAGTTTGCAATGTCTAAAGCCTCCTACAATTTTCGCAATTCGATCAAAGAGTGGATGAGCGAAGTATTAAGGATTTTATATGAGGCCGCGGCGCTTTGTATAAATACTATCCGCACATTTAACTTAATTGTGCTTGCCATTTTAGGACCCCTCGTGTTCGGTATTGCAGTATTTGATGGTTTTCAGCACACGCTTGCAGTATGGATAGCCAGGTATATTAATGTATTTCTCTGGCTACCGGTCGCTAATATTTTTGGTTCAATCATCGGTAAGATCCAGGAAAAAATGCTGGCAGTGGATATTAGCCAGGTTCAAGATGCCGGGGACACTTTTTTTAGCTCGACAGATGTGGCTTATCTGGTATTTATGATTATTGGTATAGTTGGTTACTTCACTGTTCCTTCCGTTGCCAACTATATCGTCCATGCCGGAGGTGGCAATACGCTTTTGTATAAGGTAAGCAGCATGTTCAGCAATACATCAAGAAGTGCAATCAATACAGTCACGGGAAGTACAGGGATGGTAGCTGATGCAATGGGAAATGCAGCCGGACGTATAACTAACAGTATGAGTAGCAACGGCAGTAACTCCGGTTACTTTAATGATAGCAACAACGCCGGCAAATCTAATTATATGCAGGATAAGCTCTCTGGTAAATAAGTATAATTATCAAACGTCAAAACCAATTCATCATTATGTTTAAACAGATGAAAAATATTGATAGTGCTTTTCGTCATGTCCGCAGTTTCACCCTGGTAATAATTTTGGGAAGCATCGTGCTTTGTTGCTTTACACTTTATAAAAGCTATCAGTTGGCGGCCAGCTTACAAAGTAAGGTGTACATACTGGCCAACGGTAAAGCTCTGGAAGCTTATGCTTCTGACCGAAAAGATAACATACCAGTGGAAGCCAAAGATCATGTAAAGACCTTTCATCAGTACTTCTTTACATTAGACCCGGATGAGAAAGTAATTCAATCAAATATTAACAAGGCATTGAACCTGGCGGATGCTTCTGCAAAAAGAGCATACAATAACTTAAAAGAGAACGGCTACTACACTAATATTATATCCGGCAATATCAGCCAACAGATTAAGGTAGACAGTGTACAGATTGATACAAAAACGTATCCTTATTACTTCCGTTGCTATGCTACGCAAAGTATAATCCGAACTACCACCATCGTTTCAAGAAGCCTCGTAACAGAAGGTGATTTGCGGGACGTAAGCAGATCAGATAATAATCCGCATGGCTTTTTAATAGAACGCTGGACTACAATTGATAATAGAGATATAAAAACTGAAAATCGTTAAGGCCATGATTTCCCTATTCAAGCATACAACAAATAAAAAGGAAAATAGGCAAAATGTTGTACAAGATAGAATAGCCACTGGCATTTTCATCAGAACTATTAGAATACAAGAGCGTTACGCTGGTCTCATGCAACGCAAATCTGAACATCTTTCCATGCCTGTGAAAAAGTACTTACTTATAGCGTTTTGTTTTCTATCAAGTGCGTATAGCATCTATATTATTGCCGAAAGTTTTGGAATTCAAGAGCAAACGTCTTTTTCATTTCAAACAATAATAAGTCCGCAGCATATAGGAAAAGCCGGAAATGAAATAATGAATCCGAATACTCTGGTAACATTGAAAGAAAATCAAAAAGTACAACGATTCCTGTACTATATGGATAGCTTAGCTCAAACCTCATCCGGCAAAAAGATACATTACCGGATTCTTACATCACGGCCGGGATTAATGGACAGTATTCGCCTTATCGAAAATATGTATCACATACAATCACTAAAAAAATAACATTTATGCAAGCAAGAGCACATTCTCCACAATTTATCAGGAAACGAAAATTATTCCTGGTCTTACCATTATTAGTGCTGCCGTTTTTGACCCTATTGTTTTGGGCATTGGGCGGAGGAAAAGCAAGTGATGTACAAGCACAGCAACAAACCGCAAGGGGTGGTTTGAATGTAGAACTTCCGGATGCTTATCTAAAAGATGAAAAGCCACTGGATAAATTAAGTTATTACGAAAAAGCTGAATCTGATTCCGCAAAGCTTGAAGAGCTAATGAAGAATGATCCCTACTATATGCAGTACAAAAGTACAGAAGAGGCAGGACCGCATTCAGAAATTGATACTTTAGGTCTAAAAAACAGTAATCAAAATATTTTGAGGGGAACTTCCAAACTCAATCCTAACAATTTTCGCACCCAGTCTTATACAGACCCGAATGAAGCCAAAGTGTACAAGAAGCTTGATGAGTTAAATACTGCACTTAACCAGGCCACGGTACAAACTGACAAATCTGCTTCTAATACAAGTTTTTCTCATAATAACGGGACTTCAATAAGGACAAAGGATGTTGATCGGTTAGAGCAAATGATGGAAATGTCTAAAGAAGGAGATAACAGTGAAGACCCGGAGATAAATCAACTGAATGGAATGATGGATAAAATATTAGACATCCAACACCCTGAAAGAGTTAAAGAGAAAATAAAGAAAATATCTGAAGCGCATATGGGGCAGGTTTTTTCAGTTACAGCAAGTAATAACAATACAGTTGCTTCTTTATTAGTCAGTGATAGCGGACCTAATAGGCGGTTAGCATCATACAATGGTTTTTATTCATTAAATGACGATATAGAAAAGAATACAAACAAACAAATCGCAATCAGAGCAACAGTATATGAAACGCAAACATTGGTTGATGGCTCTATTGTTAAGCTTCGGTTGCTAAATGATATATATGTAAATGGAGTCAATATTCCTAAAGACAATTTCGTATTCGGGTTAGCATCTTTAAATGGAGAACGGCTAAATATTCAAATTAATAGCATTCGATATAAAAACTCTCTTTTTCCGGTGCAATTATCAGTTTTTGATATGGACGGCATGAATGGCATTTATATTCCGGGAGCTATTACCCGTGACGTAGCTAAACAATCTGCTGACCGTGCGATTCAGGCAGTGGGTTTTACTACATTAGACCCATCACTAGGTGTGCAAGCTGCCAATGCAGGGATTGAAGCTGCTAAAAACTTGCTTAGCAGAAAGGCAAAGCTCGTAAAAGTTACGGTGAAAGCTGGCTATCAAGTATTACTACAGGATGAAAAGCAAAAAGCATCATTGTAATTCATTATAATAGAAAATATTCATATTAATTTAAAAATTCACTTGTGTATGAGACGTATATGCGCAACAATAGTAACAGGAATATTGGTTACCCTCATTGATTCATGGGCTTATTCGCAAGGTTATATTGCAACCACCAAAACCATAATCATCCAACCTTATCAATTATTTATAACGTTCAATAAAACAACAAGTCTTATTTTTCCATATGCTATTAAAAGTGTTGATAGAGGCAGCCAGGATGTTTTAGCACAAAAAGCGATAGGTGTTGAAAACATTCTCTTTGTGAAAGCGGGGAGGGAAAATTTTAACCAGACCAATTTAAGTGTTATTACAACTGATGGAAAACTCTATTCTTTTCTTTTGGATTATATTTCTAATCCTGCCACACTCAATATATTTTTTACAAAGGATACTATTTCAAATGGAACTGTTCCATTACTGTTACATGGAAATAATGAAGCTCAGTTACAATCATTGACTAAACGGATTGCTAAAGTAAAGACAAACCTGCCTGGTATAAAAGATGGCAAATATAGAATGCTGTTTCGTTTAAATGGTATATACGTTAAGAATGATGTTATTTACTATAAACTTGAACTGCAGAACCGGTCGAATATCAACTACGACATTGAAATGCTTCGATTCTTTATAAGAGACGAAAAAAAGTATAAGCGAACAGCTTCTCAGGAAATTGAAATGCATCCCTTATATGTATATGGTGACACATCACTAATTACAAGCCAATCCAAAAACATACTCGTCTTTGCATTGCCAAAATTTACCGTTTCGGAAAGAAAGTTTCTATATATACAGCTGATGGAAAAGAATGGTGGCAGGCATTTACATCTCAATGTGCAGAATCGTTCAATTGTTAAAGCAACACAGTTGCCTGAGTAACTTTCTGCAGATACCATAGAAAGTCATTAAGATGTTCTATTTATCTATGAATTAAGCAGGTGCCTGTTCAAAACAAAAATTTAAGTGAAAATCAAAAATGGTTAAAATGACTGGGGAACATGTTATTTCAAATAATGCACTTGATCAAATCAGATCAGAACTTCTTGAAGGCAATCAATGGTTGGCTTTTAATACTGTTTCTTATTTTTTGGATAATCACGACGTATACTTATTCAAAAGTAAAAGTGAAGCAAGCGAATTTGCTGAAAGCAATATTAGTGAATACGATAGTTATAAAGTGATCCACGTTACCTCTGTAGATGACGTGCTTAAACAAATACCTTATGGGGAACACATTTCAAAAATGCTTGAACAAGGAAAAGCAGATCAAATTAATTTATTAACACAAAAAACGAGTTTTATGAATGAGAAGAATTTTGAATACCTGAAAGACCAGGTAAAGTACACCGGTTTTGGAGATGCACTAGAAGCTACTCTTAAAGAAAGATTGCAGAAGCAAGCGCCTCAATTTCACATAGTCCATGACGCAAAAATTGGAAATGAAACTTGCCTGACAACACTTCATTTTAAAAAGTCAGAACAGAGTGATATGTATTTCTTTAATAAATATCTACTTGAAATAAAGCCGGAAAATAGCAACGAAAAATTGGCCCAAACTTTTTATATAAACAAGGGTAATAACGTTACTTTAAAAGAGGCGTACAATTTAATGAATGGCAGAGCAATAAATAAGGACCTTACTAACAAAGAGGGTCAGATATATAATGCCTGGATTCAAATGGATTTTAAGCAACCAGACAAAGATGGCAATTTCCAAATGAAGCAATATCATTCAAATTACGGATACGATTTAGAAAAAGAGTTGGCCAAACATCCTATTAAGGAACTAACGAATGAACAAGACAAAACCAGGTTAATAGAGTCGATTAATAAAGGCAACCGACAATCAGTTACATTTTCAAAAGATGGTAATGACCAAAGAATGTACATCGAAGCAAATCCTCGTTTCAAGGCAGTGAATGTTTATGATAGCAACTTCCGACGTGTCCACAGTCAATCACTAAAAGAAAAAAGCACACCTGAGCAATCCGTGAAACAGGATGCAAAGAAAGAAACCAATAACCAGGCTGATGATGATGGTGATCTCCCTAAACCAAAGCAAAAGCGCAGCAAAAGAAAAAACCAGTCAATAAATTGATCTAATAACAATGTCGGAATTAAAACCATTATCGGAATTCTTTACAGCAATTGCTAATGACCCCTTTATCAATACTACCCATATAAGTTTATATATGGGCCTTTTGAACTTCTGGTTTGAACATGATTGCAAAAATCCGATTTGTGTATTCCGCTGCCAAATCATGCAACTTTGCAAAATTTCAGGATATGCCACTTACCATAAGTGCATGAAAGAGTTAAGTGATTACGGCTATATAAGATATTCACCTTCGTATAACCGGAATAAAGGAAGTTTAGTGTATCTGGTAGCTATCGAATCAAAATGAACTACCGTACAGCATTAAAATGGATCTATCAAAGGGATCATCGGTCAAATAGCATTTGATTAAACTTAAAACACGAGAGTATGGGTACTGTGAAGAATGAAATTACTACAACTCCAATACTGTTCCCTTTTGAGCCAGATGAGTTCTGGGAGCAGTTGAGGCTGGTAATCAGAGAGGAGATTGTCAAAACAGCAAAAGGAAAATCAACATCAACTGCTTATCAAACCTCTGGATTAGATTATAAGCCCTTATATAAAATTACAGAAGTATGTGATCTGTTTCAAGTAACCCGGCCAACAATATATGATTGGGTTAAGCACGGAAAACTAAGGCCACACAAAATCCGTTCACGAGTGTACTTTTTGTGGAATGATATACAACAACTATTAGCAGATAAATAATACATTATAAATTGTAGGTTTATTCGCCAGCCGTCTGTGCCAAAATTAGCTTTTCATGAAATAGTAATTTTAGGGTTTTCTAATTCAGATCTCCGTACTTTGGTTTTTTACTGTATATCGCAGGATGAAATGGGATGTCGGGCAACTTTTCAATTGGACATATAAGGTTACCAATAATTACCAATCTAAAAAATTCAAATTCAATTTAATTGCTGAAGTCTGATTGAAAATATTTATTTTGTTTTAAAAAGCCCTAACATTGCGTGAACAATTAAGCTGGACACATATTCGAATTATTTTATCTATCGAAGAGGAAATAAAAAGAGAGTTCTATTTATAACTCTGTATAAGGAATATATAACTCTGTATTAAGGAACGTTGGAAAACCCGTCATTTGGAGGAAAAAATCGGAAGCATGCTTTTTGAACGTACTGCGCTTTCAAAAAAGCCGGAGACACTGATTAGGGTCTCCGTGAAATGGCAAAATAGCAATACATATTATATAAAAAAATATTCATTATTCACTTTTTTTGACGTTTTATTGTCGAAGTGATGTTTTTTGGTAATTTGGCTTCGTTTCGCTTACTCATTGGCGTAACTTCCCCTTTCAGTTACTTGTCTTAACTGTCGTCATACTGGTTTGATTCATTTAGGCAGCTTTTTTACCCGATGATGCTTTCGTTCGTCGCTTGGTAATTGTCACTGCATTGCTGGTGAGAATGCCAAAGAAGATCCATGCAACTTCTGTAGGTTGCGTTCTGGCTTTTATTTTACCCAGCAAGTAATGATTCTTTTCATTACCAAAACTTCCCTCCAACCAGGTACTGCGAATTTTTCCTAATATAGAGCGCATCAGGGATTTCTGTTCCTGGTCTTTTCCCTGTTTGCCTTTGGCTACAAAACTGGTGGCTATGTTATTTTCGGTGCAGTATTTTCTGTTGGCATTAGTGGCATAAATGGCATCAGCACCTATCTGGGAGCATTTGCCAAAATATCTTTTTTGAAGTTCGGTGGCCTGCCGTAGGCGGATGCCCTCATTAAAAGCATCAAAGCTTATGTGTTCTATGAAGTTGATCCCGTCGATCTGAACTTTGTTCACCTTGGCTCCAAATTCTACCGGTTTGGTTTCCTTACCCCGGACGATAGGGCGTATATAGGGCTTATGCACCGATACGATGCGGTCTGGTATTTTGCTTTCCTTGCCAAAGTAAAGACTCCATTGCTGTTGCTTGATCTTCTCTATCGTAGAGAGACGATGCACCTTGCGGCGCACCGATGGTTTTGATAACAAATTTGTGGTGCTCTTGAGCAACCGGTCCAGGTATTTAAGCATACTCCTGCACAACTTTTTGTTTTTGCGTTTGCTTTTCTTTTTAAGCTTAGCATAGGACAAATACATGCTCTTGAATTTATCATGGTTGCTTCGGCTACGGCGTAGCTTTAACTTTTTGCGAAGTTGACCTGCTAATGTAAAGACTTCATTACAACACTTCCATATCAGCTTGGAATCCGTAGGATAAGTGATGTAACTCTCATAACACGTAGCATCTGTCAACCCAACATGGGTTTGTTCCATATTCACTTTCCATGCCGATGCCAAGTGAACCTGCCATTTATCAATATTCAAATGCTTTCCCAGGTAACTTCTCCAACGCCCGGCCAAGTCATCATCCTTGATTTTTTCATCTGCAACCAGACGGATACCACAAAATAATTGAAGCGACCAGTCCGTGTTAAGCCGTTCTATTAACATCGCATCACTGACCTGAAGATAGTGTTTGGCTATCAGCAGAGCAATCCCTCCTTCTACACTAAGCCAACTCTTGCAACCTTTGCCACTTAACTGGCCCGCAGGAGCAGGTACAAGTTTGGATAACTCCGCAAAAGGTATTGACTGATATAACTTCCCAAAATCTGTTAGTAAAAATCTTTGATCAAGCAAGGAAGGCGAAAGTTCAAATAAAAGATTGCGGTACATTTGCTGTATGTTTTTTCCTGCCTCACTTTGCGCATCTTTTATGCCATTGTGGGGCTTTTTTACAGCTATACACATCCTGGAACCCTTTGTGGATAAGTATTCCAGCTTTTCAGGGAGACCCTGATTAAGCAAGAACTAAATGTTCTTAAATCAGAGGGAACGGTTATATTACGTCTCCCGGTGTAAAGTGTTTTTTATGCCAAATTTATTACCGCATCCCTCACCGACCCGCCGATTATGGGAGGATTAGCTGCAGGATCAAAAACGGCAGAACCTTGTAAGATCCGCGTGCCAGGCAGAGTTTCTTCATTAAATACCTCGCCAATTACTTCATATTTTTCAGTGGTGGATATATGCACCGATGCTTTGTTAGTGGGTTCATCCTTCAAAACAATATTATTGGCAACCGCTGAAAAGATCAATAAATAGGTATCAACGTCAAAAGGCCCCACTGCCTGCGGCACATCATCAACCATTACTGTGATGTTAACGCGTATGATTAATCGTACATCTATTCCCTGGTCAACCAGGAATTTAATATCGAATATATCTGCCTGCGAAAAATTGAAGGTGATGTTAGCGATGGCAGAAGGTAAAGTTTTTCCTATGCCTGCAAAACCAAATATCATGGCAAGCCTCGTGGAAACATTGGTACGGCCGTCGGGATCGAGGCCGTTGCAGGTGATGTATTTAAACGACTCATTCCTAAAATCCAGCTCCGCCACGACATCGGCATTGTCATCGAAAGCCGTCTCTCCCACTTTCATCCTGTATTCAGGGTCCAGCCATGTGGTCATGGGAGGCGCGGGGTGTAACCGCAGGCTGGGATCATCCTGCTGCGCTTCAGTTGCTTTCAATAAGCGGAATGCGGCATAAGGGTCCTGCAACAAAGCACTGTAAGCAAGCGGCAGGCCAGACAGTTGCCGGCAGATCTGGATGCGATGATTGCGTACAATATCGCCAACACCCTTGTACAATTTCCTGGCTACTATCGCCGCATTGATCTCGCCATCGTAGGTGAGACTGCGGGCACCCATATTTGCCGAACCAATGGTCATCCATACATCGTCCACAATCATGTGCTTGGAATGCACATATATCGGCGTGCCTGCTGTAGTGGTGGGCGTAAGTATTACTACTTTATCTTTCACGCTGTTGGTTAAGCCGGGATCGGGAAATATGTTTCCGCACTGCGAATCTGTTGGAAGCAAATCATCACGTTGAACTGCAGCACCGAAATACAATGTATGTATCGCCAGCTCACGCACCCTGAAGAGATGGGGATCGATATAATCCGATTCGCCAAGGTTCAAGGGCAATACCAGCACCAGGAAATCAGGGCCATCCGGCGCGGCCAGCCGATCGTGCAATAGTTTGGCCATTTCCTGGCTGAAAAAATACTGGTCGTTGATAATTATGAAACGCCGTGCATTGTTTATTGCCTTTACATAAGAATGCATTGATCCCAACTCGCCCGCACGATCAGGAATAGTAACGAGGGTCTCATCTTCTACCTCGTCAAGCGAAAGAGACGATCTCGGGGGAATAGTGCGATTGATTTGCACAAAAGCATTGGGACCTTCAGGGAAATTTATTTGGATATCTTGCGGATCAGGTATTTTAATTCCATTCTCCAGTTCGTCGTTTAGTTCCTGTGATGAATTAACGGGCCGGAACTTATCCATCCCAAAATCCAGGAAAGCCTTGATCGCTTCCCAACGATGCTTGAAATTGCGCATCACATCAAAGCCCGCTTCACCAAAAATTTTTACATGCACATCAAACCAAAGCCCGCTTTGGCGCTCGGGGTCATCATCAAAATGAAACGGGGTATCCCACCGGCCCATGGCAAGATCCATTCCACCGAGGTAAGAAGTGAACGAATAGCCGCCTTCGGGAAAAATGTCAGTTGACCTATCTTCCTTGAATATCACAGTTGCTTTCTGATGCCATGAACCAAAATCTCTCGTCGACCTGTCGCGGAATGCAAATCCATTCTTACCTGCAATGTCTCTATTAATGACATTGGTGATGGATTCATTGTTGCTGACACCTTTAGCAAGATCAGCACTCGGCACCAGGGAGGCAAGGTATTGCTCCCAATACAAAGCTTTCAGTTTTACCCTTTTACTGATGGCCGTGCGAAACAATCCACCGAGTTCTTCAGGATGTAGTGGAACATCACCCAGGCGAAGTGCATTATCTGAAAACCGTTGAAGCGAAAGACCGGTCAGCAATAGAGACAACAACGCATCATCTTCCGCCGCGGGAGCGCGGCAAACGGCAAACAGGCAATTATCAAGTGCAGAAAATGTCCCGGTTAATTCTTCGATAGCTGTTCTCTCCACGCTTCCTTCATCGTAGTTCAAAATATTTGTTATCTCAATGTTCGTAGCTGTTTCCTCCTGTTCCGCCGGGCTCAATGGCAGAAAATAGGCTCCGCCACTTGCAAGGTTGATGACGAGCAACTGCAGTACCTCAGCACCGCCAGGGCGATTAATAGCGGAACGGATATCAGGAATGGATTTCGTACGTACTATCTGTAATTGTGACGGGTCTTGGGGTCCTGCCTGCAATACAACAATATCCGCAGGGAACGGAATACCGATGCTTTCCATGGCCGGAATGACATCGGGCAATAACTTTTGCAAAGGAACCGAGATGGCGATGCCCATGCTGGTTTTCCAATATCCCAATACACTATGCTGCACTGCTTCACCTGCTGCAGTATCCATGTCCAGCAGCCATGCGTACAAATTATTTTTCCGTACAAATCCTTTATGTGTTCTTTTAGGGCGTCGTCCCGGCCCCGGCACGGTGGAAACCTCCACTGCCATGGAATCAGTAAATATGGCACCGCCATTGATGCGCTGCGGAAGCATAACGGCATTCACAGTTTGCGCGTCAATATTCACTGGTAACAATACAGACTGCAACGCTGCTTGCTGCAACTTCGATCTTGCAGAGTCTGAATCCCAATCAGCCGGTTCAATACGTCTTACCTTCATGCTTCCCGGCAGGTGAATGAATGGCTGCGAAGACCAGTTTGCCTGGTACAACTCATCATCCTTATCCAGTGATGTAACGGTATCGAAATAATCTTTAAAAAATTCATCGCCCGTATTATATATCGAAACGCTGTTGCGTGCGGAAAAAAACTGAAAATGGTTATCAGCAAACCATGTGTACTTCTGTTGTATGCCTGCAGAATCAGCGGCCTGTTTAGCTTGAATTTCCCCTCCTGCCTTATCCTGGAATTCAGGCAAGGGGTGAAAAACGCAGATGCGCACAAAAGTAAGCTTTGGGAAATCATCTGGCTCTACATCTTTCAGCAGGTCGATGGTGGTAGCCTCTCCCGCTTTTGTAATTTCTTTAAATTTGAACCCATATCCCGGCCATATGCACACGTAATGAAAGTGATGCGTGTACAACATGCCAACTTCCGCCTCAGGTTGTGCCTGTTCTGTCAATTTAAAGTCTATTTTGCGCGTGTCGTCAGAAAATTCCCATTCGTAATAGTTAAGCGTGCCAGGTACGTTCTGCAAAGCAGGCGAAATGTCGAGGTGATCTAAGGGATAGTCATTCTTGTGAAGCACATTGCCATGTAAGTCCACGAACTGCACTTTCATTTTTTTCTCTGCGTCAGCGTCAGCGTCAGGAAAATTCTGAATATCTTCTTTTTTTACTCCCAGTTTCAGCAAGGCGGAATAGGCTTCGGTTTGCCTGCCTCCAATATCAAATGCCCTGATGCGCCCCGCCAGCGCGGTTGCTTGCGATAATGCGGTGCGCAACAATTCCATGCCTTCATCGTCAGACGTATTGCCTTTCAGCTTGAATTCAGCGTCGCAGGAAAATGGGGAAATTGCGAGCGGTAATCCATCGCTGGTGAATAAACCGTTATCGAACTCTATCAATAAATAACGCGCAGCGGAACTGATGATATAATTTTCCTTGAATGTTGCCTTGTATGTTTCAGTAATATCATCATCCAGTTTACTTGGATGTATATCGTCCAGCAAAGTATGGTCGTCTGCTACCAGCATAATCACCGGCCTGTCGGTGGTAACGGCGCGGTTCTCCATATCGCGGAGGAATGGGAATTTGCGCTTGCCCCCTTCACCGGTCTCGGGGTATTTGCATGATATAAACATCCATCGGTGATGGCCCATGAGTTCAATAACAGGGATTTCTCCCGCGGCCGCAGGAACTACGATGGTGCCTCCGAATGGCATAATGATATCCGCAGCCGCGTCAAAGCGCACGTCAAATGGTGCTGCCGCTGCCAGGACCATACTGCCGCCTTCTATAAGTATATCACTCATGGTGTTAAAATTTTAATCGACCATGGCATTTGCTGCGCTCTGGAAAGGCGCAGCGTATATGTAGCAGGGCCACCCTGCGTATCTGTCCATTGCAAACCGTAATGCAAGCCGGTGGCATCCATGCTGAGCAGCGCACCAGGAAGCCCCTGGATGTTTTTATTGCTGATTTTTCCCGAGTGCCGTACCTGGGTTCCATCAGGCGCTGTTCTGGTTAGGGAGAAATTAAAATTGCCAACCAGCATCTGAAATGCCAACCGCCATCCGCCTGCAACGGGTTCAATGAAGAAGGGAAAACTTTCATCGATGGGTGGAGTGGCATCCAGGCCTGGTGCCAGCATTTCACCGCTTGCACGATGTTCCGACTTCACCCATTTTCCTCCCGATGAAGAAAGCAGGATGGCTTCATAACGGTAATTTCTCCACGGAATCAACCTGTCATCAGTAAAATCGAAGTGATAAAATCCTGCCTCGTTCCATTCACCCATTACCTGCCCGACAAAACGGGTTTGTGCCGCGCTAAGGTCATGCCTCAATACCTGTATGGCAGGTCTAAGTGCCGCATCGACAGCCGTTTTAAAATCGGCGCGGAAAGATATTCTTCCCTTCAATTGGTTATTGCTGGTAAAACTATTGATACCTGCAAAACGCAATTTAGGCTTGGGAACGGGCTGCGGTGTTTTGAATAAAAGAATAGAAGCTGTATCCCAGCTGGTCTCTTCCGTTTCTGCGTTGGCTCCTACAATTCCCAATACATGGTATAATTCCAAACCCCCCGGAACAGGTACAGCATAATAAGTAGGCGAAGTATTTACAGGTACCGGCTCTTCATTTACTTTTTTGAAAGGGCTTCTATTGGCGCGTGCCAAACGATGCAATTTAGTTTCTGCACCGGCCAGCAAAATGTTTCCTTCCACCAATTCATTCAATTGCGGCTGCAGATGCTTTAGGTCTATCCTGTAAATATTCGCCATTGGCTGCCCAGGACCGGTAGACGAAGAAACAAAATTATTCAGCAATACATTGTAATAAGAATTCCCTTGCTTATCGGCAAACGTGCTTTCGGGAATGATGGATGCAGGCGGCTGAATAACAGGCGGTGGTGGCGGCACCATCCGGTATGTGAAGCTTACGAACGACTCCCGTGAATATTTTTTATCTCCATCTTCGCACGTGCCTCTCACACGCATCCTGCAGCACCAGAGGTGATCGCCGGCAGCAAGGCTTCCCAATGCAGCCACTGCCATGCGTATCCTGAATGTACGGAAAGTAGCGGTAACGTTCTCCATGATCGCCGCTGTATATACTTCCATCATCGGCGGCTCGGGCGGGAACACAGGATTGCAGAAACCTGGCGGCGCCGTGTTCCAGTTAATCTGCAAGCCCGACCAGCCAAAGCTGAAACAGGTGAGTTGCGCAGTGGCAGGATCAGGATATTGATGTGCCGCATCAAAATTTACCAGCAGCCCGCGTGCTGGGCGTTCTCCTGTCCATTGCACATCTTCAACGCTGCCTGTCGACCGGGGATCAACAGTATGAAATGCCATTTCCAGTGTTTGAGGAATAGCATGCAGCGGTTTTGCTTCTCCATTGAGGGTTACAAATAATTCCAGCCACAAAAAATCGTCAACAGCGGTTACATTGGGAGCATGAGCGGCCGGCGTTGCAGGCAGATGACAGGGTATGGGAATATCTGTTAAGCTTCCTATAGTGAAGCCGCCCGGTCTTCCGAAAATATCAAAAGGCCTTACCTGGTATTGCACCTGGTTTGCAGGAGGCAGGCTCAGCGAAAAATCATCACGTACTGCTAATGTTGTGTGCGTATCGTTCTTTGCGGGAAAATATACGGGTGGCAGAATACCCAGCTTTTCCAGCCCCGTTGTTTCATCAACCTCTGTAATATTGGCAAAGGTGCTTCCTTCAATGCTTCGCTTCACTTCAATGGCATGTACATTAAGATAAGGAAGCAAAGAGAATGGCGGCGCTGGAATGCGCATTACGCTGTCAACCATCAAAAGCACCTCATGCGGCGGAGCTTCCATGGGCAGGCCAACCGCGGTAACATTGGCAGTGAATGCCGCAAGATTGGGCAGTACCGGCTTGGGATTAGTATTGGGACAAAATACAAGCCCTGCCAGCCTGACGAATATTTTTCTTGGTTCGCTGAACAAACCCATAAAATCCTGCAATAAATAAGGCACGTTGCCTGCAATTGCCAATAGCTTTAACTGGTTGGCAAGGCTGCTGAGATTTTCTGGTTCAAAAAAGGGGAAGATGGCCTCTGCTTTTACATCCTTGCCTGAAATGTTTTCTGTTGTATGATGATACAATCCAACTAAACTTGCCACTGCGGGATCCATGGCTGCGGATATTAAAGCAGGCAATACCGGCATGGTGGCTTTATTGTTTGTAACAGCGGCATCCTGTCCTTCTTCCGGCATGTCAATAGCACTGCTGAACATGTCGTAGGTATTTTCGCAGGCAAGCAAATTTTGCACGCCTTCTGTTTGCAACACTTCACCGACCCAGGTGTTGGCAGCAACAGGCCAGTCCAATATTTTTTTAAAGGGTTTATAATATTGTTTGAATGCAGCCGGCGTAAACATCTCAGGGTTAGCATTGAAGCGAATAGGGAGCTGCGGTTGAACCAGCGGTGTCCATACGCCTGCTCTGCAATATTCTTCACAAAATACCCAGCACATGCCGGTACGGTTCATGACCTGCTGGCCCGGCACCGGATTGATGGAAATATGGTGTATGCCCGGTGCGCGCAGGCGCACAGTGAACTTGTTACGCGAAGAGGCACGCGTATTATGTTCGGACCTGAATGCCAGCCAGCCGGCCCAATCCTGCGCCACCAGCCTGTTGCGGCTATCATAGGCGCGCACCCAAACGCTTTTTCTTTCGGCCAATGGATTTATTGGACGATGTATGTGCCCATCGCGAATGTCAGGTATCTCATCCAGCACCGGTCCTACGCCACGGGGATTAGTGCCCTGCCCCGGCATAAAGTTTATATCAATGGCGCAAACCTCCGCTATTTCGAAATGAGTGTTCGGCATGTCCGGTTCACCTGCAAGCGCCCTGATGGTTTGCCTGATATACCGGTAACAACCACGTTGCTCGGGAGTCAGGCGCCATTGGCGAATCATGCGCAACTGATTCAATAAATGTTGGATGGATGCATGCACGGGATCTTCCAGCTTCTTCAAAAAATAAAAGGTACGATCAACTGTTTTAAGCCGGTAATCAGGGTCAGCATCCCCTTCACAATGCACGGGGATAGGAGTTTCAGCCTTCAATGCTGCAAGGGTCGCACTTTGAATGCAGGGGTATTTGTTGATTCTTACAAATACCTGGAAGTTCCCCCATTTGCGATCCTTTTTTTCGAAAGGCAGTCCCAGCTTAGGGTTCCCTATCCAGCGCAAATGAACGCCATCCGTCACCGTAGCATCGGAGGAAAATCCCGCTCCTATCGCGGAAAACAGTTGCGATCTCCATAATAGGCTCATAGTATTACAGGCATTGTTATGGTTAAGGTTGCAGAAACTTCTGCCATTGCAGCGCCAACATTTGGCAAGCCGGTCACCACATTAAGCTGCTCACCTATCAATGTTGCCTGCTGCGCCGGCGTTTTATCTATAAAGGTGTCGAGCACGTATTTTGCAATGGACCCCCGTATCGCTTCCTTCGGTTTAAATACAAAGTCCAATGTAATATCTGCAGTAATGGTTGCAAACGCGGTGTCTGTTACGGCAAAGAACAGCAGTATCCTGGAGCCAGAAGCATCACGCATGATAAGGATATTATCTGCCGTTATAATGATGCCTTTTTCTTCCAGTCCCGGCAGTACTACTGGATCGACTGATACTCCTTCTTTTCCTATCAGCGGTTCCACCAGCTCGATGGCAATGCCCCATATTTCAGGATCGCCAACACCTGACAACCCCACTATGTAAGACACATAATCTTCTTCCGGTGCGGGTCCTAGTTTGCCGCCATCAACACCCAGGAAATTGAGATAAAATGTTTCTATAGCCTTGTCGAATGCGGCTTGCGTATTATCGCGGATGCTGTTGATGAATGCAACCATTTGATTGGAGAAGAACGGTGCATCCAATAAAGGATCCTGGGCGCCGGTAACAAAAAGGTTCTCTATATACTGCACATGTTGAGTCATATTCCTGAACCGGCTTGTTTTAAAGCTGATGGTAAATGGCACCTTTGGCTGGTCGGGTTCGTGGATATCTTTCAACTGGAGCGAATAGCGGGTGTTCACCACAAGGTTGCGCTCCCAGATAGACACGGTAATATTTACAAAATCCGCCGCGTTGGGCAGGCAGCTTTGCAGCAGTTGCTCCAATGCTTCATCGCTGCCGCTGGAATACAACGGAATGGTTTGTTGTAATACAGGCGGCACTTCATTGCCATCTATATCAGCCAATAATGGTATCAGCACATCTGCGCCGTAATGCTTGCGATAAATCTTTTGAATGAATCCCTGGTTCTTGAAAGTGATCATAGGAGTAAGTGCATCGGGATAGGGATCCTGCATACCCTTCATGGGGAAACAGAAAGCAAGGTATATATCGATGAATTGGGTGGGTTCTGTTTCGGTACGGAAGCGCACGGGCTGCAGGGTTGATCTGATGGGTTCTTCCAGTTCATACAATAGTTCTGTTCCGTCTTCGCCAACATGATAAATGGTGGCAAATGAAAGCACGCCATATTGCACGCTGTATTCATGATTAGGTGCAAAGAGCATGCTGTCCGTAAGGCTGTCAACAGCTTCTCCTGCATCCATACCGCCGCCAATACTAGTTTCCAGCCAATGCAAGGAAGAATGGTTGGTATCTTCGATGCAAACATCTGCCAGCCGCAGCCTGTAACCTGATAAAAGCGAACGTGCCTGCGCATCCCGCAGGGTATCGTTCTGCTGTCCTTGCGGCGGCGGGGTCATCACAATAATATATCCCGATGACTTGATATAGTCAACAGGATACAATGGATTTAGTGATTGCACGTCTATCTCAAGCACTAACTCAGGAACTTCGTTGCAGGTATTCCGAATAAAGCTGACCATCATTTCATCGGCATTTACCTCCAGCGGGGTAAGCACTGCCCTCCATCCGCATCTTACTGTTTCATCAGGTGTAAGAATGATGTCGAAGCGGTTGGTATTACCGCGGCCTCTCAGCTTCACCTCGAATTCAATCCTTAATTCCTGCACCAGACTTTTAAGCAGGATGATGGAATTAGCACTAAGCGCACGTTTTATATTTATTAATCGAAGGTCCAATTGTACCCGGGTGGGGAATGGCAGGTCGTAATAAGTGTTATAAGGCAAAGCGATCCTCAAATCATTTTCAGGTGTCCATCCCAGTGGGCCACTGTACCCATCTTCTTCAGCCTCTTCCTGGCCCACGCCTTCATCGCGGATAACCAGTCCCCCGTAAGGCGTATCAAATATTAGCTCACGACCGCTTGCATCTACTTCGGGCCTTGGAAGAGCATTCAGGATCACACAATACCGGCCAGAATAATTGCATGGGAAAATATGCTCACGTTCTTCAACCCACGAATTGAACTGGCCCATTTGCTCGGATGAAAACTGCAGGTTGGGCGGGATGAGTGTATTTAAGAATAATGTATGATGGCTCTCTGCATTTGGATCAGGCTCGCCATCTTTATACAGCGATGGCACCTCCCAGGTTGCAGGAGCCTCTTCCAAAAACACCAGTATGCTTCCAAGCCCACTAAGTGCACGTCGCGTGACAAAGATGGTATCGATCACGTGTACATAATGTACCAGATAACGTATGCCATGGTAATCCAGCTCCAGGGTTTCGGAGATCTTATCATCATCAGGGTTTTCATTGTTCAGTAACAATTCGGTTTGATCGATCCCCGGCGTACCGGTATTCAACACACCATAAATAGGCTTATCGAAGGAAATGGAAATAATCCCGTCGATGGGAATGGTGGGCATTCCTTCTGCTGGTAAATTCTCGGCGCGTGGAGCCATGCGTAACAGCCAGGAAGCCGTGCTTTTTACCGAGGGCTCGAGCACTTTTGCAAAATCTATGCTCTGAATAACAAAATCCGTAGTGTATTTCCAATCAGACAAGGGCCAGGGCAGGTTAATCCTAATAGTAAACAGTCCTGCATACCTATAGCCGGTATCCAGCGCCATGCCGCTCAGTACCAGCAACAACTCCAGCTTGGCATTGATGATCCAGAATTTTAATTTAACATAACCGCCGAGATATATTTCACCAAAATCTATATTGGGATTAGCTCCAAATCCTATGTTGAATCCAAAAGCGGCGAACAAAGAAATATTGGCATAGCTGGGTCCATATTTTTTAGGACCCCATTGCATCAATGCTCCAATGCCTCTTGCCTTGCCGGTAATATCGGGCTTTGCAAAATCTCCAATGGGCATAATACCGAACTGCAGCAGTCCTACCGAGTCATATACGAAATAAAACTTGACGGTAAACAATTCCTTCAATATGCGGAGCGTAACAGGGCCGCCCTTTGTATCGAGGTAGTGTCCGATATAGATCCACGTCCTGCGGGGGTCCTTAGTTACTGCAACTTCAATCGGCACCATGCCCGCCACCAGGGAACCTTCATCATTGACCTTAAATTCAAAGACGAGCTTAACCACCAGGGAGTTCCTGTCTATTACCACCACCACTATCAATTCAGAGTTGATGGATTTGAACATTATGATAGCGCCAAAGGCAAACCAGAATTCGGGGAAACCTACAAGGCCGATCGCTTCTCCTGAATAAGTTTCCCCACCATCTGCCGGTGAGCCAACTTTTACAGTAAGGCCGATCGCGTATTGATCCTGAAATGACTGGGTAGCGGTATCAAAGTGAATGGCAGGGTGCCAGGTAGAGCCATCTGCGGCGGGAACGGAAGGCCAATCTCTTACGCTCTTAAAAATATCCTCCTCGTGCACGCCATGCTGTTTTTTACCAATGATCCAGTTGGCTATGCCTAAGGCATTGTTCTCGCCGCCCTGCACGCCGGGACGTATATTCTTCCCGAAAATCAGGCCCAATCCATAAATGCCTACACCCAAAACCACTGCCAGCGGTGATTTGCCTTCGTAGTGCACTTCTACAAACAGGAAACCATATTTGCGCGCCGGGTCTACTTCATTTGAAAATGTTTCCCCCCAGGCCACTTCCCCGCCGAACCGGTACTTGTAATTGGTGATCTTGAGATATTCTTTCATGCCACCCTCCTCGCCTTTGAACACTAACCCCACATCAATACCTATGCGAGTCTGCTTGTCCCCCGTCGGCAATGGCTTGTTGATATCTATCACGCCTTCGGCAAGTGCCCGACCAGGTAGTACGAAAACAAATTTTGGAAGAATGGTAAGCTGCGGTACTACCTCGACAGAAAAATCCGGCATGAAAAAAATAACGAGGCCGCCTATCGGTGCATTCAGCGAAAAATCAGCACTGGCAAGACCCTCCAACTTCAGGGCCACGCCATATTGCGTTTCGCCACTCTCCGTTTCCCGTACCACGAACTCGGGGCTGACCATGGGTTTGGGGATATGCGACGGCGACGCGGCTTCTTCTTCGAAAACAATTTCAGGAAGCTTTTTTGCACGGATATGGAAATCCCGCTGTTCAAACAATGTGCGCAGAGCAGCTGGCATTGGTTTGTTGCTGTACGTGTAATTATCAAACTCCATGTCCAGCTTACCGCGGATAATTATTTGATCCAGTTCCTCACCAAAGAGCGTTCCAGCAAGGCCTAAATCGGCGAGCAACGTTTCTGCCAGTTGCCTTAAGATTTCGGTCAAACTGCTCTCGACATTGAACTCTGTGCGGAAGCCACCAATAATTTCGTGGAAGGTTTCCCGTGATCCATCGGAATGCACTACACTGGCCTGGCGGTAACCAAGCTTAGTGATGCTAAATGTTTCAAGCTGTGGTAATACCTGCGGCCCATCATCACCTGATACTACGTTTAGCACATCGGCCAATACAAAGAACAGCAATGCAACGCTGCCGATGGTTTTAAAAGGGCTTTCTTCACGAATGCCCTGGCGCAACAAACTCACTCCAACCGCGCCTCCTGCTGCCCAGAAAAGCGATCTTGCCAGCATACCGCGGAATATGATGCCTGAAGGCTCATCGCTGGTACTGACGGCATTAAAAATAACGCCAAACCCAAATGCCCACTCGCCATCCTCGTCATAGTGAACAAATTGAAGCGTGCCTTTAATAATTCCTTCTATGGATGCGATGGGATCCTGCTGGCTCGTCTTTGCTTTGGTTTCCTCTACCAGTTTTTTTTCTGAATCGGTGGCCCCTGTGTCTATGGTATCATCGTCCGGTTCGACATTTAGTTTTTCCACTCCCCTCGAAAGATCAATGGCAATGCTTACTTCGGCTTTTACAAATTCATTGTTGCGTATCTGCACTTCGCCGCGCACCTCTTTCAGCAGCGCGCCGGGTTTGTTATTGGAATAATTTAAAATAAATGAAGCTGAGAACTGCTTGTCGAACCCGAGCAGGAAGCCCTGGACACCCATAGCCATAAATTCTTTTTCACCTTCGTCAACGGGAAAGAGCAGCGTTATTTCTTTTGCGCCTATGCCCTTCCACGAAGGATTGTACACTTCTGGGAAAAGCCCCGCGAAAGAAGTAGTGGCATCACTGGTAAGGTCTATAAATAATTCGTCAACATACAAACCCATCCCGCTCAGTTTTGGAAATACGATCACTTTATCGAGATTGAATTCAATGATTCCGCCAACCGCAGTAGCTATACCACCAACACCACCATAGAGCTGGATGGAAGAGAGAATACCTTTTTCGGGATGGAAACGGAAATTAAATTCGATTGCTGCATTGGGAAATTTAATTTGCAGCGGTTGCCCCGGGTTCTCGTAACCTATTACGCCGCGGTCGTTGTTGTCTGCGCCGGGCGGGTCTTCACCGGGGGGCCGCATGACCTTATCTGCCAGCACCGCGATCTTTGGATCGATCTCCAGGAATGCGGATGGCGCCGCACCTGAACCCATAAAGGAGATCATGAGGTCTATGCTGCCCGGTTTCCCATTCTTCAGTTGCAAACCGAAGCTTGCAGTAAGCGCTGCGTTCTGCACTTTCAATTTGCCAATGCCCATGTTTATCTCCTGCTCGGCAGAACTGCCCAACAGGCTTTTTGTCCATACAAAGCCTGTATCGGTGCTGGTGGTAGCCCCAGGTCCGCCCACGGCATAAAATAAGCCTAGCGCAGATGCAGCAGCTAATCCTATCCAGCCCGCTTCTTCCAATTCATTTGAATACTTCAGAATGGGTAGTTCAGGCATGTAATAAGTTCAAGATACGGGGTTCTATGAAAGCAACATGTAAATTAGACAACTCATAGGTACGAAAAAAAGTAACAGAAAATACTGTATATGGAAGTTATGATTATTTTATGAAAATTAAAAAGGCCCCACCATCCCCTAAAGGCCTCCACCAATCATAATGCAACAACCACCCCCTACTTGATGTAGGTCAACTTACTACTGCTACAAGTTATACTGTCTCGTCCTGAAATCTATAGACGGTGCGAGCCCCGTTGAATAACAAAGACAACTAAGTTCGTATGATATCGTACTTTCATAATACCTTCAGAAATAAGCCTTAAAGCTAAATGGTACATCGTTCAAGTCCCTCCTGAAATTTGGGCTGGAATTAAAGTAGGGGGCAAAGGTATTAATCCTTGTCGCCCTCTCACACCACCGTATGTACTTGCGTGTACGGCGGTTTCTTTAAAGTGACTTACGATGTAAGGATTTGTGGTTTTCACGGAGGCTATAATACCCTTGTTACAAAAACCATGTTTTGTTCATACCTATGTTCAAGGCGGGCTGTTACTTTACGTTTTGAGCAAAAGACCATAAACCAGTTAAGAACAAGGCTTAATTATCATTTCTCTGCCAACATGCCTTCGCTCAAAGAGCAAGTGAATCAATGGATTGAAGAAGAAATTAAGTTCCTGGAAAATGATTCAGTACCGGAAACACCATCAAAAAATCAGATTCAACCGGAAGATAAGATTCATACTTCTCTGTCTGTTGCAAAACTGGCATTGTTATTAAGGCTCATGGTTAATAGCTAAGGCGGTTGCGATTAAAAAAGTACCTTATAAATCTGATTATCTGAAATAATATTTTAGTAATTCTAGGACCGGATTATATGGGTTTCTTTTAGCGAACACGAATAAAATCTAACTCGTTTCTATGTGAGGAAAGCGCATTATTGATCGGTTACTTGGATAACAGTCTGTCAGTTTGCGTGCCTCTTTCTTAAATCTTAAAAGCACTTGCAGCTTCCAATAAATGGGAATGACTGCTTATAGCAGATTGAGTTTTGTTAATTTGTGTTGCGAAATAGTTTATATCTTTATAGGGCTGCTTTCTCAGCACCTCACCAGCCTTTTACATAGCAGATGAAATCCTAGCTATTACAAATAAGCGTCTCGCTTTCTTTCGTCCTTACGACCAGTTTACCTACAAATCAATTTCAAATCTTTTTGTATTGATTCGGTAATTCTATTAACAATACCTGGATAGTTTTATTAATTGACCATTACGCCTCTTTCTTTATTATCAAATCTGTCAACTCCGGCGTATCCAGCATTCTTTCAATCTCAGTTTGCACGATCATAGCCACATCTTTCTTTACCTGCATATAGCCATCAAGTACTTCTCGTGGAATCACCCTAGAGAAAACTGGTAAATCCCTATACCCCGCCTGCTCATTTGAAATCGCCTCATGGTCATTTAAGATCTCTGCACAAACGCCTTCAACTCAATTTTCTGGCCAGGATTGTCTGCTACCATTCCGACAACTCACACTGGACAAGGAAGAAATTTTATTGACAGGAATTGCCAGCTCTAACTGTTTGGACCTTGTGATGGATGTATCGTTTCGATTGATCGCTATATTCTGCCGGTCCTGCAAAATTTTTCAGAATTTCTCTGAAAGTTGTTTAGCTGTATCACCGCTTAAGGTCAGGAACAATTTCCTTCATAATCTTCTAACGAAAACTTTTTTCCGCACTATTTATTTTTTTAATATAGACGGATGCCTGCAGCAAGGCAAGAAGTCTTAGCCTTTCTTCGATTATTTTCAGCCACAGCTTTTGCATCCTCAAGGTAGGCATAAATATCCTCGACCACAAACGCCGTATCGCTTCATCAACAAAGAAAAATTTTGGTTGGAAGGAAAGGGATGCAGGTATACACTATCACCTTTTGTTTCGCCCTCGTTCCCAGTGCGGATCTAACTTTACGAATGAAACGGAAATCGTAACTTTAATCTGATCAAATGCATAAGGGTTACGAATTACGACCATCGATAACAATTCGAGGATGATCTAATCAACAGGCGAATCACCTGGCTATTAAGTTCACAAACACTTTTATTTGCAGCAGCAGCACTTACATTCAGTAAGAATATGGAAAGAGAGAACAGGATGTTTCTAATGATTAGATGCGCACTCGGGATCATTATCTCTTTATCCATTTTCGTTGGGGTTCATGGGAGTGATGGCGAAATGCCGTAGTTACCTCGATGAACGGCAAAAACAAAAAAAGGATTGAATATGAAACTGATCCACTGCAAACGGGGAGTTCGAACTCCGCTTACTAAAGGAGCACTAATTCCTGATATTTTGATGCCGGTGGTATTTGCTGCTGCATGGGCTACTCTGCTATGCAGCCTGCCTTGAAAACAATAAGCCAAAAGATCAAAAGAAAAAACAACTCAACACCGGCGTTTTTAAATGGTTTAGATATTTCAATACATTTCAGAAATTTTTTACTTTTAACACGCGAATCATTTGTAGTTCATTGACGGTAATTTGCAGTGCGTAATTCGAGCGGGCAGGAAATTTGTATAAGCCTAATCTATTAATTTCGAATTATTCATGGATATAAGCTTCTCCCAGTTGGATCATGGTCGGAGAACACGAGAGTTCACAAATCACGCAAAAGCCCTGCAAAATCTAAGTATTTGCGGGGTTTTTTGTTCCTGTCAAAAACCATAAACAATATCAAACTACTGTTTCTTCTTTGTTCTCCTGGATTAGCGAACGAATTTTCAGCAAATGCAATAGCAACTATGTGTTCACCAGATGAGAAAAATTGAATAAATTAATCGTAAGTCACATCACAAGATTTTTCAAATAATAGTATTACGAATTAGATTTGCAATGTATCCTAACGGTTCAACTGCATCGTATTCCTTTATTACGATGCTATTGCATCCCGGATAGCTGTTCCTGTTAACTGATCTATGTTATCGATGTTCAATGCGCCTTCCAATGCCGCAGTAGCGAGCCCACCTATACTCTGGTTAATATAGAGATTTCCTCTGAATGGAAGCAGTTGGAAAAGAATGTGGAGAGCGCCTGTCCCCAACGGATATTTTTGTACGTACATTGGATCAGGATTCACTCTTGGGATTACGCTATTGCTACGGTTTGCAAAAGCATAAGACAAAGCAAGTATTAGGAGTTTCCGGGCTGCTGGTTTTTCCAAGGCTGAATAATCAATAGAAACTGAAGGTTGCATGCCAGGCACCACGAAGTATTCTACTTCGTGGTGAATGATTTTCGGTGCGCGCAGGACTGTGTCAAAATAAATATCGAATACTCGGTCATTTACCTTCAGGAGGTCAAGCTGACCGGTCTTTTGATTATAGCCTCCGAAACCAATTTCAGAAAATACTTGGGCAGCAAAGGCAATTTCTATTTTATTATAAAAAAGGGGTAGCCTGGAAGCAATTTCAAAACAAATCCTGATATCATCAAAGAAAGTAGTTGAATATGCTTCACCGGTAGCAGCGAGTCGGGGGGTGAATAGAATTCTGGGTGACACGGCCGGCCAAAGGTGCACATGCACGTCTATCCTTCCCGGACCGAATTCCGGTCCTGTAAATATGGGAAATGCTTCCTGCAACAACTGGAAGAGCTCTGCCGTTTCATCGGTAGTGAAGTCGTAGTTAAATAGTTCCCTTCTCCAGAGTGTATGTAGATAGTCATTTACAAAATTCTGTGAAAGAACCGTTCCGAAATAATACCTCTCTACATTGTCGAGGTTCGCCTGCTGCCAGTTCAATAATTTGATTGTGTCGTTAGTCACGCCATCATTCACTTCGGCCCATTTGACTACGGGATCGGTGAATTCCGATAGGAAATTGTCTCGATGTTTCAGGATCTTTGGTTCAATATCACCATCCACCTGCGTAATATATGGATTAATAACGCCCATCAATCCTGCGTTTAGCACTTGTTCAATATAGGCGTACTTGCCTGCAGAGAAGTCAGTCCGATTACTAATGCCAGATAATGGCACCGGTCCGAATGGAGGCGGGTAGGTGATGGACAAATCATTTTCGAAAAAGTCGTTGAATTGTTCTCGAATATCTGTCTCAATCATGGAAATGATCGTATCGGTGTGACTTAATATAAGCGAGTAAATTATTGACAGGATCTGGTGAATACCTGTTGGAAGAACGCTATTATATGAAACTGAAACTTCGGCATCGAGGGAGACAGACACCTGCGGATGAAGCACATTGGCACCATCAGGCACCCATTCTATTCGCCCGTCAATACTCACCTCGTCCAAGGATAAAGTTGCAAAAGCTATATCCGTCGCGAGGAATAAGCCTACAAGCGCCGTCAAGCCCAGAAGAAAACAAGTGAATGGGAAAAAAAAGCAGGAAATGCCGCTCAATGCCAGAACACCAAAATATCTGGCAGTTGGCCAGCGTAACACCCATGCCTGTCCGCCGAGGTCAAAATTCTTTAAAATAAGGTGAATGCTGTCGGAATCAAATGCAAGTGTATCCACCACCGCACGATTATTAATTCCTACCACGAAGGCAACATCCGTCAGTTTTATACCCAGCAGTCCGTAAAAAATATCCTGTGAAGGAAGGGATGAAGGATAGTTCAGCCTTATAGTGCCTATACCTTTGAACAAGTAAGCATCAACGAGCTGTCCCTGCTGCACGGCCGTTAGATTTGCATAGCGATCCGTTGGCGCAATCTGGTTGTTAGTCAGAATATCATCAATCGCATTTTGTAAACTGGCATCAAGGGCTAGATTTGAAAAATTTTGCCCCTTTGTAAAAAGTTTGCCCACATTGACAATGGCAAGCATGTCCAGCAGTCCTCGCTTTGTCGGATGCTGATAGTCTGTCGGCGCCTCATCATGCAACAAAGTGTAGAGACCAGACCCTGCCTGGCCACTCAATGCATCAGAAAACGACTTGAATTGCTCCATCCAGTTGATGGTAATCTCCCCGCCAGACCCGGAAAAACCCGCTAGCCTTTTGGAAACAGTATTGACTAAATATTTGGAGTCATCCAATAATTTTTGATCGATAAGATTACTAATTAGGGCCCCGTAGGTTTCATCGAAGCACGTGGGAAATTTCAGTCCGCTTCCCTGACGGGCGAAAGCCTGCGTAGAAGTTGCCGACCCTGTCATAGATGACATATCTGTAGCAGGCTGACCGATCGTTGCTGAGTGGGGCGCGTAACCTGGTTTCCTGTTTTTACGAAAGTCAGACAATCTTACAGCGGGAAATTGAACCTTCTTCTTTTTTAATTGCCGAATGTTTTTATATGCAGGTGGAATTCCAAAAAGATCTTTCTTCTTTTTCTGTATTGAGGCCCTGTCTATTGTGAAAGAAGTCATCAATTCAAATTGTCCGTCCGAGATTTCGTAGTAGATATTGCCGCTGAAAGGCATGCCGGTCTCATAAAGCGACGTCAGGTCTGTTCCGGCATCGGCCAATTGCGTGGGGCAACCCATAATCATTTTAAGTACCTGCTTGGTATATGGTTTCCATTCTTCATTCGCGTCCAATAAGAATTCGTACCTGATCTTGCGAGGAAGGTCGATAGTTAATACGGCTTTATGATATCCTTTGTCTCCGCTCTCCGACATGGTGATCATTCCGTTCAATTTTTCCTTGAAGGTGTATTTGATCATTTTTTCCGGTTGTAAGTGGAGGTAAGTCTTAGTGGTTTTATCTATAAAAAGAAACCCATTGGTTTTATCCGTTATATAAATAAAATCGGCGCCATGGACACTTTTTCCTATACACTCTACTCTTGTATTACTAACCGCATGATGAACAAGGAATTCGCCGGCTACCGGGTTATTAAAATCAACAAAAGGATTATCCCGAAGCATCACTTGAATCGCAGATGTCTGACTACTTTCAGCTTCGAAACGTAGGCGGTAATTAAACACAGGCTCCTCATCAGATACCGGAAATTTCCATGTTTTTGCCGGTGCTTTAAAAAGGCGATCAGCGACCGAAGGTTCTGCCTTACGGTTTTCTTGTTTTGAATATTTTTTTTCCATAGTACTTAACGGTTGAAATTTGGTTTTTGCGGTCGTTTAATCTGTGTCTGGGGGATCTCCCAGAACTACATCAAAGGCTTGAATATCTTCGAGGCTTTTTGCACACAGCAATTTGCCTCCCGGGGTGCCATCCGTTTTATTCATCCGCAGCCTGACTAGAGTCATTTCATGAATCAATGTGGTGTGCAATATGATCACCGAGCCTGGAGGAAGCGTGTACCGAATGCCGCTATCTATAGAGCCATATCCCCCACCAGTGTAGGCTAATTCGGCAGACGCAAGAATTGGAAAGTTGGGCGCGACTTCCCTTACTTCGATCCGAGCAAAACTTCCATACAGTTTTTTCGGATCTGAGTCTCTCGGCGATGCAGGAACGGACGCCCAGAAAAACAAATTCACTTCGAAGGGGGCTACATTTTTTAAATACAGGCGGGAATTGGTAAATACATAATCGCCGGAGTCATTCAACCTATCATGGGTTGGATAAGGATTCAGGACCATTACTTCCGGCAGACCATCAGGTGTTAGCCCCGGATAAACGCTTTTACCGTTAATATAAACATGGTATACCCCTTTCTCTTCGGTGTTGACAGAATCTCTTATTGTATACAGTTCCGATTTTGCTCTGGTCAAATAATAATCCGACTTCTCCCAATTATAGCCATAGCGCCAAAGATCATGCGGCCCTGAATACTCGTTGAAAAAACCCAGACTGACCAGATCTTCAAGGGCTGAAATTCGCCTTCCATTCTCATCGAGGGTCTGACTGGCCGGGTCAGGGTAATGCGAAGCGTAGAAATCTGACGGTATATCCGGGTTTACATCACTGGGGCGATAGATTGGAATAAATTTATCAGCCACAATTCTCCCGTCTGTCCGGAGCCGGTTTTGCTTATAGGTCACCGGGCCCATTATCCACATTTCGCTAAAACCAAATCCGCCGGCTACATTCATTAACCTGGGAGTAAACCTCAATTGCAAGGCGAGTTGGCCGATGTCAGGTTTTAAGATCCAATATTCATTGTCTCTTACGAGGTTAACACTCCGAGGATGATTACTGCCCCCGGCCTGCGCCGCCGAAGGATAGTGTCCATGAAAAGTATATTCAGGAACGCGATCATTCACAAGGTGAAGTGCCCTTACTCTTTTTAAGAAAGCTCCCCACTGTAGTTTCAACATGCTGTCTCCGAACTCCGCATCACCTACTCCAAAATTAAACCAGCCAGGTTCGCTGCCTTTATATATCTTCTTTATAAGCCTACCCATCCATGCCAAATGATTCGGAATACCCGCCTTTACACGTATGCTGGCAAGAAATACAGGATAATGTTGCACCCGATACGCTAATTCCTGCAAGTCGGAAAGGCCCGGAGGAATGTCAAGCGGATAATATTTCCAAAAAAACTGGTACTTATTTAGACTGATATCGACGAGTAAAGTCGCCATATCCAATGTGCGGTTATCCTGCAGAAAATCAGCGTTGTAATTGTCAATAGCGAAATTTAGCACGTCGGCAATTTTTTGCTCAACATCATCACCACCAATTCGCGAAAGGAACTCCGCATACATTCTTATCCATTGTGGATGGAAAAGAGGACCTGCAATGCCAAACGTAGAAAGCTGCAACGTTATCAACCCAGACCCGATATCAACGATATGCCCACTGAGTTCGTGATCATCATAACCCATGACATCCCTTAGTGGGTTTTGTGGGTGATATTTAAAATAGTCATAGGCAGTGATGGAGTATGTAAGCATCTTATTCCAAAACCGTGCGTTACCTGCCGTCACAGCTGTAAAGTAGATACGCTGTTTTGCAAACTTATACCACAGTTCGTATCCGTCTTTATGATTACGGTTACCGTCTAGTATCCACGACCAGAATAAAGAGTCCGGATCCGGAATGCGGCCGGTTTTGGTATTCCAGTCTGAGTGCCCCTCGTAAGTTGAAATCGGTTGCTGATTGTCTGGAACATTCTCAATTTCGTAGCTGTTTCCCCACCACAATCCCCGGTACCACACACCGCCTATGTTATGCCATTTTGTTTCCGGTTTTTCTCCGGGGCCTGTCAACTCATCGTAAGAAGTGAACAAAATTGACCGGTAGTGTTCCGTGTTTTTTCTGGCGAGTTGCAAAATCGCTTTGCTGCCCCCCCGTACACGCATCTTCCAATAGGTTTCGCCTGTGCTGTAATATGATGACAACCCAACTCTGTGTCGGCTTGGACGATTAAAGTGATAAAAAATATTCCGGTGACTTTCCCCGTAGAGAAATCTTCCATAGTCTCCAAATCTCTCAGCATCTGTATAACTCAGCACCGAATCCTCCATGAACTGTTCCAAGTCGGAAAAATCTTCGGTTCTCTCGCCAAAATCCAAAACGCCGGTACTTTCAATATAAGAGGGATCACAGTAGCCGACCGGATTTTGATTCCATATTGTTGCTGCGACAACGATATCAGGGCAGTGAGGATAAAAGGCAAAATCATCGTGTATGCTCATACCCTGCATATCGGCAAAGTCTGTGTAGTCTGGCCACTCTTCGGCGGGACCTCCTTCCTCAAAATCAAGCCAGGTTGAGCCTGACTGTCGAATAAAAGAGTAGTAAGCATCCGCCCATTCCGGATTAGAGGGATCATTGGTTTTGGGTATGTCGTTTTCAAGGTAATTGCCGTGGTGCCAATGAAGCAGCTTATGAAGATTTTGCTCGTCCAACCTTTCGACCCTGCTAAATTCTTCTCCCCTGCCATACCACTGGCGATAAACAAGATTGCCACTAGCGTATTCCAGCGATTGCGGAAATTTTTGCCAGAAATCCCGTACCATAAGAGCATTATTTCCGCTGCTAATGAAGCCATCTGACCGGTCGTAAACATGTGGTGACTTCATCCTCTCGGAAACCTCGCATTTGTTAATACGACGCTGATGGACACACAAACTACGTGCAGGTCCAGCTAGGAAAGTTTTCAGGTTTCTGTCAACTCCATATTGAACTGGTAAATTACTATCTGGAACGGGCAACCGAAAACTAATATGTTTAAGCTTTTTTCCTCGCATTCGGCCGGCAAAAATCACCGAATGACTGATTTTTGTGAGTGGATGTGTCGCGTACTGCGTAACCCTGGTACAATATCTAAAAGGGGATTGTATGCCGTCCTTCCGCAGCCACCCTTCATAACGGGTGATCCGTAAGAATGGATCATTGATTTCTTCCGTTTTCGTATCAGTAGTCTGTTGATACTCCCTGCCACCATACTTATTGATGCAATCCAGTTTATATTCCGTTACTGGCAGATCAATAACGCCAACTCCTAAGGTGTTTTGCCATAACGTGCCGTCATGCTCTTCTACCTGTACTTTCCAATTGAGATGTGCCGCCGAAGGAATGGCCGGAATATTCGTTGGCACGAGCACCAAGTTCGTTTTTTTAAATGTATACTGAAGGTCGCCGTGGAAAATCGCATGAACATGCAGCCATTTGATACTTTCATCTGGCCACAGAGCGATTACTTCGTTATACCCGTAAATGGGGAGGTCATTTGCGAAAAGGTGCCAATTGGCAACATCATCCTTCCACAGCTCTTCCTTCGCAAAAGGAATGGCTGCAACGCTAGGAAAAGTTTGATGCCGAAGTATTGAAATATTGACTCTCATAGATATATATCACAACTGATAAGATGGTAAATGTATTGAGAGCTAATCCCTGTTTCTAATTGATTCAGGCGTCACAGATTCAGTTTATGGCAATAAATCAGGTATAGTGTAAAAAAACCGTGAGTTTCTAGTAAAGTTTGCCAAAACTGAAAGGTAGATAAATCAGTCTTAGGGAATTTCCGTAAAAGTGAAGACGGAAAAAATTGAATTACGCCAAAACTTCTTTAGTTCTTTTCAGACGATTTTTTCCTTTGCATACTTTGCTGCCATGTTCACGTAAATTCGATAGTCAGTGATAAATTAATAATTCACGCCAGATATCTAAAATATTGTTTCGATTAAATTTCCAACATTAACAAAATTCTTTTAAGAAGCGCGGATTTAAATTCTGAGCCTTTCATTTTCGTAGTTCATAAATGCAGCGGTAATAATAGGATCCCGGCGATCGGGATTTACCGATACATGTTCAATTTTGACGCTTTTTTGTCTGGGTAACAAAAAAACAGATCTCCAGTTCAAGAATTTTCAACGAATTCCCGGATTAGAGATTCTGAATATAGCTTTTTTTAGGAACCTTAACAGTATCCCTATGAATCTTTAATCTTGCAGCAATTTTGCGAATACTTAATCCTTCCCGATAAAAAAGCAATATAATCTGATGATTTGTTTCCACTTCTAGCATGAATTTGTGCCTCTCTGTTTGCCGGCAAAGAGACGGGTTTATCTGCTGTTAAAGTGGTACACTTTTCAACCAGAATCTGGTACACTCCTACATTGCAACTTCTGGCGCATTTCAATATAATTTTCAACTGGCTGAAGGCTAATCAATCCTTGTATGGTGCTCTCACCCTTAACAATTAGTTTATACAATTGGCGGTCTTCATATCTTAGCTCACTTTTCCAATTGAAACGCCATCCATCTTTTTTAAGAACCGTTTTTAAATCGGTTAGTATTAAAGGGAGTACATCTGTATCCAGGCTTTTGCCAGTAGCTGCATCCTCAATGCTGGTGGTGATCTTATCAATATAGAATGGGTGGTTTGGCATTTTGAATAAAATTAATCAAAATGATTGTTCATGGCCTGCCGTCCTAAAGTTTCATGATTAGATAAGGCTTGTGAACCTTATAGAAATTGATATGCCGCCAAAAGGCATCTTCTGTTTTATGCCCGCTATGCTTTACTGCCTCATGGACAATTGTAAACTAAATGATATCAATCGGATCTTGCAACACCCCGTTTAGCAGGAATGATCCAGAAATAAATTATTGCAAAGGATGGTAGTTCGCGGAAGGTCTATGTACAGCACTTTCCAATTCATGTTCAAGTTGCTTATCTTTTTTAATCCAAAAGACAAATTAATCTATTTCAAAAACATACTTTTGTAAAGACAAGTCAACCTTTGTCAGATCATGTAAGATTTGGTTAGGAATAACAAGTTAATCGAGTAAAAAATCGAGTAAAAAATTAAGTAATTGTAATTCAATAAGTTAAACCGTCCGGTCCGCCTCCATTTTCTTCATAACCCGCGCTGGCCGCGGGTTATGTTTTTTTTGGTTCCTTTTTTGGGTCCGCGATCTTTTCATTATTTTTGGTTCAACCCGACCAAAGCTCAGCAAATCAAACATTTATACATTATACTCTACAAAATGCGGCGTGTTATGGAAGATAGAAAAGGGTGCATATAAGGAGGCAAAAACTTATTAAAATTTTGGTATCCTACATTCCGATAATACTCCCTACCCTTTTATGTTCCAATAAATTTGTACTTCATAATTCTTTATTTAATTCTACTATTATTTAATGCAAAAGAGGAGGCAAATTATGGAACCTAAAATGATTATCCTTTTTATAGGAAAAAAATCAAGGATTACTCGGCACCAACTTCTTCCCATTTATCTGCGAGTAACCATTGAAGGAAAACGTTTTGAAGTAGCTACGCATCGCCATGTTGAACCATTCGAATGGTTACCTTCAGGGGGTAAAGTGAGAGGCAGGTCGGAATCAGCTGTGGAAACAAATATGGCGCTTGATATGTTGAGAAAACAGGTTTATGATTATAAAGATCGAATCATTTTTGAGAACAGGAATTTTACTGTTGATACACTAAGACAAAAATGGTTTGGGGAACATCGGAGTAAAAGGACATTATTGGGTGTATTCAGGCTAAGCATCCAGGATCTTGAAAAACTAGTCGCCAAGGGAAAGTATTGCAGATCTACTCTCGTTAAGTATAAAACTACGGAAAAGCATATTACTGAATATCTGCAATGGCAGAATAATGGTTGTGATATTGTACTACTTGACCTCAGGATAGACTTTGCCAGGAACTTTGAATTTTACTTGCAGGCTGAAAAGTCGCTTTCAATAAATTCCTCGGGCAAGATGATCAAAAACCTGAAGAAAGTAATTATAATTAGTGATTGTGTTGATAGGGATTGGTTAGACAAGGATCCTTTTTATCGGTTCAAGGTCAGGCATACAGACCCTCAAGTACCACATTTATCAGCCGAGCAACTAAAAATTCTGGAAGAAAAAGATATTACGATCAATCGCCTTTCAATCGTCCGGGATATGTTTGTTTTCAGTTGTTATACCGGGTTCGCTTATATTGATGTGGTAAATCTGACTACCGATCACATCAAGGTAGGTATAGATGGGAAGAAATGGCTGATTAAACTTAGGCAAAAGACCGGTATTTCTGAAAGGGTTCCTATACTACCTCCAGCTTTCCTCATCATTAAGAAGTATGAAGATCACTCCAAATTCAGTAACGCCAAGAAATTATTTCCCCTCCCGTCTAATCAAAAAGTGAATGCTTACTTAAAAGAGCTTGCAGACATTTGCAGTATTAATATCCAATTGACTTTTCATATGGCCAGGCACACGTTTGCCTCTACTGTCACGCTTGAAAACGGCGTTCCTATAGATTCGGTCAGCAAAATGCTTGGTCACAAGAGCATTAAAACAACGCAGATCTATGCCAAAGTAAGTGATAAAAAGATTAGTTGTGATACCAAAAGACTGTTTAAAACATTTCGATGCATATAGTTAAAAAGGTAGAACTGTTGAAGTATTTTATAACGATGAGGATCAGTAAATTTAGCGCAAGGCTTCAAAGAAAAAGTGCCTCAGGATAATAGGCAGGAAATCGCAATCACAATTAAGCTTGAACCTTCATTACATACGGCGAAACTTCCCTTAGCATAATTTAACTTGCAAGTAAAGATATGGAGCAGAACCTAGAAATATTCAAATCACTTTTTAAAGGACGCGAGGATGTCTTCGCTATCCGCTGGGAACGTGATAGCAAAAGCGGCTATATGCCTGCGTATATTTTGGACTGGGATCAATATAAACTACACAAGGCAAAAGGCGGTATATTAAAAGATTTTAAAGATAAAGAGTATGCGCCGCTGACGGATCAAAGAATGCTGAACCACCTGGAGGCAAGGGAAATTGTGGGAATTTATCCCTTATTGCAGGACAATACATCCTGGTTTATAGCGGCTGATTTTGACCAATCCACAGCCAAAGCAAATCGTTGGGCAGATGAATGCAGGGCATTTATGTTGGAATGTGAGAAGCATAATCTGCCTGTTTACCTGGAACGTTCCCGATCCGGTCTTGGCGGCCATGTCTGGATGTTTTTTGAAGAATCTTATCCAGCATTTAAAAGCCGACAGTTATTTATTAAACTCCTTAAATCTTCAGGTGTCGTATCGGAAGTAGATAAGAATTCAAATTTTGACAGGCTTTTTCCTAACCAGGATGCGCATTCAGCCAAAGGTCTGGGCAATCTTATTGCTTTGCCTTTACAAGGGAAGGCAATGGAGAACGGTAATTCCTGTTTTATTCATCCGGAAAACTTAGAATCATTTCCTGACCAATGGATGTTTTTAGGAGCCCTACAAAAGGTAAAAACTAAAACGCTGGATGAGTTATACGAGGCTATTATAGCTAACAAGCAAACCACTTCAGTGAAGGAACCAGTTGTGGTAAATTCTTTGAGCGGAGAATTTCGGATCATTCTCAGTAATCAGGTTGTATTGCCACGCTTTGGTTTAAACCCGTTAGTGTCAAAATACCTAAAGGAGAATCTCAGTTTTATGAACGTGGATTATCTTATTAAAAAACGTGCGGGGAGAAACACTTACGGTACACAAATGTATTTTAAAACAGTGGAGGAAAAAGAGGATGCCATTGTTATGCCAAGGGGTATTATTGGCAGGCTGCTCAGATATTGTAATGAACAAAAGATAACTTACCGACTGGAAGATAAAAGAATAAAATTTGAGCCGGTCACATTTACCACATCCATTTCATTGTATGACTATCAGCAGCAGGCTGTTGAAATCACAAATAAAAAAGACTTTGGCGTTATCGTTGCACCTCCCGCTGCAGGAAAAACGATAATGGGTTTGGAAATTGTTGCACGAAAGCAGCAACCTGCTTTAATTATTATTCATCGCAGGCAATTGTTTGATCAGTGGGTAGAAAGGATTCAGTCATTTCTTGGTATTCCGAAATTCCAGATAGGAAGAATTGAAGGCGGTAACTATGAAATAGGGGAGCAAATTACCGTAGCGATGATACAAAGCCTGCAAACTCCAAATCTGCCCGACACAGGCAAATTATACCATGCTTTTGGGACAATTATAGTAGATGAATGCCATCATATTCCGGCCAAAACATTCCGGGAAGTGATACACCGTTTTCATTCGTATTACTCGTATGGGTTTACGGCAACTCCGATAAGAAAAAACAAGGATGAGAAGCTGATATTTATCCATATAGGCGATATAATTCATGAAGTGATCATCCCTATAACCGCAAACCAGAATAAACAATTATCGGTAACCATTCAAAACACAGAACTATCTACGCCGTTTAATGCTTCAACGGATAAGGTTGAAACACTTATCAATATTCTTATTCATGATACAGCAAGAAATGAAATGATTGTGGAGAATATAAAAAGTGAAGTAAGGGCTGGCAGAAAGATACTTGTATTAACAGAACGGAAAGCCCATGTTAATATATTGCATCAATATCTGAAAGGCATTTGTGAAACAATTACATTGACAGGAGAAGATAGCGAACAATCTAAGAAAGCAAAACTGCAACTAATTGATAGCGGTGATTTCCAGGTATTGATCGCCACCGGTCAATTTATTGGGGAAGGGACGGATATCGGCGTTTTAGATTGTTTAGTTTTAGCTTATCCATTTTCTTTTGAAGGTAAACTGATTCAATATATCGGACGGGTCAAGAGAAGCCCTGTTGCTCCCGTTATATATGACTACAGGGATTACAGGATTGAATACTTCAACAACCTGTTCAAGCAGCGCAATAAATATTATCGGAAGTTGATGAAGGCGGGACAACTGACAAATGTTGATGAAATACTATTGATTTTTCAAGGCAGTGGATTTTATATCAACACCACTGACATTTTACTTCCAATTGAATGTATTGATTTACCATTGCCTGTTGAAAAATTTAACGATGACATAGTTTGGAAATTACGTGTTAACAGTTATAATGACGAGGAAGGAGTGCTAATCGCAGAAATTGTTGACTATGATTTTCCAATAAGCAAGGTTACAGACGGTAAACAAGGATCATTTTATTTTTATGGCATTGAAAGAATAAAGTTCAGAAGCCTGGACACAAATGGTTTCCTAAGATCAGTTACCCTGAAACATCAGCCCGTTATTGAAACTAAAGCTATAAAGGATGATAGAAGAACCCAAGTTCGTGCCGAGTATGTTATTTTAAAAACAATGAAAGTGCCTTTTGGAAAAATCAATTTCTTATTTGGAAGTGTTTCGTTTCCCATTTTCATTGAGGAAATCTCCCAGGAAATCGTATTCGAAATTTCGAACCCTGATATTAGGCCGGAATTTGCAGCCATACGCGATTATTTCGCAAAAGCATTGAAGAAAAAACTTGTTGCCGTAACAATAATTGTAAAATATACGGACAGTCAGATCATATCAGCAACGGCCAAGTCAGACGATATTGATAGCATAAACAGCCACATGATTGATAGTGTGCGATTTGAGTTTGTAAAGCGGGAAATTTTCAAAGGTAAAGGCCGGACTATTGATGATAAGACCATCCATACGATGGAGGATTTATTAAGTTCATATGGCGAGGGAAAAAAATTATTCTCAGCGGAAGCCGTACTAATTGATGACATTTTAAACATTAAGAATTCCAGGCATTATTTACAGCTAAAATATCTTTCATCAAAGCACGAGGCCTCTGTTTTGAAACTGAGATTTGTCCTACAACCATTCTCCTTTTTATTCTTACTGGCCGGTGAAAATAAATATCATATTGTATGGGAAACATTGGATAGCGAAGAGGCTACGTATATTTGGCACGCAGATAAAAAAAGGGAATCTTTGCGAATTGCACTTGGAGAAATTGAATCTATACTCAGAGATATAAAACAAAAAGGAAGACAAATTTTTTTAGAAAGAGAGAGTAATAATTTTAGCAGAGTTGTCCATGATTATTCGGACGCAAAGAAAGGGTTTGTCGACTGGAAAGGTGTATTGGAAGAAATATTGACATAAAAATATCATTCACTTATTTTACCTGTAAAGGATAAAAGTTAAAATAAAAAAACCGCCCATAGGACAGCTTTGATAGGTGGAAATCTAAAACTTATATTTTATAAGACTATTTTGATTTTGCCAATCGTCTTGTTGTTATTTTACGTGCAGGAATACTATTCCCTGATTTTTTAGCTTTTATGTATTGAACAGTGCTATCAATATCGCTTTTAACCTGGGCAGGGGTTCTTTTATCCTGTGTGCCCACGAATCCGATTTCATCCAACCCGTAATATTGTTTTTTATCTGCCATCTAAGTAATTTTTATAGTACGAATTTACTAATTTTTTTGCCGAATTACCTGAAATACTCATCCGGTTCCTGAATATTAGTTCTGCTCCCAAAGTATCCATATAATGCTTTATTAGCTGTGTTTTAGCCGTAAATCCAACAAATCCTTCAAAACCAGCATCAAAGCTCATTTTACAGGCATAAGCCACCAGATTTCCGGGCACTCCAACATATTTTTTTGAACTACCATAATTATGTGGGGCCGTTTCGATAAGGTGCATTTCAATATAATTTTCAACTGGCTGAAGGCTAATCAATCCTTGTATGGTGCTCTCACCCTTAACAATTAGTTTATACAATTGGCGGTCTTCATATCTTAGCTCACTTTTCCAATTGAAACGCCATCCATCTTTTTTAAGAACCGTTTTTAAATCGGTTAGTATTAAAGGGAGTACATCTGTATCCAGGCTTTTGCCAGTAGCTGCATCCTCAATGCTGGTGGTGATCTTATCAATATAGAATGGGTGGTTTGGCATTTTGAATAAAATTAATCAAAATGATTGTTCATGGCCTGCCGTCCTAAAGTTTCATGATTAGATAAGGCTTGTGAACCTTATAGAAATTGATATGCCGCCAAAAGGCATCTTCTGTTTTATGCCCGCTATGCTTTACTGCCTCATGGACAATTGTAAACTAAATGATATCAATCGGATCTTGCAACACCCCGTTTAGCAGGAATGATCCAGAAATAAATTATTGCAAAGGATGGTAGTTCGCGGAAGGTCTATGTACAGCACTTTCCAATTCATGTTCAAATTGCTTATCTTTTTTAATCCAAAAGACAAATTAATCTATTTCAAAAACCTACTTTTGTAAAGACAGGTCAACCTTTGTCAAATCATGTAAGATTTGGTCAGGAATTGCAAGTTGATCGAGTGAAAAATCGAGTTAAAAAATAAGTAATTGTAATTCAATAAGTTAAAGCGGCTTAACCTTTCCCGTCCGGTCCGCAGGATATTTAGCTTGGAACCCGCTCTGGTAGCGGGTTTCGGCATTTTAGGTTCATATCGCGGGTCCGTTACTTGTTCATATTTCTACTATATTGATTTCCTAATATCCGGTAAATCAATCATTTCCATATTTATTTTATTCCCATGAGTAGTGCGGCAAAGGATGCATGGGGTGCATACCAAATTGTCGCATTTGCACCAGGCGTTCCTACAGAACGCTTTGGAACCGTTATCGGATTATCTACCCACGAAACGTCCCGATAGGGACGTCTGATGGGTAGACAGTCAAAGTGAGCATTGTTACGTTCCATAGGAACGTTTCGTGCTGATGCGACAATTTGGTATGCACCCGATGCATGTAAGGAGCCATAAAATCATTTTTATTTTGGTATCCTTGAGTCCTTGAAACTCTTTCTGGCATTGAGCTTGGGTAGAATTAGTTAATTAAAGCTTTGATTTTACTCACCATTTTTTAAATGCACCAAAGGAGGCAAATTATGGAACCTAAAATGAATATTCTTTTTATCGCAAAAAGATCAAGAATTACCAGGCAGCAACTTCTACCTATCTATTTGAGAGTTACGATTGAAGGAAAGCGGTTTGAGGTAGCCACCCATCGTCATGTTAAACAGACAGAATGGTGTCCGCTATCAGGAAAAGTAAAAGGCAAGTCAGATTCAGCAACGGAAACAAACATGGCTTTGGACTTAATTAGAAGCAAAGTCTATGAATATAAAGGTCAGCTGAGTATTGAGAACAGAAACTTTACGGTCGATTCTCTAAGAGAAAGTTGGTTGGGTCAGGATCGAAACACCCGCACATTAATGGGCGTAATAGCATCTAAAATACTGGATATTGAAAAGCTTGTTGCTAAAGGAGTTTATAAAAAATCAACCTTAGTCAAGTACAAGTCTACAGAAAAGCATTTGGTGAATTATCTGAAATGGCAAAACCTCCGCCAGGATATATTGCTGGTTGATATCAGAATAGAATTCGCTGCCAACTTTGAGTATTACCTGCAAGCAGAAAAAGGCTTTTCAATAAATTCATCAGGAAAGATGATTAAAAACTTAAAGAAAGTGATTCGAGATTGCGTTGATAAAGACTGGTTGGATAAAGACCCTTTCCATAGCTATAAGGTGAGGCATACTGATCCAAAAATTCCACATTTATCAGCCGACGAATTAAAAGCATTGGAAGAAAAAGAAATCACAATAAAACGTCTTGACGTTGTTCGGGATGTATTTGTGTTTAGTTGTTATACCGGCTTTGCTTATATTGATGTTGCTTGAGATGTACCAATAAATCCGGACAGTAAAGTGACGTAAATTCGCTAACCATGTCTGTCAAAAAAGTAACAAGAACTCATAGAAAGTATGATTTATCATTCAAAGAGGATGTGATTAAAATGATATCTTCAGGCCGTCCCGTTTCAGAGATATCTCAGGCACTTGGTGTGAGTGCATCGCTGCTTCACCGGTGGTACAAATCAGCTCAATCTGTTTCCACAATTCCAGGTAAAATCACAGGGGTATCATCAACATCACAAAACGGCTTATTTGGGGAAAATGAGCGCTTAAAAGCTGAACTCAGACGCACCGAACAGGAGCGTGATATTTTAAAAAAAGCCTTGGGAATTTTCAGCCGCGGGATATGACAATAGTGTATGGCTTTGTCAATACCATCCGCGATGAGCATCCTGTTGAGCAGATCTGTAAAGTGTTAGGGATCAACCGAAGTTGTTTTTATGAATGGCACAATAAAACCACCCATCAACCCAAAGCTAAAAACACCATGATTGAACAGAAGGTGATTGCTGTTTTCAGCGAACATAAACGCCGTTACGGCTTCAGAAGGATCGTTGCCGAGCTTAAGCATCAAAACGTATGGGTAAGCCCTTATAAGGTCCGCAAGTACCTTTCTGCCAATGAGCTCAAAGCCATCCAGCCGCGATCCTTTGTGCCTAAAACAACCAACAGCAGGCATCCCTATCAAATCAGCCCCAACCACCTGAAGACAAAGGCTTTTCCGGTAGCTATCAACCAGGTGTGGGTAGGTGATATTACCTACATACCAATGGCTGCAGGAGTTTTCCGCTATTTGTCTGTATGGATGGACCTGTGTTCCAGGAAAATAGTAGGATGGGACCTGCAGGATCACATGCAGGAATCGCTGGTTACAGCCTCTCTCAATAAGGCAATAAGGACACGAAAAGTATCGCCTGGGTTAATGATACATTCCGATCGTGGCGGGCAGTATGCAGGGACTAAATTCAGGCAAATGCTGCATAGGAGAACCGTGATACAAAGCATGAGTGATGCTGATAATCCATATGATAATGCGCATATAGAATCCTTATTCAGCAGGTTCAAGGCAGAGTTGATGGAAGGTGGCGCCTTCCATGATGCTGAAGATTCCCAAACCGAGATTTTCGACTATATAGAAATGTATTATAACCCCTTACGGTTACATTCTTCCATTGGCTATTTATCTCCTAACAATTTTGAAAACCAGTTAGCATTAACATGAAAGTAAAGCCAATCAATAACGGTACTAAGGCGTCTGGCAAGCCCGTTAACCGCTGTCTGGCTGCCAACCTTAGCCCACCTGAAAATAGTACTGTCAAAGAGCTTAAAATATGCCTACGATGTCCGGAATTATTCCTGGCAGGTTGCACCTCTGCAGAGCCTGTTTCTGCTTCATTCCGGCAAAACAAATATATCATGAATAACATCAATAACAAAATAATAAATGCTGTTGAAACTCAATGTGGATAAGTATTTCAAAGGAATCAGCAGATGAAAAATTTAAGAAAAAAAGCACCAAAAAAAGAAAGAAGAAAAGGAATGGGCTATCGCCCATGAATCTAATGATTAGGTTTTCTGAGGCATCAGCATCAAAGCATATTTACTTTGATAACAATTAATATTACATTTGAAACATTATTCTAAACTAAGACACTTTACTGTCCGGATAAATCGACACACCTCAGCTACCCTCACACCCGACCATGTTAAAATTGATGATAACGGAAAAAAATGGTTAATAAAGCCTCGCCAAAAAACAGGTATACCAGAGATCGTTCCAATATTTCCACCAACATTACGCGTCCTTAATAAATACAGAGATTATTCACAATTAAGTACCAGCAAAAAACTGTTACCTATACCTTCAAACCAAAAAGTCAATGCCTATCTAAAAGAACTGGCGGTATTCAAACGAAAATTACTTTTAATATCGCCCGACATACTTTTGCATCGACAGTAACACTTGACAATGGCATTCCCATAGATTCTGTCAGTAAAATGCTTGGACACCGCAGCATTAAAACGACACAAATTTATGCGAAGGTGAGTAATAAGAAAATTAGCGAGGATACAAAAGAGCTGTTTGAAAAGCTCATGTATTAATAAACCGACCAATTTATCGTCAAGTTAGCGTGTCTAAAGGCAGAATCTATAGAAAACAATTTTATTTTATTGAATCAACGTATATTGTAAACCGACTATTTCACCTGCCTTATTTCTAACTTTGTCAGAATTCAACCGACTACAGGCACTTAAGCAAGGCGGTAAACTTAAATATGCTAAACTAATCTTATTCTATAAGTATAAACTGAAAACGCAAGACAACATTTCAAGGCTAACTCTATTTATTAAATAATCCCGGAATAGTCTAAATGAAAGCCGATTAACAACAAATGTGCTACAGGGACGACGAATAAAATAAGCCTAAACTTATTAAAAGTACATTGCAACGGCCGTTAAAGAAACCGCTTTGTATTCATTATCCCTTATATAGCTGTACAGACGACTCCTGTTATCATTCGTCTTTTTACAAGATAATAATACCAAAAATCACTGCAAAAGTTATTACATAACTAATGGAATCAGCGATCAGAAATGTTTGACCTTTATCACCTACGGCAAAGCTATCCTTCATAAATTTACCTGAATGTAAAATATGGCGTCGAATCTGGAAATATTCAATTCTCTTTTTAAAGGCCGCAGCGACGTCTTTGCGACCCGCTGGGAACGAAATGGCAAAAGCGGCTATATGCCTGCGTATATTTTGGACTGGGACCAATATAAATTACACAAGGCAAAAGGCGGGACATTAAAAGATTTTACAAATAAACAGTATGCCCCACTGACGGAAAAACGAATTTTGAACCACCTGGAAGGAAAGGAAATTCTCGGGATTTATCCCTTATTGCAGGACAATACATCCTGGTTCATAGCCGCTGATTTTGATCAGTCCATAGCCAAATCTAAATTGTGGATGGATGAATGCCGGGCATTCATACTTGAATGCGAAAAACATGATCTACCTGTTTACCTGGAACGTTCCAGATCTGGCACGGGCGGTCATGTCTGGATGTTTTTTGAAGAGCCGTATCCGGCATATAAGAGCAGGTTTTTATTTATTCATCTCCTCAAATCTTGTGGTATCATCTCTGAAGGAGATAAAACATCAAATTTTGACAGGCTGTTTCCAAATCAGGATAGTCATTCAGGCAGAGGCCTGGGAAATCTTATCGCTTTGCCCTTACAAAAGAAGGCGATGGCGAACGGTAATACATATTTTATCCAAACTGAAAATTTAAATACATTCACAGACCAATGGATGTTTCTTGGAACCATTCAGAAAGTAACCCCAAAAAAACTGGACGAATTGTATGACGCTATCATAGTTAATAAGCAACACAATTCTGTCAATAACCAGATTACCATTCACTCCCCAAACTCGGCATTTCCAATCATACTCACAAACGAGATTGTATTACCCCGGCATGGATTACCTCCGCTATTGTTAAAATACCTGAAGGATAATTTCAATTTTATGAATGTGGATTACCTTGTTAAAAAGCAGGCGGGGAAAAGTACTTATGGTACACAAATGTATTTTAAAACAGTGGAGGAAAAAGAAAATACCATTGTTATGCCAAGGGGGGTTATTGGCGGGCTGATCAAATATTGTAATGATCAAAAAATAGCCTATCAGCTTGAGGATAAAAGAACAAAGCTTGAGGATGTTAATTTTACTTCATCAATTCCGTTATACGACTATCAACAAGAAGCTGTTGAAATCATTGTAAAAAGATCTTGGCGTTGTTTGTCGCACCTCCAGGGTCATGGAAAACGGTAATAGCTTTAGAGATTGTAGCACGAAAACAGCAGCCTGCTTTAATAGTCGTTCATCGAAGGCAACTCTTTGACCAGTGGGTGGATAGGATCCAGTCATTTCTTGGAATCCCTAAATTCCAGGTAGGTAGCATTGAAAGAGGCAGATGTGAGATAGGCAAAGAGATTACTGTAGCGATGATACAAAGTTTGCAAACCCCAAATTTGCCTGACACAGAAAAATTATACCATGCTTTTGGAACAATTATAGTAGATGAATGTCATCATGTTCCAGCCAAAACATTCCGCGAAGTAATGCAGCATTTTCATTCGTATTATCTCTATGGGTTTACGGCTACTCCCATCAGAAAAAACAAGGATGAGAAATTGATATTTATGCATATTGGCAATATCATTCATGAAGTATTTATTCCGGTAAAGGGAATACATAATAAGCAATTATCAGTAACCATTCAAAACACTGAACTATCTACGCCATTTAACGCTTCAACTGATAAGGTTGAAACACTTTTAAATATTCTTATTCATGATACGGCTAGAAATGAAATGATCGTTGATGATGTTAAAAGGGAAACACGGGCTGTCAGAAAGATACTTGTATTAACAGAGCGGAAAGTTCACGTTGATATATTACAGCAATATCTGAAAGGCACTTGTGAAACAATTACCTTGACAGGCGAGGATGTTGAACAAAACAAAAAAAGAAAACTGCGATTGATTGACGCAGGAGATTTCCAGGTATTAATTGCTACCGGTCAATATATCGGAGAAGGAACTGATATCGGCGTTTTAGACTGTTTGATTTTGGCTTATCCTTTTTCCTTTGAAGGTAAACTTATTCAATATATTGGCCCGGTTCAAAGAAGCCAGGTGGCTCCTGTTATATATGACTACAGGGATCATAAAATTGAATATTTTAACAACCTGTTTAAGCAGCGCAATAAATATTATCGAAAGTTGTTGAAGTCAGGACAAATGACAGACCTTGAGGAGATATCCTTAGTTTTTAAAGGCGCTGGCTTTTACATCAACACCGGCATCCATCTCCTGTCGGTTGATTGCCTTGATTTACCCTTACCTGTTGAAGAATTTAAAGATGGGATCGTTTGGAAATTACGTGTTAATAGTTACAACGAAGAAGAAGGAGAATTATTTTCAGAGGTTATCGACTATAATTTTCCGTTAAGTAAGGTTATGGAAAATAAACAGGGTTCATTCTATTTTTCCGGAATTGAAAAAATCAAATTCAGAACCCTTGATACGAATGGTTTTTTAAGCGCTGTTAATCTGAAACCTCAGCCATTTATTGAAACTAAGCCAAGAGAGCATCAAAAAAAAGAGCAGGTTCACCTGAGTATGTTGTTTTGAAAACAATGAAAGTGTCTTTTGGAAAAATTAATTTCTTGTTTGGAAGCGTATCATTTCCCCTCTTCATTGAGGAAGTCAACCAGGAAATTGTCTTCTAAATTTTGAACCCGGACATAAGACCGGAATTTGCAGCCATACCCGACTATTTCGCAAAAGCACTTAAGAAAAAATTAATTGCAGTAGATATAGTTATAAAATATACCGACAGCCAGATCATCTCGGCAACAGCCAAATCAGAGGACATTGATAGCATAAACAATCATATGATTGATAGTATTCGATTTGAGTTTGTAAAGCGAGAAATTTTTACAGGTAAAGGCCGGGCTATGGACGATAAGTCTGTCCATACTATGGAAGATCTATTAAGTTCATATGGCGAAGGGAAGAAATTATTTTCATCCGAAGCCGGACTAATTGATGATATTTTGAACGTTAAGAACTCAAGGCATTATCTGCAGCTAAAGTATCTTTCATCAAAACACGAGGTTTCTGTTTTGAAATTGCGATTTGTCTTACAACCATTCTCCTTTTTATTCTTGCTGGCCGGTGAAAAAAAATATCATATTGTATGGGAAACACTCGATAGCGAAGAGGCAACCTATATTTGGCACTCGGATAAAACAAGGGAATCCTTACGAACTACACTTGGTGAAATAGAAGTTATATTGAAGGATATTAAACTAAAGGGAAGGCAAAATTTTTTAGAAGAGGAGCGCAATAATTTTACAAGGGTCGTCCACGATTACTCAGACGCAAATAAAGGATTTGTAACCTGGAAAGGTGTGCTGGAAGAAAAATTGACTTAAAAGTGTGATTTGTGTTTGCCGGATTAACTGGAAAATGAAAAAGCCGCCCTCGGGAAAGCTTTAAAATGTAATGTGACCCTAAAAATATTTTAAGTTCAGAACTCCTTACATATTCCTTAAAAATAAGGGTTTGGTAGTTTTATTTCGCAAAAAGAAAATGCGGTAAATTTCGAGATGCAATTACAATTACCCTTATTTCCTGCAGAAGCCACTCTTATTTCGGATTGTGTAGGAGTATATGAGAAAGAAGGTATCGTTCAATATATAGTGAACGGGTTACCTGTGTTTGCTCATGGCAAAGATGATTTAAACGCCTTTCGTTATATCTCCAGCAACTTTATTCATCAAAAGCTATGTCGTAAAGTTGACATTGAAAGATGCTTTAAAGTAAGTTCTGATACCGTATCACGTTCTTATAAAAAGTTTGTTGAAAAGGGCGAATCCGGCTTCTTTGGAGGGGACAACCGCAAGGGTACCGCTCATAAAATTTTCGGCGATAGAAAAGAGCGTATACAAAAAAAGTTGGATAGGGGTCAAAGTGTAAACAGTATAGCCAAAGAAGAAGGGGTGCGGGAATCCACTATTCGTTACAGCATTGAGCACGGCTATTTAAAAAAAAGTTCGGTCAGTCTACATGTGCAGCGATAGGGAGCACTCTTAATGAGCGTAATAGTGAAGATGCCGCTGCTCCCTTAGGAATGGCCACTACACGTTACGAAGAACGTATTGCAGCGGCAACTACCGGTACCGAACATGCGCCTGTAAGATTTGAGTCACACCAGGGTGTGTGTGGAGCTGGGGTGCTGTTTTTGCTTCCGACCCTTCTATCACAAGGGCTGTTAAAAACCAAAGAAGTATATGAGGTTCCCTCCAGTCATTATTATGGCTTGGAATCTGTGGTACTTACCCTTGCCTTTATGGCTCTGGCACATATTAAAAATCCTGAACAACTTAAACAATGCAAGCCCGGTGAAATAGGCAAAATAATAGGGCTCGACCGCATACCGGAAGTAAGATGCCTCAGAGATAAAATTAAACTGCTTGTTGCCCAGAAGCAGGCCCGGCAACTCAACCGGATATTAATAGACCATTGGTATGAACAACCGGGTGAGGAAAGTTCTTTTTTGTATATAGATGGCCATGTACGGATTTATTACGGCAATCAGGCAAATCTACCTGTTAAATATGTCTCCCGTCAAAAGCTATGTCTGAGCGCCACTACTGAATATTGGGTCAACGATGCAGAAGGTCTGCCGGTAATGATGGTAATGGGTGAGTTGACCGAAAAATTAGAGCAGGTAATAGAAGAACAGATCATCCCGGAACTCAAAAAAACGGTACTACTACCCAGGGACAATTCAATAAATGAGGATGGCCAGCAAAACAAACAATCCCTTCCCACACTGATCTTTGACCGGGAAGCATACCACCCGGCCTTCTTTCACCGGCTGTGGACCGATCACCGTATACCAGTAATTACCTATCGCAAGAACGTAAAGGATAAATGGCCAGAGGAATCCTTTGTATCTATGGATGCTACTGTATTAAACCAGACGATTACCATGCGTATCTGCGAGCAAAGAACTACTCTGTCTGGCTTTGGATTCAGGGAAATAAGGCGCCTTAGCGGGGATGGTCATCAAACCAGTATTATTACCACCAACGAGGTTATCAGTACCTCGACCGTTGCCGGCCGTATGTTTGGCCGCTGGAGCCAGGAAAACTTTTTCCGCTACCTCATTGCTGATTATGATTTTGATAAAATGATAAACTTTGGCGTTGAAACTATTGATGAAACCAAAGAAGTGGTCAATCCTCCCTACCGAAGGATCAATTACAAACTAAAAAAGCAAAGAGAGAAAATGCAACGGCTCAAAGCTAAATTATACCCCTTGGCAGAGCAAATCATGGAGGCACCTGTAGAAGCCATACCTACACTGACACAACAACAAATAAACATCAGGGAAAAAATAGATGTTCTTGAAAAAGAAGACAAGCAAATCCTGGAGCAGCGTAACAATATCCCTGCAAGAATTACATTGAAAAATATGCCTGAGCAACAACGCTATAATAAATTATACAAAGAAAGTAAAATGATGATGAACATCATAAAAATGATTTGTTACCGCGCTGAAACTGCTGTAGCAAACTTATTGAAGGAGCATTTAGCTAATGCAAAAGATGAGAAAAGAATGGTAGTAAAGCAAATTATTGAAAGCAATGCTGATATCATTACAGATCTCGAAAATAATACCCTTACCATCACCTTGCATTCTCTTTCTGCAAACAGGTTTAACTTTGCTGCAGCAAAACTGGCAGAATTATTAAATCAAACCCAAACAATTTTTCCCGGTTCAGATTTAAGGCTCATATTCAAAACCACCGCATCTTCACACTGCGATGGGTAAGGAGTTCTGAACTTACTAATTTTTTTGCAGAATCACCCGAAATACCCATCCGGTTTCTGAATATCAATTCTGCTCCCAACGTTTCAATATAATGCTTGATTAGCTGTGTTTTAGCCGTAAATCCAACAAATCCTTCAAATCCAGCATCAAAGCTCATTTTGCAGGCAAAAGCTACCAAATTTGCTGCCACTCCAATATACTTTTTGAACTACCATAATTGTGCGGTGCTGTTTCAATGAGGTGCATTTCAACAAAGTTTTCAACAGGCTGCAGGCTAATCAGCTTTTGTATGTTGCTCTCACCCTTCACAATTAGTTTATACAATTGGCGGCTTTCGTATTTTAACTCGCTTTTCCAATTAAACCGCCATCCGTTCTTTTTAAGAACCGTTTTCAAATCGGCTGGTATTAACGGATGTACATCTGTATCCAGGCTGAACTTACTGAGCTACTGGCCAGAGCCGCTTAAAGTGCTAAAGTCCAGATAAGAACCCAAGTTACGAAGTAACAAATAGAAGATGAAGTAGTAAATTACAGAAAATTGTTTTATGGGTAAACCAAGAGGTTTGTTTGATTTGGATTACCTTAAGGGTTAAAAAGGTCAAGAAATTTGATTTGTGAGAAATTTATAATTTTCCCTCTGCCTTGAATTGTGCAAGTAAGAGGCAATATTTTACTAAAAACCATATTTGAAGCAAGCGAATTATCTGCCGGTTATCACCGAAATAATGATACCAGACTTTATGAAGTTACATTTAATCCAACCAGGCAGCACGGGTTAATATGACGAAATGTTAAAACTCTAAGGGTAAACCTTTGATTATTAATAAATTTCAATATATCAATAGTTCGGTAAGTTTCAAGCTGCCAGTGCGCCAATAGGCATCCTCGCCCGTTTTAATTTCCTATTATTAAAATTTTTTTCGATATGCCTGCGGCGGGCAATTCTTATATTTAATAAATTGTCTGTAAAAAAACGGAAGGCTTTCATAACCACAACTGTAGCATATCTCGGCAACCTGCATATCAGTTTCTATCAAAAGTTTAGTGGCAATATTTATCCGGTATTCATTTAGGAAACTAAAAAATGGCTTTTGAATTGTTTTACTGAAAAATCTTGAAAAGGCTTCTTCACTCATATTTACTAATAAAGCCACGTCGGATAATGCAATTTTTTCATTATAATGCTCTTTCAAATATTGATATACGATGTTAATACGTTTGCTATTCTCGTAGTTAAGATCGGATGTAAAACCCTGTTCACATAAAGTTGTATATTCATTAATCTGAGACATCTCATTTAGCCATCCTAAAAAAGAAATATATTTTTCAAACGGGGGAAATGTAAGAAGGCTATTATACTTGTTTCCGAATTCTAAAGCAATTTTTTTATTGAATTTGATGCCTTTTTTTGAAAGCTGAAGAAGCTTATGAATGTTCTTAAATTCCGGTATCAGCGGTAACTCTGTTCCCAAAAAGTCTTCTTTCCATTGAATTACAAAAGACGAACATAGCTCGTTTTGAATGCCAGTATTTTTCCAGCAATGCGGAAGGTTAGGTCCCAATAGAATAAGATCACCCTTTTCAAAGGTCTCAATACTGTTTCCTACATATCTTACACCATTACTATTGATTATGAAAGTCAATTCATATTCAGGATGATAATGCCATGGCGCGTCAAATTCTTTTTTGACTTTTAAATAAGTTTTGAAAGAATTTTCAGGCTGTAATAGAACTTGCGTATACAAAGCTTTCATACTTTAAAATTAACTTATTAGTTCAAATTTGACCTTGATTTTAGTACAAATGATACAAAATAGGTTAACGACTGGTCAATATTAGCAATATGAAGCCTGTTCGTTCGATATAATTTTGGATACACTTATCAACTTATATATGTAAAGAGTTTATGACTTATAACTTTACCTCAATTCGTCTGAAAATGTAATTTTTCAGCTCATTTACTATTGCATGAACAAATTACCTGTTGCAGATATATGTGTTATCCTAATTTACTTTCTATCCATGATTGGGATGGGAATTTACCTTGGACGTAAGAATAAAAATGCCGCCCAGTTTACTACGGCATCCGGCTCAATACCTGGTTGGGCAATAGGCCTGTCTATTTTTGGAACTTATTTAAGCAGCAACACTTTCCTGGGCGTTCCGGGTAAAGCATTCGGGGGAAATTGGAGTGCTTTTGTATTTAGTTTATCCATACCTATTGCTGCGATTATTGCTGCAAGATATTTTGTGCCGTTTTTTCGCAGAACTGGCGAAGTATCAGCTTATGAACATTTGGAAAAACGTTTCGGCAGCTGGGCAAGAATTTATAGTGTAATATGTTTTCTGTTAACGCAACTTGCCCGTACCGGAACCATATTTTTAGGGGTAGGAATTACCTTACACGCTCTTACAGGTTTTGACATGCGACTTATTATTTTGGTAACCGGAATTGTAGTTACAGTATATACCGTGCTTGGTGGCATGGAAGCGGTGATCTGGACTGAAGTAGTGCAAAGTATTATCAAGACACTAGGTGCACTGATTGTTCTTCTCCTGGTGATTGGGAATATTCCTGGTGGCATTTCAGAAATCATAAAAATTGGTTCTGAAGCACATAAGTTTAGCTTGGGAAGCCTGAAGCCTGATTTTACAACAGAAACATTTTGGGTGATCCTCCTTTTTGGAATTTTTGTAAACCTCACCAATTTTGGCATAGACCAAAACTATGTACAACGTTATCATACTGCCCCATCAGAAAAGGAAGCTGCAAAGTCCTTATGGATTAGCGTTTACCTGTATATACCCGTATCCTTGCTGTTCTTTATTATCGGCAGTTGTTTGTATGTCTATTATACGGGACATCCTGAAATGCTGACGGAAGTAAAAAGACAAGTGGCTATAACCAGGTTAGGTTCAGTCTCAGATATGCAAATACAACAGCTTGCAAATAAACTTACTGTCTCAGAGGTGGGAGATAAGGTTATGCCGAACTTTATAGTAAATAAAGTTCCCTCAGGCGTTGTCGGACTGATATTCGCAGCTATTCTTTCGGCAGCTATGGGTACTATAAGTTCCGGCTTTAATAGTTGCGCAACCATTTACCTTGTGGATATCCATCAACGTTATATTAATCCTTATTTATCATCCAATCAATCTCTAAAGATCTTATACACAGGCACTATTATTATCGGAATAATGAGCACGGTGACAGGCATTGCCATGATTGGTATAAAAAGCATCATTGATATCTGGTGGCAATTAATAGGTATTTTTTCTGGTGGGATGCTGGGCCTTTTCCTCCTAGGTATTATGACTAAAGATACAAAAAGCAAACAGGCCTTAATTGCTGTCCTAATTGGGTCATTAGTAATCTTATGGATGACGTTTTCTGTATACCTGCCTCAGAATCTGTCACAATTTAAAAACTTTCTGCATACCCAAATGACGATAGTTGTAGGAACTTTAATGATTTTCACCATAGGATTGATCATTAGCAAGGTAAGTGATTATAAATTAACTATTAATGAATCCGGTAAAAAATACTAATTCTATAAAAGAACTAATTCCTGTTATGCTCATGGCTTACAAAGAGAATGGTAATATAGATTTTAACGGGCTGGAGCGTTTAACCGACTTTTACTTAGAGGCAGGCTCATCTGGGTTATTTACAAACTGCTATTCTACAGAAATGTATGAGCTTACACCAGAAGAACGGATTCTGAATGCAAAGCATATTGTCTGTTATGTGAACGGTAAGGTTCCGGTAGTAGCTGTAGGCACATTTGCTGAAACGACAGATGAAAATGTTGAACTGATTAAGCAGATGTATGATACGGGTGTAGATGCCGTGATTATGGTTTCCAGTAAGATGGTGAAGCAGGAGGAAAGCGACGACATATTCTATAACCGCCTGGAAGCTATTCTGTCCCGCACAGATCATATTCCATTGGGAATTTATGAATGTCCGGTTCCATACAAAAGAATTGTGTCTCCCCAAATTTATGAAAAGCTAATTCCGTCTGGAAGAATTACTTACCATAAGGATACTTCCTGCAACATGGACAGTGTGCGTTCAAAACTGAATGTATTACAAGGTACCGCTATCAAATTTTACGAAGCGCACATGCCCCAGGCTATTGCTTCGCTCAGATCTGGAGCTTCAGGAATATCGGCGATTGCGGGAAATTATTATCCGGAGATACTGAACTGGATTTGCAAAAACTATAATGACTCGTATAAACAAGAAGATATTAAATTTATGGAAATTGAATTTGAGAGGGTAGATCCTTTGATCCATGAAGCTTATCCGGTAAGCGCGAAATATTTTTTACAATTGAGAGGGTTAAATATTACATCAAAAAGTCGTTGGTATAAAGATGCGTTAAATAAAGAACAGAAGCATAACGTCGAATATTTATTACATACTTTCTATCAATGGTGCGATAGGCTTTCCATTGCTGTTAATAATAAGCAATAATCAAATAGTTTGATCTCATGCCGCTAAACAACATATCATGTCCTAAAATTTTTGTAGTTGGAAGTTTTGTGACAGGAGTTACTGTGCGTGTAACACGTCAACCCGCTCCGGGTGAAACTTTAATTGGATGTGATTTTAATTTAGGTCCAGGAGGGAAAGGTTTCAATCAGGCTGTTGCAGCATCACGTGCAGGCGCTGTTGTTAAGGTGATACTTTGCACCGGTAAAGATATATTTGCAGAAATAGCTGAAACAGCACTTCGCAAAGAACTTATTTCTACAGAGTTGTTGTTCAAAATGGATTACATAAATACAGGTTGCGGTCTCATAACTTTATTACATTCGGGCGAAAATAGTATCATTGTAGATATCGGCGCCAATGGAAAGCTTACTGCCGAAATGATCAACCAATCATCTAAACATATTGCTGATAGTATAATAGTGATGGCACAATTGGAAGTACCTGATGCAGCAATAGAAAGGGCATTTATTCTAGGAAAGGAGTATAGTTGTATCACAATGTTAAATCCCGCTCCGGCAAGAGCCTTAATTTCAGGAATCATTAAAAATACAGACATCCTCACTCCGAATGAAACAGAAGCTAAAATTTTGCTCGGGCTTCCTCCGGACATGGATATGCCAATAATGCACATTGCACATAAATTGCTGTCGCTGAACGTAAAAACAATTGTCATGACCCGCGGAAAACATGGGGCTGTAATCATAACAAAAAAAGAAATAATTGAAATACCTGCTCCGGAAATAAAACCCATTGACTCGACAGGGGCAGGAGATTGTTTTAATGGTAACCTGGCTTGTGCTTTAGCTAAAGGTATACCGCTGAAAGAAGCAGTAGTGCGTGCGGTACATGCAGGAGCTTTCTGTACACAATACCTGGGTGTTATTGATGGATTACCCGAAGCACATAAATTGGATAGTTATATTAAGCAACATGGCTATTAATAAATATTGAGTAATATATTTTCTATGAACATATGGATTTCTGGAACTCTGAATGAAGTAAAGCAAGCCGCGGAAACTAAACTGGTAAACGCGGTAGTTACTAATCCTACTGTTATTGCTGATTGGACAAAAAATACCAGAAGTTTGGAAGAAGTGAGTATTGAAGTGATAAATGCAACAGGACTACCGTTATATATTCAATTACAAGGGCCAACTACAGCTGCTTTTTTAAAAGAAGCTGAACATCTTAAGAAAATTTCAGGTATGATTTTACCCAAGTTGCCGTCAACCCTAGCAGGACTGAGTGCGGCAAAAGAATTAGAAGCAAACGGATGTGAAACATTGGTTACAACCGTTGTTTCAATCAATCAGGCTTATGCTTGTGCAGCCGCCGGAGTAACAACTATTTGCCCGTATTTAAATCGCTTACTGGAAAGTGGAGAAGATGCCTTGGAATTTATCCGCAATGTTGCAAAAATGTTTAACAGTGAAAAAGTGCATACTAAGATCGTGCCTGCCAGCGTAAGAACAACCTCCGATATAGAAAATGCACTCATTAATGGTTGTAGTGGTGTAATTATATTTTATCCGTTATTTGTTAACATGTTTGAACATCAGGTAACAGCAAGCTCTTTGGCCGAATTTGAAAACGACTGGAAAAAAATCCCTTATCAGTTTCGAGATGGACAAAATACATAAATATTATATCCTGTTTTATTTATTAACGGCAGGACATCTAATCACTTCAGCTCAGGCAGGTAGATTTAAAAAAATGAAAGAATATCAATTAACTTTTGACGATAAGGGTCATACGCTTAATCATACACAATGTTTCTCGCCCGACGATAAATGGCTGGTGTATGATAATAGAAATGAAGGCGGCCTGATTGGCAGCACTTGCTGTATCGAAAAAATAAATCTGGAGAACAAGAGCATTGTTCGTGTTTATCAGACATCTAATCAATCTGCATTAGGCCCAGGAGTAGGTGCAGTAGCATATAACCCGGCAGGGCATAAAATTATATTCATACATGGTATAAGAAACAGCAATGCAGCTAATCCATATGGTTTTACCCGTCGTACAGGCGTAATGATTCATGATTCGGATCTGTTAAAGCCTGTTTTTATGGATGCAAGAAATATTTTACCACCTTTCACCCCTGGTGCTTTGCGTGGCGGAACTCATGCTCACAGTTGGAGCGGTGATGGCAAGTGGCTGTCATTCACCTATAATGATTTTATTTTAGAACAGTTAGAAAAATCCGGTTCGAAAGTTAAAGACCTTCGAGTAATAGGTGTGATGGCGCCTGCGAAAGAAGTATCAATAGTGAAAGATGCAGCAGGTGAAAATAATGATGGCAAATACTTTGCTGTGGTGGTTGCTAAAGTTAAAGAAAACCCAGAATGGGGGAGCGATGATATTGAAAAAGCTTTTGACGAGGGGTGGATAGGAAAAGATGGTTATATAAAAGTTACAGGAAGTAAACAAAATAGGGCAACTGCTTTTCAGGGTGATACCAGGGATATACATGGCAAGCTTGTAACAGAAGTTTTTATTGCCGACATACCGGACGATATCACAGGAGCAAACCCCTCAGAACCACTTGAAGGTACGGTTATGACACGTCCCAACCCGCCAGCGGGCACCGTTCAAAGACGGGTGACCTTTACCGCTGACAAAAAATATCCTGGCATTCAGGGCCCAAGGCACTGGTTACGCACGTCACCAGATGGCAGGATGATTTATTTTTTGATGAAAGATAATAAAGGTGTGGTTCAAATATTTTCTGTACCAACAATTGGAGGCAAAATCAATAAGGTTATCAATAATTCATTTTCGGTTCAATCTGCATTTAGTCTTAGTCCTAATGGAAAATTCGTTTCTTATACGGCTGATAATAGCGTATTTATTGCCTCATTAAAAACAGGAAAAACACAACGCCTTACCAGGCGATTTTTTGATGATGAAAAACCGGAGGGTGGAATGGTTTGGAGCTACAACGGAAAGATGATCGCCTATAACCGATATGTCATCGTAAATCAAGTAAAGTGGCTTCAGATATTTATACTGAAATAAACACATAGTCCAGATTCCCTGACCTATATTCTTCGCCGTAATTTAATCTGATATCTTTTCTGGCTAAAAGCCCCATAGTGAGCTCATCCTATTAGTTGAAACACAATCGCTTACTACTGACTAAAATGTTTTATCAGTAATAGACTAAGCTCACAATTAACCCTTCGAAGTTCATTACCCTATTAATTATGCTTTATAAGAAAAATTAAACAAAAAAGGTCCAAAAAAGGTTAATGATTGGTTAATATAGGGGATTTTAAATCAGTTGATCAAAACTAATTTTAATATAAGCATAAAGTCGCTTTATGGCAACGACGCTGTCGAATTTTTTGTAAAGATGCAAACGGCCTACTAATCAAAATATAAACCCAACCAAAAAATGAGAAAATATATATCAGTCCTCTTTCGGCAATTCATGATAATTAGTTTGATTTCCGGTTGTCTTAACGCGGTAGCTCAAAATAAAAAGATTAGTGGGACTATCAGAGATGCCTCATCAAAAGAATCGTTGATTGGCGTTACTGTTATGCTTCAGAATTCAAAGGGGGCAACAGCAACTGATCAAAACGGCATGTACAGCATACAATCCATCGGGAATAACGATACACTTGTTGTTTCTTACACTGGCTACATTACTCAAAAAATAACAGTAGGTGGAAAATCGAATATCGATGTCTTTTTATCGCCGTCTGATAACAAATTAAATGAAGTAGTTGTTGTAGGATATGGTACGCAAAAAAAAGTTAACCTAACCGGTGCAGTAAGTACAATTGAAGCTAAGGATTTGGAAAACCGCCCCATAACCAATATAGCACAGGCATTACAGGGGCAAGTGCCTGGACTAATGGTTACACAAAACAGCGGACAACCTGGTGCGGAGAGTATTGGTCTCAAAATCCGTGGCACAAGTACGTTTACTGGAAATGATCCATTAGTTATTGTGGATGGCATAGCCATATCGCTGGCAAGTCTTAACCCTAATGATATTGAGAGTATAAGTATATTGAAGGATGCTGCAGCTACGGCAATATATGGGGCAAGAGCTTCAGGAGGTGTTATTTTAGTGACAACTAAAAAAGGTAAAACAGGCAAAACACATGTTAGCTATGATGGTTATGTTGGCACGGAAAATCCTACCCGTTTGCCCAGTTTGGTAAATGCCTATGAGCATGCCACAATTTATAATCAGGCGCAGCTCAATGATAATCCCAATGCCACAAACTTACGCTTCTCAGTTGCTGATATTGAAAAATACAGAACGGGTCAGTTGCCCAGTTCAGACCGGTTGAATTATTTGTTCAATCCTGCACCGCAAACCCAGCACAATCTTTCCATTTCAGGCGGAAATGAGAACAGTACTTATTATATATCACTAGGATATTTATCTCAAAAAGGTATTATGAAAAATACTGATTTTAAGCGGTATAACATTAGAGTAAATAATACTTTCAAAATAGGTAATCGATTGGAAATAGGTGTAATGGCTCAATTTTCTCCCTCGAAACGTGGGTCTGTTTCTAATGCAAATTATCCCAGCGGCCCTACCAGGGGCGTAAACGATATCATATTTGAAGCGTATAGGAGAGGAACTGTATTCCCGATCTTTACATCAGATGGAAGATGGGCATCCGTAACGTCCTTTGCTAATCGTATGGGGTTGGGCTCAGCTGACGGTGGTTTTCAAGACAGCAAATTCAACAGGTTTACTGGCTCATTAAATTTAAAGTATAACATACTGGAGGGCTTGTCTGTCAATGGTTTTTATGGTGGGAAATATGACCAGAGCAGAACCGTTGATTATAGTAATAGAATTCAGTTCATCAATCCTGTCGATCTTACAAAAGTCGACTTTGATTATAACATTAATTCGCTTATCAATTCCAATCAAACCAATTATCAGCACAACCTGCAATTGCTTGTAAACTATGATAAGAGTTTTAAAGAACATGATTTTAAGTTTTTGGGAGGTTTCACACAGGAATGGAACCAGGATTTTACAGAATCTGTGGGAAGACGCGATTTTCTTACAGATAACATTTATGTTATTAATGCAGGCAGTTCCGATCCTAGTACCTGGACAACGTCCGGTGATGCCTCTGAATGGGCTATCCGTTCTTTTTTTGGACGGTTGAATTATATATTTAAGGACAAATATTTATTCGAATCAAACCTGCGTTATGATGGTTCTTCAAGGTTTGCAGAAAAAAGACAATGGGGACTTTTTCCATCATTTTCTGCGGGCTGGAGAATTAGTGAAGAACCATTTCTAAAAAATAACCGAACCATTAGTGAACTTAAATTAAGAAGTTCATGGGGGCAGGTAGGTAATCAGAATGTTGGTTTATATCAATATGCATCAACAATTGGAACAGGAGCCTATTACTTTAACAGTTTGCCAAATACTTCTGCTTTTTATAGGGGATCACCAAACCGGGATTTAACCTGGGAAACTAAAACAACCACGAACATTGGGGTTGATGCAGGCTTTTTTCAAAATAAATTAAGTATTAGTCTGGATGTATTTAAAGATCGTACAAAAGATATTTTACTGGCTCTTCCCGTACCGGATTCTTACGGACGAGGTGCGCCTGTTCAAAATGCAGGTGTGGTAGATAATAAAGGCTGGGAAATAGACATCAGACATCGGAACAATGTCGGAGCGTTTAGTTACAGCATCGGGTTTCAAATTTCGGACGCCAAAGAAAAAGTTGTTGATCTGGCAGGAACTGGCCCTTACATCAGTGGAAATTCTATTACTGGCGTTGGACATAGTTTGAATGAATGGTACGGATGGGAAGCGGATGGTTTGTTTCAAACTGCTGAGGAAGTTAAAAATCATTCTTTTCAAAATATTCAAACAGGTCCTGGTGATATAAGGTATAAAGAGCATGGAGGAAATCGCGCCACTATATCAGCTGATGACAGAATTCGTTTAGGAAATCCAAATCCACATTTTCCTTATGGAATTACGATACAGATGTCATGGAAAGGTTTTGATTTTTCAGCATTCGGACAAGGTGTTGGTTATCGTAAATCTTACTTAACTTCTTTGGCAGGAGATCCTATTCTGGATGAAAATGCAAGCGCTTTTACCTTTCAAACAGATACCTGGACGCCAGAAAACACCGATGCCCGGTTCCCCAAATACAGGTTAAGTTCTTTGAATAAAGGGTTTTCTTCTTTTAAGCTTCAAAACTCTGCTTATTTCAGGCTTAAAAACATTCAGTTAGGATACATTCTTCCTTCAAAAATTATTGAAAGATTAAAATTATCCAGAGCAAGAATATATTTCAGCGGGGAAAACCTGTTCACCCTTACCAATTTTTTAGGTTATGATCCTGAAATTCCAAATGGGAGCGGCGGTATTTATCCTTTAAGCCAGATATCAACCATCGGTATTAATCTTTCCTTTTAATTATGTTTAATTACATTAACGACATTGTTATGAAAAATGTATTGAAGCTGAATATGATACTGTTATTTTTACTGATTGTATCCTGTAAAAAAGATTTTTTAAATAAAAACCCGTTAAATGCTCCTTCTGATGTTACTTTCTGGACATCTGAGAAAAATGCAACCCTTTGGGTCAACAATTTGTACCGGATTTTACCACAGATAAATGATTTTTATTTTGATACTATGAGTGATGATACTTACGGAAATAATCCCGGCGCAGAAGGTGGGGCAGGATATGTGGCTAATGGCACATTTGATCCGACTTTTGGGGTGGTTAGAAAGAAATGGGATTATACTTATCTAAGAAGCTGTTATGAACTGCTGGAAAGAATTGATGAAGTCCCGGGTATTTCGGCGATGGGAAAATTAAGATTAACCGGACAAACTCGTTTTATTATCGCCTTCCGGTATTTTGAAATGATAACTCTGTATCGTGATATTCCGTTCTTCACTAAAGTATTGTCCATAAGTGAGTCTGACCTTCCAAAAACAAACAAAAGCGTAATTCTCAAATATGTATTAGAACAACTCGATCTTGCCATAAATGATTTACCGGTTTCATGGCCGGCAAGTGATAATGGCAGAGTTACCAAAGGAGCCGCACTGGCCCTTAAAGCCCGGGTGCTTTTATTTAATGATCGATGGGAAGAAGCTGCGGCTGCAGCAAAGGCTGTTATGGATCTTAAAGTTTATGAGCTTCATCCAAAGTATAATGAATTATTCCTGACCTCTTTTAATAATAAAACGAAAGAAGTGATCCTGGCTTACCAATATGCAGCGAATCAGAATACACATAACATTACTTTCCTGTATCCATTTTATAATATAGGTGGCGTAGGTGCATCTATGCCGCTTCCAGACCTGGTGAATGCTTATGAATGTAAAGATGGGCTTCCTATTACAAAGTCACCACTGTACAATCCTTTGAAGCCATTTGAAAACCGGGATCAGAGATTCTATGAAACCTTTATCTATCCTTTTCAAACTTTAGCAGGTGTTGTTTATGATCCCATAAATAATGCAGAAACCAAGGCACAGGCGAAAACCTATATCTATCCCAGAAAATATATTGCAGACATGTTTTCGCAGCAAAGAACAAGTTATGTAAACTGGATTATTTTCCGCTATGCTGATGTGTTATTAATGTATGCAGAAGCAAAGAATGAAGCGTCAGGCCCTGATAATTCGATATATGATGCTTTAGATCTTATCCGTTTGCGTGCCGCAATGCCGAAAGTAGACCGGACTGTTTACAATACTAAAGAAACATTAAGAGAGATTATAAGAAATGAACGTAGGGTAGAACTCGCTTGTGAAGGCCTTCGCTATTATGATATTATCCGATGGAAAATAGCTGATAAAGTACTGAACAAAACCATTGTTAGTTTTACAATTCCGGGCGTATTACCTTTACAAACCATAGAAACCCGGGTATTTAATCCTGCAAAAAATTATGTTTGGCCAATCCCGCAGTCAGCAATTGATAATAGCAAAAACCTGGAGCAACACCCTGAGTGGAAATAACAACCAAATAGAAGGTTATGATTATTACGACATTAATTATATGATTCTCATCATCTTCAAAAACAAATTATTCTGATGAAAATAAAGGGGACAATTTATTTAACCTTATTTTTTTGTATTTGTACCAAATTAATCTTTGCGCAAAAAACTGATTATTCTAATGTCCCGGGTGTGGTTGTAGATCACAGCCCGGTATCATCAGGATTATACCTTGGCTCTCCTAGCATTTGTATTTTGCCTGATGGCAATTATGTAGCCTCGCATGATTTTTTTGGACCGAAAGGTACAGAAAACCAGGAGGCCATTACACACGTATTTAAATCAACTGATAAAGGCAAAACCTGGAATCGAATTGCGGAGATTAAAGGACAATTCTGGTCTAAGCTTTTTGTACACAGAAAGAATATTTATATATTGGGCACCTGGAAACAATATGGTAATGCCATTATCCGGAAATCTACAGATGGCGGTGTTACGTGGACAAATCCAACTAATTCCGCCAACGGATTGTTACTGGAAGGTCAATATCATTGCGCCCCAAATCCAGTGATTGAACACAATGGGCGATTATGGCGGGCAATGGAAGATGCTATGGGGCCCATTAGAGGTTGGGGAAAAATGTTTGGTTCTTTCATGATGTCTGTACCGGTTAACGCGGATTTACTCGATGCAAAGAACTGGACTTTCAGCAATAGCGTCCGTTACGATTCTACTTATCTTAATGGTAATTTCGGCGGATGGTTAGAAGGGAATGCTGTGGTAAGCCCTTCCGGAGGAATCGTAAATGTTTTGCGTGCTGCTTATACTGTGAATGGAGATGAAAAGGCCGCTATTATCAAAATTAGTAACGATGGTAAGCAAGCTACCTTTAATCCGGATAAAGACTTCATTGCTTTCCCAGGAGGGAGTAAAAAGTTTACCATTAGATACGATAAAAAAACAAAGCTATACTGGACGTTATCCAATTATGTTCCGGAGAAATTTAAAGGTAAAAACTTTGAACGCACCCGTAACACACAAGCGTTGTGCAGCTCATCAGATTTAAGAAACTGGGAAGTGAAGTCTATAATTCTCCAACATCAGGATATGGACAAACATGGTTTCCAATATCTCGACTGGCAATTTGAAGGTAAGGATATTATTGCTTTATCGCGTACAGCTTATGATGATGCTGAAGGCGGAGCACATAATCAGCACGATGCAAACTTTATTACTTTTCACCGGATTGAAGACTTTCGTAAGCTAGAGCGCTGATTGCTTAATTTATTCTTTTCACACGCAAAAACCAACAACAAAATTTATCTTACATCCTGACAACCCTGGTGTTATGTCAATCATCAACTTACGGGTAAGCATTCAGCCGTCAGCCGTCAGTCTATCAGAAGAAATATGTCGTTAGAACTGGTTTTCTGACTGCTGACCGCTGATAGCCGATAGCAAGCTCCCTACGATATTTTAAGGTTGACATGACACTACTTCGGATAGGCACATATTATTTTATGATATAGAAAGGAATATTTGCTGTCGCCACATTGTTATTCCCATCTGTTGCATAAACAAATAATCTATAAGCACCTTCTTTCTCTGGCGTTTTTAATGTGATCTTTCCATTATTTGTGTTGTATGATAAGCATTATCTATTGCTCCCGGCCTTTCTTCAAAATCCTCACCCTCACCAACTTTTACTGGCTCTGGCAATAACTCCCAGCGATAATTAGTGTCTGCCGTAAAACGTAAGACTCTTTACTGTCCAGGTTTTCGTTCAATCAAGAGTATCGAATATTATGCACACCTTGTGGATTTCATTGAGTTTGGGCAGTATTTTGCTTGAATATTCGCAATAAAACTTCTTCCATGCGCCAGAGATTCAAACAGCAAATGAGCCTTCGCACAGTTTCAATTAAGGATGTAAAGATTCCTTTAAAAAGCCGCGATGAGTTACCTCCTGTTGTTAAAGCGCTTCAGTATATTTTTATTACTCCTGAGCTCAATGAAAAGGTATTTTCATTACTGGAAAGAAAAATAAGCCAGGGTAAAAAGAAAACTGGCCGTAAAGGGATGGATTTATGGATGCGACCTGCAAAGGTCATGATCGGATTGTTTCATACGGATAGTCCGTAAGAGAAACCTACTCTTCCACGGGTAGTAGCCTACCGGGACTTCGTGTCAGGTAACTGAGTCGTAGTAAGCAACCGGGACAATATACCGAGCAGCCTTCGGACTGGCTTTTGGGATTCGTGAGAAACTCGAAAGAGTCGGCAAACTCAGCCGGCGTAGGGTTAGGCTGGATAGTATGCGCAAAGTAATTGAACGAACGTTTGAATCATCGTCACCATTGAGGAGCCAAAGAGTTTGTCAGGCTCTGGCCAAAAGGCAACGACATGGGTTAAACTGTTCCACAGTCAGTTTACGTGGGCCGTAACGTGTCCGGTGAAGAGTTCGGCGCTATCCTATCCATGTCCAATCATGGCAACAGAAAAAGAAGAGGCTTTTAGGTTAAAAACGGACAGTTATGTGCTGGAAACGAACGTACATTTTCCAACCGATTTGAATTTACTATGGGACAGCTCACGTAAATGACTAAACGTAATAGAATCGTTGCTAAGGCTTACCTCACTAAAAGGCTGGCGTAAAATCAAACATAATTACCGCACCTTGAAAAGCCAGTTCCGCAAAACATCCCACCAGGTGTTCAAAGGTAAAAACGAAGCACAAAAAAGCGAAGCGTAAAGGAGTATCTCAGGCAGTCAAAAGTATTATTGGAACGTTGTGAAGAGCTGATACAAAACCCGCCAATGGCTGAAGGAGCTGGATTAAAAATAATGGTGCTGCTGCTGGAATTAGGCCGTTACTGCGAATTTTTAAAGAAATTCAGCGACCAAATCGAGCGTCGTCTGATCAAAGAAGAAAAGATACCAGCGGAAGAAAAAATATTTTCCATATTTGAGGAACATACAGAATGGATCACTAAGGGTAAGCTGAATAGGAAAGTAGAGTTGGGCCATCTGATACTGATCACTACTGACCAGTATCATTTTATAGTGGATTATAAGATAATGGAAGGGGAAAAGGATCCTTCACAAATCAGCGATTTGAATGAAAGACTTAAAACAACGTTTCGAGGCAAAACAATATTCAGCCACAGTTTTGATAAGGGTTTTTACAGCAAAGCTAATTTAGAGGTGCTTCAGCAGTCAGGGATAGAACAGGTAATACTTCCCAAAAAAGGCAGGCTTAACCAAGAAGATAAGCAGCGGGAAAGCGATAAAAAATTTAAGGAACTGAGACATGCGCATAGTGCGGTAGAGAGCAATATTAATATGTTGGAACATCATGGATTAAATCGATGCATGGACAAGGGCTTAAACGGATATAAACGTTGCGTTGGTTTAAGTGTGCTGGCTTATAACCTTCACCAGTTAGGAAATGCATTGCTGGCAAAAGAAAGAAAGGAAGCTGAAGGTAAGCAAGCCGCGTTAGCCAGGGCAGCCTAACGGCTAAAAACAAACGCAGAAAAGATCGCAAAGGGATTGTTATGCCCTGGAAGTAAAAAAAGGGCCTAAAAAAAAACTAAAAACTATCGTTCGGCGAGATTATAGCCAAAAAAAACCGGAAAAGTGGTCGCATCATATAAATTAATTATTTAATATGAGAGGGTCTCTTTTGAGAAATAACGCGTTTTCTTGCTGACACTACTTAATGTAGTGTTGGTGATGTAGCCCTTGAGGCCTCATCTACTTTGAAAGTGTTCAGAGTAACAGATATTTCACCTTCCATTTTTAAGAACTTATTGTATCCTTTGTTATTGATTTGTGCCTTGGTCAGCTTCTTATTTTTAATTTGTTTTACCAGTTTTTTGATACCCTTTTCCCGGTTGGCATTATCTTTTTTGGCTCTGGCCTCGGAATAACTTACGATAAGGTAGGGCAAAGAGAAACAGATCCTTCAAAAAGAGTTTGTATTCTCACCCGTTCTGCTTTTGCCGGCGAACAAAAAAATGCCTCCATAATCTGGTCGGGAGACATATCCGGGGAATGGGGAGTGCTAAGAGCATCTATTCCTGCAGGCTTGGGCTTTGCACTTTCCGGAATGCCTTACTGGACAACGGATATAGGCGGCTTCTGGGTAAAATATACCGGTGGAAATAAGAACAACGCCTACCGTGAATTATTTACTCGCTGGTACCAATTCGGCGCATTCTGTCCGGTGTTCAGGGTTCACGGTTCCAGCACTCCACGGGAGATCTAGTTCTTTGGTGAAAAGAATGATATCGCCTATCAAACACAACTAAAGTTTGACCAGCTTCGCTACCGACTGATGCCTTATATCTATACACTCAACGGTATGGTAAACCATAATAATTATACCATCATGAGAGCATTGGAAATGGATTTATTCACTCCCTGTTCCAGCAGATGGGTGGCATAGCTGTGGCGAGGCATGTGAGGGTGAACATCTTTGGTAATCCTGGCTCTTCTTGCCGCCTCTTTCACAATCCAGGAAACGCCGGCGCGAGATAGTGGATCACCTGTTTTGCTCTCAAACAAATAATCACCGGGAACAGCTTCTAATATATATTGGCCAATACCACGGCTAAGCATCTTACCCAGTGACAGGCAGCGATCTTTAGAACCCTTGCCCTGATGAATGTGCAGCATACCCCGTTCCAGGTCAGCCGCAGATGGTTTTAAATTTTGTTCTTCGCTGCTCCGGAGCCCGCAGTCATACAACAACCCTATCTTTGAATAGAATACAATTAGGTTCAATATGGTTTATGCAAAAAGTGTTTTATTCCCATTCTCTATCCCTAACCAATAAAAGCAGGCATATACTTTTTTCCGGCATCCGGTGTTTATCAGGCTTACTATATATTTAAAATCCGAAGTAGCACCTTTGCTTAAAATAGTCTAATCTAATCACAGGAAGGGGATTCCATTCAATACTCATTCATATTTAAAAAAGCAGGGTTGCTCTTTGTATAAAAGCACTATTTAACATGTGTCATTCTTAGCTCATAATATTCTATATTATAATCTTTAGTCGAAGCACTATAAGAAAGTGATAAAAATGAAAAAGCGTAAGCAAATTTTGATTTTATAAGTAATAGCGTGGTTCTGTTTTTGTGTTTTTGTAATCATCAAAAATTATTTTGTTTTATAGAAACGATTTTGTACTATCTTATCAATCGCTGATAGTGTTTAATCTTTCTTAAAAAATTCCCTTCAAATTGCCTGTTATACAATTACTTTCTATATTTTTATGCAACCTCAATGTTTAATACTTTATTGATATTCTCAAAAATATTATAATATATTTTATCGCTAAATGAATGAAAATATATTGTGTGAAGTAACCCCTCTCACACAAAGCGATTGTTTTTCTGTGTTCTCGCGCAAGAAAAAAGAATTTGTTTTCCCATTGCATATTCATACAGAATTTGAATTGAATTTTATAAAAAATGCGGCCGGTGCTCAAAGAGTGATTGGAGATCATATGGCAGAAATAGGGGATATCGAATTGGTATTGGTAGGTTCTAACCTGCAACACGGCTGGTTTACTCATAAATGCAAGGACAAAATTATTCATGAAATTACCATCTAGTTCCACCGTGATCTGTTTGATGAAAAGTTTTTACAACGAAATCAAGTGAGTTCCATAAGGAATCGTTTTCAACGTTCTTCCGGAGGTGTTTTGTTTTCTAAAACCGTTTTCCTTGCCATTATGCCGCGTATTACTGATTTGACGAAGAAGAATGGTTTTGATTCCGTATTGGAATTAATGTCGATTCTTCATGATCTTTCTATTTCAAGAAGTTTCCAAACACTTTCTGATTCATCATTAAAAGAAGAGATTTCTACTTATAAAAGCCGGAGAATTGAAAAAATTATGTAGTTTGTGAATGATAATTTCAGCCAGAATATTACTCTGGGAGATGCAGCAAAGATAGGCGGAATGACGGAAGTTTCATTAAGCAGAATTTTTTAAATTAAGAACGGGAAAAACTTTTATCGACGCATTAAATGATGTCCGTATAGGCCATGCCTCTCGCATGCTTATTGACACAACGCAAAGCATAAACGAAATTGCCTATAAATGCGGATTCAACAATATGTCAAACTTTAACCGCATTTTTTAAAAAGAAAAAAGATACTACTCCAAAAGATTTTAGAAATTCATACACATCTGTTGGAATAAGGACTTTTGTATAAAATCATTTATCAGGGTTTTAATTATCAGATGAGGTTCATTAAAACAACAATATGCATTTTAATCGCATTACCAGGAGGTAATAAAGTATTTGCGCAAAAAGAAATTATCCATTTCAATTGACCAATCAAAGCCACAAATTACCTCTAAATATTTCTATAAGGTTGATATTGTGTTAATATTCTTTAAAAGCCCCTGAAATCAGACTAAAATCTACATTCATTTATGAACAGTAAAAGATCAATTAAGAAGAAAAGTTTTTTTGTTCTCCTGATTTTGCAATCACTTTTTCTGAATAATCTGTCAGCACAAAAACAACCGGTTGATTATGTAAATGTTTTCACAGGCACTTCTAACTCACGATGGATGATGTTTCCCGGCGCTACGTTGCCTTTTGGAAAGGTAAAGTTAAGCCCCGATAATCAGCAAAATGTTTGGAATGGTGGTTATGAATATACTATTTCAAGCATCAGTGGATTCAGCTACTTGCACGCAATGGGCTTAAGTGGCTTAAGCATGATGCCCATCACCGGAAGTATGTATGCAAATGAGGGTTGGATGAAAACCTATCCCGGCCCTCCTGATGGACCGTTTGGCACCATGTGGACGGCTGGTTACCGTTCACGGTTTGATAAGAAAACAGAGCACGGAGCCCCTTCGTATTACAGTGTTGACTTGCTGGATTACAATGTGAAAGCAGAACTTACCAGCACTATGCATTGCGGGCTCATGCGCTTAACGTATCCTGCCACAAAACAGGCGCACCTGCTCATAAACTTTGATGCAGTTGCAGAGGAAAAAAATGATGTATATGAGACTTCGTTTGAAAAAATTTCACCAACTACATTCAGGGGTTACATTAAGCAAAGAAGCAGTTATGCCCCTGATTACACCGTCTATTTTTTTATTCATTTAAGTAAAGCGATTGATTCTGCAGATGGTTTCATTAACCAACCTTATACCGGCAAAGAAACCAACTATGGAACCGGTTGGCGGCAGCAGAGCCACATTACCACCAACATCAGCAATTTTAAAGCGGCTGCAGGCAGCGGCGCCGTGCTACATTTTTCAACAGGTACAAATGAAAAGGTAATTGTTCAATCGGGGATTTCTTTTGTAAGCATGGAGGATGCAAAGCTTAATCTTGATGAAGAAACTACCTCCTTTAAATTTGATTTTGACAAGTATGTTCAGCAGGGCAAAAAAATATGGAACGATTTGCTAAACAAGGTTGAAGTCTATGGCAGCAATGAAAATGACAAAGAAAAATTTTATACAAACCTCTACAGGTGTTACACAGGTAAAAGCATAATGAACGATGTAAATGGGAAATATGTGGATGCCTGCAAAAATATACAACAACTGAAACATAACACAGATGCGGTTTACAGCAGTGATGCGTTGTGGGGAACGCAATGGAATTTAACGCCGGTTTGGACCCTGATTAGTCCGCAGGTGGCATTAAGCTGGACAAATGCATTACTTGAACTGGCAGATAAAGGCGGTTGGATTCCTTATGCACCGGTGGCATTAGGTTATTCACCAATTATGGGCGGGCAACATCAAAACAGTTTAATTATCAGCGCTTATCAAAAAGGCATCAGAAGTTTCGATGCAGAAAATGCGTATAAGCATATTTTACATGATTATACCACACTTGGCGAAGATTATCCATGTGGTGGCTTTGCGGGTAACCGGCATTTGAAATCGTATATGGATAACGGCTATGTGGCGGATGAGGATGGCCCGGCCAGTAACACGTTTGAATATGCCTACGATGACTGGTGTTTCGCACAATTTGCAAAAGCACTGGGAAAGGATTCAACTTATAAAAAATTTTTAGCCCGATCCAAAAATTACCGGAATATTTATGATACATCCATCAACTATGTAAGGCAACGCAATGCAGATGGCAGTTGGGTTTCGCCTTTTAAAGCGTTTGAATATGGAACTGTTGGCGGGTGGAACGGCAAAGGTTTCATGGAAGGCACACCGTATCAATATACATTTTTTGCCCCGCATGATATTCAATGGGTACTTAAAAAAATGGGGAAAGATACATTTACAAACAGGCTCGCGGAAGGTCTCAAAAACAATTTGTTTGATATGGGCAACCAGCCTTCTCTTGCTATTCCTTTTTATTTTACTTATGCCGGAAAACCATTTCTTACACAACATTACAGCAGACAGATTGCTTCAACTATGTATAACACTTCACCCTTTCAAGGATGGGTTGGTGAAGAAGATGAAGGCCAGATGGGTGCTTATTATGTGTTACTAAGCCTTGGCCTGTTTGAAACAGATGGGGGCTGCGCAACAAAGCCTTTTTATACATTAACCACACCGGTGTTTAGTAAAATAGTTATTCATCTTGATAACAAATTTTATCCCGGTAAAACGTTTACGATCATCGCAGACAACAATTCACCGAAGAATGAATATATACATTCAGCAACATTAAATGGCAAGCCGTTAAACAGGGCGTGGATTTATCATGACGAAATTGTAAAAGGAGGGACGCTGCGTTATAATTTAGGTTCCGTTCCAAACAAGAATTGGGGAACAAGCCAGTTGCCGCCAGGTGAATTGCAATAGCAGCTGCCCTATAATCTTCGCTTCGTTAGCCCGTAGCTTAACCATCCCGCAAAAGCAAAAATATTATGACGAATGCAGGGTATCTTTTAAGTTAACTAAACAGTTTCTTTAATCTTATTTTTGAAATACATTGGCATGATTTATTCTTTACCTGGCCAGTTCCAATGTTCCAAATCTTTGCTCCAGGCAATACCAATTGAGGCATTTTTATCAAAATCTCCTTCTTCCTCGGTCAACGGACCCGATCCATGGAAGAACATCAGGTAATGACCATAGTTTGGATTTTCCCTTAGAGCCACAACGGTTCCTGCGGTAATCCTTCCTTTAGCCCATGGCCAGTGTTTTTGACCCAATGTTATCAGGTTTCCAAATTCCTTCCAATTTTTTAGATCCCTGGATTTTTTAATTCCGATACCGTTTTTAGGCGAGTGGAAAAGGATGTACTCATTATTTTCTTTCAGTACACATACATTTTCTCCAGATTCGGTATGCCCAAAATACTTCCAATTTCTAAAATCGTAGGTGTAGCTCATACTTACTCCATTCTGTTTGTAGAAACACCACCATTTTCCTTTTTCATCTTTATCTTCCAACAGATAGGGGTTTATCATTCTTCCCATATCCTTTTGCGAAACTTCCCTACCTTTTACCGGTATCAGTTCTGGTAAGCTCCATGTTTTAAGATTTTTGCTTCTCATAATATAGAGCCGTGCAGCTCCTGTACCAAATTTGGGCATATCCTTAATATAGTAGCCGGGGCGGGGATAGGTTTGCAAACAGAGTATCCAATCGTTTTTGAAGCGGATAACGTTTCCGGGACTTGAATAATCAAGATTTTGGTCACGTGCGGTCAATATTTTTATATCGTTCCATTTTCTTAAATCTTTACTGTACTCACGCAATGGCGGTATAAAAATACACTTTGCCATCCGATTCACTTTTGACCATAGTAAAGAATAAGTAAAACACCTTATTATGATAATTTTTGTTTGATATGTTTTTTGCGAGGTGCTTCTTCAATCGCTTCTTTCAGACCGGCTGTTAATTCCTCGACTTGTTCAAACGTATCATCTGTTTCTCGAATTGAAGGATTATATTTTTGATGAGAAGGAAATAGTTCAGTTTGGGCTAAAAGTGGAGAGGTTGAGAAATTTGTTTCATCAGTTAGTCTATTGCGGACAGCTTTTTCTTCAATATCTTCATTATGGTAAAAATTATTTTCAAATTCCTGATTTTGATTATCCTTAATTTGATTTTGAAAAGATGTATCAAAGCTTTCTGTATCTCCACTTTTTTTCAGATAATCACTGGATAAGTTATTTTTTTGCTGACTTTCCTTTTTAAACCGTAGGCTTGAAATTTCGTTCATGTAATAGAGTACTGCAATCACTATGTAGTACATACATCGCAAGAGCTATTAATATTGTAACTGCATATTCCATCCATGTAATCAGCTACACGCTGAAAATATGGGACAGATTGATGGTATATACAACAGACGGGCCTCTGTTGCCAGATACTAATTTGGTGGAGAATGCCCTGAGACCGGTCACGCTCGGCCGGAAAAATTATATGTTCGCCGGAAACGAAGATGAAGCACAAAGAGGAGCCATATTTTATTCCTTACTCGAAACGTGCAAGAAGAACGATGTTGATCCCTATACCTGGCTTAGGGATTTTTACACCCGCATATCAACACATCCTATTAACAGACTCCGGGAATTATTGCCATCAGTATGGAAGCAGCTTAGAGAAGAAGGCCAAACAAAGCCAGTAACTCAATAATCTGCAATCTTCTCAAAGAACCCACATCCACCACATTTACAGCATCACCCTTTCTAAGTATTACTTTGCAAATGTAATGGCGCTATGAGTGCAATCAAATGTAGTGCTCACCGAATTATTACCTTGTAAGAAGGTTGCCATATTTGTGTTTGATGGCTTTGATTAAAGTATAAATCACCCATAAAGCATACAACTCCGGAAGAATAAGCACGTTTTGCGCTGTGGTTAAATTGTCTGAGATAGCAAATACAATAACGAAAATGATATAGGGTATAATCAAGAAGAAATAAACGCCTTTACAAGCATGAAACTTCATCTTTTCTAAGCCAAAGGCTTTGTAAACGTAATACGGGAAATAGCAAGGTGTAATAAATCCTGTAGCATAGGCAATGGCTTCCTGAGTAAAGAATGAACCCGGCATGTTCGGATCGGGCAATAAGCCACCAGTAATGTTATAGGTTATTAGCAGGAAGATTAAAATGATATTCAGGAAAGTTATCTTATCATCTGGTCTGGCTAACTTGTATATTATCAGATAGAAAAAGATAACTATTTCTATGCTCACAAAAATAAATGTGACAATGTGCATTTGTGTACCAAACACAAGCATCCGCCTTATTTTTTATCCAATACCCTCTTAAGCAAAAATAACTTATAGCTTAGATCCATTTCATGGTAAACTTGAAAACGAAACTTTTTGTACCAGGGCAAATTTTTCAAAGTTGAAGTTTCCAGATAGATTGGTCTTTTCTTGTGTTCGCTATCCTCGATAATTTCATCCAGGAGAACACTTCCAATGCCTTCATTTTGATATTCGGGATCTACACCAATAAACCATAAATAATACTTTAGCTCCTTTGGTTGTATTTTGTTTATCAATGATTCCCTTGCAAGTGTTTTTTTAATATTCTTTAAGCCGACAGAAGAAAGGATCAACTTTATATCCAGTAGTATAGATTTGAGGGTAGTCTTTTTTTTATCGGGATAAGTTATCAGTGCACATGCTTTTTTATCGTCTGATAAGAACATCTCCAATAAATAACAGACCTCAAAAGAATAATCCATTAAAGAGCTAACTCGCTGTACTCTTTTTTTGTCTTGCTTTACGATGTAGTTAACACTTTGATTTGTGTCAAATGATTTGGTAAGTATATCTACTACCAATTTTTTATCACTGTATTCCGCTTTGATCATAGGTTACTCATTTAATTGGGTTTATTAAAATTATTCTCCATAAACAAAGTCGAACCTTTTTAAGCTTTAATATGCTTGCATTAATAATTTCTATAAGTTCCGTCTTCTGAACGTATTTGCTTTCAGCAAAGCTACTTATAAATAGATGACAAAAAAGTCATTTATTAATAATTTCGTTCTTATCTTTGCCCCTGTAAAAATTAAAAATGTTCTCAAAAACTTGTGAATACGCAATACGTGCTTTGATTCTTATATCGCAAAAATCAAAGAACGGATGCAAAACGGGGATTAAGGAGATAGCAGAAGCAATTGATGCTCCTGAGCCTTTCATCGCAAAAATTCTTCATGATTTAAGCAGAAAAGGTTTAGTGCAATCACTTAAGGGTCCTACTGGGGGCTTCTATCTTGACAAACATTCTTTACAAAACTCGTTGGCTGATATTGTAAAGGCTGTTGATGGAGACAAAATTTTTTACGGTTGTGGATTGGGACTTAGTTACTGTTCTGAAAAAAAGCCCTGCCCTATGCACGATAAATTTGTAAAAGTGCGAAAGGATATACATGAAATGTTGCAAAGCGCAAAGCTGGGTGAGCTGCAGGAGCAACTGGAAGGCAAACTGGCCTATCTGAAGCAGCGGTGACTTTCGGATAAAAATAAAAGCATTAATTATTTTATAATGAGCACCGATAAATATTGTAAGGCGCAGCGACTGCCTTTTATTTTATGTTTATTACTCCCTTTTTCTTTATTAGCACAAGCTAAAAGTGCGACATCCGTATCTGCGCAACCGGGCATAGGAGAGATAATATTGTTGTGTTTGCTGATACTGGTATTGCTGGTTGCGACAATATTCCTCTCTATCAAAACAAAAGAAATGATGCAACTGACGAGAAAGAAATTGAAGGGTGAGCATACCGGAAAAGTAGAAGAACATATGAATAGCCTCGACAGTAAACAGATTGACACTTATTTAAAATATATAGACACTATGAAGTTTGAACCGTCTGGTAATAATTCCGCCAATTCCCTTCTCATACTTTTTATGATTGCAGGAGCAACATTGTTCAGTACAAATCTATTTGCGCAATCACCTGGAAAACAATCTTTTTCACTCTTTAGCGAAGGCGGCATTGTTATAACGCTCATTTTAATTCTTACCCCAATTCTTGCCGGTATTATATTGATGATAGTGAAAGTGATAAATATGATAAAACAATACCGTCGCAATCAAACCGTTTCGGAAGTAAACCGGTTAACCGCGTACTTAAAAACCTTACCCGAAGCAGAAATAACCGATACTTTAAGAAAGCGTAAAGCAGTGCTTGATTACAAACTTCAGAATAATGAACTTTCCGGTTCATTGCCTGTAAATGATGATAAAGGCATCATCACCAATGTAAACGAACATGCCAATATTCGTTTTATTGCAGAGAAAAGGAAAGCGCTCAAACGTCCTGATGTTGACCCCCAATTGTCAAAACTAATTATCTGGTTTCTGATTTCAGCAACAGCATGGCTGGTGTTTGGTACTTCAGTTGGCGAGTATGTAGGTATTAAATTCGTAGCTCCTGATGCCGACCATGTAAGCTGGTTAAGCTTTGGCAGGCTTAGACCTGTTCATACCAATGCAGTGTTCTGGGGTTGGTCTTCATTAGCTATGTTAGGGTTAGGATATTATGTAGTGCCACGTGTGGGCAACGTACAAATCCATAGCATAAAATGGGGATGGTATACTTTATTTCTCATTAATGCTTCTGTACTGCTTGGAAGTATTTCTTTAATGGCTGGTATTAATAATGGCGGTGGGGAATACCGTGAATATATCTGGCCCATTCAGCTTTTATTCGGTATCGGACTGGCGATAACTTTAGCTAACTTTCTGAAAACTGTCGCTAAACGTAAAACCAGAGAAATATATGTCTCCAACTGGTATATTGTGGCAGCGGTTATATTTGCTATTACCATTTCTATAGTAGCCTATCTACCTTTCTGGCAAAACGGTTTGGGCGAAACAATTACTCAGGGTTACTACATGCACCAGGGTGTTGGTATGTGGTTTATGTTGTTTACCCTGGGGCTTGTATATTATTATTTACCGCAGCAGCTTAATAAGCCTATTTATTCTTACAGCCTTGGAATTCTTGCTTTTTGGTCACAAATATTTTTTTATACTGTTATTGGTACACACCATTTTGTTTTCAGCGCCATTCCATGGTCGCTACAAACGGTAGCCATTGTGGGCAGTGTGGGCATGGTCATTCCCGTTGTTTCGGGCACCACCAATTTTTTAATGACTTTTAAAGGCTCCTGGCATAAAGTTTCCGGAAGTTACACACTGCCCTTCTTTATTATCGGAACAATATTTTATTTCTCCGGCTCACTACAGGGTACAGCGGAAGCATTTCGCTATACCAACCTTGTCTGGCACTTTACCGATTTTACAGTAGCGCACTCTCATTTAACCATGTACGGCATTATAGCATTCTTTCTTTGGGGCGGCATATATGCCATTATTCCAAGACTTACAAGACAAGAACCACCCCAGGTAACAGTAGGTATTCATTTCTGGATGGCATTCATAGGCCTGTTGTTTTACAGCATTCCATTAATGATTGGTGGCACTTTAAAAGGTATGATGTGGATGGATGGAAAACCATTTATTGATAGCGTCTCCCTAATGGCACCTTACTGGCTATGGCGTGCTATTGGCGGCACATTAATGTGGGCTTCGCATTTGGTGTTTGCTTACAACATGTATAGAATGATTTATCCAAGGCATACTATAAACATAAATGAAGAAGCTATAGATAAACTTGCTTTGCAAAATCATGAATTAGTAGATGTTCAGTAAAGGCAGAGGCAGTTTTATAAAAACATAAAGAGAAATTATTACCGAATTAAACGAGCAAAAAATATTATAAAATGGATTTTTTCAACGACCATAAAAAACTCTTTTTAGCAGCCTTCGGCTTATTTCTTTTTTTAACTATAATGGTAGCTATTTTACCCGCGCTGTTTAATCAAAAAAACAATGCACCACTGCCGCAGGCAGAAGCATTGAGCGGAGAGGCTTTGCAGGGAAAAGCTTCATATGTAGCCAATGGTTGCGTAAGCTGCCATACCCAACAGGTAAGAAATGTAGATATGGATAAAGTGTGGGGCGAACGTCCCGGCATTGCTGCTGATTATGCTTACCTGCACCGTACCGATTTTTGGCGTAATACTGCTACGGTAATGGGTACAGAACGTACCGGACCCGACCTTGCAAATATCGGCACTCGCCAGCCCAGCATAGACTGGCATCTGGTGCACATGTATAACCCACGAATTGTAGTAAAAGAGTCCATCATGCCTGCTTATCCATGGATGTTTGAAATAAAGAAAGTACCTGCAAAAGGCGATGTGGTGGTAAATGTACCTGCAGAATATTTAAAGGGACAGGAAGGTAAAGTGGTGGCAATCAGAGAAGCATTGCAGCTAGTAGCTTACCTGCAAAGCCTCAAACAAATTAAACTGCCTGATGGTACACCTAACCCTGAGTTCTTATATAAAAAAGAAAAGAAAGCTGCAGCCTCGGTAGCAGAAACCCAGGAGCTTGACGGAATTGCTCTGTATGCAGCCAACTGCCAGAGCTGCCATCAGCAAAATGGCGAAGGCTTAAAAGGTGCTTTCCCCCCATTGAAAGGAAGCAAAATTGTGTTGGATGATAACCCTGAGCTTATGGTAGATATTATAATGAATGGCTACAATGGCCGCGTATCAGAAGGTTTGCCGCCAATGCCTCCAATAGGTACAAACAACAACCTGAAACCCGAAGAAATTTCAGCTATTATGAACCATGAAAAAACAAGCTGGGGTAATGCTGCAAAGAAAGTAACGGCAGTGGATATACAAAAAATAACAGACCTGGTAAAATTGAAATCAAAAGATACACCTGCAACTAAATAGTTCAGGTATGTTGATGAATGCATAAATAAGTAAACAGCTTATAATGAAAAGAGCACTATTAATGATTTGCCTGCTAATTCTAAGGATAGAGGCAATTGCATGCCCGGCATGCAAAAAGCAACAACCTAAAATATTACAAGGCATTACACATGGCACAGGCCCCGACAGTAACTGGGATTATGTAATTGTTTGGGCAACTGCTCTCATTGTATTAGCGACACTTTTTTACTCGGTGAAATGGATGATAAATCCTGAAGAAAAAAGCATGAACCACATTAAAAGAACTGTCTTAAACTGATTAAAATGGAAGACAAAAGCTCAGTAATAATTTTTATAGACGATGAACAGCAACCTGTAGGCTCATTTAAATCGCCCATTAATTTCGAGCTGGATACACGTAAGCTGGTTGATGGTGAACATTTTTTACGGATAGTAAGCAAAGACCCAAATGGAAAAGAGGGTATCCGCAAAATTCCTTTTACCGTGCGCAACGGGCCTGATATTTCGGTAGAAGGCATTAAAGAAAATGAAGTAGTGGATGGCGTAATTCCAATTATGATAAGCGCTTATGGCAAGGGTGACCAAAAAGTATTTTTAATTGAAGGGAGCGAAACACCGCGCAGCATTCCCGGATGGGTTTGGATAGGGCATATAGTGTTTGGTGGATGGGCTATTTATTATTTAATCACGCAATTATTTCAAAAATAGTGAATGAGAAACACGACATACAAGGGCTGGAAGATATAAAATTATTGGTAGATACTTTTTATGATAAGGTGCGTGATGACAATTTTTTAGCGCCTGTTTTCAATGCACAAATTCAAGACCGCTGGCCGCAACATTTAGAAAAGATGTACACCTTTTGGCAAACCGTTTTATTAGGAGAACACACCTATCATAATAGCCCATTTCCTCCACACGCAAAGCTGCCGGTTAACCATGCACATTTTGAGCAATGGCTTACGTTGTTTACTGAAACCATCAATGATTTATTTAGTGGCGAGAAAGCGGATGAAGCATTGTGGCGTGCAAATAAAATGGCGCAAATGTTTGAAATGAAAATCGAACACTACCGAAATCAACAATTTAAAACGCTGATATAATAATGAAGCAATATGTTATGCTACTGTCTGTGTTAGTGTGGTCTGGTTGTATTGTTGCCATTAGCTTTATGGAGTCGTGGTTAAAGTTTCGTGCGCCTGGCGTTACCTTACCAACAGGTTTAAGCATTTGAAAATTAGTGTTCAATGCACTCAACAAAATGGAGTGGTTTTTCGCAACGGTACTTTTAGTGAGCTATTTTTTTAATCAACATCAAATAGACTCGACCAGCCTGGTTTTGTTTGGACTTGCTGCTTGGTTGTTGATTTTGCAAACATTTTGGCTATTACCTGCTTTAGTCTCGAGGGCAAATATGGTCATCAGCGGAAAGACTTTGGCAGCCTCATCATTGCATTCGTATTTCATCGGTGCGGAGGTTATAAAGCTTGGTTCGCTTTTAATACTTGGCTTTCGATTATTTAAAGGCTTTGTTGTCAGATGATATGTTAGCCTAACTTTTAACTTTGACTGCTATAAAAATAAAACGGGTTTATGAGCCGCCTGAAAAATCAGATGGATTTCGTGTGCTGGTTGACCGTTTATGGCCTCGTGGCATAAAAAAAAAAGATGCCCATTTTGATGTATGGACTAAAAAGTTTGCTCCATCAAATGAACTGCGAAAATGGTTTAATCATGATTCTGAAAAATGGATAGAATTTAAAAAAAAGTATAAATCAGAACTGAAACAATCGCCGGTATTTGAAGAACTATCAGAGATGTAAAGAAGCATAAGACAGTAACATTACTATATGCGGCAAAAGACGAACAACATAATCAGGCTGTAGTTCTTAAAGAATATTTAGAAATGATATAAGAACATGAAAACCGCTATTGAGTGGATTCTTAAATCTCTGAACTAATCCTTTCAATCCATATAAACCATGTTTGAAATAATTAAAATGGAAAAGAAACCTATCAAACGAAACAAGCATATTGTTAAGCTGTCAAAAGATCACCACTTCACTTTATTGTTTTGCTGGAAAATAAGAAACGGGTTGAAGTTTGAAGCTGTACCCGAGCGTATAGTAAAGTATGTGAAATACTTTTGGCAATACCACATGCAGCCGCATTTTGCAGAGGAAGAAACCATTTTGTTTTCTCCTATAAGAAGTGCTGAAGTGCAAAAAGCTCTGGACGAACATGCTCAAATCGCTGAACAAATAAAGGCATTGGATGCTGCCGGAGATAATGCAGCAAATCAACTTTTAATATTGGCTGATACAGTAGATAATCATGTTCGTTATGAAGAAAGAGAATTGTTTCCACACCTCGAAAAAGTGTTGACTGATGAGCAATTGGAAAGCATCGGAAAGCAAATAGAAGAGCAGCACGACCCTGTATTAAAAGATGATTTTGCCGATGAATTTTGGATGAAAAAATAATGTGGATTATAAATGGTAATAAATAAGATTGTCATTCACTTCACCGCGTACTATGAAGGTGAAAAATATGAACTGCAAACCTACGAAGGCGAATACCGTAACCTGATGGTTTTGCTGTACGACAAAATATATATAGAAGACTTTGGCGAATGCAAAGGCATGGGCAGGTGTGGTACCTGTGCGGTAAAAGTTGAAGGCCTGCCCGAAGCAGTAAATGCCCTGGAGAGAAATGAAGAAAGAACACTTTATAAAATGGGCATACAGGGAGGTGATATTCGCCTTGCCTGCCAGATATTAGTAGATGAAACTCTTGAGAATGTTATAGTGAAAATTATTGGTGGTGAATCTGTCGAATACATATAGACTTTGATTGTTTCTTAACACAGAGAACTGCAGGAGGAAGAAACGCAGAGGACACAAAGTTTGCTCTCTGTGTTCTCTGTGCGATACTTCTGTATTTCTGTGGTTATTTTTTAGAGATGCGTTTTTTAAACATAATTAAAAGAATGGAACCTCATCATAAACCGATATGGACAATAGGTCACTCCACCCGCACTATGGATGATTTTATTGCGATGCTGCAATCGTTTAAAATTGAAATGGTAGCTGACGTTCGCCACTTTCCGGGTTCAAGAAAGTTTCCACAGTTTAATAAAGAAGAATTACGCATTTCTTTGTTGCAAAACAATATTGATTATACGCATATAGTTGAACTTGGCGGACGAAGAAAATCAAATGCAGAATCTGAAAATACAGCCTGGCGGCATCCTGCCTTCAGAGCCTATGCAGATTATATGGAGACCTGTTCTTTTAAAGAAGGCATAAAAATGCTTGAAGAAATTGCAACAAAAGAACGTACAGCTTATATGTGTTCCGAAGCGGTTTGGTGGCGTTGCCACCGTTCCATGATTTCAGATTACTTAAAGGTAAATGGCTGGACGGTCATGCATATTATGTCTTTGGCGAAAGCTGAAGAACATCCGTACACTGCGCCTGCAAAAATTGTAAATGGTGCGTTAGCGTATTAAAGGGCTGATACCAATTAGATTTTGAAATTAGTTTTTTGGGAGCAAGCAAAATCTCTTTGATTGCGCTTTACTTGCGACGCTCAACTGAATATTTTCAAATGAACAGACTGTTTTTAATGTCTAAGAAGCTGTCTATATTTAGTTTGAAACTTAAACTTTGAAACTGAAGATGCGATTTTTACTGCGGATGAAGTGCTTGTGACGCAACGATGATGCCACGAAAGACCTCCGCTGGTATTGTAGAATATCATTTTTAGACAGCTGCTAAGTGGTATAACTTGTAAATAATTTTAAACTACAAACAATAACATGAATCTCCCTGGAAAGAAAGCAACCGAAAATTCCCTCACAGTTTTAAAATCCGATAATATGCGTATTGACAATGGCATAGGAAACAATAATGATTAAACATTTGAACGAAGCTGAAAAGAAAGTTCATTATCCCACCGACCGGAGAATGTTTGTAGGTGTAAAACCTTACATGCTGGTTATTTTTGCAGTTATTATAATTGGATTAGTTGGCATGGCGTGGCTGCAATATCTTTTGTTTGGCTTACCTGCTGATCCTTCTTTATCTGTATCGCCCGGCACATCCGAAAGCCCTTCCGGGTTTCCCACCTGGTTGAATGTTAGCCACTGGGTCAATTTTTTTTTCCTGGTGCTTATCATTAGAAGCGGACTTTCTATTTTAGTTGATCATCCTCGTTTGTATTGGAATGACAGTTGTGCGCCTGAAAAAGAATGGATACGTTTTACTCCCATAAAAATATCTAAAGATAAAATTTGGACAGCCAAGGAAGATGCACGTTATATCAGTCCTGCATTAGGTTTGCCAGGCTATCGTCATACAATAGGTATTGCAAGAATCTGGCATTTTCTTACGGTTCCTTTTTTTCTGTTGAACGGCGTTGTTTTTATCGTGCTTTTATTTTGTACAAACCAATGGAAAAGGTTAGTACCTGCTTCATGGTCTATCTTTCCTGATGCATGGAATGTTTTTGTGCATTATGCTACTTTCAATTTGCCTGTTGAGCCTAACGGGTTTTATCATTACAATGCAATTCAACAACTGTCTTATTTTAGTGTCGTCTTTATTTTAGGTCCATTGGCAATGCTAACCGGTATGGCTATGTCGCCTGCAATTGAAAACCGTTTTCACTGGTACCCAAAATTATTTGGCAACCGGCAGAGTGCCCGTTCCATTCATTTTCTGGTGATGATTGCGTATGTAATTTTTATCATCATTCATGTTAGTCTTGTAGCAGCTACCGGATTAATCCGCAACATGAATCACATCACTGTGGGTACGGATGATGCAGCAAATTATGCAGGTCTGTATATTGGAATAGCAATTGTTTTAACTACCGTTGCTTTTTGTTTTTTAGCTCATTGGCTTTCGTGGAATAAACAACGGATGCTTCAGTATTTGCAGGCTGCGGTTACCGGAACACTATGGCGCATTACGGTTAATCATTTCAAACCAAAACCATACTATCAAAAAAAAGATATTTCTCCTTACTTCTGGACCAATGGAAAAATGCCGGACTCTCAATTGTGGAAGGATTTGGCAGAAAACAACTTTAAAGATTACAAACTTAAGATAGGGGGACTGGTAGAAAATCCCGTTGAGTTATCGCTTGAAGAACTGAAAGCGTTGGCTTTGGAGCAAAATATAACCATGCACCATTGCATACAGGGATGGTCAGGAATAGCAGAGTGGGGAGGCATACCACTTAGAAAAATTGTGGAACTGGTAAAGCCGCACGCTTCTGTAACCACCGTTGCTTTTTACTCTTTTGGCGAAGGCTTGTACGGCGGTGTTTATTACGACACAAATACGCTTGATAATTGCCTAAAACCTCAGTCAATCCTTGCCTGGGAAATGAATTACGAAACACTTCCGTTAGTTCATGGCGCTCCGCTACGACTTCGGGTGGAAAACCAGTTAGGTTATAAAATGGTAAAATGGATAAGCTCAATTGAATTTGTACAATCCCACAAAAGTTTAGGAAAGGGCTTTGGTGGTAAAAATGAAGATGATGAATACTTTGACTTGTTGGCTGACTCGTGATGAGAGTTTGTGATCTACTCAAAGTTTTTTTGTTGACCGTGTGCTGCAAATTTATTTGCCCCCCAAACAACATTCACTACCGTCATTTAGTTGTTCCCTATTCTACGGGAAATAAAAAATGATTAATTAACGAGTATAGAAGTACTTTAATACTTTTTATGCCTACCTTTGTTGTTCAATTTTAAAAATCAAAAAAATATACTTCATGGAAACTTTACAGCAAAACTTTATAGACGTAACGCTTATTGAACCCAAATTAAAACACCCAACAATTTTTCAGGTGTTTGACAGCTTAGCCGGTGGTGAGAGTTTAACCATTCATAACGACCACGACCCTAAGCCGGTTTACTACCAGTTGCTCGGTGAGCGTGGCGATATTTTTACCTGGAAATATGAACAACAAGGACCGGAATGGTGGGATGTGCTGATAACAAAGAAAGGTGAAGACGATAAAGAAACAATCGGGCAGATTGCGGTAAAAGACCTACGCAAAGCCGAAGTATTTAAAAAATATGGTATTGATTTTTGCTGTGGCGGCAAAAAAACAGTTCGTGAAGTATGCCAAGAAAAAGGGATTGATGCAACTAAAGTAGAACAAGAACTGCAGCAGGCGAATCAGCAGGTCACTATCAGCAACAACAATGCTTACAACGATTGGAACCTTGATTTTCTTGCCGATTATATTGTGAATACACATCACAAATATGTTTGCAAATATTTGCCCGAGTTGCACGGTTATGCACTGCTTGTAGCCCAAGTGCATGGAAGTGATCATCCTGAATTATTGCCAATTCAAAAATTGGTGGAAGATATTGATGAAGAACTTACAGGGCATATGGAGCAGGAAGAAAAAGTGCTGTTTCCTTATGTTAAGAAAATTGTTCAGGCAAAAAGCAATAGCCAGCCTTTGCAAGATTATGACGAAGAAAATCTGGCTACACTAATTGAAAGTCTTGAAAGGGAACACGATTTCGTAGGAGGATGTTTTGGTAAGATCCGCGAGTTGAGTAATAATTTTGCTATCCCGGAAGATGCCTGCGCAAGCTATAAATCATTGTATAAAATGGTTCAGAAATTTGAGGACGATCTGCATCTGCATATTCATTTAGAAAACAATATTCTGTTTCCAAAAGCATTAAAGATGGAAAAAAGCTTTGCCGGTTAATACAATACTATGGGCATGTCCATTAGAATCGAAAAAAAACTGGGGTGATAATAAATGTCGGATTTCCAGGTTGATACTATTCAAAACTCTAAGCACAATACTTTCAAATGATAAAGGTTGTAAAAAAGGACAATGAATAAAACTATCTATACCGAAAACAAAATGGCAATAAAAATAACTGACGAGTGTATTAACTGTGGCATGCGATCCCGACCAACGTTTTTTATCCGAGGTGTTCAAGAGGTCGTGGAATGAGTAATAATTACATATCAAATCCCCTCGTTCTCAAAATGTTTTTGTATGGCGTTATTGCCTGTATGAAGAGTAAGGACAACTGAAAGAAATACTACTCAGGTTCTATAAAAAAAAGAGATATGGAAATGAAAGAAGTTTATAGTAACGACAGATATAAAGTACTTGACGTTAGTTTAAAAATGGGAGAAGCAATGCCGTTGCATCATGCAACTTCTGATGCGTTTATTATTTGTAAAAAAGGAAAGGGACTGATAAGTTTTGCAGACAGGCAAGTGACTTTAAGCCTGGGTGATACCTATTTAATTAAGGATAGTGAACCACATAAGATGGCGATTTTAGAAGACTTTAGCGCATGTATTATTTTAGACCACGAAGGGCGGATAAATTTTAATGACGTTAAGACGTTTTAAATATTTAATTGCTGAATGTAAGTGTAAAGAATAAAAATTACGAGCATAAGAAATGTATTGCCTTTATTATTTGTACTGCTATTTTTCGGTTGCAACAATGCAAATAATGAAGCGCTTAAAAATGAAGATATCGCTATAAAAGAAAGCCTTGAACAGGCAGGTGACAATCGTAAAGAAAATGCGGATGCATTAGCATTAAACAATGGCGCTAAATGGCAGACCGATGAAAGCACCCGCAAACACGCTGCAAAATTAATTACTGAAACAAATGCTTTTAATACAAAATAAAATGCAGATATAAGCGCTTACCATGCTTTTGCAGGTGACATGCAAAAAGAATTAAATAGCCTTATTAGCGATTGTAAAATGAAAGGACCAAATCATGAAGTGCTTCATTTGTGGCTGGAGCCTGTATTGAAAGATGTAAGTAATTTGAAGAAAATAAATGCTACAGATGAAGGCAAACAGGTGACAGAAAAACTTACGGACGACGTAGAAAAGTTCAATCAATATTTTAACTGATGCTTATAAATTCCCGGACAAAAATTGCGACGTTGCTCAACCATCACCCGGATGTTTTGGAAGCTATTGTAACGCTTAGTCCTGATTTTAAAAAGCTGCGCAATCCTGTATTGCGCAAGTTGATGGCTGGCAGAACCAGTATTGCGATGGCATCAAAAATTGGCGGCTGCACACCGCAGGATTTTTTTGAAAAGCTAAAACCGTATGGTTTTGAAGTGAATACTTCACAAGAAGAGGAAGAAGAAACTTCAACAGTACAAAAGGCTGTTCCGCAATTTATAAAAGAACTGGAAGCGAACCATATTGTTACCCTGGATGTTCGTTCGATGCTAGCTGATGGCAACGACCCATTGAAACTTATTCAGCAAACGGTGAAGGAATTGCAGCAAGGTCAGGTGCTAAAAATCATTAATACATTCGAGCCTGCACCGCTTATTAAATTGCTGGAAAGGCAAGGTTTTGAATGTTATGCTGATACAGGCGAAAAAGACCTGATTGAAACTTATTTTTATAAAACTACTACAGATGGAAGTGTGCAGTTAGAAGCTAAATCAAGTGATAATAATGATTGGGAGGAGCTTTTAGAACGTTATGAAAATAAATTGCAGCAAATAGATGTTCGCCATTTAGAGATGCCTTTGCCTATGACGACTATTCTGGAAGCATTGGAAAAACTTCCGGCTGGTATGGCTTTATATGTGCATCATAAACGTATCCCGGTTTTCCTGCTTACAGAGTTGAAAGACCGTCAATTTGATTACCGTATAAAAGAAGTGAGCGTTGGCGAAGTGTATTTATTGATTTTGAAAATTTGATATGTTTCCACTTACCTTAAATGCGCGGTTACAAATGACAACTTCATACAAAGTAGTGCTGCCATTTTATGTTTTTGCAACGCTGTCTTTTTTATTGGCTTGTGTGTTGTTATTGATGAATACAAATGTTATTCATCAGCATTATTTTCATCCGCAAACGTTAGCCATTACCCATCTGATGGCATTGGGCTGGGGAACGATGATTATTTTGGGTGCCAGTCACCAATTGCTTCCGGTACTGATAGAAGGAAAGTTGTCAAGCGAGTTGTTGGGTTATTTATCATTCATTCTATCTGCTATTGGTATTCCCTTTTTAGTAGTTGGATTTTACATTTTTCATACCGGATGGGTGTTGCAATCCGGAGCTATTTTAGTAAATGCAGCGGTTGTATGTTATTTGATAAATGTCATCAGCAGCATCTATGAAAGCAAAAGGCATGATGTGTATGCATGGTTCGTAGCAACAGCTTCGCTATGGTTATTTGCCACTACTTTCTTTGGATTGTTGCTGGTATTTAATTTTACCCTTTCGTGGTTACCCAATAATTCAATAGAATATTTATCGCTTCATGCACACATGGGTTTTGCAGGATGGTTTTTGTTGTTAATTATCGGGGTTGCTTCGCGGCTTATTCCCATGTTTCTGATTTCGAAATATACCAATACCAACGCGTTGTGGTGGATATACATTTTAATAAATACTGCATTGATTGGCTTTATATTATTGAAAACATTTAATGTATTTACGAAGTTATACTACCCGCCTTTTTTACTGGTATTAGTTGCTTTGATTTTGTTTGCGAACTATTGCTACATAGTTTATAAAGTACGCATCCGCAAACAAGTGGATGAGCAAATGAAAGTGTCGTTGTTATCAGTAGCTTTATTGTTTTTACCGTTGCTTAGTTTGCTGGTAGTTATTTATTTTATTTCAACAGGTATAAAAGCTAACATGGTTTTGCTCTATGGCTTTTGTATTTTCTTTGGATGGATTACCGCTATTATTTTTGGTATGACGTTTAAAACATTGCCTTTCATTGTCTGGAACAAAGTATATCATGCACGTGCCGTTGGAAAAACGCCGGCGCCGAAAGAATTGTTCAGTGAAAGATTATTTCAAATCATGTCAGTGCTTTACCTGCTCGGATTTATACTTTTTATTTTCGGCATTATTTTATTAAATGACATGCTGTTAAAAAGCGGGGCTGTTTCGTTGCTTGCATCGGCAATATTTTATGTGTGCAATGTTGCTAAAACCCTTTTTCATCAACCTAAAAATAATGGAAGTAATAACCAATAATAATATTAAATGCACTATTGCGCTTGCAGGTTTGTACAATGTATATGATCCTGAAATTGGATTGAACGTGGTGGATCTTGGGCTGATTTACCAGATAGATTTCATCGAAGACGAAAAGAGGATTGAAGCAAGCATAACACTCACCACACAGTTTTGCCCGATGGGTGAAAGCATTACAAATGGCGTAACACAATCGCTTGCCAATGCCTTCAAAGAGTATCAGGTGAATGTAAATCTCACATTTGATCCACCCTGGAGTTCAGACCGTATTTCTCCTGGAGGTCAGGAATTTTTAAATCACTAACTTATGTTGAGCTATACGTGTAAAACAGCTATTAAGTCAGTTATCTATCTTGCATCAAAAAGTGAGCAGGGCGGAAAAGCGGGAATCAAAGAAATTGCAGAGCACATCAACGCAAGTGAACATACAGTGGGTAAGATTTTACAAATATTAGCCCGACAGGGTTTAATCAACAGCGTGAAAGGCCCTTCCGGTGGGTTCTTTATTAATAAGGTACAACAAAATCAGCCAATCAGCAATATTGTAGAAACGATAGAAGGCAAACAGGTTTTTAAAGAATGTGGATTGGGTTTAAGTAAATGTTCCGCATTGCATCCCTGCCCCATTCACAACGAGTATAAAATAGCTCGCGATATGATTGAGAAATTATTTCGCGAAAAGAAGGTGAAAGACCTTTGCGACCCTGTAACTAATGGATTAGCATATTTAATTGGATAATTATGAAAACAAGTTATGGTACATTATCACAAACCATCAATGGTTTGAAAGAAGAAGGGTACGACCTTGACTTCAATATTCAGCAGGAATGTATTGTTTGTCATCAAACCCATACGGTACTATCGCCCGATGATTTTGAGATTGACAGGGCTTATAGTTTTGAAGGAGAATCCGACCCTGATGATGAAGCTGTACTGTATGCTATTTCCTCAGTAAAATATAACGTGAGGGATTACTGGTAAATGCTTATGGTATTTATTCGGATGAAGCCTCGGCTAAGTTGGTAGAGAAATTGCATCGGCATCGCTGAAGTTTATCATTTAATAACAACAAATTCTACATAAAAAAAGTACATGGGAAATAAGTCAAACGAAGCTACCCCGCAACGTCCCGAAGGTGACCGCATGTTGAATGCTTCCTTAATTACAATGGATTTGAACCAATTTATGGAGCAGGTGCGCAACGAACCAACATGGAAAGAAAGCGACCGTAATTCCATCACTATTTTTAAATCGGACAACATGCGTATTGTGCTTATTGGTTTGCATGAAGGTGCAGAACTAAAAACACATACAGCTAATGGTATTATAAGTGTACAGGTTCTTGAAGGGCATATGAGATTTACAACAGAGCCAGAAACCGTGGAACTGCAAAAAGGACAAATGCTTGCACTTCACAAAAAAGTGCCACACGGTGTACTTGCTTTAAAAGAAACATTTTTTTTGCTTACCCTGGCTATGATGATAGCAGATGTAAAGTAACATTTTATTTATTGTGCCCGCCATCCCTTCTCTTTACAGTGATGTTTAATAATCGCTAAACTGTATGGTTTCTCCTAACCCTGAAATTCAGAGTGGATGAAGCTCGTCATTTACTTACAGGCATCAAGTAAGTACTTAGACTCGAGACAGGGTTAGCTCTTTCTTCTCCAAATTCCTTTTTTCAAACATTCCATTCAAAATAACTTAGTGTAATTAAGAGAAATAGCTACAGTTTTTTGTAACCTTTTTCTTGTCATTCAATCTATTGTATAAGAACATACGATCACGACGAACATAAAAGCTGGAATGGATATATCTCCCAATAATCTTTAAGGACATGGAACAACATAACGTTAAAATTAAATCAATTGAAAAAGTTACTCATAATGTATTGCAGATCGTAACTGAAAAGCCCTTGCAATATACTTTCGTACCGGGGCAGGCTACAGAAATAGCTATAAATAAAGAAGGATGGCGGAATGAAAAAAGACCTTTTACTTTCACCTCGTTGCCCAATGATAGTTATCTGGAGTTTATCATTAAAACCTATCCTGCTCACCAGGGAGTTACTAACGAGCTTCTGCAACTAAAAGAAAATGATGAGTTGATATTACATGAAGTATTTGGTGCAATTGCTTATAAAGGTGAAGGTATATTTATTGCGGGAGGTGCAGGAGTAACACCGTTTATTTCAATTTTCAGGCAGCTTCAGCGTACAAGCCAAATAGGTAATAACAAACTCATCTTCGCAAATAAAACTAAGGGTGATATAATTCTTGATCGATATTTGAAAGAACTATTAGCAGCAAATTTCATCAACATTTTATCAGATGAAATAACACGGGAATATGTGCGTGGATATATAACAGAAGATCTCCTTTTGAAACATATAACTAACATAGACCAGAGGTTTTATATATGTGGACCTAAACCAATGATGGACGCAGTTGAAAAGCACTTAATCAATTTACAGGTACCTATAAATTCAATCATTAAAGAAGAATTTTAGATGAATGTAAATAAAAGGTTTTCACCTTTTTAACTATTAATACTCCTCTTTAAATCGATAGTAATATGAAAAAGCAGGAAGTTAATATAAAAATTATGGAAACGAATAAGATAAAAAGCATAAATGATTTGGGCCAAAGCATTTGGCTGGATGTCTTTGACCGCAGGATCATGAAAAAGTGATAGAAGCATATGTATCCGGATTGGAAGAGCGCATAAAAACCGATCAACCTATACATCATATTACGTCTGTTGCCAGTATTTTCCTAAGCCGCATAGATGTACTCATTGATCAAGTATTAGAAGCCCGACACATTGTCTAACTCTTCCTAGATCGCAAGATGTTTTCCCTTTCATCGAATTACTCTAAAGTTTGTTCCCCGTCGCCGTTTACAAAGATGGTCTGCCCACTTACCCATTCAGAAATTGGCGATGCAAAATAAAGCATTGCACCAGCGATATCATCAGCAGTTCCCAGACGTTTAATTGGAGTGTGGGCTAACATAGTCTTTTCTATTTCTGGTGTCAACACAGTTTCCAGTGCTGCGGTTCTTGTTGCTCCAGGTCCTACACAATTTATTCTTACTTCCGGGCCAAAATCGTGTGCCAGGTTAGCCGCCATGTGATTAACAGATGCTTTAGATGCCGCATAACCACTCATGTTGGGGCTTTTGTTAATACTCGACATAGAGGTAGTAATAACTATAGAGCCATAGCCTGCTTTCTTCATGTGGGGTACGCATAATTGACATAACCTCTAGGCACTAAAAACATTCAGTTCAAAATCTCTCTTGAAATCACTCACCGAAATTTTAAACGGATTTTCACGACCGCCACCACCGCCAGCATTGTTTATCAGGATATGTATACCGCCCAATTCTTTCACAGTAGTATCAACCAAATTTACCAGGTCTTCATCTTTTAAAACATTACAGGATACGGCGATTGCTTTTACATCTAATGCTTCAATTTTTTTGGCTGCTTTTTCTGCATCTTCCATCTTAAAATCGCCAATGGCAATGTTTGCGCCAGCTTTGGCAAGAAGAATTGCTGTTGCTTTTCCTATTCCGTTTGCACCACCTGTGACTATGGCGGTTTTTCCTTTTAAGTCAAACAACTTTGAATAATTCATATATTTTTTTTGGGTGATTAATTATTTTTTTCTATAAACTGTCTTACCATTTTTGATGGTTTCCATTACTTGAATATTCTTAATATCCATCGCATTTACAGTCAATGGATTTTTATCTAAAATTACAAAATCAGCTAATTTTCCATTGGCCAACGAACCCTTGATATCTTGCTAATAAAACTCATAAGCGGCATTGATAGTTATTGCCTTCAATGCCTGGTAGGGTGTAGCTCTTCACTTTGTGAGAGACTCGGAAGCCCTCTGCAATCGTGGCTACATCCTGGCACAGGTGTTAAAAAAGGTTTAGTAAAATAAGCTGTTTTGCCTTGTGGCGAACCATCGGCAATTATTTTAGTGCCTTGCACTTTAAATCCATTCTTATACGTTTTCCAGTGTAAAGATGTGTCATTTAAATTTTTTCCCAAATCACTAAAACCAGCTAAAGCTATAAGGTCTATTTTTAGTTTCCCCGCATCTGCCTGCGATTGAAAAAACTGTATAGCGTTGCGGTCTGTCATACCATCCTGCGCAGTAGTAACACCATTTTTGGCGTAGTATTCCTGCGTTTTATCAAAAAATAATGCTTGTTTAGCTGCCAAAATTTTCATCATATTTCCTACAAAAGCATACATAGCAGTTTCCTGCACCAAACCGGAAGGCTCTTTAGAACTGGAAAGCCTGTCTATATTTCCACCTTCTGGATTTAGCGAGGCAGCCGTTACATTTAATTTTTTTAGTGCCATTGAGTTGGCTACTCCCATGTGCCCGCTGGTGTGTTGCAAATAAACAGGATTGTTTGGCAGCACAGCATCTATTTCCATTTTGTTAGGATGACGTTTTTCTTTAATCTGACTTTCATCGTATCCCCAACCAAAAATCCATTCGCCATCGGCAATTTTATTATCATCCTTATATTTTTTTATTTTTTCCATCACGTCTGCAATGCTGGTAACAGTGCCAACGGGTGGCGGATTTAAATCTACCTGGCCCATACTATTTGCAACCATCCCAAAATGGCTGTGTAATTCTATAAATCCCGGCAGCAAAGTTTTGCCTTCAATATCTATCTTCTCAGCATTTGCAAACTGTGCCTCCGCTTCCTTTTTACTTCCTACAAAAACAATTTTGCCATTCTGCTCCACGACTGCTTCTGCATAAACAGGCTTATCCGACTCCATTGCAATAATATTTCCATTAAAAAATAATTGACTTATTTCACCTGTAGTAGTTTTGCCAGCTTCGTTACAACTGTATAGAAAGGATAAGATGATTAGAGAGAAGACAATTTTATTCATTCGTTAGTTTTTAGAATTTTCATTAATGACGCAAGCTTTTATTGTTAGATAAATTTACGGGTCCGGAAACCAAGCCTGCAATAAGCCCAATAATTAACAAAGCTCTAATCAGTGATACTTGAATTGTACCCATGTATTTGTGCCATAAAACGGCCAACGAAGTAATAATCCCAAAGGCGAAAAAGCCATGCTTCAGCGTGAGCCAGAATGCTGTAGGAAAAAAGGTACTTTTTTTATCTTTAATGTTGAAATAAGCCACAACACTAAGCAACACTAAGCATCATAGGCAGGGTAATAGCAAGCATTACGGCAGTACCCAACCCGGTATCTCATTATTGGTAATTGTATTTACCGAAATGGAAATAGGCACTTTTCCCTTCAGAAAAAAATACTGAACACCTCCGTTAATAATCGCATTAATAATACACGTGAGAAAGGCGCCCTTTAATATTTGAGATTTTTTTCTTTGCACATAAAATTATCTTTACTGTTGTTTATGAGTTAGCCGGTAGCCTCGTCACCTTTTAAGATAGAATACATCTTTTAATGGTTAAATAATTAATAGCTGCTGAAACAATTCCGGCAATCAGTGTTATAATTAGAATGGCAGGTACAAGACCAACTTCTATTGTGCCAAAATAGCGTTGCCACAATATCGATAAAGCAGTAACTACACCAAATGTGAAAAAACCATGTCTAATCATTAACCAAAATACATTTGCAAAAAACGGTACTTTTTTTTCTTTTATTTTAAAGTAATTGATAATGGTCATAATTATGGCCAACGTAATGGCCAACACCACTGACGAGCCGAGTACAGTATCGGCATTGTTAGTAATAGAATCCACCGAAATAGCGATAGGCGCCTTTCCTCTTAACATAAAAAATTGAATAACTCCATCTACAATGAAAGAAGAAACTCCTGCTACTGCAGCATCTTTAATAACTTCTTTTTCTCCTGTTTATTCATTTTTTTTCTATAAACCTACAAATACAGCCGCTTGAGCGGGTAGACAATTAGGTAAAGATCCAACAAACGCTTCGTTCAGGCCCTTTCCCGGTATACCGTACGAAATCACTCCCAAAAAATGAGACTTGCTTTTTAAGAGTCCTTTCAGATGATAAACTACTGAAAGCAATTGATATCAAAAATAAGGAAACCTTTACATAGTGATAGGATATGTTGTACAGAGGAAATGGTATTTTGATATTATGTTGTTATAAAAAATTTTTAAGTTAAGTAAGAAAATGCTTGCTGTGATTGATTGAAAAGATCACAACACTGTTGATGGAACAAATGTAAACATCCACTTGACCGGATTTTGCCAGTCCAAACCTTTAAAGCTACCAGCAGGAGCTTTTATTAATACCCTATTCCATCCTTTGTGCAGCAATATTTTTATTGGCTCACGATATTCATAGCCTTCATCCATCAATGGTATTTCAGAATTACCTTTTTGTCCCCCTCTTTTCCAAACTGGTGGTGCGACAAGTGTCCCATTTACCCATACTTTACTTTGATGATCATCCCATTTGCCTGGCTTTGGTGTATCGGTAGCAGGTGAACGGGACAGATTATTGAAGCCAATCCAGAAATCCTCCGGCTTATCTTCATCACGCCAGATTTTTGTAGTCGCATACCAGGTAGTGTTTTCTTTAGGTTGATTGATTACACCTTTTATCAACGGATACCACCAGTGCCGAAGCACAACAGTACCACCTCCTGCCTGCAGAGCAGGCGAAGTGTTATCATCATCAAAGTTTTTCTTTTCAGGTTCAAAAGCTTTGGACATATCACCATTGTTATCATAAGGCCCAAACAGTTTCCACCTCATTTGCGTTTGTGCTGCATAAGGAAACGGCAATGTTGAAAAGTACTGTTGCCTGTGGTCTGTCAGTCGCTGTTCAAAGTTTTCAAATGCTTTTAATCTCCCTGTATCAGTTATGTTGATATTGGTAATCCATCCTTTGTAACCTCCGCCACTCCAGCTTCTTTCAGCAAAAGCAAGCATAGCAGGATATGCCGGGTTCATGCAAAGCACATCATCTTCTTTAGCTATTCTCCTGTCATGCCACAAACAAATTATGCCGCCTTTCACTAATTCGTCTCCTTTTGTTTTGCTTCCTATCTGCCTGTTGAAAATTGTCACCACACTTTCCAACGGATCCATGTGGTTAATGTATAAATGCCTTGAATCAATATAAGGACGTGTTGTATCTTCTACCTGGTCGCCCATCCATAACTGGCGAATGGTTTGCTTATCTAAATTTCCTCCGGGGCTCCAGCCAATGGTTTGTTTACCGAGGCTATGTATCAGCTTCGTTATTTCGGGAAGGAAATTTTTATTGGTTATCCTTACTTCATCGCCGCCAATATGTACATAAGGCACATCATAGGTGGTGCAAAATATCGTGAGGATATTTTTTACAATAGCCAATCCTGTATCGCTTTGCATGCCTGTCTTCATGGCACGCGTAAAAGCTGCACTATGCCCTGGCGTATCAATTTCCGGTACAAGGGTAATATATCTTTCTTTGCAATAAGCAATCAGTTCTTTCAACTCCTCTTCAGAATAATATAGTCCTTTATTACGCAACATATTCTCCGGCGCTGATTCAAACCACGTACGTAGCAGCATATCCTTTTGTGGAGTTTCTAAAGTCAACGAACGATCCGCGGCTTTCATTAATGGTTCGCCCTAACGACTGGGGCACTAATGCGCCTGTTTACTACGACATAAAAGCGAACGGGCTGCCCGCTTCAAAGGCGACGCTCGATTCGCCTGCTGTCAATACTTCCCGCTATTGGGGAAAGCATGTTTTTTCTGCTTCTACCGATGCAGCTTATGGCTGGACGGGACAGCCAACTACGCACCAGTTTACCATAAAAAGCGGAACCGGTACAGCTACCAGAACACTCAACTTCATTTCTTTAATTAACGGAAGGTTATTTGTAAAAGATGGCGGATTTAAAACCAATAACACCAACCTGCATACCGATGAAACAGTGGTTGATGGCTCAACTATAAAAAACCGCACATCGCTGATGAACTACACGGAAGTTTGTTTTATGATGGCCGAAATAGCAGCTAAAGGCGGCAACGGTTTAGGAAAATCTGCTGCCCAATGGTATGAGGAGGGCGTAACATCTTCTTTTGCAGATTATAAAGCACGAGCCATCGAAAGCAATATACCTAATGCAGCAAAATGCTGATTTAGGTAATTACTTAACCCGTTATCCATATAAAAACCTTGCAGGTATTTATTCGCAGGCATGGGTTAATTTTTTAATTGAGCCCGAAGAAGCCTGGGCAATGTGGAAGCGAACAGGCTATCCACAGTTCGAAGATTTCAGGGCAGGGCAGCCTTCTAAAATAGGCGATGGCTCGGGCATTGCTTATTTAGAAAACCTATGGACAGGAACAATTAATTTATTAATACCAAGAAGAGCCGTATTGCCGGTATCTTCAACCGAAATGAATCCAAACGTGGATAAAGCAGTGCAGGATATGAAAGCAAAAGATCCTGCCTACGGTGTTGACCGGTTAGATACCAGAGGCAGAATTTGGTGGGATGCTAACTAAGCAATCAGAATAGTTATAACTAAATTAAACCCGTTTGAAATTATTTTTGGACGGGTTTAATTTTACTATCAAAAAGTTGAATTATAAAGCACGACACTAATAATTATTAATTAATGTCTGTCGGGAAACTTTTTAGTCATTAATTGTCAGGCACTTATGTGGATAAATGGTGATGAAAATAAACTGTGAGTTCTTGATTTTACTGCGTTTAGGTATGGTAGTTGGCATACATTCGAGATAAAATCTGTTGAAAATGCGCCAACGTTTTGAGCAACAAACAACCCTCGGCATCACTCCGATTGCAGAAGTAAAATTTCGTGAACGCAGCCGTGATGAACTGCCTCCAGTACTCAAAGCCTTACAATATGTTTTTGTTACACCTGAATTAAACGAGGCTATTTTTACTTTATTGGAAAACAAGATTTCCCGTCACAAGAAAAAGACTGGCCGTAAAGGGATGGATCTTTGGCATATCCTGGTACTGGCAGTAGTGCGTCACACACTCAGCGCTGACTGGGACAGGCTGCATGACCTGGCAAATGAACATCAATCATTACGAAAGATATTGGGAGTGTATGTAGAGAAATTTGGTATTGAAGAAATTGAATTTGCTCATCGAAATATTGTCGACAACGTAGCACTGATAGATGAACATTTGCTGAGCGACATTAATTTACTGGTTGTACAACATGGGCAATATCTGCTTAAAAAAAAAGAGGACGAAAGCCTCCGCCTTAAAACAGATAGTTATGCATTGGAAACAAACATCCATTTTCCCACGGATTTAAATCTGCTGTGGGATAGTCTGCGCAAGGGGTTAGATATAGTAAATAAGTTACGTTCCCAAAGCAATCTGAAAGGCTGGCGCAAAGTGATGGACTTGCGTAAAAAAGCAAAGAGTCTTTTTCGCAAAGCATCCCAACAGGTTTTCAGAGGTGGAGGCAGAAATGAAAAGCAAAAGAAAGAAAGTGTACAAGCGTATTTGAGAATTGCCCATGATTTGCAAGAGCGCTTTGCTGGCATTATCAGTGGACCGCCTGCGGGTAACAATGCACAAAAAGTAATGGTTCTGCTGGCAGCTCTCTCCCATTACAATGAGTATGTAAGAAAATTCACAAACCAGATAGAACGCCGCTTACTGGATGGCGAACAGATACCGGCATCAGAAAAAGTATTTTCCATTTTTGAGGAACATACCGAATGGATCTCAAAGGGCAAGTTGAATAAAAGAGTAGAGCTTGGACACCTGTTATGCATTACTACCGATCAGTACCAGTTTATAGCAGATTATAAAATAATGGAGAATGAAAAAGATGCGCCGCAAATAAAATCCTTAACCGAACGCTTGCAAAAAAATTATTTGAATAGGAAAATACACAGTCATAGTTTTGATAAAGGGTTTTATAGCAAGGACAATTACAATACTTTAAAAGAAGCCAATGTAGAAAATATTGTATTGCCTAAAAAGGGAAAGCTTAATAAAGAAGAAAAACAAAGAGAAGCAAACAAAACCTTCAAGACATTGCGCAACGCCCACTCGGCTGTAGAAAGTAATATCAATATGCTTGAACATCATGGCCTTAACCGGTGTGCGGATAAAGGGATAGAAGGATATAGAAGATATGTTGGATTAAGCGTGTTGGCTTACAATATGCATATCTTAGGCAACCACCTGGTAGCAGTGGAAAGAAAAAAAGAAGAGCAGCGGCAAAAGCAAAGAGACCGCTATCATTGCAAAGCGGCTTAAAAAAAGTACAAATGAGAATGATCATTGGCGGAGCTATGCCTTGCAATAAAAGAAATACTGAAAACTCCGCCGAAAACTCACATTTAAATATAAAAAAACAAATATTTTGCAATTGCCACACACACTCGGAAAATCAAAAGTCAATGAAAAAGTTTTTTTGAAAGCAATTTCCGGACAGACATTAATTAGCCAACCCCGCTTTTGTATTTCCTGTTTCCTGCGAGTAATGATTACAGCGTCAGAGGAACAAAAGTGAACATCCACTTTACAGGGTTTTGCCAGTCTCTGCCTTTGAAGGCTTTTATGGGTGCCTTTACAAGTACGTCGTTCCAACCTTTGTTTAAAAGTATATCGGTTGCCTTACGGTACTCATATCCCTCATCTATAAGCGGAATTTCGGAGTTGCCTCTTTGCCCGCCCCTGTTCCAAACCGGCGGGTTTACCAATTTTCCGTTTACCCAAATTTCACTTCCTTTATTGTCCCATTCATTAACCGGAGGCCCATCAGTTGCCGGTGAACGGGAAAGGTTGTTGAACCCTATCCAAAACTTTTTTACACCAGCATCGTCGCTCCATATTTTGGTGTGGGCATACCAGGTGGTGTTTTCAGCGGGCTTATTTACTGCACCGGAAATCAATGGTGCCCACCAATGTTTTAACACAATGGTTCCACCTGTTGCTGTGTTGTTGTCACTAATGTTGAGCTTAGTATAAGGTACTTGTTCTGGATCAAACTTTTTAGATACGTCTCCCCCATTATCAAAGGGGCCAATCAACTGCCAGGTAAGGTTGGATTGCTTTACATAGGGAAACGGTTTGCTTGCGAAATACAGCTTTTTGTTTTCCAGCAGGCGACTTTCAAATTCCTTGAAACTTGCGGTATCACCTTCGTTTATGTTTGCTATCCAACCTGACTTACCTCCACCGCGCCAGCCTCTATCAGCAAAAGCCAGCATTACAGGATACACCGGGTTCATCTCCAATACATCCTCTTCTTTGGCCACTGCCCTGTCGTGCCACATGCAAATAGTGCCGCCTAACAAATCCTCATCTCCTTTTTCTTTGTTACCAATTTTCCTGTTGAATACAGTAACCACACCTTCCAGCGGATCCATATGATTGATGTACAAATGCCTGGAGTCAACATACTGTATGTTCTTTTCACGAGCTATTTTTCCATTATCATCCATCCACAACTGGCGTATGGTACTATTGGTAAAATTGCCTCCCGGCTCCCACCCTATTACTTTCTTACCCAGGCCCTCTAAAAACTTGGTCATTTCCGGTACGAATTCTTTATTGGTAATCTTCACTTCATCGGCTCCAATGTGTATGTATTTAAGATCGTAGGTGTCAAAAAATTCTTTCAATATATTTTTTAGGATTACCATTCCGGAGTCGCTTTGCATGTCGGTTTTCATTGCCCGTTTAAATGCGGCGCTATGACCCGGCATATCAATTTCCGGCACAAACGTAATATGCCGCTCTTTACAATAGGCAATAAGTTCTTTTATGTTGCTCTCCGAATAATACATGCCTTTATTGCGCAGCATGTGTTCCGGCGCTGTCAATTGCGGATACTGTTTGCTGGCTAAGCGCCAGGCGATATCTTCTGTTGGATGAAAATGAAAGACGTTTAATTTGTATGCAGCCAATACATCGATCTGCTGCTTTAAAATATCCATCGACATATAATTTCTGCCCACATCAATCATATAGCCTCTCCACGAAAATGCCGGCCAGTCTATGATGTCGCATTGATCGATCATAGCGCCATCTCTTGCCAGTTGATGAAACGTTTGCAACGCATTAAACAGGCCATGCGTAGTATTACCCGTAAGTGTAACTTTTTTGTCACCAACATTAATGCGATACGCTTCCTTTTTGATTAGCGGCGTATTTATATTATCCAAAGCCATCTCTATAAAAGGACCGTCACCAGTTTTCTTGTTGACTATATTAACCTGAAGCCCTTTTGCCAACAACATCTGCTGTAGCTGTTGGGCTTCGTTGGCCAATGACTTGTTTTGTACAACAATATTTTTGCAGGCATACAAAGGAAATTTACCTGCTTTCCATTGCAAATTCTGGGGCAATGGAAGTAATGCAGGCTTTTCATTCAAACCATATACGTCCGGATAGACCAAATGCTTCCAAATCAAATATGCCTCGCCTTTTAAATGCAGGCCATCATTGGTGAGCCCGGCATTTAACTTACCCGCCTTATCACTAAAGGCAGCATTGAGATTAATGAACGTATACCCGTGGACAGATGCGTTCTCGCTTAATCGGGTATTAACCTTTACCACTTCACCTGCCTTACTGGTATGCGAGCCAAACTTTCCGTACACGTTGTTTACCGGCAACAGGCTTTGTATGTATAATTGGGTTGATGGACTTTGCTGCCTGATGTAGTCCGCAATTAGAAGGAAGTTTTTGAGAAGACTGTCCGGCGATACGTTTCGTGTCAGATCGTTTATGCCAATCATCAAAAAAACCTTTGCAGGATTGCGATTGGTAATTTCATCCAACCGGTTTATAACGCCTGCTGATACATCGCCACTGATACCGCGGTTTTTTATTTTCAGGTCGTTGAACAGCTCGCTCCATTCGGCACCATCTGTAATACTATTGCCAACAAAAATGATGTCATCTTTTGTTTGTGGCAAGTCGTTGAAATGGGTGACCCGCTGCCAGTAATAAGTACTAAAAAGCGTGTCAGCATATTTGGGCAGTCGTACCTGTGCTTGCGTAGCAAAACCTATTAATAACAGACAAAGGAAGAAAGTGTATTTACTGCATTTCATAAGCATATCGTTGAAGATTAAACACCGGGGATAGTGTACACCCTTAGCTTTTGTTGTCTATTTAAAGATGTCGAAAAAGATGACCAAAGAATTGAAAGATGAACGGAGCGTCGCAATCACTGCCCATTTAAGTACGATGCCCGTTACCAAGTCTCTATCGTTACTAGTACACGTTTTACAATGCTTAGCTTTTACCTTTTACGGTCACCAGGTATTGAACAATTCCGTTTACAGATGAATCAGGAATGGGTGCACCAAAGCTTTTTTGCATTTTCGTTACCAGGCCGAGCCACGCTTTTTCGGAAAGGTTGGGCTGCATTTGTATATACCGTGCCGAGTGGCAACTCATACAATTGTTTTGAAAGACTTTGTAACCCGGCGCTTCAGGCAAATTGGTTACCACACCAAGAAGGCCTTCAGGAGCGGGTTCAACAGCACTTTCGTGTTTTTTGTTTGTTTCGCTACACGAAACCAAACAACCTGCTAACAGAATAGATAGCGCAATATTTTTTAGGCTTGCTGGTTTCATGGTTACTCCGCTTTTAATGGTAATGTTTCAATTTCGTTGCGCATGTATCCGCTACGATTCCATTGACGTACAGGTTGGGTTTGACCTTTGGCATTGGTCGCTTTTACCTGTAATGCATGGTTTCCTTTTTGAGCGGGTGTGAAATTATAGTGCCACCGTCGCCAGGAATATTTGCCTAAGTCGGCATCCAGTTTTGCAGCCTGCCAGGTTTTGCCATTATCTTCTGACAGTTCAACTTTTGTAATTCCAAAACCCCCGTCGAAAGCAAGGCCTTGGATATCCGTTTGCTTGCCAACTGCAATGGTTTCGTTTGGCTCAGGTGATACAAAAATGGAGCGAACATCCATTTTATTAATAGGCTCTACATTGATGGCAATGGAGTCGGGGGTTTCGTTACCATTCGGTTCACCCTTGGGTACCAGGTATGCCTTCTTCATCCAAAATCCTTCAAAGGGGGTTGCGTGTACCTGTATATCGCTGAGCATTCCCACCCAATAAGTGGCGTACCATCCCGGCACAATTAATTTTAAAGGAAAGCCATTGAGCAAAGGAAGCGGTTCGCCGTTCATTTCGAAGGCGATCATTACTTCACCGTCGTTTGCATGGTTGTACTGCAATGATTTTACAAAGTCGGGAGTTGCTTCCATTGGCGGGGTATCCAGCCCGTTGAAACTCACTTCCTTTGAACCATTTTTTGCGCCGGCCAATTGCAAAATATCTTTCAGTTTTACACCCTTCCATTTTGCATTGCCCATAGCGCCGTTCTTCCACTGGCCTCCCGGTACACGGGGATCAAAAAAACTTCGGGAGTTGCCGGCACACTGGCAAAGCGCTGTAACGGTATAAGGGGTAAATTTTGTTTTCAGGTCGTTAACCGATAATGCAAGTTCTTTGGAAACGTTGCCCCCAATCCGCAAACGAAAGGTATCTGTATCAACCGCGGTGGGCAGACCAGCAAGGTGCCAGCGAACAAAGAACACGTTGTTGGGTGTATAATCCTCCTTGAAATATCTTAAAGGCGTTTCAAGGTTGGGCGGTCGTTCTGTGAGCAACAACAAACTGTCTTTGCCCTCTGCTTTTACCCATTCATCTTTTGCGGTATCGCTGTTAGTTGCTACCTGTTGATTGGACTTGTTATTGCAGGAAACAATGGCCGCAGAAAGCAAAATATAAATGAAGATATTTTTCACAATGAATATTTTTAATGGCAATAAGAATGTTTCATTAAAGGTAAAGCTTACAAGTTTTTAAAATGGGGTTTACATTCATGCTAAACTTCCCACTAATCATCCAGTCCCTTTATCCTGAACACCTGAACCAAAGGGGTTTTGTGTTCCTTTTTCATAATCTCCTCTATCTGCTTCACAATATCTGAGTGATCATCAGCTATATCATGTTGTTCCTGAATATCATTATCCAGGTCGAATAATTTAATTTTCATATTACCCTGTTGCATGTTGAACCTTATGCCTTTCCATTTTCCTAAACGTACAGCTTGCTGTCCACCGTATTGTGGAAACTCCCAATAAAGGAAAGGGTGTTTTAGCTGCTTTTGCTGCTGCCCTAATAATGTAGGAAGAATACTTATTCCATTAATATTTTTTGGGGAACTTATATTTGCTAACTGGCAAGCCGTAGGAACAAAATCCCAGGTTGCAGTAAGTAAATCGCTTGTCGTACCCGGTTTTATTTTTCCCGGCCATGCTACAATCAGCGGCTCTCTAATCCCTCCTTCATACAAAAAACCTTTTCCCCATCCGTATTCATTTTTAAAAGGCGCATTACTGTCAAAGAATTCACAGTCTGCGCCACCTTCATTGGAAGCTCCATTATCGCTTGAAAAAATTATAATCGTATTATCGTAAACCCCTGCATCCTTCAATTGTTTTACAATTTGTCCTACATGTTCATCAAACAATGATATCATGGCTGCACGAGTGGCCCGAGGATACCTGCATGGAACATAGCTACCTCCTAAGTAAGGTTTTTCATCACCAAATTTTTTATGATAATATCCCACCCATTTTTCGGGTGCCTGCATAGAAGCATGGGGCAGCGGATCAGGATAATACAGAAAAAAAGGATGCTCTTTATTTTGATCTATAAACCGGAGCGCCTCTTTAATAATCAGATCGGGAGCATAATCATTTTGTGTATAAACCGCATAATTGTTTACATCAAGAGGGTCCAAATTTGTAGGAAATTTAATATTGGGATCCTGTACTTTATTATTCAATGGCACCCGGTAATTATTTTCCCATAAATGACCTGGGTAATTTTGATGATCTTGCCGCTGGCATAAAGAGCCATAAAAAAAATCGAACCCCTGGTTATTTGGAAGACCTGTACTCATAGGGCCACCCAATCCCCATTTGCCTACCATGCCGGTGCGGTAGCCTGCGTTCTTCAGCAATTTTGCAATAGTAACAGTAGAGTCGGGAATTGGCAATTGCCCTTCCAATGCAGGGTTGGCCTCCATCGCTTTAAAATCCCATACATCGCCCCGCTCTTCCCATTCGGCATTTCCACGAATAAAAGCTTGTCCGGAATTTTGGCCAGTCATTAAACTATACCTTGAAGGTGCACATACAGGCATGGCATAAAACTGAGTGAACATCATTCCGTTTCTTGCCAATGCATCAATATTCGGTGTTTCAATTTTTTTCTGGCCATAAGGGCCTACATCTCCGTACCCGATATCATCAGCTAAGATGTAAACAATGTTGGGGCGAATGGTTGCCTTTTGTTGGGAATAAACTTCTGCAGATAAAAAAAGTAAAAACCCGACAGTAAAAACCAGTGTATAGACAAATCGTTCCATTTGACAAATATTTCATTTGAATTTAATTATTCCAATCCAAAAAATAATCAAGACAAGTTTTATACTGATTATACAGACGCTTATTTCAATTTCATTGGACTAAGCGTCTGTTATATTACCGATACATCGGTGCTGGCTGGCATTACCTCTTTATATACCTGCTGGCAATCTCGGTTTATCTTAAAAATTATTTCCAGCCTGGGTTTTGAATTATCTTAGGATTGAGAATAATTTCATTGGATGGAATAGGATACAAATAATAATGATCAGGGTATGGTCCTGGAGGAACTCCCCAATAGGAAATATAGCCCTGACTAGCTCCATTCTTAATCGGGATATTACTATTGGCAGGCACATCAACACCTTTTACTATCCACCGTCCTAATTTTTCCTTTACCGCATAATTCATTTTATTCCATCTGCGCAAATCATCAAACCTAAAACCTTCTCCAATAAGTTCCACCGCTCTTTCCCTTCGTATTTCCCACAAAACGGCATCAATAGCGGGATCTCTCGTTGGGTCATTAGATATTGCTCCTAAAATCAAAGGTTGTACGCCACCCCGAGCCCTAAGTTTATTGATGGATGCATCAGCAATACCCTGATTAAACCCTCCTAACTCGTATTGAGCTTCAGCATAATTTACCAACACTTCGCCCATTCTAAAAAGCGGGCAATCACTAAGATCCGACCCTTGCGCATTTTGAACAAGAAGATTATAATATTTATCGAAACGGTAACCTGTATAAGTTACATTATATGGTTGCCCATTGTTAAAATCCACATAGTGAGGTTCCTGCCTTAATACAAATCCATTCCAATTGCGGGTAGGCAATGCTTTGTGCGATGAATCAGATATAGATTTCATCAAGGCAAAATAGGAAGTATCATTTGGATTAGATGTATAGGTAAAAACTAAACTTGGAGGGTTGGTATTTACTTTAAAGGGGGGAGAAACAGAAAAATACAATCTTCTGTCACGATTTCTAAATTCAGAAAAAGGATCAGTATCTCCTTGAAACAGCGGGCTGGTAAAACGGTTTTGCCCATCAGTCATTAAAAAAAGGTCTGCAGCAGCTTTTGTCAGATCGTATCGTCCAGATGAATTTCTATTTTGCGTCGATAAACCATGAGTAACCTGGTTCAATACATAAGCCTTATATAAAATAATGCCGGGAACACCTGCTAAAGACTCACTATTAAAAACCAAATCATAGTTTGATGACAAGGCTGGAAAGGCAGCCATCAATTTTACAGAAGCATCAGCACTTGCCTGGAGATAAGTGTTGGCGCCAGGTAAATTATGGTATTTTCGCCAGGTGCCTTCCATCAACCCAAAACGTGAAATCAGTGCCCTTACTACATTTACGTTAATGGTATTTTCTCCATCTCCTGTCTTAATATTAGCCTCTGCATATTGCAGGTCGCTTAAAATGTGCATTGCCACTGAATCTCTTGGTGTACGTGCTATGTTTAGCAAGGGATCGGCATCTGTTAACGCATGATCAATGTAGGGTACATCACCATATAAGTTTACCAGGTTAGCATAATTGTAAGCCCTGAAAAAATAACCAACACTACGCCAATGACGGCGGCCCGCATCATTCAAGGGGGATTTATCAATATAATCCAGCATCAGGTTTATTTGCCTTATGTAAGTATAGGGCTGGGAATAACTAGACGAAGAGGACGGTATCGTTATTCTTTGCCAAATCCAGTTTGATTGGCTATTAGAGTTTGCATAAAGAAATAAATCACTGTTTACATCCTTATCCAGCATGGCATTTGTATATCCGGTAAATGCGTTATAGAATTGCCAGGCATAAGCTTTAAAACCATTGTAATCAGAAAGTGTGCTTTCAACCGATAATTGCCCCTGGGGCTCCAGTTGCAGCTTACTGCAATTTAATGATGCGGTTATTACCGCAAAAAATAAAATTGCTTTAACGGAAGTAAGTATTGTTTGATATTCTTTCATCAGTAAATTATTTTTGAAATTCAATTCATTGTTTTAAAAAGAAACATTTACCCCAAAGCTGTATTTTCTAATGAAGGGATAAATTCCCCCACTTCCCAAATCGCTGGCTTCCGGATCTAAACCTGCCGGTAAGTGATCCCATGTAATGAGATTTTCTCCTGAGAAAAATACCCTTGCGCCACCCTTATAGAGCTTACCAATTAATTTCGAAGGCAAACTATATCCCACCGTAATATTTTTTAACCTCGTGTAGGCTCCGTTTGACAAATACCTTGTTTGTACAATTGTGCTTGTGCCAGTATTCCCTGTAGCATTAGGATAGTACCTCGGGAAATAGGCGTTCAAATTAGTTGGGGTCCAATAATCTAATTCATGGGTAAATATTCCACTAAACTGATTTTGATAAGGAAAAAACACCTGGTTGCTGATCCATATATCCCTTTTACCCACGCCGATGAAGAAAAACGATACATCTATATTTTTATATGAAACATTTCCATTAATTCCAAATTGCAATCGGCGGTTGTTATTCCCAATAATCTTTCGGTCCCCGGAATTAGAGAGTGTGTTATTACCTGTAAAAATCACGCTATCCGAATTTAAATCAACATAGCGTATATCTCCCGGATTTTGAGGAACGCCCTTGTAAGGGGCTATTCCCGGTTTCAAGACACCTCCCTGCAAATTGCTGTTCAATGAACCTGCAACAAAATCATCAGTGGTGTAGAAGCCTTGGGTTTGAAAGCCCCAGATGTCCCCTAGTCTCTGACCTACAAAATAATTAGTGAGGGTGCCATTACCACCGAAATTCAATAATCCTCCCTTGTTGTTGAAATTAGTAATATACCCCTGGTTATTAGACAAATTAACAGAGAGGGAATATTTAAAATCTTTTACATGATCCTTCCATCCAAGGGTTAATTCCCAACCTTTAACTTTTAAATCTGCTACATTTTGAAGTGGTGCGGCGGCGCCTAATATTGTTGGTAATTCACTTCCTGCTGCCAGCATACCCAATGTTTTTCTGGTAAAAATATCTACAGAACCGGTCAGTTTGCTATTCAAAAAACCAAAATCTAATCCAAGGTTGGATGTTTTTACCCGTTCCCATGTAAAGTTGGCGCTTACCAATGGCGGTGCCGGCACAGTAACATTCAGGATATTTGTTGCTGAATTTATCCAGGATGAATTGGATGGAGTTGTAGAGGGGATATAAGGATAGTAGTTTTGAGCGCCCGACGAAAATAATACAACCTGGTTTCCTATTTCACCGTAAGAAGCCCTTAGTTTCAATAAAGAAATTGCAGATTTAAATTTAGTCATAAAAGACTCCTGCATTATATTCCATCCCGCGGAAAATGATGGAAAAAAGCCAAACCTGTTGTTGGCCGGAAAGCGGGATGATCCATCGTAACGCCCCGTTGCCTCCAATAAATAACGCCCCTTGTAATCGTAATTTAACCGGCCGAAATAACCCGCTACAGCAAAAGAATTAAAATTATCTCCGCCATCAATAGTACCAACACTTCCATTGATGGAAGGCGCTGTTGTGCTTATGATTCCAAAACGGCTCACACTAAACCCGCTCTCATTGCTACTTTCCTGGTTAGTTCCTGCCACAACACTAATATGATGAGCATTGGCAATTGTCTTATTGTAATTTGCATAGAGGTTCACTGCATTATAATTTGTCGCTTCGGTATAACGGTAATATTGAGAATTGACATTAAGCGGCGAAAAAGTAAAATTTAATGGATTAATGTAAGAATTTGTCTCCGTAATATTTGTCCTGTCGAGGGTAATTCGGCTGAAGGTATATTCCGCATTTAATTTTAAACCTTTCATTAGGTCGTATTCTAATTTTCCATAAAGCCTTAAATTATTGGTGTTATCAATGGTGTATGGTTCTAAGTTTAAAATGTTATTTGGTGTATAGTAAGGCAATGTGGTACTATCTGCTGTTTTGCCATATCCGGTTGGTGCATACGGCCCGAATGTAATAGCATTATAAAACAGTTGACCATAGTTTTGTGGGGTATTCCGTGTGGAATTATTATAGAATATATTTACAGAGGCTACAAGCTTGGATGTTAGGCTTGTGTTGAGGAATGCATTCAGGTTATAACGTTTATATTCATCCGCCTTTGTAGCCATGATTCCATCCTGATCTGTATAACCCAACGAAACACGATAGTTCATTTTTTCAGACCCTCCGTCAAAAGATAAATTATGCAGTTGTTCAAATCCTCCCGGCATAAATGATTTGTATAAATCTGTCTGGGCCAGTGGATATTGAATTCCATTAACTGTAGCTATTCCTGTTGAAGGAAATTTGGAAGGGTCCTGATTATATTGCTGAACCAGGCCATCCCAGGTGTTCACATCCTGACCGGCCCAATAGGATGTAGTTCCAAAATCTTTTAAGGCTTGTACAAATCTTGAAACTGAAGGTTTTTGAGGCAAAGTACTTGGCTTGGATGTAGCTATGTTAACTGAATAGCTAAACTTCGCTGGTTGGTTTCTTCTACCATGTTTTGTAGTAATTAAAATTACCCCAAAAGCCGCCCTTGCTCCATAAATAGAGGATGCTGACGCATCTTTTAACACTGTTACGGTGTTAATATCATCAGGATTAATATCTTCAATATTCATAGGCACATTATCTACCAATACCAATGGAGTTCCTCCGTTGATAGAAGTAAAACCTCTGATATTAAGTGAAGATGAAGAACCGGGTTGCCCGGTTCCGTTGGTGATCTGTAAGCCCGGTACGGCACCCTGTAGCGCCTGGGCTGTACTGGTAATGGGCCGGTCTCCCAATACATCACCCATATTAACCGTACTTATTGCTCCGGTAAGGTTAACTTTCTTTTGCGTGCCATATCCAACAACTACAACCTCATCGCCCAATATTGCCTCCACATTCAATACTATATCTAAATCGTTGTCCGAGTTTACTACAATACTTTTCTTACCAAATCCTACACTGGTAAATTCAATCTCATCTCCCAGGTTTGCATTAATTAAAAACTTTCCTCCGTCATTCGTACTTGTACCTTTTTTACTTCCTTTTATTATAACATAAACACCGGAAAGCGGATTGCCCTGTGCATCTTTCACTGTACCTGAAACCACTTTCTTTTCCTGTGCATTAACACACAGGTAGCACACGGCTGCAATGAAGACGAGCAGCAATCGTTTTAGCAAAATTTTCATTTTGTTGTTTTGGTTTGCTTAGAAATTAAAGTGTAAAAAAATTTAATGCTATGCTGGTAGCGCTAAACCATGACTTTAAATGATTTTATTAATTATTTTTGTCATTTGTACAAAATCTGGAGCCATTATACGGTTTTGGTAGCATTATTAATAGTTTATAAAGGTAATCAAAATTATTATGTTATACATAATAATTTGGATTTTTTCTATTCTACCTCCAATGGTCGAAATCGGGAAGAGAATTACTCAAAAAAAAAATGGGTTATCATCTCATATTTTTTCAAACACCAATATTTCATCCAGCTGTACAGCAAAAGTTTTTGAAACCGGTCCTGCGATCGTTTGATTCTTATACCTCCAATTTCCTTTTGGAAAAACCACAAGGCGGCTATCTTCTTTTGAAGTTATGGGTGCTACCATTAAATCTTCACCCAACATAAACTGGTCTTTGATTTCAATATAACCCTGGTGTGGAAAATTGTATTCCAACGGACGCAGGGCAGGCTCACCTGTTTGTGCAGCCACCTGTATCACTTTCATGAGGCGGGGAAGATAAAGCTGTCGGATTTCAACCGATTTTTTAACGGCTGCAAAATGCACCGAATCTAATATGCGCCATGGGGCTACCGAAAATTGCATCATGGGCATTAAAGCATGCATTTGGGCAGAACGCACAATCAACTTTTGATCGATCGTTTTTCCTGACAGGAACGAAGCAAACTGGCCGCCTCCAATCATATCAGGGCATGTAAAAGTATAACCAGCCAGTTGCTGTGCAATGGTGTTGGGTATCAACAACTTTAAAGCGGCCCAGCTATGGTCTTTATCGGCAAGGCGTTGCACCAATGGCTGGCCGCCCATTTTCCACATGGCCCGGTATTCGTTCAGTGGAAAAGCAAGGCCAATTTTTGCCCACTCTTCGCTGTGTTCGTTTGGCGAAGCTTTTTTGTAGGAGAGCAGATTCGGATTGTCATAGAAATACGCATCCCCTGCATCCAGTTTAAAGCCGTCCACGCCGTATTTATTCTGCAACATTTTTAGCTTGTCTTTCAGCCATTGCTGGGCTGCAGGATTAGTAAGGTCTAAACAGGCGCTGTAACCATTCCACCAATGTATTAAAAGTGGCTTTTTTGCCTTGTTCCAGTTTATAGATTGGTTGCCTTCATTGTCGAGCAACAATAGCTTTTTAGCCGATAGTTCCCTGAAAACTTCACTATCGGGACTAATGAAAGGACAGATCCACACCATGGTTTTGAAGCCGTCTGCATGCAATTCATCCATCAGCTTTTTTGCATCGGGAAATTTCTCTTTGTTGAAATCGAACTCGCCATAATAGTTGCTCCAGTTGTCATCAATCATCAACACACCGGCAGGAAAACCATTGGCCAACACCTTTTGGGCATAGCCCAACACATCCCGTTGGTTGGGGTTATACATCAGTTCTATCCACAGGTTGTATTGTGGCGCGGTTACCAATAGGCTATCGGGCCATTTGCCGGAAGCCGGAAAGAAACGGTTGGAGGTATACTGGTACGCCTCACGAAGAGAAGAACCATTTGTACCCGTAAGTATTTTGCTGTGTGTTTGGTCAACTACCAGGCTATAGTTGCGGAAGCTATAACGGTATGGTCCCTCACTCCATAACCACCTGCCTTTATTGGAAATTAGCAAGGGCACAGCCTGGTTTTGGGATGCATCGCCATAAAGGTTGAAGGAAAATTTTTCCTTGCCCATTGGCATCTTGTTTCCAAAGGTTGCGGCGCCACCCCACCACTGCTCATTGGCAAGCAAGGAAAGCTGGAAAGACGAATCACTTTTCTGTGCTATTCCGGCTGTGGGAGCATGTAAAATAAACAGGTTCAGAAGAATGAAATATTTAGTCATTTTTTCGCGTATTGGATAGTAGCCGTTTCACATGCAATACATTATTTGCATTGATGAAATATTGAATTGAATTAAGAATTTTACTTTGAAGTGTTTATAATTCCTTCACCCTGATATTTCTAAAATAAACGACGGAGCCATGGCCTAAAAAGCCGAAATGTCCTTTGTCGCGGAATATGCCGGGATGGGATTTTTTATCTAAAGTTCCTTTTTGGCGTGCTTCTGTAAGATCGCCATCTAATATTACAGTGCCATTTAAGATTACTTTAATTTTTGGTCCTTTTACAATTACTTCCTGATTATTCCACTCTCCCACAGGTTTTAAAAATCCTCTTTGAGCAGGTATAACACCATAAACCGAACCATGATACTGGTATTTTTCCAGGTTTTTATACACATCGGCATCATTGTCCAAAATCTGAAGTTCCATACCTGTATAGGCTGCATCACCCTCAAGCGGTGCACGAATGCCGAGGCCATTATTTGCTCCATTGGTCAGCTTAAATTCAAACCGGAAACTAAAATCACCGTATTCATCTTTTGAATATAAATTTCCGCGTGAACCAGGCTGGGGACGAATGACCATCACTCCATCTTCAATTACATAATCTGTAATATTTCCTATCCATTCGTCCATGTTTGTGCCATCGAACAATACCTTATATCCTGCTTTATTTTCCTCTTCAGATAATTTAAAAATCTCTGGACGGGGAAGTTCCTTTATGTAAATATCACGATACGCTACACGAGAGCCATGCGCCTGCAGTTCAATCTGTTCTTCCGGAAAGAGTGGCATATTTCTGTTCCAATAATTTTCAAGAGGCACATTATCGGTTACCAATTCACCATTTAGATAAACGGTTACTTTATCACCAATCATTTTGATGTTGAAATGATTCCATTCTCCCAATTTGTTATCTGCCACTTTTAAGGGCTTGCTTTCACGTTTCTGATTATTGTACAATCCACCTGAGCCTACTTGTGCGCCTACTTTCACCCTGGAAGTATCCCACATTTGAACCTGTGGCGTGCCGCGCAGATAAATGCCGGCATCCCCTTCCTTTTGCCTATCATCCAAGATTTTCCAATCCAGTTGCATTTCAATATCCCCATAATTTTTAATGGTAGCGATGTTGTCGCCCTTTCCTTTAAAAATGAGTTCTCCATCCTTCACCATCCATCCGTTCCGCATCACTGTATCTGCTTTCGCCTGGGCGTCCGCTAGTTCCTTCTCACTCATTTTTGAACGGGAGATGGGGTTACCTACCAGGCCTTTCCACCCGGTAAGATCTTTTTCATTGAACAGGGAAACATAACCTTCTTTATCGGGCATATCATCCAGAAACTTTTGAATAGATTTCTGAGCATACACGGCATCGGCACCTCCCAAAGCATTGATCGCTTTAGTTAACCATTCCCTTACCAATTTGCCATGGGATGATTTGTTGCTTAAGCCAATATTCATTACCGCGTCTGCGGCTTTTTGTTTGGTAGCTTGATTATCTAAATAACCGGCTGCAAATGCAAGCGCCGGAAAAGTAGTAATGCCTGCAGTTTCACCCAAAATCCGGTTTTTTTGAGCAGCTGTCCCGGCAACTTCCATGGCTTTTTTCAGCAACAATAACTTTTGCTCCTGGGGCACTTTGACTTTCTTAATCAAACCAATGTATCCTCCCAATGCAGCATCTTTATGTTGTATCTCTGAATCCGTAGAAGCGATAGCGTACAATACATCCATGGCATTACTATTGGGCCAGGAAGTAAGCGCAACAAATGCTTTTTGTTTGGCAGTGCCGGTACTATTTTTAAAGGCATTGTAAACCACGTCGAGTGCGGTTTGAGAACCTATTGAGCTCAATAAGGGAAAATAAAGAAATTGCATATCCTGCTGGCTTTCTTTCATTTTGTTTAGAACCAGGTCTTCCTTCTCCACATTGTTTTTCTTTTCATCGAGGGCGGCAATAATGGACTTTTGAATCACACTAATCTCTGCTTCATTTGAGAAGGATTGGAGCATCGAAAACAATTGTGGAAGAGATGCGGAAGAAGACACTTTTGGCAAAGCTTCCAGGGCCGATTTTTTCACGACTGCCTCAGCACTTGAAGATGCAGCAGCTACAGCTGGAAAACTTTCTTTAGCATGTTTTTCACCAAGCACATCCAGCAGGACAGTTTTTTTACCGCCGTCAAATTGTGGTATCCGCGAAATGATTTTTCTTATTAAATCCCGGTTGTTTACTAATAATAAACCCTGTTTAACGTCATTAGTCTCTCCACCATTTCCTTTTTTCAAAATATCCAATAATTCAGAGGCTACATTTTGACCGCCTATTTGTGCCATAGCCAAAATAGCTGCATTTTTCACCTCTGCATTTTTAGCCGTCCAGGCATATTTGGAAATGGATTTTAAAGCAGTTTCCATTTTATTATTACCCAAAAACCGGATAATATCTGCCTGTACTTCGGGTGAAGCCTTTTTTAATTCCTTTAGATATAATTTGGCAGTTTCATTATTTAAAAAAGGTGCTGCTAATTTCAAAGCTTCATTTCTGTATTCAATATCCTTGTCAGTAGCTGCTTTTACCAATTGTTTAATGGCTTTTCCTTTTTCCAGTTCCACAACAGAACCTAACGCAGCCGTTTTAGCAAACACATTGCTTTTTTCTGAATTTTTATAAAAGGCCGCAGCAAGGTCCCCGGCCAGTTTGGATTGTCCGTTAGTATTCAGGTTACTGATATAAGAAGCATACATGGCTGTTGCATCTTTATTACCATAAAGCTCACCAGAGGCACGAGTTTCATTCAATAATATTTCAGCCGAGGAAGGATCAGCTATTTCGGCATGTGCATACAATGCAGCTTCTTTTGTCTTCATATCGCTGCTGGAAACAAAACCTGAAATTTCTTTTAAACCTCCTGCGAAATGCATGTTTCCCAGCGCTTGTAAAACAGCATTTTTAGGTGCATTGGACGAAGATAAAGCGTTCGTCAACGCCTCACCTGCTTTGGATGTTCCTATAGAAGCAAGGGTTACGGTAGCTTTGAAACTCAAGGCGCCATCATTCAGGTAGGGTGTTATACAACCAACAGACTGATCTGTTCCGATTATTTCCAGCATACTCAGCAAAAAAGAAACATGTTTTTTATCCTTTAACGTAGATACACTTTTGCACCAGGCACTTTCCGCTAACAGCTTCAATGCTTCTCTTCCCTTTGCGCTGACATAGGCGGTATAACCCATGATGGCGTATTCTAATTTTGAATTATCGGCTTTACCACCGGGTTCCATTTGTTGAGGCAATTGGATTAGTCCTGCCTCTCCAAGTCCTTCCATTTCCTTCATAGCAGTTTTAAGATCTGCTTCATTTTTAGCAGGCAATTGTGCCAGCACATCTGCAATCCGGGTACTTATTGTTCGATTATCTTTTTGTGCATTAACCTGAAAGGTGGAAATCAAAAGAAGGTTAAACGCTAAAAGCAGCGATAATTTTTTCATCTATATTTTTTAAAATATTATAAAAATTAAATCACCCAGGGAGCTCTCATAGGTGGAAGAATGAACCTGTTTGCGGCTTCATCATCAATAAACTCCTGTTTGGCCGGATCAAATTTCAATGACCTGCCCAGGCGTAAAGCTACCAGCGCCATATTAATTAAGGTGCAGGAGCGGTGGCCGTTTTCTTCATTGAGTGCAAACTTTTGGCGGGTTTTTACAGAATGCGAAAAAGTAGTAACCTGCGGTGCCGGATCGGGCAGTGCGGCTAATTTATTTTCCAAATCCGGAATGTCTGATTTGAAGCCAGGATATAGCTTTCCATTGGGCCCATTAATGTAAGGCACGTTTTCATTTCCTTCTCCATCCAGCACAATTTTGCATCCATCTGCATAGGTAAACACAATCCGTCTCCAGGTGCCTACTGCATCGGGATGTTGCTGAGGTGCATCAATTTCTACAGAAACGGGACTTTCATTGTCTTTACCTAAAAAATACTGTACGGGATCAATATAATGCTGTCCCATATCGGCCAGGCCGCCACCATCATAATCCCAATATCCGCGGAATGTCTGGTGAACTCTGTGGGCGTTATAGGGCTTGTACTGAGCAGGCCCCAGCCAAAAATCATAATCGAGTTCGGCCGGAACAGGCTGGGGTTCCAGGTGGTCTTTGCCAGTCCAGTAAAATTTCCAATCAAACCCCGTAAGCTTACCGATGGTAACCGTTAAAGGCCAACCCAGCATACCACTCTCAACTAACTTTTTAACTGGCTTTACTGTAGTACTCAAGCCGTAGAAGTTGTCTTTAAATCTAAACCAGGTATTGAGTCGGAACATACGTCCATATTGCTGCACAGCTTCAATTACCCTTTTGCCTTCGCCAATTGAATGGGTCATAGGCTTTTCACACCAAATATCCTTACCTGCCCTTGCTGCCTCTGCCGCCATGATACCATGCCAATGCGGAGGGGTGGCAATATGTACAATATCTACTTCGGGAAGCTGTATTACTTCCCGGAAATCGTGGAAAGTTTTAGCGCCATTATTCAACATACGGGAGGCAAGTTGAAGATGATTTTTATCCACATCGCAAATGGCTACGGTACGGATACCTTCATAAGCGAAATGATTGCGACCCATAGCACCTACACCAATAACAGCTTTGGTGAGTTGGTCACTGGGAGGGATATATCCGGTTCCAGCCAAAACATAACGGGGAACAATAGAAAAAACGGCTGCTGAAACAGCCGATTTTTTAATAAAGTCCCTTCTGGAAAAAGTATTTTTTTCTTTCATGCAGATTTATTCTTATTTAAAAAGTTTAAAAGGTATAGGCGTTTAGGTAACAATTTTAAGCGATTGAAAATAAACGTATTGGCTCATTTTTTACCATCTTTTTTATGAGTAAATCGAAGATTGCCCCCATTGATTGTCTTCTTTTGTAGCGGAAATGATATTCGTTGAGATAACCTTGCATTCTTTCTTTACTGCAATGATGATGGATTCCTCTTAGCCAGCTTTTAATATTCATAATGTGTATATGGATGTCTTTAAAGTTTTTTCCATCATCTGATGCTACTTGTTCTAGTTTTTTAAATTCCCCTTTCAGTGGTGTATATCCACGCCATTCATCTGATATAACCTTCGCATCTTTAGAAACATACGTCTTTAAAAATTTACCTAATTCTTTTGAGGAAGCATTTTCTATCACCTCGGCGTATGCCCTTCCAACACTCACTTCCACAATTTCTAATGCTACAACTATCAATTTCTTTGCTCCAACGCTTCTCCCTCGCTTCTGTTCCTCGGGGCCACCAGTCATAAACTCATCTACATGAACTATGCCTTCTAAAGGATGGTGGAGGCTGCTGGCCATTGCTTGTTGTATTTTCCATTTAAATTCCCAACATGTTTTTTGGCGTAGTTCAAATTCATTGCTTAACTCCAAACTCGACATACCCTTTTTCTTTGTACTTATTTTAAAAGCAATATGAAAAGCCTTTAACAATGAAAATTTTACTTTATCAAACATAGTTCCGGCTGTAGGGCTTTCTTCATATCGGCATTTAGTACATCGCCTATTGTATGGCTTTTTCCCCTGACAATATTTATCGCTCTTGCATCTTTTACAACTGTAACCATCTTCCCATTTAAGAGATTATAAATATTGTAAGCAATCCGCGTCCGCCTTAAACATCTGATGGAATGTAATTGAATTCACACCCCCAAATTTAGACCGTTCTGACATTAGACAAAACTATCCTATTGCGATCTAAACGCCTATACCCATTAATTAATTGAACCTACATCAAATTAAAAAAGCATTTTTACAAATAAAGGTTACTTAAAGATGATTGAACAAATTATTTAGATATATGAATTCGCTCTATTTCAAGCCATCCGCTTTTTAGCTTTCGAAGATTCTTAATTGCTAATTTAATCCCCGGAATATTTCCCTTTTGCTGATCTGTTACACCTACACACAAAATGTAATTGCCTCTTTTCACACTTTTCGGAATTGTCAACGAAGATGCATAAGTAAAGGTTTTTCCTTTGATCCAATCCGATGGCTCGGCTTTATTATCTACAAATAGATACTTCACCTCATTGGTCTTTTTATCTATTAATGCAAAGCTGACCTTATATTTATAATTCCAATTCGGGTGCTTATTAGGTAAAACACCTACACCATAATTTTTCCATTGATGATTTATATTTAATCGTCTTCCGGTTTGATTGATTTCGATCCTGGAAGGATACAAGCGATATCCACCTCTCGATATGAAGAGCTGCACCGTTTCCGGCATTTGCTCTATCCAGAATTTGCATTGAAGCGGTACGCGCAAATCAAATGTGTTGGAATGGTAAGCCAATGCATCATCTACAGCAACTGTGAACGCTTCTTTGAAACTGTTCATTTTAAAACGTTTATCGCTTTTAAAAGCATCGTATTTTGATGTGTCGGAAGCAATGGGCGAGTTAAACCAATAGCAGCCTTCTCCAATGTGTGCTTTTCCGGGAAACATTTCTGTAATGATCGCTCGTTCCTTGTCGGAAAACCAAAAGCTTCCAATTCCATCTCTTCTTGGAAGGAAACCTAATTTATCAAATACTAATGGTTTAGTATATTGATAATCAGCCTGGGAAAGGTTCATCACAGTGAGCACTTTTTTAAAATTACGGGCATAATCTCCCGTAACCCTTTCCATCACCGCCGGCAGATTTTTGGGATCTTTTAATGTGACACCATGTCCTTCTCCCCAGCGACCGAGTCCATAAGCGTCAACGAAATCCACGACATCCGGATTATCATATTCTTTTGCAAAAGCCTTAATAAAATTGGTCAGTTTATCAAGGAAAACGGGATCATCGTAATAAGGTTGTTTATCATTTTGCAAATTCATCGGAGGGTCAATGGTGGACTTAGCTCCGGCCTGATAGACAAAATCAGGAACACCATTGTCAAAAAATACTCTGAACGCAAGTTTCAATCCGCGGTCTTTGGCTTTCTGAATATAATCTTTGTATTGCTTATTATAAATCCAGGCAAACTTTCCCTCTTCAGGCTCCATTACATCCCAGTGAACTCTTATGTAAAGAATGTTTGAATACGACGAAGCATTTACTGCATCCATCTCTTTCCAGAATTTCACCGGATTATATGGATTATTTTTACCTTTCTTGAATGACCATCCTTCTTCATACATTACCCATCCCATAGCGGGATTTCGAAGCATACTTAAGGTGTCAGGTTTATATTCAATTACGCGTGATTGATTAAATGGAGTCTCTTGTTTTTTTTGTGCATTGGTATAAAAGGGAATCAGTGCAACGATTAAAATCAGAAGTTGCTTTTGTTTAATACATTTTTTCAAGGACGTTAGATAAGGATTCAAATATTTCATGTTTTTAATGCATGTTTTCAAAAAGAAGAGCCATGCCGAATTTTGCGGTTGTAAAAGTGTCTGCAATAACAATTATTTTTTTCTGTGATTCCTGCGAAGCAGATCTTCGAGGGTAATTTTAACTCCGATTACCAGTGGGTGATAAAATAATAGATTCCAAGTGATGCATCATTTAGGACATCACGTGGAATTTATTATGGATTATTAATTATATCCGGGGTTTTGCTTGATAACACCGTTACTTTGATTGACTACACTTCTTGGTAACGGGTATAGGTTTAAATATGCATCTGCAACAGGATCAAGCGTTGCACCCTTTGCATTAGCGGCTTGTATATAAAGCCCCCATCTTACCAGATCATCCCTTCTAATTCCTTCGCCCCAAAGTTCGAACAATCTTTCATCCTGTATTTTTGATAAAAAATCAGCCTGGTTAAGACCTGCCATTAAATTTGGTAAGCCAGCTCTTGTTCTTACATTATTAATAAGTGCATAAGCCTGACTGGTAGGGCCAGTGCTTTGATTAATTGCTTCGGCTAATAAAAGTAATACATCCGAATACCTGTAAACAGGAATATCCAAACCATATTTGTCAGACCCAATATAATTCTCTGATCCTTCGGGTACATATTTTACAGGAACTGCGCCCACATCCGGAATTTGATTGTGTGCATCTAATATTACATTACTACCATTTACTTTCGCAGGGTAAAACCTTAATAAATGTGCTAAGCGTTTATCCGTTTGGTCAAATTTATTATACGCTGGCCAAGGCATGGCAAAAAATGATCCATAATTGGTAAGCGGGTTTCCATTTTGATCAATAAAATTGGCTGGCAAAGCATGGTCCAACCATCTGTTTGTATAGGAATCATTTTGAGAGCTATTGCCTGTACAAACAACGGCAAAAATGATTTCGGTATTTCCTCCTTTTGCCTTTACGCTAAAATTATCGTAATAATTCGGCGTTAAAGCAAGACCCATTGATGTTATCTGCGTACCAACGGTTACAGCATCAGTCCATCTCTTCTCGTGCATATATAATTTCATTAACCCCGTCAGGCAGGCAGCTTTGCTTATTCTTCCATAATTGCTGCCGGTAAATGTATTTGGCAAAACTGCTGCGGCATCGGTATAATCTTTAATTATTTGGGCCACCATAGAATCTTTGCTTGGTCGTGGAATAGGTGGTGCTGCAGGGTCATTAATTACACTTGCATCCAGCCTCATGGGTACCGGGCCATACATATTATATAATATTTGGCCATAAAGTCCCCTTAGCCCTTTAAGTTCTGCATTATACTGTGCTTGCAAAGCCTTATCGGTAAAGGTCATTTCTTGAATTTTACTAATGTTTACCGTAATCTGCGAAATATAAGGCATAAGGGCCGAATAGGTTTGCGTAACAGGTCCAAAATCGGGAGTATAGGCCAGGAGTTGCCACTGAGGATAGTTTCTGCAATACATTATGTCTGTTGCCATTTCACTCATTCCCCCAAAATTACCTGCTGCGCCAAACCCACCGGTCCAGCCATTAACCATGCCCGTGTACATGGCGCTTACCGCAGCGGTGGCATCTGCCTGGGTTTTAAAAAAGCTAGTGCCGTCAAGGACGCCGTAGGTTTCATAATCCAGTTTTTTCTCACACGAAGAAAAAACGGAAAGAGCAATAAGCGAAACAATGATTAATACCCTTGTTCTTTTTGCATATTTTAAATACGTTTTCATTTGTAATTCTTTTAATTGTTTTTATTTGTCAGATGAAATTCAGCATAAAATTTTCATTGCTGTGAATGTAATCGCTGGAAAGTCTTATAGCCCATTTCATTGTTTCTTTTTTATACATTTATTTACAATCCTGCATTGATACCTATTATAAAACCTCTGTTCAAAGGATAAAAAGAGCCTTGGCTTATCTGAGGATCCAAATAGGGGTATTTTGTAATAAGGAAGGCATTATTTACATCAAAGGAGATATTTATACGTTTAATTGTTTTTCTATCACCCAAAATTTTATCGGGCAGATTATAGCCCAACTTAATGTCCTGACAGCGAAGGAAGGTGGCATCTATGTAGTAGTAATCAGATGCATTTTGATAGCCGTTATATTTTGGATCTATCAGCCCCGAAGGGATGGACGCATTGGGAGTGAAGGTTGTCCACCTGTTATTTACTTCCGGGTAATAAGCATTCCACCCTTGCCCAACCTGGTCCTGCAGGCCTGTTACAGCACCACCCCACGAAGCGTATTTTTTAAGTTTTTGCCCTGCAAAGAAAATTGAGAACTGGAAGTTTTTGTAAGAAATATCATTGCCTATGCTAAAGTTGAATTTCGGACGTGAATTCGCTATCAATGTTTGGTCTGCTCCAGTAATAGCTCCATCCGGGCCTGTTAGGTTGCCAGTTGCATCGTAGCCATGTATATCTTTTATTATAAGGCCGCCTGGGAAAATGCCTGGCATAGTAGCTGGCGGTGCTCCCTTAGTGCCCGTATATAACCCAGCTGATTCATACCCATAAATACCATAATAAGCGGCTTGTGGTCCTGATGTCGCCACATACTTAGGTAACGTTTTTAAGGCACCCGCAGACCTTTCTACCCAAAAATCAAAATAGTGGGAAAAGGTTAAGCTGGAGCTCCATCTTAATCCATCGGCATTAGCCGGAACAATATTTTTGGTGTTCACCAAAAATTCGTAACCTCTATCCCTTGTAGATCCTGCATTGCCTGTAATGCTGCCCACCAAAAAATCGCTAGGTAAAGGAATATTAGTAATCAGGTTTTTGATTGTTTTATTGAACACATCTATCGAACCCGTTATCCGATCGTTGAATAATCCATAATCTAACCCAACATTTATTTCAGCAACGGTCTCCCAACTTAAATTAGAATTTGCTGCCTGGGTTAGATATATAGCGGTAGATGTTGAACTGGTGCCGAATGTAGGGCTAACTCTGGGACCATATTGTGCAAAGGCGCTTCCTGATGAAGGAGGATTTCCTGTTTCTCCGTACCCTACACGCAATTTCAAGTAATTGATAGCCTTAACCATACTATTGTCACCATCGAAAATTATATAAGTGGCGCCTACAGATGGAAAATATCCCCACTTTTTACCAGCGGCAAATGCAGTACTTCCATTTCTGTTGATAGATGCAGATATGGATAATCTGTTATCGTAGGTGTATATTCCCCTTGCCACATAAGATGCCCAGGAATTGGTATATTGATAGGAAGATACCGAAGGCCGGGCCGATTGCCCTAATCCCAAATTATAATACCCGATAATGTCAGAAAAAAACGTTCTATTACCAGCCCCTACATTTTCTCCATTGGTCTTATTGTATTCATACCCAATAACAGCATTGATGGCATGTTTTTGCGCAAAAGTATGTTGATAGCTCAAGGTATAATTTAACAATAAAGTGTTAGAAGAATTGTCAGTGATAGAGGCTGTGCCCTGAGAGCTATATAAAAACGCTGAAGGAGAGTAATAATTTCTTTTAGCATCCTGTTGGTCGTAACTGAATATTGCTTTGGCTTTCAAGTCATTAATAATTTCATATTCCACATTGGCCATACTAAGTAACCGGGTGGCAGTCGTATGATCATTATTAAGTTGGTAGCTCAACGGATTAGGAGACGCAGCGTATCGATTATTTATTGGATAAGTACCATCCGGATTTTTAAGCGGTTGGTTTGCCGGCCAGTTTTGTGCGGCGGGAATAACACCCGAATTCTCGAAGGTACCGCCATAAACCGCATTTTGCGTGTTGGAATTGGAGCCAATCAAATTAACGCCTGCTTTTAGTTTGGGTGAGATATTTTCGTCTATACGCACAAGTCCATTATATCGTTTCATACCTGTAGCAATTACAGTCCCTTTCTGGTCAAAGTAATTTCCCGATATAAAGTAGGATGTTTTTTCGTTGCCACCCGACATGCTGATGTTTTGTTGGTTGATGTATCCATTCCTTAAAACCTGGCTTAAGGCACTTGGAAGATTGGTAGTTGCAGCTAACTGAGCTGCTGTATAATAGGGTACATAAGGTTTTGTTGCAGCAACTGTGGCCGAATCCGCAGTTCCAAAAAATGGTCCGATCTTATTATCGCTATACCATTTCTGAAGGGAGAAATTGTTGCGTATATTTTGGTATTGAAACGCATTGAACTGAGGAAAAACGTTTGCCGCTTTTTCAAACGCGTAAGATCCTGAATAGTTGATCGTTGTAGCTCCGCGCCTCCCCTTTTTTGTGGTTATCAATATCACGCTACTCCCTGCCCTCGCGCCATAAATAGAGGCCGAGCTGGCATCTTTCAATACCTGGATCGATTCTATATCGTTAGGATTTATCGAATTTAAGATCGATTGGCTCACCCCCGCTCCGCCATATCTTGAATTTGTACCTGGGGCGCTTGGTGCATCAACTATAGGCACCCCGTCTATAACATATAAAACGCCTGCACTATTAGCTGTGGGATTGCTCCTTATCTGCACGCCCACGCTTGCGCCTGGCTGACCCGAGCTCTGGGTTATCTGTAGCCCGGCCACTTTTCCATTCAGGGCGCTCTGAAAAGTTGTAGAATTGGAAAAGTCAAGATTTTCAGCTTTTACCTGTACCACGGCTCCTGTAATGGTCTTCTTTTTTGCAGAACCGTATCCAATTACTACTATTTCACTTCCCACTGCCGACTCTATTTCCATTATTACGGAAAGATTATTATTTTGTCCTACTGTTACCTCTCTTTTCTGATATCCAACGAATGTAAATTCCAACATATCTCCCGCATTGGCGTTAATCGTAAAACTGCCGTCTGCTTTCGTACTGGTTCCTTTGTTGGTTCCTTTTACCAAAATAGATACACCCTGCATTGGCTTTCCGGCTTCATTGGATACAGTGCCCCTGACTTCAACAGGTGGCGGTGATGCAATGATATTTTCCTCCTGTTTTTGATCAGCTTTATTGATTACAATCGTTTTGCCCACTATGTTGTAGTAAAGGGGTTGATCTTTAAAACACACCTCAAGCACTTCATTCAACGTAGCATTCTTTACGTCAATATTTACGAGCCCGGCTTGTTGCAGGCCCACTTCATCATAAAAAAAGACATACTTACTTTGTCGCTCGATCTGTTTAAAAACTTTTTCCAGGGAAATATTTTTTCCGGAAACCGTAATCAGTTGTGCGTAGCCTTTGGCGCTTACCTGTATAGTAGCAGCAAACAGCAGAATGGCGATTAATTTCATAATCCGTAACGTTTTGGTTACTAAAGCCCCTGGCAGTAATGGTTTTTTTAAAACAGCAGTTAAATACATAACTTTGGTTTGTTTGGGTTAACTAATATTTTCCGCCACCGGCGGAAACAATCGTCGAAAAGTTGTTTAATAGGTAGCTCATTCATCTGCCGTTCCGGCTCCACCCGGAACGGTTTTTTTCTTTGCTACGGTGTTACTATTATTTTTCTATTTTCTATTCTAAATTTTACTTTACTTAATTCAAGCACCTTCAATACTTCAGAAGCATTATTGTCCCTTGAGATTTTTCCGCCAAATTTCCGTTCAGGAATTTTGCCTTCGTAGCTGATGTCAACATCGTACCACCGGGCTATTTGCCGCATTACCTGTTGCAGGTTAGCCGAAGTAAACTGGAAATAACCGTTCTTCCATGCTATAGCTTCATCCGTATCTACATCCTCCACTACTTTAATGGATTGATTCTGCAACTTTGCCTGCTGGCCAGGTTTCAGCATAGCAATTTTGTTATTGCGATTTATTTTTACGCTGCCCTCTAATAAAGTGGTTTTTACAATCCCTTCATCGTTATAGGCCATTATATTAAAATGGGTGCCCAACACTTCCACTTCGTCCTTTTCTTCCGAAGTTGTGTTAATCTTTACTATAAAGGGTTTTGTCGCATCTTTTGCTATTTCAAAATATCCTTCGCCGGCTAATTCAACTCTTCTTTCCTTTCCCTGAAATGAAGTTGGAAAGCGTAATGATGATTCAGCATTCAGCCAAACCCTTGACCCGTCAGCAAGAATGAGTTGGTATTGCCCGCCCCTGGGGGTTGTAACGGTGTTGTATGCAACTGCTGCATTCTTCCCATTGGGTACTGCCATCGCAAACTCGTTATAGGCAATCTGACCGTTTAATTTTATCACTTTTGTATTTCCCTGATCTGCCAGGTTTCCGTTTTTGGCTTCGTCCAATACAATCTGCTTTCCATCGGCCAGAGTGAGAATGGCTTTATTAGTGCCCGGTGCCAAAACTCTTTTTGTGTGTTCTTTTTGATCAGTAGCAGCTACTTCTTTTTTAGAATTTTTCTCTTGAAGCAACAGGTATATTCCACTTCCAATAATGATAAGCAAAGCAGCTACAACAGCATATCGGGGCCAGACCAGCCTTTTCACCTTGCCGGCAGTATTTTCTTTTTCCGCTATTATTCGTAAAGTGTTTTCGAACCTCTTTTGTAATCGCTTTTGTAATGCGCCTGTTATGGGCTGCTCGCTTTCATCGGCGCACAGTACCCTGCTGATCAATTCCTTTTGTTCCAGGTTATGCTCTTCCGTCTCCAGCAGCCACCTCAATACTTTTTCGGCTTCTTCCTGCTTACACCGGTTTTCCAGGTATTTCTGAAAAAGCTCTTCAAAGTTTGGATCATTCATTAACCCCAATTTTTTCTAAAGACGAACGAAAGCAATTCATCATCTGCTTCTAATAAAAAAAATTTTGAAAAATTCAAAAAAGAGAAATGAAAGCACTGAACCAGGGGGATAACTTATTCTATATTCACTATATTAATGGGTACCCTTATAAAGAAATAGTATAACTGGAAGCCATGCCGCTGTCACTCCATTATGGGTCAAAATAAAATCGCGAATGGTACGGGTAGCTTTAACTACATGATCATTAATGGTGGAGGTGGAAATGCCAAGGATACAGCTTACCTCGTGGTATGATTTTCCCTGGATTTTACAAAGATAAAAAACCTGTTTACGTCGGGACGGAAGGTTTTCGATCGCCTTATTTAATAGAATTGTTTCTTCAGTGTGCAGTATTTTATCCTCTACTTCGGCATATTCTCCCGACGATACTTCCCTGATATAGTCATGTAGTTTCCGGTCACGTTTGAGTTTTCTAAAAAAATCACGAGTCTTATTTTCCGCAATCCGGAACATATAGGATTTAATGCTAAAGTTAATGGAAATAGCTTCCCGTTTTTCCCATATTATTAAAAATATATCCTGTAAAATTTCTTCCGCGGCAGGTTCTGACTTCAGTAATTTGAGCAGGTTAAGATAGAGAGGCCGGCTATACATTTCATAAAAGCGGGTAAATGCCAATTTATCACCAGCCTTCAGCCGGTTCAATAATTTTAGTTCATCATTGTATGAATCTAATGGCATCGCAGTTTCGTCTAATTATTTGAGTTATAGAAAACTTCTAAAACAAGTTTTTGAATCCGTAACAATATTAGCATGAAAATGTGTAATAACTTTACGCAATCGTTTGCTCTTTTTTTAAAGATTGATCAATATGCGTTTGATCCGAATTTTCCATTCCTGCCTTTGTGGTTAACCTTTGCCAGTAATAAGCGCTAAAAAGCGAGTCCGCTTATTTTGGTAGGCGATGCTGTGCAAACAATACTACTAAACCACACATCAACGAACAAAACAGTTTCCTCATTGCACCTTTATTGTGAAGATGCAATGAGGTAGGTCATTAATATTAACTAGGTTTTCGACTAAAAATGATTGCCATCCTTAAACAAAACAACAAATGCAGGCTTTTCTTTGCAAAAAAAAGATCATATCATTTTGTACGTAAGCCGCTACAGTTGATTTTCCATCTTTTAATTTTAAACACCAGTTATAAATTTTTCATTTATCAAGTGAAACGATTATTACTCCAAAGCTTTTTTGTTATAGTTTACATTCCACAGGTCATACCGCTTAACCTGGCTGTTCATTCTCTTTTTAAAATCAGTGTAATCTTTTTTATCCAGGGGCGACCAAAGTACTTCACTCAGGGCTGTCATTCTAGGAAAAATCATGTATTCCACTTTAGCAGGATTACTAATGTACTCCGTCCATAGATTAGCTTGCGCACCCAATATATATTGTTGTTCTTCCTTTGTCAATTCTGCAGGAAGTGGGTTGTAACTATACACTTTTTCCAAAGGCAAAAAGCCGCCGATTACCAGCGAATCTTCATTTCTAATCTGGGCATGATCAAAATACATATGACTATTGGGTGTCATGATCACTTTATGTTTTTGCCGGGCTGCTTCCAGACCCCCTTTCTGTCCCCGCCAGCTCATTACAGTGGCATTGGGTGCCAATCCTCCTTCCAGTATTTCATCCCAGCCAATAATATCACGGCCTTTGCTGTTAAGGTATTTTTCAATGCGGCTGATAAAATAACTTTGGAGCCCATGCTCGTCCTTTAAATCTTTTTCTTTTATTAAATTTTGACAAAATTCAGAACGCTTCCAGAATTCTTTAGGGCACTCGTCACCACCAATATGGATGTATTTTGACGGAAATAATTGAATGACTTCATCGAGCACATCCTGAAGAAAACCAAAAGTATATTCAGTAGGACAAAAAACATCATCATAAACGCCCCAGCTTTGCTGCACCTGTTTACCCGTTCTGGGTCCGGCCCAGTCTTTCACACCTTTTGCCAATGGTGTGGGCTCATCGGGAAAACAACTCAATTGAGGATAAGCGGCAATGGCTGCTGAAGAATGACCCGGTAGTTCTATTTCGGGTATTACTGTTATGAAACGGTCAGCAGCATACTGCACGATTTCTTTTACCTGCTTTTGTGTATAATACCCGCAGTCCTGGTGGTTATCATTTCCTTTGCCGGGATGGTTACCTATGATGGTTCCGTTACGGCAACTTCCTACTTCAGTTAAGCGTGGATATTTTTTTATTTCTATCCTCCATCCCTGGTCTTCGGTTAGGTGCCAATGGAATGTATTGATCTTATGCAAAGCCAAAAAATCTATGAACTTTTTAACATAATCAACCGAAAAGAAATGGCGGCCTACATCCAGCATCATACCACGATAGGCAAACCTGGGGAAATCCTGAATGCTGAGTTGTGGAATTGTCAATGACTTTGATGTTTCAACCGGCAACAACTGGATTAGCGTTTGAATGCCATAGAATACGCCTTCTGCATCGTCACCCTTTATATTAACTGCATTAGCAGTAATATCTAATTGATGGGCTCCGGCTATAGCATTATTTTTTGCAGCATTTGTCAATACAATATTGCTTTCCGCTTTTGCAGATTTGCTTACCAATTGCAATTTAAACCCATAAAATTTTTGCAGGTAATCATTAAAAAAGGCTGCCTGCTTTTTCAGTTCCTTCGTGGATAAAACGATTTTCGTATCCGCATTTATACTGAGTACACCATTCCCTATTTTAAGTGATGCTGGTTTAGGTATAATATCTACCTGGGAAAATGAAGCATTAAAAAGTAGCAATGCCAAAAAGCCAGTCAAAAGTTTTTTCATTAGTTTATTTTTTAATTATAATTATTGATCTGTTATTCTTTGATATTTTTTATCTTTTTTCATATCACTCTTTACGCCTTTTCAATCACCCAGACGAATTGCCACTTCTCCGCCTTTCTCAGGAAATTCAAAATATAGATACTCATGTTTCTTTTGCCAGTTGTTATTGCCAAATAACTCAGAAAGAAATGATATCCCATCTGTATTATTATTTATGTTAAGCATTTTAACGGGATGGGGCGTGCCCCCAAGCTGCGCAAGGGGCCGGGCTATTCGCTTCAAGTCCTCGCCACTCGTGCCTCGCGGCTGTGGACTTTCCACTTCAATCCTAAGGACAAAATTTTTCAACAATTGTAAATCAAAGTATATTAATTGAATAAAAATTATAATGTCCCTGTTAAATTATCCGGCTTAGCCGGCAGGCCTTCCCTCACGCAATACGCCACATAAAGGTTAACATAACATGTACACGATATCATCAAATCCTACCGTTTTTTAATATTCATCGTTCAATGAAAAAACAGGTTTGCGCTGCATCCATTGCCCCCCCGAAAAATCCGGGAACTCAACTGTTTCATTACCCAATTCGATGGATTGTTCACTTAAGGGGGTGATAGCGCTCCATGTGGCCGCATCGTACACATCCATAGGTGTAGGCATTTTGCGCTTGATGGATTCAACAAAGGAATGGATAACGAAAAAATCCATTCCGCCATGACCCGCTCCTGCGGTTTCCTTACTCCACCTGGCCCATAGCGGATGATCGTATTTGTCTAACCATACTTTGGCATCGTCCCACTGGTGAGGTTTTGCTGACTTGTCTTGTACATAAATTCCGTTGTTTACATCCATCCACAGGCCCTCGGTACCCTGTACCCTAAAACCAAGGGAGTAAGGCCGTGGCAAATTTGTATCGTGTTGTAATAAAATGGTTTCTCCGTTTGCACACTTGATATTAGTGGTTACCACGTCACCCAACTTAAATTTTACTTTGGCATTGGGATGGCTTTCTCCGCCATTTTTTACTATGTAATTATGAAGGCCTCTTGCTTTGGATGAAAACGAACTTAAGGAAATAAACCGGTTGCCCCTGTTTATGTCGATGTAGTGGGCTATGGGTCCTATGCCATGTGTAGGATAAAGATCACCATCGCGGTGAACGGAATGATTGGTACGCCAGTGCGCCTCAGAATAACCTTTGTCGCCAAACTCCACCCCATGCCCATACACATGCTCGCCATCATTAAACTTCACTTCTCTAAGATCGTGCTGGTAGCCACCCTGCAGGTGTATCAACTCGCCAAACAATCCCTGCCGAACCATATTCAGTACTGCCATAACATCCCTTCTGTAACAAACATTTTCCAGCATCATTACCTGCGCATCATATTTTTCGGCAGCCTTTACCACGTCCCAATGATCCTGCAACGTAATGCCCAACATTACTTCGGTACCTACATATTTGATTCCCGATTCCAGTGCGCCAATAATCATCGGTTTGTGCCATTCCCAAGGGGTAGCAATGATTACCCCATCAAGTCCATTCTTCATTTCCAACATCTTTTTCCAGGCCATATCGTCACCGGTAAATACCTGTGGCATTTTCTTGCCGTTCTTTTGTATTATCGATTTGGCCTGACCTAATGTTTTGGCATCAACATCACAAATTGCCACCACATCAACATCATTTCGCCTGAGTGTAAGGTCGAGATGCCCCAGGCCACGGGCACCAACGCCTATGATGGCCAACTTTACTTTTGCTTCGGCCTTTTTGTAGGCAAATAAATTACCCGTAGGCATGGCAAATGCGGCTGCCGCAAGCCCGGCTGTTTTTACAAAGTCTTTTCTATTCATGGTTGTTGAGCGTTTATGACACTTGTTTAAAATCGATTTATAATTGAGCCAGTATGTAGCAGGCTCTTGCATTCTCTATAGCTGTGCTACGAAAGTCTTGTTATTTAACTACAATCTCGTCGGCAAATATCCAGGCTGGTTTACCAGCACCCGGATGACCCGGAGGACAAAGATTGTTTTTTGCTGTTACCCGAATATAACGGGCTTTTTTGGGCGAAAAATCAGAAACGAAACTATGAAGGGCTGACTTTTCATTTACCGAAACCGGGTTTACCAAGGTACTAATTTCACCAAAGTTTGTTCCATCGTCTGAACTTTCAAACTTCACCGAAGAGGGCAGGAAAATCCAATCGCTGTAATTCTGCAGGCAACCCAATTCTATTGAATGAATAGATCTTTCTTCGCCTAAGTCAACTGTAGCAACCAGATCTTTTGCCGAAAAGCCGTGCCAGTATTTGCCCACTGCTTTGGTACCTCTTACACCATCAGTAAGTGAATTTGGCCCATCAGCAAGGTAGTAGCGGCTAACCGGGTTTGTATAGGATACATTTTTGCCTAAAGCCATGTGAACAGCAAAACTTTGCTGTGCCGGCACCAGGCCCAACACCGTTCCTCTTACTGCAGTTACGGCCTTTACTACCACCGACGAATCAATGTTAAATGGCTGAGTATATTTTCTGCTTTCGGTATTTGGTATGCTGCCATCTGTAGTATAAAATATATCACCATTCAGTGCTTCGGTAGACAATGCTACCTGCACTTTTCCATTGGCAGCCACCGGCTTAATGGCAACTGTAAAATTGCCTTTGCTATAGTTCAATCCTCTTTGATCGAACCCTTTGAAATGATATTGCATCCGCGTGCTAAAATCATTAAAATCTTTGCCTTCAAGGGGGCTCCAAACCACTTCGGCCAACGCAAGCATGCGTGGCAACACCATATATTCCACGCCTGCCGGTGTAAGAATATATTCCGCCCATACATTGGCTTGTGCACCTATCACATATTTTGCCTGCTCTTCAGTTAACTCTTTAGGTATTGGGTTGTATTCATATACTTTTTTCAATGTATTCATACCACCAATCGCCACGGGCTCACCTTCCGGCCCGGCCTGGTAATGGTCAAAATACAACGGATTTCCAGGTGTCATTACCACGTTATGGTGCATTTTGGCAGCTTCTATTCCGCCAGCCTCACCACGCCAGCTCATCACGGTTGCAGACGGGGCAAGTCCACCCTCAAGTATCTCATCCCAACCAACAATTTTTCTTTTCTTGCTTTCAACAAAATTTTCAATGCGCTTAATAAAATAGCTCTGCAGTTCATCTTCGTTGTGCAGGCCTTCGGCTTTTATACGACCCTGGCATTTGGGGCAAACTTTCCAGGGACCTTTGTCTACTTCATCACCGCCAATGTGGATGTATTTTGATGGGAATAGATCAATTACTTCGGTCAGTACATTTTGAAGAAAAGTGAAAACAGAATCGTTGCCGGCGCAGTAGTTTGACGACATGTTGCTATAATCACCTCCGGTTAAAGGAAGCTGTGGTTTTTGCGTGCAGCTTAAATAAGGATAGGCTGCAATGGCAGATGCCACATGGCCGGGCATTTCAATTTCAGGAACGATAGTCACATTTCTTTGTGCGGCATATTGAATGATATCCCTGATTTGATCCTTTGTGTAATAGCCTCCATAATTGGCTTCTTCGCCTTCTACCGCCTGCGGACGCTGACTCCAAACCTGATCGAGCTTATCTACACGCCATCCACCAATCTTTGTAAGCAACGGATACTTTTTAATCTCGATGCGCCAGCCCTGGTCGTCTACCAAATGCCAGTGAAACGTATTCAACTTGTACGACGCCATCAGGTCAATGTATTCTTTGATCATCCACGGAGCAAAGAAGTGACGACTTACATCCAGGTGCATTCCCCTCCATTTAAAACGGGGATAATCGGTTATTTGCATGGCTGGTATTTGCAGGGGTTCGTTGGTGCGTACCTGCGGTAATGTTTGAAATAACGACTGCGTTCCATAAATAATTCCCGCAGTTGTATTTGCCGATATGATGATTTGCTTTGGTGACACAATCAATTCATATCCTTCATCGCCTATTGCGGCGTTTTTGCCAAATTTTAATTCTATCGTTTTTGTTTTGTTACCACCAACCGATAGGTTATAGGCACTTATTTGTTTGATGTGTGCGACCATAAAATCAGCGGCATTCTTCAATGCTTTTTGTGCACGATTGTATTTGATGACCGTATTGTTATCGACAACAAAACTACCCTCTCCCATTTCAATGGAAACCGGGCGGGGAATGATTGAGTTAGTTGCCTGGGCAAACACTGCAGAGGAGATAACCGATAAAAGTAGAATGATGGGGATCTTTTTCATGTTTTCTATTTTGTGCTGTTTTACTCAGCAAATGATTTTTGAGAAACGACATAACCGTTTGGACGAACAACTGTAACAATTCCTTTTGCTTCAAACCGGTCTTCAACTTCAATGGTTACGCTTTGGCCGGGCTGCAATACAGGAATGTTGTACGCTTTGGTGTTTAGATAATTGTCCGTTTTATCCGACAGGTATAATTTGTAACCGCTTACAACATGCTGCGGTAAACCGATATTGCCAAATATAAGAACACCGGCTTTGTTTTTACCCCTTGGAGCCATCTGCTGCACTTCAATAGGCGACGACATTTCTCGCAATACTTTCATGGATGGTTTGGGATTACCATACATATCGTACACGCCATGTATTCGCCTTCTGAACTTATCGTTTTCAGAAGTGCCGGGGTAATGGGTACGGTAGTCAGTAAGGTCGAAGTAAATAGCGCCTTCTACATACGGCTTGGTTTCGTAAACCGCCATATGATAGATGAGATCCTGCAATCTTCTTTCGTCGCCACCTTTAAAATTGGGAGCGCATAATCCAAATTCAGAAATAAAGAATGGCTTATCAGGATAACTCAGGTGCACGCTGTCGAGGTAGTTGTGAATTTTACCAGTTGGAATGGCCCACCAGCTTCCGCCATATTCATTCATCATGATAAAGTCACCATCGTTTGCCGCATCGGGCGCAAACTTTGGGTTGTTGTAAAAGCTTTGGGTGAGGGTATTGCTAACATAGGCAACCATCCTTGATGAGTCTAACGATTTTGCCCGTGTGATCAGCGCCGCAATCATTTTTTTCATATCTGCCGATCTGCCCCTCAACTCATTACCCACACCCCATGCAAAAATGCTGGTGTAGTTGTAATTGTTGTTGATCATTCGTTGCAGTTGCGACATGGCTATGCGTTGAATGGTATCGTTTGCCGGAGTTTCAGGGCCCCACAATGGAACCTCCTGCTGTACAATTATTCCATTGCGGTCGCAGAAATCGTAAAACACATCTGACTGCTGAAAATGCTGGCGGGTAAAGATGGCATTCACATCTTTCATTAATTTTCCCTGGCTGATGATAACAGAATCTGTCTCCGCAAAGCCATAGTCAGGATTAGATCCTGCCGTCCATTCTACACCCATCAGCTTTACCCGTTCGCCGTTGAGAAATGTTTGGCCTTTTACAAATTTTATTTCTCTGAAGCCAATGTTGGTGCTCAGCTTATCAACAGCTAAGTTGCCATCCATAACCACTACATCAACCCGATAGAGATTGGGAAAATCGAAGTGCCATGGATTGATTTTTGGCAGCGTAAAATGCAGGCTGGCTTCGGCATTTTGCCAAATAGGTGTTGCAGTTTTTGTAAGCACAATATTGTGCGAGGATTGGTTTTCTTCCGTAATGGTAACGGCCAGTTTTAACGACTTTTTTCCCTGCACATCAAAGCCCAGTTTAACTTGCAGTTCACCCTCGTTGTTTGCGGTATTGAGCTTTGGTGTTACGTGCAGGTAATTTGCGGCAGGCCTATTGCTCACTATCATGGCAACCGGGCGAATGATACCTCCATCGTTTGGCCAGTCGAACGAAGAGCCAAAAGGCACCTTGTTCTTTCCGTAATCATTGTTGACTGCTACCGTAATAATGTTGTTCTTACCATAGGCAAGTTTTCCATTCAGGTTAACAAAAAACTTATTGAATCCGTCGCCAATATTTGCGTTTACCTGTACTCCATTCACATATACATACGACGTATGGTTTACAGCGCCAAACTGGAGCACCACATTCTTATTCTTCCATTGGGCTGGTATGTCTATTTTCTTTTGGTACCATCCCCACCCATAATGATTTTGACTATTGGGTTCAATGTTCCAGGTGTGTGGCAATTGCACACCTTTTGAACCGGATAGATTTTTTAAGAACCACTGCTGATTTAAACCTTCGCCATTTTTATCAATGGCAAACTGCCAATCAGCATTTAAAGCAATCGTATCCCGTTGTCCAAAGGCAAATACCGCTATAAAAAAAACAGGAATGAAACTTAATAAATACTTCACGTTTAAATTTTATATTTAAAATTGATTGGATACCTGAATAAATCTTTCCTTAAAATGCCTTAAAGGTAGATTATGTTATACATAATAAACTGCGGAAACGTTTGCGCATATTTATTTGATGTTTTCTTTTACAGGTCTTATCCTAAAACAATTGTATTTTACCTGAGCATTATCAAATGTTGTTTTGATTACAAGCTTATTCTTTTAGTCGTATGCGCTTTTTAAATTTTTCTTCCCCATTGATAAGCACCTTCAAGTAGAACCGCCCTTTTGGAAAACGACTGAGGTCATAAGTAAACACGCCTTCTGTTAAGTCGTTATAGGTGTGCGCTTCCACTATCTTATCGCCAGGGTCAGTTACAATCTGTACCCGCACTTCAGCAGGAAAATTGCCATGATAGTCTAACGTCGTTTTGTCGTTTGTGCTGGTAGGATATAACTCAAAGGAATTTATTGCGGCCACCGGCGTTACAGGCTGATCAACCATAAAATTATATTGTATAAATCTTCCAAAATCAGCTTCAAAATCCTTGACAATCTGGCCCTCTTTGTTCAGCATCCTTGCCCTTCCGCTGCCGCCCCTGGCATTGGCCCAAAATTCAAGTCCATTGTCGCTGCTATCCAGCAATGTAAAGCAGTAAGCGCCGGTAGCCAGCTTCAATGTATCGCGGTAAACTGTGTTTGCTGCCAGGGAACCAAAGGGTCGCTGCTGTACCATGTTGCCATTGGCATCGGTTAACACATAGGCTGTTTGCAAGGGCTGGTTGTTTGTTTTCAGGTACACAATAGTCGTGGTATTGTGTCGGGGAACGGTTTCAAACCAGGAAGTCAATTTGTTGTCGGCATTATAGCTGTCTTTCCTGCCATTTGGCTGTAATAATTCCACCTCAAACTTATCTTGGGGGTTATCGGATACAACAATGCCCGGTAGCATAATTGTATCCGTTGTAAAAGTCGCTAAATCGCCCTTCCAACGGTAATTTCTTTTAACCGAACCGGCTGTGCCGTATATCACCATCAAATTTTTTATATTGACAGCACCCATATTTTTTACAATGATGGTTGGCTTTATAGCCGATGGATTGTACCTGCGGAAAGCATCCTTCATAGTTGGGCTCACAATGTCAAGCAGCGCCACATCATTCTTTGCAGCAGCCTTTCTGTATTGAATGAGGTATGCCGAGATCACTTCCTCCGCCGTTGGTTTTGGTGAAATATAGGGCTGCATATTCACATCAACAATGTGTGCGCCGCCCTTAGATAATGGCAGATTATAAATATCGGGCTGCATCAAATTGCCGGGACACCAATTGGCACGGTCATAAATCCAGGTGCCGGCCTGCGGGTACAAAGGGTTGTCGCCACATTCCTTCCATATCGAACGGGTGTCGATCAATTTTCCATCATAAAAAACCTGCCTGTACTTGTTGCAAAACTCTCCGCAGCCATCGGGGCGGTCCATACCATGACCCGTTTGCACAATGCGAAGCCGGGCAAACTCTGCTCCCTTTGCCGTTTTGAATGTTACCGGCGCCAATTCATTTTCTATTGGCCGGGTACTATCGCCATAGTGATAACTGTTGTCATAGACTTTTTGAATACTGATGGGCTCCCATGCCGGTGTTCCTTTTATGATTTCAAAGTCGAGGGTTATGGCCCATCCACGGTCGTTGTTGGGTTCATACCCAGTATGGTTATATCCAATCTCAATACTATCGCGCAGCAGCATACTAAAGTCGGTTACATCCACCTCCCAGTTAAACTTCCAGTCTTTGGCAAAGGTGCCACCGTACGGAGTTAGCATGCGGCCAATTTCATAATCCTGGCTTGCATCGTTCACACCGCCCTTCCGCCTGATGGTAATATGGTCTTTATAATCCCAATCGGCACAGCGCATATTTTCAGGGCAGGCGAACCGCACCTTTAGCATAATTTTTCTTATTGGGGTTGCCGCTGACGGAAAAACACCCCACCGCTTGTATTCATTAAATCCATGCGCCGGATCAGTAACAATCGTTTCTTGTTTATGCGTTATCACATGCAGGGTATCGGCTGCCTTTGTACAAAGCGCAATTGAAAAAAGAAGAAGAAATAGGAATGTTTTCATTTGAAAAAGGCGTTGCGGGTAAAATCAGGTTTCCGTTGTATGAAGGCGCTTATTGTTTATTAGGTTGATGGTACAAACCAAATTCGCTTAGCGTTGGGCTTAACCGGGAGGATATAATGCGCAGCCGAACGTTGGTGGCAGTAACCGGATCAAAACGCATTAACCTTTTATAACCTACGGTGGTTCCTTCTGCCACCTTCTTCCATTCATTGTTTTGATTGTACTCCAAAATATAATGTTCAATTCGTTGTCCAACGGCAATGTTCTCTTGTAGTTCCAGCACATCAAAAGTGATTGGCTTGTTAAAAGAAAAGTTTACGATAGCGGTGGTATCGTTTTGCCTGGTGGTCCAATAGGTTTTGTGTTTACCATCTGTCAACGCCTTGCTGTTAACTCCATTGGGTGAATGAATGGTTGCTCCCTTAGCCAGGTTTATAGAGAATGTTTCATCGCGCAATCTTTTCCATTCCTGCATGCTGCGAATATCACTTTCGTTTACACGTCCTCTTTTATCGGGAGGAATATTTAATAACAACACGCTGTTTTTGCCTACTGAATTGTAATAGATGTCGAGCAGTTTTTCAGGCGATTTCACCTTCTCGTCTTCGGCCTTGTGGTAAAACCATCCCGGCCTGATGGAGACGTCGGTTTCTGCAGGATACCAAACCAACCCTTTGGCACTGGCAATTTTACCGCGACTGCCAAGGTCGCTGCCACGCATATCTCCCTGTGGTTTGAAGGCAATGCCTTGCTGTGAGTTTACTGCCACGGCAGATGGATCCAAATTATCGGTTGGAACCACGCTCCATTCAGTATCGCGGCCATACCCTGTTTCAGTACCTACCCAACGAACATCGGGCCCCATGATAGCAATGGTAGCGGAAGGTTGCAGTTTTCGAATGTGTGCATACCAACGATCAAAGTCGTACACCTGCTTTTTGCCATTGGGGCCTTCGCCGTTTGCTCCGTCGAACCATACTTCATCAATGCGGCCATATTTGGTGAGAAGTTCAGTCAGTTGCTCTATAAAAAAGTCGTTGTAAGCATCGGTGCCGTACACAGCTGCGTTTCTGTCCCACGGCGAAAGGTAGATGCCGAAGCCAATTTTATATTCATTACAGGCATCACGCACTTCCTTTACCACGTCGCCGCTGCCATTCTTCCAGGGGCTGCTTTTTACCGAGTGATTGGTAGTAGCCGTTGGCCACAAACAAAAACCATCGTGGTGCTTGGCGGTGAGGATAACCTGCTTGATGCCTGCATCTTTCGCAGTGCGCAACCATTGCCGGGCATCCAGTTGGGTGGGATTAAAAATTTGGGGATCTTCTCTGCCATCGCCCCATTCCCTGCCGGTAAAGGTATTAATGCCGAAATGGAAAAACGCCGTTAGTTCTAATTGCTGCCAACGCAATTGCCGTGGCGATGGCACTACATGCGCCGCTTTGCGGATAATTTCCTGTTGAGTATCTCCTTCTTTAATGACTGCGAAATTTTTGTAGAAAGATTTTTGCGCAGCAACCGGGATCACCGTCAGCAGGCAAAGCCCAAGCAATGTCTTTTTAATCATCATCTTCACATTTTAATTTCTATAAGATAACCTGCTGCTACCTGGTTATTTATTGTTCAAAATCTGTTTTGCATCGTCATCTTCATACTTGTTGACGGTTTGCATAACTGTTTGTGCTAAGCGGTTTGAACCTTTTCATAGCCTTTTTTACTATATAGGTTGTGCTAAAAAAAGTATGTGAAACAGCTTTTTCTATTGAGAAGGTAGATAAAAGTTAGCCCGTTATCACTTACAAAAGGGCTAACTTCTACACTTCAAATATTACTTGCAAAAATGAGGAGAGGATTCGCACAGTACATACCTACTGGTAACGCTATTGTTTATCCCACCAAATACGTCCTTTAGTATCGGTCGAAGAAGCTCCATATGAGCCGTCTTTTGTTTTTTGCGTTTCAACTGCATTTATAAAATTTTGTTGATTTATGGTTGAAGTCATCTGCAAAGCATCTCTGCGGGTGATTAACAGGTTGTCGCCGCCATCCCAAAGATTTTCAAGATAAGCTATGCTGCTGGTACCTATCAAACCATTGCTTGTAGAACGAACATCCGTAAACTGCGGATAGCCCGTACGCTTCCAGGTGGCCCACGCCTCATCTGGAGTAAGCAGATTGTTTACCCATTGCTGTGTATAAATACCTGGCAAACCGGCATAAGGAATGGTTGTGGCAAATGAACCCGCTGAAACAGAAGTTGCCCCGGGTACATTTGTAGCAACAGCCATTTGTTTGTACAAGTCAAACGATGCGGCAACACCTGCTCTATACCACTCCTCCGCAGTTTTACCCAAGCCATTGCCACCTTTGGCAGCAATTTCAGCCATCATAAAACAAACATCTGGATACGAGATGAAAAAGGATTTCATTTTAATGGAAGAACCATCCACAAAGCTTTCATCATCGTGCATTAAATCGCGGGATGACAGGGCATTAAAGCCACCGAAACCTCCATTTTTTATAAACAACCTTGACTGAATAGCAGACTGGTAACCTACGGTCTGGTTGCCATTAGTGCCGTTAAGCGTAAACGTTTTATATCTGTTCCCACCTGCAGTACCATAATCAGGATTACCGGCCGAAGCTGGCGTGGCATGTTTGCCTGCATAACGCTCCTGGTTTTCGGGAAGTAGCAGCGCCGTTTTTGCAGCAGGTGTACCTAAATCCTGCACCCTTCTGTATTGTTTTGAATTGGAACCAAAATCGTTTTCGCGAAGCATAAACTTTATGCGCGGATCGTTGGTAGCTTTAAGTTGTTCTACAAAAGCAAAGCCCGCATTGAAGCTGAACAGGACTACATTTATGTCATCCACATTATTGTTCCAATCGCGGGTGTTATTGATAGCAAAAGATCCGTCGTTGGAGGACATAATCTTACCAGCGAAATTGCTGGCAATATCAGTTAAAACAGCAGTCAGTTGCACTGCATCACGCTTTTCAAAACGTTGGGCAATTTTTATACGGAGGCTATTTGCAAAGCCAAGCCATTTTGTATAATCACCTCCAAAAAACATATCCTGGTTGCCCAGGGAAATTTGAGCAGTGTTGGAGGCAGCGAGTGTAGTAGCAGCAGCTTTCAACTTTGTGTCAAAGACCTTGTACAAATCCCAGTTATAATCGTATTGCGGTGTTGGATATTCGTCGGACTGGAAGGCCTGTTTGTAAGGTAATGCCCCATAGATATCAGCTACACGCCAGGCTTGAAAAACATCTACAGTTTCACAAATAGCACGTAGGCCCTTGTACTTTTCTTTGTCGGCGTCGTTCATGTTGTCAATCTTTTTCATAATCCGGTTCATGTCTCTGCCAACACCCGAAAAATAATCCGTGTAGTAAGGAAAACCGGGAACGGGTCCTTGCGTAGGTCCGGAGCCAGGCTTCCAGTAAGCTTTTGCCAATGCATCGGTACTTGTTCCTTCGGGTACCACATATTGCATCCAGGTCATAGTAGTGCCATACTTCTTCGCGGTTCTGTCTCTTGAACCTATTCCCATGTCGGTAGTTGCCCCGGTAAACAAATACTCCGGTGCAGCATCATTTAGCAGGTTGGGGTTTGTATTAAGTTCAATCATGTGTTTTTTGCACGATTGCGATAAACTTGCCACCGCAAGCAGACCAATGATGTATTTATTTATCTTCTTCATTATTTTAAATTGAAAATGGATTAGAGTGAAATATTGATTGTTGCCGCATAATTACGTGTGAAGGGAACGCCACCGGTTATGTACGGACGGAAAGGGTCGTTGCTTTGCAATGATTCGGGGTTTTGGCCACCTGGCAATGTTTTGTACAGGTAACCAATGTTGCGGGCTGACAAGCTAAGACGTGCACCTCTTAAAAAAGTTTTGCCTAATACTTTTGCAGGTAACCTGTAGCCCAGGGTTACTTCCCGCATCATTACCCACGAATTTTTTGCAGTACTGATATTGTTTGCACTGTTGATGTTGATACCCCATCCAAAGGAATAAACATTATAGGCAGACGCTTTCCAAGGTTCTACCAATCCCTTGTCGTAGGCATCTTTAAAAGTCATTCCTGCAATGCTGACACCAGGCCTCAATTTGCTCATCTGGCCTTCTGCAAATACTACGTTTGGCAAGGCGCCGTCATATCTTTTTGAACCGTTGTAGGAGTCGATACGCTCAACGCCGCCATGCTCCTGGTCGCGCCATTGTAAACTTGCTTCCGGGGTACCCTGGGCCATGGCATAATTTAAGGCTTCGGAATATACCCAGCCGCCAAACCTGCCATCAACCTGGGCAAACAGAGAGAAGTTTTTATAACGAAGGGTAGCAGTAGTACCCCCTGTCAGGCTTGGTTCAACCTTTCCAATTTGCGCTGAGCCGTCCGCATCGGAATAGGATACGTATTCATACAATTGAAAATCCCTTTTGTCAAGTGCATTGGTGTTGGTATTGCGGCCACCAACAGTTACCAAAGGGAACCCTGTTTTAGTATCGTGCTTAACTGAAGCCCACGATTCGGAAGTAAGAATTCCGAAAGCACCGCCTTCATAAGCGTATACATTGGCGCCATCATAACCGCCACTTAGCTCCCATTGCTTTATACCATTACCAAACTCAATGATTTTACTTTTATTGCTTGCCATGTTAACCGACAGATCGAGTCCAAAATTCTTTTGACGTATTGGCGAATAGTTTACCAACAATTCCCAGCCCTTGTTTTGAATGTTACCTGCGTTTACAAACATGGTATTGTAACCGGTTTCAGGTACACCACCCAATTCGAGCAACTGGTCGAAAGTGTTGGTTTTGTACCATGCAAAATCCACATTAACCTTTTCGCTAAACAAACCGAAGTTGGTACCAAGTTCTATGGAACGCTGCACCTGTGGTTTCAGGTTAAGGTTGGGTTTAATGTTGGCCCTGTATTGAGTGGCCAGTCCAACCGATTGGCCGTTTTGGTTGTAAGTGGTAGCAGGTGTATATCCGATACCAGTGGCATAAGCACCTGCAATACCTGCATTACCAACATAGGCAAGAGATGCTCTAAGCCTGCCAGATGACAACCACCCCGGCATTCCCTTAACAAAATGATCGTAAAATGAATAAGAGGCGTTAACCGAAGGATAAAAAACAGTATAGTTGTTTTGTCCTCCGATAACAGCATATGGATAGGTAAGTGTGCTTAACCAATCGTTACGACCTGTAATTTCAAGATTGAGGTAACGTTTGTAGTTCAAATTTAAAATACCTGCCAATCCAATAGTTAGCCTTGATGGTTTTGTGTAACCGTATTTGATATTGTTTTGTATGTTGTTCACCGAATTGCCAAGGAAAAACTGGTTGGGAACACTCAACCCGCCATTTGAATTGGCACTATACGATTCGCCCTGCCTGTTTCCATATATTTCATTTATCACCCTGAAGTCGACAGAAAAATCGTCGTTAAACGATTTGGTAGCGTGACCCATGAACAATAAAGTATAATCGTTGGAATAGTTGCCACCTATTCCATAATAACCTCCACGGTTATCTTTCTCATTACCAAGGTTTTTTTCTTCCGTAAATATCTTATAATAGTTTATGTTGGCCCTTGCCGAGAAATCCAGCCAGGGAGTTGCCTGAGCCTTCAACTGAGTATAGGCCAGCACAGAATTTTCGTGGCGATAATAATTATTTTTATCAAATCTTGAAAATGCGTTTACCACTGCCGAAAGGTTGCCATAAGCATGGGTAAAGTCCGGTGTATTATCAGCAGCCCTGTAAGTTGCATACCAGTCTTTGGTATCGATATTACGAGGCAAATAGTAAGTATTGAAACCAAGATTTTGACCACCACCAAAATAATAACGGCCTTGCGAATAAAAGTTACGGGCAACCGTATTTGCATAAGAAATACCCAGTTCAGTTGAAAAAACTTTGTTTAACTGGCCATTCATTTTAAATTCAATGGCGTTTCTGTTCATGGCGTTATTTGGAAGGGTACCGGTTGCCTGGTTGTTGGAATACGACATGCGAAATCCAAATTTATCTGTACCACCTGTTAACGCCAGGTTGTTGTTTATATAGGCCCCATCTTGGTAAAATACTTTCCAGTTATCGGGTTGCGGAGAATAGGGAACCTTTTTGTCGAAATTAGAAACAGCCGGATGTAAACTTCCATCCATCCTAGTTCCCCAACTACCCATAGTTTGAATCATACTACCATCGGGTCTGAAATTACCCTCAGCAGCAGACCAACTTCCCTGGCCGTATGTATTTTGGTAAGCCATAGGGGCTTTATAAATATGCTGGGTTTGATAAGTGCTATTAAATTCAACGCCCAATCCCTGGCCCGCTTTTCCTTTTTTTGTTGTAATAACTATGGCGCCATTAATACCACGTGAACCATAAACCGATGTGGCTGCGGCACCTTTTAAAACTGTAATGGCTTCATAATCATCCGGGTTAAGGTTTTTTAACTGCGACCCTCCATCAGCATTGTCCGCATCGAAAACGTTGTTTTCTAAAACGTTACCATCAACCACAAAAATTGGTTGGTTAGAGTTTTGACCAGGTTTTCCTAATACTTTAGATCCTCTAATTTGAATAAAGGGAGAAGTTTGAACACCACTTGCTGACATAACGTTGACGTTAACACCAGCAACTTTGCCTTGCAGGGCAGTAATGGGGTTAACCGTATTGGTGCGGGTAAGTTCATCACCCTTTACAGTGGTTACGGCATAACCAAGTTTTTTGTTTTGTTTGCCCACGCCAAAAGCCGTAACTACCACCTCGTTTAGGTTGTTACTGCTGTTTGATAAAACCACGTTAACAGTGTTGCTTTTACCCACCTGTATTTCTTTAGAAGTAAAATTGACAGATGTAAATTCCAGAACGGCATTTGATCCGTTAACTCTAACTGTAAAGCTTCCGTTACCATTTGTAGCACCACTAATATTTGTGCCTTTTAAATGGAAAGTTGCACCAGCCAAAGGATTGCCGTTGTCATCTTTAACAGTGCCAGTAACCGTTCTTTGCTGGGCATTAGCCACTGCCATGCAAATACTTAGCAACATGCAAAGCATAAACCTTGTTGTAAATTTTTTCATTGTTGTTTTATTTTTGTTTGGTGATTTAATATCGAAACCATTTGTTGTTGAATTTTTCTTGATTATCAAAAAGAATTTTTAAGATCTATTTTGGTGCGGCAAACTGAAATACCGACGGCAGGCAAAGCCCAACCAATGCTCATTTGTATCATCTTTTTTATTTTTTAATTTCTATGAGATAAACCTGCTGCTGCCTGGTTATTTATTGTTCAAAATCTGTTTTGCATCGTCATCTTCATACTTGTCTATAGTCTGCATTAACTGTTTGTGCAAAGTGGCTGTAATCTTTTCATAGCCTTTGTTGCCGTACAGGTTGTGCATTTCATTCGGATCTTTTTGCAGGTCGTACAGTTCCCAACTATTTACCCTTTTGTAAAAACGAATGAGTTTGTATCGCTTTGTTTTGATGCCAAATTGTGGCGATACCGCATGCTCGCCATTCTCGTAATAATGATAATACAATACGTCGCGACCCTTGCCGGGCTTCTTCAACAGGGGCAGCATAGATTCGCCCTGCATGTCTTTTGGAATGGCTACACCTGCTGCTTCCAGCATAGTGGGCGCAATGTCCATGTTCAGCACAAAATTGTTGTTTACCGTGCCGGGCTTAATTACGCCGGGATACCGCATCACCATTGGTGTGCGAAACGATTCTTCATACATCCATCGTTTATCAAACCAGCCATGTTCACCCATATAAAAACCCTGGTCGGATACGTAAACGACGATGGTATTTTTTGCAAGATTGTGCTTATCCAGATAGTCAAGTGTGCGGCCAATATTGCGGTCGAGCGATGCGGCGGTACTCAAATAATCACGCATATATCGCTGGTACTTCCACTCGGTAAGGGCATTACCACTTAAGTTGTGCGCTTTCAGATCGGCATGTATCGGCTTGTAGTACGCATCAAACTTGGCTCTTTGAGCAGGGTTCATTCTTTTTACGCCACCTTCTTTGTTGGCTGCTGCATCGCTATCAAACATCTTCAGGTCGTAACCCATAATCAGGGTTTTGGCTATGGTCATGTCCTGCACTTTTGCCGCTTCTCTTCCAGCATAATTGTCATAAAAATTGTGCGGTAAAGGAAAGGTTACTTTATCGAACAAACCCATATCACTGGTGTCGGGCAACCAGGTACGGTGAGTGGCTTTGTGGCCTATGACCAGGCAAAAGGGTTTGCTTTCATCGCGTTTGTCCAGCCATCTTTCTGCGACATCCTCTATCACATTAGAGGCATAACCTTCCACTCTTTTTACACTGCTGTCCATCATTATAAAATCTGGATTGTAGTATTGCCCCTGGCCGGGTAATATCTGCCAATAGTCGAAGCCCTGCGGCTTGGTTTCCAAATGCCACTTGCCTATCCAGGCAGTAAGGTAGCCGCTAGCACGCAGTTCCTTTATAAAAGAATCCTGGCTGCCATCAAACCGGGAATGTTCATTGTCCTTAAAACCGTTTTTATGGCTGTATTTACCCGTTAATATAACAGCCCGGCTCGGGCCGCAAATAGAATTGGTAACATAAGCCTTTTTAAAAATGGCGCCTTCTTTGGCAATGCGATCTATGGCAGGCGTTTGCATCAGCTTGCTGCCATAGGCGCCAATGGTTTGGTAGGCATGATCGTCGGAAACAATGATGACAATGTTTGGCCGTTGCTGGGCATTTGCCGCAAACGATGCCAACATTACCGACAACAACATAAATAACTTCATAGCTGTAGGGGTTTTGACATGATACTTGTATGCTTCATCAATAATTTGAAAGAGCCTTTAATTTACTTCACCTGCAAAAGGCACCGGTTTGCCATTGCTTTTAAACAACGGCATTGGTGCATTCCATCTCCTTAATTTCTCAGAAAGAAGCTTGCTTAGCGCCAAAACTTTTTGCGGGTACAACTTAGATACGTCGTTGTTTTCGCCAAGGTCATTAGCAAGGTTATACAGTTCTTTGCTGCCGTTGCGCATATTGTAAATGAGCTTCCAGTCTCCTTGCCTAATGGCCGATTTGTAATTAATACCTGGGCCGTCTTCCGGCTGCCACTTGTTGGGAAAATGCCAGGTAAAAGTTCGCAACGAATCAGCATACCTGCTATTCTTTAAATTAGGAACAAAGCTTTTTCCATCTATTAGTTGAAAGGTTTTATAGTTGCTAATACCTGCCATTTGTAATATCGTGGGAAAAAAATCTTCAACAATTACCGGCTGTGTTGATGTGGAAGCTGGTTTAACTACGCCAGGCCACTTTACAATCATCGGTTCGCGGATTCCACCTTCGTACACTGAGCCTTTACCGGCCTTCAACGGCAGGTTTTGTGTATGTGACTCACCGCCGCGCGGAGGAGCATAACTCAGGCCACCGTTGTCGCTCATAAAAATAATAATGGTATTCTTTTCAATGCCTTTTGCTTTTACAAAATCCATAATGTCGCCCAAGCTTTTATCCATCCCTTCCAAAAGACTGGCATATTCTGCTTCAGTAGAATCTAGTCCGGCATCATAACACTTTTGAACAAAGCGCTTATCGGCCATTATCGGAATGTGTACCGCATAATGTGCCATGTTTAAATAGAAGGGCTGTTTCTTTTTGATGGGCGCTTCAAGCGCTTTGATGGCCTCTAATGTAAGTGCCTCCGTTAAGAAGGTATCGGAGCCATAATATTCTTCAAGATCGGGTACCGCCTGTGCACTGGCCTTACCTGGCTTGTTGCCATAGTTATCCGTTGCCAGGTAGCTTTGTGGGTGACCGGCAGCATGGCCGGAAACATTTACCATAAAACCCAGATTGTAAGGATTGGCTCCGGGTGTACCGGCGGAGCCCCAGTGCGCTTTGCCTACATGAACGGTGTAGTAGTCAGCCTGCTTTAGTAACTGCGGATAAGTGGTGGCGTACACGGAACGTGGCGTTTCCTTTGTATTGGATATCCCGTTTATATTCCAGTTGGCGGCAGTAAACTGTTCGTCTGCCTGGTCGGTCGAATTGTTTCTTTGCGGGCTTGTCCAATTGGTGACACCATGATGCGCGGCGTTTAACCCGTTTAACAAACTTACCCGTGTGGGCGTACATACCGGTGTGGCGTATGCATTAGTAAACTTCATGCCTTCGTTTGCCAGGCGCTGCATGTTGGGCGTGTGATAGCGTTTATTTAGCGGCATCATACTGTCGCCAAACGGAACAGACGTATCCATCCAACCCATATCATCTACTAAAAACAAAATGATATTGGGCCGCAGATTTTGGGCACCTGCCCGCAGAAAAATAAGGCTGCACATGCAACAGGTAATAAACATCAACCAAATCGATTTTTTTACGTGCATACAATCTTGGTTTAGGTTTTATACAAATTTTTATTCAGTTATTTTATTCCGGCAGATATATGCTGACGATGTTAAACATCTGCCATCTTCATTTCTACCAACAAACACATTCAATTTTAATACAGCAACAGAAGCCTTTTCCTTTGCCTTATTTTCTGTTTGCTTCATGGGTTTGGCTTGTAAAATATGCCGGATGAAAGCGGATGCCTTTTTGCTGCCACGCGTTAAAATGCCATCCGTTCAGCCGTTCAACAAATCCTGTAAAACTCTTTTTCTCAAGAGGTGTCCATAATGCCTCAGCCATGGCTGGCATCCGTGGCAGAAGCATGTATTCAAGGTGTTCTACCGATGAAACAAATTCGGTCCAGATGGCTGCCTGACCGCCAATAATAAATGTTTTTTGTTGATTGGTTAGCGCATTTGGCTGGGGATTATATTGATACACCCGCTCCAAAGTATTGATGGAAAACTTAGCCGCCAAAGGTTCGTACTGCGGATCGGCCTGGTACCGGTTGAAGTACAGCGGATCGCTTGGCGACATAATTACATCGTGGTGTTGTTTAGCGGCTGCAATGCCCCCCTTCTCACCACGCCAACTCATAACGGTTGCCGTGGGTGCAAGAGTTCCTTCCAGTATTTCATCCCAACCCAGTAATTTTTTGTTGTGCGCCAGCAGATATTTTTCTACACGTTTAATGAAATAACCCTGCAATTCCTCCTCGTTGTTAAGTCCTTCGGTATGCATTCTTTGCTGGCAGCGAGGGCATTTCTTCCAGTAGGTCTTATCCACTTCATCGCCACCGATATGAATGTATGCTGAGGGAAAAATGTCCATTACTTCAGCCAAAATATCCTGTAAAAATAAAAAAGAACTGTCGTTACCCGCGCAATAATTTACAGCCAACATCGCCGAATCAGTGTGTCCATTCCATGTGCTGGCGTTGGGTACCTGCTGGGACAGGTGGGTACACGAAAATTGAGGATAGGCAGCCAATGCCGCCCCTGAATGGCCGGGCATTTCTATTTCAGGAACAACCATAATGTTTTTTGATGTCGCGTAAGCAACCACATCTTTGGCCTGCTGCTGTGTGTAATAACCGCCGTAGCGGTATGGTGTACCCGTAAGCGGCAGCGAATCTTTCTTGTAAAAAACACTTCCGGGCATTTCGTTTCTGAAGGCGCCAACATTGGTAAGCTTTGGGTACTTCTTTATTTCAAGTCGCCATCCTTCGTTGTCGGTCAGGTGCCAGTGCAGCACGTTCATTTTATGCAAAGCAAGCAGGTCTATAACTTCTTTAATGGCATCAACAGAATAAAAATGACGGCTGACATCCAGCATAAAGCCACGCCATTTAAAACGGGGTGAATCTATTATTTGCATGCAGGGTACAGCCAGCTCCACATTGGTGCGGATGGCCGGCAGCGTTTGTATGAGGGATTGGAAAGCATAAAAGATACCTGCCTTCGATCCTGCTGATATGTTTATGGCAGTTGGCGAAACAGTAAGCTGATACGCCTCGGAGCTTAACCCTATTGTTTTGTTTATACCAAAATGGATGTATTTGGTTGCCCGGCGGTTTACAGGCAGCTTAATGCCTGACACACGGTTAACATGTCCGGCAAAATAATTAGCCAGTGCAGAACAATCGCTGTTGCCCGGGCCAAATTTTAAAGCAGTATTATTATCAATAATAAAATGGCCGGGAGAGATGTGCAAAATGGCGGGCTGCGGAATAATGTTTACCTGTGCCTGCACACAAACACTTGACAGTATTGCCCACCAAAAAAAATGCAATTTACAAAAGCCAGTTAACGTCATGATAAAGCGTTCGTTAAAAAAATGGTTTCGATGATTGGCGTTTACCTTTTTATTTAGCCTGGTAAACCCGCACATAATCAATTTCCATTTGCTGGGGCAAATCATTGTCGCCTATTGGCCCTGCCCAGCTACCACCCAATGCCTGGTTAAGGATGATGTAAAACTTTTTGTCGAAAGGCCATTGTACACCTGTGGTATCGTTTTGGATTTTAGGATACGTAAAGGTGCGCTTTCCGTTGATAAAAAATTCTATTTTTTCCTCGCTCCATTCCATGCCATACACGTTATAATCTCCTGTTTTAAAAGAAGCAGTATTGAAGTATTTTCGATTGTTCTTTTCTTTTAACCCATCAATGTAATGGCTGTGCAGGGTTTGGTAAAAAATGCTATCGTAATTCAAGTGTTCCATTACATCAATTTCGCCGCTGTGCGGCCAGCCACCATACACCGCCTCTTCGGGCATTAACCAAATAGCAGGCCACGATCCTGTACCCTGGGGAAGTTTTGCCCTCACCTCCATCTTTCCATATAAAAAAAAAAATTTACCCTTTGTATGAATACAACCGGTTTGATACCGGGCTGTATCGTTGGTGCGTTTATCGGCAACAATGCCTCTTAACAGAAGTTTACCGTTTCGTACTACCGCCGTTGAAGTATCGTTGTAGCAGTAGCAGGCCCAATTGGCTTTTGTTCGGGGAGAAAAACCCCATTTACTTTCATCGGGAAGGCCATCATGTTTGAATTCATCTTTCCAGATAAGTTTCCACTTCTTTTTTTGCTGGGCAACAGCGTTCATGCTACAGCCAAATAATACCAGGCATAATGCCAGTACTTGCAAACAATAATTTTTACGGTAAAAACAGTTGGCGTAAAGCTTTTTGACAATATTGAAACAATGCATCTTATTAAATTTAAATGTGGCCGGTTTACCCGGCCACATAAAAAGTGGTAGTAACCATAAATGCTTTGGAATCGGTATCGAGTCCAAAAGCCAGTTTCACGTATGTTATCAGTGGGCCATTTAACCAGGTTACAAACCCGAATACAAAAAATAAAATGGCTATTATTACCATAGCATTTCTGCTGCTGTTTTGGTTGTGCTGCATATCAAACTGTTTAAGGTTTTAAAAATACTTTAATCTTATGGTTAAAGTATGCGCAATCGATTGTTCAAATTCGTACAACCGTTTGCGCAACAAATGGAGATGTTAATACAATAAATTTGTTTTTAATGATGGGCTTGATGATGCCATTTAATCCGCGTCTTTTAAAATGTAATTTTTAGTAGTCGGTACAAGAAATATACTTTTTAGATAAAAAATAAAGCAAACAGAAATGAACATTGACACACCTTCCTTAGTAACTACATTTTCTTTTGAGAAAATTCCTACTATAATATATCCCTCAGCAATTGAAGCATCAAAGGTAATTGCAAATGAAATTGCTGAAATTATAAAGACAAAAAAGGCTACAGGAATGCCGGCAGTGCTGGGTCTCGCAACTGGCTCTACTCCAAAAAGAGTGTATAACGAATTGATACGGATGCACCGCGAGGATGGGCTGAGCTTTAAAAACGTAATTTGTTTCAACCTCGATGAATATTATCAATTGAATTCAGAAGATTCCAGCAAAAGTTATTATCATTATATGCGGGAAAACTTCTTTTCGCATATAGATATAGATGATTCAAACTGTTTCATTCCCAATGGCCAGATTGCACAGGAAAATATAAAGCGCCATTGCGATGAATATGAAAAGAAAATAAAAGAAGTTGGAGGACTGGATTTTCAATTGTTGGGAATTGGACGAAACGGACATATAGGTTTTAATGAACCTGGCTCTCATATCAATTCTGTCACCAGGCTGATCACCCTCGAACACTCCACCCGTTCCGATGCCGCCTTTGAATTTGGCTCCATGAGCAAAGTGCCAAGAAAGGCGATAACCATGGGCGTAAGAACTATTTTAAAAGCCAAACGAATTTTGTTGGTAGCATTAGGCGAAAGCAAATCTGCGATTATTAAAAAGGCTGTTGAGGGTCCGGTTACCGAATTTGTTCCAGCTTCCTGCCTTCAGGGACATCATAATACTATGTTTATTTTAGATGAAGCTGCATCATCTGAATTAACCAGGATAAAGGCTCCCTGGCTTACTGACGAAGTTAGCTGGGATGACAAAATGATTAAGAAGGCGGTATCGCAACTTTCAGTTATGATAGGTAAACCAATTTTAAAACTTACCGCTACTGATTATAATGAAAATGGATTAAGTGATTTACTGACTTTGTACGGGCAAGTACACGATTTGAATATTTTTGTGTTTAACCAATTGCAGCATACCATTACAGGCTGGCCAGGTGGTAAGCCAAACGCCGATGATAGCAATCGTCCTGAAAGGGCGTTGCCTTTTAAGAAGCGCGTATTGATTTTCAGCCCGCATCCCGATGATGATATCATTTCAATGGGGGGCACTTTTCAACGCCTGGTAGATCATGGACATGAGGTGCATGTAGCCTATCAAACAAGCGGGAACATTGCTGTAGCTGATGATGAGGCATTTCGGTTTATTGAATTTGTAAAGGAATACAGCGATAAATTCAAAATACAAAGCCCCGAAACAGATAGCCTTTATAATGAGGCATTGGATTTTTTAAATGTAAAAAAAGATGGGGAAAAGGATATACCTGCACTGCGCTATGTAAAAGGATTGATACGTAAAGGCGAAGCAAAAAATACCTGCCGATTTGTAGGGGTGCCCATGGAAAATGCCCATTTTTTAAATCTTCCTTTTTATGAAACTGGCGCTATTGAAAAGAAACCCATTGGCGAAGATGATTTTAGAATAATAACCGACCTGATTGAAAAAATACAACCTCACCAGATTTTTGCTGCCGGGGATTTGGCTGACCCCCATGGTACACACAAGGTTTGCCTGGATGGAGTTTTTGAGGCCGTCAAAAGATTAAAGCACAAAGACTTTATGGAGGATTGCTGGGTATGGTTATACAAGGGAGCCTGGGCAGAATGGGATATTGATTTAATAGAAATGGTTGTACCCATGAGTCCCGACCAGGTATTGAAAAAACGTCACGGCATTTTCAAACATCAATCACAAAAAGACGGGGTAGTATTTCAGGGCAGCGATAACAGGGAATTTTGGCAAAGGGCCGAAGAAAGAAACAGCACTACAGCCTCACTCTATAATAAACTAGGCCTGGCCGAGTACGCAGCCATGGAAGCATTTGTAAGATGGCATTTTTAAGTTTTTTCATATAGCAAGCAATACGGGGCGTTGTTTCTACTTCGCCTCCTTTTTTAACTCAATGCCTTTGTTAAATAATATAACTAAAATGAAAGAGATAAAGGTAAAATGCATTTCCGACAATATCGAAGACAATTGCCTGGAGGATGCATCTAATTTACTCGACTCATTTAACAAAAATAAGATTCAGTATGAACCCTGGCCTGGATTGCAGTGGAAACCAAAAGTTTCTTTCGCCATTGCCCATAACTCATCAAATATTTTTTTAAAATACTTTGTTGAAGAAAAGCACATAAGAGCCATTAACCATTCCACTAACAGCCCTGTTTATGAAGACAGTTGTGTAGAATTTTTTATAAGTTTTGATGAAGGTGCCACTTATTATAACATTGAGATTAATTGTATAGGAACAGCGCTGGTTGGATACGGTTCGTCAAAAAATGACCGACAATTACTTGAAACAGCTCTTGTGGACAACCTTAAAAGAAAATCAATCACCACCTCTAATAATGGGGAAGGATTTATCTGGCATTTGACATTGGTAATACCTTCAAGCATATTTATCCATAGCCCCATTCAAAAACTAAAAGGATTACGATGTAAAGCAAATTTTTATAAATGCGGCGATTTGCTACCTGAACCGCATTTTATGACCTGGTCAAACATCATTGCCGACATCCCCAATTTCCATTTACCCATTTTTTTTGGCAGGCTAATATTTGAATAACCCTGTTTTTAAGGGTCTGACCAGGTGTCATAACCACAACAAACTTAGCTTGTTATCGAAATAAACATACACATTTGCCTGATGTGGTCGGTTTTTGTACTCCTTCCATTTTATTGTACATTTATGGTTGATGAACAAACAGCAAAGCAACCCTCCTACAATTAAACAAATTGCCAGGCAACTTAATGTGTCTGTATCTACTGTGTCCCGGGCATTAAGTAATCATCCTCGCATTGGACTGGGTACAACGCAAAAGGTACACCAGCTCGCTAATGAATTGGGATATGAACCAAATACCCAGGCTATTTTTTTTAAACAAAAAAGGACTTTCATTATTGGAGTGGTGCTGCCTGATATAAAAGAAGATTTTTTTTCCCAGGCTATTTCTGGCATTGAGGCTGCAACTGAGTATTCCACACTATAAAAGCCACTATTCCGCAAGATAAGAGCCATCGTTCCACCGGATAAGATACCAAAAATTCCACGCCATAAGAGCCACCTGTTCCACAGGATAAGAGCCACCATTCCGCAGATAAGAGCCACTTAATTTTCCGGTATATAAATTCGGACATTCCGCAGATATGATACCAAAAATTCCACAGGATAAGAGCCAGGTCTTTGGCTTTGCTTGAATGAGCTGTTTGTTATAAATCATCCTTTTTCAGATCGTCAATTTATAAAACCAATTGACATTGCTTCGTGGGTTTAATACTACACTAAACTTCATAAGGCATGTCCAAAAAATTGATTGAAATGAAAGTGGTACGTAAAATGATCCTGCTCTTACAGCGGGGGCTATCGGAAAGACAGATAGCCCGGGAATTAAAAATAGCAAGGGCAACAGTAAACCGATACAAGGAAAGACTGGCTAGCTGCCCTAAAAGCCTGGAAGAGTTGTTGAATATGGACGATGCGGTCCTGGCCGAGATTGCTCATTTCCCCTTCAGAAACGTCCAGCAGAATACGCGTAATGCGTTTATAGTGAACCGTAGGGAGTATTATTTTGCGGAACTGCAGCGTCCGGGTGTAACCCGGATGTTGTTATGGCAGGAATACATAAGGGAACATCCTGAAGGTTATCAATACTCGAAATTCTGTGAGTTGCTGGCAGAGTTAATGTTACCACAGCAGGCCAGTTTTCATGTGCAATATGAGCCGGCAGCGATGATGATGGTGGATTTTGCCGGGGACAAAATAAGCTACATCGACAGATCTACAGGAGCACTGGTTGAGTGCTGCGTTTTTGTGAGCATACTGCCATATAGCGGTTATAGCTACGCGATTGCTCTTGCAAATGAAACGATGCCAAGCGTTATTAAAGCCCTTAACGCAAGCCTTGCTTATTTTGGAGGGGCGCCTTTTAGTATCAAATGCGATAATATGCGTACAGCTGTAATAAAGAGCTGCAGGTATGAGCCGATATTCACAGAAGTGTTTGAGCAATGGGCCCTTCATAATAACATGGCACTGTTCGCTGCAAGGCCATACAAGCCTAAGGATAAAGCGCCAGTAGAGAAGGAAGTCTTGCTCACTTATCAACGTCTGTATGCCCCCTTACGCGACACAGAGTTCTTTAGCCTCGAACAGATCAATGCCGCTTTCCAAAAGCAATTGGAACTACATCATCAAGCCGATTTTCAAAAAAAGGCGATCAGTCGCCTGGAACAGTTCCTGGAACTGGAAAAAGGGTTATTGCAACCCCTTCCATCAACTCCTTTTGTTATTCGCTATAAAGCCGAGTGCAAGGTTAAAATGGACTATCATATCACACTCTGCGAAGACGGTCACCATTACAGCGTTCCCTGCAAGTATATTGGTAAAAAGGTAGCGGTAAACTATGATACCGATACGGTGGAGGTTTTCTTTGAACTGAACCGTATTGCTATGCATAGAAGGAGTTATAAAAAAGGTGGTTTTACTACCGTTATAGAACACATGCCCATTCATCATCAAAAGGTGGCCGAACAGAATGGATGGGATCAGGATTACTTCCTTGGGCAAGCTGCCAAAATAGGCACCCACACACACCAGTATGTGGGGAAGGTATTGAAGAGTAGGCCCGTTATCCAACAAGCCTTTAATGCCTGCAAGGGTATACTTCGCCTTGGGCACAAATACGGCCCTGAACGCCTGGAAGCAGCTTGTAAAAGAGGGTTAAACGGAGACCGTTATAACTACAGCACACTTGATAATATCCTGAAAAACCACCTCGATAAACTCATCACCGACGAGCAGCCTGAACTCTTCCGGATGCCTGACCATCCCAATGTCCGGGGAGGAGATGCTTACCAGTAACTCCAGAACCTTTTTCTTTTTTCAAAAGCAATCATTATTATAAAAAAACAAATCAACAAACAATGAACACCCAAAACACCTTGGAACAGATGCAAAAGCTAAACCTCTATGGAATGATTAAACAATATGAAGCCATACTGGGCCACCCCATCCACGAGCATCCTGAATCACACACACTGCTGGGTATGCTTACTGAAGCCGAAACGCAGTATCGATCCCACAAGCGTACAACCCGTAATCTTAGCCGGTCCAAGTTGCGCTACAATGCTCTTCCTGAACAGATCCATTGTGGCTCGGAACGTGGAATAAGCAAAGAACAACTTCTCCAATTATGTGACGGCACCTATATTGAAAAAGGAGAAACGGTACTTATTAGCGGATCGACTGGAACCGGTAAAAGTTTTTTAGCCTGCGCCCTAGGACGCCAGGCGTGCCTGAATGACTACAGTACCCTGTATTTTTCTATGAGTCGTTTTATTGAAACCATATCCGCTGCGCGCCTCGATGGCACTTATGTTAAATTGGTCAATCAAATAGCAAGGGCTCCCTTACTCATCCTGGACGATTTTGGTTTAAACCCTCTCGATCATAAGATAAGACTTACCTTGCTTGACATTCTTGAGGATAGATATGGAAAGCATGCTACAATTATCACCTCACAATTACCGGTTAACAAATGGTATGAATACATTGGAGAGCCTACCCTTGCCGATGCGATTATGGATAGACTTACGGCTCATGCACATAAAATTAGTTTACTGGGAACTTCTTTGAGAAAAAAGAAATGAGATGTTGTAATAGTACTTTGTGCATTAACCTAAATCTCATTGTTTAACACGCTCTTTGAAAGGATGAATTATAACAAGTGTCGACAGGAAAGGAATGAACTGTAACCTCTTTCAGGAAAAAAACAGAAAATTCCTCCTTCGGAAAGAATGAAAAACATCTCCTCCGGAATAAAACAAATCATCTCCCCGGAAAGAAAATGCTGCCTTCTCAAAACGGTGGCTCTTATCCTGTGGAATGGTGGCTCTTATTCTGTGGAATGCTTGGTATCTTATCACGTGGAACGGTGGTAAACTCCTCGTGGAATACTTAGCAACCACCTTGCATCATTATACCATGTTGTTTGGGCAAAGTTATGATGACCTTGAAATTGAAAAAAGGGTAGTAGGGGTAATGAGAAAACAAAGGGTAGATGGCTTAATCATTTCATTATCGAAAGAAACAAATTCATACAACCATTTAGAGGCATTTGAAAAATATGGCATTCCCATCGTTTGCTTTGACAGGGTTCCTACAATAAAAAATATAAACAAGGTTTATTGCAATTTATTCGACGGCACTATTGAAATGGTTGCATGGTTTTTTAATAAGGGGTATACGCGAATTGCATTGATTAACGGCCCCAAAACTTTAGCAGCTAGTGTAGTGATTATTTAGTTATGCAACATAATGCTTAGATAATTGTTTATCTGCATCTTGCCTGGTGAATTTCCATTCAATATCTTTTTTATTTCTGTTTCGGTCCTTTGACCAAATACGCAAATCTGATATCAGCTTTTCCTGGCTTGCAATTCTGCCACCAGTACATTGCCTATCCATTATGTTGATTTCAATTTCTGCCATATTTAACCAACTCCCATGTTTGGGTGTATAAATGAATTTTATCCTTTTCTGCAGCCTCGCTGCTTTCCTCTTGCCGAATGTCTCAATTAGAGACCCTGCAAAATGTGTATTTAAATTATCGAGTACTAATTGGATACACTCAGCCTTTGAAAAATGTTTTTCGATCAACGCTTCGACAAAGTAAGCAAAATCCTCTTTTTTCCTTGTGTCCGTTACTTTCACGATCCGCATACCCGCTTTCGGTGCTACTGCTACAAATATGTTGCATGTTCCTTTGCGCTTGTATTCATAATCATATTTTTCCGGTTTACCTGGCTTTGCTTTGATAGGCTGACGGCTGTCCTCGAGTAGCTGTTTGCTCTTTTCATCCATGCAGACTAACGGATGGTTTGGATCATAATCTAGTTGGTACAATGCTAACAGCCGATACATTCTCGTGCGATACTCTTCCGTTATTTCCTGTATGCACCACATTCGTTTTAACCAAGGCTTAAATTCGTTTTTTTTAACAGCTTTCGGACACTTCCGAAAGTTATGGTCTCAAATCCTTTTTGTTTATTCAATTCCTGAACTAACAATCTAATGGTCCATCTTCTTCTTCCAGGAGGAACAGGGCCACACACAAGTGTAGTTAACTCCACCTCATGAGCTACAGCGTACTTTACAGGTTGACCGGATCTGCTTTTCTCCGTCAGAGAAACTTCTAAACCATGTTTAAGATACCTTTTCCTAATACGCCAAATAGTAGTTCGTTCTACTTCCAATAAATGCTCAATCTCAGAAATTGATAACCCCTTATCCAGAAATAAAAGTATCGTGGCACGATTAAACTCTCTCAGACTGAGCCCACCTGATTTTTTAAATGTCCGCAGATATTCTCTTTCCTTTACATTTAGTTTTAATTTGGCATCCATAAGAACTAATCATTTCGTCTCGCAAATATACGAATGTTGCTAAACTAAATAATCACTACACTAGTACCGAACGCTTAAAAGGTTATATAGAAGGAGTTAGCCGACGAAAATTAAAGGTAGATATGCAATTGGTTGAAACAACTGATTTTTCAAAGGAAAGCACAAATGAAGCAATGAAAAAACTGCTTGCTTTAAAAAGTCCTCCACAGGCTATTATTTCTTTTAATGATTATGTGCACATGGATGCTGTTCAGTATGCCACTCAGCATAAAATTAAAGTATAGGGTTATCCAGATAGAGCGCAAAGCGAAGATAAGAAATAGACATTAGCTAATAAATTTAGTATATTTGTACTAAATATTTGAGTATGTTTCAGGGAATCACCATTAGTGAGTTTAATAAGTTCTTTACAAGTGAAGATGATTGCAGGCAGTATCTGTTTGATTTAAAATGGAATGACGGTTATCGATGCCGCAATTGCAATGGGAAGAAAAGCTGCAAAGGCAAGACTCGGTTTCATTTGCGATGTACACAGTGCGGGTATGATGAATCTGTCACAGCACACACATTGTTTCACAAGATGAAGATCCCGCTGCTGAAGGCTTTTGGGATTAACTTTCGGATCTCTGTGCGCAAAAAAGGAATGTCAACCATAGAATTGGCTAATGAATACGGCATCAATCAAAAATCTTCCTGGTTGTTTAAACGAAAGGCACAGGAGGCAATGGCAAGCAGCGGCAAACATCTTCTTAGTGGTCATGTAGAAGTGGATGAATTGATGATTGGGGGAGTAGATGAGGGCGAACGCGGAAGAAGCAAGGGAGATAAGAAGCTGGTAGTGATGGCAGTTGAAAAAGTACAAGGAGATAAAATAGGACGAGCCTATGCACAAACGATTGAAGATGCCAGTGCAGAAAGCTTTAAGCCTTTCTTCGAGAAATATATTGACAAAGATAACACCCAGATTAAGACGGATCAATGGAGGGGTTACTGGCCACTGGAAAGTGAATTTGAAATCAAGCAAAAGCCCTCAAGTAAAGGGAAAAACTTTATGGGATTGCATTATTTAATCATGAATTTGAAAGGATGGCTAAGAGGTATACATCATAAGTGTTCAGAAAGATTCATGAACGGATATTTAGATGAATTCTTCTTCAGATTTAACCGGAGAAACTTTCTACCAACCATCTGGCACAAGCTGATTGAGAGAATGATGCAACATGAACCCTACGCCTATAAAGCAAATGCGACTTAAATGGATAACCCTATTAAAGTAAATAAAGAAATTATCTTTGCTAGTTACGCCAATCTTCCCATTACACATTATACTATTCACCCCCCGGTAATTTCGCTTGAACAATATCCTTTTAAACAAGGAGAAAAAGCCATGGAAATGATGATGAAGATACTATATGAAAAGGTTGATAAAAACCTGGTTGAAAGTAATTTTTATGCTGAAGAAATGCCGGCAACGATTATTGTTCATAAGGCAAATTAGCCTTGCATTGAGGAGAACCAAAAACATTAATTGGTATCCCTAAAAAAATAAACTGTTGTGATTTTTGAAATACCAACTGGTAAAAAGTTATTAATTTTAACGAACCCGGAGTGCTGACACAAGCCATATTTGCGGATCATTTGCCAATGAGGAACAAAATTAAAAAGGGGGAGTGAACCACCCCCTCTTTTATATTTATCTTGCTGGTTAAAAATCCACCTTAATCAGCGTAAGGCTTATTGATTCCACCAAACCTTTGTATTCGATTTGTCGGGACCATCCAATTTAGAAATACCCGAAGCCAAACCTGTGGGATTTGCTGTTGCTTCAATGGGTGGATAAGTTGTCCTCTTAACACTTGCGGGATCGCTAGCCGGCGAATCGGTATTATCGGAATTTAACCGTGGGTACAGTTTAGGGAAACCTGTTCTTCTAAACTCACTCCATGCTTCGGGGCTGTACGGATACAAAGCCAGCCATTTTTGAGTGCCCACCTGTTCTCTCTGTACGGCTTCGGTTGCACCAAAAGCAACGGGGATGTTTGTTAAAGCCGGCGTATTATAAAGGTCGCCTAATGCAACAGGGGTAGTTGTTCCTGTTTTGTAATTGGTGATAGCAGTAGCATCAGTAATACCCCATTGGTTCATGGAAGCATCAATACCTGTTTCATAATAACTTTGAGCAGTGCCAGCTCCCATATTCCAGCCATTTAATTTGCCCTCAGCCAATAAAAACTGGGTTTCTGAAGCCATAAAAATTGGCCACAATGCGGTAAATCTTCTATCGAAACCAAACGATGAATTAATATTTGAATTGGCACTGTTGCCATTTTGTGCCAGGGCCTGTTGGGTTTGCGACATTCCATTGCGAATGCCTTTGTAACCACCGCCCACAACAGCCGGATCAAAAAACTTCGGCATGCGTGGGTCATTGTATCCCTTCAATACACTTTCCATGGCAGCGCTCATCCTAAACTCGCCCCACGAAGATATTGAACCCAGCGGATGGGGTGTGGTGCTGGAAGGTTTTAACCAGGCATTATCGGCATTGCCTGTAATTAATCCTCCGGGCGCAGTTACTGCAGCTTCTGCTTCTGCCTTTGCAGTGGCAGGGTCTTTTTTGGAAATACGAATAGCTGCTCTTAACCGCAATGTATTGCACAGCTTTAGCCATTTTTTTACATCACCTCCGTAAATTAAATCTCCTTTTTCAAAAAACTTTGCAGTGCCGGTATAGCCGGATAAAACGGTGTTTGCTTCCTTTAACGTCTTAAAAAAATCTTTATAAATATCTTCCTGGCTATCGTACAATACTTCTCTTTTACCATTACCGGCCTGCGAGTAAGGAACCGCCCCCCAGTAATCCGTAATGGGCATAAAAACATATACTTTCCAAACATTGGCAATGGCATTTTTAACCGGGTCGGCCAATGGGCCGCCGCTTTTTGTATTGTCGAGCACCACACTTAACTGTGCATTGGCGTTTCCATAAAAATGGTTCCAGGCCCCATTCAGCCAGTTGCCTACCATGGTATTGCGGTCCGATGCAAAGTTGGCTGCTGTGGTGGCAAAATATTGCGCCTGCAAATCAGCAAATAATGCTTCAAACAATTGAAATGGACCAGCGCCCACTGTAACGGAATTGGGGCCAAAAATACCCCGGTACTGAGCAGCTGAAAATACAAAGTCGAGTGAAGCATTGTCGAGGTTGGAGATCTTTGTTTTATCCGTGTTTAACTCATCGAACTTTTTTGTACAGGATATGAACATTGCTACCATACATACAAATAGTAATGCCTGTTTTATTTTTAATTTTTTCATTTTTTTTAATTGTAATTTGTTAACTAATTAAAAATTCAGGTTTAAATTAATACCCATACTGCGCGTGGTTGGCGGCGAAAATGCTTCTATACCTACAGCACGGTCTGAGCTACCTACTACCAGTTCAGGATCAAATCCCTGAGCACGGTTTAATAAGAAAAATAAGTTTCGCCCGGTTAGTGAAACACTCGCCGATTGAAAAGGCAATTTTCTGATAAATGTTTGAGGAAGGCTGTAACCAATCACCAATTCACGCAAACGAATGTTTGAGGCATCGTAAGTGAAAACTTCACCGGCAGGTGTATTTCTACCACCCACTTTCCGCCAAAACTGTTCGGCCGTTATACTTGTTTTGTTTTCTGATCCATCTGCTTTAACTCCGTTAAAAACAAACCCTACACGCTTTTCAGCAGTTTGGGCTGCCACACCGTCGCCATAAATATTGGCATTGGTAAACGAAGAAACAACACCACCCATGCGTCCGTTAATAACAAAGCTTAGGAAGAAATCTTTATAAGAAAATTTATTTATAATACTTCCTGTCCATTTGGGCCTGGTATTGCCCACATAAACTGTTTGGGCTGATGAAATAATTGGCAATCCGGTCGCATCAACTAATATCTGCCCTGTCGCATTACGGCTATATCCACGGCTATATAACTCGCCAAATGGCTTTCCCTTTATTACTTTAACGGTGTTCATAAAATCATTACCCACTGTTAAAACAAATTCATTTAGGGTGGGGCTTATCTCTACAACTTTGTTTTGGTTTTTGGCATAGTTAACAGTAATGTCCCATTTAAGGTTGGCAGTTTTAACAGGGCTTCCGGTCAACGTTAACTCAATACCATTGTTTTGAACATTTCCTGCATTAATAAATTCAGATGTCCATCCCGATGCTGCAGGCAGTGTAACGGGTAATAACTGGTTTTTAGAATTGCTGTTATACCAGGTGAATTCGATGCCGGCCCGGCTGTTTAAAAAACGCAAATCCAACCCCAACTCCTGGGCTGTGGTTAATTCTGGTTTTAAACCAGGGATGGGTTTATTTCCGTCGCGACCAATTGTTACACCATTACCACCAGGAAAGGCTGTATAGGTTTGAGTAAGGTTATACGGATCTGCATCATTACCCGTTTGTGCAACTGAACCTCTGAGTTTTGCAAAATTTATAAACGCTGGCAAATTAACTATATCAGAAATGATGGCATTTAGCCCAACTGATGGAAAGAAATACGAGTTGTTTTCTTTTGGCAATGTGGACGACCAGTCGTTTCGTCCGGTTACTGTAAGCGTTAGCAAGTTTTTATATCCAAAATCGGCGGTTGCATACAACGATTGCTTTTGACGTTCAAGAATGGTTCTTGTAGTGTTTGATGCACTCGTATTACTTGTAATAAATAGGTTTTCAATTACCAACGATCCGTTTGTAGTAGATGTAGAAATTGTTTTATTTTTTTGAATATTTCCGCCCAGGTTTGCGCTTACCGAAAAGTCGGAACCCAATTTTTTGTCTATAGAAAGCAGGACGTCATTGTTTGATTCCAATACATCTCTTCTTCCTACCTGGTAATTACCCGCGGCGGCTATTGTATAGGTATCATTGTACCATTTTAATTCAACATCATCTGCATAACGGTCAAGGCCTGAACGCACCATGATGTTTACGCCTGGAATTAATTTGTAGGTTAACGAAGCAAAACCAGTTACTCTGTTTCGTTCGTCGTATGACAGGTTTCTATTCTTTGTCCAGTAAGGATTGTCACCGCCATTGGAGCCGGGGTTCCAATAATTTTGGCGTACAAATCCTGCTGGTGTATTGTATTCGTATTTCAACATATCGGCTGTTGAAATATTCCGGGGCACCCGTAAAATATGGCGGTTTGGATTATCAAAAGCTTCGCCTGATCGCTGCCTGTTGTCTATGGTTTGATTGAGGTATGTAATTTTGGCATCTAACGATAGTTTTTCGCCAAACTGGTTGCCAATTCTAAAGTTTACGTTGTTTCTTTTTAATTTATTGTTATCTACAATTCCCTTTGCAGCAGCATTTGTATACGAAAAATATACCTGTGTTTTTCCGGTACCACCGGTTAATGCAATGCTATTTGTAAGCGTATTTCCGTTGGAATAAAAATCTTTATAATTGTCTGGCTGTGGAGAAAATGCATATGTTTTGCCGGCATCCGCAGGATCTTTACTCCAGGTAGCCACTTGTGTACCATCTAATTTTGGCCCCCAGCTTTGTTCGCCCGCTGCATTATATATACCTGCATTACCTTGTCCATATTCATTTTGAAACTCCTGCAAAAAAATAGGTTGTTCTACCTGGTAGTTTGCACTATAGCTAATGCCAAATCCTTTGCCGGCACGCCCCTTCTTTGTTGTAATAATAATCGCTCCGTTGGCCGCGCGGCTACCATATAAAGCAGTAGCAGATGCGCCCTTCAGCACATTTATTGATTCAATGTCGTCTGGATTAATGCTGGAAACACCATCACCTAAATCCCTGCCGTTACCACCACCTCCGCTTGTATTTGTTTGTGCAGCGCCACCGCCTGAGTTGTCAATGGGCACACCATCAACCACAATCAACGCCTGGTTATTACCGGTTATAGAACGATCTCCACGCAACGTTATTCTGGAGGAACCTCCAAGGCCCGACGATGACCGGGAGATATCCATACCAGCAACTTTACCTGCAAGGGAGTTTATCACATTTAGTTCCCTGGCTTTCGAAATGTCTTCTACTCCCACTGTTTGTGTGGAATAAGTAAGGTTTCGTTTGTTCTTGGTAATTCCTAAAGCCGTAACAACAACTTCACCCATTGCCTTGCTTTCCTTAACAAGGGATACATCGATGTTACTTCCGTTACTAACAACCTCCATTGTTTTATAACCAATGTAACTAAACAATAAAGTTGCTCCAGGGGCAGCCTTGATTGAAAAGTTACCTGAAACATCGGTTGTAGTTGCAGCGGCCTTTAAGCCTTTTACCGTTACGGTAACATCCTGCAGGGGGATGCTATTTTCGTCTTTTACTGTACCGCTTATCGTTATGTCCTGCGCCGATAACTGCAAGACCAAAGCCAGAGATCCAAAAAGGAGCATTAAGAATTTTTTCATAAATGACGTTTTGTTTTTGAAAAGTTGATGTGAAAATTCATTGGGTACTTTAACAATCAACAATAAAAATATGCGTTCTTATTGAAAGAAAAACGTGCAAACGGTTGTGCAAAATTGAAGTTGATTTTTGCTTCCTTTGCTTTTTGGAACTATGCAATCAGATTAAATAACCTATTTAATTTTGAAGATTATTCAGTTTATAAAGTTGGTTGTATAGAACACAATTCAATTGAAGTGTTGGATAGATGTTGTTGAAGGAATGAATACTTTTAATTGCTGTGGCTAAAACGCAAACACAACATTAATTCCTTCGATAAATAAGGTTGTATTTTTTGCTGATAGGAGGAGATAGAAAATTTCTACCTGTTCAACTTGTCGGTTACAAAGCGTTTGTATTTCTAAGCGGTTCGTATTTGTGATCTCTCAATTAATCAATACATGCTTAAGCATTTGTAAGGCATACAGGTCATTGTGGTTGGTAGCAAATTCTTTCAGGTATCCCCTTTGTCTTACCAGAATATCGCGAACCGATTTTTTGTTTGCTAAGTTGATTGTTTCGCCTGGGTCGTTTTTTAAATCAAAAAGTTCTTCGCGGTTTTTAAGTGTATCGTAAAGGCAGTATTTATATCTTTCACTCCTAACCATGCGACCTGTTACGGTAGGTAAATTGTTACCGACAGGCCCTCCCTGTTCCATTTTATTTTGGATAACTATGTATTCCCGTTGTAGTGTCTCTTTCATTTCGGCGCTTCTCTTTAAACTTTTACCTGGAAGGCTTTCGGGTTTTGGAATGCCTGCAAAATCAAGCAGCGTGGGCAAAATATCTATACCGGTATTGATTAGGGAATTATTTGTTCCGGGTTTAAGTTTACCCATGTACCTTAAAATAAGCGGAACCCTGGACGACTCTTCGTAAAACACAGTTTTTTGGTTGAACTCGTGAGCACCCAGGGATTCCCCATGATCACTGGTGAAGACTATCAATGTGTTGTTATCGAAGCCATTTTTTCTGATGGAAGCAAGTATCTGGCCAACAATAGAATCCGTTTTTTCTATCAGTCTATAATATCCCCATGCCAGCCTACGCCATTCGTTAGCAGTGTAATGACCTACAGGAAATAATTTCAGGTTATTGTGATAGGATTCCCTCATTAAAGTCATTGCTTCAGCTTCATTCTTTGGAGGAAGCCGGTTGAATTTTATGGGTGGCAAATTGGCCGGTTGCGGCTCATTACCAATGGGCCCGTCTGGCAACGTTTGAAAACGAGCATATTCACACACATTGTGAGGATTTAAAATGGATACGAAAAGTAAAAAAGGGTTTTTGTGTTGCCTTGTAAGAAAATTATTTACTGCGCCAGGAAGCTGGGAATCTTTCCCATTTTCTGTTGTAAACTCAGTGGTTTCAAAGCCATGGGCATCCGCATTCTGTGGGTTGTAGTTCAAATGCCATTTACCAAAATAGGCCGTTTCATAGCCTGCATTCTTAAAGTAGGTACCCATCGACATGAAATCAGCATTTGTCCATTGGTTGTTTCTCTGATTTGGGTTGCCGGCAACAGCTAATTCTTTGTTTCCTTCTATGCGGGTAGTATGCGGGTAAAGGCCTGTAATGATGCTATTGCGCGATGGACCGCAGATTGGATTGGCAACATAAGCTCTTTTGAAGACAACACCCTGGGAAGCAAGTTTATCCATATTGGGAGTGTTTATCCAACGCTTTCCCATTACAAAACTCATTGCATCTGCCGATTGTTGGTCGGTAGTAATCACTACAATATTTGGTCTTGAAGCACTTTGGGCATTTACCTGCAAAAAACCTGTCAATGTCAACAGCGTAGCAAAGCTTATTCTTAGCAATGACTTCTTTTTCAAATTTATTTTTTGTTTTTGATAGACAAAAGCAGCGCCGCCAATTCTTTTACTTTCTCAGGATGTTTTTCTGCCAGGTTGTTTTTTTCGCCTATGTCATTTTTTAAATTGTACAATTGTGGCAAAGGACTATTTCCCAACTCAGTATTGGTAAGCGTGTTCATTTTTTTACCGTTATTAGGCTCGATGTATTTCCAATCTCCATTTAAAATGGCGATGGACTCAAGCCCTTGTTCTACTAAAACTTTTCTTCCGATTGTTGATTTGCCCAGCAAGGCATTTAATAAATTCTCGCTGTCGGTGCCCACATTATAGGGTAGTTTTTTTTGGAATAGATGAGCGAAAGATGCCAGCAAATCAATCTGGCAAACCATGGCATCGGATACCGCTGGTTTTATTTTGTGCGGCCAGCTAATGATTAATGGGATCCTGGTTCCTGCTTCATATGAGCTGTATTTTCCGCCACGTAAAACACCCCATGGTGTATGACCATTTAATTTAGTTACGGCTTCATCCTGGTAGCCATCATCCAGTACAGGGCCGTTATCGCTTGAAAAAATGAAGATGGTATTATCAGCAATGCCTAGTAATTTTAATTGTTGCATAATTTGTCCAACACTCCAGTCTAACTGTAAAATGGCGTCGCCTCTGTAGCCCAATCCGCTCTTGCCTTTAAACATGGTAGAGGGCATACGAGGTACATGCGGTTCGGTTAATGAATAAAAAAGAAAAAATGGTTTTGCTTTGTTTTGGGTGATAAATTCTTTAGCCTTTAGCAAAAAGGTCAGTGGCATTTCTTCATCTGTCCATCTTGCTTTGTGGCCGCCACTCATGTAACCAATGCGGCCAATGCCATTTACAATAGTGTTGTTGTGCCCCTGCCCGGGTGAGGATTGCATCTTTAATAATTCAGGATGCTCCAGTCCTGTAGGATCGTTACCCACTTTATTTTTATAATCAACTTGTATGGGGTCTAATGTATCTAATGCGACTACGTGGTGGTTTTCAACAAATACAGAAGGTACTCTATCGGCAGTTGCCGGAAAAATAAACGAGTAATCAAACCCAACTTCATTTGGACCGGGAGTGATGCTACCGTTCCAATTTTTTTGTACAGCATTGCCCAAGCCTAAATGCCATTTACCAACCAAACCTGTTGTATAACCTGACTGCTGAAAAAGAGATGGGAGAGTTGTTTTATCGGTAGGGATTATTAATGCCGCATCGCCGGGAAGTATGCCTGTACCTGATTTACGCCAGGGATATTGCCCGGTCATAAGCGCATAGCGTGACGGAGTGCAAGTAGCCGATGTTGCGTAAGCTTTTGTAAAACGAATACCCTGTTTTGCAAGTTTATCTAAGTTGGGCGTTTTAATTTTGGTGGCACCATAACAACTAAGATCGCCATAGCCCAAATCGTCGGAATAAATAAAAACAACATTGGGTTTTTGTTGAGCGATCACCTGCGTTGATATTACCACGGCAAAAAAAATGCTGAAAATTTTTTTCATCATAAAAACTTTTTAATCATAAAAAACGATCGGTTCAAATTATGTTATGTAGATGAACGGAGCGTCGCAAGCAAAGCTCAATCCGGTTAATTGGTTTGTTTCTAAATTAGTATTTGAATAAGTGTCTAAATTAATTATTGTGACTACACCTGCAAACACTCTTTAATTGACTAATCTTTTTCAAGTTTACTCAAGCACAAAAGGGTCATTTGTTTTCTTCAGCCATTCTGCAATTTTTTTCTTCATGCTTATTACCCGTTTGTTGTCTTTATCAAAAATATTATTTAGCTCATATGGATCTTTGTTCAGGTCGAAAAGGTAACCGGTTACCTTTTTTTCTTTCCGTTCGTAAGCCAGCTTAAAGTCGTTGGTGCGTATGCCCCTGAAGCCTAAATTGCCGTTTACATTATTGCTTACAATGTTGCCGAGGATAAACTGTTCGGTAGGCATGCTGCCGGTTCTGTTGAGGAAATAGGATGCATAACTTTTACCATCGATATCAGCAGGGATGGTTTTTTTAAGCCCAACCATCTCCAGCAGGGTTGGATAAATATCCGGGAGGCTTCCAAGGAATTTGGTGTCGATGCCGGGAATAATTTTTCCTTTCCAATAAATGATGAAAGGAATTTTTATAGACTCTTCGTAGATATTATTTTTTGAAACTTCGTTGTGCTTTCCTAAACAATTACCATGATCTGCAGTTACAATAACGATGGTGTTATCTAATTCACCGCTTTTTTTCAAACCGTTTATAATGACACCTATTTGCTCATCGACACCTGTAATATTTGCGTAGTAATATTTTATGTTGTCTCTATAAAAGTCACCCATTTCGGTGCCAGCAGGGGGAATGTCGGCGTCAGTAAGCAACGATTGCATCGGCACATTCTTATATAAATCATAATACCTTTTAGGGACTGTCTTGTATTCTGAATGCGGAGGGTTCATGGAGACAACCAAAGAAAAAGGCTTACTGGCTTCGCGTACATTTTTTTCGTTCTTAAAAAAGCTGATGGCTTTTTTTGCTTCATGTACCGGCCCCCATTCGTTTACGTAATGGAAACTGTCGCGGGGCGCATCGGTGTCCCAATACATTGGCCTGTCGTGTTCATCGTACGTTCCGTAAGCATACCAATAATCAAAGCCATGTCTTCTGTTGGGTGGCGTCCATTCGTTCCAGGCTACTTTTCCCTTGTTGTTTGAGGTGGGAATAAAAGGTTCATGCGGAGAATCCAAATGCCATTTACCTATATAACCATTTGAATAGTTATTTGCTTTCAGAATATCGGACCAACAAGTAATAGTCGGTAACAATTCAATACCATAAGGTGCGGATGAAGAATTTACATTAGTGTACACATTATTTTTGAATGGGTACTTTCCTGTAAGCAACATGGCCCTTGCAGGTGAACATACCGGGTAGTTGCTCACCATTTGAGTAAGCACTAAACTTTGTTTTGCAAAGGAATCAAGAAACGGGGTTTGCACTTTTTCTTTTCCTAAAAATCCCATTGCTTGTCCACGCCATTGGTCGGCGAGGATGATTACCACGTTAGGTTTTTTTGCTATCATCTCTTCTGTAGATTTTCTTGACGCAGAAGTTGCACATGCTATTGCAGTTAGTAAAATGCATGATAAAATGAGTACTGATAAAAGCGAATTTTTTAAACTGGTCATAGCATTCCTTTTTTACTACACGATAAATGTTTCTATACTATTTTTTTTTAATCGCAGTTGTAGCTGTGACTCGTACAACGATTGAGGTGTTACTGCTTTATCCAGCGATACGAGGTAACCAACTTGTTCGTTGTTAAACGTGGTACCATTTCCTTTAAACCCAACTATGATTGGATTGGGTTTCTGCCTCAGGTATTTATTTCAACGTTACTTTAAAAACATACACCGGAATATCTTGCTGCAAATTTGTGGGCATCGTTATAGTTAGTGCATCATGTTTTTGATCCCATTTAATTTTTTTAGAAACACCCAACATATCAACCGACTTCACCGGGTACGTTCCTGTCTTCATACTTTGTACGGACAATAAAGCACTCTTCCAGCTACGGGCAATCACATACACAACTTTCCCTTTTGCGGTAAAGTATACATCGGGTAAAACCACCTTAGAGGTTACATCGCCTTCTGCATCGTGTACCACCGCATTGCTCAATGTTGCATCCGACACCTGCTCAGAAGTTACTGCCCAGGGGTGAGTATCGTAAATTGCTTCGTGATTGATTTTCATCCATTGCCCCATTGCTTTTAGTCGCTCCGTTGCCGGCGCAGGAAATTCTCCTTTACCATTGGGTCCAACGTTCAGCAACAAATTGCCACCTTTACTTACAACCTCTACCAGTTGGCGTACGAGCAATTCAGGCGATTTCCAGTCGTTATCGTACCTGTTGTATCCCCAGCCTTTACTCATAGTGATACATGACTCCCATGGCAGCGCAACAGCGTTCGCGGCAATCTGCTGTTCTGATACTTTATAATCTCCCAGCCCGTTTCCAATCCTATTGTTCACTATGCAATCAGGCTGTAAATTTCTGATCATTTTTAGCAGGTCAGCACTTTGCTCTTTGGTAAGTAGCTCCGGCGTATCAAACCATAGTACGCCGATTGGTCCGTATTCGGTAAGCAGTTCACGTATTTGTGGTTTCACTTTTCGCTCAATGTATTTTCCCAAATCCTTTATGTCTTCATTCGGAAAATCAACAAGATTACTTCTGCCACCTTTCGTTGGCCAATTAGTAGGTACATCCGGATCTTCCCAATCTCTACCCAGCGAATAATACAAGCCAAGTTTCAAATCGTGTTTTTTGCAAGCTGCTGCCAACTCTTTTATCGGGTCTCTTTTAAAAGGCGTTTTCTCAACAATATTGTAGTCATTATTGGCTGAATTATACATAGCAAATCCATCATGATGCTTCGTTGTAAAAACAATGTACTTCATCCCTGCATTTTTTGCTGCTAATACCCATTCTTCTGCGCTAAATAAAGTCGGGTTAAAATCATCAGCAAGGCTTCCATATTCTTTAAGAGAAAGTTTTTCGTAAATCATGAAGTGTTCATTCCCCTTGTAACGCTTGCCCTTCCATTCGCCTGCAGCTTGTGAGTACAAACCCCAATGCAGGAACATGCCAAATTTGTCTTCCTGCCACCATTGTAGTTTAGGGTCATTTGAGTCAGTAACGGATTGGACTTTTGTTGAACGACAAGAAAGAACCAGGAAAACGAAAAGGACACTAATTAACCTGGCAATATTTGTAATTCTATGATCAGAGAAATTTTTCATAACAATTTTTTTATTGCAGTAAATAATTATTTGTTGTTTTTACTGATAAGCTATTTTATAATGAACGGATGACCCGGCATAGTTTCCTTTGGGTAATGTACAGTTCAGCTTAACATTTTTATTATGGGCATTTAAAGAAATGGAAACCTCTTCGATTTTCTGTGTCGGGTCAGCAACAGATATGGTATTGTTTGCTTTATTAAGAAGTATTACGCAAGGCTTATCTGCTGTAATGGAAATATCGTTTGCAGAAATAGTTCCTGCTTCATGGAAAACTACTTGTAGTATATTTAATCCATCGTGTTGTACTGCCTGTATGGAACTTGTGTTAGCCAAAATTATTATGGCAGCACTCTTATATGTTGTTGCTTGTTTTAAATCAATGCCCGGTACAACGATATAGGCGTAGCTGGCATTGGACGGCTTCGCTCCATGGTTTATCCAGAGTTTAAAAACGTCACCAGAAATTTTATCTTTTGAACGGCTCGCATTAATCAATGCCCAATTGCCGCTTTGTGATTGAGTGCTAACGGTCATGTTTGTTTCAGCAGGAAAAAAATACCCGATTCTATCATGCCATGCCCACGAAGGATTTGTAAAAGCTTTTGACTTTTTTACGTATTCTGTTTTGTTATCAAAACCAACTATTGCTTTCCCCTGTAACCAGCATTGGTTTAAAGTAGTAATAATATTTTCAGCGCTGCCGCTACTTATCCCGGCACCCAGGCAAACCACTTCATTATCAAAAAAGAAATAAGATTTTTTCGCTTGCACATCGTTGTAGTTCATATCATAAGTGGTAACTCCGTAAACACTATCTGATACGCCACCAACAAAACTTGTACTGCCGGGCTCGCCCCATTGAACATCAATTGATTGATCTTTTACAAAATCGCGGGATGTTGTACCTGGAATTTTATCCCATTCCCAAACGGGCATAATGTTATAATATTCTGAACCGCTTCTTTGGATATTGGTAGAACCGTCTGGCAAAAATTTGCCCAGCAGATTTTCTTTATTTCCTGTTTCGGTACGTTTGGTTCGGGTAGAAGCGGTGCGCACATTGAACGAGTAATTCTTTCTTAAATGCAGCGTATAATCGCCTTTCCAAAAATGTATGTGCGATGGCGAGATGCCATAACCTGGCGCTTCTTTTTGAGTGATACGTAAGAGTGCTGTATCTATTAATGCAGCATGAACAGGGTTTACTTTTTTAGCCAACGCTAATAATGAGAGCTGGTTGCTTTTGCCAGCCAGCGATAACTTATCAAGAATATCAGTTCTTGAAATTCCCCTGCCTTCTGTATTAAAATCTATATATCGTCCGCGAATGGTTGGTAAGAATGTTTGTGTAAAGTATGTATCCAGTAATTTGAGTTTCTCACCGCTAAGCGCATAGGCAGTGCCCTGTAACCACGATGCTACTTTGTATTCTCCTGAAAGAAAAACCAGTCCGTAGCTTGATATCTGCAACTGTGTACTGTGCTGCAGGTAGGAGTAATCGTATTGCAATCCTTCCTTGGTAGTAAAAGATATTGGTTGAAATGCCTCGCTGGTAGCAGAATCCATCAGTGAAGCATCTTTAGTAATGCAGGCACGGTATAGATAATGCAAGGCAATGTCCAGTTTATTGGCGCCTGTCTTATCATAAGGATTGCCTTTCTTCATGGAGTTTACCAGCGTATCCATTAGTCCCTTTGGAAATGAGCTTCCGCTTTCCTGCAAAGTCAATAAAATTTCTCCAAGGGTTTGAGGTGTGGCTATTTCATTGTGCCACCAGTTTTTACTTTGTGCATCTTGTTTATTCCAGTATCTAAGACCTGCAAGAATGCCGGATTGCAAACTTGAATTTTGATAATAAAACCCATTGGGCTTGGAGGTAGCTATCGCAAAGATTTTTAACCTTTCCAGGTGTTCTGCCGGTTTCCATATTGTAATGGAATTATCCTTATAATCAATGTCTTTCCAGCTTCCATCAGGTAGCTGCTGCGGCTGATAGATGACCACTTTTTTTATAACAGCAGCATCGGTAAAATCAAATTGCAAACCATCAACGATATTTTTTCTAATGATTGAAAAGTCATCTTGCGCAAATAATTGCATGGGCAACATCAAACCGATAAGCAACCGCTTTTTTAAGTAATTCACAGGCATTTTGCTTTTATTTTAAAACCCAAATTTCTCAACACTATTAAGAGTGCATTTCAAAAATTTTATTAGCCAGCTGTTGTATTCTTTGGCAACATCGTTGTGTCACTCACTGTGCTTGTATATATTTATTAGCATCGTTAAACAACAACTAACCATTGATGCCTTTTGAAATGCACCCATTCATACTTTTATTTCTTTATTAGTTTAAAGCTTTTGGTTTCACCATAGGAAGTAATCAAAACTGTGTAAACGCCAGGTGCAAATTGAGATACATTTAAAATACTTTGCGTACTTCCCAACACGATCTTTTGCTTAACCAATACTTTACCATCCGCCTGCATCAATTGAATAAATGAAGCAGATTTGCCAGCCGGGTGTTCAATCACCACATTCTTTTCTGCCGGATTGGGATACAATTTATAAACACTGGAATTAGTATTCTTCAGTTTAACAATATTGCTCTCCGTAAACTTTCCATCCTTATCAACCATCCTAAGCCGGTAGTAATTATTGCCGGCAAGTGGATTTTCATCAAGTACCTGGTAGTTGTTGTTTCCTACGCCAACGGCACGATGCCTGGTCAAAAGAGAAAAATCATTTCCATTTTCGCTGCGTTCCACCTCGAAGAAATCAACATTGTTTTCATTGGCGGTTTTCCATTGCAACTGATTTTTTCCAGTTTGTAAAATGCTTCCTTTAAAACTTATCAAATGAAGGGGAAGTATAATGCCTGTAATATTTAAATCAACTGTAGTAGCCGTATAATTTACATTGCCCGTAACACCTGAAGGCCAGGTTACAGTTGCGAATGTCCCGGTTACTGCATTGGCTGTTACAATAGTAAAAGTTTGTCCTGTCTGCGGCACAAAACCATTCATAGTTGTAAGGTTAAGGGTTCCTCCAATATTGGCTGTTCCGGTTACGGTTAATTGATCATAGTCAACACCCGGTGTAACAATACCTCCCAGTTCAATCGCCAGTTTACCACCACTGTTATTAGTAAAGTTTCCTGTTACTGCAAACAAACCTGCGCTGTTACCCGGGGCAACTGTGCCGTTGTTATCTAATCCGTTTGGAACAACCAGGGTTGCATTGCCTTTTAGTATGCCGTTCTGCACCGTTGTACCTTCTACTGTAACTGTTCCATTGATGCTGGCAGCACTGGTATTTGTATTATTAAAGTTTCCGTAAGCCATTGTTTTAACGGCCTGGTTTGTAGTTGCCGAATAATTAATAGTACTATTCTCGGCTACATAATGCAACGTAGGAATTTGTACATTTCTAATGTTTAGTGTCGCATTGTTGTACACATCCATTTCTGATTGGATACTAAAAGCCGTAGGAATAGCAAGTGAAGTGGCATTCGTACCATCACCCAAAATTATTTTTGAATTCGATCCGCTTACTGTCCAGTTAGCAGACAAGGTTGCATTCGTACCATTGGTAATGAAAAAGATTTGATCTCCATCTGTAAAATTTACAGGCGCTGTACCGGTTCCATCTATGTTAACTCCCCAATTAGCCAGGTCATTTAAATTGCCGGTTCCTTTATAATAATAACTTGGAGTGGGAAAAAACGCAACGCCTCTTATTGTACCACTCTTTCCACTTACTGTAGCATCCGTTGTAGCAGTTATCGCAGCATTCATATTAGCATTGTATCCGCTACTTTCCGCTAATTGTATCAATTGATTTGTACTTTCAGTAGTAGTAGTTGTTATACCTCTCGTAACATACATAACAGGAAGACCATCCACCCTTCCACCTGTAATACCAAAGTAAGATCCATCGGTAGCGATAGAACCAAAAGTGCCGTAAGACACCCACCGTCCAGAAGCATTTTTGCAATACTTATAAATTCCTGCCAGAGTAGTTGCGGTACTTGCATTGGTAACATACATTACATCGTATCCTAAAACAGATGAATCCATATCAAACATAACCATCTGGCTTGGAGTGAATGTTGTAAATGCGGTGCTTCCTGTAGCTACAGGCAATGGCGTCATTGTGTTACCCGCGGTGGTTGGTAATCCTCCTGTTGCTGATACTTTTCCAATCCTTGTTCCCGCATTGGTTACATAGTATAAATCGCCTCCAAATATTGCGAGACTTTTAGTACTTGATATAGTTGGTGAAACAATGACAGATGGAGCGGTTGTGGCATCCGTTGCCCCGGGTGTTGTGTACAAAACGCCCATACCATTACCCTGGTTTGTTACAGCCCATAAATCTGTTCCATTATTTGTGATACTAGTTTGAACAGTTGCTGCAGTACCATTTACGGGGAAATTGGATAAAGCGGTAGAAACATCAACAGTGCCATCATGCTTTATCAATCCAAGTGTTCGTGCAATGTTTGGATTAGCAGTTGTACTGTAAACCGTGCCAGAGATAGCAGTCGTTGCATAGCCCATAACAGAAAGCCATTGTTTATTTCCACTCTGCGTGATATATCCTTCGTTAAGACTTGAGCTATTAAAGATTTTGTTTGTTCCGGATACTGGTAGATCAATACTGCTTTGGTAGGTAATGGTGCCTGGTGCAGTTACAGTATATTTATCGATATGTACCGGCGAACCACTTGTGCCGGGAGTGGTTGTTCCCGGATTTCCGTTTGTGCCATTAATTCCGCCAATACGGAGAACTGCCAAAACCCCTGGGGTAAACAAAGAAGTAGTTGAACCATTTGCAGAAAGTGTTATTGATGAGCCTTTGTAATTACCTGATGGCATTGTGACAGCAATACTTTTCTGCGAAGCGGTTTGAAAAGTAAGCAACACGTTAATCAACGAATTTTGCTGGGCCGGATCGGCTATGCTGATTATTGGATTTGTAGTATTTGCATTTTTTATAATCAGTGCACAAGGCTTATCTACAGTGATGGAGTTAAGCTCAGTGCCTGGAATAGTTAGTGTACCAGCAGTGGAAAAAATAACCTGCACCATATTTAATCCTGTGTGCTTTACTGCCTGTATAGCAGCGGTATTACTAAGAATTTGGATGGCGGCGCTATTGTATGCATCCATCTGCGCTGTGGTAGTAATACCTGGCGCTACAATATAAGCATAACCTGCATTAGCGGGTTGTACGCCATGACTAAACCATAATTTAAACACATCTAAAGAAACGGGCGCAGAAGGTCCCGTGCCAATGGCTGACCAACTACCATTTTGTGTTTGATTGCTTACCGTAGCATCTCCGGCAGATGGAAAAAAGTATCCAACCTTGTTATGTAAAATCCAATTAAGATTACCAGTAAAACTTTGTTGTGACGAGCCCGCTAATGTAGACGTTACACCACCAGCTTTAACTGAAACAGTGCCGTTCAATAATGCCTGGTTAATAGTTGTAGCAACATTTTCAGTAGCAACGCTTGTAATACCGGCACCCAAACAAACAATTTCATTATCAAAAAAGAACCATGATTTTGTAGCTGTAACGCCGCCGTTATTCTGTTTATAAGTTGATGCACCATAAGAGCTATCAGAAACACCACCAACAAAAGAAGTATTACCGTACGATTGGGAAACATATCTATTAGGATTGGTTACTGGAGTGGAAAATTCCCTCATAGTAATACCCGGTACCTTATTCCAATCCCAGACTGGAAAAATATTGTTATACTCATTACCATCAACACGTATAGAGGTAGCACCATCTGATAACCAGGCGCCTAACAGGTTTTCACCATTCATTGTTTCTGTGCGAACCGTTCTGGTGGAGACCGAACGAACACCAAAAGAATATGCAGGCCTGTTATGCAGGGTATAATCTCCGGTCCAGAAATGAAGGTGATAAGGTTGTGAAACGTTGTACGATGGGCCCTGCACCTGGGTTACACGAAGCGAATCTGATCGCAATTCTGCAGCATGTACCGGGTCAACAGCCATAGCTTTGGCAATTATTTTTGCATTAATCCCTTTGTTATTGTTCATCCTGGAAATACCTCTTCCATCTAAATTAAAATCTTTATAAGGTCCCCGGGCCGCTCCAACATAGGAATGATGCAGAAATAAATAGGCATTTTGTAATTGCGCCGTAGTAAAACCAAATGAGGTGCCAACAATATAAACCGCAACATTATATATGCCGTCTAAAAAATCACTGCCATACCCCTGTATCATTAATTGTGGTCCATGTTGCAGAAATGCAAAGTCTGAATTGATGCCTTCGCTGCCACTATTTACAAGGGCTAAGGTACTTTGGGCTTGGGTTACACCGGTTGTTACCCTTGATGCATCAGAAGTAAGAGCGCCTGAGTAAACCCAATGGACTGCTTCATCTACCCGATTTGCACCGGTGTTAGTAGAAGGGTTATCACGAGTAGTTAAAAAATTGATCGCAGCAGTTTCATCTACAGAGGGTAATAAGGTAATTCCACCCCGCATTTCAATAAGCATTTCTCCCAACAACTGAGGGTAACTAATCTGGTCGTTGTACCAATTAAAAGCATCATGAATATTAGCGTTCCAATATTGCAAGCCCGAAACAATTTTGTTGTAAAGGGCAACATCGCCAAAATAAGTGGCGCCTGGATAAGTGTAAGCAATAGCCATTGTTCTTAACCTGCTTAAATGCGTGTTGAAAGGCACATCGCCCGCTACACCGGAGGTATAATTAAGATCCTTCCATGAACCATCAGGGTTCATGTTGGCCATAAGGGTAGTGATACCTGAATTGAGGGCTGTTGTAGAAGACGAATAGCCCTTTTTTATTTCAGTATTTACATTGGTAATAATTTTTTCGAAATCTGTTTGCGCACTTGCTTTTTGTACTGAAAAGAAAACACTGATTGAAACCAACAAAAAACAGCATGATATTTTTTTCATTATAGCTTTTTTACTTAATGATAGGAGTGCAGATTGCCAACCGGTTTACTAAAACCGGTTAATTGTTTCCTGATCTAAAATTTCTATTGAACTACAATAGTTACTTTTTTTACTATTGTCTCGGAAGCATCTCTGTTAGCGTTGGTAGCGACAAACGTAGCTTCATAGCTACCTACGCGCCTATATTGGTACCTGAAAGGAAACTTATTCATGTTTTCGGTTATGGCTTTAAGAACAACACCGTCATCCGGTAAAACCCTGCTCAAATCTACAGGGCCCATAATTACCCAGTCTTCTGTGGCAACAGCGGTAGTATCAGAAGTTGCTCCTGTAATAACCAGCGCACTGGTCCAGTTGACCGCAGGATTTTTAATATCTGTAGATTTCCATCCTAAACTGGGTGTTACTGCGGTCATATTTCCGATGGTGTAGGTTTTGTCTGGTAGTACATGGTCAAGAGTAAGACCGGTAATAGTCCATTTTTTTTGAACAGCATCAGCCGCTGCTACATATTTAAATGCCAGATAAACAGGTTTTTTTGCAGCTGCAAAATCAGCGAGACTAATTGTACCTGATGCAACCGTAGCTGTACCTGTAGCAAGTTTGGCGCGATTAGTTATATCCGTCCATGCTGCATTTGCAATACCAGTAGAATCGAAACTTCCAGTGAAATTTGTTGACACTAAAAGTGACAAAGTTCCATTAGTTGCGGTACTGGTAGCAGTGGAAAATTTCAATTGTACGTTGGTGCTGGTATCGCTTGTGCGATTTCTAAATTCATATCGTCCACCTGTTTCACCAGAGTAGAATGTAATAAGGTCAGGGTTGCCGCTAAATTGAAACGATGCAGTATCAGTTGTTTTTAAAGCAGCCTTGTTGACCGTAGCATCAAAAGATAGCGGCTTTAGATCCAATTTCTTGTTGCAGGAAAAAAAGAAGCCTGCTGCAAGAATGATGAAATATTTTTTGTAAAACATGACTTAGTATTTAAGGAATTAATTTTTGAATTACCAACCTGGGTTTTGCACCATTTTTTTGTTTACAGACATTTCAGATGCCGGAATAGGAAATAGTAAATGCCTGGGGTCCACATTAAGTCCTCCTGTTTTTGCATAAGATAAACCACCAGCAAGGGGATCGGTAGCTATTTCGCTGCCCAAGCCATTCATGGTTGTCACAAAAATTCCCCATCTTATCAGGTCGTTCCGACGAAGCCCTTCAAAGCACAATTCTCTTGACCGCTCATCTTGAACAGCTTGTTGAAACTGCTGCTTAGACAAGCCCATTGGCAAATCGGCATCGATGCTTGGAGTAACAGTCGGTAATCCATACCCGCGTCTTCTCACTTTGTTAATAGCTTCATAAGCAATGGCAGTGGGGCCATTCGTTTGGTTCTCAGCTTCTGCCAGCATAAGCAATACGTCTGCATATCGCAATATTGGAAAGTTGGTAGGGGTCCAATTCTTATTTTTAGGCGTCAGTATTTCGAAAGACCTTCTCCATTTACCACAGTTGCGCTGGTAAATCTGCGTTGGGGTAAAATAGTTTCTTGCGAAAGTGGTATTGTTATAATTATAAGGACCAATAGCCCAGTCTCTTCTTAAATCGCCGGTATCATATAGCTTGTACAATCGTGCAGTAGTATTAATAAAGCCATAGCAATAGCCGGTATCTTCAAAATTGGTGGCGGGGGTGAAAGCAATACCATTGGTATTTCCTACCCTGCCGGATTCGAGATAAGCATCCGAGCGGTTGCCCGAAAACTCCGCTTCCCACATACTCTCTCTTATATCATATATATCTCGGGTGTGGTTTATAAAAATTTGACTGTATGCGGTATTTGTAAGTGTTGCCGTAAACGTTTCTCTTAATGAGTGTTCGCCAGAGGCAACCACTTTGTTAGCCCATTTTGCTGCTTCGGCATATTTGCTTGCATCGTTTAGTGGGTAACCCGCCATAAACAGGCAAACTCTTGCAAGAATACCTTCTGCAATTGTTTTAGAAACCCGGCTTGATGTACCATTTGCTGTACTGGTGGGTAAATCAACTTCTGCCTCAGTCATATCTTTTAGAATTTGTGCGTAAACTTCTTTTGATGGTGTACGAGCAATATCAACATCATTAACAGAAGCTGTTGGCGTAATCTTTAAGGGCACATCGCCGTAATTGCTTACCAGCAGAAAGTGATAGAACCCTCTTAAAAATAAAGCCTGGGCTTGTATTTGCTTTCTTTTGGTTTCATCCATTACGGGCTTACCCATATTGGCAAGCAGCAGGTTTGCTCTTTCAATACCCTGGTAACACGCCCTCCAATGCAGGCGTATTTGTGGTTCGCTAAAATTGTAATTATATACCTGGGGCCCAGTGGTTTGGTTACTACGGGCATAAAAGCTCTCATCTGTAGAAGCATCCAGGTTAGTAAAGAGATTACTGCCATATATATCTTCTGTGCTAAACGGATCATACACCCCTATTAATGCAGCATTTAACTCTGCTTCGGTGCTAAAATAGTTGACCGGTGAAAGGCTATCGGTTGGCTTTGTATCCAAAAATTTTTCACACGATGCGAGCAGGAACAACAATGGCAAAAAATAAATTAATCGTTTCATATACTTGAAATTGTTTTTTTAAAAAGAAAGGTTTGCACCAAATGTGATGGTTCTGGCACGCGGATAAGCCGACCAATCGAAGCCCGGTGTTAAGGCTGAATTGTAAGTGTTTACTTCAGGGTCCATACCGCTGTAGTTTGTCCACGTAATTAAATTCTGGGCAGAAGCAAAAATCCTTAAAGATTTTATTTTACCCTTCTTCACAAAATCTGAAGGAATATTATATCCCAGGGCGATTGTTTTCAGGCGTATGAAAGATCCGTCCTCAACCAGGTAGGATGAATATCCTCCTCCAAAATATCCATTCGTTCTAAAAATATTTGACGATGAATTTTCAGGCGACCAACGCTTATTATAACTGGCAAACTGGTTCAGATTAGTCTTTCCCAAAGCATTGCCGTCAAATACAAGCCTGTTGGTATTTAAAACATCATTACCATACGACCATTGGAAGAACACGTTCAGATCAAAACCCTTGTAGGTAAAGTTATTACTTAAACCACCTGCATGCTTTGGCACTCCATTTCCTATTATGGTATAATCAGAAGAATTAATAATACGATCGCCATTTAAATCTTTATACTTAATATCACCTGGCTGAATATTAGACCTGACATTGCCGTTTGTAGCAACCTCATCCTTTAACACAAAAGCGCCGGCAGTATTTTTATAAAAATCGCTGGTTTGATAAACTCCATCCCATAAATATCCATACATCAAACCAATTGAATTATTAACCTTGGCGAGGTATGCAGGTATTGATTGCCATGTATTATCCCATCTAATAGAAGAAGTAAGCGACTCCTGGTTATCGTTTAATGACAATACTTTGTTTTTGTTGAAACCAATATTGAAGCTTGTGGTCCAGGAAAAATCCCTGCTTTTTACATTCGTTGTATTCAAAGTAAATTCAAGTCCTTCATTTTGTACGCTCCCAATATTTTTAAAGGCATTAGAATATCCTGATGAAAGTGGAAGAGTAGCAAAAAGCAACAGGTCTTTTGTTTTCTTCCGGTAAGCTTCGGCAGTAAAAGTTACTTTGTTCCTTAGAAAAGCCAGATCCATACCCAGGTTTATTTCGGATGTGGTTTCCCATTTAAGGTCTGCATTGCCAAAAGCTGTGGGCTCAGAACCCCTATTGACACCATTTCCAATAGTGTAGGAAGTTCCGATCGGAAGCCCGATTGTGGAGAGGTAAGCAAAGTCGCCAACACGGTTGTTTCCATTAGAGCCGTATCCGATGCGCAACTTACCATCGGTAAGTATATTTTGACTTTTTAGAAATTTTTCGTTTTTAAAGCGCCATGCAAATGAAGCTGCGGGAAAATAGCCCCATCGTTTACCAGACGCAAAACGAGATGAGCCATCAGCACGATAGGATGCTGTAAAATAATATTTGTTCTTGAGACTATAATTAGCCCGTGCAGCAAAAGAGGCCAATTTCCATTCGGTAGAAGTGGATGTTACAACTTGCGGAACGCCTTCATCAAGTCCACTAAGGCTAAGCGATTCATTGGGTATTTGGTTGGCGCTTGCGCCATATCCACTATTCTTTCCACCTTGTATGGAGGCTACACCTACCAGATTAAGCGGATTACCTTTAATACGTTTATTCCAGGTTAAAATATTTTCATTAGCCCAGGTACTACCCTCCGTAAATATTCTTGAACCGTTTACTCCATTGGTAGTTGTAATGGGGTTGCCATACTGTGTTTTAGTATTATTAAAAACGTCGTTGCGCAACACATTGTCATTTATACCTCCGGTAACTCTCAACTTTAAATCTGATAAAATTGCGTATTCGCCATAAACATTCGCTATGAGACTCCTGGTGTTTCTATTATTAATTGCGTTTTGAAGGTTTATATAAGGATTGATACGATAATCATTTGAGGTATTAATTTCAGGGTCAAACAGTAGTTCGCTTAAATCTCCATTAGGACTTTGCAAAGGACGGTAGCCCCACACGCCAAACATTACATTTGTAGTAGCACTGTTATTTGATTGCGCAATTGAAGTACCGGTTTGATTAAGCAAACTATAATTAGCATTAATACCTACCTTAAGTTTTGCGTTAACGACTTGATCGAACGATACCCTTCCCTGGTATCGGGTGTAATTGGAGTTAATGATGATTCCATCTTGGTTGGTGACAGAACCGGATATTAAATATTTAGTAGTTTGCGAGCCCCCGTTTATTGAGAGGGAATTGATCTTCATCGGGGCCGTTCTTAATACTTTCGATTGCCAATCAAGGGCCGGAGAGTTTTTGTAGTCTTCCAGTGATTTTACGGGAGTCGTAAGATAGAGCGTTCTGGGACTTGATACCGATGATGAAGTGTCCTTTTCCAACTGTAGCTTTACAAAATCGTATGGCGACATCATCTCCATAGTATTGGTACTTTGCTGAATGCCGTAAGAGGTGCTGAAACTGATTACCGGAGGACCTTCTTTACCTTTCTTTGTAGTAATCATAATAACACCATTAGCGCCTCTTGAACCATAAATAGCAGTTGCAGAAGCATCTTTCAAAACTTCAATTGACTCTATATCTTCAGGGTTAAGAATGTTACTGTTTACACCTTCTAATGGAAAGCCGTCTATGATATATAAAGGCGAATTGTCTTGTGTGATAGAGTTGTTTCCTCTTATAACAATTCTACTGTCTGCTCCGGGTTGCCCATCTGCAGAGGTGACCTGCACACCCGCCACACGGCCAGCAAAGGCTTCAGTAAATGAGCGAACAGGTGCTTTGTTCAAGTCATCCATATTCACTTTTTCAATGGATACGGTTAGATCCCTCTTTCGTTGTGTACCATAACCAACAATCACAACATCTTCTAGTTTACCCATTTCTTTTTCAAGCAATACATCTATAACCGATGCTCCTGAAACCCTGACTTCCTTTTGAGCATAACCAACATAAGAGAACACCAGTGTTGCACCAACTTTAACCGGACCAATTTTGTATAGACCGTTTTTATCTGTTAGAACAGATATGTTGCTGCCTTTTACTAAAACAGTGGCATTTTCTAAAACGGCACCATCGTTATCTTTTACTGATCCGGTAATCGTTTTTTCCTGTGCTGTAGCATGAAACAGCGTGCCCAGGATAATCATATGCAGAAGCAAAACATTTTTCATAATTTTCATTTTGAGTTAAAACATTTTAAAGCAATCCCGTTTTAAGTAAATTAGTAGATAAACCTTTGAGTAAATAGCTTGGTGGCACTATCTAGAAGGTTTTGTATTAACGCTCCGTTCATTAAAAACTGACTAAATAAAATAAGCGCCTATCGAAAGTAGGAGTTCCGTTTGGAATAAAACTGCGCAAACGGTTGAACATAATTGAAGCGATTTCCGAACGCGAACATCGTTCACCTTTATTCTAGGGTCTCCCTGAAAAGCTGGAATACTTATCCACAAAGGGTTCCAGGATGTGTATAGCTGTAAAAAAGCCCCACAATGGCATAAAAGATGCGCAAAGTGAGGCAGGAAAAAACATACAGCAAATGTACCGCAATCTTTTATTTGAACTTTCGCCTTCCTTGCTTGATCAAAGATTTTTACTAACAGATTTTGGGAAGTTATATCAGTCAATACCTTTTGCGGAGTTATCCAAACTTGTACCTGCTCCTGCGGGCCAGTTAAGTGGCAAAGGTTGCAAGAGTTGGCTTAGTGTAGAAGGAGGGATTGCTCTGCTGATAGCCAAACACTATCTTCAGGTCAGTGATGCGATGTTAATAGAACGGCTTAACACGGACTGGTCGCTTCAATTATTTTGTGGTATCCGTCTGGTTGCAGATGAAAAAATCAAGGATGATGACTTGGCCGGGCGTTGGAGAAGTTACCTGGGAAAGCATTTGAATATTGATAAATGGCAGGTTCACTTGGCATCGGCATGGAAAGTGAATATGGAACAAACCCATGTTGGGTTGACAGATGCTACGTGTTATGAGAGTTACATCACTTATCCTACGGATTCCAAGCTGATATGGAAGTGTTGTAATGAAGTCTTTACATTAGCAGGTCAACTTCGCAAAAAGTTAAAGCTACGCCGTAGCCGAAGCAACCATGATAAATTCAAGAGCATGTATTTGTCCTATGCTAAGCTTAAAAAGAAAAGCAAACGCAAAAACAAAAAGTTGTGCAGGAGTATGCTTAAATACCTGGACCGGTTGCTCAAGAGCACCACAAATTTGTTATCAAAACCATCGGTGCGCCGCAAGGTGCATCGTCTCTCTACGATAGAGAAGATCAAGCAACAGCAATGGAGTCTTTACTTTGGCAAGGAAAGCAAAATACCAGACCGCATCGTATCGGTGCATAAGCCCTATATACGCCCTATCGTCCGGGGTAAGGAAACCAAACCGGTAGAATTTGGAGCCAAGGTGAACAAAGTTCAGATCGACGGGATCAACTTCATAGAACACATAAGCTTTGATGCTTTTAATGAGGGCATCCGCCTACGGCAGGCCACCGAACTTCAAAAAAGATATTTTGGCAAATGCTCCCAGATAGGTGCTGATGCCATTTATGCCACTAATGCCAACAGAAAATACTGCACCGAAAATAACATAGCCACCAGTTTTGTAGCCAAAGGCAAACAGGGAAAAGACCAGGAACAGAAATCCCTGATGCGCTCTATATTAGGAAAAATTCGCAGTACCTGGTTGGAGGGAAGTTTTGGTAATGAAAAGAATCATTACTTGCTGGGTAAAATAAAAGCCAGAACGCAACCTACAGAAGTTGCATGGATCTTCTTTGGCATTCTCACCAGCAATGCAGTGACAATTACCAAGCGACGAACGAAAGCATCATCGGGTAAAAAAGCTGCCTAAATGAATCAAACCAGTATGACGACAGTTAAGACAAGTAACTGAAAGGGGAAGTTACGCCAATGAGTAATCGAAACGAAGCCAAATTACCAAAAAACATCACTTCAACAATAAAACGTCAAAAAAAGTGAATAATGAATATTATTTTTATATAATATGTATTGGTATTTTGACATTTTCAGGGAGACCCTATTCTAGGTTACATTCAATTTGCGCAACCGATTGAGCGAATAATGTTAATTGAAGTATTGTATATTAGAACTCAAAAAACGAACTGGCTGGGGAATACTTATAGTAAGATTTCAAAACTTATACTGCAAAAATAAATATTTTCTAACCGACATTATTACATAAACATAACAAGTAAATTTCTTTCTATGACGCTTCAACGATTCTTTCTTACCATTTTAATTAGTTCACTATCCTATATGCTTGCAGCGCAACCGTCGAAGCCTATGAGCGATGTTTACAAAACCATGCGCAAAGTGGCCGACTGGCAAATCAATGAACTTGAATCAAAGCCCTGGAAATATGCTGCTACGGACTGGACCAACGCTACTTTATATACAGGCATGATGGCCTGGGCCAAAATGGCGAACGATGAGAAATATCTTTTATTTTTAAAATCGATAGGAGATAGCCTAAAATGGCAAGGTGGGCCAGATCGCTTTTTTGCAGATGATTATTGCGTTGGTCAAACATGGTCGGAGATGTTTATGTTATATAAAGACTCCGCAATGATTAAACCCATGATGAGCATTGGCGTTGATATCATTGTAAGGCCGCATACAGAATCGTTGCTTTGGAATTTTGACGGCGGACTGCACAACCGTGAGTGGGCCTGGTGCGATGCGCTATACATGGGGCCGCCCATGCTTGCTTACCTGTCAACTGCTACAGGCGAGAAAAAATACCTGGATATTGCTGATAAATTATGGTGGCGCAGCGCCAACTATTTATACGACCCATCTGAGCAATTGTTTTTTCGGGATAGCCGCTTTTTCGACAAAAGGGAAAAGAATGGAGAAAAAGTTTTTTGGAGCCGCGGAAACGGATGGGTGATTGCAGGCATAACACGGATTTTAGAAAACATGCCCGCCAATTATCCCTCAAGAAAAGGATATGAAAACATTTTTAAGCAAATGGCAAAACGAATAGCTGCCCTGCAACAACCGGATGGCACCTGGCATGCAAGCCTGTTAGATCCAAAAAGTTTTCCTATAAAGGAAACCAGTGGCACCGCTTTTTTTACCTACGCATTAACATGGGGTATCAACAACGGCTATTTATCGTATAATAATTATTTGCCGGTTATACAAAAAGCATGGGATGCATTAAATGGCTGCATACACGAAAATGGCAAACTGGGATTTGTGCAAGTACCCGGCGCCGCGCCGGAAAAAGTTACGTTTGACGATACGGAAGTATATGGCGTAGGCGCTTTTTTATTAGCGGGTACAGAATTGTTTAAGCTGCAGTATCAAAAAGAACCTGCAGCCGCAAAGGTTACTCTACAAAATACTACTGTGATTAACCGGCAAACCGAAATAGCTGAAATTAACTGGAAGCAATTAGCCACTAAAAATTTCAATACACAAAATACCACAGTCATTAATGCTCAAACAGGTGAAGAAGTTCCTTCTCAGATAATTTATAATGAACAAAAATTGCCTAAAGCAATCATTTTTCAATCGGGTGCTGCTGCAGCAAGCACAGCATATTATTTTATAAAAAAACAAAAGCCGCAGCAATACACCTCAAAAACTTTTGGAAGGTTAGTGCCCGAAAGAATGGATGATTTTGCCTGGGAAAATGACCGCATCGCTTTTCGCATGTATGGTCCGGCTTTGCAAAAAAGCGGCGAAATAAGCAGCGGCATTGATGTATGGGCTAAAAGAACAAATGCCTTGGTAATTGATAAATGGTACAAAGGAAATGACTATCATAAAGACCATGGCGAAGGTTTGGATTTTTATGGTGTGGGTTTAACATTGGGCGCAGGCGGCATCGCACCCTATATTAACAACAAGTTGTACCCGTCAAAAAATTTCGTTTCCTATAAGGTTTTGAACAATGGACCATTACGCACCTCCTTTCAATTGAATTATGATGCGTGGGATGCGGCTGGAATAAAAGTGAAAGAAACTAAAACCATTACGTTGGATGCAGGTTCATTTCTAAACAAGATTGATGTAAATTATAATTTTGCCCCACCCCAAATGACAGTAGCAACTGGCATTGCTATTAGTCCGGGTAGCGGAGGCAAAGAATGGAACGATACTAAAAAATATGGTTTATTGGCTTACCAACAACCCGCACAGGAAAACGGCACTATAACCCTTGGTCTATTGGTTCCAAAAAAAAGTAAAAGTGCTCAAATTGATTTAGCAGAAAAGGATCATTACAATCATACCGGTCACTATATTTTACAAACCACGGTAAAAAAGAATGAAGTACTCACTTATTACCAGGGGGCCTTTTGGGATAAAGAAGGAAGTTTTTTAAATTTTGATGAATGGAAACAAAACCTGCTAAACAAAGTTGTGCAATTAAAAAATCCTTTGCGAGTACAGGTTCAGTAGAATTAAAATTAAAAACGGATGAAAGATTTTTCAAGAATGAAATTTAATGGATACTAAAACGTAAAAATAAATGGATACTATCTTAAACAAATTCCGGTCCGACAACAAAATTGCATTGGTTACCGGTTGTTCCAGCGATATAGGACTGGCAATGGCATTGGCCTTGGCCGAGGCCGGTGCAGATATAATTGGGGGAAGCCATAATATGGAAAGTGAAGGTGAAGAAGTAAGAAATGCAGTGACTGCAACAGGAAGAAAATTTTTTCCATTCCAGGCTGATTTTGGCAACAGGAAATCTTTGTATTATTTAATCGGCATAATTGAAACAATATGCAATCAGATATATTAAAAGTTTACGGGTTTACAGATAGCTCTTTAACCATTAAGGCGTTTGGCACTGGCCTCATAAACCACACCTGGAAAGTAAATTATAATGGAGATAATTATATCCTGCAACGGATAAATGATAACGTGTTTAAGCAACCACAAGATATAACCAGTAATATCGGATTGATAGCTTCATACCTTAAACAACAGCACCCTGATTACTTTTTTGTGGCACCGGTAAAGACTACCGATGGTAGAGAAATGGTTCATCTGGAGCAAAAAGGTTATTTCAGGATGTTTCCTTTTGTAACAGGTTCGCATTCTAAAGATGTAGTGGAAACGGCGGGCGAGGCCCATGAAGCTGCGGCTCAATTTGGAAAGTTTACAAAATTGCTTGATGGAATGCCTATTGGCCAATTAAAGATATCCATTCCTGATTTTCACAATCTTTCACTTCGATATCAACAATTTTTAACTGCATTAAAAAATGGAAATCCAGAACGTATAAACACGACTAAAGATTTGACAACTGAATTGCTAAGTCATTCAAAAATTGTTGCCAAATATGAAAACATAGTTACCAATAGTGATTTTAAACTGCGGGTTACCCACCATGATACTAAGATAAGCAACGTGTTGTTTGACGATGCGGACAAAGGACTGTGCGTAATAGATTTGGATACTGTAATGCCAGGCTATTTTATTAGCGATGTTGGAGATATGATGCGTACCTACCTTTCGCCTGTAAGCGAAGAGGAAAAGGATTTCAGCAAAATTAAAATCAGGGAAGAATTTTACGATGCTATCGTTACCGGGTATTATGAGGAAATGAAAAACGTACTTACCGAAACGGAAAAACATTATTTTTTTTATGCCGGAGCGTTTATGATATATATGCAAGCTATCCGTTTCCTTTCAGATTACATTAATGATGACAAGTACTATGGTTCTGCATATCCTGGTCAAAATTTGGTAAGAGCAGGCAACCAGGCTATGCTACTACAACGGCTACTCGAAAAGAAAGAAATATTGACTGAAATTATTAAAGCACAAAATTAGATGAAAGGCAAAACCATATTGGTAACCGGTGGACTGGGATATATTGGTTCGCATACCGTTGTTGAATTATTGAGTGATGGATTTACCGTCATCATCGTTGATAATTTGAGCAATTCCGAAAAGTTCATACTTGACAGGATAGAAGAAATTAGTGGCATCAGGCCATTATTCTATGAAAATGACCTGTGCGATATCAGCGCCGTACAAAAGATATTTCAATCGCATCATATAGATCTGGTAATTCATTTTGCCGCATATAAATCGGTAGGAGAATCTGTTGCAGAGCCATTAAAATATTTTCAGAACAATCTTTGTTCATTGATGAATGTGTTAGGAGCCATGCAGCAGAATAATGTGACAAAATTAATCTTTTCTTCCTCTGCAACTGTTTATGGGCAACCTGAGTTATTACCGGCAACCGAACAAACACCTTTCCAAAAAGCTTTGTCCGCGTATGGCAGCACAAAACAGATTGGTGAAGAAATTTTGGAAAAAGTATGTGCTAACGGACACATCGATAATGTTTCATTGCGCTATTTTAATCCTGTTGGCGCACATGAATCCGCATTGATTGGAGAGTTACCAAAAGGTATTCCCAACAACCTGTTTCCTTACGTGATGCAAACGGCCTCCGGTAAATTAAAGCAACTCACTGTTTTTGGGAACGATTATGACACGCCTGACGGTAGTTGTTTAAGGGACTACATTCATGTAGTTGATTTAGCAAAAGCGCATGTAAAAGCCTGCAAGAGACTTTTATTGAAACAACAGCAGTCATCTTTCGAAGTCTTTAATGTTGGTACCGGCAATGGTTCATCTGTATTGGAAATCATTTCAACTTTTGAAAATGTAACAAAAAAAAAGCTGAATTATAAAATAGGTGATAGACGTGAAGGGGACGCCGCGGCAGTATATGCTGATACAACTAAAGCCAGGGAATGTCTTGACTGGCAAGCCGAATTTGGATTGGAAGAAATGGTTGCTTCATCCTGGAAATGGGAAAATTCTTTAAAATAAAATATTCGTTGCCCTTACTATTTGGATCAGGCAACTTTTAACCACACAATGCAACAATAATATTATGATCTATTCATTCTTACATTCAAAAAAGCAATTATCACTTACGATGTTGTTTTTTTTGATGGCAGCTGTTGGTTTCTCACAAGAGGAATCCAAGCCCGCTGTAGAGTCTTTTGAATCTGAAAAGACCTTGAACTTTTACGTAGTTGCCAAAAGTAAAATTTCATTAAGTGACGAGCATAGGAGGTATGGAAAATCATCATTGCAATGGGAATGGACAGGCAAAAGTACTTTGGGAACTTCTCACTTTAAGATTTTAACCCTCAAGGAAAGTCCTTTAAAATATGGCGACCATTTTCCTGCGAGCCCGACACTGCAAATGTCTATTTATAACGAAACGCCTACAAATGAAAAGATCACCATTTCGTTTGAAAAAAAGGGTGTAAAAGAAGTTTGGTTCGATGTTGAATTGTCTTTTAAAGGATGGCGACGTATTTGGGTACCGTTTTATGAAATGAAGGGCAACGCACCTAAAAAGGGAAGTCAAATTGATGTAGATAATTTTAAGATCACTACCGGTGGAAAAAGCGGTAAGATATTTTTAGATGATATTATTTTTTCTCAATTCCAGGATGACAGACACCAGTATCCGGATGAGATAGTTCCCTTCATTAAAGCCAATAAAGTTTTAGGAGAAGATCATTGGCTACCCTTGATCAGTAATTATGATCGTATTAAAAATTTACAAGCCAAACCAGTTTCTTTAGCCATCGAAAAGGATTTAAAAACTTTGGAAATGCTAATTGACCAGGATTTGGCTACCGATAAAAAAGAAAAGGAATCTCGTAAGGCTTTGCAGAAATCGTTTCAAAAGCTCAACCTTGAAGAACGTGGCAAAACTGTGGTAGGACCACCATTGACATTCCAGGATGAGCAAGAATATTTTGACGAAAAACAACAGGGAACAAGAAACTTCAATGACATCGCAGATCTCGGAAAGGTTTTAAAGAAGCTCGCTCGTTCTTATGATGGCGCAAACCCTTCAGAAAAGCAGGAGATCGAGAAAATGTTCCTGATGGGGACAAATTATTATTTTGACCAGGGCTGGCAGGCAGGATCAAATGGAGGTACCCGGCATCACATTGGTTATGGGGTTAGAGAAATTACCGAGGCCTTTTTTTTAATGCGCCAACTATTGAATGATCGTGGCTTGTTGAGCGATGTTGGAGCAAGTTTACATTGGATATTCAATGTAGGGATGCTCCTGGACGACGAAAGCAAATTTCATGTGAACATCGATTACTTGAATACTCAATCATACTATCATTTGATGCTTATTTTCCTGGTCGAAAAACCAGAAAAGCAGGCAGCATTATTACGTGCATATTCCAGGTACATATCCCTTACTTTGGCGCAGCAAAACGAAGAATGGGGCTTTAAGGTTGATGGGACGGCATGGCACCACAACGGACATTATCCGGCTTATGGTTTAGGCGCTTTTGAATCGGTGCCAAAAGTGATTAAAATCTTATCCAGTACCCAGTTTCGAATAGGTACGGAAGGGCATAAAAATTTTAAAAATGCTTTTTTGGCTACCCGCGTTTACAGCCAGTTATACAATTGGGGCTTTGGCAATTCCGGTCGCCATCCATTGGAAAATGGTGGCATCAAAGGATTGAAGGATCAATTTTTACAAATGGCTTATGCTGGCAATCCGGAAGGAACTTCAAAAATAGATAAAGACGTTGCCGGGGCATACATAAGACTTTGGGGAAAGGAAGATACGTTGAACAGCAGAATTTTTACCCGAACAAATGTAATACCCAAAGAAAATTTATCGGGATACTATACGTTCCCTTATGCGGCCACTGCCATACAAAGGCGTGGTGATTGGGCGGCTATCATAAAAGGCTACAGCAAGTATGTTTGGGCTTCCGAAATTTATGTCAATGAAAACAGGTACGGCAGATACCCGGCCAACGGAACAGTTCAATTATTAAATTCTGGAGGAGAAGAAGGTAGTGGATTTAAACAAGAAGGATGGGATTGGAACCGGTATCCGGGGGCTACCATCATATACTTGCCCTTAAAAGAATTAGAAGCAAAAATGTCGCTGATCATGTTTCGTTCCAACGAGACTTTTGCCGGAGCTACAAAATTAGATGGTAGCGGTATTTTCGGAATGATTTTAAATGAAGGTAAAGGCTCTAACGCCGATGGTCCCGAAACCAAAATAGGGTATCCCGGGCGACTGAAAGGCAAAAAATCCGTGTTTTCTTACGGCGATAAATTAATCTGTATTGGTACGGATATTTCCAGTATCGATGAAAAGAATCCTACTCAAACTAATATTTTCCAAACGTATTTGACAGATACCAAAGTGCCTCTATACACGTCTTCAGAAACCATTAGCAAGTTCCCATTCGAAACCACTTTAAAACAAGATGCAAAATCAGGAAGTTGGTTGACTGACCCTTATGGCAATGGCTATCATATTCTCTCTAACACACCGGTGCAGATTAAAAAAGCAAGACAACAGTCTTATCACAATAAATATTCTATCAACACAGGCGCGATGGGCGCCAAGGGCAAGGGCGCCAAAGAAACAGAAGGTGATTTTGCAACTGCATGGATAGACCACGGGATGGCGCCTAAAAACGCTTCGTACCAATATGTTGTTTATCCGTTTCTTGATGAAGAGACTCAAAAGAATTTTGGAAACAAAACAACAAAAGATAAATCGTTTACTATTGCCAGGGCCGACAGTATCGCACATATTGTAATTGATAAAGAAACCAATACAACAGGCTATGTAGCATTTGAAGCAAAACGCAATTTGGAGTGCGGCGTATTAAAACAAGTTTCCGAACCGGCGTTGGTTATGGTCAAGCAAAAAAATGCCAACACGTTAACCATAAGTGCGGTGCAGCCAGATTTGAATTTTCCTGAAAACGAAAATGGAAAATTTAAAAACTACAGCGCCCCGGTGGAACTTAAATTAACTCTGAAAGGAAAGTGGAAGGCAATACCCCAGAAATTTATTACTAAAATCAATCATTCAGGTGAGACTACCATCATCACCTTACAATGCGTTAATGGGTTGCCAATGGATTTTACACTGAATAAGTTATAGTATATGTCTCCTTCCCCTTGTGTAGGCTGAATAGCCAAGCAAACTTTTTATACTAACCCTGCACCACCTTGTATATGTTCATGCCCGGGAGCCAGCCTGTATGCTCATTTATTTATGTGATGAACGAATAAGATAAGGCAATTGTATTTTGAAGCAATCCTGTCAAAGGTTTTTACCGTATTCCGAATTGCCATGTTATTGTTGGTATCGCCACCTTTAAAAATGTCGCCAAAGCTCTCCACCACAACAAGATCACATGGAGCTTTTGTAAGCGCTTCTTCAATCAGTTTTAATATTTCTTCCTGGACGAATTATAAGAAGTAAGATACATTCTTTTATGAAGCATGGTAAGCCATTAACGTTTGATTGCTGTTAACTACAGCCAATGCTTTTGAAGGTATAATTTGAGTTGGATTGAAAGAGAATTCAATCCTGTTTGCATTGAAATCTTTTTCAGCAACGAGTCTATACGTATATTGTTTGCAGGTACTGTAATTTTTTTGCTAATGTTTTATACCCCTTTGTGCTGTGGCAGAGCTGGCAACTGATATTGCTATTGTTATAATGTTTGTATAAACGTTCATCAGTATTTTAATTTTGAGTTATTGGTAACCGACGCCATTAATGTAGATAATATTTCCATGTTGTGTGTACGTAGTGTTTTGTGTAGCATTGATCACATCAAGTATATAGCTTACGGTTTTATTTTGAAACTGCGCAGTGAGCCTGCATTGTGAAAATTTGTTAGCCTCTATTTGAATTGAAACGTTATATGCTTGCTACAGACCTCTTAGAACGCAATGAAGACTGCAACAGTTGCCAGCCTTCGTTAGTTGAAAGATGCTCGGCAACAAATGCACCTGGTAATCTGTACCATAGTTTAGACAAGCGATTATATTCTTCCTTGTTAATAGGATCAGCAATCCAATCATCAATAAACATAGCTTCTTCTGAACTGGCTTCACCGGCAAAATATTTTGCTATTAAATCAAGGACATTTTCATTTTACCTGCAAACTCCGGTTCAAACGAACCAATCTTTAAATCTTATGTTGCGTAGACAGTTATGTGTTGTTTATTCACGTTTTGTACCAGAATAGCCGGTTGCCGCGTATTTAACAACACATAACTGCGATTCTCGGTTCATAAATTATCCAAAAAGGTCATCAAGTCCTTGTTGTCCTTCCAGTGTGTAGGCGTATCACTTTCTTTGATTTCACAGCAGGTTAATGCCTTTGCCTTCATTTCCATATCCACCTCAGCATAAATATTGGTCGTATTGATAGATACATGACCAAGCCATGCCCTGATCGTATTGATATCAACCCCTGCCTGAAGTAAATGCGTGGCCGTTGTATGGCGTATAGCATGCGGGCTGACTTTCTTTTTCTTTATAGCAGGAAGTTGTTTAGTCACTTGTTCAACATATCGTTTTACCATGGCATGGATGCCAAAGCGGGTTAAGGGCTGTTTGAGCCTGTTTAAGAACAGGTGTTCTGATGGCATTCGCTGAGCGATGATATATTTAGTTCAAGGGCTGTTTGTTGCCATAAGGGGCAACGCCTGGGCTTATTTCCCTTTACCTCTGATAAGCACTGTAGCCAGTTCTCTTTTTGATACGCCCGTTATATTCAAATCGCTTATCTTCAACTGTGAGGCTTCATCAGCACGTGAGCCAGTATTATAAAGAAAAAGCAAGAGTGCATAATCCCGTTTCCCCTGATCTGTTTTTCTATCCGGAGCATTTAATAACGTATCCATCTCAGATTTTTCAAGATAGGTAATCAAGGTGCGTTTTGCCCGCTTAAAGGGAATCATTTGAAGCTGGCGGCACCATTCCACATGCTCCGGACTATTTAGTCCGATAAACTTTGCAAAGGCATGTACAGCGGACAATCGCTGATTACGTGTGGACGGTGAACAATTCCGGCCAGTTTCCAGTTCTATAAGGAAGGCTTTAATAAAATCCGGGGTTATATCCTCCACCAATAATTTATCAATCGATCTCTTTTTCTTTTTTGCTGCGAACGGCAACAATAACCGGAACGTATCACGGTAGCTTAGCTGTGTATTCTTAGATAGATTTCTGATACTGATCAGGTATTCCAATAAAAAGCGCTTTATCCAAAGGCTTACATATAATGTTGTTTTCATGATTGTCCTCCTTTTACATATTTTTCAAAACGTTTATTTGCTTCCCGAAGAAGTTCATCAGTCATACTAAGGTAGACTGATGTATGAGCCAGATAGGTATGCCCCATGTAGACAGATAGTATGGGTAGCAACTGCTGGACATTTTTATTTTCACAATACCAACTTACCAGCCTGTTAACAGCAAAAGTGCGTCTGAGATCATGAAGCCTGGGTTGAAAAGCAGCTCCATCTTCCCGTCTGATTCCTGCATTATACCTTACCCGTTGGAAGATTTCACGAAGGGTGCTGGCATTGAAAGGTTTATTGTGCTGGCTCATAAACAAATGCGCTTCTCCATGTTGCGGTTGCTGATGCTCTTTGCGCCATTGTAAAAAAGTTTTCAAGACTTTCTTTACCTGCTGGTTGAATGGAACCAGTCTTGACTTATAGAACTTTGATTGCTGGATGGTGATTACCAGGTTGTACATATCAATATCGCCAAGAGTAATAGATAAAGTCTCATGGATTCTCAGACCCAATGTATATGTCAACACAAGGGACATACGCACCATATAAGGTTCAACGTGGCTTTTATTCCTTTGATAGGTCAACGCGCCATCAAAAAGAAGTTTTAGTTCTTGTTGTGAATATATATAGGGTATAAGTCCTTGAGGACGTTTTGGCAATGTCTTTGGAAGCGGTATTTCCGTGACATAATTCCGGCTCATTGCATATTGGTACAGACCTAATAGTGCAGTGTGCTTGACAAACCATCCAGTGATTACCATTCAGATTTTCCATAAAGAAAACGGCGAACCATTTTCCCTGTAACGGATCTAATGGTGGTATTCAGGCCAATAGCCGAGCAAAAGTCCTTGAGATACGTCTCATTCGTCTTGAACTTTTCACCAAGCGATCTCCTATAGTGTACATATTGATTGATTAGCTGGCAGAGGTTCATAACAGGCCCTCCCATTTTTGTTCAGCAACCTTGCGAAGATTTATCAGGTCAACTTTCGCATATATCCGGGTGGTTTCTAATTGCTGGTGACCCAGGTGGTCACTGATTTCTTTTAATGAAAAACCTTCATTTATTAAATGGGTAGCACATGCATGCCGCAAAGCGTGTGGTCCATGATGTTTGATCGGAAGATTAAGCGGTTTAAGCCGTCTATTGACAATGGTATAGATAGCTTCTGCCGTCAGCGCCTGATACGGTGAACGCCGGGCAATAAACAATTCACTCAACTTACAGTGTTGGGGTCTGACTTCTTTCAGATAACGTAATATTGCTTCCCCAACAATTTTGGAAAGGGGGAAGACCTGTGGCTTGGATCTTTTTGCCCTTCTAAAATAGACTTGTTCATTTTTCCAATCAATATCCTTCAATTTCAGTCCTGCAACTTCACTTCGACGCATACCGTAAACTGAAAGTAATAGCAGGACTGCATAATCACGTATATCAGTGGGATGATCTGTTTGGCTATTTGCCAACAGCCTTTTAATATCTTTCCAGTGGGGTGATGAAGGAAGCGTTTCATGACGATATACCCGTGGTGCCTTGATAGAGGCGGCAATTCCCTTTGGGCACCATTGCTGATTCTCTGCATATTTTAGGAATGACCTGACTACAGATGCATAGGATTGGACAGACCTTCTGGATAATCTATCCTTATCGTGTTTCTTTGTCAACACTTCATCAATATTGCTGGGCAAAATTGCTGCAAACGTCTTCGCCAGTGCGCTTAGGTTAATCAAAAAGTCTTTCAACAGTGAACACCTCCCGTAGACAGTTTCTTCTGCAAGCCCTTGTTCATGTATCATATATTCCAGGTATTTGTCCCGGTACTCCTGGAATGGAATGCTCGGCTCAGGATCTTTTGTTAAACAACCCAGCATCTTAAACCAGCCTATGGCATCATTGATGAACCGTCCTTTTGAGAATTTTGAATATGCGTTATTCCGCCGACGTACCTTTTCATTTTCAGCCCATTTCAGTGCGGCTTCCTCAATTTCATGGATCGAGATCATAAGGATAGTGTGAAAGTGCAATGAATCCATGATCAGCAACTGATATTGTGCAACTCTGCGCAAGGTGCATTTCTTCGCTTTCAGGTTAGCCCAATGTTGTAAATATAGAAGACGTCCTTGTAATAATGGTGCCGAAGTATGACGTATAAGTGCATGCCTCCGCTCAAACAGTTGATTAAATAAAGGAATTTGCTCTTCCGGAAGACTCTCCAAACGATTGGTTTTTTTCAACCAATCTATCGAAAGCAAGATGAACCTCTTTTCTCCTGTTTAAGAAAAAGATTTCTTCATAGGATGATTGAACTGAAACTTACCCCATGGTGAGGCAGCCTTCTTCACCGCCTCTAAAGTAATGATGCTATCAATTTCCAAATGAAGAAACTGAACTATCCTTAAGAGATAATCAGCAATGCATTTAAGCGTGTGCCGCGAAAGTCCTTTGTTTGCACAATTCTGCAAATACTCTTGCCGCTCTTTAAGCAGAGAGGCTTCAAGGTGCTTATTTAAGTAATAAGCCCGTTTGACTACTTGGTTTAACATAATTTATTCCTCCTTTTTTGTATTTAGAAATGATTCAAGAAGGGGAAAAATTATGTTATATTAGAAATTATTGTTGTCCGACTAAAATCGGGTGAAAATTGTCTGTAACGCCTTGCTAGAAGGGATTACAGGCTAAAAATTGATTGTTTCAAAACCAGGGGTAGCTCCCCTAGGTTTTTTACGTTGAAAAAGCAAACGAAGCATTGTGTGTTTTTCTCCAGGCTTTATAGGTGTCTTTAATAAATTCCAGCAGTGCCACATGAAAAGTAGTTGACAACGAAGTATCGTTTATTTTACCATCCTGTGATTTGTGTTGTTTGGAAGTTGTATCAGGATAATGAATAGTACCATAAAGGTCTGTAGGATGATTACCAATAAACTCCATAATATCTATCTCACCACACAAAGGCCAGCCTATTTCTCTCCTGTTTGTACGCATCATCCAGATAGCCGGCCACATGCCACCACCTTTCGGCATTTTTGCTTTCACCTCTACTCGTCCATACAAGCTTTCAGCTTTTGTGCCGTTGCCCCAGGTGTATTTGTAAATTTTCATCTGTTTATTATTATCGTTTTCGCAGATAGAATTCGCCTCAAAAATTCAGTTACAGCGCTAACTCTAATTTGAATACGAAGGTTCATTTCATAAACTATTTTTAAGCCTTTGTTTTCTGAATTAAAGCGTTATGATACCGTTTGCACAAAAATTAAAACTGCATTATCAGGTAAGACCACTGCCAAAACTTAAATTCATCTTTATAATCCCGATTGCTTTTTCTCAGGAATAGTAACAGTATAAGTTACTGTTTTACCAACTTGTTTGCCTTCTGTAAAAGATGCTGCTTTTATTGTTACCGGTTTATCAACTTCAAAAGGAACAGTATATGCCGCTGAAGCTAAAGAAGGTTCAGTTCCATCAACCGTATAATAAATACTGGCAGGATAATTTAAAACCCTCAATGATACTTTTTCTTTTTGAGCAGCAGAATCTATAGTAACAGCAGGCAGTACATTGAAAGCGCTTCTGCTATAATTAATGCCCTTTGCTTCGTACCGCTCATATTCTTTATTCATTCGATAAGCAAAATTATTATAGTCTTTCAACTGAGGTTGTGTCCAAACAACTTCAGCCAAAGCGGCCATACGCGGCATAATCATGTATTCAACCTTTTGTGTGGTTGGAATATATTCTGTCCACAAATTTGCTTGCGCACCTTTTATATACTTAGCTTCTTCTTTAGACAATTCTGCCGGAACAGGTTCATAAGAGTAAACTTTTTCAAGTGTTGTAAATCCTCCAATTGCATGTGGTTCAAGAGCAGGCCTGCCCTGGTAATGATCAAAGTACAAGTGGGAATTGGGGCTCATTACCACTTCGTGTTTCTGCTTAGCAGCAGCAATGCCTCCGCTTACACCTCTCCACGACATCACAGATGCGTTAGGCGCCAATCCACCTTCCAGTATTTCATCCCACCCTATTATATTTTTATTTTTGGTAAGCAAAAAGTTCTCGATACGCTTTATAAAATAACTCTGCAACTCATGCTCGTCCTTTAGTCCTTCCGCCTTAATACGTGCCTGGCACTTGGGGCAAGCTTTCCAGCGTGTTTTAGGACTTTCATCACCACCTATATGAATGAGCTTGCCCGGAAAAAGCTCTACAACTTCAGATAATACATCTTGTAAAAATGTAAAAGTTGCTTCGTTACCTGCACAATAAACATCATCAAACACACCCCATGTTTGGGCTACTTTAAAAGGACCTCCTGTACAAGAGAGTTCAGGATAGGCTGTTAATGCAGCAACTGCATGGCCGGGCATTTCAATTTCGGGAACAACATTTATATAACGCTCTTTGGCATAAGCAACCACTTCACGAATTTGATCCTGTGTGTAAAAACCACCATACCGCATGTTATCAAACTTTTGATTGTCACGGGTGTAAGCACCTATCAAAGTACCTTCGCGCCATGCTGCTACCTGCGTTAGTTTAGGGTATTTTTTTATTTGTATCCTCCATCCCTGGTCTTCAGTTAAGTGCCAGTGAAAAGAGTTCATCTTATACATAGCCAGATAATCAATAAACTTCTTTACAAAATCTATAGGGTAGAAATGACGGCCAACATCCAGCATCATTCCTCTCCATCCAAAACGAGGCTGGTCTGCAACTTCCATAGCAGGAATACTAACAGACGCAGTTGGAAAAGCAGGCAGTAACTGGTAAACAGATTGCATTGCATAAAACACCCCTTGCGGATCTGTTGCTTTAGCAATAATGCGTTGAGGACTTACCAATAACTTATATCCTTCTTTACCTAATTCAGATGGTGATTTTGACACTGTTAAAATGATAGCATTTCTTTCCGCTTCTGCACCTTTTCTTTCAATAACAGGCACTTGATAGTTGAAGGTTTTTAAATGCTTCGACAGCATGTTTGCCAGGTTTTTTAACTCTGCATTTTGAGGATCAACATAAATTTTTGTTGCAGTAGTTATTTTAAATTCTCCCGGTAAGTTTTTTACTTCCATAGGCATGGGAATAATAGAAACAGTATTCTTATAATTTGCTACATCCTGACCTATTGCAGTTGAAAAATTAATCAGTCCGGTAAAAGACAACCAAAGCAAAGTGGTTTTTGCTAAATTTAAAATGTTCTTCATTGTAATTATTTTATTATTTAACTTTTATTCAGAAAACGATTTTTGAGAAACTGCATAACCTGTTGGACAACTACAGTTACGATACCTCTTGCATTAAACTTATCTTCTACTTCAACAGTAATACTTTGACCAAGTTTCATTTCAGGAATATCATAAGCTTTGAAGTCTGTATAATTATCTGTACGATCTGATACATAAAGCTTATACCTGTTACTGTATGTTGAGGTAAGCCTAGGTTTCCAAAGACCTGTACATCAAACTTATTGTTTCCTCTTTTACTTATCTGTTGCACTTCAACAGGCGAAGACATTTCCCGTAACACCTTCATTGATGGCTTTGGCTTGCTGGGCAATACTGTTTATGGCAATCAATAATAAAAGCGATAATAAATTCTTTTTCGTCATTTTACTCTCTTTACATTTAATAAATTGACTCTTTAAGAGGTGTTCTTAGAGTAGATCATTTGTTATTGTTCAATATTTGTTTCGCATCGTCGTCTTCATACTTGTCAATGATTTGTACCAACTGCTCTTGCAGATCTTTTGTTATTTGCTCATAACCTTTCTTACCATACAGGTTATTCATTTCATGCGGATCTTTTTTGAGATCGTATAACTCCCATCCGCTTACTCTTTTATAAAAACGAATAAGCTTATAACGTGGGGTTCTAATGCCAAAATGAGGAGATACAGAATGCTCACCGTTTTCATAATAATGATAATACAAGGCCTCACGTTTTTTGGCTTTTTTCTGCAACAAAGGCAACATAGATTCACCCTGCATATCTTTTGGTATAGGTACACCGGCTGCATCTAATACGGTGGGTGCAATATCAAGGTTCATCACAAAATTATTATTGACCGTGCCCGGTTTTACCACACCGGGATAACGCATCACCATCGGCGTACGGAATGATTCTTCATATATCCAGCGTTTGTCAAACCAGCCATGTTCACCCATGTAAAATCCCTGGTCGGAGAGATAAATGACAATGGTATTATTAGTGAGATTATGTTTATCAAGATAATCCAATGTGCGCCCAATGTTTCTATCCATTGAGACGGCCGTACTTAAATAATCTTTCATATATCGCTGATATTTCCATTCTGTAAGTGAATTACCGGTTAGGCTACGGGCTTTCAAATCGGCATATATAGGTTTATAATAAGCATCAAACTTTGCACGTTGCGAAGCATTCATCCGCTTAATAGTTCCTTCTTTGTTCTCAGCTTCCGGGCTTTCAAACATCTTTAGGTCATAACCCATTACCATAGTTTTGGCTATGGTCATATCCTGTACTTTAGCAGCTTCTCTGCCTGCGTAATTATCGTAAAAGTTATGCGGCAAAGGAAAGTTTACCTTGTCGAACATGCCCATATCGCTGGTGTCTGGTATCCAGGTTCGGTGTGTGGCTTTGTGGCCAATTACCAGGCAAAAAGGTTTTGTTTTATCCCGGTTGTCCAACCAATTTTCCGCTACATCTTCAACCACGTTCGATACATATCCTTCAACCCTTTTTATGCTGCTATCCATCATTATAAAATCAGGATTATAATACTGTCCCTGTCCTGGAAGAATTTGCCAGTAGGTAAAGCCCTGCGGCTTTGTTTCCAGATGCCATTTGCCAATCCAGGCGGTTTGATAGCCGCTTTTCGTCAGCTCTTTGATAAAGGTGTTTTGCGAGCCATTGAAGCTGGAATGTTCATTATCCTTAAACCCGTTTTTGTGGCTGTATTTACCCGTTAATATAACAGCCCGGCTCGGGCCGCAAATAGAGTTGGTAACATAACCTTTGTTGAAGATCGCGCCTTCTTTTGCAATACGGTCAATATTAGGTGTTCGCATCAGTTTACTGCCATAAGCACTAATGGCCTGGTAAGCATGATCGTCGGAAACAATCAGCACAATGTTGGGCCGCTGCTGGGCCGTAACTAACAGTGATGCACATACAAAAACGGTTGCTAAAAATGCTTTCATTATTATTAATCGTATTTTTATTGTTTATAAAATTGTTTATAAATCGGTCACTTTTTTACCAGTATTCATTTCCCGGAAGTAAAAAGAAATACTCGGCAGCATTGCTGTTACGGGTATTCTTTGATTGCTACTGCTTATGAGTACTATCAAATTCTTATTCCTTTTCCTTATTAAAACGATTAACAGTACTTAATTTGACTGCGTTAATTTTATAGCAACAGGCGGAAGATTGAAGGTTGGGTTAATTGTTACTGTTATTTCCCGTGCGGTGCCGGTTGCATTCGGTTTTATAGTGACAGGCAGGTTAAATTCCGCGGAGCCAAATCGTTTTGTAATTACTACCCAGTCACTATCGGGCATTGTTACCCACCAGCCATTAGTACCTCCTTTTACAACAATGGTATCTTTGCCACCTGCCGCTGTAAAAACGGTATTATTCTTTAGCGCCGCTGAAAAAGCTGAGGGTTCCGGGTTTACCGGCAAATTCTGTTTTTTGCATGAGCCAAATACGGCAACAAAGAATACGACTGCTGCCCAACCTATATATTGAATATTTTTTCGCATTGAATTTTCATTTTTAGTGGAGAAAACGATTTACCAGCCGGGGTTTTGTACCCATTTGTTAGCTGTAAGCTGCAGCATGCGTTGCTGGATGGGCAATAGGTAATCCCGATTTACATTAAAGCCATAACCATTGGGTACTACATTCTTCAGGGGATCAAGATACCGCCTCGTATCGCCAGTATTGCCTGTTAACAGGGGCTGAAAGGAGGACGGGTAATTAGCCTGCATATCGCTGCCAATAAATAATGCCCCAAGTGGCCTCTTATTAACAATCAAAACATCGGCTGCTGCCCAGCGCATAATATCATCTTGCCGGAAGCCTTCGGCTGCCAGTTCTATCCTTCTTTCTCTTCTTACCGCCTGTAATACAGCACTAAGGTTATTAAAGGGGTAACCAGGATCGGTGTTGTATTCACGGACAAAGTTGACAGCTGGCATGCCTGCCCTGTCGCGCAATGGCTTTAAAGCATTGGCTATAAGGGCAGGATCGCCGCCCAGTTCTGCCATCGCCTCCGCATAGTTCAATAACACTTCTGCGTAGCGAAATGCAATGGCAGGGCACTGGCTGTTAAAGTCATCAAATACGGCCCTGGGATCATTGAATTCTAAAAACTTGTATAAAGGATAGCCTGTAGTGCTGCGGTTAAAACCTGTCTGATTAATAGGTGGATAAGCCGGCACAACACCACCTGGCCTAATAGGCTTGCCTGGCACTGCTACCGTTTGTGAAAGCCGCGGATCACGGATGTCAGGCTTCAGTTCGTTGCCATAAACCTGCTGCGCCTGGGCTCTTTCATTGCCCGGAAAAGGACGGCCATCTTTAGTAAGATAATCATCAACCAGAGAAAGATTGATGCCCATATCGGCGCCTGCAGTGGACGTATATTTACTAACGCTGTGCCCGATATTATCGGCAACACTGTATTTTCTCCACAGCAGCACTTCCGGGTTAGTAGATAGGTCAAGTGTAACAAAAAGATTGAAATAATCTTCCAGAGGTTTGCCCGTTGAATAGATGCGCCAGCGATTACTGTTCATAACGGCTAAAGAAGCATCTCTTGCCTGTTCAAAGTAGTTCTGGATTTTAGCATCGGTAATACCCTTAGTAAAGAATGGGTCGTTTTTAGCCTTATGGTATTTTTGCCACGTGGCTTCGTATAGAGCTACCCGTGATTTAAATGCCAGCGCCACATCCCGATGCAACCGCATGGTAGCGCTATTGGTACTTACTGGCAAAAGAGCAACAGCTTGGTCCAGATCGGCAAGAACAGAATCAATAATTAGGGTTCGGGAATCTCTGGGCGCCTGCATAAGCAGTGTATCAGCGGGCAACACTTTATTCACCCAGGTAAGGTCGCCATAACTTCTTACCATGTTAAAGTAAGTGATAGCCCTGAAAAACTTAGCCTCGCCAAGGTAGTTATTAATCAGGGTAGCATCACCGGTGGCATGGTGATAATTTTCGAGGAAATAATTTATGCTGCGGATGGTAGTATAGCCAGTTAATGCAGCGGCATTGCTTACAGCAAGTGTGCCATTCATCCGGTTGCTTACAGAAGAGAAGGTCATATTATCAGTACCGGCATCATTAAAAGCGATACCAGCGCCACCTACGCCTCCAGGTTGGCCGGGAAAACTGCCTATGTAAAACTGGTTTACAAAAAGCCGTAACTCATTGGTAGTAGCCAGTGAATTATCGGTACTTAGCGTATCTAAAGGCTCCCTGTTAAGAAAATCCTTTTTGCAGGCTGCCACTAAAAACAGGAAACTGCCGATAGTTATTATTTTGAATTTATTTCTGTATTGCATCCTTTAATTTTTTTTGACGAAATGAGATAGCTGCTTCTTACCAACAAAACATTTTGAAATGATATACCATTATTATTTTTTACAAACTAATATTCAACCCAAAAGAATAGACTTGTGTCAAAGGATAAATCTTTCCTGTGGAAGTGCTGCCCGTGAGGGTTTCCGGGTCAAACATCCCTGCCAGCTTGGTGATAGTAAAAAGATTCTCACCCGATGCAAAGACATTTACTCTATTGAGCCGGAGACCGCTTATCATGTTTTTCCGTAAGGAATAACTAATCGTTAGGTTTTTCAGGCGCAGGTAAGCAGCGCTTTGAAGATACCGGTCGCTAACCTGCTGTGTTTTATTAGTGAATGAGCCGATAGCCCCTGCCGGTGCCGCATACGGGCTGGGATAATAAGCATTGGGATTATCAGGCGTCCAGTAATCAAGGTGTTCTTTAAATACAGAAACCTGTGCAAGAGCGCCTGAACCCCAGAAATAAACATCGCCTACTCCGGGTGCAAAATCTCTTTTACCAACTCCCTGCAGCAATACATATAAGGAAAGCCCTTTCCAATCTATTGACCCATTGAAAGAATAAGCATACCGGGGAGAAGTATTTCCGATAATGGTTAAATCGCCCATATCGCCCAGGCGGTTATTACCCTGGTTGATCTTTTTGTCACCATTAAGATCAAGGTATTTCACGTCGCCTGGCTTCCAGGCCACAGGACTGAGAAACGAATGATCAAGGGCATTAAAGTCGGCCGCTTCGGCATCATTTTGTATGAGGCCTGATGCCCGGTAGCCCCATATTTCACCTGCCTTTTTGCCCACATACCACGCCCCGGACGGATTGGTAAAAGTAGGATTTTGATATTTTGTAACCTCCGTAACATTATCCGATAAAACAACCCCTGTGCTGAAGTTGATGTCCCGGCTTATCTTGCCCTTGTATGTTACTGATAGTTCCCATCCTCTTGTACGCAGGTTGGCATTATTGCTGGCCGGCACAGTACCGCCAAACAAATCAGCAATATCGAAGGTGGGGCCGAGCATGTCTTTAGTCTCGCGTTCATACACATCTATGCTTCCCGATAAGCGGTTACGTAACAAATCGAAGTCAAGACCGAGGTTTTTGGTATATACCTTTTCCCACGTTGTTCCTGCATTAAACGGCGCTGGAGCGAAAATAATCCCCTCCCGTCCATTTTGAAAAAACCAGGCAGGCCCCGCTCCGTTGATGCCGGGGATAGATACACCCATTGACTGTATATAAGAATACAATCCTGCACCGGATTGGTTTCCCAATAAGCCGTAAGAGGCTCTTAACTTAAGAGTATTAATAATGGAGCGGAAGTTTTCCATGAAATCTTCTTTGGCAATATTATATCCAACCGACATGGAAGGGAAAAAGCCCCACCGGCTGTCCGGTGCAAAACGCGAAGAACCATCGTAGCGGCCATTTAATTCCAGCAGGTATTTTTCCCTGTAATTATAGCTCAACCGGCCAAAATAGCCTTGTGTAGCCCAGTGGTTGCGGGACTCGCTGGTAACCGGCGGGCGGGTGCTTAATGAAATACCCGGGCGGCTGGCGCTGATAAGATCCTGGGCGGAGGAAGTAAGCGAACTAAACTCGTTAAGCTCCTGCTGAAAACCAATCATCAGATTAAAATCATGGTCATCCTTAAGTATATAATGATAGGAAGTATAAATATTTGGTGAAACATATACGTTCCTGTTTTCATTTCTTGAAAAGCTGCCTAACAGGGGAATACTAAACTCTGACCGATTTACATATTTAGGCGTACCGTCAATACCATAAATTACTCCCGGCCGCAGGAGAGTAGAGCTCTCCCCTTCATCCCTGCTAATGTTTACATCTGCAATGATCTTCCAGTTTTTAACCGGTTCCAGTTCCACACCAGGCAAAAGAACAAGTGTAAAGCCTTTGTTGATTGCCTGCGAGCCCGACTGGAAATAAGGCACACTGGATATTTCATTGAAATTTCCGTTGAGATCGTAAGGCGAAATATTAGGCCGCATCCGGGCCAGGTTGTGAAGGAAGAAGTTTTCAAAGGTACCGCCGCTGCTAAATGGTGCCGTATATTTATCCTGTGTTATTTTTGAATTTAACTTCAGCTTTGCCCAACTGGTAACCTGTGATGTAAGCGTTGTGTTGAAATTAAAACGCCTGTATTTTATATCGGCATAGCGCATCAAACCGTCTTCATCATAATACCCCCCGGAAACAAAATACTGAGTAGCTTTACTTCCGCCGCTTACACTAAGGTTGTGCTGCTGGCGAAAAGCAGAAGGCTTATAGAAAAAATCAAACCAGTTGGTATTGGCTACCCCGTTGGCGGTATTTTCCCAGTTGGTTAAATAATTGTCTGTGGCTTCAGGAAATATATTTATTCCTGCCGGGTTATTCACATATTGCTTTAGCAACTGGAGCTTCTCATCGCTATATTGCTTACTGCCCTGTGCATTAAAAGTAGCCGCATTATAGTAAAGGGCAAAGTCGTAGGAATTTGCCATATCCGGCAAATTAATTGGCCGGGTGATTCCAAAATTGTTTGAATAAGAAATAGTAGTACGGTCGGCTTTACCTTTTTTGGTAGTTACTAAAATTACACCAAAAGGTGCCCTGGCACCATATATAGCCGAAGCTGCCGCATCTTTTAAAACGGAAATAGATTCAATATCGTTAGGGTTTACGTCGGCCAGGCTCATAGGCAATCCATCTACCAGCACAAAGGGTCCATCACCACCTGCTAAGTTGCCGGCACCGCGGATGTTAAGATTGAAACTTTGGCCAGGTTTGGTGCCCGATCCTACAGATACGTTTAAGCCAGGCACTAAACCCTGAAGGCTTTGCGTAGCATTAAGCACCGGGCGGTTTTCTAATTCTTCACCTTTTACCACAGAAATAGCGCCGGTGAGATTTACTTTTTTCTTGGTTCCATATCCTACCACTACTACATCGGATAGTGCAGTAGCGTCTGGTTCGAGGGTTACGGTCATGTTTAGGCTATTACCCACCGTAACGCTTACTTTTTTATAACCCAACATCGAAAACTCTAACACATCACCGGAGCTGGCATCAATGCGGAAAGTGCCATTGGCATTAGTACTGGTACCTTTGTTAGTGCCTTTAACGACTACCGATACGCCGGTGAGGGTAGCGCCTTTGTCGTCTGTCACTACACCTCTTATTTCGGCCGGCGGTGCAGTTAATTTCCTTTTCGCGGTAGCAGTATGCTGGCCAACAGGATCCGACGAGCCGGCAGCCTTTACCTGGAAGGCAACCATCGTTAAAAGGATAGCCGTTAACTTCAAAACCCTGAGTACGGGAACAGGTGCTGTGGTCGTTTCTGTTCGCCTGACATTTTTTTGAAATAGCATAGTCTTGTGTTATTTGAATAAAGCAATCTTTACTACCCAATTGGTTCGGGTAAAATGATGTTTATCTGTTTTTATATTATCTGTTCAATTTTTAACTAATAACGGAAGAAATTCAATCTTTTTTTGGCTCTCACAGAGCTCCTGCAAAAAGCCCTTGTCTTTCTATTTTTTAGATGCTGACTCTTCTCCTCTCCTAAATATAATTTTGTAGTTGCGGTATCGTCTTTTACTGAAAAAATCTCCTTATCCCCTTGACTAATAGGTTTCTGTTCATTGCAAAACCCGTTAATCCTACTATTCCTATATTGGCTTGCCTTTAAGGTTTCTTAGTAGCTGCCGGACCCAAATATAATATTAAGTATTACATAATACCAAATATATTCGAATGCAAACGTTTGCGCAAAATTTGCTGCTCTGCTACTTTAAAAGTCAAAGCCAAGGCTTAGCCATATAAATAGTGTGATTGAAGAAAGTAGACGATGAAAAAATAGCTACTTTTTCATAGTAGATAAGCCGGCAAAGACAACAAAAAATTAAAATTGCCAATTGGAGAATCTTTTTCATAGTCTTATCTCGTCCTATTCACTCTTTTCATAAAAACCGGAGTTCGTTCAGCGCTACCATAACGTGATAGGTTTTTCCACCTTTCCATTTTTTATTTTGATAATACCAGTCACCTGGTGGAAGCACCACTGTACGTTCGTCTTTTTCGTTAACCACCGGGGCAACCAGCATTTGATCGCCCATCATAAACTGATCTTTGATTGATTCATATCCTTTACCCGGATGATCATACTCCAGCGGCCGCAAAGATGGCTCACCCGTTTGGGCAGCGTGGCGCAGCACTGCCATAATGTAGGGCAAATGGTGCTGGCGCATTTTCACAGCCTCGTTCACTGCCTGCAAATGCACGGAATCGAGGATATGCCAGGGTGCTACGGAAAACTGCATCATTGGCATCAGGGTATGCACCTGGGCGGAGCGGACGATTAGCTTTTGTCTGATTTTGCTGCCCCGTTGAAATGAACTACTGAACTACTGAACTACTAATACTGAACTATACTGAACTACTGAACTACTGAATCTTTGCGGAGGCAGTTGTATAGAAGACATAAATACATTAAATGAACATATTGGCTTTCATCCAGGGCTTTCATCACCATCGGCCGATACATCGCTTCGTGTGATGCAAGAACTGAAAACAGAAAATACTATTGTTGAAAATGGGGATGTGACACATACCTTTAATCATCATAGAAAACTCAACGACCTGCTGCAAAAATTAGCTATCAGAACCAACACCCTTGTTGCGGATGCAAAGAACATATTGGATTATGACAATGTCATTATGGAAAATGAAAAAATCGATGCGACCAAGAGCTACAAAATGACCACAGGGTATCAGCCTGGCATAGCATCCATCGGAAGGCAGGTAGTGTTTATACAAGGCCGTGGAGGCAATACGCCTGCCGCTTACAAGATGGATGAAACCCTTACAACATGTTTTGAGTTATTAAAAAACAATGGTGTTCATATCGAACATTTTCGCAGTGACAGTGCGGCTTATCAGCAATCGGTAGTAGAGGTGGTAGCGAAGAACTGTACGGATTTTTATATCCGAATAGATGACTCTCAAAACCTCCGTGACGCTATTAAAGATATACCTGAAACGGAATGGGTAGAAACCATCATCAACAACAAAAAAGTAGAAGTGGCTGAGACGCCATTTCAACCCTTTGGTGCAAAGAAAACATATCGCGCCGTTGTAAAGCGCCGTAAGAGAAAAGACGGGCAATACGATGTTTTTAAACAAAGTCCTTATGCCTACTATGCCATCATGACCAGTAATGAAAAGCCGGAAGCCACTCCTGAATGGGTAACCAGATTTTACAATGGCCGTGGCGACAGCGAAGAAATTTTGATATACTTAACAATGACTTTAATTGCAACCGCCTTCCTTTTTCTTTCCTGGATGCCAATATGGTTTACCTGTTTGTTGCTGCTATGAGCTTCACTTTATTTGAATGGATAAAGCAAGCGTTCTTTAACAAGGGTGTCATTGAAAATACAACGATGCGCTCCAAAAATTTTTATTCGATTTTATAATACTGCCAGCCAAGTGGATAAGGACAGGCAAGCAATGGATTTACAAAAATATTTACTACAAGAACTTGCTACAAACCATTATTTGAATAAATAATTTTCCAAGAGACCCTCAATTTTACCTGCTTTTTTGCAACGTTATCCAACGTAATGGCAAAGGTATGCAGTGCAAATAAAATTTAGCTTCCAATTACCGACTATATTAAATATTATTGATATACGTATTGGCGGGGAGGCTATAAAAATGCCTGTTCATAACAATTTTGGCAAGTGATCCCAAAAGCTAAGGTATTTTTTTGAACGGATTTTTTACTTGCGGATTTTAGACATAAGCGATATCAATTTTTATAATGTAATATTGTATTTGCGTTAAGTCGGGAATTTATTATCTAACAGTTGGTAAAATGATCAAAGATGATACAAGTAATAAACAGGGCTTTGGTATTCTCGAACTGATTGCAACAAATCGGGAAACTCGAAATCGTTAGGAGAAATATCAGAAAAACTTAATCTAAATGCGGGTACCTGTGCTTTGAGTTAATATAATAAATTTGGCCTGTTGTATAACAAAACTGTATAAAATACTTATATGCAATACAAAACCGCTTTCTTCCTGTTGGCTTTTTCTTTTCTGACTGCTTGCGAAAAAGATAAACCGGTAGAAGTGAACCAGCCGTCATATACTATCCCTGGTGATCAGTTTTTTCCCGAGGGCATAGCATATGATCCGGCATCAGGTATATTTTACACCGGCAGCACCACAAATGGCGATGTTGTGCGTGTAAAGGTGGAAACCGGTGCCGCAGAATTGTTTGCCAGTGGTGCTAAGCAAGGCCGGGCCGATTGCCGGGGAATGAAATTGGATTTCAAGAACCGCTTATGGATATGCGGAGGCGAGGAAAACAAAATCCATGTGTTGACCCAGCAAGGTGAGATCATTAAAAGCTGGGATTTAAAATCGCTATATAATTCGGGTTTTCTAAACGATTGTGCGGTTGATAAGCAGTATATCTATTTTACTGATTCCCGCATTCAAAAAATTTATCGCACTAATGTTTCCAACATACAACCAGGGGTTGTGGAAGAATGGTTAAGCTTTACAAATCAGCAGATCCCATATACAACTGGCTTTAACGCGAACGGCATTGTGCTTACACCTGACGGGAAATATATCATCATCGTGGTTTCCAATTCAGGAAAATTATATAGAATTGACAGAACCACTAAAGCCATTATTGAAATTATCCTGAACACACCTGTAACCTCCGGTGACGGTTTATGGCTAGATGGAAATACTTTATACGTTTCAAGGAATGCAGCAAATAAAATCTTTCCTGTAAAATTAAGTGATAATTATATGAAAGGAACTGTCGGAGATGGGTTTGGCGATAATTTGTTGTTTAATACCACTATTGCTAAAGCCGGCGGGTATTTGCTGGTAGTCAACGGTCAATTGAATCGCCGGCCAGGAGCGGCAAATCCGCCTCCACCCCCACCCGTTCTGCCTTTTACTGTGTCAAGGGTAACTATTCCCTAATCACAGACGCTGGTATGGGAGGTTTGCTGCAACCCTGGAGATATAATTCTTATCAGTTGTTTTAAACGCCATGTAATACACTTACCCACCGTAATAAGTCAGTTACTCATCCTCAGTATTTATAATGGAGCTTATCTATAACATCACAATCTACATTAGGCTTTCAGTCTTATCGTCTGTTGCCATTACCCCTTTAATTTCATTCCGGCGTAACCCACATTGCAGGTCTTTTTTGTCGATTTGTTAAAAAACCGGTTAAAATTGTTAAAATTTCATCCTAGCGCTAATATTACTCGGAGGGGGGTACGAAACTTTTTATGTATTCAATTCTCAAAGCCTAAAATTTTTTGTAGTCCCCCCTTCTGTAATTATCTATATTTTTTTTTATGATAGCTTTGATAGATGTTTTTGAAAGTTATGTTCAAGACTAACAAAACTACTGGAGAGCGAGACAAAAAATATCGCTTTATGTGAAAGCTATCGTTACGATAATACAGTACGTCATCAAACAATTCTTCATCTTGGTTCTCATGAAGATTTACCGGAAGCCATACCGGAAAGCAGGATTTATTTAATCCTCAGGATAGTGTCGTAGAAAAATTAACTCAAAAGTATTTAGCAGAAATAAAAGAAAAAGAACGGCTGGATATAGCTGCAGGTAAAGATTATCACCGCATAGACACAGATACTGTAGAAAATAAAAATATAAGAGAAGTAGGTTCAGAGTGGCTTTGCATGCAGGCATTGGGACAATTAGATATAAGTGCTTTTCTTGGTAAGAAAGGTTGGCAGGATGAACAAATACAATTAGCCCTCACCCATATAATCAGCCGGGCTACCTATTCTGCAAGTGAACTTCGGACAAGTGAATGGATAAAAAAAAAATTCATCCGTTTGTGAACTTACAGGTTACCCAATTGAGAAGATAACCAAAGACAAACTTTATGAGATCAGCAAGAGCCTGTACAAGGTAAAAGACGATTTGGAAAAGCATCTGAGCACACGTACCAATGAGCTTTTTGATCTTAATGATAAAATTATTCTCTACGATCTGACCAACACCTATTTTGAAGGATCAATGCGCAGCAGCAAAATAGCTAAATTTGGGAAGAGTAAAGAAATAATATTTCTTTGCGCTGCATAATGAATAATATCTCTAATTTGTGCCTGGGTATAATAGAAGTTGCGGGTTCGCCTTGCTGAGCCTGTGGCCGTTGCGACCAGCCCTTATCGAGCTGATCTACACGCCAAGCAGCTACCGATGTAAGGTTTGGGTATTTTTTTATTTCGATCCGCAAGCCCTGATCGTCAACTAAATGCCAATGAAAAGTATTTAGTTTATAAGAAGCCATCAGGTTGATGTATTCCTTAATAATATCAGGCGAGAAGAAATGACGGCTTACATCCAAATGCAAGCCCCTCCATTTAAAACGTGGATAGTCAGTAATACTCATACAAGGCACTTGTAATGCTGCGTTTGTTCGTACCTGCGGTAATGTTTGAAACAAGGACTGCATGCCATAAACAATACCACCTTTTGTGTTGCCTGTTATTGTTATTACCAATGGGGATACATCAAGCTGATAACCTTCATCACCTATATTTGAAGTTTTGGCAATTTTTAGTTCGATTGATTTATCTTTTTTAAGATTTAGGGGTAGATTATAGCCACTGATATTTTTTATGTAAGATGAAAAGAAGCTCACTGCTGCGTGCAATTCTTTTTGTGCAGGGTTAAATTTTATTGATGTGTTACCATCAATAATAAAGTTTCCATCTTTGACTTGAATGCTAACAGGCTTAGGAATAATATTAACCGATTGTTGAGCAGTAAGGAAAAAAGGGAACACCAGACAGGCTAAAAGAATTAAGTATCTCCTCATTATTAACTATTTAGAATTTATGAGCCGTCTTTATTTGCTTTTAAAAAATTAGAAAATTTATGTTTAATACCACTGTATAACCAACAATTCGGTTACTTGACTCCTTGTGAAATTTTAAAACGTGCATCTCACAAAAGCTTCCATCGCTTCGTATTCTGACAAACCTAATTTGTTATACAGTTCGGCCGTGGCTTTGTTCCTGTCCTCGGCTCGTTGCCAGAACTCACGATCATCACTTCCTTGAAACACGACACCATCTTTTTGTGATTGATGCTTGAAAATTCCGTTTCGTTTTTTCAGCACCTGGTCGGGACTCATGGGCACCGCCATTTCAATTAAATCAATATCCCATTCTGCCCATGCTCCTTTGTATAACCACAACCAACAGTCTTTCATAAAATCTTTATTCTTCAATTCCTTTATTGCCTCAAAGATTCCATCCAGGCAAACCTTGTGTGTGCCATGTGGGTCAGCCAAATCACCGGCAGCATACATCTGATGCGGTTGAATGACTTCTATCAGTGCAACGATGATAGCAATGTCTTCTGCACCAATCGGCTTTTTATCTATAGTTCCGGTTTCGTAAAAAGGTAAATTCAAAAAATGAGCTTGCTCCATCGGAATACCTACAAAGCGACAGGTATTTTTGGCTTCTCCTCTTCTGATCAATCCTTTTACATAGCGCAAAGCGGGAGTATCTTTTTCACCATTCTTTTTTGATTTTAAAAATAACAATGCTTCGTTGTATATCTTGTTTGCTTCCGAAGATTGAATACCAAATTGCTTGATATAATCCTGCGCAAATTCGATAAAACGAAAGGCTTCGTCATCGGCTACGGCAATGTTGCCACTGGTTTGATACGCTACATGCACTTCATGTCCCTGTCCGACCAGGCGTTGAAACGTGCCTCCCATGGAAATAATATCATCATCGGGATGAGGACTAAAAATCAAAACTCTTTTTCTTGCAGGTAGGGCTCTTTCCGGACGATGTGTATCGTCGGCATAAGGCTTTCCACCAGGCCAACCGGTGATGGTATGCTGTAGCCAGTTGAATACTTCAATTTTGATATCGTACGCTTGTCCGTATAATGCTAGCAAATCACTTGATCCATTTTCATTATAATCGTTGTTGGTGAGCTTTAAAATGGGTTTACTAATCGACAGTGCTACATGTGTTACAGCTTTTTTAATCAGTTGCTTGTTCCAGACAACAGAATCGGTTAACCAGGGAGCTTTTTTCCTGGTTAATTCAGCCGCCGCTGTTTCATCTAAAACAAATGATACGTTCTTGTGTGCTTGCAGATAAGACGCCGGAACAAATTCGGTAACAGGTCCTTCCACTGCCTGTTTAATGAGACTTGCTTTCCGTTCTCCCCAGGCTAACAAAACAATTCGTTTTGCTTTTAGTATCGTTCCCACGCCTATCGTTATGGCTTTGCGGGGTACATTGCTTAGGCCATCAAATTCTTCGGCAGCATCATACCGTGTAATATGGTCAAGTGTAATTAAGCGTGTACCGGAACTAAAATGTGAACCCGGTTCGTTAAATCCAATATGTCCATTACGGCCAATGCCCAAAAGCTGAAAGTCAATTCCACCGTGTTCCTCTATCTTTTTTTCGTACTGCTCGCAATACTTTTTTATCAATTCTTGCGGTGCATCGCCGTTGGGTAAATAGCAATTCTCTTTGCGTATATCTACATGGCTGAAAAGATTTTCATGCATGAAGTAATGGTAGCTTTGCAGGGCATCTGGCGGTAGCAGATAATATTCATCCAAATTGAAAGTGATGACGTTTTGAAAACTCAATCCTTGCTCTTTGTGCAGCCGAATCAATTCGGCATACACCCGCTTTGGCGTTGAACCAGTGGCCAAACCCAATACTGCATATTCACCGCTTTGCTGTTTTAATTTAATTAATGCGGCTATCTCGCTCGCCACTGCCCTTGATGCCTCTTGTGCAGTGACAAAGATTTGGGTGGGAACTTTTTCATAGGAAATAAACTTGTGTGGTATTATTATTTTCTGTTACCATAATAATTGAATTGAAAGTGTAAACAGTTTTCGCATTCAGCTTCTTATCCGCCAATCATGAGAATGACATGACCTTACTTCGGTTTTGTTTCTCCGTCACTATAAAAAAACATTTGGTGATTTTCGGGAGATATTCCATATCTGCCAGGTATGGAATATCTTTTTGACCACCTAAAAAGAACTTATCTTTCTAAATACGTTTGCAGTATTTTCATGCAATACCATTCCTGCCGTGGCAAGTGAAAAGGCCCTTTGAATAAATTGCCCTTCGCTGTCTGCGCAAGCTTCCCATCCTGATGCAGATAACCAAACCACTCGCCACGATGCGGGTCGTGAAAATGTTTATACGCATAATCATGCACCATCTGATGCCACTGCGCATATTTTTCGTTTCCGGTTATTAAATAGGCCAGTAAGGTTGCGATGATGGTTTCATTGTGTGGCCACCAGAATTTCATGTCTTGCCAGTATTCTTGTACGGGTTTATTAAATACATCACGGAAGTACAAGATGCCGCCGTGTTCTTTGTCCCATCCCCGTTCCCACATATAATCAAGCATTCTGCATCCCAGGTCTACCAAATGCGGGTCATTGTTTCTGTACTTTGCTTCGTGCAAAATAAACCAGGCCCCTTCAATGGCATGCCCAGGATTGAGGGTTCGTCCGTCAATGTGATTGATAATGCTTCCATCGGGAGCCACCTGCTCCATTACACACCGAATATCATCTTTCACAAAATCCCTTTCTATCTCTTCTATCCATTTTGTTATCCATTCATCGCAGCGTTCATCGCCAATCGTTTCTCTTAACTGATGCGCCGTATTCATCATTATCATCGGCACGCCAATTCCTTTTGCAGGGCGTACGTCAGTAAATTTTGGTTGGAGCTGTTTTTCACCGCTTGCATAGGCAATGCATTCTCCAAAAATTCTTCTGGCGTTGTTAGCCGCTTCTTTATCACCGCTTGCTTTGGCATAAGCTGCAGCAGCAATCACATAAAATGTTTCTGAGAAAAAATAGCGTCGCTTACGAATAGGTTTGCCATCTCTTGTTACATGGAAGAACATCCGGCCATCGGTGTCAAAGCAGTACTTGTTTAAAAAATCATAACCCATTTTCGCACCATCAAGCCATTCCTGCTTTTTTTCAACCGTGTTATACAAAGCAGATAACAACCACGTGGCACGGCCTTGAATCCATACGGCTTTGTCATCATCAATCAAAGAGCCATCGGCATCACGCATGAGTAAAAAGCCGCCGTATTCTTTATCATAAGAACAGGGAAACCAAAAGGGAACGGTATCATTCAACAATTGCTTCTGATAAAAGTCGTGAAGTTTAATCAATGACTGTTTTGTATAAGCTCCTTGTGCCTTTTCAATCATTGTAAAATTTATTTGATTATTTCTTTCACAGGTATTCTAACAAAGTATAGATCCTGCACACCTTCGTAAAACAATCCAATTGTATTCTCATCAATTTTTGTGAGAGCAGAATATCCATACGTTTTTCTTGCGTCTATCAATAATTGATTACCCGGCAGCCAGCTTTCTCCCAGGTTGAGGCTGGCTTTAATGGTTGTGTTTTGCCGGCTGTTTTGATTGGCAACATTGCTAAAGAGTAGTACGTCCTGCTTCTTTCCTTTTACATTCACGTTGGCTTTGATGATGCTTGCCATACACACAGGGTCAATCAATGCTTCCTGTGAAGTGTGATGCTCAACCCAGCTTTTTCCTAAATCGGTTGTCGTTGCGATACTCCGGTAACTGCCACGGTTATCACGCATGTTCAACATTAATGTTCCCGGCGTTGTTTCTACTACCTGACTTTCAGTAGTATTTGATTTTGCGCCAATACCGCTCGTCCATGTCTTGCCATGGTCAGTGCTAGAAATAATGGAAGAATGGGGGATGCCTGGCTTTCGGCTTTCATCCCAATATTGCGAGGGAAAGACCAGTGTACCGTTTTGCATAGCAATACCGTTGCCCGGCCCTTGAAAATAGATATGCCAGATTGGATTTTTTACTTGCGCAGTAATGTTATAAGGCTGCGACCATGTTAAGCCATCATCGCCGCTGCTTGCCAGTACAAATTGTCCGGTCGTATCCGGTGAAAAACCCGGCTCTGAACCGGCAATGGAATGATTGCCCTTGCTCCACAAGGCCGCCACCCAAAGTTTTTTGGTAACAGGGTCAAAAAGAATGGTAGGGTCACCGATACCGTTGTTCTCGTGTGGCTTACCCATGTCCATAATAATTTTCATCGGCTCCCAGGTTTTTCCGCCGTCAATGCTGCGGCTCATGCCCACATCAATGTTTTCAGGAAGGTCCCTGCTGTTGTTGTAGCGAATGTCGTAAACAGCAATCAGGGTTCCTTTATCTGTTGTTGCGATTCCCGGAATGCGGTAAGTATCAACACTGTCGTCTTTAGTTTTTCGAATAGCAATGCCCAATCGGTATAAATAATCGGAGGCATTGCCCAGAGAATTGATTGATTTATCAACGGCTTGTTTTTTACCGATGGCCGTTGTTAGATCTGTAACTTGTAATTTTATTTTTTTATCAATGTCCGCATCATTTTTTAATACCACGCTAATCCATATATAACTCAATCCGGGTTGACAGTTTACACTGACAGGTATATCAACTACATTCGATGATGGTTTTATGGTAGCCAGTACGGAAGCAGAATGTAGAAATGCAGCACTTTTATCGTCACGATAAAGCACTTCTAATTTTTCAATGGCCTTTACAGCTTCTGCATTCAAATTAAGTTGCATACTGCGATACCCTATGGCTTTACCCGGTGGCACATAAATCCTTACACGCATGGCGCCGTTAGATGGCAGTCTTTTGAATAAAGGTGCCTGCACATATAGGACAGAAACTTTTACACCGCTGGTTGTTTGGGTATGAGCAGTAAATGAAAATGCTGTTGTCAGTAAGAGAACTAACCAAAATTTGAAATGAGTTTTTTGTTTCATTGTGCGATAAGATTAATCAACCGTAATATTTTGTTTTATCTCATGGTTGGTTTCAACAAAATCATTTGCCTTTGGACGTAAAAAATAAAGTTGCATGATAAGCGCAACCAACACAATTCCTGATAGCATGGCAAAGCTTTTTCCCAGGTTACCGGCGTCCGTTGATTTACCCAAAAGATCAGTAATGAATGCTCCTGCAAAAACGCCGGTCATGTTCATAAAGCCGTATGCCTTCGCCCTGTTTTTAACCGAAACAAACTGGCAAAGAATCGGCATGTTGTTGGCATCGAACATACCATAACCAAACCCAAAACAAAAGGCGGCGCCAATGACATGAAACAGTGAACTGCCAAAACCAATCAACAGCAAAGAAGGAATGGTTAAGCCTAAACCGATAGCACTGGTATAGATCCTGCCACGAAGATTTTTTTGCACCCATTTATCCGATAAAATCCCCCCGAAGATCACCCCCAAAAAAGAAGATGTGGCAATGGTAATAGTTGACAATGGGCCTGCTTTTGCCATGTCAATATTTAAGTTGTTGGCAAAGAGTGTAGGCAGCCAGTTTTTGATGGCCCATCCGGGTAAACTTGGAATGGCGAAATAGAAAAGTATTATCCAAAAGGAAATGTTGGTGAATAAAACGCCTAATCCTTTAAACAAGGATGAAGAGTCTTTCATTTTAATGGTATCTAATTCCCCATCTTCAAGGGCCGCATATTGTCTCTCCTTTAAAAAAAGAATTAAAACAAATGAATAAACAACACCTATGATACCGAACGAATGAAAGGTTTGTTGCCATGAAAAATTTGCGGCGATAGTAGCACCAAAGCCGCCCAATGCCTGTCCCATATAAAGTCCTGTCATGTGAACAGCAATTGCCAGCGAACGGGTTTTGGATGAGTGTAAATCGGCAATTAATGATAAGCCGGCAGGAATGTACAAAGCTTCACTAACGCCCATGACAGCTCTTAGCCAGTAGAGCTGATTGAATGTATTGGCATAACCCATCGTCCACGTTACGCCCGACCATACAAACAAGCTTCCTACAATGAGCCATTTACGATTAAACTTATCTGCGATGATGCCCGACACAGGACTCATGAAACCATATATCCACAAAAAAATGCCCATCAGGTAACCAAAATTGGTAGCTGATTGCAATTCGTGAATGTCTATCTGCATGGATGGCTTCATGGTGGCAAGCATTTGCCTATCCATATAGTTCAACAAGGCCACTACCCAAAGCAAGCCAACCACGATCCATTTGTAATGTTTGTTGTATTTGGATTGAGTAGCAACCATTGATTAATTTTATTTTTTTGAGCGATTGGCTTCACAGAAATAAATTTCTCCTGCTAATATTTGTGGTGTTCGCACACCGGCTTTTATCTCGCCACCCGGTATCATCACTTTATCCCTCCACTTGACAGCCGTTGTTGTAACCGGAACATCAAAAGGAATGGAACCAATGACTGTCCATTCGTCTTTGACCGTGTTGTACAAAAGCACTTGTTTGCTAAAACCGGGATGCGACGATTGCAATTTGATTTTTTGCTGATTCAATATCTCTTTCCTGGCCGTATCTGTTTCCTTGTTGATGGCGGCAATGAGTTCTTCCGTCTTGTGAAAAGTTTCTCCTTTGTCGCCACCAAATAAGAGGATGCTGTGCTCTCCTGCTGCAATACCGGTACCAGCCGATAAAGCATAAGGCAGGTCTTTCTTTTCCGACCATTTATTTGTCTTCAAATCGAATTGAAAGAGGGACGCGTACAAATCACTTGTACTGCCTCTGTTACTTTTTCGTCCACCCAATACATAAATACATTGCAGTTTTCCATTTGATTGTGCTACCATCACGGCATGTGAAATGGGTTTGGGAAGCGAAGGCAATTGCTGCCAGCCAGTCTTTGTATCTTTTAAATCAAGAACGAGAAAGTTTTTGGAGACATCGTCTTTCATTTCCCCACCGGCAACATATACTTTATCGTCAATTGCTGTTATGGCTGCATTGGTGATGAAAAAAGGAAGGTCGGGAAGATTGATGATGCGAATGTTTTCCGCTGTCTTGTTCCATTGAAGCAATAAAGCTTTATTGCCAATACCACTTCCGTTTTCTCCGCCAACACTAATAATACCCTCTGGGGTAGAACAACTGGCACTATATGCAATAGGGAACGGAAGTTTGCACGATTTGTAAAACGCTACACTTGCCTTTTTCCTTAACGTAAAAACAAAAACATCATCGTAATATTTTTTCTTACCGCCTAGCCAGGGCATGCTATCGGGGAAATTTGCACCACCGGCAACCATCAGAACATCCTGGTGAATGCCGGCAATCGGTCCGGCAAAACCCAGGGACTGTTTTTGTTCCTTGGCAGCAGGCAATATACCGGCAATATGCCATTGAACAGAGCACACTTTCGGCCTTTGTGCCGATACGTCAGCGGTAATTAACATAAGAAAGAGGATTAGATAAATCGTTCGGTTATTCATTTTGTTTTAAACGTGCACAACAGATGGCATACGGGAGCAAAAGCTACTGAAATTGAGTTGTTCCACATCTTTATGGAATGCTTCAATCTGTTTCTCGTTCATGTTCTTCACTGGTAAACGGAACTGTCCACAATCCACACCGAGGACTTGCATATAAGCTTTGCCAGTTGCAATACCACCATACTTGCCTAACAACCGTATCATGTCAATAGATTGTTGTTGTAGTTGTTGTGCTTTTTTCAAATCACCTTTGTTGAACGCCTCAATCAATTCGTAATAGAGTGGTGCTGCATAATTGAACGTACTTCCTACTGCTCCCTGCGAACCTAACGCCAAAGCGGATAGCATGTTTTCATCCCTTCCCCAAAGCATATCGTACTTACCGTTTTTGAAATGCAAACAGGAAAGAAAATCCATGAAGTCTTCATGGGTATATTTTACGCCTGCGAAATTCGGAACATAGCCGTCTATTGCTTGTAGCAGGTCGTACATAGCAAAATCAACACCTGTTAGAACGGGAATGTGATAGTAATAAAAAGGCATGTCAGGAACTTCATCGGCAATGACCCTGCAGCAATTAGCAAGCTGTTTTACATCGGCAGGTTTAAAGTAAAAAGGTGCCGTGAAAGAAACAGCATACAACCCGATTTCTTTTGCATGTTTTGCCAATGCTTTACAATCGGTTAAAGATGTGCCGCCAACTAAAGTCATCACCTTAAAATCAGGATTGGATTTCGTACACGAGGCCCATGCTTCGGCAACGGCCATTTTTTCTTCGGTTGACATAGATACGCCTTCACCGGTAGAGCCGCAAATGAACGCACCGGTTACGCCGTTTGCCAAAAGCATTTCATAATATTTCGGTATTAGGGACAGATTCAACGAGCCATCTTTCTGCATGGGTGTGAATGGAGCCGCTATCAGTCCTTGTAGTTTTTTTACTTGCATTGCTTCAGTTAATCTTAAAAAGTGAAAGGTATAAATACCAGGGGTACTTCTACCCCTGGTTTTATTGCTATATGAGAGAAAGCTGATTTAATATCCGGTTGTTTGGTTTAGCAAAGGGTCATTCGCTATCATTGAGGTAGATATAGGTAACAGCAGTTTGGCGGTTGTTGATAGAGAGAGATAGGTAGATTTAATATTGGCATACACATAACTATCTCCTGCTCTGCGCAAAGCCCACCAACGCTTTCCTTCACCAATAAATTCCCGTAAGTACTCTTCCAGTATCGCATTCATGTTATCCGTAATTGTTCCATTAATGAATGCAGGTGCAGAAGCACTGTAAGCTCTTTGCCGTATCTGCGTAATTTCGGCTATTGGATCTTCACCCAATTTTGTTTTGGCTTCTGCTAACAACAACAACACATCGGCATAACGATAGATGGGATAATCGTTGTTGTAAACCTGCGATGTTCCCGATATTGTTCCTAACCATTTACTCAAAAGCACTGCCCTCACGGAATAGGGTGAAGCTGTCGAATACATGACCTTAATTGAATTATTGATGCGTTGGTCAGCAGGGCCGCTTGTCAGTCTTGTTAACATTGCCTGGTTCATTCCCACCCTGTTAGCGCCATTGACATAAGGATATGTTGAAGCAACAGTCGGCGTAGCTGCCGGCGCAAGCGAGTAAGAAGAAGCCTGCACACCATTAATGGTGAAGATGGAAAATGTACCCTGGGTTGCCTGACCCGATTCATAGTTTAAGGCAAAAATGATTTCAGTATTGTTTGCTTTTTTGTTAGGGTCAAAAATATCGGCATAATTCGCGTTGAGTTTTAAAGTAGCTCCTTCCAGGCCCTTTACTTCCTGCAAGGCCGCTTTTGCCGTTGTAAAATCGGCAGTGCCCCCGCCCATGTTTGTACCAGACCAGATGTAGACATCACCTTTCAACGTCAATGTTGCTACACGATTCCAAAACACCCTGTTACCAGTAGGGATTGTATTGGAACTACCAAACAATTGCAGCGATTTGTCAATGTCGCTTTTAATTTGTTTCATCACATCGGCCTCTGAGGTTCGGGCCTTGTAGGTTTCTGCTGCATTGTTGATGGTGGCAACAGGTTCCGTAGTCAATGGCACACCACCCCATGTTTTAAGCATGGTGTAATAGATATAAGCTCTTAGCCCATACATCTCTGCAAGCCATCTTGATTTATCAGGATCGGTAACAGGACTTTGTGGCAATACATAAATGACATTGTTGATGTTGTAAATCAGGTTATAAAAACCGGCCCAATTTGAAAAAGGCACATTCAAGGCACTGATGTTATGTGTGTACAACTGTTGCGAAGTGGCATCAGCTGATTCGACAAAAAGGCCATCAGCCCAAATATCTGAACGCATTTCTCCAAGATTAAACAAAGTACTGTTGAACGCCCTAAGCCTAGCATAAGCGCCGATGTATAAAGTTTGTGTTGCGTTGACATCTGTTAAAGCCAACTGCGTACTGATAGCGTCTTGCGGAACAACTTCTTCGAGTTGCTTTTTACAGGAGACAAGTGAGCACAATATAACAACACTCATCAAACCCGAAAATAAAAATTTATAAAGTTTCATTTGTATTCAGTTTGTAATTAGTGATTCTTTTTTGTTTATAATGTTACCTGTGCTCCCAATGTTAGTCGTCGTGGCAAAGGATAACGTCCGTTATCGAAACCACCAACTTCGGGAAACGTGCCGCTGTATTTGGTAAAGTAGGCGAGGTTAGAGCCAGTAACAAATAAACTAATTCCCTGCACTTTATTTTTAAATGCTTTGCTTAACAAGTCCCGTGTGAAATCGTAACTTAATGTCATTTCCCTCAGCATGATATAATCTCCTTTTTCCCACATGTTAGCCGGAGGATTATTGCCCGAAGCATCGGTTGCATAGTTTCTTCCCTGGTTAGCCCAGTAATACATTGGCAGGGCAGCATTGGAATTGTTGGGTGTCCATGTATCTAAAATATCCTTTGTGCCATTTTGCGAACCCTGTACCTGGCTTAAGCCTCTTAGCTTTTCGTTGTTTAGTATCACAAAACCATAAGCATAATCAAAAGCTGTATAAAGATGTATTCCTTTGAAACCTGTATTGAAGAAGAAACTTCCCGATCCTTTCGGTGTTGTTCTTCCTGCAAAAACAAACTGCCTTGTATCCATGGTATCATTTTGATAAACCTGGTACCATTGCGCATCACCCATCTGTTTTAATTTCTTGTTACCATAAGGCAAAAAGGAATTGTAAACACTGGCATCTTTTGTTATCTGCGCTGCACTCGTATAAATTCCGGCCCATTTGGGTGCCCATACTTCATCGGTACCGATTCGTTCGCCTTCTATTAAAGCCCTTACAAATTTTGTTTTGCCTGGGTTAGCAGGGTCCCAAACCTCCAGGGGATTCAGGCCGCCGAAACCGGTCCTGTTGCCAGGCAATCCATTAAACGGCAATTTGATGGCATAGCTCTTCACCGTGTAAAAAGAAACACCTGCATCAAGGCTGAAACTATTAACACTGCGAGGCCTTATAATTTTAGCATTGGCTGATAACTCAAAACCCCTGTTTTGCAATTGCGATACATTGGTGGTATAACCGGTAAATCCTGTTTGCGCAGAAATGTTCAAACTGGCTAGTTTGTCAAATACATTTCTGATAAAGTAATCGGCAACGACGTTGATACGATTGTTTAAAAAGCCAAGGTCTGCACCGAAGTTTAAAGAGTTGGTTCTCTCCCAACGTAAATCAGGATTGATATACGACGGTGCATAGGTGCCACCTAAACCATTGTAGATACCTGCCGATGAATAAACCTGTGCTGTAGGGAAATAGCTATTTCCAAAACTTTGCAGGTTTCCATTTACACCATAGCTGATACGGGGCTTAATGGTGCTGATATAATTACTAAGATTACTTTTTTTGTAGAAATCTTCACTTTGTAAGTTCCATCCTGCAGAAATGCCTGGGAATACTCCATAAAAATTGTTTTTGTTCAAACGGCTCGAACCATCCAGACGCAATACACCTGTCAAAAAATATTTGTCTTTATAGGCATAATTTACCCTACTAATCGCTGAAGCTATTTTTTCCCAATATTGAAAATTGGATGAAGCACCACCTGAATACGCCAGCGAACCATTGATAACGGTTGGTGACGGGTCTGCCGTTAACCATGGAATTAAATCTGTGGGGGCACCCTGTGCGCTACCGGAGAAAACATAGCGTTTATAATCAGTTAACTCACCACCTGCCATTACCGTAACACGGTGCGCATTGAATTCTTTGCTGAACTGCAAAAATCCATTGTAAGTGTATTGAATATCACGATAGTTACTGAAAGAGGAAGGGCGATTAGTATTTAACGAGCCCCCATTGCCAGCAATAAATGATTTGGTGAAATTATTTGCATTGCCATAGCGCAAGAACCCGGAACCACTGGCAATAAATTTTAGAAAAGGTAGAATTGTATATTCCGCATTCAGGTTTCCCGAGAAACGTTGTTCATTATTGTTATTGACAAACAGTTGGCTCCAATAGTTGGGATTACCCAAAGTAACATCATTCGGTCCCGGAAGGGTAGCTCCTGATGTATCGTTGGTATATCTTACCGTTGGCGCTACACCGATAAAGCGTTGCAGTAAACCTCCGGTACTGGCTGTGAGAGCCGACACGCCAAGACCAACTGTGCCCGGGTCGTTGTAAGGAGCCGTTGCATTTATTGTGTAAGCAGATGTATTTAAGTTCAGTTTTAAATTTTTGCCAACGTTCAGCCCGCCATTAAAATTCATGGATAATCTTTTTAATTGCGAACCGATAATCGTTCCGTCATCTCTTAACGCGTTCAAGCCAAGTGCAAAGGCCCCCTGGTCATTTGCTCCAGAGAAATTTAGGCCGTGTTCAACAGTTGATGTGGCCCGCATGATCATGTCCTCTCTTGTCTTTGCATCAATTTCTTTATACAAGATGCTGTCCGTTTGCGATGGAGAGAAAGGATTCGCGTCAACCAATAATTTAAACGCTGAATTTCCTACGTATTGCCGGTTGGCATTGCTTACTCTTTGTGTGGTATATAGGCCTGCTGCAGGGTTACCGAAGTTTGACCCGAAAGCCCAGCCCCAGTTACCAGTCAACTGTCCCTTGTCTGCATTCACATTTGCTGTATTGCCATCCAATGAATCAGCTAAGTATCTTGCTCTAATGCCTAAGCGATTCATGCGGATATAATCAGCAGCACTCAAATATTCATCACCAATACTTCTTACATAATTGCTTGTTCTTCGTATGGTGTATTGTACCTGTGTTTTACCTTTTTTTCCTTTTTTGGTGGTTACGATAACAACACCATTTGCCGCTCTTGCGCCATAGATAGCAGTGGAGGCGGCATCTTTCAAAACATCCACAGACTCTACATCATTCATAACAATGCCATAAAGAGAAGGAACAACAACACCATCCAAAACTATCAATGGCGACCCGGAACCATCGAAGTCCGTACCACCACGAAAAACAATATTGGGCGTGCTGCCGGGAGCGCCGGTTGTTTGCTGTACCGTTAGGCCAGGCACAGTGCCCTGCAAGGCCGTACCCACGTTGGAGCTTGGCGTAAACTTCGTAGTTAATGGGTTGACAGTTGTTGAAGAACCCGCAAACTCTTTTCTTCTTTGTGTGCCATATCCCACCACCACCACTTCACCTAACTTGGAAGCATCGGCCTTCATTGTTAATGAAAGATTGGTGGAGTTATCCACTTTTACTTCCTGTGGTATGTAACCGGTGTAGGTTACCACCAGGATATTGCCGTTGGTTGCATCAATAGAAAATTCGCCACTAGCATCTGTTTGTGTTCCGGCAGATTTGCCCTTGACGGAAACACTTACGCCAACCAAAGGTTTATTGTCCTCTTCCGAAAGGACTTTACCACTGATTCTTTTAGTTTGCGCCCAGGTAAGGGCTGTCAGGAATAAGCAGACTAAAAACAGTCCTATTTTCTTGCAAGCAGATTTCATAAAAGCATTTTAGTGAAGTATTATGTATGACATAATAAAAATAGCAATATTTTTTTATTCTGCAAAAAATTTTTTACTTTTTTAGAAATATTTAATTTTACACAAGAAGTAAATATTTTAAGGGGAATTTTATATTTTTGTAATAATTATTAAGTATAACATATTATGGACCTAGCAGCCTTAAAAAATAATCTTAAAGCGGTAGATAATACTTCCCTGGTAGATAAAGTAGAGGGAAGCCTGGCGGAATTGCTGCAACAACGAAAACTAAAAGTTGGTGATACCATACCAAAGGAAATAGAACTGGCAGAAGCATTGGGAGTCAGCCGCACTGTTATACGAGAGGCTTTAATGCGTTTGCGTATGATGGGTTTGATAGAGTCAAAGAAGAAAAAAGGGTCCGTTATTACAAGTCCTGATCTTTTTGGCATTATGAGCAAGAGCATGAATCCACATGTTTTGGACCAGGATACTTTGAAAGAAATGTTTGAAATACGTTTAGTATTGGAAATCGGCATGGCTGATTTCATCTATCAACGCATTAAAAAAGAAAACATTGACGAATTGAAAGAGATTGTAAGCAACGAGCCGCCTGTAACAGATTACCACCTTTTCAATATTGAGCATGAAATTGACTTTCACGGAAAGTTGTATGAAATTACCGGTAACGAAACAATGAAAAAATTTCAACGTATGTTGTTGCCCATTTTTGATTATGTACACAACAGTGGTTTACTGAAGAAACAGCCCATGCACCGGAAATTTGTGTCGCACAAAGGATTGGTGGATATTTTGGAAAACGGCTCTCCCGAACTTTTCCGCAATGCTATGCGCAATCATTTGGAAAGTCATTTTGCCCGGTTATTTGAGTAATCTGTTAATGCATGAGAACCTTTGATGCGTGATGCAGATAGCATTTTTAGCTTCTTCAAAAACCGGCGGGGCAATCCAACACTTTGTATTGGGATAAAAGCTGAAAGCTGAAAGCCAATGCGTCGTGATATACTTAACTTTACACTTGTGTCGTGCCAAGTATATCATGACCTATAGCTATCAGCTATCACCCTTCAGCTATCAACTAAAAAATGACCCTATTTTGAACGGTCTCGTTATCAATATCCCTGTTTAGCAATGGCTGCGTTATATGAAGATGTTTTAAATTCGCTGAAAGCATCGAATTCCCTGCCTTCCTTTGGACTTTTCTTTGAATAATTCATATACTATTACTACTATTATAATGGGGGTTGCAAGGGGGTGTTAATAATTCCCAATTATGTTAATAATTTTGAAAGTACAAAGCAGGGTGAACTTACCTGCCTTCTAGTCTTCGAGGACTTGTTTGCGTATTAGTCCCTGCTTTTACTTTTCTTGCTCCGGGTCCAGCTAGAATTATCTCTTTGAACTATCAAAGGTTTTTGACAAGAGCAAGTTTTTTTTATAACATTTAATCATCATATAATTATGAAGGCATGGGATTTTACATTAGGGGTTGATGTATCAAAAAATACGCTGGATATTAGTTGCTCTGAACTTAATGAGCACATTAAAATTCGCAATGGAACAGAGGGCTTTGTATTATTTTTAAAATGGTGCAGGAACTTAAAAATCGATCTGCGAAGGAGTTTTCTGGTAATGGAATATACCGGTGGTTACGAGTATAAACTGCTGCAATTTTGCGAAGCACAAAAGATTCTGTATACAAGAATACCCGGTCTGGCAATCAAAAAGTCTTTAGGCATTACAAGAGGTAAAAATGATAAAGTGGATTCCGCCAGGATAGCTCAGTATGGAGAAGAGAAACATAAGTTGTTGAAAGCTTCAAAGCCGGTAAATGCAGCGATAGTAAGCCTTAAGGAGTTACTTAGCTTTAGAAAAAGATTGGTCAGGGAGAATGCCGGGTATCAATCCTCTATTAAAGAACGTGAGCATATGTACGGTGCAAACAAAAAAGATATCGTTGTAAAAACCCTGGAACAAAAACAAAAAGCGAATATAAAAAGTATTGAAGTTGTGGAAGTGGCAATGATGAAAATTGTGGCAAAGGATGAAAAGATTAGTACCAACTATATGCTCATAACGAGTATAAGGGGTATCGGGAAAGTGAACGGATTGATGACAATAGCATATACGGAAAACTTCACTAGTTTTGATAATCCGAGAAGTTATGCTGTCTATGCTGGTGTAGTTCCATTTGACTTTAGTTCCGGAACGAGCATAAAGGGAAGGAAAAGAGTGAGTCACATAGCTAATAAAGAATTGAAGCAGGAGCTAAACCAGGCCGCACGCAGTGCAATGCAATGGGATAAAGAAATCAGCAGCTACGGGCAAAGGAAGCTGCAAACAAAATGCTACAAGATAGTACTCAACAACATCAAATTCAAATTAATATTAAGAATGTTTGCGGTAGTTAAAAAAGGGGAAATGTATGTGGATAACTATAAAAAAGCATGTTGATTTTAAAACAAATTTGGTAATTTAAGTATCCTAGAATACGCAAATACTCGAACGTTACGGCAAAATAGCAGCGACTCTGTAAAATTGTAAGTTTTATATAATGTCTTTAAACCAATACCAGTGAATAACAAAAACAACGTTTCAAGCATATTATACGCCGGGCAGATTGCAAATCATCAACATAATTCATAAATTCATCCGTGGTTTGCCGGAGCTGACACAGCACCAAATATCCCACCTGCAGCAATACTCGGACAAGCGACATCCTGCTCATCTCAAGCGATCACATTAAAATTCAATGTTTCTAATGGGCGACTGCATATTGCAGCCTATTTGCAAGGCACACAAAACCCCGACACAAAGCCAACCTTGCAAAAGAGCTGTAATTGACCCACACACGGCAAGCCGATTTCAGTTCAGCCGATAGCCATAATATTTCTATAAATTTACAAACATCCAAGGTGGAGTAAAATTTGTAGACAATAGGAAAATCAAAAAATAAAAGAATCATCAATTAGTTTACTCTATACAAACATGAAAAGCTCTTTATAATGACACATTTTACGGAAGCCGAAAAAGCAATACACTATCCTGCGGATAGACGAAGTTTTATTGCACTTAAACCTTATATGCTGATTATTTTTTTCGTGCTGATTATTGGCTTACCCAGTATTGCATGGCTTCAATATTTTTTTGTTGGATTGCCGGCTGGTACTTCTTTATCTGTTGTTCCTTTCACAAATGGAGCCCCTTCAGGTTTTCCAATATGGATAAACCTAAGCCATTGGGTTAACTTCTTTTTTTTGGTGTTGATTATAAAAAGCGGACTTTCAATATTGGTTGACCATCCTCGTTTGTACTGGAATAATAGTTGCAAACCCGAAACTGCATGGATAAGGTTTACACCTTTAAAAACACCGAGAGATAAATTTTGGACTGCCAAAGAAGATGCTCGCTATATTAGCCCGGTTATAGGATTGCCCGGTTATAGGCATACGATAGGTATCGCAAGGGTCTGGCACTTTCTCGCCGTTCCTTTTTTTCTATTAAACGGCGCTGTTTTTATTGTACTTTTATTTTATACAAATCAATGGAAACGGCTGGTGCCGACTTCATGGAAAATATTGCCTGATTCATGGAATGTTTTTGTTCATTATATTACTTTCAATATGCCCGTGGAACCTAATGGGTTTTACCAGTATAATGCGTTGCAACAGCTTTCTTATTTTGGAGTAGTTTTCATTTTAGCGCCGCTGGCTATGCTTACAGGTATGGCTATGTCACCGGCTATTGAAAATCGTTTTCACCGGTATCCAAAATTATTCGGCAACCGGCAAAGTGCCCGTTCTATTCACTTTTTAGTGATGATAGCCTACTCCATTTTTATCATCATACATATAGTTTTGGTATCAGCTACAGGATTAGTAAGGAATATGAATCATATAACTATTGGAAGCGACGAAGCCAATAGTTATACAGGGCTTTATATAGGGATAGCAATTATTTTAGTAACGATTGGGTTCTGCTTTTTTGCCCATTGGCTTTCCTGGAATAAACAACGTCTTCTTCAATATCTGCAAGCAGCTGTAAACGGTTCATTGTGGCGTATTACCGTGAATCGTTTTAAACCTACACCTTACTATAAAAAAAAAGATATTTCTCCTTATTTCTGGCTTAACGGAAAAATGCCGGACTCGGCTGATTGGAAAAGACTTGCATCAAATAACTTTGCACAATATAAACTTAAGATAGGCGGCCTGGTAAATAACGGCTAAATACTATTTTGATGTGCTAGGAGTAGTAGTGAGCTAATCTATACATAAAGAAGTCCTTATCTCTAACACCGTAATTAGCTGTGATAAAGCGTTGTATTTTACTATTCATAGCTTCTGCTTTAGCGTTTGTTTTTCCTTTTAAAAAGTAGTTCATAATTTTTTGTTCGTGACTGCCAATGAGTCGTATCAAATTTTCGACTTCAGGTAGTTTTTGTTGTTCAGCATTGTCGTACCATTCTATGAGTTGTCTCTCTATTTGCCATTCATATTTTCCTACATTAGACTTATCTAACCATCTCCTGATTTGCTGCGTTAGCTCATAACAAGCTTTTAACATAGGAAAAGTTTCAAATAATAGCTTTGCTCTTTTTTGTTGTGAAGCTGTCCAGCGTTCTTGTCTTTTAAACAAAACATATCTGCTTCGGGTTAGCATTTCTATACGGGTTTCACCATTGATAAGCCTGGTTGCCTGTTCAACCTGCCGCCTTTCTTTTTTGGTGGTGGGCAATGCACTTAATTCCTCTTGTTTTAGCCGTAAACGTAAAGCTTGCACAGCTTCAACAATATGCATTACCACATGAAACTTATCGGCAACAACCGTAGCGCCAGGAAAGCTTTGTTCACACAGCCGTTCGTAAGTGGGGCTAAGGTCGATGGTTACTTCTTTTACTACCTTTGCCGCTTCACCCATTTTATCGATCAGCTTGTTCAACTCGGCTACCTGTAAGGTTTCTGCAAGCATGGCTATCTTTCCGGTTTGACGGTTGGTAAGCACCGTATAAAATTCCTCATCAATCATTTTCTCATCAACCGCCATCTCTTCGCCCAGATTTTCAGGCTTTAATACCGGTACTATTTTTATCTTCTTATCTGTGCCTTTAAAATTATTTTTGCCCCACTCTCCGCTGGCTACCGATTCGGGGTAACCACTCAAATAATGACGGTACCAACTATAAACCGTTTGTGGCCTGAGCTGCAAAAACGAACCGATGGTGGTAAAGTTCACCGGCTTTTCATCCACCAATTTCTTTTAAAAAATCCCGGAATTCCCGTGTGGTTTTCATCCCAGGTATATGCAAATCATATTCATTGCTGTACGCTTTGACGCCGCCCCTTTCTTTCCATCTTCGCCTGACTAGCCGCAAGTATATTTTCTTTAACGAAAAAGCATGAGTAAGTATGTCTATCTCATTGCAATACCCATCTAATACAACGTCCTTGCCTTTGATAACATCAGGTATCCGGTCTTCTTTTTCTACCAATTCTATAATCCATTCATCAGGACGTTCTTCAATATGATTAGCTTCAAAATCATTCAGGTACTCCTGAGGTACAAACATCTTCATTGCCTGATCTATAAAATCAGATTGTTTAGCATGTGGCATAACTGTACTTTTATACAGCTAAGTTACTCCTAGCACATCAAAATAGTATTTAGCCTAAATAACCCTGTTGAGTTATCATTGGAAGAACTTAAAATGATGGGTAAGGAACAAAATATTACCATGCATCATTGTATTCAGGGTTGGTCGGGCATAGCTGAATGGGGAGGAATACCCTTGAGTAAAATTACTTAAGTTTCGCAGTTAAATTACGTTAGAATTTGTTTATGTTTTGGAGATATTAATTCCAATATTCCATTTAATTTACCGGAGTTGATAATCTTGTTGATGCATATATCAATATCTTCCACAAATACATCTAACGTTTCGATAATGATTTTCATAATAACTATTAATAGTTCCCATAACCTTATATGCAGCCTTTGTTCCATCATTTCTTCACCGGTAGCTCTGAATAATTCTCCTCTGGTTTCATAGTCATCGAAGCGTTTTCTTAAGGTAAGCAGGATATATTGAATCATGGTAATGGTAGTGTCTGCTATCTGCGCTTCCAGGCTTTTAGATTGGCATCCTCCCAGATTCAGGTATTGCTTGCTTTCTTTAAAGAACACCTCGATAGTCCACCGTACCTGATATTGCTCCATTACTTTACTATAAGAAAGAGCAGTATCGGTTGATAAAATCAAATGCCATTTACCTTTTTGACCAAACCGGCTAAAAAATAATCTGACCGGGTATTCTTTGTACATGACATCCACTATCAAATAACTTGCTCTAAGCTTACTGCAACGTTTGATACCTGTATTGCGTTTGACCCTGGTTAACAATTCGGTGGCACTATAATACTTTCCTTTGTACAAGTATTTAGCTTTGCCCATTTTCATCATTCCGATCAGGTGCACGTTTTGTTTGCTATAACTCCTTACGCATTCGATCATCCGTTCTGAAGTAAACCAACTGTCCATCAGCACATAATCTACTTTTAACAATCGAAGCGCCCTTTTAATCATCTCTATCCCAACCTCGGTTTTACTCCTGTCTACCTCCCTGGCTCTTTTATTACTTTCACTGTCTTCAAGGCGACATCCTTTATATTGCCGCTTTAATTGCTTTTTAGTCAATCCATAAGGCTTTTGTTCATTTTTGCCTTTTTCCCGGTGCAATGAAAAATCCAGCGGCAGATTACTTTTTCCATCATAATAACACAACAGCAATAAACGAAGCCCTAACTGATAGCTATGGTTCACATGATCCCAAAGCTTGCCTGTAAATTCTATAGCCCTCCCTGATTTATGCAACAAGGAATCATCTATGATCAAACAACGTTTGGCTTGTGTTTCAGCCTCCCCCTTCTTTTCAATAATGACCACGAATCGTTTTACAAAACTCATCAGCAACCTACGCCATGGAATGGTTTGCATGTTCTTAAATCTGTAATACACATCCTTGTCAGCACCGGACAAATCTTTGCTACGCGATTTAAATAGCGCATGTATACTGGCATGTTTAAGAAAAGGCAAAATGATCAACACCGGAAATACATCAATAATATGATAGCCTCTTTTCTTCAATGGCTTTAATACACCATACACCCTTTTAAATTCAAAGAACGAAAGTAGATTAACGAGGTAATCCACCATTTTTGTTGAATTGGAAAAATATTTTTTTAACTCTTCTACCGATTGAATATCTTTGGATTGCAGCATGACCTTGTACAAGTTTAGTACCTTTAAGTTACTGAATTTCAGTAGCTTACACAAGAATTCATGCTGCTTTTTTTATTTATTTTTCTTTTCTTTCCATCTAAATTTTATCTGCGAAACTTGAGTGAAATTATTGAATTGGTGAAGCCTGGCCCTGCGGTAACAACGGTTGCTTTTTTCTCTTTTGGTGAAGGTTTATATGGAGGCGCTTATTATGATACACATACGCTTGATAATTGCCTCAAGCCTCAATCAATACTTGCCTGGGAAATGAATTACGAACCACTTTCCCTTGCACATGGAGCACCGTTGAGGCTTCGAATAGAAAACCAGTTGGGCTATAAAATGGTAAAGTGGGTAAGCTCTATTGAATTTGTAGAAACCCATGAAAGTATAGGCAAAGGATTTGGTGGAAAAAATGAAGACGATGAATACTTTGATTTATTGGCAGATAGTTAGAAGCCATAAGTGGGTATCTTTACTATAGAAAATGGAACATGCCTTTAAAGTAGGAAATCATGTAAAATGGATTTCTGAATCCGGATATATATCAGGCAAAATTATAAAAATACATACCGCCGATTTTGATTAGAAAGGTTAGATACATCACGCCACTAAAGAAGACCCTCAATATGTCATAAAAAGCGACAAGACTGACCATAGTACATAAAGGGAAAGCACTTACGAAATTGAGTAAATAAATATTCAAATTAAAATACATAATCATGGAAATAAAAAATAATGAATCTACAGACTTAAGGCCTGAAGGAGCCCGGTTAATAGATGCTCCATTGGTAAGCATGGATATTCCGGATTTTATAAAACAATTAAAAGCTGAGGTTACATGGGAAAATAACGATCGTAATGCCATGACTGTTTATAAAACAAATGGAATGCGTATTGTACTTATAGCATTGCATGAAGACGCTACATTAAAAAAACATACCGCCGATGGCATTATAAGTGTGCAGGTACTTGAAGGAGAAATAATTTTTACTACAGATGACCAATCAGTGGTAATAAGAAAAGGTCAGATGATTGCTTTACATAAAGGGTTACCACATAGCGTAAAAGCATTAAAAGAATCAGTGTTTTTACTAACGCTTACAACAACTTTGGATAAATAATTCTGCTTTACATTTTCAGAGGCACTTGGGCTTTTAAGTAAAATAAAGAAATACTTTTTTCTTTCGAAGGCGTGAAAAAAATATCGCTCAATAAAACCATTTGCACAATTGGCAACTCTACCCGTAATATTTTTTGTTGTAACAATTGTTGTATTTCATTAATGGTTTGTTGTTGTTGCATGGCTACCTTCCAATAATTTATCCAGTGGAGACATAATACCAAACTGGGTATGCTGTTGCAAATGCAGATAAACCATCGTTGTTTCAATCTTGCTGTGGCCGGGCAATGTTTTTATTACATGAATGTTATTGCCATTATCTAGCTGTGTGTGGTCCCGCTATGAGCGGGATGCCGCAGGGTGTGCGATGTATATCCTTTTTGCTCAAAGCCTTCTTTTTTCATAGCACCCGTTACTACTAACTGCATGCTGCATGGATGGACTGCCTTACCGGTTTGTGCGCTTGTAAACAGGTATTGTTTGGGCCGCTTTGCTGCTACATAATATTGCCTTAATTTATCCAGTAAATTATCGGTAAGTAAAGTGTACCCGGTCTTTTGCGCCGTTGAGGCCATCTTCGGTGACAATCCAAATAAAGACTTTTTTATCTTCCAGCATGCTGTACACTGTGTTCGGCGACAGCCCTTCGTTGATGGTGTACTGTTTTAAATTAACAGCTTCCTGCGCATGCCGTAATAGACGCGAACTAAACAGCGTATAGGTAAAATTGATTTACAGGGAAATTGGTAAATACGACTAATAAAAATATAGCAATGACTTTGTAGCCTGCTATTTTTGGCAGATTGCAAGGCGCACAAATCCCCAGACACAAATGAAACCTGCAAAGAGCTAAAATACCATCACACAACTCACCCCCACCCGGTTGCAAGATACTTCTACACATGACTTAATATTAACAGATAGCATCATTAAGCAGACTTTATACCTTAAATTGCGTCTTCACTTATAAACAATATGACAAAAGACAATTCAATAGGCCAATTAAAGTTTTTCCTGAAGGAAATGTTTCAGTTCAACGCTAATGACCTGTACTTTGGCATTTACAGAATATACAATCTCAAACGCAAGGAGATTGAAAACTTTATTGATGGCAAGGATGACAATTGTCTTGAACCAATAATTAATAGAACTCTTGAACAAGTTAAAAATATGGAGCGGGGTGTTGAACTAGCCTCATTACATAAATATCTGTCCGGTTTAAACCAGCAGGCATTACTTGACAAAGTGGAAGAAAATTATGAGCAGCTAAAGTTATTCGTTCAGGCTAACAAAAACGAGAAAGAAAAAGAAGAATTACTACAAGCACTTATTTCTTCCACCAAAGAATTCAACATTACAGACGAGATAAAAGACAAAATCTATAACCACATTCTCGGCTATTTTGAAATGTATTACTCCAACGGCGATTTTGGGTATAATAATAGAAGCCGAAACCTTTGCAAAGTGCCGTATGAAGCTGACTATGATGGCAACGACACCATGTTTCACTGGAAACACAAAGGCAGTTTATACATTAAAACAGGTAATTCCTTCAATGCTATCAAGTTTAAGCTAAAGCATCTTGACGCAGCATTTGAACTGCGGCTGGAAACCAACGATGAAAGCAAGGACGAAGAAGTTGCCCGTAATAATAACAAAGACACCAGGCTAAAGCATTACAAATTCAACCGCTTTGAAGAAAATGACGCAGTTACCCGAATGGTATTCAACCTTTCTGACAGCTCAACTACCAAAGCCGATTTGTTTAAATCCTTATTCAAAGATGTTTTCAAGAGCAAGGAGAAATTAGACAATTATCTTTTTGCCGATGACAAGCCTGTATTTAACGACCTCACCGATGATTACGACAAAGTGCAGGACGGCAGCGTGAAAGGCATTGGCGCTTTGCGTGTAAACCGTAAAACCTTGCTCAACAAAGTGAACAAAAACTTTGAACGGGGCAGCAAAATTGAAATCATTACCGAAAACGGTCAGGAACGTTTCTCGGATGAAACTCTCGAAACTATTTACAACATTGACCAGAAGCTGAACAGTTTTTACATAGGCAACGACAGCGACTATTTTATTCATGAAAACCTGCAGGACTTCTTAACGCAGGAAAAAGAACGCTACATAAAAAACCATATTCTTAGCGACCTGAAAAGCATATTAGACGGCAAGTTAGACAACACCATCCTGATGATCGCCAAAGCATTTGAATTGGTAAGCAGCCGTATCATTAAGTTTTTAAGTTCCATTGAAGAGTTTCAAAAAAAACTCTTTACCATGAAAAAGAAAGTGGTGGAAAGCGAATACTGCCTTACCATTGATAACATTGATGAGAAATACTGCAAAGAAATTTTAGACAACAAAGCCCAGATTACCGAATGGGAAACCCTGTCTAGGGTAACAGTAAAAAATCTTGCCGAACTAAAAGCCCAACCCACCTTGGTATTGGATACCAAATTTTTTAAACAGAAGGATGGCAGCAATCCGTTTAAGGATAAAATACTGGCTGAGATTGAAAATTTGGATGATAGAACAAATGGGGTTTTAATTAACTCTGATAATTACCAAGCACTAACACTTACTCAAGATAAATTTCAAAGACAAATTGATGTAGTATATATTGATCCACCATATAATACAGGCGGAGATAATTTTTTATATAAAGATAATTTAATCAATAAGCCACATGACGAGTATGCTTCATAAAGACCTATATGCTTCCTATGTTTCTATGCTGGATATCAACCTGCATGATGCCATGTTGGCAATAAAGCAAAAGGAGTGGACAGCAGAAAATTTCAGGTTTGCCACTGCGGTATCGGTCATGGCTTCATCTCGCATTGAAGGCGAAACACTTGAAGTGGACAGTTATGTGAAACATAAAGTACTGAATGTTGAATACCTGCCCAACCTTACTGAAAAGCCCAATGATTTATATTCCGCTTACGAATATGCCCGTGATAATCGCCTAAGCCTCGAAGCCGTTATGGAGACACACCGGATTGCTACCCAACATTTGCTGCCCGAAACACAAAGGGGATTAATTCGAAGTGGAAACATGCTCATTATGGAGCAACAAACCCAAAGAGTGCAATACGAAGCAGCCCCGGCTTCAATTGTAAAAAAAGAATTTGAACGGTTTTGGGAGGAAGTGGAAGTATTACTTACAGCATCGCTTAACGTAGACGAAGTATTTTATTTTGCGTCTTTTATCCATCTGATTTTTGTAAAAATACATCCATTTAATGATGGCAATGGAAGAACAGCAAGACTACTTGAAAAATGGTTTTTAAGCACCCATCTGGGCGAAAAAGCATGGTACTTAGGTAGTGAATTTTACTACTACAACAACCTTCAGTTATACTACAATAACCTGGCTCGTATTGGCTTATTTTACGAAGAATTGAAGTATGAAAAGGGATTGCCATTTCTACTAATGCTTCCCAAAGCATTGGAAACACAAATACAAAATAGCAGGGAATAATGGAATTAAAGTTATACCAGCATATACGCAAACATTCCCTCAAGGAAACGATTGATTTATTCGACAAATCCACGCAGGAAAAAATTGAAGCCTTTGATGCATCTATCGGTTTGGATGAGAAGATTCTGGATGCTGTAAAAAAGTATCTGAAAGCTTACAACACTTACCTGGAAGGACAAAAGCAAAACAAGGTTACACTTCGCGATTACCAAATATTAGCCATTTATTTTACCGAAGTATTTTTCAGGCATAAAGACAGTAAAGAGTTTGAGGGTTGTACCAAAAGCGCATTGGCATACTGGATGGCAACAGGCAGCGGCAAAACAATAATAATGCACATCAATATTTTTCAGTTTATAGAGCGCAACAAAGGCTTTAAAGACCTTGAACTTATTATTACCACGCTGGTGTAAACCTGATACAACAGCACGAACGGGAAGTAACACCATTGGTGGACGCAGCGAACTGGAAATAACAAAAACGTTTTAAATTTCGGTTAATCCAGGTTTGATAAAACTGAATAGTGGCGATGTGGCTTTTGATGATTACAAAAAAGATTTGAAGATTTTCAAACTTTCAAAAACTTCGGTTGACGTTAAGAAAGTATTGCTCTATCCCGCAGACAGAAAAGTAGCGTATGAATTTGTGTTGGATGGCAAACATCAAAAAGCCGCTATCAATAATTTTAGCTTCAGCCTTGACTATCGAACAAACCGAAACGAAGAAGGAAAAAATATAAGAAACTCATTATCATTAATTCAGGCAAATAACAAATACAGTGCATTTATCAATTATCAGCCCTTTGTAAAAATCATTAATGAACAGGCAGACGAAGCCAACCTACAATTATACAAAGCAGGTTCAAGACTCACAGAAATAAATATTGATAATGCGTTGGCTTACATTGATGAAATCAACTACAATGAAGAATTAACTGAACTGGATTTTGAATTTACAGAGAACGTAAACACAAAAATCGGCGAGGAATTTGTTAAAAAAATCCGCAAATAAAATTAACTGGCATTTAAACAGCAGCATTTATGAATTCGAAGAAGAACTGAAACAAAGCCAGGGAGAAATAAAAGGCGATTTTATTGAGAAATACACATTGGTAAAATCATTCTCACTCTCAAAGAAAGTTGGAGCAACAACTAAACAGAAAACTGAAAAAGAACTTAATCAGGAAATTGTAGACTTCACCAAAACAAGAAGAGATATTGAGAACGCATTAATCACTGATAAAATCGGAAATCATATTTACGAACCTTTGTTGTTTGAGAATGAACATAAATTAAAAGATGGCCTTTCATTAAGACCCGATAAATTGAATAAAGGGGAAAAGAAATTTGTAAAGGACTTCGCTAAATACATCAAAGACAATCCCGGCAAATTCAAAGACTTTGATGTATACTTAATGCGAAATGTTGAATCACTTAAATCAATTGGTATTTATCTGAATGACGATTCAGCGGTATTCTACCCTGACTTCATTATGTGGCTTATTTCAAAGAGCAAAGTTTATATAAACTTCATTGACCCAAAGGGGCAAATGGGTATTAAAGACTACAACACTGAACAAAACAAAGAGAAAATCACCATTGCAGACAAAAAAATCAATACAAATAAGTATTCCACAAGGAGTTTACCACCGTTCCACGTGATAAGATACCAAGCATTCCACAGAATAAGAGCCACCATTCCACAGGATAAGAGCCACCGTTTTGAGAAGGCAGCATTTTCTTTCCGGGGAGATGATTTGTTTTATTCCGGAGGAGATGTTTTTCATTCTTTCCGAAGGAGGAATTTTCTGTTTTTTTCCTGAAAGAGGTTACAGTTCATTCCTTTCCTGTCGACACTTGTTATAATTCATCCTTTCAAAGAGCGTGTTAAACAATGAGATTTAGGTTAATGCACAAAGTACTATTACAACATCTCATTTCTTTTTTCTCAAAGAAGTTCCCAGTAAACTAATTTTATGTGCATGAGCCGTAAGTCTATCCATAATCGCATCGGCAAGGGTAGGCTCTCCAATGTATTCATACCATTTGTTAACCGGTAATTGTGAGGTGATAATTGTAGCATGCTTTCCATATCTATCCTCAAGAATGTCAAGCAAGGTAAGTCTTATCTTATGATCGAGAGGGTTTAAACCAAAATCGTCCAGGATGAGTAAGGGAGCCCTTGCTATTTGATTGACCAATTTAACATAAGTGCCATCGAGGCGCGCAGCGGATATGGTTTCAATAAAACGACTCATAGAAAAATACAGGGTACTGTAGTCATTCAGGCACGCCTGGCGTCCTAGGGCGCAGGCTAAAAAACTTTTACCGGTTCCAGTCGATCCGCTAATAAGTACCGTTTCTCCTTTTTCAATATAGGTGCCGTCACATAATTGGAGAAGTTGTTCTTTGCTTATTCCACGTTCCGAGCCACAATGGATCTGTTCAGGAAGAGCATTGTAGCGCAACTTGGACCGGCTAAGATTACGGGTTGTACGCTTGTGGGATCGATACTGCGTTTCGGCTTCAGTAAGCATACCCAGCAGTGTGTGTGATTCAGGATGCTCGTGGATGGGGTGGCCCAGTATGGCTTCATATTGTTTAATCATTCCATAGAGGTTTAGCTTTTGCATCTGTTCCAAGGTGTTTTGGGTGTTCATTGTTTGTTGATTTGTTTTTTTATAATAATGATTGCTTTTGAAAAAAGAAAAAGGTTCTGGAGTTACTGGTAAGCATCTCCTCCCCGGACATTGGGATGGTCAGGCATCCGGAAGAGTTCAGGCTGCTCGTCGGTGATGAGTTTATCGAGGTGGTTTTTCAGGATATTATCAAGTGTGCTGTAGTTATAACGGTCTCCGTTTAACCCTCTTTTACAAGCTGCTTCCAGGCGTTCAGGGCCGTATTTGTGCCCAAGGCGAAGTATACCCTTGCAGGCATTAAAGGCTTGTTGGATAACGGGCCTACTCTTCAATACCTTCCCCACATACTGGTGTGTGTGGGTGCCTATTTTGGCAGCTTGCCCAAGGAAGTAATCCTGATCCCATCCATTCTGTTCGGCCACCTTTTGATGATGAATGGGCATGTGTTCTATAACGGTAGTAAAACCACCTTTTTTATAACTCCTTCTATGCATAGCAATACGGTTCAGTTCAAAGAAAACCTCCACCGTATCGGTATCATAGTTTACCGCTACCTTTTTACCAATATACTTGCAGGGAACGCTGTAATGGTGACCGTCTTCGCAGAGTGTGATATGATAGTCCATTTTAACCTTGCACTCGGCTTTATAGCGAATAACAAAAGGAGTTGATGGAAGGGGTTGCAATAACCCTTTTTCCAGTTCCAGGAACTGTTCCAGGCGACTGATCGCCTTTTTTTGAAAATCGGCTTGATGATGTAGTTCCAATTGCTTTTGGAAAGCGGCATTGATCTGTTCGAGGCTAAAGAACTCTGTGTCGCGTAAGGGGGCATACAGACGTTGATAAGTGAGCAAGACTTCCTTCTCTACTGGCGCTTTATCCTTAGGCTTGTATGGCCTTGCAGCGAACAGTGCCATGTTATTATGAAGGGCCCATTGCTCAAACACTTCTGTGAATATCGGCTCATACCTGCAGCTCTTTATTACAGCTGTACGCATATTATCGCATTTGATACTAAAAGGCGCCCCTCCAAAATAAGCAAGGCTTGCGTTAAGGGCTTTAATAACGCTTGGCATCGTTTCATTTGCAAGAGCAATCGCGTAGCTATAACCGCTATATGGCAGTATGCTCACAAAAACGCAGCACTCAACCAGTGCTCCTGTAGATCTGTCGATGTAGCTTATTTTGTCCCCGGCAAAATCCACCATCATCATCGCTGCCGGCTCATATTGCACATGAAAACTGGCCTGCTGTGGTAACATTAACTCTGCCAGCAACTCACAGAATTTCGAGTATTGATAACCTTCAGGATGTTCCCTTATGTATTCCTGCCATAACAACATCCGGGTTACACCCGGACGCTGCAGTTCCGCAAAATAATACTCCCTACGGTTCACTATAAACGCATTACGCGTATTCTGCTGGACGTTTCTGAAGGGGAAATGAGCAATCTCGGCCAGGACCGCATCGTCCATATTCAACAACTCTTCCAGGCTTTTAGGGCAGCTAGCCAGTCTTTCCTTGTATCGGTTTACTGTTGCCCTTGCTATTTTTAATTCCCGGGCTATCTGTCTTTCCGATAGCCCCCGCTGTAAGAGCAGGATCATTTTACGTACCACTTTCATTTCAATCAATTTTTTGGACATGCCTTATGAAGTTTAGTGTAGTATTAAACCCACGAAGCAATGTCAATTGGTTTTATAAATTGACGATCTGAAAAAGGATGATTTATAACAAACAGCTCATTCAAGCAAAGCCAAAGACCTGGCTCTTATCCTGTGGAATTTTTGGTATCATATCTGCGGAATGTCCGAATTTATATACCGGAAAATTAAGTGGCTCTTATCTGCGGAATGGTGGCTCTTATCCTGTGGAACAGGTGGCTCTTATGGCGTGGAATTTTTGGTATCTTATCCGGTGGAACGATGGCTCTTATCTTGCGGAATAGTGGCTTTTATAGTGTGGAATACTCATACAACCTTACCCAACATTGAAAAGGAGTTGAAACGAATTCACAAAAAGGACTTTGTTTTAAACTCATTCACTCAAGTTTCGCAGATAAAATTTAGATGGAAAGAAAAGAAAAATAAATAAAAAAAGCAGCATGAATTCTTGTGTAAGCTACTGAAATTCAGTAACTTAAAGGTACTAAACTTGTACAAGGTCATGCTGCAATCCAAAGATATTCAATCGGTAGAAGAGTTAAAAAAATATTTTTCCAATTCAACAAAAATGGTGGATTACCTCGTTAATCTACTTTCGTTCTTTGAATTTAAAAGGGTGTATGGTGTATTAAAGCCATTGAAGAAAAGAGGCTATCATATTATTGATGTATTTCCGGTGTTGATCATTTTGCCTTTTCTTAAACATGCCAGTATACATGCGCTATTTAAATCGCGTAGCAAAGATTTGTCCGGTGCTGACAAGGATGTGTATTACAGATTTAAGAACATGCAAACCATTCCATGGCGTAGGTTGCTGATGAGTTTTGTAAAACGATTCGTGGTCATTATTGAAAAGAAGGGGGAGGCTGAAACACAAGCCAAACGTTGTTTGATCATAGATGATTCCTTGTTGCATAAATCAGGGAGGGCTATAGAATTTACAGGCAAGCTTTGGGATCATGTGAACCATAGCTATCAGTTAGGGCTTCGTTTATTGCTGTTGTGTTATTATGATGGAAAAAGTAATCTGCCGCTGGATTTTTCATTGCACCGGGAAAAAGGCAAAAATGAACAAAAGCCTTATGGATTGACTAAAAAGCAATTAAAGCGGCAATATAAAGGATGTCGCCTTGAAGACAGTGAAAGTAATAAAAGAGCCAGGGAGGTAGACAGGAGTAAAACCGAGGTTGGGATAGAGATGATTAAAAGGGCGCTTCGATTGTTAAAAGTAGATTATGTGCTGATGGACAGTTGGTTTACTTCAGAACGGATGATCGAATGCGTAAGGAGTTATAGCAAACAAAACGTGCACCTGATCGGAATGATGAAAATGGGCAAAGCTAAATACTTGTACAAAGGAAAGTATTATAGTGCCACCGAATTGTTAACCAGGGTCAAACGCAATACAGGTATCAAACGTTGCAGTAAGCTTAGAGCAAGTTATTTGATAGTGGATGTCATGTACAAAGAATACCCGGTCAGATTATTTTTTAGCCGGTTTGGTCAAAAAGGTAAATGGCATTTGATTTTATCAACCGATACTGCTCTTTCTTATAGTAAAGTAATGGAGCAATATCAGGTACGGTGGACTATCGAGGTGTTCTTTAAAGAAAGCAAGCAATACCTGAATCTGGGAGGATGCCAATCTAAAAGCCTGGAAGCGCAGATAGCAGACACTACCATTACCATGATTCAATATATCCTGCTTACCTTAAGAAAACGCTTCGATGACTATGAAACCAGAGGAGAATTATTCAGAGCTACCGGTGAAGAAATGATGGAACAAAGGCTGCATATAAGGTTATGGGAACTATTAATAGTTATTATGAAAATCATTATCGAAACGTTAGATGTATTTGTGGAAGATATTGATATATGCATCAACAAGATTATCAACTCCGGTAAATTAAATGGAATATTGGAATTAATATCTCCAAAACATAAACAAATTCTAACGTAATTTAACTGCGAAACTTAAGTCATTCATTTTGCTTCGTGACAGCTCAGAACTTGGGAATGTGGCAAAAGCGGACTGGAAAAAAGAGCATATGATTTCAAAAAACATTTTGCGACTTGATTGGCACAAAGAGGATGAAAAAGAACATAATGCAGACCAGGCAAACTGGTAGACAATAAAACTTATTTAGATTGGATTATTGAGAAGATCTTCTAAGCCAAGGCACCAGGGGGTTGCCAAAATGGGCCGGACTAATATCTATTTCCGCAAAGTCGCCAGGCTCTAAAGAAATAAGAAGTGTTAAACATCCAGGCGTGTAGGCATGGCTATTGCAATCTTCATAATGCAAAATATTCGGTATAAACATTAAATGTACAACTATGAAAAAAAGAAATATAGCAGGCGTAGCAGTCTTGGGCGTAGTTGCTTTTGCAATCTTGCAATCCTGCAAAACCATTCCCAAAGGGGCCGTTGCTGTAAAACCATTCAACAGTAAAAAATACTTTGGCAAATGGTACGAGATTGCACGCCTGGATTTTCGCTTTGAAAAGAATTTAAAGAACACCACCGCAGATTATTCTCTCAATCCCGATGGCAGCATTAAAGTAGTGAACCGTGGCTACAACTATAAATCATTGGAATGGAAACAATCAACAGGAAAAGCAAAATTTGTGGGTGATAAAGACGAAGCCAAATTGAAGGTTTCTTTCTTCGGTCCGTTTTATGCCGGCTACAATGTAATTGCGCTTGATGCGGATTATAAATATGCATTGATAGCCGGTAAAAATTTGAATTACTTGTGGCTGCTCAGCCGGGAAAAAACAATGCCCGAAAACATAAAGCAGGATTACCTGCAAAAGGCTACGGCATTGGGCTACGATACCGGTAAATTGGTTTGGGTAGAACAGGATCAATAAAACGTTTGCGATAGAGGACAAAGGTTACTTTCTTAAAATCGCGATCCTTATTTTTCGTATCTGCCGTTCAGCTTGTAGTGCGACAGAATGGTTATATTACTTCCTAAAAATCGTTCTACTGAGCGGAGTTAAATCAATAGGAGAATTCTGATTATAGTTTGATTCAATGTTATTTACGCAGGTTGCATTGGTCGTAAAGCAATTGAATACCGCAGGTAAGAGTATGAAAAATTGATTCATCAGCCTGGAATATAAAACGAGGAACGGTTAAAACAAAAACAGTAAATATTTAAATCGAGATAATTTCATGAAACATCTTTTATTCCTATTTATTTTCTTCATTTTTCATTTTTCATTTTCCCAGGCAAAGGAATTTCGAATGTATGACCCGTCCAAAGATGCCGTAATTTTAATAGAAAGACGTGCATGGCCTACACCTTCCATTATTCCATTACCGCAGCAAGTAAAATGGAAAAATGGTTTTTTTTATCTTACTTTATGCAAGGCAATTATTGTTAAAGATATTTCCACAAAAAAGGAAGCGGATTACCTGCAAAAGGAATTAAAGGAAAAAGGTGTCACCTTTCTTGTTACTCAAACAACGAAAGCGAATCAACCTTTTATTGAGATCAGCATTGACAACAGGGATTCGCTTGCTTCTGATGAAGCATATTCTTTAAAAGTAAATGCTCAAAAAATTCTTCTCACTGCAAAAACGGCTCACGGAATTTTTAATGGCATTCAAACTCTTTTGCAATTGATACAGAATGGAAATAAAGTAAGATTCTGCGAGATCGCCGACTGGCCTGCATTTTCATGGAGAGGTTACATATTGACGTAGGAAGGAATTATATGTCCATGGATTTGCTGAAGCAGCAGATTGACGTGATGGCGCGGTACAAATTCAATGTATTTCATTTTCATCCGACAGAGGATATTGCCTGGAGGTTTGCCATCAAACAGTATCCTCAACTTACCGCCGGGAAGAATATGCTTCGCAACAAGGGGAAATTTTATTCAGAAGAGGAGATCAAAGATTTGATTGCCTATTGCAAGGAACGTTACATCACTTTCGTTCCTGAAATTGATATGCCTGGGCACAGTGCCGCCTTTCGCAGTGCCATGAAAACCGATATGCAAAGCGACAGTGGTTTGCATATCATGAAGAATATTTTGAAAGAGATCTGCACTACGTATGATATTCCTTACATTCACATTGGTGCCGATGAAGTGAAGATCAGCAATCAGGAATTTATTCCGGGAATCACTGCTTATCTTGAGCGACTTGGAAAGAAAGTAATCGGCTTGCAGCCTGGTGGCAATTTTAACAGCGGCACCATCCGCCAGTTATGGATGGATGATAGTACCTATCGTTCTTCGCAAAACAATATCCGGTTCATTGATTCATGGCATCTCTATCTTAATCACATGGATCCCCTGGAAGCAGTAGTAACCCTATTCAACCGTAAAATCGGGGCTAAGGAGAAGGGAGATTCTTCATTGCTTGGCGCCACGCTTTGTATGTGGAACGATAGAAGAGTGGAAGAAGATATCGATATTTTGCGAATGAATCCCGTTTACTCTGGTATGCTTGCTTTTGCAGAAAGAGCCTGGCGTGGCGGAGGCCAAAGCGGTTGGATATCGAATGTAAGCGATGGCGACGTGAATGGATTTACTGAATTTGAAAACCGTTTGCTCGATCATAAAAAGATTTATTTCAAAGGCCTGGCATTTTCCTATGTAAAGCAAACGCAAATGAATTGGCTTTTGTACGGACCTTTCAATAACGAAGGATATCTTTATAAAAAATTTTCTCCTGAATTTTCATTAAATCAAGGTGACTGGAAATTTTACAAAAAGGTTATAGGCGGAACGATTGTGTTGCGTCATTGGTGGTATCCGCTTATTAAGGGTGCAGTGGATCAGCCTAAAGAAAATTCTACTTTTTATGCGCTCACAAAAATCTGGAGCGATAAAGACAGCGAACGAGATTTTTGGATCGGCTTCAATAATCTTTCACGGTCGCCGGCAACTGATTCTCCACCTGTTGGTGCATGGGATAGCAAAAACAGTGAAATTTGGGTGAATGGAAAATTAATTCAACCACCGCAATGGCAGCATGGTGGGGAAACAGGGAACTCAGAAATACCACTTGATGATGAAGGATACGAATACCGTCAGCCTACAAAAATTATTTTGGAAAAAGGCTGGAATACAGTCTTGTTGAAATGTCCTGTCGGAAGCTTCAAAGGAAAAAATTGGCGAAATCCTGTAAAATGGATGTTTACGTTAGTTCCGGTAAACGAATAGATCAACATAAATAATAATTCAAGAGCGCTGTTTTCTCAAAGGTAGTAAGGGCTGGTTCGTCCAAAAATCTTTTACAATAGAAGAATTAAAATAACTGGCGTTGGGCCACAATCAAATGTCGGTGGAAGAAAAAGTGGGTTTCATGCTCATCAGCACCACCCGGTTAAAAAACGACTGGTCATTCGAGGCCGCTAAAAGCAAAGATTTCATTACCAGCGATTTCAATGAGGAAGATCTTGTGGCCAATATGAATATGTTTACACGTAAACCGTTACCCACACCGATAATGAATGCTGCCGGAACCACTAAAGCCGTTACTCAATACCATCTTCGTCATTTTATTTTGTGCAAACGTAAGCGCGAGAATGACAGCAGAATGGGCGAATAAATTGCAGGCACTTTGCGAAAGCGACGGTTTAAGAATACCGGCAATCGTAGCCTCTAACCCGCGAAATAATATTACCAGTGCTGCTGCCATTGGTGCCAGTGTTGGCAAAACTACCTTCTCCTCCTGGCCCAGTGAACTTGGTCTGTCTGCCATGCGCGATTTAAAGCTTGTTCGTGAATTTGCCGATATTGCGCGGCAGGAATGGAGAGCTGTGGGGCTTAGAAAGGGTTATATGTATATGACTGATCTGTCAACTGAACCACGTTGGCAGAGAATTGAAGGTACTTTTGGTGAGGATGCCGAATGGGTGGGCAAAATAATCACGGAAATATGGAATAATGAATAGGTGGTGTGTCTGCATCGCACACAATAAGGTCGGCAAAAGCACTGTAGTCTATCAGTGTATCTAAATGCTTGGTGCTGACAGCATGTGTTTTAAAAGAAACATTCGCCGCCAGACAACTGTCGGCAAAGGATTTTATACTTGTATCTAAGAACTGCAAGTGCTCATCTTCGTCTGTCGCTGTTGTAAAATCATTATTGGTGAGATTTATATCGCTTGTAAAAAGATAACTGTCATCAATGTATTTGAGGCTTTGGGCAAATATACCAAATAGTGTTGCGTCATTTTGAACCGCAAGTTTGATGGCAAAGTTAAGTGCGGCGGCGGGTACTTTATAGTCGTTGATCATCACCAATATCTTTTTCATCCGAACATTTTTTAGACCAATAAATAGAGCATTACCTTTGTAAAGGTATTTCATTTGTCTTCACGCAATTGCTTTGTCTGTTTACAGCCCTGCAAAACCGGAAAAAATTTTTATGCAAAACATTGAAAAGAATGCTTCGAAAAGCGCAGAAAAAAGCTCGTTTTTCTCTTCGACGAAAAATAAAATGTTAGTGACAGCAGGTGTAGTAATTGTACTCTTTGCAGCTCTGTGGATTTGGAAAGCTGCAGAGATAAAAAATCTTAAACAGGAGCATGATAAAAGGGAAGCCTCGCTGCAACAGCAAACTACTGACCTGCTTAGGCAGGCAGATTATCTGTATTTGAAACTGTTAGCAAAGCTTTATGTTTGGGCGATACGAACAGAAATGATGAAAGGAAATATTGACGCAGTAAACTTATATGCGAATGACATGATAAAGGAAAAAAATTTTCAAACCATTACCGTTGCAAATGAAAATGGAGTAGTTGTTTCATCCACCAATAAGAAGCTGGAAGGTAAGCCATACGCATCTATAGCAAATGCAGCCTCACTTAACAGCGATAGCACTGTTGTTAACCAAGCTGATAACGGTGCAGTAAATGTAATCTCACCTGTTATGGGATTTAATAAACGGATAGGTACACTTATTTTTAATTATATGCCACCAAAAGCTGAATTGAAATAGTTGAATTGAAATGTAAGCATTAAAAAACTATAAACAGCAAATTTGCAGACCGGCTTGTTTATTAAGAAGAACATTTTTTGGCTTTTATAATACAGATGTAAATGAGTAAGCTAAGCGTAAAGTGGGAAGAGCAAAGGTTTTGGCGAAGGCTATTTCGGCATGCAGGTAAATTTAGCAACGGAACGGCGCATCCTGTTTTCTGTTTGGGACCCGGCTGCCGGGCAGGGCACCACCCCAATCCGTCCGCAATGGCGCCAGCGTTACGGTTCAACGGTTTGGCGGGTGAAGGTACCGGCGGTCAAAGCTATCTGGTTTATGACTGGAAAGCAGGTACTACCTACAAATTCCTGACGTAGGGAAAGCCAGGCGCACAGGGCAATACCCTTTACTCGTCCTGGTTTTATGCGCCTGAAGCGAGAAGCTGGCAATTTATGGGTACCTGGAAACGGCGCGATACCTACACCGCATACCTTTCTGGCAGAGATTGACGTATTTACTACTAAATAGTATCACATTAGAATGAAAGTAAAAAAGTGGTTGTGCATTCGAGTACACGTTGCCGAACGTTCAGGCATTGCATGTAACCTTCAAACCAGAATAAGGGTTTTTGAAAAAGTTAGGAGCTCAGAGCCGGCGATGGCGAGGAATCAGTTTGCAAACCGATTGCTGACTCCCGACTCAAACATGGGTTTTCAAAAAGTTCATTTTGGAATTGAAAATACAGCCAGACGTGTGGCAGCGTAAAAACAAAAGAAAATAAAATACTTCGTCCATCTATTTATAATACTTAACCTTCAATTATGAGTACAAATCGCAGAAAATTTCTTCGCAATATTGCTTTAGGCTCCGGCGCGCTAGCAGTGGGTTTGCCCTCGTGGGCTATGTCAGAAAGCTCGAAAGAGGAAGCCTTGCAACGCACCTACGACTGGGCCGGCCAGGGCCAGCGTTTCAACATGTGCGGGTATGCCGCGCCAAAGATAGACAAGGTACGTATTGGCTTTATCGGCCTGGGCATGCGCGGCCCGGGCGCCGTGGAGCGCGTGTCCTTTATTGAAGGCGTGGAAATAAAAGCGCTGTGTGATAAAGATCCGCAACGCGCGTCCAAAGCGCAAACGATACTGGAGAAAAAGGGCTTGCCTAAAACAAAGGAATACAGCGGTGAAAACGGCTGGAAGGATATGATCAATACCGAGGACCTGGACCTGGTGTACATCTGCACGCCCTGGCGCCTGCACACGCCCATGGCCGTTTATGCGATGGAGCACGGGCGGCACGTAGCCTGCGAGGTGCCTATTGCCGTAACGCTGGATGAGTGCTGGCAACTGGTGGAAACGTCTGAGAAAACGAAGAAGCATTGCATGATGCTGGAAAACTGCTGTTATGACTTTTTTGAGATGCTGACGCTGAATATGGCACGCAACGGTATGTTTGGCGAACTGGTGCATGCCGAAGGCGCGTATATACACGACCTGCGCGATTTGAACTTTAGCAAAGAGGGGTATGCTGATATGTGGCGGCTGAAAGAAAACTTCCGCAACGGCAACCTGTACCCGACGCATGGCTTAGGCCCTATTGCCCAATGCCTGAACATCAACCGGGGTGATAAAATGAGTCATCTCGTATCCATGTCAACCAACGATTTCATGATGGCGGACAGGGCAATGGAAAAAGCAGCCAAAGATCCGTTTTATGCGCCGTTTACGAACAAAAGTTATCGCGGTAACATGAATACCACGCTGATTCATACCGAGAAAGGAAAAACCATTATGGTGCAGCACGATGTAACCACGCCACGGCCCTACTCCCGCATTCACTTAATCAGCGGCACCAAAGGCATTGCCCGGAAATACCCGGCGCCCGAGCGTATTGCTTTCGGGCACAACTGGGTAAAAAGCGAAGAACTAAAAGACCTGTATACGAAATATACACCGCCAATCATTAAGCACGTGGGTGAAATAGCAAAACAAATCGGCGGACACGGCGGCATGGATTTTATCATGGACTGGCGGCTGATTGACTGCTTGCGCAACGGCCTGCCGCTGGACCAGGATGTGTATGACGGTGCGTTGTGGAGTTCCGTTGCACCGTTAAGCGAACGCTCCGTAGCTAAAAAATCGCGCACGGTAGATGTGCCCGATTTCACACGCGGCGCCTGGAAAAGCAATAATCCGGTGAAGCTGACATTGGAAGGCGGCGGCACAACAACAGTACGGCAGAAAACGTAACTTTATCAATACCTCATATCGATCAACGATGGCTTTGTGCTGTGGAAAGGTTACGCTTCTTGTTGTACCTGCCTTTTTTGTACGGTGCCAGGTCTTTTTCATGCACTATCAACCGGCCTTCAATTTCAATGTTCTGATACGGCTGCTCCGGGCCACCGCCAAACAACTGCATCAATACTCCAACTGCTTTGGCGCCCTGCTCGTAGGGGTATTGTTCTACCGAAGCCATGGGCGGGTGCTCTATAAAATCGGTGATGGGCAGGTTGGCGTAGCTAACAAAATAAAGGTCTTCATTGATTCGGTAGCCTGTTGATTTTGCATACTGAATAGCGTCTAGCGCCACCCAGTCGTTGATGGTTAAAATGGCTGTGGGCCTGGGCTTGCGGCTGAGCAGTTCCTGCATGGCTTTGGGTGCCTTCTTTGGTGAGGTCCGTGGAAACAACAATGGACAAATCGATTTTCAGACGTTTTTTCTGAAGCATCTGCTGGTACATATCCGTGCGTTGTTTCGACGACCGCATTTCATGAGGGCCGTTCAGCACGCCAATTCTACGGTGCCCTTGTGCAAATAGGAATTCAAGGACTTCCTGCGTGCCGCGCATCATGTCGAAGGATACCCTGTGCACGTTGGGCAGATCAGGCACCCGGTCGAAGAATACGACCGGGATGTTATTCAGCGCCAGAAAATGATCAATATTTTTGGTGTGCTTGGACAGCGAGGCAATCACGCCATCCACGCGCTGGTTTTTCATGGCCGTTACAATCCGTTTTTCGCGCTCCACCTCGTCGTGGCTCTGGCCGAAGAGTACGTTGTAATGATGCTGTATGGCCGTGTCTTCGATGCCGCTGATGGCCCGTGAAAAAAAATTCTCGGTAAGCGTGGGCAGCACCACGCCGATGATGAAGGTTTTACGCTGCTTGAAAAAAATGGCCGTCTGGTTCGGTTCATAGTGCAGTTCTTCCGCCAGCTTCTGCACACGCATTTTGGTGCGCAGCCCGATGCTGGGATGGTCGTGCAGCGCCCGCGACACCGTGGAGGGGGAGATGTTGAGCCGCTGCGCAATCTCTTTTATGGTGGGCAATTTCGTTTCCATGCAAGCCGTCGTTCGTGTAATGAATACAAGCTAAGACAGTTCCTAAACTTTTTCAAAATCTTATATTCGTTTTTGCCGGTCCGCTTCTGCCATTCGCCTGTCACCGGTGCAGAAAATTATATGAATGATAGCGCGCTCCTGATAATCCCTCATGATCCCGCGCACCGGCAACACAGCAAAAAATCACGCAACCGTTTGAAAGTCCAAATCAAACGTTTGCGTGGCCTGCTGCAACCAGTAGCCTGTGCACGTACTGTATAAAGGTGTCAAACTTTGCGCAACCGAGTGCGCAAGATTCTATTGCGCGGATTGCCTAATTTTAAACCGAAATTATTTACCAACCCTGTTGCATTGCAAGCAGGAAACCTGTTTCTGTTTGTGTGCTTGCTGAATCAATGGATCGTAATTAGTGATAAAAAACCAATCAACGTCTTGCAGAATTCCTCTAAATACCGAAAATCTATGCGATTATTTTTCCTGAGAAGTTTTTTTACCGGCGTTCTCCTGTTGCCGCTTTTCATTTTTGCCCAAATCAACGTCATACCTATGCCGGCACAAGTGGTAATGCCGGCATCTGCAGACTCCTTTACAATAACGCCTAATACAACACTTGTAGCTGAGCATCCTTCGGTGCAACATGCTGCCCGTTTTTTCAATGATTACCTGAAGCAGCTGTACGGGTTTAACTTAAAAAAAGTAAGAAAGCCGGTTGCCGGGAATGCCATTTATTTAAGCATACAGGGCAATAACGACACGGTATCGGGAAGCTATGAGCTGGACATCAGCAATAGCCAGATTTCCATTAAGGGCAATGACGGAAGCGGTGTTTTTTATGGCCTACAATCATTGCTGCAATTACTCCCGGTTGATAAAACGGCTGTATTGAAAATGCCCTTTATAAGCATAAAAGATGCGCCCCGCTATGCGTACCGGGGCATAATGCTCGACGTGGGCCGGCATTTTTTTCCGGTCGACTTTATAAAAAAGTTTATTGATTATGTGGCCCTGCACAAGCTCAATTACCTGCACTGGCATTTAACCGAAGACCAGGGTTGGCGCATCGAGATAAAAAAATATCCAAAGCTGACTTCCGTTGGTGCGTATCGCAACGGCACAATCGTCGGCCATTACCCCGGCACCGGAAACGACAACAAACGGTACGGCGGGTTTTACACCCAAAAAGAAATCAAGGATATTGTCGAATATGCCGCCACCCGGTACATCACCATTGTTCCCGAAATTGAGATGCCTGGACATGCTTCGGCCGCCATTGCCTCCTATCCATCGCTGAGTTGCTTTCCGGAAAAAGAAACAGAGATCCCTTATCATCCTTCTGAAAAAAGCAAACAGGAAAGGGGGAAAAAAGTGCAGGAAAGCTGGGGCGTTTATGACGACATTTTTTGTGCCGGCAACGACAGTACGTTTATCTTTTTACAAAACGTGCTGGATGAAGTGATAGCGTTATTCCCATCCAAATACATTCACGTGGGTGGGGATGAAGCGCCTAAAGAAAACTGGAAAAAATGCCCGAAGTGCCAAAAGCGCATCCGCGACCTTGAGTTAAAGGATGAACATGCGCTACAAAGTTATTTTATCCAGCGTATGGAAAAATATATCAACGGCAAAGGCCGGACGCTGATAGGATGGGATGAAATTCTGGAAGGTGGACTGGCGCCCAACGCTATGGTCATGAGCTGGCGGGGTGAAGCAGGCGGTATTGAGGCGGCCCGGCAAAAACATCACGTCATCATGAGCCCCAACTCACATTTATATTTTGATCACTATCAGGGCAAGCCCTCTTTGGAACCGTTGGCCATAGGCGGGTACACCACATTGGAAAAAGTGTATTCTTACAACCCAACGCCTGCCGTTTTATCTGCAGAAGAAGCTGCCTATATCAAAGGTGTGCAGGCCAACCTCTGGACGGAATACATTCCTACACCGGAAAAAGCAATTTACATGACGATACCACGTATGGCTGCACTGGCCGAAATTGCGTGGACACAACCGGAACAAAAAAACTGGGATGATTTTAAGCGCCGGATGGAGCGGCAATACCGGCGCTATGATAACCTGGGCGTACCGTATGCTAAAAGTGCTTATGCTGTAAGCCAAACCATTCTGCTGGAGTCGGCAGCCTCAAAAGCAACGGTTACGCTGGCAACGGATGCCTACCAGCCACAGATTTATTATACCGTAGATGGTTCCGAGCCGTCTGCCAATGCCAAACAATACACCAAACCTTTTGAGTTGCGTAAAACGGCCACCATCAAAGCGGCAGCATTTAAAGAAGGTGTCCGGGCAGGAAAAACGTCTTTTCAACAAGTGGTAATTGATTGAATGATTTTTTAAACGATTTTGTTTACGAAATCAATTAAACCAAAAACATCTATGCAAGATCTGTACGATGCTGTAGCTGGAGGGCCTTCATGCACGTAGGCCAACAATCCATTGAACCGGGCAACAAGGTCGCTGCGTTCCCGGGTTTTACCGACGGACAATGGACGTATCGTAAACCGGTGTTGGTTTTAAATAATGGCTAAGGAAATTTTCACAGTTACTGCTGCATTTTGTATTTAACCGACAATTATGTTACAAACAATTTTGCCTGCATATGGACTAAAGGAAGAGTCGCTGGCCGTAGAAGCGTTTGGCAGCGGGCTTATTAACCATACCTGGAAAATAACAACGCCGGAGGCTGCCTATATCCTTCAAAAGGTAAACCATAACGTATTTGAGAACCCGGCCAATATTGCACATAACATCAAACAGATTGCCATGTACCTGAAACAACATGACCCTAATTATCTTTTTGTGGCGCCGCTCCTTTCCGGCAACGGTGAGGAAATGGTTTATAAAAAAGATGAAGGATTTTTCAGGATGTTTCCTTTCGTGCCCCGTTCCCATTCCATAGACGTGGTGGAAACGCCGGAGCAGGCATTTGAAGCGGCGGTGCAGTTTGGGCGGTTCACCCGTTTGCTGGGTGGGCTTAATGTGAATCGGCTCAAAATTACCGTCCCGCATTTTCACGATCTGTCTTTGCGTTACCAGCAATTCGTTGCCGCGCTGAAACAAGGCAATAAAGAAAGGGTACAAGAATCGGAAGCCCTGATCAAAAAGGTGATGCTGCATGCAGACATCGTTGCCGAATACAAGGACATTTGTGTGAACAAAAAAATAAAACAGCGGGTAACGCATCATGATACCAAGATCAGCAATGTGCTGTTTGATGAAAATGGCACAGGCATCTGCGTTATTGACCTGGATACCGTCATGCCTGGCTTTTTTATATCCGACATAGGCGATATGATGCGGACGTATTTATCGCCGGCAAACGAAGAAGAGCGTGATTTTACAAAGATTGCCGTGCGAGACCTCTTTTACAAAGCCATTGTGCGGGGGTATTTGACAGAGATGAATGACGAGCTTATCGAAACGGAAAAAAGATATGTTTTCTATTCCGGAAAATTCATGATCTATATGCAAGCCTTGCGGTTCCTTACCGATTACATCAACGACGATGTGTATTACGGCGCCAAATACAGCCGCCACAACCTGGTTCGTGCCGGCAACCAACTAACACTGCTTCAACGCTTATTGGAAAAAGAACCGACACTGCAACGCCTTTGACGTTTGAGAATGATTTTTATGGATAACAGCACTTCTTTTCAGCAGGTAAAAAGGATTTGGCTTTTTATCTTGTTATTGTACAAAATTGTATGATACCCGAAAATGCCATCTTCGTATGCAACCCGTCAAGGCGTACATGGGCTTTTGAAAAAGTTGGGAGTTGAATGAATATGGAATTTTTAAAAAGTTCATTACACGATTACGCACATGGCTTCTTTCAAAGATCAGGTTATATGAATTTCGGGTTTTCACAGAAGTAATTTTTGTAAATAACCGTTTAACGACAATGAAGACACTCCTTATTCTTTTCCTTTCGGTACAGACACTGCTGATCAGAGCGGCCGATACGGTACACGTCGTAACGCATAACCGGCAAACTGTTGTTACCAATCCGGCAAAGGGATTTAATCTGTATAAGGCATGGGGCCGGTTCCCATCGGCAAAAGAACCGATACGGCAAATAAAGCTGCATGTAACATTTGGCTGTCCCGACACGATGCGTTGTGCCGATTGGAGCATTACCCTCGATTTTGAAATCATTAAAGGGAAAGCGGCCATGGAATCCATTTCCATTCATAAAATATATGACGGCGCTTTTAGGTATGGCGACAGCAGCCGCAGTATTGAAACGGATTTAAAACCCATCATTTTTACGGCACATGCCGAAGCGCAATTGGCGCGGCTGCGCATAGTACAAACCGGACACGGTATGGACAAGCCCGATGGCTGCGGTGAGTTTTGCAACAAGTACCGCGAACTTTGGTTTGATGACAAATTAATAAACCGGAAATCCATTTGGAAAGAATGCGGCGAAAACCCGCTTTACCCGCAGGCCGGAACCTGGGTTTTTGACCGCGCCGGCTGGTGCCCCGGCTATTTAATGCAACCCGATCTATACGACCTCAACGTGAGGCCGGGGCAGCAGCATAAGATTGATGTAAACATGGAGCCGTATAAGGCTTCAACGCCAAGTGCAGAGGAAGTTATCAGCGCGTACCTGATCCAGTACAAAAGACCGGCGGCGCAATATGATGTACGTATTGATAATGTAATTGCCCCTTCCTCGAAAGATGATTACCGCCGTTTTAATCCTTCCATTATACAGCCGAAAATCCTCGTGCGGAATCTGGGGAAGGCAACCATTACCGCTATGGACATCCGCTACGGCACTATGGGGTTTTCAAAAAAGCGCTTCCAGTGGAAAGGCACGCTGGCCTCCGGCACCGTTGATACGGTTGCTTTACCCGGTACCATTGACAGCAAGGAAGGGCTCAATGAATTTGAGGTTGAAATCATGCGGGTTAACGGAAAAAAAGATGTGTATGCCCCGGATAACAAAACAGCCGTTCCGTTCAAAGCCGCTCCCGGCCATGACAGCACACTCGTGGTGTACCTGCTTACCAACAACCAGCCCGCACAAAATGGATATATGCTGCGGAACAGTGATGGGGATGTGATAAAGAAAAGAGATTCGGGGTCCTTAGATGCCAACACGGTTTATCGCGATACCATCGTGCTTGCAAAAGGGCGGTACCGGTTTACCATCAACGATACGGCCGGTAATGGATTGGAGTTTTGCGCCAATGCCCGTGGTGGCCGTGGCAAGCTGCGCCTGCTGAACGGAAAAGGAGAAATGATCAAAGATTTTGAGTCGGATTTCGGTTCGTTTGTGCAATACGATTTTGAAGTGGGTGCAGGCACAAACACGGTTGCTCCACAGCCATCTTATGGGCTGTATCCTACCCGCACCAACGATAAAACTACCTTTGATTTTTTTGCCAACACCCCGCAGGATGTGGTGGTGCAAATCGTTACCGATCCAGGAGAAAAAGTCGTGGAGGAACATCGGTATGCACAATTAAAAGAAGCCTTGTTTACGTACGACTTGAGCCGTTTTCCCAAAGGCCGTTTTTATTTTAAGGCCATTATAAACGGCGAGGAAGAATTCAAAAAACGCATCCGGCTGAAAGAATAATCTCTTTTGATATTGTTTTAAACATATTTATAAAGATCACAAAACATGTTCTCAAAGTATCAATCAAATTTCATTGTCGCGGTTGCATTTTCACTGCCGGTTGCTTTTGCCGGTAATGCGCAGACCAAAATATCGCCCGACTCCATCCGTCCCAAAATGGAATGGTTTGCCGATGCCAAACTGGGCATTTTTATCCATTGGGGCATTTATGCGGTGAACGGCGTTGACGAAAGCTGGAGCTTTTACAACAAAAAGATCTCCTATGCTGATTACATGAAGCAACTGAGCGGCTTTACCGCTTCGGCCTACAGCCCCGAAGCCTGGGCCGGGCTGATCAAAGAAAGCGGCGCCCGCTATGCCGTTATTACCACCAAGCACCATGATGGCGTAGCCCTCTGGCCCACGAAGGAAAAACATTATGACGTGGTAAAAAACACACCGGCCAAACGCGATTTGCTCCTTCCTTTTTATACTGCGCTCGATGAACAAGGCATCAAACGGGGCGCCTATTTTTCCCTGATAGATTGGAGCCATCCGGATTACCCGGCGTTCACCAAAGACAGCAGCCGTTATAAAATAGCAGGCGATAAGCAACGGTGGCAGCGTTTTCAAAAGTTCTATCAATCTCAGATAAGCGAAGTGAATAGAATGTATCACCCCGACCTGTGGTGGTTTGATGGCGACTGGGAGCACAGCGCAGAAGAATGGCAGGCTGCCGCGGTACGGCAAAGCATCCTGGCTGAAAAACCGGGGGCGATCATCAACGGCCGCCTGCAGCGCTTTGGCGATTATGATACGCCAGAACAAAACTTTCCCGTGACGCGGCCAAAATTTAACTGGTGGGAATTATGCATGACTATCAACAACAACTGGGGTTATCAGCCAACTGATACCGCCTGGAAAACACCGTATGAGGTGATCACCATTTTTGGCGATGTCATCAGCAACGGCGGCAACCTGCTGCTGGATATTAGCCCCATGCAGGACGGCACCGTTCCGCCGCAACAGGTACGTACATTAAAAGAGTTGGGCCGGTGGAATAAGAAACACGAAGAAGCCATTTTCGGTACAGTAGGTGGACTGCCGCCGGGGCATTTTTATGGCCCGAGCACCCTGTCGAAAGATTCGCTCACGTTGTACCTATTCCTGCCCGGAAAAACAGCTGGTCCCGTAGTCGTAAAAGGATTAAAAAATAATATTAAGAACATACGGGTGGTGGGCGGTTCACAAACGGCAACGCACAAGATTGTAGGCAAAATATCCTGGAGTCCTGTACCCGGGCTGGTGTATGTCAGCGTACCTCCCGCAGCGCAGGATGAATACATGACCGTGCTGGCGGCAGAACTGGACGGCCCCCTCAGCTTGTACCGGGGACAGGGCGGGTTGCAGTAAGTCAATATGCTATTGATCCACCGTATCATCTCGGATTGAGTACGCCATTATAAGATAACTTTATCAAAGCCCATATTGATGCAGTCATCGTACATTCCAATATAAAACGCTAATCCTTGTCAGTAACTGCAACAGGATTGTATATAAAGACATTTTTTGCATTCAATTTTTATAGTACCATTTAAAGGTTATATCATGCTAAAGAACATTTTGACCCCCCTTGCTTTTTTACCCCTCTTTGTTTTTGCCCAGCAGCCTGTCCCCATCATACCACAACCGGTGCAGTTGCAAGTAAAAGAAGGCAGCTTTACCATTGACGACAACACAACGATTGTTTTTAGTAAAGGTGACAAAGATTTACTGGTTGCATCCCTTGTTTCTGTCGTCCTATATCAGGGGTATCAGCGGCATGAACCTGCTGCTGAATACAACAAGGCCAAAACAAGTGGCATTGAAACGGGCGAAGCTGCCGGAACTGGGAGAAGAAGGATATAAGCTCAGTGTATCGCCTGCTGCTATAACAATAACGGCCAATGCAAAAGCCGGAATTATTTACGGCATGCAATCGCTTTTTCAAACATTACCGCAGATACGGACGAATGCTGTATTAACCGTACCCTGCATGGAAATTATGGATTATCCCCGCTTCAAATGGCGCGGCCTGCACTTGGATGTGAGCCGCCATTTCTTCTCTCCGGAGGTCGTAAAAGAATATATTGATTTGATGGCGGCATATAAATTGAATTGGCTGCACTGGCATCTGGTAGATGATGCGGGCTGGCGCATCGAAATAAAAAAGTATCCCAGGCTGACGCAGGTCGGCGCGTGGCGGGTAGATCAAACCGATAAGGCCTGGAGCGACCGTCCGCAGGCCAGGCCCGGCGAGCCGGCAACCTACGGCGGCTATTACACGCAAGCGCAAATAAAAGACATCGTAGCGTATGCGCAGCAACGGGCGGTAACCATCGTGCCGGAAATCGAAATGCCCGGCCATGTGGCGTCGGCCATTGCGGCGTACCCGTACTTAAGCTGTACGCAGCAGCCGCAGCAGCCGCTTACCGGCGGCAATTATACGGGCATGTCATCAGGTTATTGCGCTGGGAACGATTCGGTTTTTCATTTTCTGGAAGAGGTGTTAACGGAAGTGCTGGCAATTTTCCCGTCTGCTTACATCCACATCGGTGGTGATGAACTTGACAAAGGGCCATGGAAAGTCTGTCCCCGCTGCCAGGCCCGCATGAAAGCCGAAGGACTTAAAAACGAAGAAGAGTTACAAAGCTATTTCATCAAACGTATGGAGCGATTCCTGATCAGCAAAGGGCGGAAAATGATTGGTTGGGATGAGATTCTGGAAGGTGGCCTGGCGCCGGAAGCCACGGTGATGAGCTGGCGCGGCGAAGCGGACGGCATACAGGCAGCCAAGATGCACCATGATGTGGTAATGACGCCCGGCGCACCATTGTATTTCGATCAGTACCAGGCCGGCCCGGAAGGAGAGCCTTTGGCCATTGGCGGCTTTAATACCCTGCGCAAAGTTTATGCATATGATCCCATACCAAACGAACTAACAGCAGCAGAAGCCAGGTATGTGCTGGGCGCCCAGGCAAATGTATGGACCGAATACATCACCACGCCAGAGCACCTGGAATACATGGTGCTGCCCCGCATGCTGGCCCTGGCAGAAGTGGTGTGGACACCAAAAGAAAAAAAGGACTGGGTAAGTTTTAACCACCGGCTGCCACCGCATTTCCGGGGATTTGAGCAAAAAGGCCTGCACTATTCGCCGGGAAATTTCACGGTGGATATCAAGCCTTCTTCAAAAGACGGGAACCTGATGGTTAACCTCTTCACCGAAATATTGAATGGTGAAATTTATTACTCCACCAATGGCTCGCTGCCTACAACGCAGGGCACCAAATACGTGCAACCGCTGCGTATTGATTCATCGGTTTTGATAAAAGCGGTTACGGTGGTGAACGGCCAGGTGATGGGTCTGAAACCGGTTGCGCAACATTTTGTAATGCATAAGGCTATTGGCCGCAATGTCACTTATGCCAATGCGGTAAGCCGCTATTACATGGCAGACGGACCTAATTCCCTCACCGATGGCGTCAGGGGTACAACAGCCGTTGGAAAATACTGGCATGGGTTTTCACAAAAAGACATGATCGCTACGATTGATCTGGGCGCGGAAAAAACGGTTGAAAAGGTTACACTGGGTTGCCTGCAAAACTACCGCGACTGGATTTTTTTACCGCAGTGGGTGAAGGTTGAAGTGTCAGAAGACGGAACAGCTTTTAAAGAAGTGGCTACGGTGCAGAACACGGTTTCACCAGATGAAAAGGCAGCCGTCATCAAGGATTTCAACAGCCGTTTTCCGGCACAGCCGGCGCGGTATATCCGGGTCACGGCAAAGAACGGCGTGTGCCCCCCGGGGCATCCGGGCGAAGGAAAGCCAGCCTGGATCTTTATGGATGAATTGATAGTGGAGTAAAAGCAAACCTCGTGCAGGATATGGGCTTTTGAAAAAGTTAACCGCGGATTTGAGGATTGATAGGATTATGCTAATTCTCCATTCTCTTGATATGGGCTTTTGAAAAAGTTGGCTTACCCCTGAATACGAAATTTGATGAGTTGAAATGGACGGCAGTAAAAGATTTCTAATGAAAAAAATCACCATAATCATTTTCTTTTTTTTAGCGGCGACAACGGCGCTCTCACAAAACAAACCAAACGTTGTTTTCATACTGGCGGACGATCTTGGTTATGGCGATCTGGGCTGCTACGGTCAGCAATTAATTAAAACACCTAACCTCGATAAGCTGGCCGCCAGCGGCATGCGCTTTACACAGTTTTATGCCGGCACATCCGTGTGCGCACCATCACGAGCGGCTCTAATGACCGGGCTGCATACCGGCCATACTCCGGTGCGCGGCAATTTTGAAATTGAACCGGAAGGACAATTCCCATTACCCAATTCCACGTTTACTTTAGCGGAATTATTTCAGAAGGCGGGCTATGCCGCCGGTGGGTTTGGCAAATGGGGTCTGGGCTATCCCGGTTCGGAAGGCGTGCCCACCAAACAAGGCTTTGACCGGTTCTACGGCTACAACTGCCAGCGGCAATCGCACAACTTTTTTCCTGGTCATTTGTGGGATAACGACCAGAAGATTGAACTGCGCAACACACCCTCCAATCAGCAGCAATACGCACCGGATCTGATGCAGGCAAAAGCGCTATCTTTTTTAGAAACCCATGCCCAAAAACCGTTTTTTATGTACCTGGCGTACACTCTGCCGCATGCGGGATTGCAACTGCCGGAAGGCGACTCTGTTTTTGAAGCCTACAAAAAGAAGTTCCAGGAAAACCCCAAAGCGGTACCGGCTACATGGAACGGCGCGGGCTATCAGCCGCAGGCGTATCCACATGCGGCGTATGCCGCAATGGTTACAAAGCTGGATCGTTATGTCGGCGAGGTGGTAGCAAAGCTGAAAGCATTGGGCATGGAAAAAAATACGCTTGTCGTTTTTGCCAGTGACAACGGGCCGCACCGCGAAGGCGGTAACCAGCCGGAATATTTTAACAGCAGCGGGAGCTTCCGCGGCGTTAAACGGGATTTGTATGAAGGCGGCATCCGCGTGCCGGTGATCGCGTACTGGCCGGCGGTGATCAAAGAAGGAAAAACATCAGATTACGTGGGTGCGTTCTGGGACTTTCTGCCCACCTTTGCTGAGTTGGCCGGCCAGCCCACGCCCCGGAACACGGATGGCATTTCCATTTTACCTACGCTGTCGTCAAAAGGTACACAAAAGGGCCACCGTTTTTTGTATTGGGAGTTTCATGAAGACGGCGGCCGGCAGGCCGTGCGCGCGGGCAATTGGAAAGGCGTGCGGCTGAATGTAACTAAAAGGCCAAATGCTCCTATTGAATTATTTGATTTGAAAGCCGACCCGTTTGAAACAAAAGACATCAGCGCGGCGCATCCCGACGTAGTAAAAGAAATAACCCGCATTATGAAAGAAGCACATGTAGAGAACAAGGACTTTCCATTGATTGCAAAAAGCGCCACGCGGTGATCCGGTTGTGTGTTTGATGGTGAGATGCTTTAAAAGAGCACTTTTGCAAGGAATGGCCAGAGCGAGCATGAGGTTTTGAAAAAGTTTGGTATCTGGATTTTCAGTATTGGGATTTTCGCTCCAATTCTCCATTACTATCATATGGGCTTTTGAAAAAGTTTAGCATACAATTGAAATCACAATCCTAAATACACCCTCGAAAGAAAAATGAAGAACTGTTTTTTGCTGCTGCAACTGCTGCTGTTTGCGGCTTCCATCCGTGTTTGTGCCCAAGCATCTGCATACGCTATACAGCTTCCGCTGCTCCAACAAGAGCAGTGGTGGGGCGGCACTGTGCATTATGGCCACCAAATGCCGTTTACCCGGGCCAGCGCTTTTTCGTTTAACCTCTATGGCGACCCGTCCAATAACCAAAGTGCGCCGTTGCTGCTGTCCAACAAAGGCCGGTGGGTGTGGTGTGATGAGCCGTTCCGTTTTTCGTTTCAAAACGACACACTGCATGTTTCCGCCCAACCCGGTGATACCATCAAATACGGCACAGCCGGCAACAGCCTGGCAACGGCCTATCAATATGGATCGGCGCATTTTTTTCCTTCTTCCGGCCGCTGGCCCGATTCGTTATTGGTGACGGCGCCGCAATACAATTTGTGGATCGAGCTGCAGTATAACCCCAACCAAAAGGATGTGCTGGACTACGCTGAAAAGGTGTTGCAAAACGGCCTGCCCGCCGGCGTGCTGATGATTGACGACAACTGGTTCAATTACTATGGGGAATTTGATTTTGACAAAGCCAAGTTTCCGGCTGCCAAAGAAGCCATTGCCCAACTGCATGCAAAGGGCTTTAAAGTGATGCTTTGGATTTGCCCCTTCATTACACCTGACAGCAAAGAGTTCCGGGAACTATTGGCCAAAAAATATTTGCTGTTCGAGAATGAAGGCGATGAAAAGCGGGAATGGAAAGAAGCCCGCAAGCCGCTGTTGATAAACTGGTGGAACGGCTATTCGGCGTGTTTGGATTTAACCAATCCCGGTGCCCGGCAATGGCTGATGAACAAGCTGCACTTTCTGCAAAAGGAATACGGCGTTGATGGGTTTAAATTAGATGCCGGCGATCCCTACTTCTACAACAACAAAAACCTGGTTTCTTACAAAAAAGTTTCGCCGAATGACCATTGCACCGAATGGGCAAAAATCGGGCTCCAGTTTCCGCTGAACGAATACCGGGCGATGTGGAAGATGGGTGGTGAACCGCTGGTGCAGCGCCTTGCCGACAAAAGCCATAGTTGGGAAGATCTGCAAACGCTGATACCCAATACGGTGGTGCAGCAATTGTTGGGCTACACCTTTACCTGTCCCGATATGATTGGCGGCGGCAACTTTACTTCCTTTCTTCCCGGAAGCAAAATCAACCAAAAGCTGATTGTCCGCTCGGCCCAGGTACATGCCCTGATGCCGATGATGCAGTTTTCCGTGGCGCCGTGGCGCATACTCGATTCGGTGCATTTGCAGGCCGTGAACGAAGCGGTAAAACTTCGGCAAGCGATATTGCCGTACATCATGGCGGTGCTGCGTCGTGGGGCTAAAAGGGGAGAACCCGCCTTGCGGCCGCTTTCCTATAATTATCCGGATAAAGGTTGTGAGTCCATTAAAGACCAGTTTATGCTGGGCGATGCCATACTTGTGGCGCCGGTAGTAACCGAAAACGACGAACGTACAGTGGTGTTGCCGCCCGGTGACTGGTATTATCAAAACAAAAAATGGAAAGGCGGAAGGACGCACAACATCAAAGTGGCTTTGAACGAATTGCCTGTTTTTATAAAAAAATAGTAAACAGGCATACGATATGAATAAAAAGAACGACTTTCCTTTTTCGCTGTGTCTTTTTCATTCCACGTGCACCGGAGCCTGTTCATCTATTTTTGCCCATGGGCCGGTGGGGCAGCGTCTGATAACAGCAAAAAGCCGGAAGCGGCGGATGTGATACCCGCCAAATTTTGAATGCGCTTAAGTAAAACAACCATGTTGAAGACAACGGGTTGGCGCACAAGAATGAATTAAAATAAATAATTCTCATTGAAAGTGGTTAAGCATGAGTGGGTGTTAGATTGAATCATGCAAACGGTTGCGCACCAGAAATAGCCACACTTCTTTTAACTTGCAGCATCGCGAAAACAAAATTCGGTTTCCTTGCTGGGCTTCAAAAAGCAAGTAGAGATCGCTTATTCATCAACCCAAACAAAACAAAGTTATGTTTTTTACAAGATGGTGTAAGGCGCCTGTCCCAGGCAGAGCGCTTACGAAAAACTGGTTAATCATGAAGTTGACCGTTATTTTCCTGCTGGCGGGCTGCCTGCAGGTAAGTGCCAAGGAGTATTCTCAAAACATTACGCTGGCACAGAACCGTGTTCCGCTGAAGAAAGTCTTCAGGGAAATTGAAAAACAAAGTGGCTACCAGTTTTTCTATACGGACAGATTGCTTCGCGAGGTTGGCAATGTAAGCCTGATTGTCAACAATCTTCCGGTAGAGGAAGTACTGAAAAGGTGCTTTGCAGATCAGCACTTAGGGTTCACCATTATTGATAAAATCATTGTCATCAAAGAAAAAGAAGCGTATGAAAAGCCTACACAGCCAGGGAGTGCACAAGCGGTGGCGCCGGTGCCCATAACAGGGACGGTAAAAGATGAACAAGGCGCACCGCTTGCCGGTGTATCTGTTGTGGTAAGGGGCACGAAAAAAGGCACCAGTACCGGTAACAACGGCAGCTTTACTGTTGATGCCAACCCGGGCGATGTGCTGGATATTTCATTTGTGGGTTATAAAAAAAGAAGTGTCACTATCGGCAACAGCACCAATGTAACCATCCAAATGGAATTGGAAACAACGGCCGGCTCAGAAGTGGTGGTGATTGGTTATGGCACCCAGCGGAAAAGCGACCTGACAGGCTCTGTTGTTTCCCTGACGAGTGGAAATTTCACCGAAGGCCCGAACACAAATGCTCTGCAACTTTTAAACGGCCGTGCAGCCGGTGTGGCCATCAGCCAGACCAGTTCAGCGCCGGGCGCATCTACGAAAATACAGATCAGGGGTGCCGGTTCTATTAACAGCAGCAACCAGGCGCTTGTGGTGGTAGATGGATTGCCCGGTGTTGACCCGTCCAGCATCAGCCCTGATGATATAAAGTCTATCGAAGTATTGAAAGACGCTTCCTCCGCCGCCATTTATGGTACAAGAGCTGCCAATGGCGTGGTGCTCATTACTACCAAGAGCGGAAGGAAAGGCGAAACGGTTGTCAGACTGAACGCTACCTTAGGCTGGCAGTCTGTTGCGCAAAAAGTAGATGTGATGAATGGTCGGCAGTACATGGAAACCCTGAATGCCATCCGGACAGATGCAGGGCAGCAACCAATTTATACACAATCGCAAATTGACGAAGTTGGAAGCGGCACCAACTGGCAGGATGAGATTTTCAGGAAGGCCGCACCTGTTCAGAACTATCAGCTTTCCATTTCCGGCGGAGGCGATAAGAATGATTACTATGCCGGCCTTAATTATTTCACGCAGGATGGGCTTGTGAATAAATCTGACTTTAAGAAAATCAACTTCCGCACAAATCTGAATTTTAAGGTAAAAGAGTTTTTACGGTTTAAGTTCAACATGAACTATACGCGGGCTACGCAAAATTCCATTTTGGAAACCGATGGCGTTAATGAAGGCGCAGGTCCTATCAACGCAGCCATCCAGTTTGACCCGACATTAAAAACAGGGCTGAACAGCAATGGAAGATATTACAGCAATTCTTTTATAGCACTGGACAATCCTCTGGCACTGATCAATGGGGTAACTAGTAACAATTTGCGCAGTAATGCGTATGGAACGTTTACTACTGAAATTGAGCCGTTCAAAGGACTGGTAGGCACGGTAAGGATCGGCGGCTCTATTGAAAACGGCCAGAGTTCATTTTACAGAGACCGGTCCACTATGCAAGGCCTGGCAACTGGCGGAGCCGGTTCAAAAAGCGGCTCTGATTATTCGCAGTGGCTCGCAGAGTTTTTGTTGAGATACGAAAAAAGATTTGGCCGCGATCATAACATTTCTGTGCTGGGAGGTACCACGTTTGAACAATTCCAGTCACAAGGGCTCGGTGCAAGTTCCATGCAATTTCTTTCCGACGTAACGTATGCCAACCTTTTGCAAAGCGGTGACAATGACAAGAGCGATGCTGTGAGTTCGTACAAAGACAGGAACCGGTTGAACGGTATAATTGGACGAGTGAATTACAGCTATAAAGACAAATACCTGGTAACAGCTTCTTTCCGTAACGATGGCACCTCCCGCTTTTCAGAAGAGAACAAATATGCGTTCTTCCCCTCCGGTGCACTGGCGTGGAAAATTTCCAAGGAGTCGTTTTTTGAAAGAGCTGCTCCCGTTTTCAACGACCTGAAACTGCGGGTCAGCTACGGCGTATTGGGCAATCAGGGCATTGGCAACTACCAGACGATACAAACATTGGTAGCTGGTGGCTCAGCCGTCTTTGGCAATACCATCGCTCAGGGTGTTGTTCCTGCCCGCATTCCCAACAGGGATCTGCGTTGGGAAACCACGGAAGAATTTGATGCAGGGTTTGACTTTGGCATCCTGAATAACCGGATCAACGGCTCGGTAGATTATTATGTTCGCAATACTAAGGACCAGCTATTCAGCAAGCCACTGCCTTCTGTTGTCGGTTTCAGTTCTATCCTTATCAATGCCGGTAGTGTGCGTAACAGCGGCTGGGACTTTTTAGTGAATACCAAGAACATCAGCGGCAAAAATTTTAGCTGGGAAAGCTCGCTGAACGTTTCATTTCTAAAAAACAAAGTCGTGACCCTTCCACCATCCATTCCGCAAATCATCACCGGCAGTACCGGAGGCTTTATCAGCAACTACCTGATTGTGCAGGTGGGCAGCCCCATGCGGTCCTTTTACGGGTACGAGGCCGAAGGCATTTTCAGGTCGGCCGATGAAGTAACTGGTTCCGCACAACCAAATGCCAAGCCGGGGCAGATCCGGTTTAAAGACCAGAAAAAGGATGGCAAAATTGATGCAACAGACCGGGTCATCCTGGGCGATCCCTTCCCTGATGTTACAGCCGGATTCACAAATAGCTTTTCTTACAAGCACTTCTCACTTGATCTGTTCTTTCAATGGGTGAACGGCATACAAACACTGGATGCCAATGTGCTGGAGTCTTTTTATCCAACCAACGAATACCGCAATCGGATAGCCAAGTATTATGAGGACCGATGGACACCACAAAATACCGATGCAAAGTATCCGAGTGGAGTTAACCCTTCGTCTTACGGCGGTGCTTATTCGATCAATTCCTATACGGTGTTAGATGCTTCTTTCGCGCGGTTTAAAACACTGAACCTGAGTTATTCCATTTCGGTACAGAGAAAAAATATCATTTCGGATGCGCAGGTGTTTTTTGCCGCCGACAATATATACACGTTTACGAAATACCAGGGGTTTGATCCGGATGCAAGCAATACCGGCAGCGGGTCGGTAGCCAAAGTGAATTACAACAGCTATCCGTTGAACCGCACCATCCGTGTTGGTGTGAACGTAACCTTTTAAACGAAACAATCATGATCATCAAGAAACATATTGCCAAAGCACTTTTCTTTTCCTGCCTGTTGCTGTCAGCCACGGGATGTAAAAAATTCCTGAATGAAGAAGTTTATACGCAGTACGATCCGTCAGCCTTCTTAAAAGACAAGGCCGGTGTGGATGCCTTGCTCACCGGCGCCTATGCCCGCTCCCGCATTGTGGCCTACGACAGCCGCAACTACACCTATCTGATGAACGAGTTTACCACCGACATTGCCTTTGAAACCGGCGGTGGCCTGGAGCGGGATGCGGCTCCGTACATTCAGTTCAATTGGTCCACCAACGACCAGTTCCTGAATTCGTTCTGGGTAAAAATGTACGGCGCCATTGCCAGTGCCAACACGGTGCTGATTGTGGCCGATGATTTAAAAGACCTTCCGGCCGCAACAGTGAACGGCATCAAAGGCGAAGCCCGGTTTATCCGGGCGGCTTCGTATTATTTTCTGTATAACATTTTCGGGCCCACGCCCATCATTGAAATTCCCAACGGCGCCACTCCCGACCAGATTGAGGCCATCGGCAAATCAACACCCCGTGCAGCAAAAGATGTGTTTGTAAAATACATGGTGGATGACCTGACCTTTGCCGCTGAAAACCTGCCGGTGGAAGAAAACCCGATTGGCCGGGCCACCAAAGGTGCTGCGCTGGCGCTGCTCACCAAGTTTTACCTGCATGAAAAAGACTGGGACAAAGTAATTGAAACGTCGAAAAAAGTCACCGACCTCAATTATTACTCCTTGTATGCCGATTACAAAACCCTGTTCTCCGTAGCCGGCGAAGGCAACAGGGAATACATCTACCGGGCGCCGTGCATTGCGCAGGCTGGCTATCATAATAACTATATGCCGCATGCCTTTCCGCCCAATTATCCGATTTTGCCGAATTGGGTCAATTTCGGTGCGCAATTCAGAACGTACACGGCTTTTTACAAAACCTTTGAAGCCGCTGATATTCGCAAGGACTTGTTCGTAACCCAATACACGGATAACAGTGGCCAGCAAGTTCAGCTTGTGGAAGATAATGCAGGCAACCCGTTGAATAATGCACGCAGTTTTAAGTATGTTCCTGATCCTGTGGCGGTAGGCGAAGCCAATGGTAATGATATTGTTTATATCCGCCTGGCTGATATTTTATTGAGCCGCGCAGAGGCGTTAAATGAAAAAATGGGGCCCAATCCGGAAAGCGTTGATTTAATGAATATGATCCGGACACGAGTAAAAGCCCCGCTGAAAGCCGTTTTGGATTTTACGTCAAAACAAGAACTCCGGGATTTTCTTTTGGCAGAACGCGGACGGGAGTTTTATACAGAAGGACTGCGGAGGGAAGATTTGGTTCGTCATGGCAAGTTTATTTCCAGTGCCCAGGCAAGAGGGTACAACGCTAAGGACTACCAGGTTTTATTTCCCGTTCCGCAACAACAAATTGACGCTAATAACAAGCTGGAGCAAAACCCGGGTTATTGACTTTACAATCATTTTTAAACATGCCGGAGCAACGCTATAGCATTTTCTCACAGTAGCAGTCAATCAAGGAATATAGCAGCAATTTTGCTGTTGGGTATTTCTTTTCCTTTAAACGCATTGCACAACACAGGTACTTAAATTATCAATATGACTTTTCACCGGGAAATTAAAAACCTTCTTTATAGTTTATTCATCTTATTTTTTGCCTCCTCCTTTTCTGCGCAGGCGCAGCCAAAACATGCTATTTCTATTCCTTTTCCCAACAAACAGCAGCTTGCCTGGCAGCAGGCCGAGTTTGGCATGGTGTTTCATTACGATCTGCATGTGTTTGACTCTTCAAAATACAGCCAACCAGCCAACCGGATTACACCCGTTGCTGATTATAACATTTTCAATCCTTCGCAACTAAACATAGAGCAATGGGTCCTGACGACCAAACAGGCAGGGGCTAAATTTGCCCTGTTGACAGCTACGCACGAAACCGGTTTTGCCCTGTATCAATCTGATGTAAACCCCTATTGTTTGAAAGCCGTGAAATGGAAAGACGGCAAAGGCGACCTTGTAAAAGACTTTGTGGAGGCATGCCGTAAACACGGCATCCAACCCGGCATTTATCTAGGTATCCGTTGGAATTCTTTTCTTGGCGTGCACGATTTTACAGTAGATGGCACAGGTGAAATGCAAAAGAATCGGCAGGCGTATTACAACAAAATGGTGGAAGGCATGGTAGAAGAAATTTGCACCCGCTACGGCCCCCTCTTTGAAATTTGGTTTGATGGCGGCGCCAGCGATCCGGATAAAGGCGCACCGGATGTATTGCCGATTGTAAAAAAATATCAGCCGGATTGTTTGTTTTATCACAACGACCAACTGGCCGAAGCCCGTTGGGGCGGTTCGGAAAATGGAACAGTTGATTATCCCTGTTGGTCCACCTTTCCCTATCCATACACCGGAGCTGGTGAAAGTGCTGCCAAAGCAATTGCTGCTAACAATTTTGCTTTATTAAAACACGGCGATTCTTTAGGAACGTATTGGGTGCCGGCCATGGCCGATGCGCCGCTGCGTGGTTATAACGGACGCCATGAATGGTTTTGGGAACCTTCTTATGAGGACCATATTTATCCGCTGCGTGATTTGATGGAAATATATTATAAATCCGTAGGCCGGAACGCGACGCTGATCATGGGCCTGACACCGGATGCCAGTGGCCTGCTTCCTGCCGCAGATGTGCAACGGCTGAAAGAATGGGGCGATGAGATAAAGAAACGGTTTGATTCACCTGTTGCTGTTGCCTCCGGCAAAGGAACGCTTTTGGAGATTCGGTTGCGGAATGCGCAACCCATTAACCAGTTTGTCATTCAGGAAGACATTGCAAAGGGCCACCGAATAAAGAACTTCAGCATCCACGCACAGGTGAACGGAAAATGGAAAACACTGGTGCAGGGTTCGGCTGTTGGAAACAAATACATTCATCTGCTGGCCAAACCCGTTGTTTCAGGCAAGTTTCGGTTGCAGGTAGATAAAAGTGTTGCGGAGCCAGCAATCGTTAATTTCGGGGTCTATAACATTGCCGCTGATAGATAATATAACGAACGAAAACATACGCATGAAAAACTCTTTTTTACTTTTTGTCCTGCTGTTCGCCGGCCTGTTCCTGCAAGCCCAGCAGCGGCCCAACATCATTGTGTTTTTGGTAGACGATATGGGCTGGACGGATACGTCCGTTCCGTTCGGCGAAAGTGCCAGTGCGCTGAACAAACGTTATCATACTCCCAATATGGAACGGCTGGCCAAAGAAGGAATGAAATTCACCAATGCGTATGCCACACCGGTTTGCACCCCCACCCGAATCAGCATGATAACCGGTATGAACGCGGCACATCATGGCGTTACCAACTGGACCTCGCCGAGGAAAAACAACAATACCGATCACTCTGATGAACAATTTTCTCCGGCACCATGGAAGATAAACGGCTTGAGTTCTGAAAAAACCGCGAATAATACTGTTTATGCAACAATGTATCCGCAATTGTTGAAGGATGCCGGTTATTTTACCATTCATGCCGGCAAAGCTCATTGGGGCGCAGCCGGCACACCTGGTGCCAATCCGTACAACCTGGGCTTTATGGTCAACATTGCTGGACATGCCGCCGGCCACCCGCAGAGCTACCTGGGAAAAGAAAACTACGGCAATAATCCAGGCAGGGCCAGCGCCCAGGCCGTTCCCGACCTGGAAGAATATTTTGGCACCGACACGTTTCTGACGGAAGCCCTGACACTGGAAGCCATCAAAGCGCTGGAAGCGCCTATAAAAAGCAAGCAGCCGTTTTATCTGAACATGGCGCACTACGCGGTGCACGACCCGATACAGGCCGACCGGCGGTTTGTTCAAAAATACCTGGATGCAGGTCTCGATTCCACTGAAGCACGATACGCCAGCCTGGTAGAAGGCATGGACAAAAGCCTTGGCGATGTAATGGATTTTATCCGCAAAAAAGGCATTGAGAAAAATACGGTTATTGTTTTTATGAGCGATAATGGGGGGCTTAGTTATAGCCCGCCCAGAGGCGGCCCTTCCCACACGCAAAACCTGCCGCTGAGAGCCGGCAAGGGATCCGTTTATGAAGGCGGCATCCGGGAACCGATGATCGTAAAATGGCCTGGCGTGGTAAAACCTGGTACCATCGCCCGTCAATACGTGATCATTGAAGACTTTTTTCCTACCTTGCTGCAAATAGCCGGTATCACAAACGACAAAGCCGTTCAGCAGGTGGATGGAAGAAGCTTTGTGCCGCTGCTGAAAAATGCTTCGCTGCAAGATACCAGCCGAGTTTTGATTTGGCATTTCCCCAACAAATGGCAACCCGCCGACGGGCCCGGCATCAATTACAAAAGTGCCATCCGGCAGGGATCGTGGAAATTGATTTACAATATGCGTGATGGCAACAAAGAATTGTATAATCTTACATCCGACATTGGTGAAGCAATGAACCTGGCATCAAAATACCCGGAGAAGGTAAAAGCCCTATCCACGCTGCTTGCGCAACAATTAAGAAAATGGAAGGCGCCCATGCCGGCATTTAAAGTTACGGGTAAGACCGTGCCGGTGCCGGACGAGGTAAGATAAGCGTTGTAAGAAGTCCGTGATGAATCAAAAAAGTCAAACAGTATATATCATGCGGAACAATCATGACACCGGACGCCCAAAAAGGCGCTATGTTCAGATAAACCGGAGATTATGGCTTTCAATGTATCATGAACTTTTTCAAAAGCCTATGTCGGATAATGGAGAATCAGGATCATCTTCAAATTCGTGATCCACCTTTTCAAGAGATACTATACTCCGATGGTTCAAAAAAATATACGATCAATAAAATGACAGCAGATGAAATGGATTTTTTTTTGGATTTGTATGGTTACCTCGCTGGTAGCCGCTGCACAGCGTCGGCCCAACATCCTCATCATTGTTTCCGACGATCATGCCTACCAGGCTGTTAGCGCCTATGGCGGCACGCTGATGCAGACGCCAAACATTGACCGCATTGCAAAGGAAGGCGCTTTGTTTAAAAAAGCATACGTTACCAACTCTATTTGCGGCCCCAGCCGCGCCGTGATACTCACCGGTAAATACAGCCATAAAAATGGGTTTAAAGACAACGAAAACTCCCGCTTCGACGGCAGCCAGAATACCTTTGTCAAAGAGCTACGGAAGAACGGCTATAACACGGCGTGGATTGGCAAATGGCATTTGGAAACTGATCCACAAGGCTTTGATTTCTGGCAACTCCTTCCCGGCCAGGGCCAATATTATAACCCTGATTTTTTAACCATGGATGGCGGCACAAAACGGATGGACGGCTACGTGTCCAATATCGTTGAGGATGTAGCCGAAGAATGGCTAGACAAGCGCGACACCACCAAACCGTTTTGCCTCGTGATCGGCCACAAAGCCACACACCGCACCTGGATACCCGACACGGTAGATATGGGCCGGTTTGACAGTGTAACTTTTTCAATACCCCAAACCTTTTACGATGATTATGCCGGCCGGGAAGCCGCCCGTGTACAGGATATGACCATTGCCCGCACCATGCGCATGGGGTATGATCTGAAGATGTTTGAAAGTGAAGAAGCAGAAAGCAAAGAAGGCACTGTTAGCCGGATGAATCCGGCACAAAAAGCAAAATTTGACACGTATTACAGACCCATTTATCAGGATTTAAAAAACCGCAATCTGAGCGGAAATGCCTTAACGGAATGGAAATACCAACGCTACCTTAAAGATTATTTAAGCACTGCAGCTTCTTTAGGTCGCAATATCGGCCGCACGTTAGATTATTTGGATAAACATGATTTAACCAACAATACGATGGTGATCTATGTATCCGACCAGGGATTTTATTTGGGCGAGCACGGCTGGTTCGACAAACGCTTCATGTACGAAGAATCGTTCCGCACGCCGCTGGTGATGCGCTTTCCCGGCGTGATAAAGCCCGGCACGGTGAACAACAACTTTGTGATGAACCTCGATATTGCACCCACTGTTTTGCAGATAGCCGGCGTACCCATTCCAAAAGATATGCAGGGGCAATCGTTTCTCCCATTGGTGACAACGAAAAATGCAAAAGGTCGCGAGGCCATGTATTACCATTACTATGAGAATGGCGAGCACTCCGTATCACCACACTTCGGCATACAAACCGGCCGGTACAAGCTCATTCGTTTTTACAAGCGGGTGAACAGTTGGGAACTATACGACCTCCGCAAAGACCCGCATGAGGTGTATAACCTTTTTGGCAAAAAAGGCTATGAAAGGCTTACCGCCGATCTCAACCGCCGGCTTTTGCAATTGATGGATCAATACGAAGACAGTGACGCCAAACAAATCCTGAACAACAAATTGGATGCTGACACAAAAGGTTTTTAATAAATAGAAATTGCCGACCGCCCTTTAGTTTTTCGGGCCAATGGAAGAACATAGGAACGCGGAAACCACCTTCCCAGGTATCTCCCTTAGTTCCCTTCAATGGTGTATTCTTAGCACCATGATCAAAGTTGCCACCATTATCGCTAAGGAATACGATTAGTGTATTGTCGAATTGATTGGTGGCTTTTAACGTCTTCACAATCTCGCCCACGCCACGGTCAACCGCGTACACCATGGCAGCATATGTTCTCCGGTCTTTATCGGGTATGTTTTCAAACTTTTTCAAATCTTCTGCCTTTGCTTCTAAAGGTACATGTGGTGCGTTGTAAGAAACAAAAAGAAAGAAAGGCTTCTTTTTATTGCTGGCATCTTTTACCATGCGGGAGGCCTCCCGTGAAAATGCATCCGTCAGGTATTCAGTTTCGTCAACCTCCTGTTTGTTGTGCAAAAGGGGTGTCAGGTATACATTGATAGGATACTTGTTTTCCTTCACCTGGTTATCGTATTGCGGTTTGTACTGCGCAGGAAAGTATTTATGCCCGCCACCCAGGAAGCCGTAGAAGTCATCGAAGCCCCTGTTATTAGGTTGAAATTGAGGTTCGTAACCGAGATGCCATTTGCCAACGAGGCCCGTAAAGTAACCTGACTTTTGCAGTACGTTACTCATAAAGGTTTCACTAACCGGAACACCATCCTCCGTTTTCTTACCATCATCGTGCAGGTTGTACGGGGTACCAATAACCTGTGGGTAGCGGCCAGTTATAAAACCTGCCCGGCTTGGTCCACAGAATGGATGGGCTACATAAGCAGAGGTCATGATAACACCATTTTTTGCCAGCTTGTCCAACTCTGGGGTTACAATATCTGTTGAGCCATTAAAGCCTACATCATTATATCCCAGGTCGTCGCACATAATTACCAAAATGTTGGGTCTCTTTTCCTGTGCAGTTACTGACAGGGAAACTAAGCAGGCAAATCCGAGTAATAAGGTCCGAAACATTTTTAATACAGTCATAGCGTTCATTTGTTTTATTTCAAATTATTTTTTTAAAATACGTTTATCGGCGTTGCCATTACTTTTGCCAAACCCTTACATATTCCACTTCATAATCTACAGGAAGGTCTTCTTTGGCAGGAACACCATGCCATGGGAACGTTTCAGAATCTATCCAGATATTCAGGGGTTGGTGATTACCCATCCAGCTCCCATTTCTATGCGGGTTACTGACTTTATCAGCTTACCATCTGCATAAAAATTGAGGTAATCTTTATCCCATTCGCATCCATACACATGAAAGCCTTCTGCCATTCTAAAAGGAAGCTGGTGTCTATTAGTCCAAACGGATGGGCCATCATTTTTCGACCAGTCGTGAACAGAAGACCAGAATTCTGTTTCCAGGTGTTTCTTGTTGGGCAGTGTTGGCTTTCCCAGGGATTCAAAAATGTCCAACTCCGTTTTTGATCCGGTAGCCCAAAATGAACTGGTAATGGAAGCATCTGCGCCTTTGCATTTTATCTCCATGTAGCCATGTAAAAACGGTTTCTTACTAATGATGGCAGCAGTTGTAATGTTTTCATATTTGGCTCCTTTCGGATCAACCTGTTTCGAAAAATTAAAATCGGGCTCCCACCTGGTTTGCAGCTTTAACATGCCATTTTCCAAACGCACATTATGGGTAGAAAAATGGGCCGGCGCATGACCTTTAAAATTAGATCGGTACACACTATTGGTACCCTGTACAAACCATTTAGTTGTATCGAGATTTAAGTTGTTGAACTCGTCGCTGACTGCGGTATTCAACACCCACTTGCCGGCGTTCATTGAATCCGATACCGGGTATACATTAGTCGAAGCAGCAATAGCCGTTGCCTTGTTGCCTTTATGTGTTGCACACGCCAACAGCGTAACGAAAGCCGAAGTAAAAAATATAAAAGCCTGGATGTGTTTCATATGGCTCTGTGAATATCTTTTTATTGAATAAGGGCAGGTTATGTAACCCTTTACAAAGGGAACCTAAAAACACCGTTGGTTCTTAATGAATATTATCCAGTAGTTACAAAATTCTATCCTTAAGTGGTTGTTTAAAAACGATTCATTTAGATACCTGCAGCTGGCTTTATGGCATCATCGTTGCGTCGCAAGCACTTTAGCTGACGTACATTTGGCATCTTCAGACTTTATTTTTGGATGGCTGAACTAATTTTAAAACAGCTTCCAAAAGAGAGATAACTTAAATAGGATAAGAAGGAAACCAGTCAACAAGCGAAGAAAAGCACATCATGCAAACATATATCCCGTATTGATTTGGATGACGCTAATGTGCTTTTAATGAACCGCAGAAATGAGTGGCTGCTGGTAATGAATAATACCCATGAATTAATACAGGCATTAAGGTGGCACCCTCTAACATAGTATTCTACTTTATCCTTCCTTTCTTCTTGCCATCGGCTGAATGCCTGCCTGATGTTTTAAGTATTGCCTTTAACAAGGAGAACTCGGTAGAGTCAACTAAAAATAATTTGATAGCACCTCATTGGGAAAAGTACTGTCCGAGATAGAGCCTTGATATTTGCTATTGAGATAATTAAAAATTTCCTGAAACACCGAAGATACAAGCCCATTATTGGCATCGGACAGGGTGCTTCTTGGTGGAACCTCTTTGATGTTTATGTGATTGAGCTTCCCTTCATAAGCTTCTAGCCCAATACAGGTTTCGCGCAAAGACGTGCTTCCTGAAAGAACAGAAAACGTCATCGTAACAAAATGTTCCCATGCCTTTAGTCGCTTAACTCTATAGCCAGACTTGGCTTTTTTAAATAAATGTGCAAGTTCATTTTTAGGGCATAAGGAAAGGATCTGGGACAGAATGTGCTGTCCGACATAAGTCGTAGATTTGTTCATTATTGTTAGCTTGATGAGTGGTATCAGCAAACTAACAAAAAAGGAGGGCTACTGCCCCCTTTTACTACCTTTTTCATTTTTAGCTCGGACAGTAGTGATTAAAAAATATTTTTTTTAGCTCTTATTTTTCAAAAAATAATTTGCGGTAACCGGTGAATGCAATTACCTTTCAACTGAAAATACTGTTGAAAATAATAATTGCCGCAAATTAAGCAGCCAGCCTAATCACATACCTGAGTTCATCATGATTGACCCCCGCCTTCATACTTTATGTCTGAAAATAACAGAAAATGATGACCAGGGCGCTTTTGGTGAACTCTTTGCCCAGTATTATCCCAGCCTTTTACCTTTTGCCGTTTCCATTCTTAAAAACCATGAACTGGGAGAAGAAGTAGTGGAAGATGTCTTTATGAAACTCTGGCAAAACAGGAAAATGCTGAACGCTATTAATAATATTAACTATTATCTGCTGGTTGCAGTAAAGCATACAGCCCTGGATTATCTCAACAAAGAAAAAAGAACGCAGCATGTAAGCCTTGAAAATGTGGAACTGGAATTTGGTGATGTGGAATTGAACCCCGAGAATGCACTCATTTCAAGGGAAAGCATATTGGTGATTCAAAAAATTATCGAATCCCTTCCTGATAAATGTAAATTGATCTTTCGTTTGGTAAAGGAAAATGGCCTCAAATACAGGGAAGTGGCGGAGTTGCTCAATATCAGTATTAAAACTGTCGAAACACAAATGACAATTGCCTTAAGCCGGGTGGGATCGGCATTGGAAAATCAACGCATAACAGAAAATGATGCAAGCTTTAAAAAAAGAAAAGAATTATAATCGTATTCTTTGTCAACCCTTTCTTTGATCTTTCTTTTTAAATGACTACGTGATTCGCCGCGACTGGTCGCCGCTAAAATTTTTTTCGGACCTTTCAGGGTAAATCATTCTTTTTCCCGTCTGTATAATTTGTAGTACAGTTTTTATGGAAAGAGACCAGTTTTGGCACATTGTAGCAAAAGTAAAATCCGGCGAAGCTTCTCCCGAAGAACAGCTTGAGTTAAACCAGCACCTGGCAAAAAATCACGCCGATATTGAATTGCTTAAAATGATGGATGCATTCTGGGAGGTTCCATTTCGTGCAAAAGCAGGTTCGCTTAAAGATGAAACAAAGCAGGCCTGGAATAAATTTCAAAAAAGAATAGTACCGGAAGCTGTGCCGATGAATCCCGCGCCAGCCAACAGTTTGAGGCGCATCGCAAAATTCCAGGTAAAAACAGCGGCCGTTTTTTTGATCGTCGCGGGCGGTTTCTGGTTATGGAATGCATCAAGATCGCCAGGCCCTTTGCAGAAAAATACGGTGTCAACAAGAAATGGTTCCAAATCAAAAGTTGATATGCCGGACGGTACACAAATCTGGCTGAACGTTGGCAGCCGGATTGAATATGATGAAAATTATGGCAAAAAAAACAGGGAGATTACGCTCACAGGCGAAGCTTATTTTGATGTAGTGCACAATGAAAAAAAACCTTTTATTATTCACACCCAAAAAATGAATGTAAAAGTGCTAGGCACTGTTTTTAATGTGAAGGCTTATCCTGGAGACAAGATGACCGAAGTTGAGCTTATCAAGGGACGTATTGAAGTTACATTCCCCGGCCGTCCCCAGGAAAAACTGATTCTAAAACCTTCTGATAAAATAGCTGTTGTCAATAGTTTCATTCAGCGCAGCCCCGATATTGCGGAAGCAAAAAAAATAACAAAAAAAATAAAGCCGGAGATAGTGTTAACAGCATTGAATTACCAGGCCACAGACAGTACCATCATTGAAACAGCCTGGGTAAAAAATAAATTCATTTTCCGCAGTAAAAAATTTGATGAACTATCCAGGGATATGGAACGCTGGTCTGGCGTTTCCATCCTGGTGCGTGATTCTGCAATGCTGGAAGAGGAATTTACCGGTACGTTTAATAACGAAAGCATTACCGGGGCGCTTGATGCGCTTAAGTTATCTTACCCTTTTCAATATAGATATGAAAAAAATAACAACACGATGACTATTTACAAAAAGTAGCACCGGATTTACTTAACTACTAAAACGATCGCATATGAAGACAACTAAAACATAATCCCTCAAAATAAAAACGGGAAATGTTGGCGCATTCCCCGCTGAAAAGAAGATAACAGCATATGCATAGGCCTGGAGGGGTTCATGCAATATGACTACCATTATTTAACTTATCAAGACTAAATTATGAAAATAATTCAACTTGCGGGTAAGCTTATGCCCGGGAGTAACTGCGGGAAAATTTTACTTGTCATGAAACTAACTGTTATTTTTACTTGCCTGCTGAGTTTGCATCTTTCGGCAAAAGTTCACTCACAAACCACCGTAACTCTCCGGTTAAAACAAGTTCCTTTAAGCCAGGTATTTTTGGAAATAGAGAAGAAGACAACGTTTCGTTTTCTGTTTAATGATAAGATGATACGTGACGAAGCGAAAGTAACTGTCAATGTTAAAGACGAACAGGTTACGGATGTGCTGAAAGGCTTGCTGGATCAGACTTCGCTTGACTTTATTGTTAGAGATGATAATCTTATTGTGATAGTGAATAAAACAAAGGAGACGCTGGGCGTGCCTGTGCACGGGCTTATCAAAAACTCAAAAGGCCAACCGGCAGAGGGTATTTCCGTTCTTGAAAAAGGAACCGACAACGGAACAACTACCAATGCAAAAGGTGAATTCAGTCTTTCGGTTGCCAACGACAGGGCTGTTTTGGTTATATCTTCCGTTGGATTTGTTACGCAGGAGTTTCCATTAAACGGCAACATAAATATTACTGTTCAGCTGGCAGAAGATTTTTCAAAGCTGAATGATGTAGTGGTGATTGGATATGGCACCGCCAGGAAAAAAGATCTGACGGGAGCGGTATCAACCGTTTCTGAAAAAGAAATTCAAAGCCGGCCTGTAACCAATTTTGCCGACGCATTGCAGGGCAGGGCAAGCGGTGTTCAGGTTACTCAAACAGGCGGAAATCTTGACGGGCGGTTTTCAATAAAAATCAGGGGTGCAGGTTCTGTAAATCAAAGCATCTCGCCGTTAATTGTTGTGGATGGCGTGCCATTAACCAGTGAGCAATTTTCTACCATCAATCCGCAGGACATGGAATCTATGGTTATTCTCAAAGATGCATCGGCAACAGCTATTTATGGTGCACGTGCGTCCAACGGAGTAGTTATCATATCCACCAAACGCGGAGCAGCAGGTGAAACAAAAATTAATTTTACTGCTAGTACCGGGTTTGAAAAAGTTCAAAAATATTTTGATGTATTATCGACCGATCAGCAGCGAAGATTGTTTATTGCTGCTTATGCCAATACGGGGGGAGATTCAACAACTTTTAAAGACTTAACCAATCCGGCATGGAGTGTCAATACCAATTGGCAAAAGCTGGCTACGAGGCCGGGCTGGCGTCAAAATTATAATATAGCCATATCAGGAGGAAAACCAAATAATAGCTTTGCAGTTTCAGCTGGCTATCTAAAAAGACAGGGCGTCCTGCTTAATACAGATATTACAGATTATTTTGCGAGGGCCAATAATAATATGGCAATCGGCAAAAGACTTAAAATTTCATCATCACTTGCAGCAACCTACCAGGTACTTAATAATCCTTCTACTGGCGACGTATTTAATGGTGGTGCAACTTTTGAACAACTTGTTTCTGCGCATTCTTATACGCAGCCCTATGATAGCCGGGGAAATTTAACTTCTGCACCCAATACGGCGCTTCCTTATTTTGGCAACAATGGTAATCCATTGATAGGGTTATCTTTGAATTCTGTAGCAACAAAACAAACCAGGCTTTCCGGCGTTGTCAAAGCAGATTACGAAATAGTTAAAGGGCTTACATTATCTGGTAATCTGGGAACTGATATCTTGTTACAATCAAATCACAATTACTACCCTGCTTATACGATAGGAGCTATAGCAGTAAACCCTATGGGAACTGTAAATTTCTATTCAACCACAAGTCAAAATTGGGTAGGAGATATAACACTTACCTATAAACGAAATTTTGGTTTACATGCAATTACTGCATTGGCCGGTTATTCGGCCCAGCAAACCAGTAGTGAATATTACCAGGTAAATGGTTCTGGTACTACCAATAATGTGCTTAACCAAATTCCCAATCAGACTAATATTACCGGTAATAGTTCAGTGGGAAGTTCGGGCCTGATAGGTTCATTTGTAAGAGTGCAATACGCCTACAATGATAAGTATTTGCTAACAGGTACGGTGCGCCGTGATGGATCTTCAAAGTTTGGCCCGGCTAATCAATATGGTGTATTTCCTACAGCCGCTGTAGCATGGAATATATCGGACGAAAAGTTTTTCAAAGTTGCATGGATAGATGATTTAAAGCTCCGGATAGGTTATGGCCTGACAGGAAACCAGAACATAGGTGATTTTGGTTTTTTAACAAAAGCAGGAGCTGCTCCCTATGCTTTTGGCAATACCGCTGTTTTGGGAAATGCTATATTAACTGCAGGTCAGTCAAATTTGCAATGGGAAGCAGCCAAACAATTAGACGCAGGGTTTGACATTATCGTGTTGAATGGAAGGATCAATTCAACAATAGACTATTACAAAAAAACATCCAGCAAATTGCTGGTGTCTATTCCTGTACCATTTACTACAGGCGTCGGTACGAACAACCCGGTTGTTAATCTCGGTTCTGTTTTAAACGAGGGGTTTGAGTTTGCTATCAATGCGCAAAATCTGGTTGGAAAGTTTAACTGGACCACCAACTTTAACATCAGCACCAATAAAAACAGGGTGTTGGATATTGGCGCTAACTCTTCAGGTGCCCCGGCAGTAATCAACGGCATAATCTTAGGGTCGCCGGTAAATGATTTTATCAATCAAACACAAGCTGGTCAGCCAATTGGCACGTTTTATATGTTCAAATATTTAGGCGTTTGGCAACTTAAGGAGGCTACTGAAGCAGCGGCAACAAAATACAGCGGGCTTCCTTTTACGCCAGGCGATGCGAAATATGCCGACCTCAATGGCGATCATATCATAGATGCAAAAGACAAACAATTTGTTGGCAGCCCCCAGCCAACCTATTACGGTGGAATGAACAATACATTTTCGTATGGAAACTTTTCCCTAGGTGTGCTAATGAGTTTTTCAGGTGGCAATAAAATTTATAATGTCATTAGAAACCTTGATGCAAGGGGGGTGCCTTTTAACCAACAGCTCGCCGAAGTAGCCAATTGGTGGACACCTTCCAACCCATCTGATATTCCTAAACCGGCACAGGGAGGCAACACTACTACTTTCACCGGAAGAGTTTCAGACAGGTTTTTAGAAAGCGGAGATTATTTGAGACTGAGTAATATAAGCCTGGCATATAATATTCTATCGGCCCAGCTAAAAAAGTTCAGGTTGCAGGATGCCAGGATTACATTGGCTGCCACCAACTTGTTTACTATAACTAAATACAAGGGAATGGATCCGGCATCAGCCAGTGCAGGGGATCAAATTTCGGGCGGATTGGATCTTACCCCATACCCTATAACCAGGTATTATTATATGTCAATCGCAATTGGGTTTTAATCTTATCTGAAATTGAAAAATTATTATATGAAAACATTAAGCATAAAAAGATTGGTTGGGATTTTATTTTTAATAATAGTCTTTTCAAATAGTTGTAAAAAAATATTATCACCAACATTACAGGGCCAAATTACAGTCGATAACCTGGTAACAAACCAGGCAGGTATCATGACCCTTGTTAATGGCTTGTACAACCCATTAATTTCAATGTATAATGGCCCATTGACAAGATTGACTGATATGGCCAGTAATGATGGGTGGTCCGCAAGAGTTGAAACGGACCCGGATTATTTTTCCGTTGCTCCGGGGTATAATTATACTACAGACTTTTGGTCATCTTCTTATAAGGGAATTGTTAATGCAAATGCTGTACTGGCTAATGTAAATGGAGTTACAGATTTTTCCAGTGCCGCAATACAAAACAGTGTAAAAGGGCAGGCTTATTTTCTTCGTGCATTTTACTATTTTAATTTGGTAAGATTGTTTGGCGGAGTTCCTTTGATCATTAAACAGGTAAACAGCCAGGACGATGCGCAACAGCCAAGGGCAAGTATACAGGATGTTTACACACGAATAAAAGCTGATTTGGATAGTGCTATTGGATTGCTTCCGGTGTCTTACAGCGGTGCAGCTAACCTCGAAGTGGGAAGAGCAACCAGTTACAGCGCCACGGCATTAAAAACACTGGTTTATTTGGAAACAAATGAGTGGGCCAGTGCAGCGGCGGGGGCAAATTCAATTATTACCAGCAATAAATTCAGTTTGCAAACAAATTATGCCAACAATTTTAATGGTACCGCAGAAAACGGCCCGCAATCTTTGTTTGAAGTTCAGTATAGTAGCATCTCTGGTACATACGGAAATCTCTATCAGAGTTTTGCACCAGCAGTGTCACCTTATTCATCATCTTTTGCGGTTGCACCAACAGATGACTCATTAGCCATCGGCGGAGTTGGCGGGGCAAATCGCGGCGGACAAAGTTTTGTACAGGCATTCGAACCGGGGGATTTGCGAAAAAATACTATTATAACCGCTTATAATATTCCCAATGTTCTTCAGAGTGGAAGAGGGCCGGGTACATTGTATTACGTAAATAAGTACTTGAATTTAACCAATGCGATAGGACAAAGCCCATGGAATGTTCCTGTGATCAGGTATGCAGAGATATTACTTGCAGATGCAGAAGCATTGAATGAGACCGGCTATGTAGCAGACGGGCCCGCTTTCTCTATGTTGAATACAGTAAGACAAAAAGCCGGGTTACCAAATTTAACAAGTGCAACAGTTTCAACACAGGCCGCATTTCGTACTGCATTGCAGCACGAAAGAAGAATAGAACTTGCCTTTGAATGCAAAAGTTTTTTTGATCTGAATCGTTGGGGAACTTTAGCAGCCGCAACACAACCGCAATTGGATAAGGTTAATGTTATCTTTCCTGTAGCAAAGCAGATCACAAATCCATTTACCAAAATGCCGTATTATCTGTATCCAGTACCAGCATACGAGATTGCAAACAATGCAAAAATTAGTGGGCAAAATCCGGGTTATTGATTATTAAAAAAATAGACATCGCTGATTGATAAAATAAGCACCGTATATTTCATGCGTTGAAAAGGATACAATTGAATTATTAAAAGATTGGAGACCTGTAACCAATAATATGGATATAAATGGCAAAGCAAATCATACTCATTCAAAATCAAATTAAAAAGTGTTTTATCACCGCACTGTTGATTTTGGCCGGAATGGCCTCGTGTATAGCTCAGCACGCCGAACGACCTAATATCATCATTATAGTGGCTGACGATCTCGGTTACGGCGATCTGGCGTGCTATGGCAATAAAAACATTCAGACACCCAATATAGACAAACTGGCCAAAGGTGGTATAAAGTTTCTTGACTTCCATTCAAATGGCGCGGTTTGCAGCCCTACACGTGCTTCCCTGCTCACAGGAAAATATCCCCAGAGTGTAGGTATTTCCGGTGTTATTACGGCGAAAGATCACCGGGATGTGGGACTTGATAAGAGCGAAATATTAATCCCGGAAGTTTTAAAAAAGATTGGCTATACAACAGGTATGGCCGGTAAATGGCACCTCGGATACGACACCATGTATTCTCCCGTAAAACAAGGATTTGAAATTTTCAAAGGCTATACCAGCGGCAATGTAGACTACATCACGCATTTTGACCAGGAAAACAATTTTGACTGGTGGGCAAACGTCGACAAGTCTTATGAAAAAGGATATACGACAGATCTTATTACAGAGCACTCGTTATCGTTTATTAAAAAAAATAAACATACTCCTTTCTTTCTATATATTGCTCACGAGGCCCCTCATTCGCCGTATCAACTAAGAGAAAGTGCGCCGGAACGTGGCGAAAACGCATCCCAAAATCTTTTATCAAAACAAAACAATGCAGATGTGTACCGCAAGATGATCGAAATAATGGATGAAGGTATCGGTAAAGTTATGGCATCGCTTGAGAAGAATAAGATTTCTAAAAATACACTTGTCCTTTTTCTTTCAGATAACGGGGCTACGCCGGTTGGCTCAAATTTACCGTACAAAGGTTATAAGGCGCAGGTTTGGGAAGGCGGACACAGGGTTCCCGCGATTGCCTATTGGAAAGGCGTTATCCAGCCTGGCTTCACCACTGAACAAATTATGACTATGGATATTTTCCCTACAATCACAGACCTGGTTGGTGTAGATGTATCCGGTAGTATCAATTTTGCCGGGAAAAGTTTCCGGAATTTATTTTCGGATCATCAATTCCATATGAATGAAAGGCCTCTTTTCTGGAGTTATAATAATTCAACCGCAATCAGGCAGGGAAATTGGAAATTGGTCCACGAGAAAGAAAAGTTCTATTTATATGACCTTAGCAAGGACCCGGGCGAAGTTAATAATGTATATGAAAAATTTCCTGACGGAGCGAAGACTTTAACCGGATTTCTGGACCAATGGGTAAAGAAAATGTCCCTCATTCACCAGAAGTCTTAATGCAGATCAGAACGAATAACCAACAGTTTTTTGGTTTGTACAATTCTGCAGTAACAATAAATAACCATAAAAATTCATTGTTGTCCAGAATAACAGTGAATTGGAAAAATAAAAAAACAAGCAATGCATTTAAGAAAATTCATCGTATATGGCTTTTTGCTTCTGGCAATAAAAGCTACTGCTCAACAAACAAAGCCAAACATCGTTTATATTCTGTGCGATGATTTAGGTATTGGCGATGTGAAAACCTATAATCCACAAGGAAAAATTGCAACGCCCAATATGGATCAACTGGCTAAGGACGGAATGAAATTTACCGATGCCCATACGAGTTCGGCTGTTTGCACACCTTCAAGATACGCCATTATTACCGGCAGGTATAGCTGGCGATCTGTTTTGCAAAGCAGTGTACTTGCTTCTTATTCCACACCCCTGGTTGCAGATACCATCTATACACAGCCACAAATGTTGAAGCAACACGGGTATAAAACGGCCTGCATTGGCAAATGGCACTTGGGCATGAGTTGGGCTACAAAATCCGGCGGATACAGTAATGACGAAACAGCCGAGAGTGATTTAGATTTTACAAAAACCATAAAAAACACGCCTACTCATTATGGGTTTGATTATTATTTTGGTATTGCTGCTTCGTTAGATATGTCGCCGTATTTGTTTATCGAAAACGATAAGGCAATAAATACAAAAACGGAAGCCATTCAGGCAGACCAGGCAATGCATTACCGTAAAGGATTGAAAGCATCTGATTTTGATTTTTACAAAACACTTGAAATACTTTCTGGAAAAGCCGATAATTATATCTCAGCAAATAGTCATAACCCCTTTTTCTTATACTTTGCATTACCCTCGCCACATACACCATTGGTACCCGGAAAAGTCTTTCAGGGAAAAAGCAATATCAATGCTTATTCGGATTATGTAATGGAAACTGATTGGGTAGTGGGCGAAATTGTAAAGTCATTGGAAAAAAATGGCGTTACCAACAATACAATGATTGTTTTTGCCAGTGATAATGGCTATGCCCCTTATGCCGATTCTGCCACTTTGTTTGCACATGGACATAACCCAAGCTATATCTATCGCGGTTATAAAGCTGATATTTGGGATGGTGGTCATCGTGTACCTCTTATAGTAAAATGGCCTAGTGTGGTAAAGCCGGGTGCAGTTGAAAATAAAACTATTTGCTTAGTGGATTTGATGGCAACCGCAGCCAGCATTTTACAAACTAAATTACCCGGTTCTGCTGCGCCCGATAGTTACAGTTTCTTATCCTTATTAAAGCAAAACGGGAAATCATACAGCCGGCCTGCCATTATACATCATTCCATAAATGGAAATTTTGCAATCAGGCAGGGCAAATGGAAATTGATATTAGGCGGCGGTTCTGGCGGATGGTCAAAACCAAGTAACCAGGAAGCGGATAAAATGAACTTGCCAAAGTTTCAACTATACGATATGGATGCCGACCCGTCTGAAAAAAATAACCTGCAGGCAGAATATCCAAAAAAAGGAGAAGAGCTATATGTTTTATTACAAAAAATGGTAGGCGATGGACGAAGCACAGCAGGCAAAAAATTACAGAACGACGTTCCGGTTGATTTATGGAAAATAAAAGACGGAGGGCCATCTAAAATAAAAACGTTACAAATAAACGACGATAAAAATCATTTGTGAACTTAGAGAACTGTCTAAAACTGATTTGTTGGATTTTCTCTATAGCGCAAAAAGTGGTCGGTGGTCCCGGTATAGCACCCGGAGACGAGTGCCCTGATGTTACTGGCCTGGTTGGGTCCAATTGGTGGCAACGCTCCACCATATCTTTAGCTACGGCTCCACTTGTTTCGTTACCTAAACTATAGATAATTACACAGGGATGATTTCTATCCCTTTTAATAAAATCGGTCAAATCCCTTCGCCACCATTCGTTAAAAAAACGGGCGCCATAATTACGAATAATAAGGAAGCAGGATCTTTATGTAGCTAAGATAACTTCCGGAGTTATTGGTATAGATGATTGGGCATTTAAAAAGGGCAATACATATGGTACCATCATCGTAGACTTGCTTCAGAATAAAGTAATAGATTTTCTTCCTGACTGGGAATCAGAAACTATATGTGAGTGGCTTAAAGAACATCAGGAAGTGGAAATCATATCGAGGGATCGCGGTGGGCCATATTCAAAAGGTGCACGGGAAGGGGCACCACAGGCCATCCAGGTAGCTGACCGGTTTCATTTGTTGATGAATCTTGGAGACGCAACAAAAAGAATGTTTCAATCTATGGGAAAAGAACTCAAGGTATTATTTACACTACACAACAATAATGAAAGGTCTGCAGAACCTGTATCCACAACTGAAGAACATAGGTTAATGGAAGAACATACTGAAACTATACCGATAGAAACTATCAATACTAATATTGAACTTCAACTACGATTTAATAAAGTGAAAGAGCTGCACAGCCAGGGATATACCATAAGGGCCATTTCCAGGAGTCTGGATATACAAAGAGTAACTATAAGGAAATACATCACTATGGATTTTCTTTCGAAAAAAAAAGGTAGCCGATCTACCAATTTTGAATCATATCAGCAATTCCTGTTGCATGAAAGCAATAGGGGAAAATTATTTACGGAACTTTATGCAGCCATTTTGAGTGAGGGTTTTAACGGTAGGTACACACAATTCTGCAGCAATATGAATGAACTATTCGAGAACCATAAGATTATACCGGCATCACGTAAGATAGATCCTCCTGTCGCCATTAGAACCTGGTCACCGGCAAAATTATCTATCATGATTCAAAAGGATACGAAGGATCTAAATAAGGAGGATAGAAAATTCCTGAAACTATTATGTGACAACTCCCCTCTAATAAAAGAAACTGAAGAACTCATCGGTCGTTTCAAAAAATTATTTCAAAACAAAGAGGAAGGTACATTAAAGACATGGGTAGACGATGTGGCAAAATCATCATCAGGAATAAAAGGTTTTGCAAAAGGCATTCTCTCCGATTTTCAGGCTGTTAATAATGCAGTGGTAACTCCATATAGTAACGGGCAAGTCGAAGGACAGATTAACAGGTTGAAAAATATAAAAAGACGAATGTATGGCAGGGCTGGATTTGAATTGCTACGGAGAATGGTAATCTTTAAATCAGGGTGATTCACCAAATGTGACGAAGAACCACCATAAAACGGAATGGGGGGTTACCATGCTGGTTCTTCGTCACTTTTGGTGAAAGTATTTTAAATAACTACACTGTTGTTTTAACAAGCCCTTGTTTTTTATGAAATTCAATTCCAAGACCTCTAAGTAAGTTGTATACCTGTGCTCTTTGGTATTTAACGCCGTATTTTGATTCAATCCACTTGGCAAGAAGTGGCCCTGTCCATTTAACAGCTTTATACCCATGGGCTGAGGGAAACTCTTTTAGTACCACCGTCTTTATTCTTTGCATTTTGTCCTTCGACAGCAATGACTTCCTTCCCCTGCCCTTTCTATTCTTTAGGCCATCTATTCCTTCCGCTTCGAACCGATGAACCCAGGTGGTAATCTGTTTAAAACTAATATCGTGTATTTCGGCCAGCTGTCTACTCGAATAGCCTAATGCTACCTGGTAAACAAGATAGAGTCTTATGGCTACCACAAATGACTCATTGCTTGACAACAGTCTTTTTATATCCTCCGGCTTGTAACCTTTAACCGTTAATGCTGGTATACTCATTTTATTTTTATTGCAGGTACTAAATTATACATTTGGTGTGTATTTTAATAATATACATTATGATGTTCCCCTCATTCCTCTTACCTACCGAGTTATCACTAACGAACTGCCTCATTTCTGTAGTAGGCGAAAGTCTTATAATTCAGGCGTCATCTGCTCAATCGGGCTCTATTTGCCCTACGTGTGGTTGCGCAAGTAATCGCAGGCACAGCAAATATATTCGCACATTAGCTGATTTACCCACTTCAGGAAATGCTGTAAAGGTCTTAATACTATCTGGTAAATATTTTTGTGATAACGCCGAGTGTTCCCGTAAGATATTTACCGAACGTTTTAAGCACGAAATAAATCCTTACCATCGACGGTTTAATCGGTGTAAAGAGCTGCTGCGTAACTTTGCGCTTGAACTAGGCGGAAATAAGGGAGCTGCCATTAGCCGTTTAGTCAGACTACACGTAAGCCCTTCCACCATATTACGAATAATAAAAAGGCAACATCTGCCGATACCCATGGTGACCTCTGGAATTATTGGTATCGATGATTGGGCGTTTAAAAAGGGTAACACCTATGGAACAATTATTGTCGATCTGCATCAAAACAAAGTAATCGATCTTCTGCCTGACAGGGAATCAGAAACCGTATGTCAATGGTTTAAAGAACATCCGGAAGTCGAAGTCATATCCAGAGATCGTGGTGGCCCGTATTCAAAAGGGGCCCAGGATGGCGCTCCTCAAGCCATTCAGGTAGCTGACCGGTTCCACTTATTGATGAATCTGGGGGATGCAACCAAAACAATGTTTCAATCTATGGGTAAAGAACTCAAGGAATTATTTATTCTTTACAATAAGGTTGATAAATCTCCGGAACCGGCATCAACGATAGAAGAGTTTAGCTTGATGGAAGAAGATACTGAAACCATACAGCCAGAAACCATACCGCCAGACACGATCAACACCAATGTAGAACTTCAACTCCGATTTAGTAAAGTAAAAGAGCTGTTCGGCCAGGGATATACCATCAGAGCCATCTCCAGGAGTCTTCATATGCCAAGAGTCACCATCAGAAAATACATCGGGATGGATTTTCTTCCTAAAAAAAAGGGTAGCCGATCTACTAATTTTGAATCGTTCCAGTCGTTGCTGTTGCATGAAAGCAATAGAGGAAAACTATATACAGAACTTTATGCAGCTATTTTGACTGAGGGTTTTAACGGCAGGTACACACAGTTCTGCAGCAATATGAATGAACTTCTAAAAAATCATAAGATTATGTCGCCATCACGTAAGATCGATCCTGTCGGCATGAAAACCTGGTCACCAAAAAACTTATCTATAATGTTCCAAAAGGAGAAAAATGATTTAAATGCCGAGGATCAAAAGTTTCTGGAACTATTATATGATAAGCATCCGGCAATAAAGGAAACAGAACAATTCATCAGTCGTTTCAAAAAACTGTTTCAAATCAAAGAAGAAGGTACATTAAAGACATGGCTGGAAGATGTAGAAAAATCAACATCAGCAATAAAACGCTTTGCTAAGGGCATACAATCCGATTTTCAGGCGGTTAATAATGCAGTAATAACACCATATAGCAACGGACAGGTCGAAGGACAGGTCAACAGATTGAAAAATATAAAAAGACGAATGTATGGCAGAGCTGGATTTGAATTGCTACGGAGAATGGTAATCTTTAAACCCGGTTAATTCACCAAAAGTGACGAAGAACCACCATGCTCCGGTATATACACTTTACCTATGATTGGAACAAAATGATGTTCGCAGCAGGAATAAACCGTAATATTTTTTTCTACCAGCATTTCATTGTAACTATATTTATTTTCAAAAAGAGTAACATTGGGCTTATTATCAGCATTTAAGCCGCTGAATATTTCCTTAACATACATTTTAGCTACCCGGTCAGGTGTTCCTTTGAGACTGTCATCATTCATGTCGAGTCCCAGTATCAACATAATCTGTTTAAAATGGCTACTAATAAGCTTGATTTTTGTATTATCATCAGGCATCAATTCATTTGTGTTTAATAGCTTTTCAAGCGATAGTGCAAAATGCTTCCTGTTTGGTTCTTTAAAGTCCTTTCCATTGCCATTCAGAGTTATCATATTTCCGTTTTGTTTCATGTTTTTTAAATTAATTTTCGAAAGAAAAGTCAACTGCTATTTACCTGACTTTATTAAAAAAGTCTGATAAACGCAATCAATTAGAGTAAGTGAGAGAACTAAGGTTACAAGCAATTTGTCGTACAAAACTATCTCAAAAGTTGATATTCCAATTAGCTTTTCTAATGTTGAATATTAAAGAATATCAAGGCTTTATTAAACCTTTCTTTTACTTTTGAGTATTCCACAAGGAGTTTACCACCGTTCCACGTGATAAGATACCAAGCATTCCACAGAATAAGAGCCACCATTCCACAGGATAAGAGCCACCGTTTTGAGAAGGCAGCATTTTCTTTCCGGGGAGATGATTTGTTTTATTCCGGAGGAGATGTTTTTCATTCTTTCCGAAGGAGGAATTTTCTGTTTTTTTCCTGAAAGAGGTTACAGTTCATTCCTTTCCTGTCGACACTTGTTATAATTCATCCTTTCAAAGAGCGTGTTAAACAATGAGATTTAGGTTAATGCACAAAGTACTATTACAACATCTCATTTCTTTTTTCTCAAAGAAGTTCCCAGTAAACTAATTTTATGTGCATGAGCCGTAAGTCTATCCATAATCGCATCGGCAAGGGTAGGCTCTCCAATGTATTCATACCATTTGTTAACCGGTAATTGTGAGGTGATAATTGTAGCATGCTTTCCATATCTATCCTCAAGAATGTCAAGCAAGGTAAGTCTTATCTTATGATCGAGAGGGTTTAAACCAAAATCGTCCAGGATGAGTAAGGGAGCCCTTGCTATTTGATTGACCAATTTAACATAAGTGCCATCGAGGCGCGCAGCGGATATGGTTTCAATAAAACGACTCATAGAAAAATACACGGTCCCGTAATCATTCAGGCACGCCTGGCGTCCGAGGGCGCAAGCTAAAAAACTTTTTCCGGTTCCAGTAGATCCGCTGATAAGTACCGTTTCTCCTTTTTCAATATAGGTGCCATCACATAGTTGCAGAAGTTGTTCTTTGCTTATTCCACGTTCCGAGCCGCAATGGATCTGTTCAGGAAGAGCATTGTAGCGCAACTTGGACCGGCTAAGATTGCGGGTTGTACGCTTGTGGGATCGATACTGCGTTTCGGCTTCAGTAAGCATAGCCAACAGTGTGTGTGATTCAGGATGCTCGTGGATGGGGTGGCCCAGTATAGCTTCATATTGTTTAATCATTCCACAGAGGTTTAGCTTTTGCATCTGTTCCAGGGTGTTTTGCGTGTTCATTGTTTGTTGATTTGTTTTTTTTATAATAATGATTGCTTTTTGAAAAAAAGAGAAAGGTTCTGGAGTTTACTGGTAAGCATCCCCTCCCCGGACATTGGGATGATCAGGCATCCGGAAGAGTTCAGGCTGCTCGTCGGTGATGAGTTTATCGAGGTGGTTTTTCAGGATATTATCAAGTGTGCTGTAGTTATAACGGTCTCCGTTTAACCCTCTTTTACAAGCTGCTTCCAGGCGTTCAGGGCCGTATTTGTGCCCAAGGCGAAGTATACCCTTGCAGGCATTAAAGGCTTGTTGGATAACGGGCCTACTCTTCAATACCTTCCCCACATACTGGTGTGTGTGGGTGCCTATTTTGGCAGCTTGCCCAAGGAAGTAATCCTGATCCCATCCATTCTGTTCGGCCACCTTTTGATGATGAATGGGCATGTGTTCTATAACGGTAGTAAAACCACCTTTTTTATAACTCCTTCTATGCATAGCAATACGGTTCAGTTCAAAGAAAACCTCCACCGTATCGGTATCATAGTTTACCGCTACCTTTTTACCAATATACTTGCAGGGAACGCTGTAATGGTGACCGTCTTCGCAGAGTGTGATATGATAGTCCATTTTAACCTTGCACTCGGCTTTATAGCGAATAACAAAAGGAGTTGATGGAAGGGGTTGCAATAACCCTTTTTCCAGTTCCAGGAACTGTTCCAGGCGACTGATCGCCTTTTTTTGAAAATCGGCTTGATGATGTAGTTCCAATTGCTTTTGGAAAGCGGCATTGATCTGTTCGAGGCTAAAGAACTCTGTGTCGCGTAAGGGGGCATACAGACGTTGATAAGTGAGCAAGACTTCCTTCTCTACTGGCGCTTTATCCTTAGGCTTGTATGGCCTTGCAGCGAACAGTGCCATGTTATTATGAAGGGCCCATTGCTCAAACACTTCTGTGAATATCGGCTCATACCTGCAGCTCTTTATTACAGCTGTACGCATATTATCGCATTTGATACTAAAAGGCGCCCCTCCAAAATAAGCAAGGCTTGCGTTAAGGGCTTTAATAACGCTTGGCATCGTTTCATTTGCAAGAGCAATCGCGTAGCTATAACCGCTATATGGCAGTATGCTCACAAAAACGCAGCACTCAACCAGTGCTCCTGTAGATCTGTCGATGTAGCTTATTTTGTCCCCGGCAAAATCCACCATCATCATCGCTGCCGGCTCATATTGCACATGAAAACTGGCCTGCTGTGGTAACATTAACTCTGCCAGCAACTCACAGAATTTCGAGTATTGATAACCTTCAGGATGTTCCCTTATGTATTCCTGCCATAACAACATCCGGGTTACACCCGGACGCTGCAGTTCCGCAAAATAATACTCCCTACGGTTCACTATAAACGCATTACGCGTATTCTGCTGGACGTTTCTGAAGGGGAAATGAGCAATCTCGGCCAGGACCGCATCGTCCATATTCAACAACTCTTCCAGGCTTTTAGGGCAGCTAGCCAGTCTTTCCTTGTATCGGTTTACTGTTGCCCTTGCTATTTTTAATTCCCGGGCTATCTGTCTTTCCGATAGCCCCCGCTGTAAGAGCAGGATCATTTTACGTACCACTTTCATTTCAATCAATTTTTTGGACATGCCTTATGAAGTTTAGTGTAGTATTAAACCCACGAAGCAATGTCAATTGGTTTTATAAATTGACGATCTGAAAAAGGATGATTTATAACAAACAGCTCATTCAAGCAAAGCCAAAGACCTGGCTCTTATCCTGTGGAATTTTTGGTATCATATCTGCGGAATGTCCGAATTTATATACCGGAAAATTAAGTGGCTCTTATCTGCGGAATGGTGGCTCTTATCCTGTGGAACAGGTGGCTCTTATGGCGTGGAATTTTTGGTATCTTATCCGGTGGAACGATGGCTCTTATCTTGCGGAATAGTGGCTTTTATAGTGTGGAATACTCATACTTTGAAGAGAGTAGTATTTAGAATTTCAGCAATTTCAGTTTCATTAAATCCGATAGCATTACTTAATATGAAGACTGCCCTAAAACTAAGGGGCATATGCTGTAAACGCGGACTTTTATAGTCTGAATAATATTGTAAAAAACCATGCTTTATATTTTTTTTCATCAATGTGGTTTGAACTAAAATATCGGCTGCTTATTCTAAAAATGCATTTATGTACCATAATTTTTGATAACAAAATTCTTAGTGAATGACAATTTGTAGTCGGCAATTAACAGTGCACAGAAATTGGCAATTAAGAGTGCACAGCGTTTTT
>JBBJMP010000022.1:0-99402 GCA_037718865.1 Chitinophagaceae bacterium | reverse complement strand
CTCACAGTAATTGTAAATGGAATTGCTTTATCCGCAATTTTATTTAGAATTTCAGAGTGGGGCATTACACCTAACAGGATTGCGGTGCTTGGAGGAAATATATTAATGTTGACAAATTTAATTTTAGTAACAATAAGACTTCTTAATGCCTTAAGAAGGAAGAATGATAAAACAGAAGTGGGAGCAGCAATCGCATTATTTCTTCCTGTTTACGCTTTATGGGCCTTCCTTGTTACTTTTTTCCTTCCACTGATTTTCAACTTTAAATAATTAATTATTTTCCGTTAGACTATTCACTTTATCTAACGCCTTTGGAAACTTATCTTTATAATAATCCTGGAAATCATCAGTAGCATCCCTCTCAACCTTTAAGCTTGTCTTGTCTGTATTTCCGGTAAGCGTATAATTTTACATCGAACCCGACAACTTTTCGGTTTCTTTATCAATGACTGTAGCAAATGTTTTGATGGGCATTTAGGCACGAACCATTTAGGTCCTTTTGCTTTAACAGCAAAATTAATGAGTACGTTGAACGACACTCCTGGTTCCAGGATAGTTACCTTAGGTAGTTTCGTATCCAACCATAAGAAAGCCGATATTTACTGGGATGATCTGAATTTTAAAAAATCATTTGATGAAATGGCGCCTTACGGGCAAAGTAAACTTGCCAACATGATGTTTGCTGTAGAATTAGATAAAAAGTTGAAGGAAAACAATAGCCGGACTTTATCAGTAGTTATAAATCCAGGCTATGTGGCTACCGGCATGCAAAGGCATTTTGGATTGAAAGTTAAAATAATGGATATTCTCATTGCGCAGAAAGTTGAAAACGAAATTCTCCCGACATTACGGGCTGCAACTGATCAGGATGTTAGAGGAGGTGATTACTTTGGACACTATCCCTTCAGTACACTTGTTTTAGCGGCGAAAATCGCATAAATGAAACGGAGAATATTTAACAAACTGGAGTTCCTGAGTTTTTTGGGGTTTAATGGGTATAGTCATTATCTGTAGAGGATCTCGGGCTATTTCAAAGTGCAATCGATCAATTTTTTGTGTTCAAAGTAAGATCCTCAAAAAATTGCGTCCGGTGTGCTAAATTGAAGATGCAGAACGCTGATATTATCCTTTTTCCAATTACAAGCAGTTTCCTGGCTTCAGATTACATCAAGAACACCGAAATAAAAAATGCAATGGAACCGATTCAAAGAAAAAAAACAGATTATCGTTCCTGTATATATTGAACGCGTACCCAAAATACTCTTACCCTTCAACGAAAAGCAGTTTCTGCCCGGCAGTATTCCATTGGAAGAGTGGGAGCCAAAAAGCAAAGCCTGGACCAAAATTCAAGACGGTATCATTACGTTGATCGATGATATTAGAGCCGGAAACACGCGTAAGTATTTCGACTGACAATTTGTATATATCCTGCGCAGCGCAGAATTTCCGTTTGCTTTGAAAGGAGAATGTGGTGTTCCACCAACCGAAACCATTACACTTTACCTCATAGTGATTGATATGAATTGTTATAGTTAAAAGTCAACCTGACGCACTACATTGTAGTAAAATCTTTCAAGCAACCTCATATCTTTTGTAATGATCTCCCCGGTCGCTATTAAGCCATCTCTGTATTGTACCTGTTTTTTATAGTTGGTATTTAATCCATTCGTTAAACCGACCTTTGCCAAATATCCGCTGTCAGCAGGGATATGTGATATAAACTCGATCTTTCCCTTTACCGCTCCATACTCCTGGAAAGGATAAGACTGAAATTTTAACAATACCTGCTGGCCAATAGCTGCCTTGCCAAAGTTGGACTGCGGTATGATTAATTCTGCAAAATACTCGCTGTTTTCAGGGTTTATAAAACAAATTATTTGATTCGCCTGTATCTGCTGGTTTTCCTGGATAAATGATGAAAATGCGATTTTGCCGTTAATGGGCGCTACTAATAAGTAATTCTTCTTCCATTCATCTACCTGGCTCTTAAATGTGCTAAGCGCCTGTTGAAATATGATCTTTTGCTGATTGATTGTGTTTTCGAGTTCTGCAATTTCTTTTTGCTTTTCATTTTGCTGGCTTTCATTATTAATGATCGCAGAATTAATCTGTGGCATGCTCAACTTCTTATCAATTAATTTGCTGTTTTCCAGTCTTAGATCGAATTCTGAAATCACTTTATCCTCCTTCAAAGATTGGTTGGCCTCATACGTTTTTTGAGATAGCGTGAGGTCCTCTTCATTCAAGCCTTTCTGCTCACATAAATTTGTATGTAATCGTTTCAAATTTGACATATCCTTTGCCAGCATCGACTTCTTCTCGATGTAAAAGCCATTAAATAAATAATTTTTAAAGTTTAGAAATGACTGAGAGAAGGTTTGATAGGATAATTGTATTTCACCCAGTTGACTGTAGGTGGTATTAAAATATTGTCTCGAAAGTTCTGTTTTGTTATTATTTAGTAATGTTTGAATAGCATTAAGATCTGAGGAAAGGCTGAGAACTTCCGAATGTTTGGCGGTGGATTCAATATGCCCCAGTATCTGATTTTTTATTACAGGTTGATCTTCTGAAATACTTAGCTTGATAAGTTTCCCATGTATTAACGTAACTACCGGTTTAGGTGCATTGATAGAAGTTAATGTGGCTTTGCAGGGAATTACTTCGGGGTATCTGACAAAAAATGAAAATACAATTACCAGCAGGAAAACGGACATTAAGGCCATATTGCCGTAATTAGTAAGCCACCCCGAAGGTTTCTTTAATACCTCGTGAATAGGCTCGTTTATTTCATTTACTTCGTCAAATTTTAACTTGCCTTCCATTATTGTCCTAGTTCGAGTTGATTTTTAATTAAATTAAAGTAAAGCCCTTTCAGATTAATTAAATTTTCATGTGCCCCTCTTTCAGCAACCTGGCCTTTATCCAGAACAATAATCTGATCGGCATTTACAACAGTACTTAACCTGTGAGCAACTACTACAACCGTTTTGTTTTTAGAAAAATCATCTAACCTGTTCATAATCGTTTTTTCATTACTTGCGTCTAAAGCACTCGTGGCCTCATCGAAAAATAGATAAGATGGATCCTTATATACAGCCCTGGCAATTAATAATCGTTGATTTTCCCCTCCACTTAGAGAAATTCCGCCCCAACTCAAATTAGTCTTATAACCTAATGGCAGGCTTTCAATTTTTTCCTCGATATTCGAAACATACACTGCCTTTTTTAATAATTCTTTGTCCGGAAATGCTTCGCTGCTTGATTCTGTTATATTGCGCAATATAGTATCAGAAAAAATAAAGCCATCCTGCATAACAGCCCCGCATTGTGAGTACCAGAAAGAAGATTTAAATTCTTTGAGTCTGCTGTTGCCCACATAAATTTCCCCTTCATACGGCTCCATAATGTTAAGAAGCAATTTCAACAAGGTTGTTTTACCGCTCCCGCTAGCGCCTACTATTGCGGTTACCTTACCCTCCGGGATCTCGATATTTATATTGCTTAGTACATTCTTCGATTTCGGGCTACCGTATTTAAAGGACAGGTTCTTTACACTGATCGTCTTATTAGCAGGCAACTCTTCTTTGCCGGATAGCGGATCCTTTTCCTCTTTATCATCTTCATGTAATATTTCCAACAGCCGATTTATACTAATCTGTGCTTTTTGAGACACCTGGGCGATATGAATAAAATCATGTAAAGGAGTAATTAACTGACCTAAAATATATTGAATGGAGAATAGCTCACCCAGAGATAACTTGCCTTCAATAGTTTGTACCACGGCCAGGTATGTTATGATGATATTAATCAATTGGATTAAAACGTTACAAACAATATTTTGAATATTGTCCAGCTTTAGGAGTTTTATGGAAATGTTATTCACTCTGATGCGTATGGCTTCCCATTCCCACCTTCTTTTTTTTTCTGAATTATTCAGTTTTATTTCCTGAATGCCCCGGATAAGCTGTAGAATACTGCTACGGTTTTCTGCACTTTCATCTCTTACTATATATTCCAGTGCAGATTTCTTCCTGGTTATAAATATTACCCACGAGACATAAATAATGCTGCCCATTAAATAAACGATAAGCAGGGGAAGGTGGTAAAAGGCGAGCAGTAAGCCAAAAACAAAAAAGATAACGAATGAAAATAAGGTATTGATAGTAGTTGACCTTAAGAAATCATCTACCTTGTCCTGATCATCAATCCGTTGAATTACATCGGAATCCATTTTTGCATCAAAAAATGGAAGTGGTTTTTTTAACAGCTTAACTAAAAAGTTGGATAATACTGCCAGACTTATTCTGGTGCCCATCTGCATGAGTATCCAGTTTCTCAGCGTGTCGATTAGGACTAATGAAATCAATAAAACAAATTGAGCGATTAGAAATAGATTGACCACGTTTACATTGCTTAGGTTAACGCCATGGTCAATGATCACTTTTGTAATAAATGGAAATAGTAATGTTATACAGAGGCTCAAAACTAAACCCAGCACTAGTTGAAAGACTAAATTCTTATACCTGGTTAAGTATGGGATTAAGTAAGCAAGACCTTTTTTCTTGGATTTAATAACATCTTTGTGTTCAAAAAAATCGGGGTTTGGCTCGAGCAATAGTAAATATCCCTCCGTATCGCTGTGTTTCTCCCTGTTATATAACCAACCGGCAATAAACTGATCTTTTGTGTAACTGATCTTACCAAATGCAGGATCTGCCACGTGTATATGTGAATCAGATATTTTATATACAACCACAAAATGCCTTTGGCGCCAGTGTGCGATACATGGCAAGGGAATCTCCTTAGCCAGGGCTTCATAAGAAACGTTGACCATCAGTGATTGTAATCCGATCTGATCTGCTGCATCGCTTAAGCCCAGAAATGAAACGCCCTGCCTGGTTATATATGATTGCTGCCGGAGATAATCTATTGGAAAGGAAACGCCATAAAATTGTGCAACCATTTTAAGACAGGTTGGTCCACAATCCATCTGATCATACTGTCTGTAAAAGGGAAACTTGGGCATTGGTTAGAATAAGCGTTTAAGGTGTTCAACATATTTTCTCCTGGTCATCCCCACTAAAACGTGATCGATCCCTGATCTGAAATAATGAACACATGCATGATGATTAAATGAAAGTGAATGATCGGGTATATCATTTTCCTTATAATACTTCGCTTTATACTCCAGGGAATTTCTTTTGATATTCTGATCAGTAGATTTAAGGATAAATTCCCTGAGATCATTTATCAAAGCGCGTATGTCAGCCGGGATATCATAATCATAAACTACATTAATGAACTCAACAAATTCCTTATCAAACAATTCGTACACAGCTTCCGGTTCAGTAAACTTATTCCAGCCTTCTGCTATTGCGCAATAAATACCAATGTCTGAGAGTTGTATGGGTGTATCCAACTGTTCCAGCCTTGAAACTAACAATGATTGAAGCTTGTGGAATGTAAAATTACAATAATGCTCGTCACAAGCAGGAGGAACAGTTTCTACATCCTGTATCCTTACATAAAGATTTTTGGTGTGCATAGAGAATGGCCGGTTAGATAATGTGATTAACCGGTTTTCTCTGGCCAGCTCAATTAGTGATCGCTGGTTGATATTAGGAGATGAGGCATCGCTCTCTTCCAAGTTATAGGGAAACTGAATAAATTTAAATCCTTCATTTGCACCGGCAATTTTTTTCAAGATATTGAGATATACAGTTATATTAAGAGCCCTGTTCTCGTACGTATCTAATTGAATTACATTAGAGCTTATTCCGTAGAACCGGATAAGCCCTGACTTTCGCTTTTTTTCCAAAAATTCAAATGACTGAGCTACCTGTCTTTCAATATTAATATTACAGTCAATACCGGACAGATATTTTTCCGGGTTATGTATCAGGAAAACATCCAGGTATCTTTGCCCCAGCCTTCGTAATGAGTTGTTTAATTGAATTTCCAGGAAAGCAGGGTGAATGCAGTGATTTATCAAATTTAGATCGGTATTCAATTCACTGTTTAATTTTGCTATTAAGCCACCGTTTAATTTAATGAAATCGGCAGTGACATAACCAGCTTTGCTTACAATAAATAATTCAGCGTTTTTAGTTTCTTTTATATACTTCCCTACAAATAATTCAGCATCATTGTATGTAGAGGCCGTATCAATCAAATTACATCCACATTCAATAGCATAATTAAAAGCATTCACATTTTCCGGATTTTCGAGGGAAACCCTGTAGGTGCCGAATCCGATCTTACTTATATTTTCTATGGCAGTCATAGTTAATTCCAGATCTCCATTTTGTTATTTTCTTTTTCATGACCGATAGTAGTAGGTTGGCCATGCCCTGGATAGACTATTGTATGTTCGGGCAAAACAAATAACTTCTCAGTAATGGTTTTTATTAGTGTATCATAGTCGCCACCGGGTAAGGTTACCTTACCGATCTTATTTCTGAACAATACATCCCCCGAAATAAGTAAATGAGATTTATCATTATAAAATGAGATGCTGTTTTGTGTATGGCCGGGTGTAAAGAGTACCTTTACTATGTTATCGTCAAGTTTGACGGTATCATCTTCGTTTAAAAAAACATGCCCGCCCTTAAAAAGGTCAATCCGATAACCAAGCCCTTCTCCTATTTTAGGCATATTCAATAACACTTTGTATTCTTTCTCCTGGATGTAAACTTTAACCTTAAATAATTCAGAAAGAGGCGTCACCCCAAATATGTGGTCAATGTGCGCATGCGTTACCAGTATACCTACAGGATTAAGATCACTATTTTCAATATAATGTACAATTCTTTCAATTTCATCATATTCGTAACATCCGGGATCAACAATAAAACAGTCCCTGTTCTTACCATACATTACATAGGTATTTTCATTGTAGTTTTCGAATCTAAAGCTTTCAATATGTATCATGGCATCATACTTTTAGAACCTTCTTTTTTATGAGCAGGTTAATTAAATCAAATATTTCTTTATCCTCAATGGAGTACTTTTCGTTAATTTTTAAAATGCATTCACTTATGGTATAGCCGTCTCGTAAGATGTTTAAAATTGATAATACATCGCCGGCATTTTCAAATTCAGAACCATCTGAAAATGTTATTGACTTCTCTACATCATGATCTGCATCAGTACTGCTATTAAAGATCCCTTTACTGGTATAGCTAAATGGTTTGTCAAAATATACTTTGGAAACAGGTAAAAGCGGCTTTACTAAATCCTTAATTTTAGTAGCTGTGAACAAAATATTCTTATACCCGTTTAAATACAAGGTGTCATCTTCCAAATGATTTGTGGGAATAATTTGATAGTCCATATCCACCTCAAATCCGTAGCTTTTCAGACCTGCAAACAACTCCTGTAAAGAAAGCCTGTCCTCGAAGGTCTCAAAATGATAGTCAAGCGGACCAAAATGAACGAGAATACCTCCTTCTTTGAGAACTCTGCTAAATTCTTCTATGTAGTCTTTTAGGGGAAGTACATCGGAAAAGTATATTGAAACGATTGCATCAACGGTGTTGTTTTTCAAAGGGATATGTTGCGCCTGGCCCACGTAATAGATAATTTTACTTACATCTTTCCCGGAACTGTCCTTTTCAAAAAGTCCGTTGCAGTTTACATGACAGGTTCTAATCAGTTGAGAATCCGATACGATATTTTTACTATTAATTAGTCCGAATATTTTTCTTTCCTTAAGTATTGAACTAAATGAATCAATCATACTTAAGGAATAATCAAATGAAAATACTTTGTTGAATATATCCGAAAATTCATACGCGAATCTTGCTAAACCACATCCGGGAATCAATGCATTACCCATTTTTACCGGTAATTTTTGAATTTTTTCTTTAATTGCATTTACAATTATATGAATCTCCTTCTCTGATTCAGGAAAACTACACCAGTCTCTTAAAAGATACTGCTTCGCATCTGTATAGCCTACCATAGCTTCGCAACCTACCTGGCCCAGTATGTCTTTTGGTAACAAGTATTTACATACCTTATTCTGAAGATCATTAATTTCACCTATTTCAGTTTCCAACACGTCTTTGATTTTTTCCTTTTTAAGGCTATGCACATCAGGGTGAACGGGATTTATTCTTTCTATATTTTTTGATACTTCTCTTTTTTTCTTCTCAAGTGTAAGTACATAATTTGATAGATACTCATTATAGTTAGGTACAAAAACGGGGAATGATTCATCAAAGTTTGGAAATTCTGCATGGCAGTGTAAACAATAGAAGAGTTTATCTTCTACATGATAGCTTAAGGTTTCTTCCTTGCAGCCAGGGCAGCAGAAGTCCCGGCTATATAATATGGATTCTACTTGTGTCATTTGTTATCTTCTTCAATTTGCTTTAACTTTTTCTTTATTGAAATGTTGCTAATATATTTCCCATTATAGAACACTCCATAAATACTTCTGAGGGCAGATATATCCGTTAATGGATTTTTGTTTAGGATGATCATGTCTGCTCTCTTGTTCTCAAAAACGGTTCCCCAACTATCTTCCTGTTTCATACATACAGCAGCGTTATACGTGGCGCATTTTAAAATCTCTGCATTTGTTAAACCGGCGTCTTTGAATAATAATATTTCATCGTACATGCTAAACCCCGGAACATTGTAATAGCCGGCAGCAGGGCTTATCAGTAGTTGTACACCCTGCATGCTCATCCATTTTAAATGTCTTTTTACCGATTGTAGCCAGTATGAATTATCCGACTTGTCTTTTAAAAACTGAGCGTAATTCTTTTGCACATCCGAACGATAATACTGGCCCAGTTCCTGTGTCCATCTCTCTCGTTCTGTCTTTGTAACATATTTTATATAATCTTTCTTATTTAATGTGGCTAAATCGTATTGATCGAATGTTATGTAATACCAGTATAGATCCGGACAAAAAAACAGATCGCCGGTAGCTAAACCTTGGATTTTCCTTTTGAATGATAAACTATCCTCTTTTAGCGCATCTATAATAAATTCTATGTGTTCCACTGACCTCATCTTTCTTTTTATCGCCTGCTCTATACCACCTGGCGGGCAATGGCCCGATATCATGGTACTACTTGGCAAGAGGTTACAAATACTGTCAAAATTTTGGGTGGAACGGCAATGCAGGTATTTAATGAAATCATACTTGGCTGCATGTAGATTTATAAATTCCACCCACTTGTCCCGGTTGAATACAGAGTCTTCATCATAAACTACGGGGCTACCTAATAGCAGGTTGGGGCCTATCCATTTTGATTGAGTTATACTATCCCGCCACGTTAATTGATCACTATATCCACGCATAGAGCGGATGGTCGTTACACCATTGGCAACAAATAAAAAGAGATATTCCTCCTTTTTGAAATGCTGCTCATCCGCATTAGGTAAATGTGCGTGCATATCAGCTAAACCGGGCATAATAAACTTTCCTTTGCCATTTATCATCAAACATCCCTTCCGGCGTATGCGATTTGCTGAGACTTTTACAATTTTTTTGCCATCAATTAAAATATGCTGGTTATTAGTAATAGTTCCATTTACAACATCAACAACAGCAATGTTACTTATAATCATTTTTTGAGCTTCGCAACTGAAACTAAAAAGTGAATAAACAAGTGTAAGGCATGTAGCTATGCATTTACCTGGCATTTTGTCGGATTGTTTTTTTTGAATAGGGGATAATTAAAGACAAAAGGCTGACCAGTTGTATCGTATTTCCTTAGCAAAGCCAATTTGTCACTATAGAGAGATATTAGTTGATTTGTTAGATACGTAAAAAGGTAACGCCCTTTCTTTGTGAAAACCTGATCAATCTCTACATCATCAAGCCCTGTTTGGAACCGGTAGTAATTGTCGACAAACCTGCCTATAAGTTCATGCTGCTTGTCATCTTTAAAAATATTGGAGGCTAATGCAGTATTTAGGATCAGTCCTGATGTGCAAGTTGTAAAAAGCCCGTGAAAAGCATCATCCAAAGTCCTTGTGTCATGGATATTTCCGATGATACGTGTCATGGCCGTATCGAAGTGGATAGAAAAGAATTTTGTTCTATCGTATAAGATGGCATTCAATATACAATGTGCAAACTGATGAGCAAATTCAGTGATAAAAAATATCTCGTTGTTATACTTCTGCATGTTTAAAAATGAAACACCATGAGCATCGATGCCGGCAAAGGAGTACATCAACATAGGATCATATTCAAAAAGATATAATCCCTTTGCTGTTTTTGATAATAGACTATAATAAACCGGATGATATTCTTTAATAAATCGCACGGCTTTATTGATCATCTTTACCAGATTCTTATCGATATTAACAATGTTTATTTCACTAAAGCGATTATGGTTTTCAATATCATTAAATATGAAGCCGAAAATCTCTAATTTATATTTATATATTTCAATACTGGTGCTGTCTATAAATAACGAATCTTCAAAGACATAAGGTAGTTCTGTATGCTGATGTTGAAGCTTGTAGTTATCTCCACTTTTTATCAAATGGACTAAACTGCTTCTCAGGTCTGTTTTGAAGTAACCAAACCGGGGAATGAACACCATTCCGTTGTTGTCTGATAAAACAGGGATTTGCTCTGGTTTCAAATGATCTTCAATATAGCCATACAATATTTGTTCAAGCGTAATCAAAGGATCTTCAGCCTTAAAATACGTAAATAGCAAGGGCTCCAGGAATATATTGTCATCATCGAAATTTAACAAATCAAATAACCCGGGATTTGATTTATAGACTAAAGATTTCATCGTAAAGCTCAGTTCATTCACCCCTTTGTCTATAAGTTTTTTCAGCACTATCATATTTTGAGTTCTTTTTGTTAGTAAAAAGGCCGGTTGACGAATCAACCTGGCCCTTAGAAATTAACCTCTAAATGTAGGCGGCGGATGACAAGCGTTTTTCACACCACCAACAATTGATTCCATCAAAGAAGTTTTTGATGTTTTTTCTGCTTTTGCTTTGAAATCAGCTAATGATAGCTTTTTCACTTCGTTGTTTTTCATTTTGAAAAGTTTAATGATAATTTCCTCACCTGTCTTACGCCATGGTGCGGATGTTCAGCGGCTTTTTTACTTGCTGTGCTGCAAGGCATCAGATTTATAAGTTGATACTCGGCTGTGTTGCGTCCCGAAACGGTCCGTTTTCCGTCGACGTCCCTGTTTATTTTTTTGAGTCAAACTGAGATTAATATCTCTCTATTCGTAGCTACTGAATATTCATAAGCTGCGGCGGCAAATATCCTGTCTGTTAGGTATGATTCAATCTGATTCTCAGAACAACCTCTTACAGATTCGAAGATTATTTAGAGGTTATTTTCTGACACAAGATATGGCGCACGTAGTAAGATCACAATACAACTTTGAGGGTATGCATTGTATAATTTTTTGTATCCCCATTTTTGGTTATACTTTAAATCAGGCTTTTTTATTATGAGGAGCAATGGTTGCAGAATGGTTAGCCAGCTGCACTATTTTGAATAAGTTCAGGGAGTTTGGAAAAGGCCACTTTGCGTATGGCGATGAACGTTCTGGTCGTACTTTTAAGGATTGCTTATGCAGTACAATTGTAAGAAACATACAGGAGTAAATCCAAGTGAATATAAAAGCGCATTGAAATTTTGCCCGGCGTAGGCAAGGGATTTTTTAGGAGAACAATACAGGCGGCATTCTCTGATATAAAAGTGGTAAAAGGTACAAATACAATGAATCTTCAGTATGACACATCCCTGAATTTAATCGTGGAAATCATAATGTTTCTATAAGCGGTTACGATGATGATGGAAAAATTAGTCTAAACTCTTTTTAAATCTAACTGCCTACACGGTTTTGTTCTTCACTGGCGCTACCGGACCTTCTCTTCGGTGTACCGTTTATTTTTCCTTTGCTGAAGCGGTAGGTAAAATTGATGTTTGCCACACGGCTATCGCCTCTCTCCTGGAAAGCAGCGTCAACGTTAGCATACTTGCTTACACCTCTGAATCGCTGTGTGTAAAATACATCGCGGATGTTTAAACGAATGGTTCCTTTACTTTTCATCACCTGCTTACTTACACCCAGAGACATCATTCCAAAGGGTTTTGCTTTGATCACACCTTCTATTCCTGCCGTTCTAAAAAAACCGCTGATCTCGGCAGACCAGGTTTTGGAAAAGTTGAATTGCTGCGAGCCGTTCAAGGTAAGGGTGGTAGCATTTACGGTGACAAATGTATCGTTCACGATGCCCTCGAATTTGTTGTTAAAGGCATTGATAAAAACATTACTTCTCCACCATTTTGTAACCGGTATATTCGTGTTTACTGAAATACCATACTGGCGTTGTTTGGCGATATTGGCTTTCCTGACAAATGTTTCATTTTTTTCTTCATCCTGTTCCAGCACATTCTGAATGATATCAGTTGTGCGTGTGTAGTTTAGCGTAGTAGTTACAAAACCCTGATAGTTGTGGCTTAGCTCTGTATTATGACTGAATTGGGGTTTAAGATCAGGATTGCCCTTTGAATAGGTATACCGGTCGATAAAATTTATGAAAGGGTTCAGGTTCTGGTAGTCGGGTCTTCTGATCCTTCTTCCATAGTTCAGCACATAAGTATTTTTTTTGTTCTGTTGATACTGCAAATAGGCTGTAGGAAAAAGCTGTGTATAATGGCGATTAAATTGTTCACCGGTGGTTATCTGTTTTCCTTTTGCATTGGTATTTTCCACCCGTAATCCTAATTGTGTACCCCATTTTTTATTTATGGGCTGGTTGAGATTCACATATCCCGCATTGATATTTTCTTCATAAATGAAATAGTTGCTGCGGTTAAAATCATGAACGAGCTGTCCGTTTAATATACTGTCATAAACGGCATTGTTATCTGTTTTTACAAAGCTGGATTTTACACCTGCCTCAAACCTTGCACCCTTCTTTAAGCTTTTGAGATAATCCATCCGGCCACTGTAAATCTGAATATCCTGTGGAAGGCCTCCCAATAAAGTGTCCGGTTGGTACGTCGGGCTTCCGTACGCGTCAAAATAGGAATTGACCATTACCTGGTTATTTCTCGATTTGTACAGGCTATAGTCTAGATCGGCCGTTAATTCCGAACCCGCAGTATCCAGGGCCTGCCGGAAATTGAAATTGGTACTGAAGTTTTTCCATTGCTGCTTATTATCTAAACCAGCTTTTGTTTGGCTTGCAGGAATGCCGCTTGCATTGGAAATATCGGTAAGATTATGGCTATTGCCTTTGCGGTCATTTAAAAAACCGGTGAACACTACACCCAGGGTGGTATTTTTTGCTGGAAAATAATCCACACCTATTTTAGCATTGTAACTTTTTGAAATATTTTCATTCCTTGCTTCCTGTCCAAAATGCGACAACAGGTCTTTGGTTACTTTATTGCGGAAGTTCCGCTGGATAGAAAGGCTATTAAAATTTTGTGAGTAATTATGGCTCAGGTTGGTGAACAGGTTCACCTTATTTTTCCGGTAGTTAAAAGTTAATCCTTCATTATACTTAGGATAACGTCCCTGCCCATAACCCATATTTACAGAGCCGTTATATCCCAGTTGCCTGTTCTTTTTTGTTATGATATTGATGATGCCTGAATTGCCGGAAGCATCATATTTGGCAGGGGGGTTGGTCATGATTTCAATCTGGTCCATCTGGTTGGCGTTCATATTGCGGAGATAATTGGCTAGGTCGGCACCACCCAGGTAAGTTTGGCGGCCATCCACCAGTACGATAACACCATCTTTTCCCTTCAAACTGATATTGCCGTCCTTGTCAACAGCTATACCAGGCGATTTTTCGAGAACCTCCAGGGCATTACTACCCGTATTTGTGATTGAAGCTTCTACATTCACTACGGTACGATCTATCTTTTGCTCGATCAAAGGCCTTTTCGCCGTTACAGTAACAGCGCTTAGTGATTTTACCTGGGGAACGAGTTCAATTGTTTTTAATGAAATCTCCGGTTTAGCTAGTGAAATCTCAAAAATGGGAGAGGAGCTTTTCGCATGTTCTGCAGCAGTTACTGATACCAAATACCGGCCATAGGTAACATTTTCAAATTTGTATTGTCCGTTGGTCCCTGCCATACTCATTTTAAAAATGGAAGAGTCTTTGGCTTTTAGAAGGGTAATGGTGGCCGCCACCGCTGTTTTACCCGGTGTTTTATCCGCCCGGATTGTAATTACTCCGGTCACACTTCCGGTTTTGCTCTGTGCATGACCCATAAAAGACAATGTTGTACAGGCTAAAAAGGTCAGAAGCGCGCCTAGTTTTCTCATGATGTCGTTACTTTAGTACTTGTTCTTGAATATTACAAGTTAAAAGTAGGTACTTTGTATTACATGGATCAGGGTATTAGGTGAACGGGAGAAATTGATGGGTGAATGGTGAATTTGGAGCCAATTATTTATACATCGCCCGAATCAATCCTCTTTAAATACTTCCTTTTATACAAATACTTTACCACCTCAACACAAATCACACACCCAAGAGTCACAATGACAATGATCCCCATAACATCCCGGTCCAAAGAAGTTGTTTTAAAAATGGGATGCAAAAAAGGCACATAAATGATAAGAAGTTGCAGGATGATGGTTAAAACGATTGCTCCCCACATGCCCCGGTTAGTGAATATTCCGGAAGAAAACATGGAATAGTATACCGAGCGTACCGAAAGTGCATTACCCAGCTGAACAAAACACAACATCGTGAATACGGCTGTTTGTTGTGTCCTTACATCATACCCTTGCCTTACGGCCCACCATTGAATAAATACAGCCGCGACTGCCATTAATGTTCCGGTCAGAAATATCCTTGGGATCATTCCCCCTGCAAATAGATTTTCTTTGGGAGGGCGGGGAGGGCGGTTCATGATATCTTTTTCGGCAGGTTCCGTTACAAGGGCGAGTCCGGGTAAACCATCAGTGACCAGGTTGACCCAAAGAATATGAATGGGAAGCATAGGAATGGCAAAACCCAGAATGGGTGCGAAAAAAATAGTTAATATCTCGCCCAGGTTGCAGGAAAGCACATATAATATAAATTTACGGATGTTTTCATAAATTCTTCTCCCTTCCCGTACCGCTTTAATAATGGTGGCGAAATTATCATCGAGCAAAATCATATCAGCCGCTTCTTTTGATACGTCTGTGCCGGTTATGCCCATGGCTATGCCAATATCGGCCTGCTTCAATGATGGAGCATCATTCACGCCATCTCCCGTCATGGCTACAAACTCCCCGTTTTTTTGTAAAGCTTTTACAATCTTTAATTTTTGCTCCGGAGATACCCGGGCATAAACGGAAATGTCCTTTATTTTGCTACTGAATTCTTCTTCTGTTAATTTATCAAGGTCAGCGCCGGTCTTTGCTGCCTGGGATCCCTCTTCAATAATGTGTAACCGTTCTGCAATGGCACTGGCCGTTAGCGGCTGGTCACCGGTTATCATTACCGGTTTGATTCCCGCTGTTTTGCATTCTCTTATGGCTTCTATTACTTCTTCCCTTGGGGGATCTATCATTGCCGCCATTCCCAAAAAATCCAACTCCATTTCCAATGCTTCATTTATGTTTTCCGGCTTCTGATCAAAGATCTTATATGCAAAAAATAAAACCCGCAAGCCGTCAGCAGCCCATTCGCGGTTCAGATTGAGCCACTCCGGAACTTGATCTTTGTATTTTCCGGATAATGCTTCCAGCATTTTTACCGGGGCGCCTTTCACAAATAAGATCCATTTTTCCTGGTGTTTATGGAAGGTACTCATCCGCATCCTTACCGAATCGAAAGGCAGTTTAGCCAACAGCGGAAATTGGTTATCGGCATCTTCTTTTGTATTACCTTTTTTGAAAGCATAATAAACCAAAGCGGTTTCGGTCGAATCACCCAGCAACTCATTTTCCTGCGAAAACCTTACTTCATTATCCAGGATCATGGCATAGCTTAGTAATTCTTCTTTCTCAGGTACCGCGTGCGTCTTTTCTACCGTCATGACATTTTGGGTAAGCGTTCCCGTTTTATCACTGCAGATATAAGTAACGGAACCCAGCGTTTCCACGGCAGGCAACTTTCTCATTAAGGCTTTTTGCTTTACCATTCTATGGGCACCCTGCGCAAGCGCTATGGTTATCACAGCAGGAAGCGCTTCAGGCAAAGCGGCAACCGCCAGCGACAATGCGGTAAGAAACATGGTAAAAGGAGGCGCGCCACGCCACAACCCAAAACCAAATACAAGCAGGCAAATTATTATTACCGCAACTGCCAGCTGCTTACTAAATACCGCAAGCCGTTTTTGAAGCGGCGTTTTTTGAGATTCCACTTCCAGCAAGCCGGCAATTTTTCCAATTTCAGTATTCATGCCAATTGTAGTAATCACGGCTTTTGCAGAACCGTTACTGACAATTGTTCCTTTAAAAATCATATTGTGCTGATCTCCCGGAACCAGGTTTTGCTCCTGTATGGCTTCCGTTTTTTTTTCAACAGAATAACTTTCTCCTGTCAGGGATGCTTCATCCGTTTTAAAGGAACTGACTTCAATTAACCTTGCATCCGCAGGAACAATGTCTCCCGCTTCCAGTAAGATGATATCACCTGGAACAAGTTTGTCTGCTTCAATTTTTGAAGGATTATTATTGCGCAGAACCAAGGCAAATTGTGCTGCCATTTTTTGCAACATCCTGATCGATTTTTCTGCACTATACTCCTGGGAGTAGCCCATCCAGGCGTTTCCGATAATGATGGCAAGAATAACATAAGCATCGGTATGCTCCCCGACAACAAACGAAATACCAGCGGCAATAATCAATATAACGATGATAACATCAGTAAATTGACCAAGAAGTATGGATAACCTGCTTTTATGTTTTGCTTCCTGTAAAGCATTCTCGCCAAATTCTTTTTGAAGCAGGGGAACCATTTCGTTTTTTAAACCTGAGGGAGATGTTTTTAGCTGGTTTATGACTTCTTCTTTGCTCAGCTGGTAGAACGCTGCCATCTTATGGATATTTATTCTAAAAGTAGTTGATATCTATCAACCACCTAGTTACTTTACTTTGTCTTGAATATTATCAGGAGATATCTCAACGGCCCCAGGTGAGTACTTGCCAATCCTTTCTTTAAGCAGCAATCTATTAATTTTTAGTCATATTAAATATTGATTCCTAATATTACACTTGCCTGAAAGTTACCGCTGCCTATGTTAAACAGCCCTCCATATTTACTTAATCAAAATGTTAACTATGACAAAGAAAACCAAACAATTGCTTTACTTGCTGGCATTTCTATTTCCTTTGGCTGTTATAGCACAGGTTCCGATTTCCGGTGTAGTGGTCGATGTAAGAAATAATCCTTTAAGCGGTGTTTCTGTGCGCGTAAGAAATACGAATACCGGAACTACTACAGATGCAACCGGCCGGTTTGCCTTGTCAGCTCCCGACAAAACCGGCACGTTAGAGTTTTCCAATGTAGGTTTCAAAACGCAAGCCATTTCCTTAAATGATGCAACAGATAATATTTCGATAACCCTGAATGAAGATGTAGGAAAGCTGGATGAAGTGGTGGTTACCGGTATGGCCAGCTCCATTAAGAGAAGCAACTCTGCCAATGCGGTGGCCTCAGTTTCGTCCAAACTACTTACCGGTACTACCGTGCAGCCTACGATGGATGCGGCCTTGTACGGTAAGTTTACCGGCTCTAACATTTCTGCCAACTCCGGCGCCCCGGGCGGTGGCATATCAGTTAAATTGAGGGGCATCACTTCTTTGGTTGCTAATTCTCAACCGCTTTTTATAGTAGATGGTGTGTATTATGACAACTCTTCCATAGTGCCGGGTCTTAACCTCGTTTCAAAGGCTGCCGGACAGGGCAACACGAATTTCCAGGATAATCAATCCAACCGGATTGCAGACCTGGATCCCGAAGATATCGACCGCATCGAAATATTAAAAGGTGCCTCCGCAGCGGCCATATATGGATCGAGGGCCGCCGCCGGCGTAGTAATCATCACTACCAAGCGGGGAAAAACGGGCAAGCCGAATATCGAGGTATCCACCGCTATCGGCACGCAATGGCAGCTTAAAAAATTAGGACAGCGGGAATGGACGGAAGCCAAAGTACAGTCTGCCTATGGCAACACCGGTGTACCGTTGTACCGTGCGGCAAACGGCAGAACCTACGATTATGAAAAGGAGTTGTACGGCCAGACAGCATTGATGAGAAATGCCCGCCTGAGTGTTAGCGGCGGCAATGAACAAACTAAATACTTTATTGGCTTTACCAGTAAAGATGATGAAGGTATTGTAAAGAGAACAGGTTATGAAAAAACATCTTTTCGGCTCAATCTTGATCAAAAAGTAACCAGCTTTATCGATGCTTCGGTAAATGCCAACTATGTTTCCTCAACCGCGGACAGGGGTTTTTTCAATAATGACAATACCAGCACCACATTAGGGGTTGCTTATGTAGCTACGCCCTCATGGATCAATTTATTTCCTGACGCAAATGGAAATTATCCCGATAACCCACTGGCGCCATCCAACTTTTTACAAACAAGAGATCTGATCACCAACCGCGAAAAGGTAGAACGCATCCTGTTAGGAGGTACCGCTACCTGGAAAATTTTAAATATCGGTAAACACGACCTGCGCTTTATTGCCAGAGGCGGTTTAGACCAATACACCTTAAATACGATTGGTATTTTTCCACGGGAACTGCAATTTCAGAAAAACGGTAATGGTACAAACGGGGCTTCCATTTACGGAACTACGTTAAGTAAAGGAACCAACTTCAACGGCTTTTTGGTGCATACCTTTGATGTAAGCAATAATCTTAACCTCCGCACACAGGTGGGTGTTACAGCGGAAAATCTAGACCAGGATAATGTGATCAACTCAGCTACGCAACTGATCGGCACACAAACTAACTTAGGACAGGCAGGCGCTATCCAGGTAGCAGAAACAAAAACGGTCCAGCACGATAGAGGCTTCGTGGTTCAGGAAGAATTAAATTACCGGGATATGTTGTTGCTGACCTTAGGTGTGCGAGGCGACAAGTCATCCCGAAACGGCGATGCTGATAAATTATATTACTATCCAAAGGGTTCCATAGCCTTTAACATAAATAAATTAGGATCATGGAACTCTTCTGTGATCAGCCTGTTAAAGGTGCGAGCCGCTTATGGCCAATCCGGAAACTTTGCACCTTTCGGCGCCATTTATTCTCCATTGGTGCCGACGGTTTTTAACGGATCTACGGGTTCCCTGATTACATTAACCCGTGGAAAAAATACGTTAAACCCGGAACGCCAAACAGAACTTGAATTCGGATTTGACGCAGGTCTATTCAATGACAGAATAACATTGGAAGCTACTTATTATAAAAAAGACGTAGAAGACTTAATATTGAATGTGGCCGTCCCAACTTCTTCAGGTTTTTCCCTGGCATGGAACAATGTAGCTGCCATTGAGAACAGAGGCATCGAGCTGGCCCTTAATGCAACCATCATACAATCTAAAAACCTGCGCTGGACGCAAACCACTAATTTCTGGAAAAACAAGGCGAAAGTTACCAGGCTGGATGTGCCTGCATTCAACACTGGTGGTTTCGGAGCTACTTTAGGTACCTATCGCGTTGAACAAGGTAAAAGTCCTACCCAGATTGTAGGTATCGGAGTCGCTGCCGATAAAGTAGATCCCGCGACAGGGTTGGCAACATATGGTAATGGAGAGCCGGATTTTAATTTATCCGCTTATCATGATATTATTTATAAAAATTTCGAATTCAGCTTCCTGCTACATTGGAAGAAGGGTGGCGATAACATTAATTTGACCACTTTGTTATCCGACATATTTGGTACATCGCGTGACTTTGACAGTAAATCATTAGACCCTGCCGGTCAAAAAATAAATGGCGATTACCGGCTGGCGGCATTGGGCAGTACGGCGAGGCCGTGGGTGGAAGATGCAAGCTATTTCAGGGTGCGGGAAATGGGTCTTTCTTACCGGATGCCCAGGAGTTGGTTTAGAAATATTGCCGGTGTGAAAGTCGGTGTGTCAGCACGCAACCTGATCAACGTTTTCAAATACAGCAGCTATGACCCTGAAGTATCCAATTTTGGAAGCAATGCCATCTCCAGCTCGGTAGAAGTGACGCCGTTTCCTTCTGCCAAAAGTGTGCACTTTAATTTATCTGTAAATTTTTAAGCCCTTTAAATTAATAGAAATGAATATTCAGCTTCAAACATATATAAAGGTTGCTGCAATAGCGATGCCTCTGTTTTTATTGTCCGCCTGCAAAGTAGAACCGATACTCGATCCTAATAATCCCGATGCCACTGGTATAGTGGTTAATGCTTCGTTAAGCGAATTGCAAAACCTTGCGGATGGAAGCGAATCCGGTATGCGGGAGTCCCTGGGAGCTTATTATGATGACTTATGCGTAATAGGCCGGGAATATTACAGGTTCTCCACGTCCGATCCACGCTTTACATCAGATTTGCTGGGCAAGTCAAGTGCCGTTTTGGACAATAATACGTTTTATCTCACCAACCCTTTTGCAGCAAGGTACAGGGTCATCAGAAATACCAATATTTTAATTGATGCACTAACGTCAACTAAAGCACCTATCACAGATTTACAGCGCAAAGCAGGTATTGCCTATGCAAAGACAATACAGGCCTACCAGCTTTTATCCGTGTTCAATTTACTGTACAACAACGGGGTAAGGGTTGATGTAAAAGATCCTGATAAGCTGGGCCCATTTTTAAACCTGCAGCAATCATTGGATGCCATTATCGGTTTGTTAAATGAAGCCAATACCGATTTGAAAGGCAATACGGCGGACCTGCCATTCACTACTACTCTCTACGCCAGAAATGCGGCGCAATTTTCAAAGTTCAACAGAGCACTGTCGGCAAGAGTAGCCATTTACAAACAGGATTGGACCGCAGCCAATGCAGCACTAACGGATTCTTTCCTGGACTTAAATGGCGATTTGACTACCGGGGTTTTTCACCTGTTTTCAGCTGCGGGTGGCGATCAGTTGAATCCCCTGTTTTATCCAAGAAATTCAAGTGGGGAAACAAGGGTGGCACATCCATCCTTCGTAACCGATGCAGAGGTGGGGGATAAGCGATTAAGTAAGGTAACGTTAAGAACGAGCGCCGCTTTCCAGGATGCTTTGCAAAGCAACTACGACTTTTATTTGTACAAAACCAATGTTGATCCCATCCCAATCGTCCGCAACGAAGAGCTGGTATTGATCTTGGCAGAAGTGAAAGCACAATTGGGCGTTACTGCTGATGCGGTTACTGCAATTAACACAATCAGGAAAGCGGCCGGATTGACTGACTACGCAGGGGCTACGGACAAAAATAGTTTGATCACGGAAATATTAAAGCAAAGACGCTATTCGCTTTTTGGTGAAGGGCACCGGTGGATTGACCTAAGGAGGTATAATCTGTTAAGTCAATTACCTATCGACAGACCTGACGATAATGTATGGATGCAGTTTCCGATACCGGCGAATGAATAGATTTTGGCAGCTATTACATTACTGTTTTTGCTGTTGTTTCTGTTGCTTCGAAGGTAACTTGCTTTTATTAACGGGATTAATTAACTGATCATACTTTGTCTGCAGACTTTGAAGTGATTCCTTCAATTGTTTATTTTCATTCTGTAAAGTTGCGATGGTTATTGTATAATTATTTGAATTGTTCTGATTGGCATTACGTTCGGTTTGCTCTTTTCTTAACTCTTGGGTAAGCATGGCATTTTCGGATTGCAAACCTTTATATTTGTTATCCAAAATTTGATTGTTGTACTGTAAACGGGCTACTCTGGCATTATAATCTTTTGTCTGCAATCTCTCCTTTGATAGTTCATATCTTAAATTATTTACGTCATTAATCGTTTGGCTTTTATTTCTTTCTTCCACTTTAAACTCAGATCTTTGGTTTTCCAATGCATTCTGTATGGAGGAATTTTTCATTTCCAACTCGTCGTTTTGTTTTGCAAGGCTTTCGATTTGATTGTTCAGGGATGTAAGATTTGTCTTTGAATTCACATACTGCGAAGTAATCAGGATGGATATGACGAGTATGCCAATCGCAATGGCAGAGCCTACTATCTTGATCCTGTTTGATTCCCTTATCTTTCTGCTGATCAATGCCTGCCTGGCGATCTGATCATGAACAACTTCTATTTCCCTGCCTTCTCTTTCACCATATATGCGCAGAATGGCGGAGTCGTCAATCACGCTTTGTACCGTATTTTCACTTAATCCGGATTCTTGTATGAATAGATCAAACGATTTAAGTATCCTTCTTCCATCCTTGGTGATCAAATATTTTTCTATCGATCTTTTTACTTGCTGGTGTCTGGAAAGTTTGTCGCTATAATATTTTTTCAATATGTCATCAGGTTTAAATCTCTGCACCAGGGCAGGGGTAATTACAACACCTTGGATACTTTCAGTTTTCTTTGATGTATTAAATAATTTGGTAGCCGCCGAAGAAAAACCTGCACTTAAAGCGCTTTGCGCCTCTTCAAATAACTGAAAACAATAGAGGCTAAGAATGGTAGGGTCAATGGCCAGGTTATCGAAAATGGGTTCACTATTACCTGCGTTAGTTGAAGCAAGGGTATCACTAATTATCTTACGGTTTTTATTTGTTTTATAGTCTGCAATAATCGTAGGGACCCCCAGTTCTTTAATAATCATCTTAGCCGTATCTACCTCTACAATATTATGCTCATTAAGCTTATTGGCCTCCACAAATTTTTTAGCCGGTTCTATTACAGCATCTAAAGCCTGGCCGGAATCAAACTTCTTAATCCGGTATTTATTAGAAATGATGGATGGAATTTTATATTTTAGATCGTCAAGTTGCGCTATGTAATCCTGGCGTAAGCTAAACACTACCGTAAATTTTAATACATTTTCATTACACGTTTGTTCATCGGGCATCTCCGCATCGCCGGCGGAGACCAGCGTTTTTTTATATTTTCCAGGTAATCTTACTTCAATAAGATCGGCTAGTTGATCGATAAAGGTTTCCAGCACAGATGGGTGGATGTATTTGGGGCTGAGGGTAAACAGTTCTTCGAACTGATCAAAGAAAAGTATGGGTTTGATCAAACCGCCAAAAAGGCTGGTTTTGGCTGCATATTCAATCAACGTAAGGTCTGGAGAAAATGACGGAATATTCGGGTCCCATTCTTTAAGGTCTTCGTAAATTCTTTTCCTGACTTGTTCCAGGGGGTCAGATTGAGTGGTAAAATTTAACCTGATATATATGGGATAAAAATATTGTCTTTTTAGTTCCGGGAAAAGTTTAGCCTTTATTAATGAAGTTTTCCCTGTCCCCGATTCACCGTAAAGTACAACAAGCTGATTGTTTTTAATCATCTCTAATAAATCAGCTGTTTCCCTGGTTCTTCCGAAAAATACATTTTCATCTTTTGCCGTATATGCAAAAAGTCCTTTATAAGGATTAAGCGTGTTCATTTTATTGCTGGCTTTGAATTTTGTCTTCTATGTCATCTAACAAGCCGGGATCATTGCATCGCTGGATATTATCTTTTTCAATTAATTGAGGCAGCTTTTGGATATAATGTTGGAAGTCGTCTACCGCTATCGGAACAACGATAAAATCTTCCACTTTGTCGCCCCTTCCTCTCATAAATTCGTTTGCTCTGTATCTGTTGTCTGCAATTTTCCACTCGAAGCTTTTAACATAGGATTCGTCATTGGATTTATCGGCTAATTTCCGGGAAAGGATGGAAATAAATATCCGTGTATCCGTCGACTCAATTACTTTTCTTATCTCATCACGATGCGTGGCTATGCCAAGATCCCGTGTATCCAGCCAGGAGTTGATACCCCGGTTTCTCAACCCGGTATTGATCTTTTCGGCGCACGCAGCATCTTCACGGTCGTAAGAAATGAATACCTTATATTTATAACGTTCCTTAAATTCCTGGTCTCCCTGTATCGTATCATATAGCGTGTTGATGACCTCTCCGATCGGAGAGTCATGAATGATTTGAATTCCATACTTATCGAAAAAGTATTTCTCAAATCCCAGCTTCGCTTTCTGATCATTGATAATATAGGCTTTGCTTTTATTGTTTTTGTAGGGTGAATTATAAAGCGTTCTAATGAGAAATCGCATGAATAAATCCTGAAAGTTGTTACCAACAAACAATAGTATTTTGTTTCTTAAATATTCAAGGAATGAAAATTTGTCTGTGTTTCTGCTGGGATTTATAGAATTGTATAACGACAGGTTAAATAAGCACTCTAATTTATCCTCATCGCTAAAAGATATCTCCTCAGTGATGTACGCGTCAGCGATGCCACCAAACAGGTAGATCATCTTTCTGGCATTGTTTTCGAAATTGATGTATAACGGCTCTTTTTTTTCATGATTCCAGAAAATGGTCTCCGTGTTTACTTTACCTTCCTTCTCTATCACTTCTTCTAATTTGCCGTCATAAGTAGTTGAAATAAAGAATTCAAATTTATTAAGCCCTGCCAGCTTTTTCAGCAGGTTAAGGTCAAACCGGTCTGCAGGAATGGCGCGGTATATCGCAATAATATCGGAACTGTTCAGATCAGGTTTTCTTAAGGCAAGTTCTGAGATGGTTTTCGGGCACTGGTCACTGCCGAAGGTTAAATCAGTGTACTCCTCTATAAAATATTCCTCGAAAGTCAATAACCTGTCCTGGCCATTTTCATCTATGCCTTTTTTTATCTTTAGTATTTCGTTGCCAATTATAGGGATCAGCTGTTTAGCGTTATAATAATTAGACAAATTGGTATAATTAACTGGCATAGAAGTCGCAATTTCTCAATGGTTTCTGTATAAGTCTGTAGTCGTCAGGTTGAAGCCTGATGACTTTCCCGGTGTCTGAACGTTAACAGGGTAGAATGCAATACTAATATTAAATAAAACTATTATAAAAAGCAATAGTTTGAATCTGAAATTAAATTATCCTTCCTATACCTGCAAGAGTACTGTTTCTTAAAAAATACAAGTATTTATACGTTGTAATTTGAGTAGGCCCAACATAGGTTGTCCGGCGGGCGAATCAGACATTTGTGCTGTTTATTTAACCAACCTAAACACCTTTAAAATGGATGCCACAAAACCAAAAGTAAAACAGGAAACCGAGTTTTACTATCCTGACAAACTTAACCAAAAAGAAAAAACGTTCACTCCTGCAACGGATGAGATCGTTGCTACTTTCCAACCCGAAGCAACACAAGAGAACGCTTTGGAAGTAATGGAATCAACAGCTTTATCAATCAATAGAGCTATAAACTTGCAACGCGGATTTGCCGTATTTAAGGTATCGCCACAGGGGGACCTTGAGTCTGCCGGCAGTACATTAAATGATCAGTCAGGTGTTGCCAACACATTGCCTGTTATGAAAGATGTTGAAGGCAACACACGCTTCTTTTTACCTGATGAATTTACTGTTCAGTTTAATGAAGATATTACAGATACCGAGGCGGAAAAAATTATTGCTTATAAAAAAGCAACGATCGTTCAAACGCAACGTACCCCAGGTTATTACACGCTTTCTGTGCCTGAAGGCAAGGGCCTCTTTGAAACGATCCGGGAGTTTTCGTCATTAGACGAAGTCATGTTCGCTGAGCCAAGTGAAGCCGGATTTAACGATGCATTGCTTTACATACCCGATGATCCCGACTTTGCTAGATTATGGGGGTTAAATAATACCGGACAGGTTGTAGGTGGAATAGCAGGGACCGTCGATGCCGACATAGATGCTCCTGCTGCATGGGATTACACCCGGGGAGAATCAAATGTTATTGTAGCGGTAATCGACACCGGGGCCGATCTGGATCACCCTGACCTGGTAGCTAATTTTTTACCAAGAGGAGCGGAAGACTGGGATTTTGCCGATGCCGGCGACTCATCACCCGACGACGCAGATATACATGGAACGCATGTTGCCGGCACTGTTGCCGCTGTCGATAACAGCACAGGCGTTATAGGGGTGGCTTCTAAATGCAGGATCATGCCTTTAAGAATTAATCTGACATCAGGGATGAACCAAAACCGTGCTGATGCCATCACCTATGTAGCTAACCAGGCAGTGGCCAATCCGGGTCGCAGGTACGTTATTAACTGCAGCTGGAGGATGAGCGGAGACCATATAGGTGTAAGAAATGCGATTATCTATGCGGTCACTAAAAATGTAGTGGTTGTATTTGCGGCCGGCAATACCAACGGCGGCGCTGTTACTTACCCTGCCATATATCCGCAGACGATAGCAGTGGCAAACACCAATAACAAAGACGTGATTTCACCTTCTTCTGCAGTTGGTCCGGAAGTAGATGTATGCGCACCGGGGACAAACATTTATTCAACTATTCCGAATGATACGTATACATACCTTTCCGGAACCTCCATGTCTTCGCCGCATGTTGCCGGACTCGCAGCGCTAATCTGGTCGAAGAACAAAGGACTTACCAATGCCCAGGTAAGAAACATTATAGAATCTACCTGCGATAATATCAATGCAAAAAACCCTGCACTCATTGGTAAAATCGGCAAAGGGCGGATCAATGCATTTAGCGCGCTGTCAACAACACCTGTTCCTAGACTGGACTATGTAATTGCCCGAAGGTTTCCTTTTCCACAAATAAATAACGGTTCAAGCTCCGCCCTGGCATATAGCAGAACCTTTCCTATTGGTTCCATTTTAAGGCCTGCATTGCTGTTTCTTACGCAGCAGCCATTAGCGGAAAAGATATTTTACCTCAATCCGGCAAACGGAGCTTTACTGGGAACCGTTGGTCCGGCAGAAAATCTAACCATAGGCAGCATGGAGTGGGACGGTACAAGCATACGGGTAGCTAACGTAACTACCGGCGCTGGATTTATCAATAGTATAAACCCATTTTCCGGAGCTCAAACAGCGTCTATGCCCGTTCCTCCGGGACGCGGAGAGGCAATGGCTTATGACGGAACGCACATCTATTATTCCACTATCACACGCATTTACAAAATCAAACTTTCATCAGGTGCCATTGTCGGTTCCTTTCCTCCTCCAGGTGGCGACTGCCGTTCATTGGCATACGGGAATGGTCTTTTATTTAGCGGCAATTCTACAACGGGTATTATTACTGTTTTTAATCCTGAAACAATGATCATCCACGGCACATTTGCAGCACCCGGTTCCGGCACGGAAAAAGCGGAAGGACTGGCATATGACGCGACCAATAATGAATTGTTTACTGCAAACCAAAGTGACAACACCATATATGTCCTGAGGGTGGATCTATGAGTTGCACCTTTTATCACGACACATAATACAGGCACAAAGCCTTCCTGATGCTGAAGAGGCTGTCTCAATTACTTTGAGGCAGCCTCTTCTTTTATGTTATTTCTTTAGAGATTACTTACTCCTGAACATTCATTTATTTAATTTGTAATCAGTTACTCATGATGGTAATCAATAGTGAGTCTCAATATACATTATGTTTCAAATCCCTGATATTTCCCAGCCACATAATTTGGTAATGGCATTTTTTCTCTTTTTTGCAGTGATCATCGGCCGTTATCTATTGATTGCAGGGTTATTCTATAGCGCATTTTATATCTGGTTTCCAAAGAAGTGGCAAACAAGGAAGTTGGTAAACCGGGCCTATAAGCCCGGGCAATTAAGAAAGGAAGTAGGGTGGAGCACTGTTACAGCCATAATATTTGCTTTGGCAGGGATTGTAACCATATGGCTTTGGCAGAGTGGAAATACAAGAGTGTATACCACTACGGCACTCTACGGATGGTGGTATGTGCCGGTAAGTTTGCTATTGTCTATGTTACTTCACGAATCTTATTATTACTGGTTACACCGGTTAATGCATCATCCTTCCATTTTCCGCCTTGTACATAAGGTACATCATGACAGTAATATTCCCTCTCCTTTTACTGCTTTTTCGTTTCATCCCCTGGAAGGCCTGCTGCAAGCCATTGTTTTGCCACTAACATTGATTGTACTTCCCTTGCATCCATATGTGATCTTAATACAATTAACACTTATGACGTTCAGCAGTGTAATCAACCATCTGAATATAGAAATTTATCCCGTTAATTTTCATAAGCATGCAGTGGGCAAGTGGATCATCGGTGCTACACATCATTCATTGCATCACAAGCAATATAAATACAACTTCGGATTGTACTTTACATTTTGGGATAAATTCACAAGCACAGAAAGTCCGGTCTATGATAAATTGTTTGAGACAACAACTCAGATCAGAAAAGACATTTAAGAACAGCCTTATTTATACGCTATACAGTCCATTTCGACCAGCGAATTACCGGGTACTCCGCCTTTAGCTACTGCTATTGTGGTGCGAACGGGAGGTTTGGGACCGAATCTGCCCTTGTATACTTCATTCATGGCTTTGTAATCAGCTATGTCATTCAGAAATACCGTGACCTTTAATACTTTTTGCATCGAAGATCCGGCTTTTACAAGTTCCTTTTCCAGTTCTTTAAGTACGATCTCCGTATGTGCCTTGATTTCGAACGGTTCCGTATGAGCGCCCTTGCCGGCAATAAAAATAAGGTTTCCCAATGTAGTTGAACCGGCAAATAAGGGAACGTCCTGAAAATGGGTTACGTTAGATACTTCTTTTTCCGGGGGCATATTGCTTTTTGCATTTGCTATAAGTCCCAATCCCATTACGCTTCCCATTGAGGCAACAATCTTTTTTAAAACGGATCGTCTTTCTGTTTTCATGTTTAAATAATTGTGTTTGAAGTTTAATTTGGTTTGATTTCACGCTTAAGTACAGACCCTAAAATGTTCAGGATATGGAGGGTATATTAAAGATACATAAACCGTTTCCCCGTTTCTAATATAATATGAAAGGAGCAAGCGGCGTGACGCTATTCAAATATGATTTGTCTATACTTCAGAAATTCATGGAATGATTTGTTCACGGGCGACCATGCCCACTTGATCATGTTGCCGCTGTCGTAGTCAAGCCTGTAAAAATTAGCTTTCCAGGTGGTTCCGCTTACCGGCGGAACATTTTCCAACGGTTTAAACAACTCAAACGGAAAAAATAACTCCGCGTTCCAGGACCTAATTCTACTGTTGGATTCCATTCTTCCCCCCACGACGTTCACTGCTTTCCTGACTCTTCTTCCATCTTCATAATGCCAGGGTATCCAGCCATAAGGATTGTTGAAATGGGGGACAATCAACACGAGTTCTTTATTTAAGGGATTGACCTCGTATTCCAGATACAAAGGCGTGTTGGGTTCTGTATGAAAAAAAGCTTCAAAGACGTCTCCTCTAAATAGGTTTCCAAAATCCTGATCATACACCGTTGTTACCAGACTGTCTTCTCCGCTAAAAAACACGTAGATCCCTGAGGCGGAATACAGGATCTTAAATTTGCTCTGGTAATTGCGGCCACCCGAATCCAGTTTTATCAGCAGGTTCCATGCTGTGCTTTCCCATTGCTTACTATCTGCCTTGCCGGTAAGGGTAAAATCGTTGCACCTTTTCACCAATAACGGACCTGCAGAAGTGCGTTTTACCTGCTCACTACTGTCATCTTTTTTTATCCCGGAAGGTTGGGCTGTTGACGTACCTACCCCAAGAATAATGGGAAAGGCAAGTATCAGAATGGCTATCCGCATACCTTAATTATTTGTCAATACAACCGGTGTGGCAATCCCATTCAGATCATAAACAATCACTCCACCTTTTATCGTCATCTCACACTCGAACTTTTGTTTGCCTTTCAATGTGTACCCTGACCGGTCCCAAAATCCATACTCGCCCTTGAGCACATTTAATATTGCTACATCCGCAACTGCTCCAACAGAAAGGTGGCCTAATTCTTCCCGCTTTATCACCTGTGCCGGTGCCCAGGTGCTCGCTTTGATCACATTTGACAGATTCATCCCCAGGGCCAGAAATGTCGACATTACGTTAAGCATGTTTTTCATCGCAGCATTCATGCTTCCGGTATGAAGATCCGTACTGATTGTATTGGGAAAGAAACCGCTTTTAGTAGCAGGTAGCGCTTGCCGGTAGTCGAAACTTCCACCGCCGTATCCAACATCAAATATGATCCCCATTTTCTGGGCTTCAACAACAAAGGGCTTTAATTGCCTTGTCTTGAGATCTACGATCGGGTCTCTCCTGGACAGTTCGGTAAAGGCGTGGGTATAAATATCGCCTGGGCGGAGGTGTTTAAAGAACAGTTCCTGTATAGAAAGCGGAGGGTGGGTATCATCTCCGCCGAAATCAACGATAACCGGCATATTGGCTAGCTTTCCCGCTTCCACAGCCCTGTCTACGGGTGTCCACTCTGCGGCCTCGAAATGTGCCACCTTAAATCCTACAATATAATCACGGTATTTCCGGGCCGCATTAGCTGTCATTTTGGAATCCATATCGTTCAAATCCTGCTCGTAAGCTCCGCCTCTCATGCCTTCCCCGACAATATTCAGAAATGACAGGACCCTTGTTTTCGACTGATCAATAATATTTTTCTTAAGCGCAGGAAATGATTTCCACCCAGCTCCACCGCAATCCACTACTGTCGTAACACCTATACGGAAGGTAAATCCATCCGGGGGAAGCGCTACAGAGCCATTGCTCAGGTAAAGATCGGGGTCAGTACCTGCAAAAACGTGTGCATGCATATCGATCAGGCCAGGTGTCACGTACATGCCTTTAGCGTTAACAACTTGCCGTCCTTGTTTTGCATCAATATTGTTATCTAATTTGACAATTTTGCCATCATCAATCGCAATATCCATTGTACCATCAATGCTGTTTTTGGGATCAATAACATGACCTCCTTTGATTACGATATCAAACGTTTGTGCATAAGCGTTCATGAAACCCGCAAGAAGTAATGCAGAAAGTATTAAAGAGGATAGTCGTAGCATTGTTGACGTTTGATGTGAATTCTCTAAAAATGGCTTAAGGAATACATTAAGTCGGTACTTCTACTCATCTCTGTGTGTTCTTCTTTGTGTCTTAACTTCGCGTCCTTTGTGGTTTTTTTTACCACAAATGAGGGCACACACAAAGAATACACTATCATGCAGATGCCGTTGACAACTCTTCCCTGATCCGGGCCGCAACGATCTTTTCCTGGCCGGGTTTTAACATGAATACGGTAATGTTAATCGCATTATCTAAAGTACCCATCACCTCAATCGACGGATTTCCATTTCGTAATTTTTCCTGAAATTCTTTTCTTGTCAATTTTACCAGGTTAGTATCCCAGGTAATTTGTAAAGCAGGCGTGTGGTTAGCAATTGGCGGAACAATAACCAGTGTGGTGACGCCATTTACCTTTTTGGCGGCAGTCTCTATTACAACGACCCTGTCTTCCCACATTTTCCATTCTTTGTCATGGTCTTGGTGTACATACTTATCCAGGGCAGCGTACATGCCTATAACTTCTTCCTTATTCACCTTCATTCCCCTGCCGATATTACCGCCACGGGGAGGCGCACTAAGTCGCGCCGCAGCAATCAGCTCTTTTCTTCCGTAGAGCAAGCCCGCACTTTGCGGACCGCGGATGGCCTTGCCCCCTGAAACGCAGACCAGGTCAAAACCCATTTCATTATACTTCCAGAGGTTTTCAACAGGCGGAACATCCGCCGCAATATCTATCAGTGTTGGTATATTGTGCTTTTTGGCAACAGCTATCCATTCGTTGTGCTGGATTTTGCCCAGGGGTGAACTGTCATTCAAAAAAAACATCAGGGCGGTTTTTGGATTGATGGCTTTCTCCAAATCTTCCATGGTTTCCACTTCAACCGGTTTGATGCCAGTGTTGGTAAGCGCATGAACATAACCGTGGTTATGCCCTTTTTGCACAATGAGTTCGTTTTTTTCGAAATTTTCGACGTTGGGAAGTTGAAATACTTTTTTCACATCCATTCCGGTAAGTACGCCCGCAGTGCCTAATACCAGGGCAGACCAACAGCCTGAGGTTACGGTAGCCGCTTCTGCATGACAAAGGGCGGCGATTTTTTCCCCTACCTTATCCTGCACCTCATCAAGCATAATGAATTCTTTTGAAGAACTGTTGATAGCGTCCATGACCTCGTCATGCATTAACGATGCTGTCATGGCGGTATAGGTGCCCGCTGCGTTTATAAATGTACGCAGGCCAAGTTCTTTGATCAGGTCCCGTTTTTTTTTGCCAGGACTGGCACTGGCTGATTGAAGAGGTACGGCTCCTATAAAAGGAATGGTTGAAAAAAACTTTATGAGGTCTCTGCGTTTCATGTTGATAGATAATAGGTGATAGGTTATAGGTTATTACGGCTTATCCCACCACACCCTGGTTAATAAATTATCTCCGGTTGATTCTGAAAATCCCTGGCGTTTCAAGGCTTCCTGGTAATTGGCCTGATTGGTCAGGTTTTCTGTTATGGGTATGGAGAAACGCCTGAACATCTGGCCGCCGGTTACGTTGCCCGGATAATTTACCGGTGTTAAAACGGGGTAGCCCGTGCGCCTCCAATTGGCAAACACTTCATAATCATCTCCAAATAAAGATAACCACTTCTGATCTGAAATCTGTTGCAATTGCTGTTCGAAACTTCCGCCCTCCCGGTAAGGGTTCATGGCCAGATATGCATCTATCTGGGCGGTTGTAATAACATTTGAGCTCGGAGCCACGGCAGTGTATTGTGCCCATTGGGTCATCCCGGCTTTAACGCCCATTTCATAAGCAGTTTTTACGGAAGAACCTGTAAACCATCCGCGGAGGGCAGCTTCCGCTAATAGCAGATAAGCTTCCGCAGGTCCAAGGATGATGATAGGTGCTGCGACATTTAGAACAAGAGGGGATGGCTCCGAATAAATATCGAAGTTGGTCGGCCTTGTATTCAGGCTGCCGCTTACCAATCCTCTTTGTATGGCAGGATTGTTATCGGGGGAATATGCGGTTGCCCCTGCAGGTTTTACCCAAACAACAGAAATAACGGGCAAACGCGGATCGTTTGTGCTTTTCAGCTTATCAATAAATGTTGCCGCATATTTGCCACCCTCAACATTATCAGGATCCTGGGGGTTTAGGTAATTTCCATTCAATAAACTGTTTCTCACCTTCAGGTTCATCCCACCGCTTACATTGGCATAAGAGATTTTAGCTATGTCAGCATCGGAAGTCATAACACCGCCTGCAATGGCTTTCTGCACCCAGGTCCTTGCCAGGGTTGCGTCCACTTTTGTCAGGCGCATTCCTAACCGCAACATTAACGTATAAGCGAACTTTTTCCATTTGGTAACATCTCCTTTATAATACAGATCGGCTGCTCCGAAGGTGGGCTTCGTAGCATCGAAAGATGTGGCTGATTCATCCAGCTCTTTAAACATATCCAGGTAAATATCTTTCTGTGTATCATATTTTGGTGAAACGTTTCCTTCTTCCCCTTTTATCGCGTCGAAATAAGGGATATCGCCGGCTACATCGGTAAGCTGGTGGTAGGCATACACACGGAGAATGCGTACCATAGCTCGTTGATTGATCAGCTCAGGTGCCTGGATGGCTGCCATAAGTTGATACAACGTATTAAGTTGGCCGTTGTATGTACCGGCAGTAGCAGTAGTCCCGAAATCAGCCACCGTGCCATTAAAGCTATAAAATTTATCACCTATGGCAGGCACTTCTTTATACGTGGAAAAATACTGCATACCCTGTGCAAGAACAGAATAACTGTCTTTTGGGGTATTTAATAACGCACCGGTAAAAAGGTTAGCCGGAATAGGGTAATTGACTGAATTCAAGGGAGTGTTAAGATCCGTAAGTTCATTCTTGTTACAGGAAATTGCGATGACAGCTGCAATCGCAACGATTATTTTTAAGAATTGCTTTCTCATATCTATTAGAATAAGATTAAAATTTAATATTCAGGTTTACTCCCACAGTCCTTGTTCTTGGTTCACCAGCCCCTGCGGTACCGGTTGCATTAGCCACCGTTTGTTGCATTTCAGGGTCGAGGCCTGCGTCTTTCACCGCTTTGTCGCGGTACAGGATAGCGAGATTACGTGCCACGAAGCCGATGGATGCAGACTGGAGCCTGACAAATTTTAACCTGTTTACCGGGAGACTGTAGCTCAAGATCAGGCTGCGGAGTTTTACAAAATCAGAGCTGAAGGTCTGCAGTTCCGAGTAATTTACACCCCTGTTGTTATAATAGGTATCCAGATCAACCACGGGCCAGAGCTTACTGAATTTAGCGCCGGTCTGGTCAACCCCATCCAGCTGCACACCGGTTTCCCTGCCTGGAAGGGTGTTCTTTGTTAAACCAAACCGCATGGCATACACCCACATGTTGTTAAAGGCAACCGCCCCGAATTTGGCATCCAACAATACATTCAGGGAAAGATTTTTGTACCTGAAATTATTGGTAAGTCCCATGGTATAAGGCGGGTTAGCTATACCTAGATAATCCTGGTACCTGTCTTCATATCCGCTGGTTTTATTATACACCTGAACCCCTTCGGCATTCTTGCGCATTTTCCATCCCAGTACAGAGCCGTATGGTAAACCGACGGCGTTCACTATGCTTACGGCAGACGAAATACCCGTGCCGATTGTAAGGTTTGTAATACCGGGTGCCAGCTCTACTATTTCACTTTTATTATAAGCGAAATTATAACTTACGTTCCAGTTGAAGTCGCGGCCGCTGATGGGTGTTCCGCTGAATAGCAGTTCCACACCCTTGTTTGTTATTTTACCTATATTCCGATTTCCTGCATTAAATCCGCTTGTCGGAGATATGGCAGGTTGAAGGATATCATTCGTAGTAACGCGGCTGTAATAAGTAGCATCCATACTCAGGCGATTTCCAAATAACTGAACTTCAAAGCCTCCCTCTGTGGTTGTTACCGTTAACGGCCTGATGTCAGGGTTCTGCAAAGTGTTTGGGGCAACCTGTACAGGAACCCCGTTAAATCCGCCGGGCGTAAAAGTATATATGCGGTTGATGCTTTCCGGATCTACCGTAGAGCTTCCAACCTGGGCCCATGAAGCCCGCAGCTTTAGAAAATTCATTACTGCAGGCATGGTCATGACGTCAGACAAAATGATTCCTGTGCCTATGGAAGGATAAAAGATTGAATTTTTCCCCCTGTTTAAAGTCGAAAACCAGTCCTGTCTGCCGGTTACAGACAGGTAAGCTATTCCTTTGTAATTTATATCGACAGAACCGAACACGGAATTAGTGCCTGAGCGTATTTCACTTCTATAGGGACGAGCTGCCGTTGAAGGGTTTAAAGTAGCGAGGTTTGTATAGCTGATAAAGTTTGGATTGATGAAATCAATGCCGCCGAGATAGGTAGATAAATTAGAAAGCCTTTCCCTGTTTGCACCAACAAAAGCGTTGATATTAACATCGTTAAAGAAGGCAGTACTATAATTTAAGATGGCATTCAGGTTGGTCCTGGTGTCGTGCCTTTGGCCTGTATTTAAATATCCTTTCGGCGTAAAGGCAGTACCCATCGGGACAAAATCCTGTAAAGAAATATATTGGAAGTCCTGTGCCACGGATCCTTTAATAAAGAGGTTCTTCAATATGTTTACTTTGGCACTTCCAGACCCGATGAAACGTTTTTTATCATCACTGTTCCCAGTTTTGTTTACGACAAAATAGGGATTGGGGGCCGCAGGTACGGGGTTCCATTGGAGCTCGTTACCAGCAGAGTCATAACCCGGGGACAGGCTTCTGATATCCACCGTGTTGCCAATCAGATAAGTTGCCCAGCTTGAATTTAGTTCCGCATAACCAACACCCGGCCTGTTCTTTCCTTTTTCGATATTATATTGGATGTTAGATTCAAGCGTGATAAAGTCATTCTTACCCAAATTAGACCTCAGGCTCAGGTTCGACGTTTTCCTTTCAAACGTAGAATTGGGTGTCTGAGCATCCGATCTCAGATCGGACACGGACAACCTGAAATTCAGGGCATTGGTTCCGCCCGAAAGTGCTATGGTATTTACCCAGTCTTTACTGGGCCTGTAAAAATTCTTGATATTCTTTTTTGCTCCTACAATGGAATAAGGCCGTACCACACCATCAAACTGTATCACCGGCGAGCCGTCTGCCCTGGCGCCATAAGATAAACGGCCAGCACTAAGCGCTGCAGCTCTGGTGGCAGGCTTTACCCCATCATTCCCCGATCCGTATTCGGTTTGAAAATTAGGATAAGAGGATGGGGTTCCGGACACCAGGTTGGTGCTGAATTCTACACCAATGCCCTTCTGCACCCTTCCCGTTTTAGTAGTGATCAGTATTACACCATTTGCGGCCTGGCTTCCATACAGGGCTGCCGCCGCCCCGCTTTTCAAAACAGTAATCGATTCAATATCATCAGGGTTGATACTGGATATTCCGTCGCCCCTGTCAACGTTGAGGCCCACTGTATTGGTGAGTGCCCCGCTGTTGCCTGAATTGATGGGCAAGCCGTTAACTACGTATAAAGGCTGTTGATTGCTGTTGAATGAGCCGTTGCCCCTGATGACTATACGGCTCGATCCTCCGGGGCCGGCAGCTACCTGGGTAGCATCCACGCCCGCGATCTTACCTGTTAGGGCGTTGGCAACATTGGTTTCTCTCGCTTCTGTAAACTCGGAACCCTTCACCGTTGTAACCGAATACACCAATCCCTTTCTTTCTTTTGAAATGCCGAAAGCCGTAACCACCACGTCAGTCAAATTCGTTGCGGATGGATCCAATTTTACATTGATCATTGTTTGATTCTTCACCTCAACCTCTTTCGTTTCATGACCGACGAAGGTAAATATCAACGTGCCATTGTCAGGAACACTTATTCGGTATCTGCCTGCACCATCACTGGTGGCTCCTGTAGCAGTTCCTTTGAGCAAAATACTTACACCCTGAAGTACTTCGCCGTTTGTACCGGTTACCTGGCCACTCACGGTGATGTCCGCATAATTTTCGTCAGGCAACGCAAAAGCGAACTGGGCAGGGGCAATAATAAACAGTATTAAAAGTATTCTGAGACTTAACGCTGCAATAGGATGATTTATACTTGATTTGGCAAAGCAGAGCCACATAGCATAACGTGGAATTGTTTTAAGACTTCGATTTACGTAATAGTTTTTTTTTGATAAAAGGGAATGAGTAAAAAGCATAAATGTCAGTTTTAGTTGTATTAATTTCCTCTTATAAATAGGCAGCTTTTATATCAGGCAGGTAATCGATCCAGTCGGTTTGCACGTTTTTATGATAAGATCCGGTCAACCAAACGTATAAAAGTGCTACCGGAAATTACCTCAATGCATGGTGTCAGACTTCAATCTTTCTGCAATGCACACCTCTTTTGTTCAAGCATGAATCAGCTATTTCTAGTTGAGGTCTTATATTATTAACCAGGCGTTGAAGGATATCGAATATAGCTTTTGAAGACTACAAGTAGAAGTATATTAAATGTAAATTAATTTTTATTGTTAACGAAAAAAAATTAAAACCGTAATTTTATTTGGTCGCTAAAATGACTGTCCGGTATTGAACATTTCTCCCATGAAGTTTGCTAAATTGCTTAGATGAGTAAGTTAACCATGGTGTTTTTTATTTTCCTGTTCCTCATGCTAAAAGCAACGGAAGATGTCGGTGCGCAGAATAAACCGGCCGGCGTAGAAATCAAATTAAAAGAATTGGGGATCAACCTGATTACCCCTTCCTCACCAACAGCCAATTATCTCAAGGCACGTCGCATCGGAAATCTTGTATATCTTTCAGGACATGGACCGGATAAACCGGAAGGTGGGCAGGTAACTGGTAAGTTGGGAAGTGATCTAACCTTAGAACAGGGACAACAAGCTGCCAGGTTAGTAGGCATTTCCTTGCTGTCGACTTTAAAAAGTACGATTAAAGACCTGAATAAGGTAAAAAGTATAGTAAAGGTTTTGGGGATGGTGAACGCGGTCCCGTCTTTTGAACGTCATTCCCAGGTGATCAATGGGTTTTCAGATTTGATGGTCGAGGTATTCGGGGAAAGTGGAAAACATGCGCGTTCCTCCGTTGGCGTGAGTTCGCTTCCTTCAAATATTGCGGTAGAGATTGAAATGATCGTTGAACTAAAAAAGTAATAAGGTAAATCATGAAACGCAGAGACATCATCAAACACCTTTCTTTACTGCCTTTTTTTGGAGGGATAGGCGGAAGTATGGTTCCCTCTTTAAAAACGATAGCGGCTTCGGGGAAGTCTAAACGTAACCTGTTTAAAGAACTGGGTGTACGCACTTTTATCAATGCCCGGGGGACCATCACTTTTATGACGGGGTCCCTGATGCATGATTATGTACTCGAAACAATTAAAGATCATTCCGGAGATTTTTGCATGATCGATGAACTGCAGGATAAGGTTGGTGAGCGGATTGCTGCGATGACCCACGCAGAAGCAGCCACAGTGACCTCGGGCGCTTTCGCCGCTTTGACATTAGGTATGGCTGGAATCCTTACAGGGATGGACGAAAAGAAAGTTGAACAGCTGCCTAACCTGGAAGCAGGAGGTATGAAGTCTGAGATTATCCTGCAGAAAGGCCACCAGATCCATTACAATCATGCCTTTATCAATTGTGGAGCAAAGCTGGTCTATGTAGAAACGGCGGAGGATGTAGATAAGGCTGTAAATGAAAAAACCGCTGCGATGCATTTCCTGAATTGCAATGCATTGCAGGGCAGGATCATGCAGGAGGAATGGGTGGCGCTTGCGCGGAAGCACAACCTTCCGGCCACGATCGATATCGCGGCTGATGTTCCGCCGGTATCAAACCTTTGGGCATTTAATGACATGGGGTATAGCGTGGTGGCCATCTCCGGTGGTAAAGCCATTCGCGGACCGCAAAGTGCAGGACTGCTAATGGGAAAAAAAGATATCATAGCCGCTGCACGATTAAGTTCACCTCCGCGGGGCGGAACCATTGGTCGAGGGTTGAAGGTAAACAAAGAAGAGATCCTGGGCATGTATGTGGCTTTGGAAAGATATGTGAACCAGGATCATGAAAAGGAGTGGAAGGAATGGGAAGACCGGGTAGCAGTCATCGATAATGCCGTTAAATCTGTTTCCGGTGTCACGACCAATGTATATGTTCCTCCGATAGCTAACCATACTCCGACGCTGAAGATCTCCTGGGATGTAGCAAAGATTACACTTTCCGGCAAGGATTTACTGGAGGCATTGAGCAAGGGCAATCCTTCTATTGAGGCCTATGGAGGAGAAAAAAATTCCATTACCGTTTCTCCATGGATGATGAAAGCCGGCCAGGAGAAAATTGTAGCAGGGCGAATTAAGGAAGAGCTTAGAAAAGCATTCGTGTAATGTTGCTTTGAAGTATCAGCTTCTGCCAGTGACGCAAAGCTGCTCATTTCTGCTTCTGCGACTCATCTGAAGGTAAAACCCTTCTCACCTGATTTACATCTACCGCGGATATGGCCGTTCCCTTGTTGCCAAAATTATTCCTGATATAAGTAAGAACAAGTGCTGCATCTTCGTCGCTTAAGAAATTGTGCGCAGGCATAGTATTGTTGTACGGTTTTCCCTTAACTTCTATAGGTCCCTCAAGGCCTTGCAGAAGCAGGATGATGAGCTTATCTTTATCGCCTCTTTTGTTTCCAATTACCCATTCAGAACTATCCAGTGGGGGAAACCTGTTCCCGTCGCCTTTGCCATTGAGTTGATGGCAGGAAACGCAATACGTGTTATACACCTTTTCCCCACCGGTTGCCATCCCAGTGATAAGGTTGTCTTTAATTTCGTGTGGAGTTCTTATGTGTGGTAGAAGTTTTCTTTTCTCCATGCCTGCCAGATGAGCCTTTCTGAATGCAGACTTGTTGCCCGGGTAACTGATCTTCCAAATCTTTCCTTTTTCCGTATCACTGATATATAAGGAACCATCGGGGCCCATTGCTATTCCCATCGGCCTGTAGACTGCATCACTTACGCTGATCAAAGGTTCAACCTGCGCAAAGCCATCCGCAAAGATCTCAACAGAGCCCGAGGGCTTTCCCTTTTTAAAAGGCACAAAACCGATAAAAAAGCCTGACTGCGGGTAGGGGCCACGGTTAGTGGAACCATGAAAAGCAATAAAGGCTCCATTCTTATACCGCCCGGGAAATTGATTCCCGGTATAAAAAAACAGGTCGTTAGGAGCCCAGTGCGCAGGGAAACCGATTAAAGGCTGGGTATATTTTACTCCTTCCCCGGCTTTTTTTCCGTCACCTCCATATTCCGGATTAAGCAATTTCTTTTTCTGGATCTGGTCATAATAATAATATGGCCATCCGGCATCTGCTCCTTTCTGTATTTTAAAAAATTCTTCTGCCGGAAATACGGCACTTTGCCATCGGCTGAATAATTCAGGCCATAATAAATGCAGGTCATCCCTGCCATGCATAACACAGTACAAATTTTGATCGGCGCTGTTCCAATCCATGGCAACAATGCTTCTTAACCCTGTCGCAAACCTAATACCGTCTTTCTGTGTCTGTCCGGGTTTATAGGCATCGAATTGCCAGATCCCTGCATGATCTTTCAGCAGGGGACAATCAGGTATGCCCGGCGAACCCGGCCTGCGATTCTGTTCCTGGCAAGTATTGGACGGGGCCCCGAAAGGAACATAGATATGTCCGGAATCATCAAAGGTAATCGGCTTTGCATCATGTTCATGCCTGCCATGCGGATGGTCATCCGCAACGATCAATTCCGGTTTGTCCTGAGGGACCAGGCTTCCCTCGGTTATTCTCTGCCTGTACACGTTTAATTCTGAACTGAAATAAAGATAGCCATTATAGATCCTCATCGCCGTTCCATAACTGCCTTTGTCTTCATAGTCTGCAAACTTTTCAATGATATCCGATTTTCCGTCGCCGTTGGTATCTCTTAAGGCAACATTCCCCCCTACTGAATCCGGGAACCTCAACTTGACATAGACATCACCGTTATGATGGACGGCAAGGTGCCTGGCGCGGCCGGGTAAACTGTCTACCACAATAACAGCCTGGAATCCGTCAGGAAGAAATAATTCTCCGTTATTTTGCGAAACAACAGGGGCATCCGTGTTTTCAACAGATGATGAAAAGCTGATGAAAGAAAATAATGCAAACAAAAAGATAATAGAAGCAAGACTCTTTGGAAGGACAGGCCTGTCCCTAAACAGGACTTGTAGAAGTAAATATTTATCTTTCATGTAAGATCATGATGTTTATACTGCGAAATCCATTAACGCACTTCTCACTCTTTTGTCATCTCCAATGAGCCCATCGAGCGTTTAAATTTGAAGAATGTCACGGCGAGATCCCCAAACATTTTTGCGCGCTGTATTTAATAAACAGCCTTCCAGAATATTGACAGCCTGCTCTGAAGGGATTTCTCCGGTCGCCTTGCAAAATTGCCTTAGGTTAAAGAACCAGCTACGGCGACCTGCGAAATGACAGGAAAAGTGATTTACTTCATTCGCACATTCGCACATTAATTTGTTCTAGACCTTTCCTGTGCATTAACAACCGCCCGTCTGGGAACCGTAACCGGGTTGGCTATTCCGTTAAAATCGTAAACGATTCTGCCGTTTCGTATGGTCATTTCACATTCCAGCCTTTTGTTTGTTTCTATTTTATAGCCCGTATAATCAAACAGCCCGAATTTACCTTCCCTTACATTAAGTATGGCAACATCCGCTTCTGATCCTACGGAAAGATTCCCCAGTTCCTCGCGCTTTATTATCCTGGCCGGATTCCAGGTACTGGCCGTGATAACGCTTTTCAGGTCCATGCCCATGGCAAGAAATTTAGACATGGTGGTGAGCATGTCTTTCATGGCGTTATTCATGCTTCCGACATGAATATCCGTGCTGATTGAGTTGGGATAGAACCCTTCCTTGATCGCCGGGATAGCCTGAGAATAGGCAAAGCTGATCCCTCCGTAGCCCACATCGAAAATAATTCCCCTTTTCCTTGCCTCATGTACAAAGGGCTTTACTTTACGGGTCTGTGTATCTACTATAAATTCCCTGCTTGCCAGTTGTCCGAAACAATGCGTAAAGATATCTCCGGGGCGCAGGTGCCTGAGGAATAATTCTTCAATAGGGAGGGGAGGGTTGGCGCCACCGAAATCCACCATTACCGGTAATCCTCCTGCCTGTTTGCCGGCTTCTACAGCCTTGTCTACCGGTGCCCAATCATGCCCTTCGTAATGGGCAAGTTTAAAACCAACAATCAGGTCTTTATAACGCCGGGCGACAAGCGCCGACATTTTAGCATCCATATCGTTGGCGTTCTGCTCATATCCGCCTCTCATCCCTTCACCCACAATGTTCAAAAATGCAAGTACCCGGGTTTGGGATTGATCTATGGTCTGTGCTTTAAAGGTAGGGAAGGTGCGCCACCCCGAGCTTCCTGCGTCTACTACAGTGGTCACCCCGCTACGAAACGTAAAGCCGTCAGGCGGTAGTGCAAGGTTGCCGTTTTGATACTGGTGATCAGGTTCAACACCGAAAAAATTATGTGAATGCATGTCTACTAATCCGGGCGTAACGTACAGCCCTTTGGCGTTGACTACCTGTAAGGCTCCTTTGGCATCTATATTTTTGCCTACCTGAACTATTTTCCCGTTGTTGATGGCAATGTCCATTATGCCATCGATATTGTTTTTAGGATCAATGATATGTCCGTCCTTGATTACTATATGATATTGCTGCGCCTGTAGAAACACTGATATTATTGAAATGGAAAGAACGAAATAATATTTTATCATTTACTGAAATTTATTGTCTGTTTAAATAGTGGTTCTTGCTAGAAGTAGATACTTTCTTCCTCATCCGCAAATCCGCACATTTGTTTTACACTCTCTGCTCAAGAACTTCTTTTACACGCCTGGCCACTATATCCACCTGATCAGGACGTAACAGCACAACACCAATGCTTAACTTATTTCCCCTGCCGTTGGCAACAATGCTGGGTGTTCCGTTCTTCAGCGCTGTAAGCACTTCCTTGGGTGTAGTCCTGATCTTGTCCTGATCCCATTGAACAATTAGGCTTGGAAATACATTGGCCTGGCCCTCCGGCACTACTGTTTCCGTTTTAACCGTTGGTATTTTGTCCAGGACCGCAGCAATTCTATTTGCACGGTTAAGCCAATCATTCCATTCTTTTTTATGATCCCTTTCAATATATGACTTTAGAGCGGCGTACATACCAAACATCTCTTCTTTGTTAACCTTCATTGGCCTGCCGATGGGCGCTTCATGCGGACTATGATTGAGCTTGGCGGCTTCGATAAGATCTTTTCGCCCAAAAAGCAATCCAGCGCTTTGAGGACCACGTATCATCTTGCCACCCGAAAATGTAACCAAATCATATCCCATTTTCTGAAACTTAAATAAATTTTCTACGGGAGGCACATCTGCTGCAGCGTCGATAAATGTGGGAATGTTATGGCGCTTCGCAGTGGCCAGGAACGCTTCATGCGTTATGCCTGATTTTTCTGCGGCGTTAAAGAACAGCGCCATAACCGTATTTGAATTTATGGCTTTTTCCATTTCATCTGCACCTTCCACCTCCACGATCTGTGCACCCGTTGTTGTGATCGCCTGATCAAAAAGATAACGATGGGTTTTTTGCATGATTACTTCGGGACGTGGTCCCGGAAAATTGGGAAGGGCCTTGATTTTTTTCTGGTCAGTACCCGTAATGGCAGCTGCCGTTCCCAATACCATGGCACAGGCTGCGCCGGAAGTGACCATCGCAGCTTCGCAATGGAGCATCCCGGCAATTTTTTCCCCCACTTTATCCTGCAGTTCAAACATATTAGCAAAGTCATGAGACGTTGAATTGATGGCATCCAGCACCTCGGGCATCATGAGTGATCCCGAGAGAAAGGTCATCGTTACGCCTGCATTGATGACGGGCGTTACCCCCAGTTCTTTATATAGATCCCGCTTGGTTGTTGGTGCGGCAACCGTTGTGAAAGGTTTTGCGAAACCGGCCGTCAAAGGTAGCAATGACAATCCCTTAAGTAAATTTCTGCGATTCATTATGATGATTTTTTTATGGAAATTAGCCCTGTTTATAAATATATTAAAGATTTCCCGGTGTATCAGGAAATTTCTATGGTTTCAGCCAACGGGCTTATTAGTGTGATATGTGATTTAATTCATTACACTATGTTCAAAATAAAACTTTACAAAAGAACAGTAAGTTTTCCTCCTTTCATTTGACTATTATAAAAAATTGGAAGGCTTTGTCAAGGAACGGCTGCAGGCCTTAATGCGCTTACTGTTTTATTCGAAGGTCATATGAATAATCAAGGATCTCAGTAATTTTCACAAGCTCAAAGAAGTTCGTATAATTAGGGTTCAAAAGGTAATTAACCTCATAAGGCAGTATTACAGACGGTAATTGTATAATTAAGTATTGACCTAAAAGCTTGCTTCCAAAATCTTTACATTCTTGTGAATACGCAATTTGTTTCCAATTTCCTGGAAGCATAGCTTCATTACATTTAAAAATCTGATCTACTGGAATTTCATACGCAGTGAAGTTTAACGCTCGAGGAATCATATCCAGGGGAGTATGTACCGAGTATTCAAGTAATGATAGGGCCCTGCTTGAAGATGTGTAAATACAAGGCACTCCAATGTTGTTCCATCTGCCACCATTTAACCGGGAACCTTCGCCATTTAAGTCTTTACTCCATTTAGTCCTTCCAATTCTGTAAACAATCATGCCTTTAATAAATTCCGTAGTCAATCCTTGCGAGTTCTTGTCTGACCTGCTGCATACCCAATTGAGTTAAAAATAATTCAACTGGACGCTTGTTATTTAAAACCGGATTCGGTGTGTCTAGCCACTTCCTGAACTTATCCCTTTCCTCGAACACTTCTATACCATAACTGTATATTTCACTAAGTCCTAACATTTTTTCGGCAATATTACCAGTGAATTTAAAACGCTTTGGCTTATTTTGAATACTTCTGTCTGTAATATTTAAAATATTAGCCATCACTTTTAAGCTAATACCATATCTATCCTTTAGTTCCAAAAGTTGTTCTTTAAAAAAGCCTCTTTGTATAACATCTAATTTTTCCTCAAATGAAATTTCGTGGACAGGAGTGCCCTCCTTGTTAAATTCTACTGAAGCCTGCCCAGCCTTATTTATATAAACCAATGAATCAGTCGGGAACTTGCTCTTAATAAGATTCTCCTTCACATGCGATTCTTCAGTATCAACCCTTATCTTATACCTCTGTCCTTGTTGCTTGTAAGCTACTTTTAGTCGTTGATCATCCTCATCACTATAGACCGGCTTTAGGTTAGCTTTAACTAATTGCTTTACATTCTTACTCAAAGATTTCCCTTGATCACTGCTTTCTGCGATCCGGCCTTTTACATCCCTTCCAATATGCCGTTTATCCCCTCTAGGCTCAATTAATGCACGCTTACCTGAACTTTTACTGTTGCCGGCACTTTTAGATGACTTTGCCATTTTATTGAAAAAACTAGTTATTTTCTTTAATCCTTCTGGACACAGTTTCGAAGATGCTTTACCAGTTTGCAATGCCCGGATAGTGAAATCTTTTTCCTAACTTCATGAAGGATTTCATCAAATATAGCGAAAATATTCATATTGAATAGTATTCGGCCATTTTATGCTTTTTTAGTTTGGGCAGAGATTTGTCCCTTTTTTAGATTTACTGCATCAACCATACCCAGAAAAACACAAAGCCTTTATGAAATGAAGGCTTTGTGAATTATGTGCAAAAATTACCTATATACGGATCCGGGCCTGTGCTGTATTTACGGGCCTTTACCTAACCAATCATCTATAGTTTTATAAATTCGACTCTGCGGTTCTGCGCTTACTTTCTCTGGTTTTGTTATCCCCGGCAGGGCTGCCTTCTCCCTTTCCATCCGTTTGCATAGCTGACGCATCAATGTTCCAGTCTTTCGCCAGCGCGGCCTTTACAGCCTCAGCTCTTCTTTTTGATAATTTCAGGTTAGTAGCATCTGATCCATCGCTATCGGTATGTCCGATGAGGGCAATTAGTAGTTTACCCGTTCCAACTGGGAAACAAAAATCATGGAACTCAAGCAATAATCGGTTTGGAATACCCTATAGCAGTATCTAACGTCTAAAACTTTTTCTGCGTTTTCAGTTTACTTGGCTGCGGCTTGCTCACCGTCTTCTTGAAAACATCTTCTTCTATAAACGGCTGGTTTTTTACCCTTTTACCTGTAGCTTTAAAGATAGCGTTAGCAACGGCACCTCCGGTCGGCGGAAGAGCAGGTTCACCTAACCCTGTCGGCTCAATTCCGTTATCAACAAAATGGGTCTCTATTTCAGGAATATCCTTCATGCGGATCAGGCGGTAAGAATTAAAGTTCTTTTGCTCCGGAGCACCGTCTTTAAAGCTTAGTTTCCCGTACATGGCATGGCCCAAACCGTCGACAACGCCCCCCATCACCTGTTGGCGGGCCCCGCTTAGATTAACTACCTCCCCGCAATCAGATACGGCATAGATCTTTTTGATAACAGGTTTTCCGGCCAGCATGGCTACTTCGCACACCTGGGCGACATAAGACCGGTGAGAAAAGTAAACGCTGAATCCCTGGGCGACGCCTTTTTTTGTACCCCAGCCCGATTTTTCAGCGGCTAGTTTTATTACCCCTTCCATTCTGTCAATGTCATATTTGATCGCGCCCACCGGCGTCTTTTTTGCTTTCTGTAAGAGCTCAAGCCTGAATTGAACGGGATCTTTACCTGATGCATGTGCAACCTCATCGAGGAAGGATTGTTCAGCAAAGGCTAAAAAGTTCGTAATGGGGGCACGCCATGCTCCTGTAGTTATCGGAGATACATGTTCAACAGAGTCAATCAATAAATGATCCACTGCCCCTGAAGGGAAATTATCTTCCCGTGTAGAGTTACCTGAATTGATGCCTACTCCCCGTAATTTGTAACCGGTCATATTTCCGCCGGCGTCTAAAGCCGCTTCAAAGCGGTAACGCACCGCAGGGCGATAACTGCCTCCTGTCATGTCATCTTCCCTGGACCACATTAGTTTTACGGGTGCTTTTACAAGACTCGATAATTCTGCAGCTTCAGTGACATAATCGAATTTCAGGCGCCTTCCAAAACCACCACCCAGCCGGGTGATCTCCACAGTGATCATTTCTTCGGGTACGTTCAATAGTTTTGAAGTGGCTGTACGTGCGCTGGCAGGTGTTTGGGTGGGCCCGATCAATTCAACTCCGTCAGGCCTAACATGGGCGAAAAAATTCATGGGCTCCATCGGACTATGCGGCAAAAAGGGACATTGATAATCACTCCTGATTACCTTCGCAGCATTTTTAAAGGCAGTTTCTACGTCACCATCTTTTCTACGTACGGTTGCCGTCCCCGTTTCCAGTAAAGATTTGAACAATTTGTCGTGATCAGCCGTGCTTTCGATATTGCCTTCCTTTTCGTACTCGATGGATAAAACTTTCCTGGCCTTCATCACTTCCCAGGTTGATTTGCCTAACACGGCAACGTTATTTTTGAAAGTAACCACATCAATAATACCAGGCATGGCTTTGGCTGCGGCCCCATCCACTGATTTGATTTTGGTTCCGAATGCAGGAGGCCGTTGGATCATGGCATACAACATTCCTTCCCGGTAAAAATCCAGACCGAAAAGGCCCTTGCCTGTTACAATATCTTTGTTTGCGACATTTTTAACGGCAGTACCAATCAGTTTAAAGTCTTTGCGATCTTTTAATTTAACTTCAGCAGGTACCGGAATTTTAGCCGCTTCTTCCGCCAACTCTCCAAAGGTTAATTTCTTGCCGGATTTAGCATGTAGTATGAACCCGTTACTTGCCGTACATTCCTCGGCCGGAACGTTCCACCGTTTAGAAGCAGCCTCCATTAACATGTAACGGGCTGTTGCTCCTGCTGTCCTTAATCGTTTCCAGGAATGTGGAACTGCCCCGCTTCCGCCGGTTACCTGTCTTTCAAAGTTTTTTGTATCCAGGGTAGCCTGCACCACTTTTACTTTAGTCCAGTCAGCATCCAGTTCTTCCGCTACGATCATGGGAAAGGAAGTCATGATGTTTTGTCCAAGCTCCGGATTGGGTGATAAAATAGTTATAACTCCATCCGTTGAGATGGATAAATAACTATTAAAGGTCACATCTCCTGCGAATGCTGCTTCATTAACTATGACAGGCGCTTTTGCCTCAGCACCGAACCAACTGAATCCAAGCATTAAACCACCACCGGTAAGTGTGGTGATCTTTAGAAATTCTCTTCTGCTGTTTTTATAAGCGGTTGACATACGTTCAAATTTTTGTACTGGCTAATTTAATGGCTTCGCGAATCCGATGATAGGCGCCACAACGGCAAATATTACCATTCATGGCTCCGTCAATTTCTTCATAACCCGGCTTGGGGTTCTTTTTTAAAAGGGCGGCAGCAACCATGATCTGGCCCGCCTGGCAATATCCGCATTGAGGCACGTCAACTTCGTCCCAGGCCAATTGCAAGGGATGGTCCCCCTTCTCGGACAAGCCTTCAATGGTAATTATTTTTGAAGATTTCACGGCCGATACGGGAAATACGCAGGATCGGACAACCGCACCATCCAGGTGAACGGTACAGGCTCCGCATTGAGCGATGCCACAACCATATTTGGTGCCAACTAATCCAAGATGGTCCCTTAAAACCCAAAGAATTGGAGTATCAGGGGCAACGTCAACCTGGTGATCTTTACCATTGATATAAAGCTTAAAACTGGCCATTGTTTTGATTGTAGTTTGTACTAAAATTAGGGAAATACTTTCCTGTAATAAAATCAAATTGTTGACTGGGCATTTATAGATGAAGTTTGCAGCTATTTGCCTTTGTTATTGTGCTAACCGGATATCGACTATTTTTACGGCCGCTTCAGGCCCACAGCTGTGAAAAAGGAGCTTATATAAAAAATAAAAAAACAATAATGAGTCTGCTTAAAAATATTCTGAGCCCCTTTGTTGAATTTTCAGACGAAAAAAAAGCAGAGCCGGCCGGAGAAAGTAAGTCTGCCGTAAAAAGCAACCCGGAAGTGACTGATGAATACATGGCAGGCCCAACCTCAACCCGGGCCAACATCGCCATTCCGGCGCAACCTTACGCTACTCCGCCGGGCACAATAGCCTTACCGGAACACCAGCAGCATTTTGAAAAGCTGGTTGAAGAAGCCAACGCCAAAAATCCCCTTTTTCAGGGAACGGATTTTAAAGAGTTTGTAGAAAGTAAAGCGGACATTGACGCCATCGCCGATGAGGCTACCAAGTATATTACCGCTTTTAACGTGCTGAAGCGAACAGGTCTTACCAAGGACAGGCTTATTACTACCGGCCAGGAGTATATTAATCTGATTGGACGTGATCTGAATGCCTTTCAGTCTGCCCATTCCCAGCAGTATCAGAAAGAGGTTAAACAAAAAGAACTAATCATTCAGAAAAAAGCAGAGGAGCTGCAGGCTTTAAGTGATAAGATTTCGGCCTTGAACCAGGAGATCAGCGTGATGTCGAAAGAAATTGTGCAAACGAAAGATAAGTTGAATTCAGTTAAGAACTCATTCCTTCTGGCCGGTGAGAACAAGCAAAAAGAGATTCAAACGGAATTACAGAAAATTGCCGAATACTTCAAATGATCGATAGTCGGAGACCCATGAAGAACATATTTGGTAGAAAGCCTTGCAACATGGCTTCTCCGCTGTGGTTTGGTGAAAACACCACCCACGGGTAAGAGTTCTGCTATTTGTTCGCAATCGTCACCATCACCACTCTTCCTCCTTCTTCCGCTGACAATAATAATTTCTTCCCTTCGGTTAGGTCGACCATTGTTCCGACAGGTATCTCGCGGTCTTCGTTAAGGTCTTTCAGAGAAGTGAGCTTCTGGTTTACCAAAACCCATTTATCGTTATGGTAGGCAAAATAACCGACCGGAAGTTTTTGATCTGCGGTAAGCTTTTCATTTCTTACGATATTCCTGTTTACATGCCATTGAAATAAATACTGGTTGTTGTAGACCATCAACCGGTGATGTTCGGGCTTCCACACCGATGGTTGAAATTGGTAATACAGATCCAGGACCGGTAAATTTCTTTTAATAACTGTTCCGCAAAACGGGCATGTAGGAACAGTCGTATTGTCGTATACAAACCACTTCTGTTCGCAGAAGTGATTGCTGCAGGGCTGCATCAGATCGGTGGTCTTTAATAAGGCCTGTTCCCAGTTGTCGGCATTCGGACGCAGGTCCGGATGATGCAACCCCGATATGAAGGCCTGGTCGAACAAGGCTTTAAGGTAAGGGCCGGTAACAGTATAGGGTATACGGCTGACGTCGGCCCAGGGTAGGGCCCATTTCGAGACCTGGTCCGGTTTAGGCCGGTTAGACAGATCGGTGGGATGTTCAATGAAAAGGGCTTTTTCTCCCATAGACAACAGGTCGTCTTTCTCCGTATCCAAGTCGTTTACCTTTCCGCCTTTTAGAGGATGCCGGTACAACAAGTACATATAAATCATGACAGCCAGGGCATGCAGGTCTGTTGAACGGTTGGGAAGTTTGCGGTTCACATCCCTGATATCAAGGTGTTTGGTGGCCAATACTTCGGGTGCTATAAAATCAGCGGTTCCGATCACATCCGGCGGAAACAGCCCTGGAACAACCAGTCCATCAATATCAATGATGGTTGCAGATTTACTCACCGGATCAACCAGCACATTTTTGTACGACAGATCTGAATGCGCCAATCCGGCCGCATGAAGCCTTTTTACTCCCCTGGCTATTTTTACACTGATCTGATAATAGCTCAACCAGTTTCCAAGCTCGGCATCGTCAAGTCTTAACGGGAATTTTTTATTTCTGAATTTGGCTGAAGCAAACCACAGCCCTTGTTTTTCTTTGCCTTCTATTCCTTCCCCGGTTGCACTGCCTTTTTTAAAGAAAAAAGCTTTATTGTAACTTGGAACGATCAAACCGATTCTTCTGTCTAACTCTACCATGTCTGTTGGCCAGCAGTACAGCTCTTTGTAATATTGGCCGCCCTCCCTGTTGAAAAAATTATCGTAGTATAAGGTGACAATCTTTCTTAACCGCTCTTTTGTGTTGTAATCCTGTTCATCCCGGTAAAAGGCCACAACATATGATTTATCGGGACTGAAATAAACGTCTTTCATTCCGCCCCGCATAGGCTCTCCGTTGTCAACATACTGATACGTTTTACCTGGAGTAATCATGGATGTTGCCAGTTTTATACTCATTCCGGTCTTTTTTGAAAATTGATCCAGGTATGCCACAAGTCTTTTATTTACGGGTTCATTAATTTGAAGGAGAACTATCGGCTAAGCAATTTTAGTAATGGCAATCCTATGTGCACAAAACGAGCTGCCCATAACTGGAAAATTAAAATACAATGGCCAGGGTTCTGTCATCGTGATTGCCTGCACTCCAAAAATCCATCCATGTCGAAAACTGGCTGGTAATTTCCGGGTTATCCGGGTTCAGTTCCACTTTGGCCCCGTCTTCATTTTTGCCGTTCAGGTCCGCTAAAAACGCTTTCCATTTTTTTATATCCTCCAGGTTGGCCTCCACAACAAATTTGGGATCATAAATGCCGTCAGTCATAAGCATCAGGTAAGAGAAGTCTTCAATGAGCTTAAAACCAAAACGGGTTGCAAATTTCTCGCTTTGAAATATTTCAGGCATGGTTATAAACCGGGTGCCACCTCCAAATTCTCCCACATCAATCCAATTCATCATGGTAATGCTCTTTTCATCTTTATCGAGCAGGCCGATGGGGCAATCACCAACACCAAAAGTCAGCAGGGCATAACCGATATCATACTTTTTAAACAACGCAAAAATCAAGGTGGTGTTCAGGTCTTTTAAGGACACGCCTGCGTGCGTAGCGAATTCTTCGAGTTTTTTGTGAACATAAAATGCGGCCTTACCCAGGTTGTTGTACACAAAGTTGTTTAATTTTTTCTGGGTATCCTCCCCTGCATTTACTTTATGCTGTTGCAATAACACATCAAATTCATCCAGTACCTCATTCTTTAAATTTTCAGTAAAATATTCAATAACAGCATGACAGGCAAGAGCTGATCCTTTTCTCGAAATTTTGGCACTGCCTGCGCCATCTGCGACTACTACTATGCTCCAGTTACTGTCTTCCAGATGTTTAAATGCAAAATCATCTTCCCGGAACGAACCGACGTTGGCATGTGCACGGCCCCGTTTACATGACACCAGAATATACCTGTCGCCCAGGGGTTCGAATACCGTTACATCATCCGGTTTCCAATAAGGGTCATCCTTGTTGCTTTCCAGATTTTTCCATAATAATTTTGGATCGGGATTAATAATGAGCGGAATCCTTTTCTCATTGTATGGGGAATCGGCCGGCTGGCTTGCAAGTTTAAATCGTAATTTAACCTCTGTTTCGCCACTCCAGGTAGGAACCCCCATAATCTGCCTGGTGGCTTGATCGTAAGACAGACCTACAGCTTCCAGGCCCTCAAACTCAAATGTTTCAATATCATTCCAGTTGTATTGATCAAAATCCATTTTTGTTTCATAAGGCTTACCGACAGCAGCATTCAAAATACGGATGGGTTGCCGGATGATATCGGCAATCCTGTTTTCCAATTTCCAATTCTCCATGAGCAGGTCAAGATTTTCAATGATTAAACGAACCGTTTTGCTGTTCTCCGGGTCATTCACAAATTTTTCAAAGATCACGGTCCTGTTGCCAGGCACCGTGACGTTCCTGCTTTGAAAAAGCGTTTGAACAAGTTGTGTTACATCATTCATTATTACACAACTATGTTCATTTCCGAAGGTGGAGGCGGTAATTCGCTAAGACCTGTTAGTTCTTTGCCCGAATCTTCCACTTTTGTGGACGTAACGCCGATGGATGCACTGACCCAGGTAAAGAATTTTGCAATGCTCTGGCTATCTGCAGTATCCAGGCTAACCACGTTCTCGGTAATCTGTTTCAGTAAATTTGAATCGGCAGCGCTTCCGGCTGCACAGGCTACCGTGAAAGCCGTTTTACGGGTTTTGAATTCGGCCAATCCATTTTGCCAGTCATCTGTAGGTATGCCATCCGTCATAATGAAAACCAATGGCTTCCAGTCTCCTTTTTGTTCGGTAGTGGTTTTGGCCACTTCGTTATCTATACAGGTGGCAACCAGCTTGAGTGCCTCGCCAAGGGAGGTGGTGCCGGTTGCACGGAGGTCAACCATTTGAAAAGAAGCCAGATCTGTGAGCGGAACCACCTGTTTGGCAACACTGTCAAAGGTAATAATGCTTATATAGGCTGTTTCAATCGCCTGCGGATTCTGCCGCAGGGAGCTGATCATTACCTGCACACCGTTTTTAACGGCTTCAATGGGCTCGCCGGTCATTGATCCGGACGTGTCTAACAAAAGATAAACGGGAAGTCTTCTCATTTTCTAAATATTTAGTGTTGATGTATACATTTGGAAACATGGTCCAAAGGTTATTATAGCTTTAACAAATTCACCATATACGGCAAACCAAATGCAAATCCTGCGCCGCTGTTTATTTTCTAATCACGCCAGTCTTGAATTATTTCTTTAAGTCTCTGGGTGACAAGCGCTTTTACGTAAAGGTGAGTATATAATCCCTTGATTAATATTTTATTAATAAAACGAGTTAGCAGAATCACCGCTCTGAAAGGCTATTTGATCAGGAGTATGATTTTAATTAATTAATTTTCGTACCTTTATCGTATTCTCTTAATAATTAATATCTTATGAGAACCACTCCTTACCTGATCCTCACCTGCAAGATCGTTTTATTATTATTTTACGTATTATAGTACATGATTATTTAATTACAGTCATTTATGAAACCTGGATTGTTTAAGTGGTTGAACCTTTGCTTGCTCGTTGGTACCGCATTTTTTGCCCGCGGTCAGAATATGGCAAAAAACGATGGCCGCGTGTTGCTTAAAGCTGATACCGCCATACAATCCAATTTTCGCATTACTAAAAATGATGAAATTAATATCTCGTCCAAAGCCGAAAGAGTCGTAAAAAGGTTCATGGATTTATTAATTTTCATATCCACCGGGTTAGATCTGGAAGTACCTGAAGTGGAAAAAATTATCAGAGAAAGCTACTCCCATCCGGACAATAAGATCTTTTATGATTCAACCATCCTTATTGAAGATGACCTGCGTCCGCTTAACCAGGAGAATGAAAGTAAAGAAAAACGGGTAGTGGATTATCTAAAAGATTTTGACCTGCTCTACAAAAAAAATAACGACGCTTCTGTCGTTTTCAGCAATTTCAGGACATCAAAAATAAAGAAAGGCCAATTCCTTTATATAAAAGTATTCTATGACTGCCTGTTTAGCAACAAATCAAGAATATCGAATGATAACTATTCGCTTCAAAAAAGGGTAGCCGAACTTAAACTGGATAAGCAGGATAACAAGTGGAGGGCATACATTATTGACGTGCATTTTCAAAGCCCGAAGGACGAAAAAAATGGTTCTGAAAACGACATAGCCATCGTAGAGGATTCTCCTGGCAATACCGGTTTGGGTAATGCCGGGAGTAATGCGCCGCAACCGGCCAGTGATGAAACAGACCTTACCGGTCAGTCCGAAAGGCGAAGGGTAAATGACAGTGTCAGGACTTACAGGTCGTTTAGAAATTTAATCGACTCAGGAAATATTGCCTTAAATAATAAGAAGTACGTAAATGCCTACCGGTTTTTCAATGAGGCGGAAGTCATCACCAAAGAATCCACTACGGTGATCAGTAAAAGTGATGTGGCCTATCTGCAAACCATGATCCAGCAAGCAAGGAAGAATATCGATGTTACCAGGGGTTCTTCTGATGACCAGTATAATCAATATATGAAGGAAGCGTTGTTTGCAGAAAACGCAAGAAGGTATAATGACGCCTTGGAAAATTACACCCTGGCCTTGTCAAAGAAGCCTGAGGAAGCAGTCATACTAAGTGCCAAGATCCAGGAGCTAAAAGTAAAGGTTGATAATTTGGCGAGACTGGAGGCAAAGTTCATGGCAGGCCAGTATAAAGCAGCCATTGATGAATACGACAAGGCATTGAAAAAAGATCCGGCAAACGCAGATTACCTTATTGGTCGCGGGAAATGTTATGAAAGACTTGAAAATTATGATCAGGCCCTGAAGGACTATAAAAGAGCGATTGAAAGTGATCCATATAATTTACAGGCCCATAAGCTGAAAGCGGTGCTCCAGGAGATAAAGGGCGATTATGCTGGTGCCCTGGCTACCTATACCGTTTGTGCGGACCTCGAGAAAACAAATATTACCATTCTTCAGAAGATTGCCTGGTTGAACGTAAACCTGGGCAATACCGGAGCAGCTATAGATATTTTAGACAGGGCCATAGCAATAGATAATAAATTATCCTTGCTGCACAACCTTAAAGGGGAGTTACAATACAAGCTTAATAAACCCAACGAGGCGTTGCTGAGTTTCACTAAGGCTATCAGTATCGATTCCTCTAAAGCATATCCATATTATTTCAGGGGATTGGTAGAAGTTGACCTGAAAAAGATAACCAAGGCGGGCGAAGATTTTGCCAAGGCCAAGATCCGAGGCCTTGACAGTTCTTACTTCAAGCGTATAGAACAAATCAGCGCCGACTTCTTCAAGTCGGGACTTTCGCATTACGACGCAGGCAGGACCGATTCTGCACTAACATGGATCAGTCATGCAATTTCGATTGATCCTGACAAACATCAATACACACTGAAAAGAGGAGAAATATATTTCAAGTTAAATGATCTGGCCAGGGCGTTGCAAGATTTTGATGAAGCTGTTTATTTAAATCCGCAGAGTCATGATGCCTATAAACAACGGGGTATGCTGAAATTCACCCAATCTAACTATGCGGAAGCCGTTTCTGACTTTACTGAAGCTATTAAACTCAACCCGAAATTACCTCAAACCTATAAATACCTCGGAGACGCTTATCTGAAATCAAAAAAATATAGCAACGCGATAACCAGTTATGATGCAGCGCTTTCTACCTCAAAAGCCGGTAAGCCGTCTCTTGACGATATATTTTTGGCGGACCTGTATAATAATAAAGGTGAATCTCATTTTCAATCGGGTGACTTATCAAGTGCCCTCCAGCATTTTAACACTGCCGTTAGAAAGAACATGTATGCCCGTGAGTTTTACTTTAATCGTGGAAAGACCTACTTAAAACTAAATGAATTGGAAAAAGCGCAGGAGGACCTTGAAAAAGCCATTGAGAAGAATGTGGGCAGCGCCCAGTGGTACTTTTTACTGGGAGAGTTATACCAAAGAATAGGAAAATACGACCGGGCCATTTATCACTACAACTTTTGCCTTTCCGCAAATCCGGCTGATTCCATTGCTGTTTCATCTATTTATAACCGTGCCAACTGTTTTGTAAATCTGAGTAATTACGCATCAGCCTTAAAAGATTTTAGAACGATTATTTCAAGTAAAGCAGAGAACAGGTTTGCCAATTTTAATATGGAATTAGGCGAACTATACATCAGGCTGAATAACCCTGACAGTGCCCTAATATTTCTTAATAATGCCTTTATTAAAGATTCTCTAAATTCCACAGCCATCTATCTGATATCCGTTGCCTATATAAATATGAAGCAGTCAAGGCAGGCGTTGTTATGGCTTGAAAAAGCGCTGGTACGCTTACCCGCTAAAATAACCCGTTTAACGGTCACTAAAGATTTTGCATTTATAAAGGATGAAAAGCCATTTAGAGATCTGATTGATAAATATTTCGGTAGAATTTAAAATTAAATACCGCCAGGCTTCCACTCTGAAAAACGGAACTATGGCTATTGAATATGAATTTTAAATGTTAAGTAATGAATTATACACAAAAAAATTATTTGCTTTTTTGCCTGATACTCGTGGGTGTCAATGTACATGCACAGGATAAGATCTATTTTACCAAAAAGAAAACGAATGATTGGAAAGTCACTGAAATTACTGCCAACGCTATAAAGGGTACAGATGCGGTAAATCCGAAGGTTCCCTATTCTACTACCCATTCCGATGTACTGTTTGTTTTCAATAGTATCGGGAATTTTCTCGTCATTCCGGGGTTGTATGAAAATGCTATCAAAGCGGATGTGTATAGCAAAAACTTTTTTCTGCAGGCAGACCCGGATTTTAATAAGGTTGATAAAATAATTACTGAAAAAAATGATATCATAACCGGTATGTTCAGGATGGAAAAGGAAAACACTGTTGAATACACTGTTGGTAACAAGTTTCTGACCATTCCAAAAAAAGACGTCACCGTCATTATCTTTAAAGACGGTAAACATAAGTTAATCTCGAGTGCAGATAAGGCTTATCGAACATTAAAGTCTATACAGGACAATTATTACCAGCTGGCATTTTCAACAAAAATGAATCAGGGAACTGAAGTCAGAAAAGACACACAAGCTATTGCCGGTTCTCCCGTCGTGGAACCAAAAAAGGACACGGTCTCCCAGCCAATGTCACAACAATCCGTTTCAAACAACAGGGATTCATCTGTTTCCAAGCCTGCAGCAAAACAAAGGGTAGCAGGTAAAGATGCCCCTGCTCCGAAAACAGTGTCAAATACGAATTACTCCGGCACTAAAACAGCCGCTTCGACCGGTGCACGGGGCGGCGGGGGTAAAACGTCTGCATCCGAAGCCAGGCTTGATTCTGCAACTATAACAGGCTTGCAGAAAAAAGCCCTGTTGAATATAAAAGAATTAGAGGGCTATATCCGGTTGATTTCTGATAAAGACACCGATGCCGACCAATTGTCAAAAACAATTGACCAGGCTGTTTCTCTTTTTATCAACGAAGATGCTACCGTGGAGGTTTCTTCCATAAACCGTTCCGATGTTCAGCAATATAAAGTAGGTGTGTATCTTAAGCGGTTGGGCCTGCTTAAATATGATAAAGTGGTGATTGAGTGGTATGATGTTCAGTACACCAGCCGCCTGCGGAAAGGTCCGGATGGAAATTATTACGGTTTTATAGAGTTTGAACAACGGTTCACCGGCATCTCGGGCGATAATAAAACCTATGAGGACATTACCCGTAAGACGGTTGAGATCGTTTTAAAAACATATGAAAAAAGAAGGGGCGGTGAAACTTCTTTAGAATGGGATGTCTTTTTAGGAAATATTGGCATCGCCGTCACGAAGCCTTCTTAATTATGTGGAGCCGCAAGACAGTCGCATTTCCATTCATTTGTTGTATTATCTGTTTCCACGCAACTGCTCAGCATATCGAATCCAATTCGGAACGTGAACGGATCTTTGCTTTTGAGGTAAAGCACATTGATGAATTCTTTGAACGGTTCAACGATGAGCCGGACGCTTTCATCAACGCTTATGTGAAAGATAATTATCCGGGCATAACGGTCGACAGGGGATCTCTGATCAGCAACCTCTTTAATAAACAGAACAAAAATTGGAATGAAAATGAGGTGGCTGACTTTTACAACCAGGTTACTGATAGCGTTAACCCCGTTTTCCTTGATTTTATTAGTGAGCATTGGTACGCTGAGGCTTTGTGTAAGTTCGAGTACAACGGTAAGATGATTGATGTTGTGATATTGCTGAAAATACAACACGATGCGGATGGCGGTTCAAAATGGACTATAGCCGGTGCTTACTCGCGGTTTATTACCCCGGTTAAGTATCCAATCGCTTTTCAACATGAATACAGGGGAATAAAATTCCTAAACCCCATGAGCCATGCCACTAATTTCTTATCCTTATCCTCGGCCCTTAGAGATAAACCGAACATACGCGATTATCTAGACACTAATTTCATTCATTACCCCGCTTCCCGGGCTTTTTTAAGAGCAGTTTTGAATAACCAGCTAAAATATAGATTTGTAAAAAATGTAGTTTACCATTTTTTGCAGGTTGATGGATGGATATTCACGATCAGCCGGTTTTCCCGGCCGAGTGTAAATTCCGGATGGCTCATCAGTAATTTAAAAAAGGCCTCAGACAGGGAAAAAGATGCCTACGTGCTGCGATTACTTCATGCACAATAACTCGTTGAAGCAAGTCCTTGGCAGCGATGTTGCAACAGCTAACGGGCAGCAACATTACCATTTTTCCAAAGCAGCCATCACCCGTTCTGCTCTATATAAACTGGCTGCAACATCCCTCGCAGGTATTTCATTTGAGCTGTAGAGGTTTTGCTCGCACTCTGTCAATAGCGCTACCAGATCAGCTGTCATCATATCATTCCATCCTTTTAACTGAAGTTGATGCATTATATAGGGTTTGTAAAGTTCTCCGGGTGAGCGTTGAAATTTTTCTGCCAGGGTATTTAATAATACCTTGTTCAATTCTTTATAAAATCCATGTGGGTCAGTACTCAGCGTTCTCGTCTTCTGTAGCGGATCATTCCGGGGGGCGGTTAATGTTGTGCCGATAGTATCCTTTGTGCGCTCAGCTGCCGGCCTGGTATCTTTAACTTTGATTCCCCGGTGCAACATTTGCAGCCACATGAATAAAATACCGATCAGAGCCAAAAGCACGACCAGTATCAGCGCAAAATGCGCTTTCAGCAACGCAGGTATACTATTATCTTCTCTGGGTAAGGATTGAACGGATGATTCCGGTTTGGAGGACTTCACTATCCTATCGCCGGCAGAAACCCGGATGGGTACAGCCTTAGTGGAAATGGTTTTGTATGTTATGCCGGACGGATCGAAATAAGCAAATAAAACAGGCGGAATAATGAAACTGCCTTCTCTTTCCGCAATAAAAGAGTATTCAAACCGCTTTGTTCCCTCTAACGGGATAACGGTTTTATCCAGTTCTTCTGATGAACGGGTATCCATGCTTTCAAATCCCTGAGGCCATTGAATTTCGGGAGCCTCGATCAAAGCCAGATTGCCCTTTCCGGATATTTCAACGGTCAATATTGCGGCATTTTGCGCTGACAGCCTGGAGGAATCTATCGTCGCGCTAATGGTAAACCGGCCAACCGCCCCATTGAAATAAGGAGGTCGGTCGTTGTCTGGCAAAGCATTCACAGAAACGACTACCGTATTACTTTGTGTTTTTGCGGATTGCGTAATGGCAGGGGCTGATTCTTCATCCAAGAAAACATCCAGAAGATCATTGAGCTGATTTCCTTTCTGTGGTTTAAGATCCCTGCTTTTTATTAATTGCACTGTGTTTTCCAGTTCCATCGGGTCTAACTCCAGGATGCCCGTTTGCAAAGGTATCAGTTGAGTCTTGCGGAGGGTGTGCACCTTAAACCGCTTGCCCTGAACGATTTCCTCCGATTCAGCTAAAGGCACAAAATCCATCATGTCATATACCGTAAATCCATTCAGCAATGGCTGTTTAATTATTTTTGATTTCGCTACAAGGCGGGAATATAATTTATACTCGGCAAGGATGGGCTCGCCTACATAACAACTGGTTTTATTGGTGTTAACCTTTACAAAAAGGTTTCTTTGAATCTTTTCCGAGACCCTTTCTCCCGGTTTCAACACATTCTCACGTGCAACAGTCAACGCTGTTCTGCTTTGCGCAGAACGTTTAATTGTATCTTGATAATCTGTTCGGCAAACGGTGACATCTTCCACAAATGGCCAGCGTGAATCTGATACAGCCGTCGGTCCGGTTATAATACTTGCCAATATATAGATAAAGTGAAGCATAAACTGAGCGCGGATGATGACTTCTTTGTAGTATTTGGTTTCATCAATACTCCAAAAAAAAAAGCGGTAAAATGTATACCGCCCGTAATTGTAAAGGACTCAGCAAAGAACAATTAACTTTTTTTTCAAAAAAAGAAATTGTCTTAAGTATTAATATTACTGACTAATTGGAGGATCCCTGGGTGCCAAGGTCTTTTTTCAAGTCATTTATTTTCTCTTCTTTTTTCCTTTTCCTTTGTTCTTCCCGTTCTTTTTTCCTTTCCTGTTTTTTAGCTTTTGCCAGGGCCTTGTTCATTTTTCTTTCCTGCTTTTTTGCTTTTCTTAAGGCCTTATTTATCTTCTTATCATTTTTGTCAATTTTGTTTTCGCTATTGCTAATTGACTTTTCTTCCTTGACAATCTGCTCTACCACTTTAGCAGCCTGAGCGGTATCTGCCTGCTGGCTAAAGGCTTTGTTAGCCGTAATGATTGTAATTACCAGAAATAAGATTGGGAAATACTTAATCATGAAGTAAACTTTAATGAGGAGTAAAGGTACAATTATTTGATGATTACATCTCTTTCTGCATACCGGATGGCGGTAAAAATGCCCAATCCCCCTTTGACGTTTGATTTTATCCGGCCTGGCTGGGAAAAAGGGTTAAAATTTGCCCCGCGCGCATCCCCGGTAGATTGAATATAGTCATAGTGTTCCTTTTGTAGTGAATACACTCTTACGGTCACCGTATCATTTCTGGCATATGCCGCTTCAGAAAAAAAACTGAACGGTTTGCCGTTAAAAGAAATATCATTTAAAGAAAAATCTGTTGGGTTATCAGCGAATCTGCTCTTTTTTTTGGCAACTATAAACCGGTAATAATTTTCCAAATCCGCTGGGTCAGTAATGACTATGCCAACGCTGAAGCTGTCGGCATTGGTCAATGAAGATTTCCTGCCGACACTGTCGATAGGAATGATCATTTGCGAGAAGCGCGTGACGCCAGTCACCAAACGCCCGGTGCTGTCAGAAATGGTCAGAGAATATGTCTTTAAATTATTAAAGGGAAGTTCTATGGGATGATAGAAATTATACAATCTCCCCGTTGTGGTATCCACGTTAATTACATTTTGCAGCATGTAACGCGCATTACCGTCCGAAATAACCACCGTAGCATTGTTCAGAGGCAAATTGATCACGGAGTCTGTATAGGACAGGCTTTGGGAAACCAGGCACCTGAGTGGCTTACCTTCTTCCAGGTACATTTCTGCCACAATCTCGGGCTCGTAATCAGGCAATTTTACGCTGATTACTTTCTCGCAGGATATCATGAAAGTCAGCAGCAGGATAACTAGGTAAAATTTCATTCCTAAAATTTAAAATTATAAGTTACTCCGGGTAATACAGGAAAGAGGGAAATGAGTGTAGGTTCTATGGATGTTACATACCCACTTTCATTCTTCACGTCCCTGAATTGAATGAAGAAAGGATTTCGCCTGCTGTAAGCATTGTACAAACTGAAAGTAATATCTCTACTTCCTTTTTTGCTCTTAAGCAACATAACCAGGCTAAGGTCCATCCGGTGCACGGGCGCAAGCTGGTAATTGCTTCTGTCTCCGTAAACCGGAGTTATCCTTCTTGGCCTGTCGCCGACCTGGTCCTGAAATACATACCGGCCAACGGGAACGGTGATATAGGTGCCCGTGCCAAAGATCCAGTTACCGCTAAGCGTAAACTTGTTGCTCAGTTTATGCATGAAGACAAACGAGAAGTCGTGCCTTCTGTCGTAACGCGGTTTAAAAGGCCTTCCGTTGTTAATATCCGCGAAAGTCCTGGTCGTGCGGGATAACGTATATCCAAGCCAGCCCGTTGTTCTGCCCTGCTTTTTTTCCAGGTACACTTCAACTCCGTAAGCATTTGCTTTTCCGAATACAAAATCATTTTCAAGCCTGGGGTTGCCGAAGATGTTAGCGCCATCCCTGAATTCCACCTGGTTGTTCATCCATTTGTAATATCCCTCCACTGAAAAAAAATACATATTATCCCGGACTGCTTGCGACCATCCGATGCTGGCCTGATCGGCATATTGCGGTTTGGTTTTGTTGGTGGAAGGATACCAGATATCGGTAGGAAGCGATGCGGAGCTCAAAGAGGCCAGGTGAAGGTATTGATACATTCTGGTCAGGCTCGCTTTAATGGCTGCATTTTCGAATACATTGATCCTGGCACCAAAACGTGGCTCGGCGTTTACATGCCATTGATTGCCGGCATAAAACCCGGAAAGCCGCATGCCCGAGAGTAAGCCGAGTTTTTTTGACCGGTCCCACTCACTATTTAAAAACACCCCCCATTCATTACCGTCAATTTTTTCTCCTATATTAAAACCACTGAGGTCTGACGATGCTTTGAAGTCACCAATATTGAGTTGATGGATCATGCCATCAAGGCCCGCCTGCAGCCTGAGGGGCTTTTCAGTATTGCTTTTAATTACCGCTTTAAATCCCAGCGTGTTAATCCCGGATCGTAATATCAGCTCATTAAAGCTAAACTGGTTTATAAACTTGTAACTATAGCCTGAGTAGAATATTGTCGAAGTTATTTCCTTATTTCGCGGCAGAACAGATCTCCAGTTCAGGGATGCTGTTTGGTTACCCCAGGTAAATCGGGCACCAAACTCATCAGATGAGGATTTGAAATTATCAGATCCCCAATAACCGGTGGCCCAGACGAAGTTCCTGTCATTGATTTTCCAGTCACCCCTGAAATTAAGGTCAGAAAAAAAATAGGGCGGTATGGCCTCGAAGGCCGAATCGCCTTTTTTGGCGCGGTTTAGTGCATTGGTAAATATATCGAAATAGGTTCTTCGGCCGGAAACAATGAAGGATGACCGCCCTTTCTTAACAGGCGATTCAATGGAAAGCCTGGAAGACAGGAAGCCGATCCCGCCTGAAACGCCAAAGCTATCTAAGGAGCCGGGGCGCATAGATACATCAAGCACTGACGATAAACGGCCGCCATACACGGCTGGATAGGCGGCCTTGAACAACTTCACTTCCCTGAGGGCATCATTGTTGAAAATGCTGAATAAGCCGAGTAAATGGTTAGGATTGTAAACCGGAGTGTTATCGATCAGTATCAGGTTCTGATCCGCGCCTCCACCTCTGACATACAGCCCTGCCAGCCCTTCTCCGGCATTTTTAACGCCGGGCTTGAGCTGCAGTATTTTGATAATGTCGACTTCTCCCAGAATGGCGGGCAGTTTTCTTGCTTCTACTGCGGTGATCAGCTCTGAGCCCATTTGAACATTGCGTACTTTTTCCACCGGGTTGTTACTCGTAACAATTACTTCAGCCAGGGTGCCGACATTTTTTTCAAAACCAATGGCCTGGGATGGCAATAACTTACCGGCATTGACGGTTAGCGTAATATACCCAACCATGCTGAGTTGTAGCTTTTCACTTTTGTTACGAACATTAAAAGGGATGGTTACCCGACCGGTACTGTCACTTGTTTGTTTGAACCTGCTGTTCAAAGAGACTAGTGTAGCGCCTGACAGGGGCTGCCCCGAATCCTTATCCCGGAGCAAAATAGTAAACGGTGGATCTTGTGCAAAAGCAAAGGTGGTAAACAAAATGATCAGCAAAATGCTTGTGAACATCTCCTTCCACCTTAATGTATGATGAATCATAATTACAGTAAGCGGAATATAAAAGGTGCCGGATTGATTATTTAGTCTGATATAGATTTATGAATTAAATCATTAAAAGTTAACCACTGATTTAACCAATATTAAAGATACAACGGCGGAAATACATTTTATCATAAATGATACTATTAACCTGTAATTAATGCTGCCTGACGATAAACCGGTAATTTACTATCTGTGTAATAATTTATTCTTTCCGGGAGTAAGCTCCGGCACGGCTAATGATTTATATTTGAGTCAATAATCAACATTGATTCCACAATGAAAATCAATCACGCGTTGCTGACCTTTACAGCGTTCTTTTTTGTGCTCATTACTGTTGTTTCCGGGCAGACCGACCACATTGGTGGTTCCGTACAAATACCTGCTCATCCCCGCATCCTGCTGATGAAAGGAGAAGAGGGAACTATAAAGAAAACCATTGGCGGTGACGATACCTGGAACAAAATGCACCAGGCTATCATTACCGAATGCGACCGGTTAATCGACCTGGCTCCGATAGAACGGATCCAGATCGGCCGCCGCCTCCTTGACAAATCACGTGAATGCATCCGGCGTGTTTTTTTTCTTTCTTACACTTTTCGCATGACCGGTGACAAGAAATACCTGCAGAGAGCGGAAAAAGAACTGCTGGCTGTTGCTGCATTCAGTGATTGGAATCCAACACATTTCCTTGATGTGGCTGAAATGACCATGGGCGTGTCTATTGGTTACGACTGGCTTTATCACGAATTGCCTGAAACATCCAGGGCTGCCATTAAGCAGGCCATTTTGAAAAAAGGTATCGAACCATCACTCGATCCAAAATACAACAGCTGGCTCAGGGCCACCCACAATTGGAACCAGGTCTGCAATGCCGGGATGACTTACGGTGCACTGGCTATTTACGAAGACCAGCCGGAACTGGCAAAACAGATCATTAACCGGGCGATAGAATCGATTGTCCTGCCTATGAAAGATTATAGTCCGGATGGTGCTTACCCCGAAGGCTATGGCTACTGGGGTTATGGTACCAGTTTTAATATAATGTTCCTCAGCGCCATGGAAAAAGTGTTTGGTAAGGACTTTGGACTATCTGACATTCCGGGTTTTTTGAAAACAGCAGGTTACCTGCAAAATATGACCGGCCCTTCCGGTAATTCGTTCAATTACTCTGATGCCGGCTCAGGTGGGGGGCTTCAGCCGGCTATGTTCTGGTTTGCAGCAAGACTTAAAGATCCTTCCCTGCTTTGGGTTGAGCGCAAGCGCCTGCAGGAGGGAGAAGGGAAGAGGTTCGTTCAAAACCGCTTGCTGCCTGCCATTATTATCTGGAGCAATGGGGTCGGCATTGATGCCATTCCTGCCCCTGCATCGAACATGTGGGTGGGCGGAGGAAGTAGTCCTGTAGCGCTGATGCGCACATCGTGGACGGATTCTGCGGCCATTTATGTCGGATTAAAAGCAGGTTCGGCTTCGGTTAACCACGCTCATATGGATATTGGCTCGTTTATCATGGAAGCCAATGGAGTAAGATGGGCCATGGATTTTGGTAGTCAGGAATATGAATCGCTGGAATCAAAAGGAATAAAACTGTTTGGCCGTACCCAGGATGCAGAACGATGGAAAGTGTTCCGCTATAACAATCTGGTGCATAACACCCTTGCCGTGAATGATTCTTTTCAGCGGGTTGATGGTCATGCGCCTATTACGGCATCTTCAAAGAATGCTTCTTTTATGCATGCCATCACCGACCTAAGCCCGGTGTATAAAGGTTTCCTGGCAAAAGCCAACAGGGGAGTTGCGATAGTTGACAAGGGTTATGTTGTAATTCGCGATGAACTCGAAATACTACCTCAGGAAACAACGATCCGATGGACCCTCCTAACGCCTGCTGCAGTTAAAATTACCGGTAAGAATAAAGCTGAACTCACTCAAGATGGCAAAAAGCTTGTCCTGCAGGTCCAGGAACCTGCAAATATAACCATGAAGACCTGGTCAACCGTACCGACTACCGGTTATGATGCGCCAAACCCGGGAACAAGTTTGGTGGGCTTCGAAGTGAAAATGCCTGCAAAGTCAAAGGGAGCGCTTACTGTTTTCCTTGTTCCGGAAAATGTTGAAAAGAAGGCCAAACTGAAAATAGCGCCGTTAGCACAATGGCCCAAACAGGAGATGGTAACCAGGTAATTATGATTTTTCCTTATTTAAAATACGTTACCTGCAACCTTTTTCCAACAGCCACGTATGTATATCTGAAGACTATCATATAAAAGAAATTTTGCAGGAAAGGGGTCTTCAACCTGAACAAGACTTCACTTGCACCGGAAATACCCGTGCATGTATTAACAAGACTGGACTTTGGAAAACTTAACCCGCATCATCTCCGGCTGTATTAATAAGGAAAGTACGTGTCAACGGATCCTTTATGACCGCTATCGTGGGTATGCGTGCAAGATCGTATTCCGTTATATCTACAGGTATGAAAAAGCGATGGATGTGGTTACGGATGGATTTGTGAAAGCATTCCATCGTTTTGACCAGTTTAAGAAAGTGGAAGAGGAGCATACGGAAAAGGTATTGATGGGATGGTTGAAGGCGATCATGGTTAATTGTTCTATTGATGAACTCAGGCGAAGCAGCATGCTTCCGGAAATTGGCGGTATTGGTGAGGAGGTGTGGCAGATATCCGACAAAACGGATGAAGCTGACCAGATGCTGCTCTATAAAAATCTGATCGTGCTGATCAAGGAACTACCACCGAACTACCGCATTGTTTTCAATATGTATGTTGTAGATGGGTATACACACAGTGAGATTGCCGATGCTCTGCACATTTCCGTTAATACCTCAAAATCAAGCTTATCCAGGGCGAGGATCTTATTGCAAACCAGCATTAGAAAAATGGAGGAAGGCAAGCTATGCAGGATCTAGAACACAATATGGATGAATTGTTTAACAGGGCATCAAAAGATTACCCTTTGAAACTTGGCCCTGATCATTGGGATGAGATCTCAGCTAAGATCTCGTCAAATAAGGAGTCTCCCCGGGAGCCGGATAGAAAAGACAATAAAAAAAAGTATTTCGGCCTTTTCCTGTTGGTACTGGCGTTGATTTTATTTGGTGTCCTGCGCTTAAATCGTCATGGAAACCAACACATCTTAATAACGGAGAAAGAATCACCCGTTTCCGGAGGGAGGCAGAATGGAACTGTAAATAAGACATTTCCTGCGGGAAAGAACCGGGTGCCGGAACCTGCTGAGGCGGAGATACTAACGGGCAGCAATAACAAGACTATCCGGGTTCAAGGCCGGTATCAGTCTAAACGGGATAAATCTTTTACAACCGGTAAGGCAGCAAGTGTTTTTAAATCGAATAAAAATACCGTAAATGCGATCTATGTGAATTCCCGCTCTGCAGTAACAAAAGAAAAAGCAGTCCTGAAAGATAATCAAAGGGTGATTTTCAACAGTGATCCGGATGCTGGCACTACGCTCCTTAAACCGGTTCGTGTCGACCCTAACGATGACTTGCATCGTTCGCAGCAGGGTAATGTTGTGGTAACAACGCCCTACAGTCGGATGCATCCGGTTAGCACCCTATTTAAAAAAACAGACAAACGAAAGGCCTTACATTCTTTACATGGCTTGTATTATGGATTGGTATCCGGGCCTGGTCTGAATTCGGTAAGAGGTCAACGGATGAAGAAGATTGGTTTTGATCTTGGAGTAGTTGGTGGCTATCGATTCGGTCCCAGGTTATCCGTTGAAACAGGATTGTTCAAGGCACAACATTATTACACAACAGCTGGTGAATATTTTAGTATGAAAGAGATCGGGTTACAGATGCCCCCGGATATGAAAGTGATGGATGTGAAAGGCAGCAGCCAGATCGTTAAAATCCCGGTTAGCCTGCGTTATACCTGGACCGGCAAAAACCTGCACCGCTTTTATACTTTAGCAGGATTTTCTTCCTATATTATGACAGATGAGAGCAACAGGTATAATACCATGACGAATGGTTTGCCGGAAGAAGTCGATGGATCGTATAAAAAAGACCGGCGCTATTTTATGGCTGCCATAGACCTGGCGATCGGATATGATTACCGGTTTGGTAAAAGAAATAGTATCCGCTTCGAACCCTATATCCAGGTTCCTTTGAAAAAGGTCGGGATAGGCAGCCTCCCGCTTACAGGCACCGGTTTACACATTGGCATCACAAGGACGATGCGCTGAACTTAGCAAATAACACTATAATATCTATACCACGGGATAACACACCGTAGATCAGGTTTTATGTCTATTCGCCATTACAAGCGGGTAGGTTAGATATCATACCAGGCATCTATTTATTTACCATAAAAATCAAACAATTATGAAGCGGAACAGCGTTTTCATGGCGTTAGCCATCGCATCTCTATTCCTGGCATCCTGCCAGAAGGCCTCAACAATTTTTGACATCATTAAAGACAAGGGCAAGGGAACTGACAAGGGTTATGTATTGACCCTTAGCAATCAGACCAGTGGAAACAAAATCATCGCCTACACCCGTTCGTCTGAAGGGAAACTTAGTTATGCAGGCGAGTTCCCGACAGGCGGAACAGGGACCGGAAGCGGGTTGGGAAGCCAGGGTGCTATTGTGTTGTCCGATGATGAGCATTATGCACTGGCAGTTAATGCAGGCAGTAATTCCATTTCTTCATTCAACCTGTCAGACAACAATCCCAAGCTGGTTTCAACAGTTGCTTCGGGCGGAACAAGGCCGATTAGTATCACTATGCATAAAGGGCTGGTTTTTGTTGTAAACGCAGGCGGAACCGGTAACATTTCAGGATTTAAGCTAATGGGAAATGGCAAACTGCAACCGATTGATAATTCCACACGACCCTTAAGCAGCATGGATGCTGGACCTGCTCAAATTTCTTTCGTTGCTGATGGAAAGGTAGTAGCCATTACAGAAAAAAATACAAACAAGATCATTACTTATACAATAAACGCGCAGGGCATACCAGGAATGATGCACAGCCTTTCTTCATCGAATATGACCCCGTTCGGCTTTGCTGTAGGGCATAACGGTAATCTGTATGTGTCTGAAGCAGCTGGTGGGGCACCTGGAGCCAGCACAGTTTCTTCGTACCGTGTTCAAGGTGACGGCATGATCAGCCTGATAGACGGACCAGTGTCAGCCGGACAGTCTGCCGCCTGCTGGGTAGTGATGACCAAGGATGGCAGGTATGTATATGCAACGAACACGGGGAGCCATACCATTACTTCCTTTAAAACGGATATGACCGGAAATCTCGATGTGATTAAGGCGGTCTCGGGCATGACCGGCATGGGAAGTTCACCCATCGATGAAGCCCTGAGCGGTAATAACAGGTATCTCTACGTGCTGAATGGCGGTAACCAAACCATCAGCGTTTTCGCCTTGGCAAACGACGGAAGCCTGAGCCACATCGAAAATATAAGCGGGTTACCTATGGGAGCAGTGGGTCTGGCGGCAAATTAAATACAAACCGTCAGGAGTTTGATTAACATGCACGCATAATATTAATCATTTTAGACCCATTAAAGCCAGCATCAGTAGATGCTGGCTATTTTATTTGCATGATAGTGTGATGTTTTCATCCCTATCTTTTAAATTTTCTGAGGCTTCCTCCTGAAAGTATAATGGCGGAAGTGTCCGTAATACTTAGGTTTAAAGAATGAACTTGTGCATGTCCAAGATCCAACAAAGATAATCCTTGCACATTTGCATCTACTGTCTTTATATACATGGTTTCCCAACTATTGGATTTAACATCGTGGTCAGCCAATGTTTTTTGGATATCCAAACCTCCTGATTCTGCCTGGATGGATACCGTACCTTTTGATGCTGATTGGGAAATTGCAGCTTCTGTGCCTTTTAAATCAGGTGACATTTCAAAAACGCATTTTGAAGAATCCCTTTGCGTAATATGAAGGCTGTCAAAATTATGCAGATAACTTTGCACCTCAAGGTTTGATCTTCCCGACAAATTAATTTTGATGCTTCTTTGCTTTAATTTGAACAGTCCGAAGTTTGTATCAAAACCATTGACAGAAAGCAGCTCAGGCGCAAAAATGCGAACCAGGGTGATCCGTCGTACGTATTGCCTTTCGTTGGGATCCTTAATAGTATTTGGAAATTTTACGAAAAGCGTGTCATTCTTCACATATGTTTTTACTACTTTATTTTCATAACCTTGCCAATTCTTAAGGACACGTACAGACGGCTTTTTACTTTGCTCAAATGCAATATTTGTGATATTTCCTCCCTCTATGTTCAAATGTTTAAAAGGTTGTTGCAGTATCTTGCCATAAGTCCAATATATATCGCTTTTATCTATGTTATTGTATTCTTGTTTTATTAAAAAATTAGAAACAAACATAGCCATTAGCAATAGCACGAATGTAACCAGCAGAATTACTGAACTACCTTTCATATTGTTTTTATTTAAAATTTTCTTTTATAAACTGTTCATACAGTTGCTTTACTTCTTTGAAATCCATCGTAAGCAAATACAGGTTACGAAAAAAGACCGGTAGCTCATTTTGGATAAACTGTTTTCTCCTGAATGTTAAAATACGTTTGAGAGCATCCTGTTCAACAAAATACCCAATGCCGCGTTTATTGGTAATAATTTCGCGTTGCTGTAAAAAATCATAAGCACGCTGAATTGTATTTGGATTGACCTCCATGACTATCGCAAGGTCTCTTATACTTGAAACCTTATCTCCCAAAGGCCACTTTTTTAGTAGTATCTGCTCGCAAACATAATCTGCTATCTGCAGGTATATCGCCTGTTTATCTTTAAATTCCATTCTTACCTTTTAAAATTCTTTTTCACGCAATCGCACATAAGTAACCAGCCAAAGAATAGCGGGAACAATATATAATAAACTAATATCGACGGCTACTGATGCATAGCCGGGAAGCAATACCTTGCCAAATTCTTTACCCACCGGTATGAAAACACAGTAATAAGGGAGAGCCTTGTCTATATTGTCAAAGACGGCTTTTGCTATAAAGTAATTGAGCAAGTGACCTCCAATATACAGAGCACAAACAATTAAAGCGACTTTTATAAAACTTGCCTTATTAAAATATAATGAACCAATAAGCATGGCACCGGTAGCATTTAAATACATGATATAGGTTTTACCTGCAATAAAGCCATCCAGCGAAAATGAATGTACCGACTCATACATTTCTTTGTAATACGGGTTCTTAACATCCAGGCTGTTATGATATAACAGTACAAACGTTGCATCGATAATGTGATAAAAGACCAGGAATAAAAAGGTGAAAATAATACCGGTGATGATAACTCCGCAAAGCCATTTTTCGAAATGTGAGGCCGGTAAAGTAAGGTAGGACGAACCACTGGCAGTGGAAGAAAAATAATTAAATACAATCGAAGACAAGAAAACGCCCCCACCAACCAATCCACATATAAATGAAAGGTTTTGTGCTTCATCGTAACCAACTAAATCCTTAAAAGCAGCATAAATTAATAAAGAAATGATTAGCGAAAGACCTACCAGCCCAAACAGTTGCACAGGCCGTTCTAACAAAGTTTTTTTAAAAAGCCATCCAAAACGTTTGATGTTGAAGGTATCGTTCATTTTATTCTTTTTAATTGGTTCGAATCACCCTATGGATGGCGAAAGTTTTGATAACCAGCTACACATTTGTTCGGCAGTACTTGCTGATAGTATCACTGGATTTTATATCTTGTTTGCAAGACGCTTTGTTAACTGGTACTACTTACATTAATGGAAAAAATGGCCTTTGCTACTTCAGGCTTTTCCGTTACAGCATTAAACAACTGCTCAAGATTAACCCGGGTATCTTCCTCACCGATATTTTCGTGTATAATGGATATCCCTTTAAGAGATTCTTCCGAGTACAAAATTTTTATATTTTGTGGAAGCTCTTTTACCGTTTTAAAGCAAAGTCTGTCATTGACATCGGCAATAGATGCATATAAAAGCAATTGGCCGTTATCAACAATAATTATTTTGTCAATCAAGTTTTCAAGGTCACGTACCTGGTGCGTTGAAATAAAGAATAGTCTGTCAGCATGCATAACAGAGGCGATCAGTTTTCTGAATTTAGTTTTAGATGGAATGTCAAGCCCGTTTGTAGGCTCATCAAGTAAAAGCACTTTAGTATTACAGGCAAGGGCAAAAGCGATAATAAACTTTTTCTGCTGGCCGAAAGAAAATGTATTAAGTTTGCCCTCATTTTTTACATCCAGTTCTTTCAGGTAATAGTCAAACTGCTCATTATCAAAATTTGGGTAGAAAGGGGTGAATAAATCCCGGTAACGATTGATAGTCAATGATGGTACATAAACTTCCTCTGGTATAAGATAAATAGTTTCCAGGAAAGAGGGTAACCGCTTTTTAGGAATAAACTCATTGATTATAATATTGCCTTCGGTTGGAAATAGTAAACCGATCAGGTTTTTAAGCAATGTTGATTTACCTGCGCCGTTTTTTCCTAAAAGTCCGTAGATGCTTCCTGAAGGCAGAGAGAGGGATAGATTTTTATACAGCAGTTTTTTGCGATGGTAACCGAAAGAAAGGTTTTCAATTTTAATCATTGTGTATTAGTTATGTAGTACACTACAATACTGATCTACATTAGGGATTGTTCCAAATTTATTTAATTTATGAGTTAGGTTCGTATACTGCGGGAGAATGCAGGGGATTATGTAAGTTTAAGGTTTAAAGTTCAAAGTTTAAGATTCAAGGTTGTCAAATGCAGGTAGTCGCTATGAATCTTTCAATAGTATTGTTTATCAGGCTTATTGTATGCATTTCACTGAGTTTCCTGTCATTTGCCTGGATAGGAAGAGGTAGCAGATTGTGTCTCCGAATATTGACCGGTTGGCAAAACAGGGGATGCTATTCAACCGCGCTTACTGCCAGCAGGCTGTTTGCTCTCCGTCAAGGAGCAGCATGCTAACCGGCCTGCGCCCCGACAGTATAAAAGTGTATGACTTGGTTACCCATTTCCGGAAGGCTGGGCCCAATGTGATAACCTTACCGCAGTATTTTAAAAACAACGGTTATTATATGGCCGGGATCGGAAAAGTATTTCACTCGCCTGGTGCGCTGGGCAGCCAGGAACAAGCCGCTGGAGATCAAAGATCTCGAACTCTAAGATCACCGGGTGGATTCAAACGAGATGGTCAACCAGGCGAATAATAAAGCTTACGCTGCTATTGTTAAAGGTCTGGTAGATAAAACCAATAATTTTTTCAAGCAATCCAAATAGTCACCTTCTGATGCGTGGCCGCATCAGAAATTTTAAACCCAGTGTTTCATCGGAGGAAGCTGGAAAGATTAATTATCTTCAATGTCAATTTCCGGTTATGAGAAATCATATATCCAAGGTAGGGCTGTTATTTTTTGTTTTGATCATCACAAGTGCTGGAACAGCATTTCACACAAGGCCCCACAAAGTTTCACCGGCTGAAAAAACCGATATTGTAAGTTGCGCACCTGCACCTAAAGGAATAGCCACAGATGTTAACGGGAAATACATACCTGTTGTGCCTGGATTGGGGCGTCACACTTACCGCATTTCCACCAAGAACGACAGCACGCAATTCTATTTCAACCAGGGCCTGAATTTTTATCACAGCTACCATTTGAGAGAAGCCCTGGCATCCTTTAAAGAAGCTGCCCGTTTCGACACGAGCTGTGCCATGGCTTACTGGGGGCAGGCGCTTTCTTTGGGACCTTATTATAACAGTTACTACTATAAGATGAGTGAAGGAGTGTTACCTGTAATGCAATTATTGCGCAGGCACATGGCAAACGCCAATGAAAAAGAAAAGGAGCTCATACATGCGATGCAACAAAGGTACTCCACTGATAAAACCAATGCCGACCGTAATCAATTGGACAGCAGTTATGCCGCTGCCATGTTGATGCTTACAGAAAAGTATGTTGATAATGATGATATTAAAGCATTGTACGTAGACGCAGTGATGCTCAAACACAAATGGGACTTTTGGAATAACGATGGCAGTCCTAAACCGTGGACACCCGAACTGGTAAAATTATGCGAGGCGATTTTTACAAGAAATCCTGTCCACCCTGCGGCCCTTCATTATTACATACACCTGACCGAAGCCTCTAAACACCCCGAACTTGCTCTGCGTCATGCAGACGTGCTAAAAGATGCCATGCCAGGTGTGGGACATATGGTGCACATGGCCACACATATGTACCAGCGAAACGGCCTCTTCGCCAAAGGAGTATATGTAAATGAAGACGCTAATGCTGCAAACAATGCTGTAGACTCTCTCGCTCCCAATATAGGGATAGGAAAAAATACGGGAATACACATCTTTGCCGTACAGGCTTATTGTGCCATGAATGCAGGTTTGTTTAGCAAAGGTATGCCGGTGTATTTTCGCGCCAGGAACAGAATGCTTGACCTGAATTCACCCATAGAAAAAGATGCTTATTCGCAGTATGTATATATGCTGCCCGTGATTGCCTGGGTAAGGCTGGGTAAATGGCAGCTGATATTGCAGGCTCCTTCACCGGATGCCCGATGGAAGTACGCTTCTGTGCTCGATAATTTCGCCAAAGGAATGGCCCAAGTACACAACAAAAACCTTCATGCAGCGAAACAGTGCCTCGGAAACCTTGAACGCGACCTGCAAGACAGCCTGCTGGCGGTTCGCCTGATGCCTTTTAATAAGCCGGTACAATGCGGTAACATAGCAGCAGAAATATTAAAGGGTGAATTGTTGTATGAGGAGGGAGAAACCGCTGAATCAATAGAAGCTTTTAAGCGGGCCGTTGAACAAGAAGACAAGCTGATTTATCGTGAACCGCAGGAATGGTTGATTCCAGCCAGGCAGTACCTGGGAGCCTTTCTGTTAAAAATGAACAGGGCAAAAGAAGCGGAGCAAGTGTACAGGGAAGACCTTATCTTGAATCCTGGTAATGGCTGGTCCTTGCTGGGTATGTATAAAAGCCTGTCAGCCCAGCATAAAACAAGGGAAGCCGCAAAATTCAAAGCTGAGTATACTGAAGCCTTAAGGCCGCCGATGTAAAACCCGTGACTTCTGTGTTTTGAGAATTAAACGCGACAACAGAAATTTTCCCTAAAACAAAACTGCCCCGAAATCATTCCGGGGCAGTTTTGTCAGATAATTCTTTCCTATCGCTGCACTGCTACTTTTGTTGTTTGTACTCCATCTGCACTAACTACCTTCACCACATATACTCCTGCAGGTTTATTCCCGAGGTTGAAGCCTAGCGTTTGTCCCTTTCCGGTAAGCTGCACTTGCCTTCTCTCTATGACTGATCCCTTATCGTTTAAGATCAACACCTCCGCTTTTATGGCTTTAGTGTTATTTAGCCTGATTGTGAATTGTCCTTTGTTTGGATTAGGATATATGCCAGGCTTAACGTCGGAAACCATAAGGTCTTGCCGATTCGCCAAGGAGGGGACCCCTTGAATCATTGCATTGGAGGAACCACAAGAACCCAATTGGTCACCATGATTTAAATGCGCCTGAACAGCATTCCGGCTTATACACAGTGTGTTTTTTCCTTTATGGCACACGAGCACTTTGTCATTTGTTGCATCCAGCGGTGCACAGTCCTCGTTATCAGGTACACCATCATTGTCATCATCTGTGTCGCAAGCATTTCCCTGACCGTCATGGTCGGTGTCCAATTGGTTTGCATTGGCAACTGTAGGGCAGTTGTCAATAACATCCTCTATACCATCATTGTCATCATCCGGATCGCAAGCATCGCCTTTTGCATCGTTATCGTTGTCGGCCTGGCCGGGATTATACACCAACGGACAGTTGTCTGCACCATCTAATACACCATCATTGTCATCATCAGGATCGCACACATCGCCTAATTGATCGCCATCGTTATTTGCCTGATCCCGGTTGGCAACCAAAGGACAGTTGTCTACACCATCTAATACACCATCATTGTCATCATCCAGATCGCAAGCATCGCCCTGACCATCACCATCTGTATCTGTTTGCTGGGGATTGGCAACTGTCGGGCAATTGTCCTTTTCATCGGCTATCGTATCGCCGTCAGTGTCCTTAAACGAGCTGCAGGCATTTAGCAGGATGGTAATTGTATTGGAATCGGAGTTCGTTATTGCCAGGTCGGTTGTGCCGTTTCTGTCGAAGTCACCGATAGCCAGAAAACGAGGATTGACGCCACCGCTGGAGAAAGAAGTTGGTGGGGTGAATGTTCCGTCCCCGTTGCCCAGCAATACAGTGATGCTGTTTGAGCGGGAGTTCGCAACCGCTAGGTCGGGTTTGTTATCTCCGTTAAAATCTCCGACCACTAATGAAAAAGGACTGTTACCCCCACTAGGAAAAGAAGGTGTTAGTGTAAATGTGCCGTCCCCGTTGCCCAGCAATATAGTGATGCTGTTCAATCCAGTGTTTGCTATTGCCAGGTCGGGCTTGCCATCACCGTTAAAGTCTCCCGCCACTACAGAAGAGGGAGTGCTACCAGCACCTGTAGGGATAGTATTGAATGGATCCAGGGTACCGCCAGCATTGCCCAAAAACAAGATGACGATGTTTGATCCTGAATAGGCTACGGCCAGGTCAGATTTGCCATCCCCGTTAAAGTCAGCGTCCGTTACAGATATAGCGTTTACCCCCAGGGTAATGGTACTTGTCAAATTAAATGTGCCGTTACCGTTACCAAGGAATAAGGAAACTGTGCCCGAGCTAAAGTTTCCCACGGCCAGGTCAGATTTGCCGTCTCCGTTAAAGTCCAATACTGTTAAGGTAAAAGGACTGGCACCGCCACTGGCAAAGGGAGGCAGTGGAGCAAAACTACCAGCTCCATTGCCAATTAAGATAGTGACATTGTTTGTGTTGAAATTTGTTACGGCCAGGTCGAGAACACCATCGCCGTTAAAGTCACCGGCAACTACCGCTGTGGGAGATCCACCCCCGGTAGAAATGGCAATTGGTTGGCCGAAAGTACCATCCCCATTGCCCAGGGAAACTGTAATGTTACCAGAACTGGTATTGGCTACTACCAGGTCAAGCTTGCCGTCTCCGTTAAAGTCGTTTACTACCACAGACTGTGGAAACCCCCCACCGCTGGGGAAGGAAACCGGTTGATTAAAGGTGGGCACCGTGCATCCGGCGTTCTGCGACCGGGCACCGAAAGGCCCCACCAGTAGTGTAATAACAAACAGCATTCCCCAGGTGCATACTGACATTGCATGGCCAGGCCTTACTGCAAAATGCCAGAGCGTCTGTTTACATTTCACCTTTGGAAAGTAGACAGATAAAAAGGTAACTTTAGCTAGCATACTTAAAGATTGAGAGGTAAAAAAATAAAGCAAAAGATATTAAAGGACAGCATTCAAGACGCATTAGACTATCAATAGGGTAACACCGAATGCAATGACAGTAAAAAAATAAATTTTAGTGCTGACTTTTTAAAAAACGAAATCCGTTGCATAGTCCTTAAATGACTGTGTTATAAAATAACAGATTTTGCAAGAACAGTAATTTGGCAGGAATTGGATCTAAAGAATCAGATTTAGATAGGAATCACCGTAAGGTATAGTAAATGTTAATAATATGGATTAATATATACTATTTTTTTTATCCACTAATGCCTTTAAGGAAATTCGGATTCTGTATGACTAATTAATTGCGCAGCCTGCCTCAGGCATTTATTTTTCTAACACTTTTACATCCGGTGCAAAGATTCCTGCAGGCACTTTCAGTTCGCCGGTGTGTAAATCGATTAATCCGTTGCGCTCTTCTTCTATATTAGTGGCCTGGGTGTACACATCTCCGGCGATGGGCAGTTTGCGTAATTCTTCTTTGTAAAGCCTGATCTGTTCTGCCCTTTCAACCGAATCTTTGGGACCTCCGTAATCGACGAATCCGAACCCTCCCCATTCACTCACTACCAGGGGCACCTGCCGCCGGTAAAAGAATGGATCGCCAACCACCAACGGGAAGGCGGCCACCTTTTCCAGTTCTCCCTCGGTAAGTTGTTTAAGCATTTCCTTCCACCTGGTAAGGTTCGGGGTGTACAGGTGGGCTGTCAGGAGGTCAGATTTCAGGCGGCCTTCCAATGAAATATGATGCCATCCGTCATTGTCAACTACCAGGAATTGCGGATGATTGATCTGCATATAATGATAGGTGTCGATAAGATACCGACGTGTTTCGGCATTTGTGGCGATGTCCTGAACTCCCCAGTCTTCATTATACAGGCTCCAGATGATCACCGACGGATGTGTTTCGATCAGGGCAAGCATGCGCAGCAACTCGGCCCGGTGGTTTGCCCTGCTTTCCGGGTTTGACCGGTGCGGGCTTGGTACTTCCAGCCACAACAATAACCCCAGTTCATCGGCAAGGTTATAGATCCTGGGATCTACGCCCGCTATGTGTATGCGCACCAGGTTGCAACCCAGTTCCTTCATGGAATACATGTGCCGTTTTATTTCTTCATAGGTAGCCGTGCCTGGCTGGTACAATATTCCATCCAGGTATATTTTTTTATTATTCAGATAAACGAAGCATCCGCGTGATTCGATTTTACGAAGGCCGAATTCTGTTTGTATGCCTGAAGCGTATCCTTCAGCATCAATAAGTTCTGCGGTAAGTCTGTACAGATGAGGGAACTCAGTTGACCATAAGCGTGCATTGGGCACTTCAAGCACGACCCGCTGCTGTTTTTGGCCAGCTTCAAGCCTTAAAGGGAAGTCTGATGAGGCCAATGGATTTTCTGAACCGTGGTTCCCTTCAAACACCTTGAGTCTTAAAGTGTAGCAACCGGGGTCATGGATGCGGGTTGTCAGGTTAATCCGTACAAGCTGATCCTCAACAACGCTTACCACGCCCATCCTTGAACGAAGCCGGTTGCGTTCGACAATCTCCAGCCATACGCTTCGCACCGCTCCGGAAGAAGTCTGGTACCAGATGCCGCCTCGCTTGTAAACATGCGACTCCTGCTTACCCCGGGTGATGTCCGCATCCATCGTGTCGGCAATGCGTACCGTCAGGCGGTTAACCGGGCGCAGATTTTCTTCCAATAGTTCGTAAGAGAACGAAGTGTATTCGCCGTAGTGTACCTTCTCACCTTCAATCGTTTTAAGCTGCGTTCCGTTTAACCATACCCGTGTTTCATATCCGCAGGCGCCGAAAGTAATCTGATACATAGAGTGCGAGGACCGGTCATTCTGGGCAGGCAGCGGAAAGTCTCGTTCGTACCATACAACTGTTTTGTCTGCCTGAGTAAAACCGGGTTGCTCATCCCTGGACTTTATCATATGTTTTTCAACTGTACCGGGCCAGTGAGCGGTATGTCTGTAATCGTGGCTGAGGTGCCAGCCTTCCTGCAGCCCGCGGTCGTCCGGATCTGATGCAAAGCGCCATTCGCCATCAAGCAATACGAATGAATTAGAACGTAAAACGGCTCGCGGCAAGGGGTTGACAAATTCTTCAATAGTTGGAGAATCAACTTTGCTCTCCGAAAAATCAATATTTGATTCATCTGGTTTCATAGACGGTCATTTTTTAAAAGCGTTTATGCTTTATTTGATAGTTGTTTAGCTATTTTCTTTTGCCGCAGATTCGCAGATTTAAGCATGGATATAATCTCCCGATTTGCGGCTGTTCATGTATTACAATGCTGACTGGTCAATATTCGATGAGTACCTCATCAGCGTAACACCATAGCCATTGCTCACCCGGTTCCGACGAAATAATTACCGGGTGGTTTGTCCGGTGAAAATGTTTGGTCATATGTTTTTGCGGTGAGCTGTCGCAACATAAGGTAATGCCGCACGACTGGCAGGTACGCAGGTGTACCCAGTTGCTGTTTGTTTTTACGCATTCACCGCATACATAACTGCCGGCCAGTTTCAATTCTTTTACCTGTTTAATATGTTCACAACCGGTATTGTTCATGATAATGATTTAATAGGAGTTTTATACCTCGGCCAGGTACTGATGCACGAAACTAATCGACATGGAACCTTCACCAACCGCAGACGCCACGCGGTTCATGGCGCCGGCACGTACGTCGCCCGCGGCGAAGATACCATGACTGCTTGTTTCAAGCAGATAGGGATCCCTGTTTAGTTTCCAGATCCTCCTGAAATTTTCATGATTTTTGATTTCAAGGCCGGTTTCAATAAAGCCTTTGTTGTCTTTGATGATGTCTAACCCGATCCAATCGGTAAATGGCCTGGCCCCGATAAAGATGTATAAGGCATCAGCCAGTTTTGTTTCGATTTCTCCTGTAGAAATGTTTACCAGTACCAATTTTTCAAGCCTGTCTTTGCCCAGCGCTTCCCTTATTTCAGTCATATTAATGATATCGATATTAGCAGTTGCCTTTAGCTGGTCTATGAGGTAGGCTGACATGGTTGAAGTCAAATCTTCACGACGGATAATGATGTGCACACTTTTGGCGAATTTTGATAAGTACATGGCTGCCTGTCCTGCCGAATTCCCGCCGCCAACAACATATACCTGTTTTTCCTTGCAGGAAGCTGCTTCAGTCATGGCTGCCCCATAGTAAATGCCGGCGCCGGAAAATTCGGCTATTCCCTTTGTTTCGAGTTTGCGATAATCCACGCCAGTCGTAATTACAACGGCGCGAGCATTTACTTCTGAATCGTCTTCCAGAATTATTTTTTTATATCCGTCTTTCTGCCTTATTTCTTTTACCGACCGGGGGGAGAGAAACTCCGTGCCAAAACGGGTAGCCTGTGTTATGGCACGCCGGGTGAGTTCAGCACCGCTGAGTCCTGCAGGAAAGCCCAGGTAGTTTTCTATCCTGGAACTTGTGCCGGCTTGTCCGCCGGGTGCACTCCTCTCTATAAGAAGGGTCTTTAATCCTTCAGAAGCACCATATACGGAAGCTGCCAGTCCGGCCGGACCGGCACCAATGATGATCACATCATAGATCTCATTCTTGAGTTGTGGGTTAAGTCCTATTTTTCCTGCTATCTCCATGATCGACGGAGATTTGAGAAAGGAGCCATCTTCAAAAATGGTGAGTGGCAGGTCGTTATTTTCCAGTTTGTTGGCCGAAAGAAGTTCCTGTGCTTCCTTGTTGTTTTCAATATCCAGCCATTGATAAGGCACCAGGTGCCCTGCAAGAAATTGCTTGATCTTGTGCGATTTTGGCGAGAACTGGTATCCGATGAGCTTTATTCCCTTAAAGTCCGGTTTGTACCCGTTTTGCCATTCATCAAGCAGTTCATTAATGACCGGGAACAATTTCTCTTCCGGCGGATCCCAGGGCTTCATCAGGTAATAGTCCAAGCCGACCGCATTGATCGCTTTAATCGCCGCCTCGGTATCCGAGTAAGCGGTTAACAGCACACGTAAGGCATCAGGGTATATTTGTATGGCTCGTTCTAAAAAATCCACACCATCCATTTCCGGCATGCGCTGATCGGATATGAACATGGCGATCCTTTCGCTTTTGTTTTTTAGTTCAACCAGGCTGTCAAGAGCCTCCTGAACTGAAGTCGTGCTAAGTATCAGATAATCCTGTCGGTAATGGTTTTTTAGGTCACGGCTGATGGCACGTAATACCTGCGCGTCATCGTCTATTAAAAAAATGATTGGCTTATTCATATCATACTAAGTTGCCGGTGCAAAAATAGGGTTATTCTTCTTCTACAAACGGGTTGCCCCTTCGGGGGAATTTGGTTCTCATGTTCATCTTAAGGACAGCCTTGAAAAAGAGGGTAGGTTACGGCTTTCATCCAATCCGCACATCCGCATATTCGCAAATTAACTTCACCCTATCGGAAAACAAACGGCAAATTCAGTTCGTCCGGGTACGGAATTTACGGTTATCGAACCCTTGTGCTGCTTCACTATGCGCATGACTACATCTAACCCGAGCCCCGTACCCTTGCCGATATCCTTGGTAGTAAAGAAGGGATCGAATATCCGGGATTTAATATCTTCCGGTATGCCCGGCCCAGTGTCAATAATGGAAACCTTTACATAGTCATCGTTTTTTTCCGTATTGATCTGCAGGTTTCCCTTACCGTTAGTTTCCATCGCATCCAGTGCATTATCGATGATGTTGGTCCATACCTGGTTTAACTCGCCTACATATGCTTTGACCGGTGGCAAAGAATGATCATACTGTTCGGTGAGGTTTATGTTGCCCTTACGGAATTTATGGTTCAGCATAACCAGAGTATTTCGGATACCGGAATGGATATCTGCGTATTGCATGTCCTGTCCGCGGTCCATATGCGTAAAGTTCTTTACTGAACTAACGAGTTCGGATATGCGTAGAGAGGCTTCCTGGATGTCGTTCACCATTCTTTTCGTGACCAGGTTGTTATTGATCCAGTTCAGCACCGGTGAGAGGTATTGTGCAGGAATAAGCTGCTGAAATGTCTCCAGGTCATCCAGCGTAATGCCATAGTCAATAAAGTTTTCCGCGATCTCCTGGCTGTTACCAACCTGTTGATCCTCCAGCCAGTCAGTCAGTTCATTCTCCCTGCTGGTGCGTTGCATCAGGGTGAGTGGACCTTGATCCTTTTTAGCAAGCACCTCGAACATCTTGTTATTCACTGCATCAACCTGTTCTTCGCTCATGCGTATGGATATGACCTGTTTAAACGTTTCAGGTAATAGTTGCAAATGCTTTTTTAAAGAGAAGGATCCCCTGACAATAGCCGCAGCGGGGTTATTCAGTTCATGGGCCAATCCTGCTGAAAGCTTACCCAGGGCCATCATCTTTTCACTTTGCTGTTGTAATGCAGTGAAATCCCGGACCCTGGTAGTCATGACGTGCACCAGTGCCTGTGTAAGCCCAAAATGAGTATGGATCAGTTCCTGCATGCGTTCAACGGGGAAGGTCATCAGTTGCGTTTCTTCCAGCGCCTGACCGGTTGCGAAGGCTGTCGTGCCTCTTGAAAAAGGCAAATACCCGGTAATCTCTTTTACACCTACAATGGTTAATTCCCTTGGTGCATTGCCCTGGGTGGTGAATATCCTGATCCTTCCCTTTACGATAATAAAAGTGCCGGTTATCGGGTCGCCTGTTTTAAACATCAGTTCTCCTTCAGACAATACCGTATGGGTGCTGTTATCAATAAACCACTGTAATTCTTCAACATCAACATTTTTCAAAGCCTCGATGGTTTGCAGCCATTCAACCGTTACTTCTTGCATGTGATACTATTTATTTATGTCGTCAACCCGATGGTGGTTGGTGAAAACACCAACCACGGGCAACGTAGATCATCTTTGAAAAAAACCTTAAACCTCTTTACCGTTTCACCTTTTCAACAAGTTCCGATATCCTAAATACTTTCATCTGTTCTGATTGTTGCCTTCGCATCATCAGGGCGTAAGCATTATTAAAACCGATTGGTTTTAGCCAGGTGATGCCGAACTTTCTATTACATTCCTTTTGCACATAATCATACACGCGTTGTTTGTCTGTGATAATCTCATCAACTATTTTTTTGGATGGCTGCAGTAAGACGAGCAACCCGGTTCCTGTATACTCCGGATAGAAATCTATCGCATCATTTAATAAAGCGTCAAAGCAGATCTTGGTGCCTCCCAGTCCTGTTTTTGTACTAACGGCAAGATCTGTATACCCTTCGATCAGCATGCGGTAGATATGGCTAAGCGTATATTGTTCTGCAAATATCTTAGATCCGATGCGTATCATTCCCTTATTGCCGTAACGTGGCGGTTTATATAACTGCTGGGTGATTAAAAATGTTTTGGCTACACTTTCAGGACTTTTCTTCAGGTAATCAACCTGGTAATTAAGTTCCGTCATCATGGAATCATTAATCCTTCCGCTTAACAAGTTAAGGGTGGCTTCAAGCTCGGGATAAGATTTGAGGGTTTCATCGCGCACAAGTGGTGCTGCATAATAAGGTGGAAAAACGTTTTTGTCGTCTTCCAGCACCACCAGGGCAAACGCCTTCAATCTGCCGTCTGTGCTGTAGCCGCTGATCACATCCAGCTTTCTGTTAAAAGCTGCCTGGTACATTACGGCATCACTGATCACCACGGTTCGAATATCCAACCCATATTTTTCTTTCAGGCCCAGGTAACCGTCTGTTCTGCCCATAAATTCGGGGGTGAAACCGGCTAACCAGGTTCCTTTGTAAACCGAAGGCAGCAGGTAAAATGAAGATAACAGTGCCAGCAGCAATGGCATCAGCCAGAGGCCTTTCCTTAAGCGCTGAATGTTTACACGTTGAGCCCGGGAAAGCAAAAAGTCGAACAGTATAGCCAGCAGGGCTGCCGGCACCGCCCCGGCAAGTATCATGTTGGAATTATTTAACGCAATGCCTCCAAAGATAAATTCGCCCAATCCGCCTGCAGCAACATAGGCGGCTAAGGTCGCCACTCCCACGTTGATGACCGTTGCCGTTCTGATGCCGGCCAGTAACACCGGCATAGCAATCGGTAATTCAACCTCGTATAAGATCTGAGCCCTGCTCATGCCCATTGCCCTGGCTGCTTCGATCACCGACCCGTCCACCCCGGTAATCCCCGTATAAGTATTCCTTATAATGGGTAACAGGGCATACAGGAATAACGCAACAATAGCCGGCCTGGCACCGATGCCTAGTAATGGAATCATAACGCCCAACAGGGCTATGCTTGGAATGGTTTGAAGTACGCCCGCTGCGTTTAAAATAAAGCCAGCAAATTTTTTATTTTTTGAAATGAAGATGCCAAGGGGAAGTCCGATAAACATGGCGATCAGGAGCGAAATGAAGGTGAGCCCGATATGAGCCAGTGTTTGCTCGAGCAGTTTTCCGGATTGTTGTTGAATAAATGAAAAGAAGCCCTGTTGCCCGTTCATACGCTTGTTAATTTATACTGTTTGTATGCCTGTAGCAGGCCTTCCAGCGCGATCTCCTTTACTTCATTGGTCCGGTTATTTAATATGAATGCAGATGTTGAGTGTAGGGTTAGCCAGTCGGTCAATTCCCAGACACTGTTATCTTCAGACAAAGATGCTGTCGCCGGATTTTCTACTGATGCCTGGGGTAATAAATCCCAGATATGAAACAGCCTGACCGTCTTAAGTTCAAGTTGCATCCGTTGTTCTTTTAAAAAACCCGAAACGAATTCATTCGCAGGGTGGAATAATAGTTCTTCCGGAGGGCCTTCCTGAACGATGGTGCCATTATGCATTATGCAAATCCGGTCGCCATAAGCAAAAGCTTCCTGAATATCGTGTGTAACCAGGATGATCGTTTTTTTATTGAACTCTTCCAGTTGCATCAGGTGACTGCGTATGTCGGAACGGGTGACCGGGTCAAGGGCGCCAAAGGGTTCATCCATCAACAAAACCGGGGGGAAGGAAGCCAAAGCCCTGGCTACGCCAACTCGCTGCTGCTGCCCGCCGCTAAGTTCGCGCGGATATAGATGGCCGAATAAATCAAAAGGAAGCTGCATCTTATTCATCAGTTCCCTTGTTCTTTCCATCTTCTTCTCTTTGTTCCAATGCATCAGCGTCGGAACCACCTGTATGTTTTCAGCTATAGTATAATGAGGAAAAAGACCATGGTGCTGTAAAACATAACCTATTCCTTTTCTTAAATTTTCCGGTGATTGGGTAAGCACATTTTCACCATTCACCCAAACAATTCCGGATGAAGGCTCAATCAACCGGTTAATCATCCTGAGGGTAGTTGTTTTTCCGCAACCGCTCGTGCCCAGTAATACCATTGTTTCTCCTTCCTTTACTTCAAAGGAGATGTGATCAACCGCCGTTGTCACTCCAAAGTATTTACTGATATTTTCCAGTTTGATCATGTCAGGTCCAATAAAGGATTGAAGCTTCAGGAAACCGGGTCTTGATCTCTCCCTGAAAAAACAGCTTCAGGTCATTCATCATTTCCTTCGTGTACACATACTTGGTACCTCCGAATTTATTTCGCTTGACAGCCCGGCTGGCTTCATCCATTTCAATGCTGGTATTGGGATACCATTCGAGGAGCACCTCTTTGGAACCAGGTGTAAACCGGTGACTGATGAGTTCAAATGTCAGGTCACAGCGAAAATCAAGATTCTGTTGAAGCTGATCCAGCAGGGAGCTGTACTGCTGTTTCCAGTCGGGGATCGGCATGATTGGAGCAATGATAACTCCGACAGGATAGTTGCCTCCTCCCTGTTCTCTTGGCAAAGCCAGCTTTCTCAAAGCCTGGATCCGGGCTGCGATAGATGGAGTGCCTCCTTCGAGCCGGCGGGCAATGGAATCGGTATTCAGGCTTGTGCGGCAACGCGTGCGCCCGTTGTGGGCAATGTTCAATAACGGATCTATGGAAACAAATTTTGTAGTATATCTTAAATGGCTTGAAGGACGGGTGCCGAAAAACCGGATAGTCTCAGCCAGGCCGCCGGTAAGGTGTTCAATACTCACCGGATCAGTATAACAACTGGCTTCAAAAGAGGTGATTCTGTCTGGCTGTTCATAATTGACCAGATTGTTAAGGATAGTGGGCAGGTTGCCGAATACCCGGATCACGGGAGGTCCCGATAAGCTGCCGGCCAGGTAACAATACTGGCAGTGGGCAGGGCAGCCCTGAGCCAGGTGAAACTGCCAGTCTGCCGAAGGTGGAATAGGACTTAAACGAAATGCCGATGGAGGGGCGTTGACAATGGCAAGCGTAGTTTTAGCCACTTTATAAGTTTCCCGTTCTGAATTTCCGCGTAATCCGGTTAAGCGATTGTTTTTTAAAACTTCAACCGGAAGGTTGAGTGTTTTCACACGCTCATAGATGTGCTGTGCGTACGGCTCATCGAAAGCTTCGGGCGTAAACACCACACGTTTGGGCATCCAGGGTTTCAAAATTTTTGTGATAGAAGGAAAAGGGCTTTTTTCACCCTGGATTTCTGTAGAATTATTGATTATTTCCATGGAGCCTTCAGCAGAACAAATAGTATTCCCAACCTGTAATTTGTCAGAATGTCCTGCAATTATTTTAGTTAAATCATACAGATATTGGGCGCGTTTGCGATGTTGGTCTGGCCATAGGAAGTAGCCCGACTGTAAGTGGCCTGTTGAGGACTACCACTCGTTGGCGCTCAGTAAGCTGCTTACCGAATGTTTGAGCTGTTCTGAAGCTTTACGCATACGCATCTCCCAGGAGTCGCCAGTAAAAACCAGTATTAGTTTCGCGTCTTCTTTAACGATTTGCGATTCAACGGGAACAAGGACCATCCGGACAACCTTAGCTATGTTTTGTGCCAGGAATGTGGCGTCAGCATCTTTTTCTGTTTCATACCTGATTTCAATATTTATCTTTTTTCCGGGTATCCGTTTTCGCAACGGCTTTTTCTTTTTATATAAGATATAAGCCATTGTTAATATACCAGTCAGTTTTAACAGGCCGAATATAATGTCCATATTCAGGTAGTTGTCTTTTTTTCGCAGCTCCATTTGGTGCATGGGAATTGTTTTAATGATAGATTAGCGTATAAATTTCTGTTTCAAATCCTGTACCATGGTTTTGCTTAAATGGACAGGCCCGTTTCGAACATGTAATTGGTACCTACAGGTTTTGCTTGTTGACGACGGCAGGATGTACCAGCCGGGAACCGCGCCTGGCGTTCGTTATAAGATAGGCCTTAGTATTTCCCATACATTGTTTGCTACAATCTGATGTCCTTCCGCTGTTGGATGTATTCCATCGTTTTGATTGAGATCCTGAACACCTCCTACGCCTTCCAAAAGAAAAGGCAAAAAAGCCATATTGTTTTTCTCGGCCAGTTGCCTGAAAATTGCCCTGAACTCACCGGTGTACCGGCTACCCATATTCGGCGGCACTTCCATACCTGCCAACACCAGTTTCGACTCCGGGTATTTTGCTCTTACCTTGTCTATGATCGCCTGCAGGTTGCCTGCAGTTTCTGTTACCGGGATTCCCCTTAAACCGTCGTTCCCTCCAAGTTCAAGTATGAAAACATCGATCTTTTGACGCAAAAGCCAGTCTATCCGGCTTCTGCCTCCGGCCGAAGTTTCGCCGCTTAAGCCTGCATTAATTATCTTATAGGGCAGATCCAGGGAATCTACTTTTTGCTGTATCAGGGCAGGGAAGGCTTCTGCGGGTTCCAGCCCATAACCCGCCGTCAGGCTGTTCCCAAAGAAAACGATCATTTTTTCCTGTTGCGAATCGGCGGAAGATTTTTTGGCGGCGGCTTCCTGTGTTGTATTGACGGGAGAACCGGCACGCTCTCCGCATGCGGAAATAACGGTTAAGGAAACAATACAGAGAAAAAAAGAGATGAGTTTATTCATAGTATAGCCTCAATGTTATTAAAGATATTATCTTTAAACATGTCGTCACTTAATTATGTTTAACATGGAGCACACTTCCAGTCATGGCATTGATTGAAGCCGGTGCAGCAATTAGTTCACATCACTATTAAAAAAACAGTGGATACTATTTTAAATATAGAAAATCTAACTAAAATCTACCAGGGTGCAGGGCACGAGTTGACCGTGCTTGACAATATAAATTTTTCCGTACATGCAGGTTCAACAACAGCTATCGTTGGACCTTCGGGCAGCGGAAAAACGACCCTGCTTGGTTTGTGCGCAGGACTCGATCGTTCGAGTGCCGGCATTGTGGAATTGAATAACATCCGCCTTGACCAGCTTAACGAGGATCAGCGTGCACAGGTGCGGAATCGCTATGTAGGCTTTATCTTTCAAAATTTCCAGTTGCTGCCTACCCTGACGGCTCTCGAGAATGTGATGGTGCCGCTGGAATTGCGGGGAGAAAAAAATATACGTACCCGTTCCGCCGATCTGTTAGACAAAGTAGGCCTTTCAGGACGGCTCAATCACTATCCCGCCCAGTTATCTGGAGGAGAGCAGCAGCGGGTTTCGCTCGCCCGTGCTTTCTCGAACCAGCCAAGGATTCTTTTTGCGGACGAACCTACCGGAAATCTCGATGCGGAAACGAGCGATAAGGTGGTTAAGCTGATCTTTGACCTGAATCATGAAGCAGGCACCACGCTGGTCGTTGTCACCCATAACCTGGAACTGGCCGCCAAAACAAAACGGATTATTTCCCTCCGTGGAGGAATTGTTGTTTCGGATCAGTATGTTGGTAGCAGCATTAATAACTAATCATATAATTGTGGATCCGGAAAGCTTTAAAAAACCGTTGAATGTTGGCTGGCTCATGAAAATGGCCTGGCGTGACAGCCGGCGTAACCGTTCGCGTTTATTCCTGTTCATCTCATCGATCATTATTGGTATTGCGGCGCTTGTAGCCATCTATTCATTTGGGGACAACCTTCAACGTGATATTAACGACCAGGCCAAAGCGCTCCTTGGAGCCGATCTGGTGATCGAATCGAACAAACCGGTTAGCGCCACCATGCAACCCCTGCTCGATTCGTTGGGAGACCAAAAAGCACAGGAAAGAACCTTTGCTTCAATGATCTATTTTACAAAAAGCCGGGGCACACGACTGGTGCAGATCCGGGCTCTGCAGGGGGATTTCCCTTTTTACGGAGAGCTGGAAACCACTCCTGCCCAAGCAAGCCGTTTATTTCGTTCCGGCCGCCAGGCACTCGTCGACAAAACCCTCATGATGCAATTTAACGCGAGGGTTGGCGATTCCATTAAGGTAGGTGAGCTGGATTTCGTTATCGCCGGCATTTTAAACAAGGCTCCCGGCCGTACCGGTATCTCTACCACCGTGGCACCGGCGGTGTACATCCCACTTCAATACCTGGAGCAAACGGGTCTTTCCCGCAAAGGAAGCCGGATATCTTATAATTACTACTATAAGTATAATTCTCCGTCAGCCATCAACGATATTGTTAATAAAATAAAACCCCGGCTGGACAAGGACAACCTCGATTATGAGACCGTTGAATCGCAAAAAGAAGAGACAAGCCGGTCCTTTGGAGACCTGACGCGGTTTCTTACCCTGGTAGGATTTATTGCCTTGTTACTTGGCTGTATCGGTGTCGCCAGTGCAATTCACATTTACATTCGCGAAAAGATCAGCACTATAGCCATTCTGCGGTGCCTGGGTGTTACCAACGCTCAGGCTTTTATTATCTACCTTATCCAGATCATGGGCATTGCGCTGATAGGTTCCTTTATCGGCACTTTGCTCGGGACCCTTGTTCAGCAGGTATTGCCGTTAATTCTAAAAGACTTTTTGCCCGTAGACATTACCATGTCGGTTTCAGGACCAGCCATAGCGCAGGGTTTCGCAGTAGGCATCATCATTTCCCTGCTTTTCGCCTTATTGCCCCTTATTGCTATACGCAATATTTCACCCTTGAATACGCTACGCTTCTCCTTTGAGGAAACCCGCTTTTTTCGTGATCCCTTAAAATGGCTGGTATACCTGGTGATCGTCATTTTTGTTTGCTGGTTCACTTATATGCAAATGGATACCTGGTTACGGACCATCATTTTTATCGGTAGCATAGCAGGTGCCTTCCTGGTACTGGCCGGTGTAGCCTGGCTGCTCATGTGGATGGTACGACGCTTCTTCCCGACGTCCTGGAGTTACCTGTGGAGGCAGGGCTTCGCCAACTTATACCGGCCCAATAACCAGACCCTCATCCTTGTCGTTTCCATTGGTCTCGGCACGGCCCTTATCTGTACGCTTTATTTTATTCAGGGCTTATTGATAAACCGGGTAACACTGTCAGCTAGCGGCAATCAGCCTAACATGGTATTGTTTGACATTCAATCAAGCCAAAAAGAAAAAGTTGCTGCGCTGGTAAAAGAGTATCATCTGCCTCTCCTGCAACAGGTGCCGATCGTTACCATGAGCATCGAGGAAATTAACGGCAAAACAAGTTCGCAGGTTTTATTGGATAGCAGCGCGTCCAGTTCTGCGCGCGCCTTTAACCGCGAATTGCGGGCCACCTTCCGGGATTCGCTGACGGCTTCCGAAAAAGTAACTACCGGTAAGTGGTCGGGTAAGGTTGAACCGTCAGATGGCATTGTGTATGTTTCGTTGGAAGATAATTATGCCCGGAGAATCCATGTAAAAATAGGAGACAAAATCATTTTTAACGTACAGGGAGCCCTGATACCGACGATCGTAGGGAGTTTTCGTAAGGTAGACTGGAATCGTGTACAAACTAACTTCAGGGTTGTTTTTCCTAAGGGTATTCTGGAGGAGGCTCCACAGTTCCACGTGCTTATTACCAGGGTAGGCTCCAGCGAAGTTTCCGCCCGCCTGCAACAAGCCGTTGTAAGGGCATATCCCAATATTTCAATCATTGATCTGGGTCTTATTTTAAGTGTCATGGATGAGATTCTGGATAAGATTGGCTTTGTAACCCGTTTCATGGCTGCTTTCAGCATTATGACCGGACTGGTTGTGCTAATTGCATCAGTGATGATCAGCAAATACCAGCGCATGCTCGAGAGTGTACTGCTTCGTACCCTTGGGGCCAGTCGAAGGCAGATCCTGGTTATTACAGCATTGGAGTATTTCTTTTTGGGCGGACTGGCAGCGGCAACAGGAATTATTCTATCCCTTGCCGGGAGCTGGGCATTGGCTGAATATAGCTTCGAAACGGCTTTTAATCCGCAACCCCTGCCGATCATTATTATTTTTGTGCTTATATCTTCGCTCACCATTGCGATCGGGTTATTCAACAGCAGGGGTGTATTAAACAGGCCTCCGCTCGAGATTCTGAGGAAGGATGTATGATCAGAATTTAAGGTTTAAGGTTTAAGGTTTTGCCCGTGGTCGGTGTTTTCTAATATAAAATAATTTACCTCATTTCTAAACAAGCACATCCTTGTTAAGAAACCGTTTGCAACCTACCACCAAACAAATGAGAATGGCGGCTAATGCAATAAAGGAGTAATAAACGGAAAGCGTAGCCTCATTAATTATGTCATTGCCTTTAAACCAGTCGAACGGAGAGAGGTATTTTATTAATTTCAACTGATCTTCCAAAGAGATAACTACTTGCAGCAAATAGGCTCCCATTACCAGGCCGATTGCCATTTTTGTTTTGGTATAAAAGGAAGACAACATAAAAGCCATGGCACCAAAAAACAGGGTTCCCAACCACCACGCCGTGCACATCAGCAATACCGTTTTTATATCGTAGCCGGTTTTAATTATTCCTTCAAATCCGGCCCATGAAACAAGAAAAGTTATGCTTACAGATGCTGTTAAATACAAAACGGCAACAGATAATTTGGTGACTAGGATGGTGATTCTGCTGGCAGGCAATGAGAATAAATATTCGGCAGTTTTTTCTGTAAATTCTTTGGATACAATTCCTGCAAACATTACCGCGGCATAAATTCCGAAGGTTAAATAGATATAAGAAAACATACTACCATAAGCTCCCAACGGTGTACCGAAATCAAGATTGTTCAATCCAAGTGCCAATTGCATTTGACTGGGTAATTTCATGTCCAGCAACTTTTGCATATCCGCTCCCAAAGATGGTGTAAGTGCAATCACATAAAGCGACAAAGCAGCACAAATTATGGTGCAGATGATGAATGATTTAAGATTTTGTTTTAGTTCTCTTATAAATAGCATTATTTAATTATTGTGGTTAAAATAATGCATAAAAACACGTTCTAGTTCAGGCTCTTCTATATGTATGGAAGAAATGAAAACAGTGCTGAGTAGTTTAATCAAATCATCTGCTTTTCCTGAATACATAAAGCGATAGGTTTGGTTCTCCTGCTGCATATCCGCCACACCGTTTAGAGCGGCAATGTTTAAACCAGAGGCCGTTTCCAGAGTCACTTTTCTATAGCCGATGTTGGTGAATTCAGCAGCCGTGGTTTCTTTAATCATGCGCCCGTTTTTTATTAACCCGATGCGGGTACATACTTTTTGCACCTCCGTAAGCACATGTGACGAGAAGAAAATAGTTGCTCCCTGCTGCTGTTCTTCTTTTAATAAATTATATAGGTTGGTGCGGATAACAGGATCTAAACCATTGGAGGGTTCATCTAAAATAATCAGCTTTGGCGAATGAAGCATTGCACACGCAATTGCAACTTTTTTGCGGTTGCCGAAAGAGAGTTCCTCAAACTTTTTATGCACATCAATCTCCAGCACTTCAATCAGTTTTTTTATTTTTTTGGGAGCTGAAATTCCATGAAAACTTTCTGTAAACCGTAGGAGCTCACGCACCCGCATATCAGTATACATAAATGTTTCTGCCGGCACATAGCCAGTTTGCCTTTTAATGGCAATGTCATCTTTTTGAGGAGATAATCCCAAAACGGAAATGCTCCCGCTTTGCATCTTAATAAAATTAAGCAGCAGACGTATTGCAGTGGATTTACCTGCACCATTAGGTCCGATGAAACCATATATTTCGCCATGATTTACACGAAGCGAAAGATTATCAAGCGCCTTATTTGCACCGTAAAACTTTGTTACATCAATCAATTGAATTGCAGAATCCATTTGGCAATGTTAATGAATAATAATGAATTATCAGGTACAGTGACTCATTGCAGGAGATGATGATTGTTGTCCTCCTTGTGTCGCTGGAATAGCGACTTTTCCGCGTTTCGTAATGTCCGGTAACAATCGGTCAAAATGTGGTGAAATAAAATAGAAACTAAGAAACTAGTGTAATGTTAACCATATGTTGACGCATTATTATTCTCATTTTCCGTTTACTTTCAATGTCGTTGACTTATGATAGTATTTGTTCCGTAGGAACAAAGGGTGGGTAGAACATTAACAATGGATACATAACGTTCCGGCGGAACGTCTAATGTTAGCCTGCGCCTGTAGCACCATGCGTTCCAATGGAACGCAAGTCAGGATAACGGTAAATTTTTTTTTTAAGATGCTATTGTTTTTCGTATTCTACTTAATGATTGCGGTGTTATTCTAAGATAGGAAGCGATATACTGCTGTGGGATGTACAAAGCAAGGTCAGGATATCTTTTAATAAACTCTTTATATTTGACGGTAGCTGTTCCGAAGTTAAGAAAATCATTGTCCTTCAATTTTGTAAGCAACAGAGCTTCAGACAAACTTTTGGTAAGTATAAATAATTGCGGAATTTTTTCAGTTAATTTTTCCCAGTCCTGGCGTTTTACACAATTTATCCGGCTGTTTACTACTGCCTGTAATGGTGAGATACTTGGCTTACGGCCATAATAACTTTCTAAGTCAACAATAAATTGATTTTCCCTGAAAAAATACCTTGTAACTTCTTCACCTGCCTCATTCACAGCATAAGTCCTTACAACACCGGTGTCAATAAAACCTATTTCATTAGACACTTTTCCAATTGTTGAAAAATGCATTCCGGCTTCTAATTCTTTTTCGTCAAAATAAGAAATTATGTGTTCAATATTTTTTTTCGTAAGAATACCCCCGAAGCTAAGTGCCGCCTTTAATTTTTCCATCTATTTCTGTTTAACAATTCCTAATTGAAGAATGCTTGCAGCACAAGATAAAATTGCGTCTTCCGGTTTGATAGGCTTCCAACCCAAATCGTTTATGGCTTTTGAATTATTCATCTTTCGTTCAGTACCAAGGTCAAGCAAAACAGGCTTTAAGGTAGCATCAAAAAGAGAAAGGATATGTAGCATAAAATTGGGTAATTTCAGGGAAGGTATTTTCATTTTTGGATAAGACTTTTTCAAAATCCCGGCCATGTCGCTAAATGTAAGGTAGCCTGCCGAACCAATATATCTTTGGTTGGCGGCCTGCGGTTGTTCCATAGCAAGAATCAATAAAGAGGCAATAGACCTTACGTCAACTATTTCGTACCCTATTTTTGGCACCGCAGGCATGCTGCCATCCAACATTTTAATAACCGCATTAGTGGAAGCATTAAAATCTTTTTGGAGCAATGGGCCAAGGATAAGCCCCGGACAAACCGCAACTAACTCTAAACCCGAATGGTCGTTTTTTATAAAATCCCAGGCGGCTTTTTCAGCAATGGCCTTGCTTTTATAATAAGGGCCCATATCCTCTTTGCTGTTCACATCGGTCCAATCAGTTTCATCAAATGTCCCGCTTCTTTTCTCTTTAGGAAGGCCATAATTAATAGCTGCCCCCGAACTTACAACCACTACTCTTTTAACCTTGCAGGCAGCCGCAGCCGATAGTATATTCAAGTTGCCATTACGTGCAGGTATTATTAAGTCGTTTTCATCCCTGGGCATTATTTTAGGGAATAGAGAGGCTATATGTTGCACATAGTCCACACCAATCATTAGTTTTTGCCATATAATAGCATCTTGAGTGTCGGCTTCTACAAAACTTAAATTGTCTGTGTTCGATGTATGCTGTGCAATAATCCTTTTAATAGAATTTACCCTTTTCATATCTCTTAATGTACCTATTACCTGATAGCCATTTTCAAGTAGTTGAATAGCTGTATGAGAACCTACAAAACCTGTAATTCCTGTCAGCAAAACTTTTTTGTTATTTGTCATATTATAGATATTTATTCGAAATGCAAATATCTAAATAGAAAATAAGGGCTGACTTACCAAATGATAAAAAATAGAATCTTTGATAACATCGTGGTTATTTCAAATGACGCAACGGTCTGCATTTGCGAAGTACGGGCATTCGATGCTGGTCCTGCCCGGAACCAAAGCTGCTTGAAAAACAAAGTTCAAATTACAAACAAAAGATACCTAATGCCGGTTAAGCCCGGACAAATGATAGTGAGCGATCAAATGTTCATTGTTTCAGCGTCCAGCCCATATTTTGCAAATGCGCTGTGGTGCGCCCTGAATGGTAAATATAGTTCTTAGAAATAAGAAAGCCAGAGAGTGAAAGTCTCTTATGTGCGGGATTAATTACCCGAAGCATTAGCAAGCTGCAAGGTGGTTTGAAGCGATTCATGCACTGAAGTAAGCCAGACTACAAAAGATTGCACTGACGAACAGGAACTGCATAATACAAATCAAAGGTGTCTGATGCAAACTGCAAGAAGTCTGTTTGATAATTTCTAAGCTTTTCGAAGCCAGATTAAATCCCCAAACTCAAAGGCATGTATTTCGTCTCACAATTGTACATGTTTGCTAACTTCCGAATTTGCGCAGACACCAAGGAAGGCAGAAGGTATGTTTTTATCTAATAGCAAATCGTACCATCAAAGGTAGCGTTTCCGGTACCGGTACTTCCGTCTACAAGGTCATCTATACTAAAGCTGCCGGTTGCCCCTGCAAACCTGCCGGTACCTCCTGTAATGGTATTATCAAGATGTACCTTGAGCATATCGTTGGCCTGCGGATCAATCATTCCGGTATGGGTTGCAAATATCTGGTCTCCATTTGCAGCGGTGATAATTACGGTACCGGTAATATTAGGAAAACTTACTTGATCTTCAGCAACAAGAGTAAATCTTCCAATATGGGATCCTGTACCAGTTCCAACGATTCCGGTCTCTGTAGAAGAAGTTGTGAATTTACCTTTAAACGGAACACACTTATTCTCGTGATCTTCCTTTTGGCAGCTGCTTCCAAGGATGGCAACTCCTGCGAGCAAAAGAACGAAGAGGCATTTAGAGAATGTCTTGCGTTGAGGAATTGAGTGATGGAGACGAGAATCCAGAACGAAGGACTTAATAGCATTTGATACTTGTTTCATAATTGATATTTTAATTTTTATAAAATATTTGACGAAACAAATATGGCTTGGTTTCTAAATCAATACAATACGCTTTTTGAGTGATGCCGCGGGAGGAAAAATTTGGATTAGACAGCTTTAGATAATTCTTTCGCGGAGTACTTTGGCAATGGCTTCTTTTCCACAGTTTACATGCAGCTTTGGGTAAATATTTTTGAGGTGTGTGCGTGCAGTATCAAACGAAATATTTAATTCGGCAGCGATAGCTTTTATACTATAACCTTTTATAAGCAACTGCAATATATCCTTTTCCCTTGTGGTGAGGTGGTACTGTTGTCCGGACGATTTTATTTCAAAGCTCTGTAACACACGTTTTGCTATAGTAGGCGACATGGGTGCCCCTCCTTCCATCACGTCATTGATGGCTTCAAATAATTTAAATGGGGAGGTTTTTTTGAGAATGTATCCGTTGGCGCCCGCACAGAGGCTGCTGAATAAACTTTCATCATTTTCAAACATAGTGTACATGATAATGAATGTTTGCGGCCTGGCTTCTTTTATTTCCCTTACTGCCTCGATGCCTGTTTTGCCAGGCATATTAATATCCATAATAACCACATCGGGTTTATAGCGGCGGATAATGGTCCCTGCTTCTAGTGCATTCGCAAAGTTTCCAACTACTGTATAATCATTGCTGTTGCCAAGCAGTACTACGAGTGAGTTTCTTAACTGGTCGTCGTCTTCAAATATGATGATGCCTGGCATATGCTTTATTACCGCTTTAAAGTATGTACTAATTTTAGCAGCCTTAAAATTATCTCCTTTTAAACCCTGCCCACATACCCCTTTTGAGTGATGGGGTTGAAACGGGTAATTTAATTTTCAATATTGCACCTTTCCCCGGCGATGATTGAACCGTGCATGTGCCGCCCCATTTCTGCATACGCTGCTGCATGTTTTTTAATCCGTTTCGGTGTGTCGGCTGGTCTGTATCAAACCCTTTTCCATTGTCGTTTACCTGCATTAAAAGGTTGTTGTCTTTTGCTTCAATATTTATATTTACTTCAGTTGCTAGTGCATGTTTTTGAATGTTATTAATGGCTTCTTTAAACACAAGAAACAAATCCCTGCGCTTGCCTATGGAAAGTTTTTCAGGTAACGACTTTTCATTTGCTTCAATAGTATACCGGATAGGGGTTCCGTCAAAAACATCGGCGGCATATCTCCTCATACGGGCCGTAACTTCCTCTATTGCATCGTTTTTGGTATCTATACTCCACACAATATCATCCAGCGCTTCTGCAGAAGTTTGAATTTCATTTGAAATGCGTTGTAAATACTCCGACGTCTCTTGCGGCTCGTCTATTTTTTGCTGACCTAATGCAGAGAGTATAGCAATGTTGGTAAGCCTTGCGCCAATATCATCATGTAAATCCCGAGAAATGCGTTTCCGTTCTTCTTCCTGGGTAGCTACCATCGTTTTAATTTGCTCAGCCTGCCTGCGCTCAATCCTGCGAATACGATCGCGGTAAAATGTATACAATATTGCACCGGCCATTAACCCATATAAAATATAAGCCCACCATGTGGCCCACCAAGGCGGCAGTACCTTGAAAGAATATACTGTCTCGCTCCAAATGCCAAAAGGACTTACCGCTTTCAGCCTGAAAGTATATTTACCTGCACTGATATTACCAAACGTGGAGGTGGAATTATTGCTTAGTGGGCTCCAGTCTTTATTATAGCCTTCCAGTTTATATTGGTATTTAACCTGTTTTGGCTTTGCTGGTTCTATGGCCCCGAAATCTATGGTTATCGTGTTGTTATTATAAGGCAGCACCAGGTTGATGGGCACCGGGTAAAACGACGTTACTCCATCCAGTTGTATATCGCCATATTTTTTACTCATGCTGTCTAAATCCTTGGGGCATAATACTTTTCCAACAGATGTAATCATTTCATTTAGCAGAGTAAGGCTATCCACTGCATTATTGCCTTGCTGCCTACGAATGAGGTTATTCCAGCAGATGGTCTCATTATTCACTTTTACACCTTGTATTTTTAGGTTCAAAGCTTCTGTGTTCTTATTAACTGCTGAATAATCAAACCTTATTAGTTTACCCTCTCCGCTGCCCGCCCATACTATTCCTTTATTATCGACAAATAGAGCACCCGTACTCACATCTTTTATCGGGTAGCCAGTATTCTTATTAAAGTTTTCAAACTGGTGCTCCTGCTTATTGCTATTGGTTGATCCTTTTTGTTTGAGCCCTGACAAGCCGCGGTTTGTTCCAAACCATATTGTATTCCTTGTCTGATCTTCCG
>JBBJMP010000040.1:0-28695 GCA_037718865.1 Chitinophagaceae bacterium | reverse complement strand
CATATCTCTTAAAAGCCCAACCAAATCAATTCCGGTTGGGCTTTTTTATTAGTGATACGTCCGGAAATCATTGTTGCGGCCATGGCTAAACAATCAAATCCCTTAAAATTCATATTGATTTTTTTAAAATTAGGGTTATTTAACGGTCGCAAAGCCTTGAATAATCATTAACTTTCTTATCCGAAAGAATACCCTGTAAAAAACCGCAATAACCTTCATTCTATCACTTATTTGGCTAACGATCTCTTTGACGTTACGAGATCAAACTATCATCATGTATAAAATGAAGGCGTATGAAAGAAATCTATCCTCAAATAAAGATCGCCCTGGTGGATGATCACATCCTGCTCCGCGATGCCCTCGCAGATGTGATCAGCGGCTTTGATAAATGTATGGTAACGCTTAAGGCAAGTAATGGAAAGGAACTTATCCAACAACTTAAAGGTCTTAAACTGCCTGACCTGATCATCCTTGACATTAATATGCCGGTCATGGATGGTTATGAAACGGCCAAATGGATAAAAGAGACCCACCCTCAAATCAATATAATAATTCTGACTATGTTTGATTCTGAAATTGCACTTATACGCCTGTTACAGACCGGTGTTAAAGCGTTTTTAAAAAAAGACACACACCCGAAAGAATTGCAATTTGCCATCCAATCTGTATACGAAACCGGTTACTACTATTCGCAAAACTCCTCCGGGAAACTGGCAAATGTGTTTCAGAACCCCAGCAGAAATTTTATTACTCATCCGGTTATGCTGACAGAAAATGAGATTACGTTTTTAAGGTTGTCAAGTAGCGAGATGACATACAAGGAAATAGCTAAACATATGTACGTAAGCCCTCGCACGGTGGATAATTATCGTGATCAGCTCTTTGAGAAGTTAAATGTAAAAAGCCGGGTGGGTCTTGCCATGTATGCCATCAGAAATGGAATAGTAAGTTTCTAAAAAAGAGATTTCGGCGCATTAATCAATCAGCTTGTTGCGCATTCCGTACATAATCAATCCTGCTATGGTTTTAACTCCCACTTTAGATTTCATGTTCTGCCTTATTGTTTCCACTGTCCTGGGGCTCAGAAATACCTGTTTGGATATTTCTTCTGTGGTTTTGTCATCTGCCAGCAGCTTAAGGATCCGCACTTCTTTTTCAGAAAATTTTACAGGGTTTGGATAATACTGCCGGACATTCCGTTTTGCCTGCAATTTAGATAATACGGCCTTATTTACAAGGTCGTTAAAATAAAATTCATCTTTCATACAGCTAAGAATAGCCTGGTAGATTTCTTCCGGATCAGTGGTTTTTGTAAGATAAGCATTCGCCCCCATTTCCATGATCCTGGTAACCATTTCCGGTTCATCATACATAGTAAGCACAATAATTTTTACTTCTTCGTAATCCTTCTTTATGATCGGTATGGCATTAATGCCGTCCATCTCCGGCATACGGATATCCATAAGCAATACATCAGGCTGTTTTATTTGCATTTTTTGCATGAGATCTTTGCCATCCTGAGCTTCCCATAGCACTTTTAAATACTCCTTACTCTTCAACGCCATTCTAATGCCGTCTCTGAATATTTTATGATCGTCGGCAATGGCAATATTTATGTTTACTTCAGCACTCATTAGGGGTTGGTTTAATTTTATAGGACTTTATAGGAACAGGATAATCGACGTAAGGGAAACCATACTTTGAAATCCTTAATTTCAAATATACACCGATGAAAACCGTGTTTTCCGAGTGTTACTGAATGAACTTTACAAGGCTGTTGGTAAATTTCCTTTCTTAAAAATAGAGCAAATATGCTCTCTTATAACTACTTTTCTACTTTACATTTACATTGGTTTCTCCGTGGCCGAATTATCCAATGCACTATATTCCCTTGCATTACCCCGTATATCTGAGCAAGATATAAGTGAAATCTAAACGTACTTCCGATGCTTTAATTGTTTTAAATCGTTGGCTACCCTCAATAGTTTTTACCGCAATATAAAAAATACTATTTGTCTTGCAATTACAGGAATGTTCCAGTAATCGAATCTCACATAATATGTTTAATATTACATTATAATTTATTTTCCCACGCTAAACAAGTAAATTACAAGACGTAAATATACCGTAAAATATAAGTATTTTTCCGGTATTTTAAACGTATTCTTACTAAATAAAAATCTTTGAAATTGCCTGCTATCGTGAATTTGAACTCAATGTAGCCCATTTTGAATGCAATAGCGACCTCTTGCGCTGTTTTATTTTTTTAAGGTATTTCACACTGTCAGAAACAAGGAATAGAATACTTAAATCACATAAACCTTAAAAAAACTACAACTATGTTACAAGTAAATAATGCCACAAAAGAACTAGCAATGGTGGGTGAAGAAATTAGTCATGAACTGGGAGCAAAAATGATAAAAGACTTTCAGGATGCAAATCCAAACGACAAAACCGGCAATTATATAGGAAGGAGCATCCTGGAATCAATACTTGCCCAGCCGGATTGTATGGGGATCTGCTTTTATAACGCCATAAATGAAATGGGGGAAAAAACCCTTGTATATGTTGGTGTTGATGGTAATGAGAAGGTGATTACTGAATATGTTGGGATAAACGCTGCCGGTAAACTGGTAAAGCAAAAAGGCATCGTAGCTGACAGAGGAGGAAAACCACCAAGTAACGACGATGAAAAAAGTTGGTGGGAATGGCTGTTTGATATCATTTGACAATTAAAGTAATGCCTGCTATATTTGGTAAACTTTAAGGGCTTGATAAGATTTTTTAGTACACTTTCATCTTTATTACTCATCATTCTTTTTCTTATATTCAAAAACAGGAATAAGGAAAAAAAATTATGGGTAATTTTTTTTTATATCCTTCTATCCTTTTTATTTGACTTAAGTTTTTTTACGATTGGCGAAGCATTTAATATTCCGGAGTTTTACTTATATGTTTGTTTTACCCTTACAGAGTATACCATATTCTCCATCTTTTTTTACCTGACTTATCAACGCAAGGCATTTAAGTGGCTTGTGGTTAGCTGTTACCCGGGATTTTTGGCCATTACTTACTATCTCCTTGCTAACTCTAAAAATTATTCTTTTGACTCACTTACTGCATCGTTTGAGGGTATTTTTATAATAATTTTCAGTATATTGTTTTTTTATGAACAACTAACTCATCCGGAGGTTACCTTTATATATGCGTCGAAATATTTTTGGATTATAGTTGCCATGCTAATTTATTTATCAGCAACGTTGTTCCTTTTTATAGCAGCAACCTATCTCTCATTAAATGACTTTGAGCGTTTATCAATCATTAATGGGATAGCTAATATAACTAAAAATATTTTGATTGCCATTGCATTTATCATACCCACTACCAAGTTAATCAGGCACTCATCCGGAAAATCCTACAATATGTAAATACGAATTGAATTCATAGCAATCGAACCCAGACAATGAATTTTTTAGAATCTAATACGCAGTCAGGTGTTGTATCGTTGATACTTTTAGGCACCATTGGTATGATGACATTAGCCATAGGTCTGATCGTATTTATCCTCCTTCACCAGCGTAAAGTGATGCGCTATCAATGGACACTGCAAAAGATGGAAGAAGAGCAACAAAACATCCTGTTGAATGCGTCTATCCGTTTGCAGGAAGAGGAACGACAGCGACTTGCCGCAGATCTTCACGATGATGCAGGCCCACTTTTGGCCACAGCCCGGTTGTACCTTAACGAAAACCTTGTACAATTAGATAAACCAACACAGCTCCAGCATATCATTAACGCCAAATCCATAATAGATGATACCATCCAGCTTATCCGGAATATATCTCATAGTCTCATGCCTCCTACTTTAAAAAATTTCGGCCTGGAATCAGCGTTGAACGACCTGTTTCAGAAGATCAGCGGATCAGGTCAAATGAAGGCAAGTTGCAGGTTTCACGATTACCGGGAGAGGCTGCTCCTTGAACAGGAACAGATTATTTTCAGGGTGTTGCAGGAACTGGTGAATAACATTCTCAAACATAGCAATTCCAGCTTTATCCATGTAACTCAAAACACAAACAGTGAAAAATTCTTTATCCGGATTCACCATGATGGAAGTGGATTAACCCAACGCGATTTTGAGAACCTTACCAAAAGCTCAGGCGGACTTGGTTTAAAAAATATTCAAAGCCGGCTTAAGGTGTTACTGGGAAATATTACCTTCGAAAAAGACATGTCGGAAACCTATTATAAGATCACTATTGAACTACCAAGAGAGGAAGAAACCAATAAGTCCAAAATAAAAATGTAAAATTTCACTTTCTAATATTCACCTTATCTATGGGAGTCATTAAAGTTGCTATTGCTGATGATCATAAGATCTTTAGAAAGGGAGTCATTCTCTCGTTGCGTCCATACAATAATATAAAGTTTGTTCAGGAAGCAGATAACGGACAAGAACTCATCGATGGCCTGGTGGATTCACAGGCCGAAGTTATTCTTATGGACCTTCGTATGCCATTAAAAGATGGTATAGAGACAACGAAATACATTACTAAAAACTTTCCCCAGATTTATGTTCTTGCCTTAACCATGTTTGAAGACGAACGGTTTGTAAGCCATATGATGGAGATCGGTGCCAATGGCTATTTGTTAAAGAGTGCAGAACCTCAGGAAATTAAACAGGCTATCGTAGAAGTGAGCGTTAAAGGGTATTACCTGAATAATTTTGTAAACCGAATTTTATTAAAGAAATCACATGCTAAAAATAAAGTTATTCCAAACCTCAATAATGAAACAACCCTTACCGAACGCGAACACGATGTAATCAGGTACATCTGTATGGAATTTACAGCTTTAGAGATCGCCCAGAAACTGGATGTAAGTCCGAGAACCGTTGAAGCAATTAAAGATCGGCTTATGGAACGCTTTGGCGTTAAAAATACTGCAGGATTGGTGTTTTATGCAGTAAAAAATAATTTGATCGATTAGAGGAAGGTTTAAGGTTTGTAATAGCTAACTTATAATTCTCTCAATCTTTTGCTCGAGCAGCATGAGGTCAGCGATAACTATAGCGGTAATGGCTTCCAGTACTACAGGCACCCGTAGCGCTATACACAGATCATGACGACCCTTTACTGAAAATTTTTCTATAGAACCAGATTCCCAATTAAGTGTCTGCTGTTCTTTTGGTGTAGACGAAGTAGGTTTGATGGCAATCCGGAAAACCAAATCATTACCGTTTGTTATTCCTCCAACAATTCCGCCGGCATGATTGGTTCTGGTTTTACCTGATCTATCTTCGAGAGCATCATTATGCTCAATGCCAAACATCCTGGCCGCTGCAAATCCGGTTCCAAATTCTATTCCTCTAACGGCAGGTATGGCAAATACGGCATGACTTAAAATAGATTCAGCTGAATCGAAAAATGGTTCACCCAAGCCTACCGGAAGCCCCGTGACCCTGCATTCAACTATACCACCTATGCTATCTTTTGCATCAATAGCTTTTTGCAGCCCCTTTTCAAGGTCATGTTCCCCGCCTATTTCCAGGATTTGGGCCACCACGTTAATTTTTTCAGATGCCGGGTTATCCGCTTCCCTTTTTGCGGCGACAAATAATAGTTTTTTAGCTATTACCCCTGCCGCAACCAGTGCAACCGTCAACCGGCCGGAAAAATGACCGCCACCTCTAAAGTCTTCGTGTCCTCCGAACTTTTTATTCGCTACGAAGTCTGCATGTCCGGGACGGGGAACGGCGCGCTGCTTTTCATAATCGGATGACCGTATATTATTATTTTCGAAAAGAATGGTAATGGGCGAACCGGTAGTCTTGTTATTGAATATCCCGCTTTTAAAAATCGGCAGGTCATCTTCCTTCCTCGGTGTTGCCCCTTTTTGAGTACCTCCTTTCCGGCGTTCAATATCGGCAATAAAATCACTTGCGTCAAGCGGCAAGCCCGATGGGCACCCATCGATGTTTACCCCTACGCTTTCACCGTGCGACTCACCAAAGATGGTTGATTTAAATATGCGGCCAAATGAATTCATAGGAATGCCTTTAATGCATGAAATAATTCAATCATAAAATAAGATCAGGAGGATTTACCTGCAGCTGTTTGAATATCTATGCCTGCACCTAATAATAGCAGGTCTTCAAAAAAATCAGGATACGATTTATTAATGGCCTCAGCTTCTGTAATACTTGTTTCTCCATCGGCTCTTAATCCCGCAACCGCGCAAGCCATCGCAATACGATGGTCATGATGTGAATGAACGGTATTTGCTTTCAAACCAGTACTGCCATAAATGGTCATAAAGTCATCATGCAATTCAATACGTATACCCAACTTGCCGAATTCTTCCTGTAAGGTTAAGGAGCGGTCACTTTCTTTAAAGGCCAACCGGTTTACGCCTTCAATAATGGTAGTTCCTTCGCAACAGGAAGCCAGCGCCACCAGCGGCGGAAAAAGGTCGGGACAATCGGTTGCATCAAAATGAAATGATTTTAGAGCGCCAGGACCAACATCAACAATACCCTCCTGAACAAATACTTTTGCACCACTACTCATCAATGCCTGTACTATTGCTTTATCTGCCTGACTTGAATAAATATCCAGTCCTTTCACACTAATATTACCAGCTATTGCTCCCGCCACTAACAAAAAAGCACCCCCGCTCCAATCGCCTTCTACGGTGTACGAAGACGGACGATAACCAACAGGAGCCGAGGGAAAACGAAACGTTTGAAAATTGTCATTTTCCACTTCCACGCCAAACTGTTTCATTACCTGCAATGTCAGCTCAATATATGGTTTACTTTTCAGATCTTTCACGGTTATTGCTACATTAGTTGCTCCTGCTGCTCCAAACGCCATAAGCAGGCCAGTGAGGAACTGCGAACTCAAGGAACCGTCTACAATAATGTTCTTTGGGACCAACGGACCTTTTATACGTAAAGGCAGCCTGCCGTTATTTGAAAGGATGGATATATTTAATTGCGGAAATATATCGTCAAAAAAATGCATGGGCCTTGTTGCCAGGCTACCTGATCCATTAATTACAATTTCCTTTTTGCTTAGGGCCGCAATGGGCGTAAACATCCTGATACCTAGTCCGGATTCCCCACAATCAATCTCTCCTGATGTGGGGTGTACTCCTTTGCTGTGAATGGTTAATGAACCTTTTTTTGTATGTACAACGGTCGCTCCCAGCTTTTGTATGGTATCCAGCGCTGCAAGATCGTCATTACTATTTCCAGGATGGTGGATCTGCGTAACTCCGGTTGCCAGTAAAGCTGCAGCACACGCTCTTTGCATAGAACTCTTGGAAGTTGGCGCCTGTACTGTCCCTTTTATGCCGGATGGTTGAATGGTTACTATCATCTCTAAAACGGTTGTTGGTTATATGGCGTCTGCTATCAGATGCTGCAAATGCGGCAAGGGAATTGGTTTTGCCACGGCCTCTCCAATCTTAGTCAATAAAATAAAACTAATCTCATTTCTTACCCTTTTCTTATCCATCTTCAAAATTCTAAATACCCTTTCGTTATCGACTAGGAAGGACACCGGCAGATGATATTGCTGAAGCAGGTTAAGAACTCGTTCTTTATCGCCTGGCAGTAATCCGTTTACTTCTTGCGAAATAGTACATGCTCCCGCCATGCCGATACTGATAGCATGGCCATGAGGCAGTTGATACAAATTCTCAATAGCATGACCAATGGTATGCCCAAAGTTTAACAGTTTCCGACTTCCCTGCTCAAACTCATCTTCCTGCACTACGTCAGACTTGATAATAACATTTTGTTCAATCAAGTCAGCCAACAGATCATTACTCTGTTGAAAATCTTTGAGCTGGTGCCGTTCCAACAGGTCGAACAAGCCCGCGTCTTTTATGCAACCATGTTTGATGATCTCGGCGAATCCGTTTATCCATTGTTCAACAGGAAGAGATTGCAGCAAGGCAAAATCAAATAATATAAATTCGGGTTGACGGATCACCCCGATCATATTCTTATACACTCCAGCATCGATGCCGTTTTTACCCCCAATAGCTGCGTCAACCTGGGCAAGGACCGTAGTAGGGACAAATCCGAATTTCAGGCCACGCATGTAAATAGAAGCTGTAAAGCCTGCGATATCAGTGACTACTCCCCCTCCTACTCCAATGATAACTGTTTTCCGGTCGGCCTCCAGGGAGATTAGTTGTTGAATGATTGAATCAACGGTTGATTGATTTTTGTGCTGTTCACCCGCAGGAATAACTACCGTCTTGTACCCCTTACATTTTTCTCCAAGACTGCGATGAACGTTCTCATCGGTAATAATTATGGCCTGCTCTCTGGAAACAATATTTTCCAGATAAGAGAAATCGGCATCGAGAAAATAGCTGACTTTGTTTTTGGAAAACGTGTAATTGAGTTGTTTCACGAATTGGTAATGAAACCGGGTAATTTAATCCTGAAGGACGGCATTATTGTGGCGATGTCACCCCTTCGGGGTTCGCTTCTCGTTCTTTACGACTTCATGATCTTATTCTGGTGACTGATACTCTCCATGTGCACGGCGTCGAAGTATTTGGTAATAAATTCTTTACTCAGTCCCAGCTTATCGCCTTTATTAAAGGCCCGGTCCAGGATCTCATTCCAGCGGTTGGTTTGCAATATAGTTATACTGTTGTCTTTTTTGTATTGGCCGATTTTTTCGGCGATCCGCATACGCTGTCCCAGGATCTGCATCAGTTCATCATCCAGGTGATTGATCTGCTGACGAAGTTTTTCAAGAGCTGCATGAAACTCTTCTGAATTGATGTCTTCCTTACGCCAGATGATGCTGCCAATCATTTCAGCTAATCTCTCGGGCGTCACCTGCTGCTTAGCATCGCTCCAGGCATTGTCCGGATCAATATGGCTCTCGATAATCAGGCCATCGAAGTCGAGATTGATAGCCTGCTGGGCGACATCCAGTAATATATCCCGCCTGCCGCAGATGTGGGAAGGATCGTTTATTAGCAACAGCTCAGGATAGCGTCGTTTCATTTCGATGGCCAGGTGCCACATTGGTGCATTGCGGTATTCGGTATTCCCGTAGGAGGAGAATCCGCGATGGATAAGCCCGATTTGTGTAACGCCGGCTTTTGCTATACGTTCCACTGCGCCTATCCACAATTCGATGTCGGGATTGATAGGATTTTTTATTAGCACCGGTATATTTGTCCCCCGCAAAGCATCAGCCACTTCCTGCACACTGAATGGGTTCACCGTGGTGCGGGCCCCTACCCAAACCACGTCAATATCGAAATGTAATGCATCCTGTACCTGCTTGGCCGTAGCCACTTCGATGGCCACCGGCAAGCCGCTCAGTTTGCGGGCCTGTTGCAACCAGGGTAACCCTTTGGTACCAATGCCTTCAAAACTTCCCGGGCGTGTACGGGGCTTCCATATCCCCGCACGTAACATGTCTACCTTACCGGTATTTGCCAAATGGGTTGCCGTTTGTACAACCTGTTCTTCGGTTTCGGCACTACACGGGCCCGCGATAATTAATGGACGTTTGTTTAGCGTCTCATTGATAGAAATGGATTTTGTTTGTATTGCTTGCATATAGTATAAGTTCAACGTTCAGAGTTCAAAGTTCAGAAGACTAATTATTTGCTATCTGCATCATTCATCCGTATCCTTCGTCCTTTGTATGTCTTGCCGTCGATGGCACTTATCATACGGTTTGCGACTGACTTATCGATCTCTATCCAGCTATTCATATCCTTCATATCAATTCTACCCAACACTTCTTTTTTCAGATCGCTCATATCCAGGATAAACTGCAGGAAGCTGGCTTTATAAAAACCATCTTTTGAACCCAGGTTTACAAACAACCTCTTGTAATTACCATTCCCTGAAAATTCTCTTCCCCTGGTATCCCTTCTTCTTCCCTGGTCCCTGCTATCTCCTGCATATTCCCTGTGTTGCCTTCTTTCTTCCCGTACATTAAGGTCTTCAGCGTTCTCATAATATTTAAGGAAGCGGTCAAATTCCATGGCAGCCATTCGTTTCAGGACATCCTCTTTACTAACATCGGCAAACTTTTCTTCCAGCATGGGAACATAAGTTTCATAATCTCCATGGCTTATGTCAGCCTGCAGCAACTTATCCATAAAATTAAAAAACTGCTTTCGGCAGACGTCTTTACCGCTCGGAATATCCATGCGATTAATGGATGCCTGGATCAGTTTCTCGATCAGCCTTAGTTTGAACGTTTCACGGCTATGGACGATCGAAATACATATTCCGCTATTACCGGCACGGCCTGTACGACCACTCCGGTGGGTATACACTTCCATATCATCCGGCAACTCAAAATTAATAACATGCGTAATACCCTGTACGTCTATGCCCCGGGCAGCCACATCCGTAGCGATCAATAATTGCAGGGTTTTGTCCCTGAATTGTCCCATTACTTTATCACGCTGAACCTGGGTAAGGTCACCATGAAGGGCATCAATATCATACCCTTCCCTGGTTAAACGTTCGGCTAATTCCTGGGCGTCTGCCTTTGTTCTGGTAAAAATGATTCCGTAAATGCCCGGGTTGAAATCTATTATACGTTTCAGTGTATCATAGCGGTGCTGGGCCTGTGTCACAAAATACTGGTGATCAATATTTTCATTGGCAGTGTTCATCTTTCCCACCGTAATCTCTACCGGGTTTTTCATGTATCGTTTGCTAACCTGCCGAACTTCCGGTGGCATCGTAGCGCTGAATAACCAGGTAGATTCTTTTACCGGCGTGTTCTTCAGAATAAATTCAATATCCTCCCTAAAGCCCATGTTCAGCATTTCATCGGCTTCGTCCAGTACAATATATTTTATGCGGGCCAGGTCAACAGCCTTACGTTCTATAAGATCTATCAGGCGGCCCGGTGTGGCCACTACTATTTGAACACCCCTTTTTAAGTCGCGTATCTGCATACTGATAGAAGCTCCCCCGTAAACAGCTACCACATACATTCCCGGTAAATGCTTTTTAAAAAGTTCAATCTCTTTTACGATCTGCATGCATAATTCCCTGGTAGGACAAACCACCAATGCCTGCGGATATCTTTCTTTTGCATCTATCAACTGTAAAAGCGGTATACCGAATGCCGCTGTTTTTCCAGTACCTGTTTGCGCCAACCCAACAAAATCGGTAGTGCCGCTCAACAAAACGGGAATTGCCTTTTCTTGTATCGGCGTTGGATTAACATAACCCAATTCGCTGGTTGCCTGCACTAATTTTGCATCAATGCCCAACCCTTCAAATGTCATCATAATAAAAATTTGCGCAAAGGTACTACTGTTCAGCCGCTTTGCCATGTTTTAAGCCAGCCTGTTGATTACATAAAAGTGAAATATTGTATCTCTGTAATCCCATGAGGTCAGTTTTATTTGATGATGCGCCTAATCTCATTTGCATGTTCAATCAGGTGCTGCAGGTAATCGTAATTCTCTTTCTCCAGGCAACTCTTAAACTTGCGTAACTGGGATATATGTTCGTTGAGGACATCCAGCACATTTTCTCTGTTCTGTTTGAAAATCGGTACCCACATAGCAGGATTACTTTTCGCCAATCGAACCGTGCTTTCGAAACCAGCGCTGGCAAGTTCAAAAATAGCGTCTTCTTCCTTTTCTTTTTCCAGTACCGTGTTGGCCAGGGCAAACGACGTAATATGCGATATATGGCTTATATACGCCGCGTGCAGATCATGTGCATGTGCTTCCATATAGATCAGGTGCATTCCAATCTGTTTATACAAATGCTCGATCAGTTCCAATGCATCTGCATCGCTGTCACCGGAATTGCAAATCACTACCGCCTTGTTTTCGAAAGCTCCGCTGATTGCCGCTTCCGGGCCGCTGTATTCCGTTCCCCACATTGGATGTGTTGCCACAAATCGGCCTTTTTTCGGATGATCGTAAATGGAATGAATGATATTTTCTTTTGTCGATCCCATATCCATAACCACCTGAGTGGTAACGGCATCCATTACTTGGGGCAATATCCCTGTTGTGGCATCTACCGGAATGGCTAAAACGATCAGTCCCGACCGATGAATGGCTTCTTCCAGCAGACAATGATCATCTATCAGTCCAAGTTTTTTTGCTGTTTCCAAATGCCAGTCATTATTATCTACTCCGATAATAGATTCGGCTAGTCGTTTATCTCTTAACGATAAGGCAAAAGAGCCTCCAATTAAACCAACACCAATGATGGTAACCGTCATGGGTTATGAATTATGAGTGATGAGTTATCCTCTCCAATGCCTGCTGCAACACTTCACGTTTCTGGCACAGACTTATGCGTACATAATCATTTCCATTGCTCCCAAAAATACCACCCGGCGTAATGAATACATTTTTCTCGTATAAAATTTCATCACTTAAGGCATAGCTGTTAATATACCTGGGGGAGATTTTTGCCCAGACAAACAATCCTGCCTGCCCGGCGTCAAATCGCGCATCGAGCAAACTTAATATTTCGTAAACCACTGACCGGCGGTCTGCGTAAGTGTTGTTAAGCGCAGCATACCAGTCTTTATCCAATTCTAATGCCTTTGCTGCAGCCAACTGAACCGGTAGAAACATACCACTGTCCATGTTCGATTTAAATCGTAATACTTCATCTATTCTTTCCCGGGCACCCGCAAGCAAACCAATTCGCCAGCCTGCCATATTGCTGGCTTTACTCAAAGAGTTGAGTTCTACAGCAGTGTCTTTGGCTCCTTCCACGCTTAATATACTCATCGGCTCCTGGTTGAGAATAAAGCTATATGGGTTATCGTGGCAAATCAGCATGGAGTGTTTCCGGCCAAAGGAGACGATCTTTTCGAAAAGTTGTTTTGATGGCTGCTTACCTGTCGGCATGTGCGGATAATTAACCCACATTAATTTTACTTTAGTCAGATCGTTAGCCTCTATCTTCGCGAAATCTGGCTGCCACGAATTAGTTTCATGCAGCTCATATTCAACACATTCTCCCCCGGCCAGTTGAACAGCACTCCTGTATGTGGGGTATCCGGGATTTGGAATCAGCGCCTGATCACCATCGTTCAGGTAAGTCATGCAAAGGTGAACGATGCCCTCTTTTGATCCGATCAGCGGTAAAACCTCCGTATCTGGATTTAAAGTAACTCCATACCAGTTTTTATAAAATGCACTGATCGCTTTTCGCAGTACCGGCGACCCTTTGTAACTCTGGTATCCGTGTTGATCCGGCTTTTCACTTTCCCGCTGTAATACACTGATGACATCAGGATGAGGGGGCAGGTCAGGACTTCCGATACCGAGGTTTATGACCTGCTTACCTGCCTTGTTTAGTTCGTCTATTTCTCGCAGCTTCTGAGAAAAGTAATATTCGCCTATTCCTTCTAATCGTTTTGATGTTTGCAACTTTATAAGTTATGCGTTTAGTTAAGAAATCAATATCCCTTTGTGTCTTCTTCTTTGTGCAAACTTTGTGCTCTTTGTGGTTCAATAAACCACAAAGTACACCAAGCAAACCCACAAAGAATACATAAAGATCACTGAAACGGCATACTTCACACCGTGTCGCCCTTTTTATAAACCCCGTAAATCCTAAGCTCTTCAGTAACGGACTTCATCTCCCTGATGACCGTATCAAATTGTTCCAGCGAATCAAATTCCATATCAGCATGGAAGGCATACTTCCAGTCGCTGCCCGGAATGGGAAAAGACTGCAGCTTACTTAAATTAACGCCACCCTCAGCTATTTTCATCAGTACTCTGGCCAAACTTCCCCTGGAATGGTCTGTATGAAAATTAACGGAAGCCTTGTTGGCATCTTCAATTCTTCCGGTTATGTCTCCGCGCCGCAGGATCAGGAAACGGGTATAGTTATTTTTCAAGGTATGGATGTTGGGAGCAATGATATCAAGCTCAAACAGTTCTGCGGCCAGCCTGCTGGCAATGGCTGCATTGTGTTTGCTGCGGTGCTGGTGAATGATCTTTGCGCTCAGGGCCGTGTCATCCGTTTCTACCAATTTCCAGTTGTGTTTATCCAGAAATCCAAAACATTGCTGGATAGCCATAGAATGAGAGTGCACTTCCCGGATATCCTCCAGCTGAACGCCGGGATTAACCAGCAGGTTTTGCCTGATCTGCAGATAGATCTCACCTGCAATCGTTAAATTACTTTTTTGCAGCAGATTATAATTAGGCAAAATACTGCCTGCTATAGAATTCTCGATGGCCATCACCCCGCCATCACTTTCTTTTTCATTACCCGCTATTTTTATTACATCGCGAAAATTAATGCATGGAATTACGTTCACGTCGTGCCCAAAAAATTGTTGGGCTGCCATCTGGTGGAAGCTTCCCTCAAAACCCTGGATGGAGATGTTTAAACTGCTACCCTTGCCTGAAGCCTGGTTGCCAGCCCTGGATGTCTTTTCCTTTCTGATCATATGCCGTTTTAAGCCTGCATAAGCAGGAAATAAAAAGTAAAAGTCCCCCGGAATTACCGGGAGACTTTTTAAGTTGATGTGTATTTAGAATGTTAAGCGATCAACAAAAGAACTCCCGGCCTATTTGTAAAATAGCAGTAATAAAAATAGAACCAGTTATAGACTCTTGTTTGTTTCATGATCGGTATCAAATATAGAAAGTTAAGAAAAAAAATAAAACTCATTTTTATTAATATTACGATGCCCAAACCTGGGCTATTTTACCAAAGGCCTTATGGAGACGCTATTCCAGCCTCTTTGAAATCTGCTCGTCAATCAGCTTAAATAAATGAAAGGGCTTGTAAATTCTCCATTCGACGAGGTTCATCCTTTCGATATAGTAGTTTAGTTTAGCCTTCTTGAAGTCGTACTGGGTTTGCTCGGGCATGTTCAGGCATGCAATCCAGCCGTTCTCCTCACTTACCTCTTCGAACCATTCTTCGTAATAATCACGGTCGCCGTTGTGAAAGTTCAACACATTTTCAGCAATCAGGATATACTTGGTGATCCCATAGGTGAAAAATACGTCTATGACGTCGCGTTTAAGGGTCATGATATCGTTTTCGATGGCATCGTTCCATTCGCCAATCAGTTCCAGGATAACATAATGTTCCTCATAATCAGCCATCAACACCTTAAGGTATAATGTCCGGGAACCAAACTCATCCCATTGGGGATGTATATAGTAATTATAGATAGTCTGGGTAAACTCGAATTCTGAATACACCCGCCCATAGAAGGGTGAACGCTCATCCTCCTCACTTACATAAATATGTCGCCAATTATAAAACGGTTCAATATTGTGCATATCTTCTAATTCGGAGTTCGAAGTTCAGGGTTCATGGTCATATCAGGAATTATACTCAAAACGTCTGACTGCAAACCTTGAACTTTAAACCAATAAAAAAAGGCTGTAGCAATTTACAGCCTTCTTTATACTATCTCCAAATTACATTTACTGAAAAATGATTTTGCCTGAAGACATGAGTTTTTTTGATGGGTTCAATAGTTTAACGATATATAAACCCTTTGCAAGTTTTGAATCCATAATTATATTTTCTGTTTGTCCACCTACGCCGATAGTAACCCTTCGTTGAGATATGACTTTCCCCGACAATGCCACAACCTGTATGTCGTATTGCCCTTTCTGGCTGGTTTGAAAGTAAAGTTTGAACCGGCCATGCGATACCGGGTTGGGGTAAAGACTAACCCTATTCTGCGGAAAGTTCAGCGTAACACTTTGGTCCGGCGCTTTGCTAAAATCATCAAGCTGTTTTTGAAAAGCCAGGTTGCCGCTAGCCAGGTCGGAACTGCTAAAGACAAGGTTTTGTGCCTCATGTTTTTTTGCTTTCAGTGTGGTAAGGTCACATGTATAATAACCATCCACTGCGAGGGCGCTGCTAACAATGAGGTTTCCGTCTTTATCGATAGCGGCACCGTTGGTTGTGTACTTTTCAGGCAGACCTTCGATAGATCCGAGGTGCATAGCTATTCGTTTTCTAACGTCAACCTTGTACACTGAATGATTTGCAGCGATGACATACAGATTACCTGTTGCATCAGCAATCATATCGCCTCCCCAGGCGCTTTTATTATGAATGGAGGTGACCGCGTTTTCTTCATCATCCTGCAGCATGCCTAAATAAGTGACTGAAGGTTTTTTTCCGGTAGTGAACCGGACAAAATGATTGGCATCGTTACTTAAGGCGTATCCGTTCCCGTCCGATGCAATAACCATCCGTGTTACATTAGCAGCTTCATTGTTTGCCTCAGCAAAGAAAAATGTCTGATCTGTCAGGCAGTATACTTTTAATACATCGTTCTTTTCAGAAAGATCAATCCATCTTAATTCACCGAAGCGCATGGGTGTAAAGAAGAGTTTGTTATGCCTCTGGTCGTAGGCCGCCGCTGCTACCATTGTTGCTGTAGGGTGTTCATATCTCATTTCATTCTTTGTCACAAGACCGGGTCCATGGCTGGCAATCTGCGTTTTAGTAGAAGCATCCAGCAAAATAAAAGGAGTTTTTGCCTTATCAAAAACAGTTCTGGTAATCAGTCCCGTTGAAAGGTCAACCTCCTGGATATTCATCCAGCCAGCTTTTCCGATTTCATTGCTGACAATAGCAAAGGCTTTGTTTGTATTTTGTGCGGTAAGGGCTAAACTTGAAGTTAATACTATGAAAGAGAGTAGAATTGTATGTTTCATAAATTAAGATTTTAATTTGGATGGTGCAGAAAGTTACTTCATTTTGTACGTTTTTCCGGGTTATTTTTTAAACACCTAAGGATTATTCACCGGATAGATTCAACCGCTTTCTTAACGCTTCCGTACCTGATTAACAATTCTCTGGCCTTTTCATAATCCGGGATCTTCAATTGTTCCATAACCATTTTTGTACCCCGGTCAACCAGTTTCTCATTGGTCAGTTGCATGTTGACCATTTTATTGTCTTCTACCCTGCCGATCTGGATCATTACCGAAGTGGAAATCATATTAAGTACAAGTTTCTGAGCGGTACCGCTTTTCATTCTGGTACTTCCTGTCACAAATTCAGGACCTACAATGACTTCTATCGGATAATCAGCATTCCGGCTTAAAGGTGAATCGGGATTACAGGATATGGACCCGGTAATGATACCTCTTTTTCTGCATTCCTGTAATGCACCTTTTACATATGGTGTTGTGCCGCTTGCGGCAATACCTATCACGATATCCTTGTCGCTGACAAAATATTTTTTCAGGTCGTACCATCCTTGTTCCAGGCTGTCTTCAGCATTTTCGACTGCTTTCTGGATAGCTACTTCCCCGCCGGCAATAAGCCCGATCACCAAACCGTAAGGCAGGCCGTAGGTAGGTGGTATTTCGCTTGCATCGAGTATACCCAATCGTCCGCTGGTACCTGCGCCGATATAAAACAAACGCCCTCCGGCAAGCATCTTGTCAGTGATTACAATCACTAATTTTTCTATTTCAGGAATTGCCCTGGCTACTGCATCGGGAACGGTTCTATCTTCATTGTTTATATTGGTCAGTATATCATGAACGCTCATTTTTTCCAGGTGGTTATATCTACCTGGTTCTTCGGTGATGCGTGTAAAGTCCATCATATTGCAGATCCTCCTTAAGATGCCATACCTCCTGGCGGTAAAGGTGCATTCGTTTATTCAGTAAAGTTATTCCGTACTACTACAATTCCGTAATATATGTCAAAATCTTACAAGTCTGATCGTAAGGGTTTATTCTTCCAGGCTACTTACTCTTTTGTATGATATCTGATAAGTCCTTGCATAGGATTTTTTATAACAGTGCCCAATTGAAGAACATAGCTGTTACATAGTTCCTTAATTACATCTTTAAACCCGTATGCTATCCCTCCTGTGAAATGTATGGGCGAATGCCAGCTTTCCTTATACTTACATATATGCTGAAAGAAAAAATCGTTTAAACCATCTTCAATAATATTTTCAATCATGTAGTGGCCGCGGTTCTCTACAAGAAAAACGGCGAATGAAGCAAGATAACGGTTAGGCAAAGGCTTTTTATATACGTTTTCCAATATCTCAACACCGGTGATCTTGAATTTATCGGTAAACCGGAAATGCAAATCCTCATCAAAGGTGTTGTATAAGTAGTATTGTAACACTTTTTTTCCCAGATACGCTCCGCTTCCTTCGTCGCCTAAAACATATCCCAAACCCGGACTATTCTTTAATATCCTTCTGCCATTAAAATAACAGGAATTACTGCCCGTTCCCAAAATGCATGCAATCCCCTTTTCTCTGCCACACAAAGCCCTGGCAGCACCCATCAGATCGTGATCAACGTTAACAACTGCATGTGGAAAAACATCTGACAGCGCCTTTTTCACGATCTTCCTGTTGGCGGCGCTTTTACAACCTGTGCCATAATAAAAGATCTCGCTGATGCGCAATGATTTAATTTTTGGAACCAGTTCTTTTTTTAACAGCTCTACAATCTGGCCCGCTGACAAAAAATAAGGGCTCATACCTTGCGTATACAGGCGTTTGGGCCTTCCTTCCTGTACCAGGCACCATTCACACTTGGTGCTGCCGCTATCAGCTATCAATGTTGACATAAGCTAATGTTGAATTGATATGTGAGTGCTCATTCCTTCATACGGTTACGGATATCCCATCCCCTAAAATTTACATTAATTTAGCCTCAAGATACAACAATGCAGAACCGGAAGGAATAATAACAGGCAATAATCTCCATGATGCAACCCAATGCTACTATCCATGTTATTGCAACATCAACAAAGATTGCAATTAAATCCTAATCGGGAAGGGATGATATTAATTCAATAGGATTGGATTAATTTGCGGCATTGAACCGGTTGAGTATGAGCATCCAAAAAAAAAAATTACAAATCTGGCTTCCGTTGCTTTTTTCATTGGTCATGATCTTAGGGATCATGATCGGCTACAAGCTCAGGGAAAACATCCGCACGGCGAAAAGTTTCTTTCATATTGACAAGCGTTCACCTTTACAGCAGGTCATTGACCTTATAGCCCTGAAATACGTTGACCCGGTTAATACAGATACTTTGGCCAATGAGGCCATAGAGCAAATACTTAGCCGGCTGGATCCGCATTCTGTTTATATCCCTCCTTTGGAACTGGAAGAAGTAAATGAGGACCTGCAGGGTAATTTTCAGGGTATCGGCGTTGAATTTCATATTTTTCAGGATACCGTAAATGTGATCAATGTATTACCAAAGGGCCCGAGTGATAAGGCCGGTTTGTTAACCGGTGACCAGTTCTTAAAAGTAGAAGACTCCATGGTGGCGGGAAGAAAGATGACACCGGAAAAAATAAAAAAAATGTTGCGGGGCCCCGGCGCAAGCGAAGTACGTGTAACCATGTTACGCGGAAAAAAACAGGTTGACTTTACCATTAGCCGTGGCAGGATACCCTTACCTTCTATCGACGCAGCTTACATGATCAACAGGCAGACTGGTCTTATCCGGATCAATAAATTTTCACAAACCACCTACAAAGAATTTATGGAGGCCATGGAAGGCCTGCAATCCAAAGGACTTAAAAAGCTGATTCTTGACCTGAGAGGCAATGGTGGCGGCATCCTGAACGAGGCGGTTGAAATAGCCGATGAGTTTCTATCTAACGATAAGCTCATTGTCTATACCCAGGGAAACAAGTCGGCGAAGGAAGAATACCGCTGCAAGCGGCCGGGTCTCTTTGAAGAGGGGCCATTGATACTTATTACGGATGAAGGGTCGGCCAGCGCAAGTGAAGTGCTGGCAGGAGCTTTACAGGACTGGGATCGGGCTACCATCATCGGGAGGCGTACTTTTGGTAAAGGATTGGTCCAGGAACAATACGACCTTGCAGATGGATCTGCGTTAAGGTTAACCGTGGCGCGTTATTATACCCCTTCAGGCCGGAGCATTCAAAAGTCGTATAAGGGTAAGGGTGATTACCGCCAGGAAATCCTTGACCGTTATAATCATGGTGAATTTGTAAATGCGGATAGTAACAAAATTCAGCATGGGAAAGCCTACAAAACTAAAAGCGGAAGAACGGTTTACAGCGGAGGCGGCATTATGCCTGACATTTTTGTGCCCTTTGACACCAGCTCCTATTCTCCAACCTTAACTGCATTGAACATATCAGCCACCTTAACTAATTTTATTTACAGTTATTATATACAGCACAAAGAGCAATTTAAAACGTATCGTTCGGCTATCGACTTTGCCACGCATTTTAAACAGGACGAGGCAACCTGGACCGAACTGGTTTCTTATGCTGCAAAAGACAGCATCTACCTGTCAAAACTGCCCGTTTCAGAAAAAATAGTGGTTCAACGACGAATGAAGGCCCTGCTCGCACGACAACCCTGGCGCAGTGAAGGATTTTACCAGGTGTTGAACCTCGATGATTCGGTGATAAAAAGAGCTTTGGACAATGTGGAGAAATGACTGCGACTATACAATGTCATGTTCGTTCATGTCATACTTACATCAATTCAAACGTGATTTCTAAGAGTCCGTGAAAAAGATACTTGCAAATGCTATAGCGGTTAGGGCAGCGCTGGATAGCCTGGAAGTTTTGTTGACGGAGCCGGATCTCGCCCTTCCAATGGGCGCTTTCAGTTCGGCCAAAGAAGGAGCCATGGTAGCCAGGCATATTCTCAGGGGTACCATTGCCGAAAAAAATAAACAGGCGGATGAGGCCCCGATAGCATATCAACAAGCAGTAGCTGCCGAAGACGAGCTTATATACAATGAACCAAGGGATTGGTTGCTGCCTGCACGGCATTTCTCGGCAGGCTTTATTTAGACAGAAAACAGTTTAAAGCGGCGGAAGAGGTGTTCAGGCAGGACCTAAGACAGCAACCCAACAATCCTGTTTCGATAAAGGGATTAGAGACAGCAATGAAAAAGCACTAGAGATCTCAGTTCACTTATGTCTGTCTTCCGGAGGTCGGCCTGACAAAGCTCAGTCAAACCTTTTTTTCAGCTCCATTAATTTGGCCTGGAAAGGATCTACAGGTTGAGCTTTGTCAATTTTACTCATATTACCTTTTACTGCGGGCTCCGTTTTGGCTTTCTGTTCATCCTGTTTCATGTTATGAGACGTCGAAGCAGTTTTCATGGATAAAGCAATACGTTTTCTGGCCACATCAACTTCCGTTACGGTCACCATTACCCGTTGCTGCAATTTAACCACCGTGTTTGGGTCAGTAACAAAGGTGTTGCTTAATTGGGAAATGTGCACCAGGCCGTCCTGCTTCACGCCAATGTCCACGAAGGCGCCAAAGCTGGTAATATTAGTCACAATACCAGGCACAGTCATCCCGGATTTTACATCTTCTATCGACTTAACGGTTTCGTCAAACCGGAACTCTTCAATGGAAGTGCGCGGATCACGCCCGGGCTTTTCCAATTCCTTTAAAATATCTCCAATCGTGAATACACCGATGGTTTCCGAAACATAATTTTTTATAGTGATTTGCCTGCGCAGCCCTGGATGCGAAACCAGTTCTTCTACCGTACAACCGGCATCTTTTGCCATAGCCTTCACCACATGGTAACTTTCCGGATGCACGCCACTATTGTCAAGAACGTTGGTACCATGGGGGATCCGTAAGAAACCGGCGCACTGCTCAAAAGATTTAGGTCCCATCAAACTTACTTTCTTCAATTCCGCGCGGCTCTTAAAGGCACCGTTTGCCGCCCGGTAGTCAACAATATTCCGGGCAAGGGTTGTGCTTAACCCGCTTACATACATCAGCAGATGCCTGCTCGCCGTGTTGAGATCTACGCCTACATGATTGACACAACTTTCCACCACTTTATCCAGGCTGTCTTTTAACCGGGTTTGATTGACATCATGCTGGTACTGGCCAACACCAATTGATTTGGCATCTATTTTTACCAGCTCACTTAAAGGATCCAATAAACGGCGGCCAATACTGATAGCACCGCGGACGGTAACGTCAAAATCAGGAAATTCTTCCCTCGCAAGCTCAGAGGCCGAATAAATGGACGCCCCGCTCTCATTTACCTGGTAGATGCTGACCTTCCTTCCAAAATCGATCCCCCTTACCAATTTTTCGGTTTCTCTTCCGGCTGTGCCATTGCCTATGCCGATAGCCTGGATATTGTAGCGGTCCACTAAATCAATTAATTTGTCGATAGCATCCTGAACCTGGTGTTGAGGAGGATGGGGATAGATGACTGTTTCGTGCAGTAAATTTCCCTGTTCATCCAGACAAACCATTTTACAGCCGGAACGAAAACCTGGATCCAGCGCCAATACGGGCATTGAACCCAGCGGTGGAGACAACAAGAGTTGACGCAGATTTTCAGCAAATACTTTAATCGCCTCTTCATCTGCCTTGTTTTTGCTGACCAGCCTGAACTCATTTTCGATAGATGGCTGAAGCAGACGGTCATAGCCATCTTCGAGGGCAGCGTTTACCTCACCTGCATGGATACCCGAAGGTCTGACAAAGATCCGGTTAAGTGCATCGATGGCTACTTGTCTGTCAATACTGATGTTCATGAGCAGAAAGCCTTCTTTTTCACCACGCCGTATAGCTAGCAGCCGGTGAGAGGGACATCTGTTCAATGGCTCACTAAAGTCAAAATAATCTCGGTATTTCTGTGCATCCTCCACTTCCTTTTTACTTGCCATTACTTTGGCAGACAGCACAGGTGCTTCTGCATACAATTGCCTTATCTTACTTCTTGCCTGTTCATGTTCCGAAACCCACTCTGCCATGATATCAAGGGCGCCCTGTAAGGCTTCGTTTATGTCTTTTACCTGTTCATTGATATACTTCGCCGCTTCAGTTTCCCTGTTGCCGGTCGTTTGTTCAAACAACATCCTGGCCAAAGGCTCCAGGCCTTTTTCCATAGCGGCGACGGCTCTTGTTTTACGCTTGGGTTTATATGGCAGATATACATCTTCGAGTTCGGCGGGATCATAGCTGTTTTGAATCTTCTGTTTGAGTTCGGGAGTCAGCTTTCCCATTCCTTCGATGGTTTTCAAGACGGTCTCTTTCCGTTTGTCTAACTCCGTAAATGTATTGATCAGCTCAATGACTTCGTTGATCTGCACTTCGTCCATATTACCGGTTGCTTCTTTCCGGTAACGCGCAATAAAGGGAATGGTGGAACCTAACGTATGAAGCTGGAAAATGTTGCTGATCTGTTTAAGTGAAAAGCCGGATTTTTTACTGATATGGTGTATATAATCTGATCGCATGGTTGCTGTAAAATTTGGATTTAAGGTTTCATTGGCAGCAAATGTATACGTTCTTTGTATATAACTATGTTGGGCTTGTTTTACGGCCTGACTTAGCCGGGTTTACCGCCCGGCCATGTTACCGGCTTGACAGAAGTGGCCCGACATCTTCAACTAATCCGTACCTTAGCCGCGAATAATTATCACAATGGATATCAAAAATAATATTCTGGAAACGGTGGGAAACACACCCATGATCCGTTTGAATAAAATTACCAAAGACCTGCCTTGCACGGTACTTGCCAAGGTAGAATATTTTAATCCGGGCAATTCCATTAAGGACCGCATGGCTATAAAAATGGTAGAAGTAGCCGAGCAGGAAGGCAAGCTGAAACCTGGCGGAACAATCATAGAATGCACTTCAGGTAATACCGGTATGGGCCTGGCCCTGGCGGCAATCATTAAAGGTTATAAGTGTGTTTTTGCCACAACAGATAAGCAGTCAAAAGAAAAAGCGGATATCTTGAAAGCGCTGGGAGCGGAAGTGATCGTTTGTCCTACCAATGTTGAACCTGAAGATCCCCGCAGCTACTATTCGATAGCCCGCCGGCTCTCCAATGAAATACCCAATTCTTTTCATTTTAATCAATACGATAACCTGGCTAACCGCCTGGCACATTACGAAACCACCGGCCCGGAGATCTGGAAACAAACGGATGGCAGGATAACACACCTGGTTGTAGCTACGGGTACCGGAGGCACCCTGGCCGGAGCAGCGAAATACCTGAAAGAAAAAAAACCGGCTATCCAGGTATGGGCTATAGATCCTTATGGCTCATTGCTCACTAAATATTTTCGTACCGGTGAAGTGGATATGAAAGAAGTTCATCCCTATGTCAGTGAGGGTTTTGGAGAAGACTTCGTACCCCAGAATTATGACATGAGCGTTGTGGATCATTTTGAACAGGTGACCGATAAAGATGGTGCTGTAATGACCCGACGGATCTCGAGAGAAGAAGGCATATTTGTGGGTTACAGTTGCGGCAGTGCGTTACAGGGATTAATGCAATTAAAGAACAGGTTACAGAAAGATGATATGGTGGTGGTAATCTTTCCCGACCATGGCAGCCGTTATGTAGGTAAAGTATATAATGACCAGTGGATGATGGAAAGAGGCTTTTTGGATGTGAAAACCTTAAAAGATATCGTCAATGGCAGGGGTGCCAAACCATTAATTACCGTAAAATCAGAACAAACCGTAGCCGACGTCATCGACCTGATGAAAAAATATAATATCGAGAGCGTTCCGGTTATGCATGACGGTGATATCGTGGGCTCTGTAAGTGAAACCGGGTTATTTCATAAAATGCTGAATAATGGTCAGGATATCAAGCAACAAACAATACAGGAAGTACTTGAGCCTTCTTATCCTGTCCTTGCCTTTGATACACCGGTAGAGCGGTTAAGATCCGTGATCAACAAAGAGAACGGTGCCGTATTGTCAAAAGACGATAGCGGTAATTTTCATATAGTTACCAAATATGATGTGATACAGAGCCTGGCGAATTAGAGAATGTGCATATGTGCAAATGTGCTAATAAAAATGATTGGCTTTTTTGCTTATATAATACTTTCACATCTAACATTAATATCTCACCTCTCTCATCCGCACATCCGCATATTTGCAAATCCCACATTAACTCATGCCTTTATTTACCGACCAGACCGGCTTTACCATTGAGCTCAGAAAACCTCCTGAACGGATCATATCGCTGGTCCCTTCCCAAACGGAACTATTGTCTTTCCTGGGCCTGAATAAGGAAGTTGCGGGTATTACCAAATTTTGTGTTCATCCATCCGCCTGGTTTATTGGCAAACAAAAAATAGGCGGTACAAAAACGGTTAACATCAACATAGTCAGCCGGCTTCAGCCCGACCTGATCATTGCTAATAAAGAAGAAAATACCAAAGAAGATGTAGAAACGCTAAGAGCGCTTTGCCCTGTCTGGGTTAGTGATATTCATACCTTGACCGATGCACTGGAAATGGTAAAAAACCTGGGAGAAATTACCAATCGCCCGGAAAAAGCCGGATTATTGATGAGCAATATTGAATCGGCGTTTGAGGTGTTATCCCAAAAATACATCTCGGCTAATCAGGCCACCGCTTATTTAATATGGCGGAATCCATACATGGCAGCAGGCGGACAGACCTTCATACATGACATGATGAATACCTGCGGATTTAAAAACATCTTTGAAAACCAAGGCCGCTATCCTGTAGTCACGACTGAGGAAATCCGAAAGGCCGGCTGCGAATTGCTGCTGCTTTCGTCCGAGCCATTTCCATTTAAACAAAAGCATATAGACGAACTGCAGCAAGTGCTGCCCGATGCACAAATCATGCTGGTAGACGGCGAGATGTTCAGTTGGTATGGGAGCCGTTTAATTCATGCCTCTTCATACTTTGAACAGCTGTTGAAACAATTAAAAAAAATAAGGTAGAAATTAAAATAGTAATTTCATTTCTTGCATTTTTATCATAACGATAGTGCCCTTTATGCGAAAGAACCCGATAAGCCATCCAGGAAAAAACCCATGTTCCCGGTAAATGAATACTTACGCGAATACCTTAAGTATCATGGGCGTGAAGTAAAACTACCGGTGGCTTACCGTGATCTGCTGCGATTTACTTATTCTGTTTCATTGAAGGATAAATCGGGCAAGGACACATTTTGGGAGTCGGTGGTATACGACATGCGCGAGTGGGATTATATCCGGGAAGGACTGGTAAAAATTTATGCTATCCTGAAGACAGAAGGTGATCTTACCTTCTCGAAACATCTGGATGTTGCACGGGTTGATTACTGCACATTCGGTAATTCAAACCCTTTCCGTATCCGGATAGTGAACAAGTTCAACGACAATTATGATCATTATTATATCAAAATAGCGGATGCCTCCAGGGTATACGGGTTGGAACTTGAACACGTCCTTGCACCGAACCGGATCACTTTTTTAACGCATAATGCCACCCTGGTGGAAGAACATATTGCCGGTATTCCCGGAGATGTGTTTATCAGTAAACATTTGGATGATCCCATTACCAATAAAATACGTTTTGCCAAAGAATTCGTAAAATTCAACGAGCGTTGTTTTGTAAGATTGCTGGGTGATATGCGCAGTTACAATTTTGTTGTTGATATAACCCCTGATGTGGAAGATTTTCAATACCGTATACGCGCTATCGATTTTGACCAGCAATCCTACGAAGGAAAAAAAAATCTTTATCTCCCTCAGTTTTTTAAAGAAAACTTTCCGCTGGTGCAACTTACGCTTAAACACCTGAATAAGGATTCAATTGAACAGTACCAGACGGAAGAGAGGACCCTTATGGCTTTCAGACTGACTTCGGCAAGGTACCGGGTAAAAGAACTCCTGGATGTCATGATGAAAGATACCATTTCATCCCCTGAAAAAATAAATCAACTTAAATTGGAATTGAACGGATTGTACCCCTACAATCAGCACTTTGCAAAATGTACCTCTATGGGCGAGATAGTCAAAGAAAACCTGAAGCAGGTGCTTCGTAAAAATCTTCTGCTGATTCCCAAGCTTAAAAGTAAATTTGAAGATTAGCCGGATTGCATAATGCTGCACATTAAACCTGATAACTTAACCGGAAAAAATCCCGAAAAATGTAAACTACCCTATCTTAGCAGTGATTTTCTATTTGAGGTTCGTGGATGATATCTAACCATATAACGTTAAAAATACACATCATGAGTAAATATACACCGGGGGTGTTATTTGGCGAGGAACTGGAGGCTTTACTAAAGGATGCAAAGGACAACCAGTTTGCGCTTCCTGCCGTGAACACCATTGGAACCAATAATATCAACGCAACGCTTGAAACGGCTGCTAAAGTGAATTCACCGGTCATCATCCAGTTTTCCAACGGGGGCGCCCAATTTATTGCAGGTAAAGGAATGCCTAATGATAAACTGCAAGGTAATATATCGGGAGGTGTATCCGGAGCCCTTCATATTCATAACGTAGCTAAACACTATGGAGTGCCGGTAGTGTTACATACAGATCACGCCTCAAAAAAATGGCTCCCCTGGGTGAGTGGATTGATAGATGAAGGGGAAGCTTTTTTCAAGGAAAAAAAGCGGCCTTTATTCAGCTCGCACATGTTGGATCTTTCTGAAGAACCCCTGGAGGAAAACATCCATACCAGTGTTGAATTTTTCAAGCGGCTGAAACCCCTGGGAATGGCCATTGAAATAGAATTAGGTGTCACCGGTGGTGAAGAAGACGGTATAGATAACAGTGGCGTCGAAAACGATAAACTGTATACCCAGCCACAACATGTTGCCTATTCATATACAGAGTTAAGTAAGGTGGGTAACCTGTTTACAGTAGCAGCCGCTTTTGGAAACGTACACGGGGTTTATAGTCCTGGAAACGTTGAACTGCGCCCCGAGATTTTAAAGAATAGCCAGGATTTTATTGAAAAGGAATTACAAACAGGACCGAGGCCAGTATTTTTTGTTTTCCATGGCGGCAGTGGTTCCCCACAGTACCAGATCAGGGAAGCCATTAGCTACGGAGCCATAAAAATGAATATTGATACGGACCTCCAATGGGCATTCTGGGAAGGCATCCAGCAGTTCTATAAAAAGAATGAAGGTTATTTGCAGGCACAGCTCGGCAACCCCGAGGGACCAGACAAACCAAATAAGAAATTCTATGATCCAAGGGTGTGGCTACGTAAAGCCGAGGAAAATTTCAGCAAGCGATTGGAAGTAGCTTTCGATGACCTGAACTGCTTGAACAGGAATGCCTGATCCGGAACATTAGATACTATTGATCAAAAAATACCTTAATAAATTATGCCGGTACTACGAGCCGAAGAAACAATAGCTGAACAGCTCAGAGACGGGCTTTCCAGAAAAATGATCGTGAATAATACGCTGATGACTGTTGTCGTTGACTTCACTGACGGGCCATGGGAGCAACCGGAACCTCCGCATTCTCATCCGCATGAACAAACCTGTTATGTTGCCGAGGGCGAACTCATTTTTATCTGCGAAGGAGAGGAAGATCAGCACCTGAAAAAAGGAGATATGTTTAGCGTGCTGCCCGATAAAAAACATACCGTTCAATTGCTTACCCGATTCGTGAGGCTGGTCGACAACTTTACACCGCTCCGGCAGGATTTTTTGAAGTAGGGCTGGGAAGTTTGTGTAATTAGACTAACCACCCCGGTTTTGCTTCGCAAAGCTTTCCCCTCCCCGGTGAGGCCAAACGTTTGTATAAATGTGATCATCTTCACCAAATGCCCAGCGGGCTACGGTAAATATGTCGTGCCAAGCAAAATTTATTTTTATTACTTGTTGAATGGGTAGCCCCCGTCCGGGGGCATAAAATAATGCATGCTCAAGTGCTACAAACCGGTTGCCCCT
>JBBJMP010000039.1:0-29583 GCA_037718865.1 Chitinophagaceae bacterium | reverse complement strand
TGTGGCCTCGACAGGAATCGAACCTGTATCTGGAGCTTCGGAAACTCTTATACTATCCATTGTACGACGAGGCCAGACTATCTTATCAAACCACCCACATTGCTGCTGAATATTTTAATGGCAATGGCGAGTAAAATTACACCAAAGAACTTACGTACCGCAATTAATCCCGCTTTTCCCAAAATTCTGGCCAGCCAGCCCAGGGATTTAAGCCCGATAAAAACAATGATGAGATTAATAAAAATGGCCAGGTAAATATAGGTATCGTTATAATTTGCCTTTAAAGACATAATGGTGGTAAGTGTTCCTGAACCGGCAATCAAAGGAAAGGCAATGGGAACTACAGTTCCGGATGACGCATCCTTATCACTTTTAAAGAACTCATGGCCAAGCACCATTTCGAGTCCCAAAATAAATATCACTATGGATCCCGCAACTGCAAAAGAACCGACATCAACCCCTAAAATGTTTAAAAAGGCATTGCCTGCCAGCAGGAACAATATCATAAATGCTCCCGAAATCAAGGTAGCCTTGACCTCGTTGATACCACCCATTTTTTCCTTGAGCGAAATAAGCAATGGTATTGACCCCAGAATATCTATAACGGCGAACATCGTAAATGTAACCGTTAAAAAATCGTCCATATTAAATGTCATACCCTGTAAAATTAGTAAAGAATAACTGTCCGGATATTGTGCACGATCACAACCTGAAGGTCAGTCCTGCGTTCATATTAAATCCCATAGTGCTGTACCCGTACACTTCGTCATAATTCGTATCCAGTATGTTTTTCAGATCTGCAAAGATCTTCAATTTATTTTTTGCAAAGGCATATTCGGCATAAGCATTCCACAAGGTATACGCTTTAAGGCTTACAGGTTGTTGGTTAAATGTAACAGTATTAAAAAATACGTCGTTGCGACTTCCGTAGGTGTACATGTTTGAACTGAGATAACATTGTTTGGATAACTGGAAACCTACAGTTACTCCAAAAGATTGGCGGGGTTTACGGATCAAATTCTGGAAACTGGTATCCTTGCTGCCTGACCTTGCTTTGGTGGTTACTTCACCATCGATATACGTATAATAAAGCTTCACCTGTAAATCTTTATTTATTCGAAGAGTTGGTTCTATCTCAATACCATTATCATGCTGTTCATCAAGGTTGATATAAGTAAATGCCGGTCCATAGATCACTACATCTTTGGTATTTCTGACATAATACACAACTCTTGCTTCCAACAAGTTGTTGAACAGCCCCGCCTGCAAGCCAGCTTCATAAGTTTGGGATCTTTCCGGTTTCAAGTCAGGATTGGCCCCGTATTGCCCGTAGAGGGAATTAATGGAAGGCGCCTTAAAGGCAGAAGCCATGTTGGCAAAAACCTTTACGCTTTGATTGATCAGGAACGACGGATTAATACTGTATGTGAAGTTTTCCCCATATTTATTGTGGTTGTTGTAGCGTCCTCCGACCTCAAGGTTAAACGCCTTAATATTTTTTAAAAAGAGGGCCAGGTAAGGACTGGTGATGGTGATACGCGGATTTGTTGGATTGGCATTTGTGTCGGAAACCTGTTGAACCCGGTGATCGATACCTGCCAGCAACTGCAGGTGTTCGGTGAAGGAATATTGTCCAAAGACCTCCGCCAGCCTGGTTTTGCCTGAAAAATCAGTGGTGCCGAACCGGCTGTTATAACGTCGGGTTACTTCATCATAAGCGTATTGGGCATTAAGAAATCCTTTATTAAATGTCCATTGGCTCATAACACCTGTCGACAGCAGGTTTGACCGGTACTTGTTCGGTGCATCTGAAAAAGCGCCATTGTCATAGTCGCCTTTGAAAAAGCTATAACGAAAAAAGGGTTTGATATGAAGCTGATCCAACACTTCACCGTCAACATTGAACTGCAAGCCGTGTTGCAGAAACCCGTCCCTATCAAAATTTCCAAGTGCAGTAGTATCTTTTGCTTCGGAGATCCCGTTTGATTCTTGGTGGTTAAAACCGATGTTATAATTTATTTTTTCTGCCTGCCCGTTTAAACCGGCGTATGCTTTACGGCTTCCGTAAGAGCCGGCTGAAAAGTTTCCGGACAACTGTGCCGGAGTGCCTGTTCCTTTACGGGTAATCAGATTGATAACGCCGGCAATAGCGTCAGAACCATATAAAGTAGATTGCGCTCCTTTTAAAATTTCAATCCGTTCAATCTGTTCCACAGGGATCATGCGGAGGTCAAATGCTCCCCCTACGCCGGATGGATCGGTAACCGGAATACCATTGATAAGGATAACCGTATAATCGTTTTTGGCTCCCCGTAAAAAAACGGATTTGTCCTTGCCCGGGTTACTGGTAGCCCCATTAATGACTACGCCAGCCTGTTCGGTGAGCACCTGTGCCAGATCCTTACCGGCGCTGCGTTCTAAAATTGCTTTGGAAATTACGCTGACCACTTTGCCCGTCTCGGAAAGTTTTTTGGGAAATTTAGTGGCTGTTACCACCACTTCATTTAACTGGTTAAATACTGAGTCTTGCTGTGCAGATGCTAAGCTGCTGATGAGTGCAGCAGCTGCCATTGCAATAAGTTTCTTGCTCATTCTGAATAATTTGTTGTTCCTTGACAAGGAACAGGGTTAAGTGAATGAGCCTTCGAATTGAATTGAGTTTGAAATATAAATGGTCTGAGAGGTCATTTACATTCCATGCCTTTCACCCGAAAGCCGTGAATGAAATCCGGTAATTACCGGGTTGTACAGGCAGGTCTTCTGGCTTACTCTCTGTGCAACACCTTCCCAAACGCCGCAGGCGGTCAGTGGCTTATTAATTGAACAGCGTAAACGAACAATTTTTTATTAAACGGTCTTGATCATTCACGGAATGAGCTTACAGCTACGGGGATAGCTCCGGAATTGAACCGGATTCCCTTTTAAGGGCCGAAATATTCCGGCCCACCAGTACAGCGCAAATGTAAACAAATTTGCAAATGTTCGGATAGGCGATTGAACAAATTTGAAAGTCAATTTATTATTACCTGTTGAGACATTAAGTGATTATAAAAAAATATCTGCACATTTGCACATCTGCAAAACATGACAATCAATGAAAGGAATTATCCTTGCCGGAGGTTCAGGAACCCGTTTACATCCGATCACTTATGCCATCAGCAAACAGATCATGCCGGTATATGATAAGCCCATGATCTATTACCCGCTGTCAACGCTGATGCTGGCAGGAATCCGGGAAGTACTGATCATCTCCACTCCTCACGACCTTCCCTTTTTCAAAAAATTATTTGGCGATGGTAGGCAACTGGGCCTGGAGTTCTCTTACGCCGAACAGCCCTTACCCAATGGCCTGGCCCAGGCATTTGTTATTGGTGCAGATTTTATCGGAAACAATAAGGTGGCCCTGGTTCTTGGCGATAATATTTTTTATGGGAGCGGCCTGGGAGAGCAATTGCAGAAAAATACCGATCCGCAGGGTGGTATTGTATATGCTTATCATGTCAGCGATCCTGAACGTTACGGCGTGGTTGAGTTTGATAAGGAGATGAACGCAATTTCGATTGAAGAAAAGCCTAAACAGCCCAAAAGTTCTTATGCCGTTCCAGGGCTGTATTTTTATGACAATAGTGTTGTGGAGATTGCTAAACATCTGCAACCCAGTCCAAGGGGAGAATATGAAATTACGGATGTGAACAAAGCATACCTGAGTCAGGGGAATCTGAAGGTTTCAATAATGGATCGGGGCACAGCCTGGTTAGATACCGGTACTTACGATTCTTTAATGCAGGCCTCTCAATTTGTGCAGGTTATTGAACAGCGGCAGGGAATTAAGATAGCCTGTATCGAGGAAATTGCATACCGGAAAGGTTTTGTATCCAGGCAGCAGGTAGAGGCAATGGCGCAACCCCTATTGAAAAGCGGGTATGGACAATATCTGATGAATGTAATCAATGAGATATAAAACACTTTAGTTATCGGCATGCCAAATTGTTCTTAACTTGCCGGATTTATACAGATTGACATCATCAAAAAATCTCATTGAAATAATTCAGCGCATGAAAAAAATACTTGTAACGGGCGGGTGCGGATACATTGGTTCTCATACTATTATTGACCTGATGGAGAATGGTTATGATGTCATTTCTGCGGATGATAATTCGCGTTCATCTGCCCGTATACTGGAAGGGGTTGAAAAGATCACCGGCAAAAGGGTAAAAAATTATAAAGTTGACCTTTGTAATTTCGATGATACGTTTGCCATCTTTCAGGAAAATGAAGATATTCTTGGTATTATTCATTTTGCTGCTTTTAAAGCTGTTGGTGAATCTGTAGAACAACCATTAATGTATTTTGAAAATAACCTCACTTCTTTGATAAACCTGTTGAAATGTGTGCAGGAATTTGAAATTCCCTATTTTGTTTTTTCATCATCCTGCACAGTGTACGGAAATCCGGATACTATTCCGGTAACCGAAGCCACACCAATGAAACCGGCTGAATCACCTTACGGGCTAACCAAGCAGATGGGAGAGCAGATCATTAACGAATTTGCCAGAGTTCAGCCTGCACATTGTGTTTTGCTCCGATATTTTAATCCTGTTGGTGCACATCCCAGCTCCCTCATCGGAGAGCTGCCGATTGGCAAACCGGCTAACCTGGTACCTGCCATTACCCAAACCGCTGTGGGTAAGATCCCGCAGCTAAAGGTGTACGGAGATGATTATCCTACCCGAGATGGCTCATGTATACGCGACTTTATTCACGTCATGGACATCGCCCATGCCCACACGCTGGCCATTAAATATTTAAACGATAATAAATCCACTAAAAAATCTGAAATCTTTAATCTCGGCACCGGCAATGGGGTGTCGGTACTAGAAGCGATTCATGCTTTCGAAAAGGTCAGTAATGTCAAATTAAATTATGTCATTGGTCCACGCCGCCCGGGCGATGTTGTTGCCATTTATGCAAATAATGATTTCGCCCGTAGCGAGCTGGGGTGGGAAATCCGTTACGGCCTGGAGGATATGATGTCCTCGGCCTGGAAATGGGAACAGCGCCTGAAGGCAGATGAAAAGTTTTATAATAAGAATAAGACTGGACTGAATTAATGTGCAATGTGCGGATGTAAGATGTACGATGTGAGATTGTACACTCCTGACTCCCGACTCTAGACTGGAACTCCGACTTTGAACTCCGAACCCCCCCAAATAAAAAACAAACCCCGGACCCAATATTCAAAACTTCTGCTTTTCTTTGCGAACTGTAGAAACCGGATAGGGTCATCTAATTCATTAATCATTCCCATCACATACTTCCAATGTTAAGAGAAATTCAAGTTACCGGCCAGAAAGATACCCGCAGTGGCTTTGGCGAAGGCATAGTTGAGGCTGCACGTAAAAATGTAAATGTTGTTGCGCTGACTGCCGACCTTGCCGGTTCATTGAAATTAAATCAGTTCATTAAGGAATTTCCGGAACGTTTTATACAATGTGGTATTGCCGAAGCAAATATGATAGGTATTTCTGCAGGTTTAACCATTGGTGGTAAGATCCCTTTTGCCACCACTTTCGCCAATTTTGCAACCGGCCGCGTTTATGACCAGATCCGCCAGTCCGTGGCCTATTCAAACAAAAATGTAAAAATCTGCGCTTCGCACGCCGGCCTCACCTTAGGCGAAGACGGAGCTACGCACCAGATCCTTGAAGACATAGGAATGATGAAAATGTTGCCTGGAATGACGGTGATCGTTCCCTGCGACTACAACCAAACCAAGGCAGCTACCATGGCCATAGCCGAATACGAGGGACCGGTGTATTTACGTTTCGGGCGCCCGGTATGGCCCATCTTCACAGCGCCTGACCAGAAGTTCGAGATTGGCAAAGCACAGTTCTTCGCTGAAGGTAATGATGTTTCCATTTTTGCCTGCGGACATATGGTATGGAAAGCCATTGAAGCTGGCCAGATACTGCAGGATAGTGGTATTTCGGTAGAGGTGATCAATCTGCATACGATCAAGCCTCTTGATGCGGAAGCCGTGCTCAATTCAATTCGCAAAACCGGTTGTGCGGTTACTGTAGAAGAGCATAATGTTATTGGCGGTTTGGGTGATGGGATTGCCCAGGTTGCAGCCAGGAACTTTCCCATACCCATAGAATACATTGGCACAAAAGATACTTTTGGAGAAAGCGGTCAGCCCTTGGAGCTGCTGAAAAAATACGGGTTAGATACTCCCTATATTGTTGAAGCTGCTCAAAAAGTTATAGCCAGAAAGAACGGATAGTCAACCTATGCCAGGTGGCCTCCATGTTTGGCTTCGGCAGGTCTTATTCAAAGCCAGGTCTGTGGTGGCACATAAACGTCTGGTGCTTTCATAAATCCTCATTAAACTTAGCGGGGTAAATTGCATCTAATCCGGATTCTTAATAAATTGCAAATGATGGCTGTTACTGCTCCCGATACGGAATTACTACAGGAATTCAGAAATCCCCAAACTAAAGAGAAAGGTTTCACAGCTATCATAAAAAAATATCAGGAAAAAATATATTGGCATATTCGCCGGATGGTGATCAATCATGAGGATGCGAATGATGTTTTACAAAATGTGTTTATTCGTGTATGGAATGGACTGCAGAATTTCAGGGAAGATGCCCGGTTGTACACCTGGTTATACCGAATTGCGACTAACGAATGTTTGACTTTTCTGGAACTGCAAAAACGAAAATCTTCTGTTTCGCTAAACGATGTAGAATCCGGACTCACCAACCACATAAAGGCAGACAAGTATTTCAATTATGATAAAGTGGAATGGAAACTGCAGTTAGCGGTTCAGCAATTACCCGAGAAACAGCGTGTTGTATTCAATTTACGCTACTTTGATGAGATGCCATATGAGGAAATGAGCCAGGTCCTTGAAACATCCCAGGGCGCACTGAAGGCTTCTTACCATCATGCGGTAAAAAAGATCGAGGATTTTATGCTCAACAGTACCAGAAATTAACCCGAATATTAGAGTGCAATGAGCAGGTATTAAACTTTTATTAACAAAACAGGTCTTAAAGGCAGGATGGGAAATTCAAGGAACATATTGCAGGAGTTAAAACAAATTAGCCCTTTGGTTGCGGAGATTAACGCCGGAAATCCCTATCAAACTCCCCAGGACTACTTTGAAGGGCTGGCAGCAGAGATTCTAAACCGGATAAGCATTATTGAAGAAACGCCAGTTGCCATAAAAGGGGCTCCACATAAAACCCCTTTTACTACTCCTCCCGATTATTTTGAACACCTGTCAAAAACTGTGCTAAGCCGTATCAGGGCAATGGAAGCCGGTTCGCCAAAGGAAGAGCTGGAAGCTCTGTCCCCGATTTTAGGTCAATTAGAAAAAAAGATTCCTTTTAGTGTGCCATCCGGCTATTTTGATGAACTATCCATGGATGTTCTGGCAGGTGCAACTGCCATTGATTTTGTCAACCGGCAATTTGACCCGGTTTCTCCCCTGTTAAACGAGGCAAGAGATAAAAATGTATACACAGTGCCCGCCGGATATTTTGATCAGTTATCCGGGCAAATAATTAAAAAGGCCAGACACGGACAGCGGCCTAAACTTATTTCTTTGAAAGTGAGCAAGCGCCTGTTTCGTTACGCGGCAGCGGCGGCGATAACCGGCATGGTGGCACTAGGGGCCTGGTTATTTTTTCAACCTGAACCTTTACCCGGTTCTGGTAACGAATTTGCAGCCATCGAAACGCTAAGCGATGACGAAATTGTAGACTATTTAGATAACAACACGGTCACTATTCCCGAAAACAGTAGTATAGCAAGTTTTGATTTGAAAGAGGAAGATCTTAAAGAATTGCTGTCAGACGTATCTGACCAGGAGCTTCAACAATACCTTGATCAGCATGCTGTAGCTAAAGATGTGACGATAAATTAATTTCATGTGATGAAGCAGATACTAATTATCATAAGTTTATTAAGTTGGTTTGCCGTTGCCGGCTTTGCCCAGCAAGAAAACCAGAAGGGCAGGCTGGAGGCTTTAAAGATCGCCTATCTTACCAAACAGCTTAATCTCAGTATACAAGAAGCCCAGAAGTTTTGGCCTATTTATAACAAGTATAACCTTGAACTTAGAGATGTGAGAAGGCAAAACAGAAATATGGATGTTATTGATATGGAAGAAAAAGTCATCAATATCAGGAAAAGGTATAAAAATGAATTTTCACATGCCCTGCCAGGTGAACGTGTAAATCAGTTCTTTAAAGTAGATAAAGAATTTAACAATTATCTGCAAAGGGAACTCCGGGATCGCAGGGACATCAACCAACAACTGCGTCAGCAAAAACAACGTCCCTTTCAACAGTGAAGGTGAGACGGAATAGGTGAGCCTACTTAAAAACCGAACACGGGTGTTTTGATATCATGATAAAATAAGAACGTCCATTTTTCTTCTTCCCCCTGCTTCCACCATTGCTGACGAAGTTCCATGCATTTTTTTCCATCGTAATCGTATTTCGCAACGAAACGGCTTTTCATCTGGTGCAGCTGGGGAGCATCATCACCGCCCAAAAAAACGGTCTCTCCGCCGTCTACAATCCAGAACACCTGGTGAAAAGGAGAATGGCCCCCTGTAATATGGTATTTGATGTAACCATTCAGTATGCCGTTGCCTTCCATCAAAACCACGTTGGGTGCTTTTTTCAGGCATTCCAGTTCTGCTGTGATATACGAAGGAAATCCTTTTTCAAACGCAAAAGCTAACTCCTGTCCCTGAATATAATAGGTAGCGTTTGGAAAAGCCAGCTCGCCTGGCGGATGATCTGCCTGGTAGGCACTAACTCCCCCGGCATGGTCCTTATGAAGGTGGGTCATCAAAACCTTGGTGACTTCAGACGGGTTGATGCCGTTATCCATCAGGTTCTTATGAATCTGTAAAACGCCATCTTTTTCGAACCCCAAACCCGTATCAAGTAATAAAACATCCTCTGAAGTCACCAGGGCGAAAGGCTGAACTTCTACCAACAAGCTTCCCATAGCCCTGCCTTGCAGGTCGTCGGTGTCTGTATTAAAAGGGACAAACAGTTTAGTCTTGTCTATCGTGAATGACCCCTCCGAAAGCGGAATGATTTTCATGAATTAAAGGTTAACTATCTCAACACCATCTGCCTGTCGGCGTCTAAGCGGATAAGGATAAACAAAAGAATGGTAAAGCTGAGCAGGGAAGTTCCTCCATAACTGATAAAGGGAAGTGGGATGCCAATAACCGGTGCAAGGCCTATGGTCATACAAACATTGATAGCAATATGGAAAAAGAGCACACACGCCACACCATAGGCGTAACAGCGGCTGAATACGCTTCGCTGTCGTTCCGCAATGGTCACTATACGCATTAAGAGGATAAAATAAATGCTCATCAGGATGATGCTGCCTACGAAACCAAAACCTTCGCCAATAGTACAGAATATAAAATCAGTTCGTTGCTCCGGGACGAAGTCGTAACGTGTCTGGGTGCCGCTCAACAGGCCCTTCCCTATAAATCTACCGCTACCGATGGCAATCTTACTTTGCTTTACGTTGTAATTGCTCTCATCACCTTTCTTTTTTACTTTCGTTTTTTGTTCAATCTGGATAGCGTCAGCCTGGGTTTTAGGTATATAATCCTTGCCTATAGTATCATAGATCCTCTTTACCTGGTAAGGTTGAAAAACTTCGTTAAACATGAATGGAACGGCAAAACGTTGAACACCCACACAAACCGCCCATATCATAATGATATAAATAAGATATTCCCTTTTTCGTTTTATCTGTTTTCTCAGAAAATATATGGTTAGCAAAGCAGCGGCGGTAAGGATGATTGCTAATATATTCGGCTCGATCAGTAAAGTGGCCACCACAAGTACAGCCAGGGAGAAGCCTACAATCAGGATTATTGCAGGCAATCCTTCCCTGAACATGACCAGGAAAAAAGAAAAATAAACCAGGGCCAGTCCCGTTTCACTTTGCATGATGGTAAGTATGGCCGGTATTACTGCGATGGCAGATGCTATCAATTGAGAGCGGGTTTTTCTAAAATCAGTTTCAATCCGGGATAAATACTTCGCCAGGGCAAGACTTACGAAAACCTTACACAGCTCCGCTGGTTGAAAATTAAATGAGCCAAAACGGATAATGGAATTGGTACCCTTTACCGACGTATGAAAAGGAAAGACCAGCAGGAGGAGAAGGATGCCAAATGCATACCACAGGTTTGCCGTAGCTGTAAAAAATTTGCTGTCTGTCAACACAATAAATGTGGCTAACACTGCTGCAATAACGAAGTACAGAAGCTGGCGGCTATAATCTGTTTTTAAAGACAAAAAGGACTCTACAATTTCATCCCCTTCGCGGTAAGAAGCAGCAAAAATGCTGATGATGCCAATTGCCGCCAAAGCAATGTATAACCAAACCAACAACCAATCTATACCTTTTGAAATAGCGGGGTTACGTTGATTCATACTAAGTGATAGCAGATCCCTGCTTCGTTTTTATTGTTTGTTTCGGTTTACTGATTGGGTTGTTCTTGATCACAGGCCCTTTTTCGTTTTTGGGTATTCCTGTGGAATCAGGTTTGGAGTTGGACCTGCCCAGGTATTTTTGTATAACACTGGTATCCCTGGTCAGTTTGAACCATTTAAAAGCACGGATAGAATCCTCACGGTATTGTTCCCGCACCAAAAAAGCAGGCATCAGGTTAGCTTTGGCAATTCGTTCAACTTCTTTTACTCTTTCAGGCCTTAATGTGTCATTAAGAAATTTTTCCATTAATAAGGCTGCGATAGGTCCGGCCCAGGTGGCCCCAAAACCTGCGTTTTCAACAACAACTGCTACAGCGATCCTTGGGTTATCCCGGGGTGCAAAGCAAACAAATACCGAATTATCTTTTAACTTGGTTCGTTTGCCCTCTATCATCCGGTAGTTTTCAGCAGTTCCCGTCTTGGCGCAGACGGCAATACCGGGAATTCTGGCCACCCGGGCCGTCCCAATATCCACCACATCCTGCATGCCTCCTATTACTGCATTGAAGGCCGTATCGGAGATCTTTGTTAGCACTTCATGTTTAACGCGGAACTTATTTAATAAGGAGTCATCAGGGGAGGAGCCGTCGAATTTGGCGGCAAAATGCGGTATATAATAATAACCCTTGTTGGCAATAATGCACATCGCATTAGCAAGCTGTAAGGGAGTGGCCAGCATCATGTCCTGGCCTATACCCAGTGTGAGGTTAGTGCATGAGTTCCATGAATTGCGATACACGCGGTTGTATACGTTGGTATCCGGTATATTTCCCTTGTTTTCACTGGGTATGTCAAGTCCAAGCCGGTTTCCTAAACCAAATGCGTTCATATAATCTTTCCATCTTTCATAACCTTTTTCCACTCCGCCCATGTTTGGATTATCCACCGTTAACCGGTAAACATGTGAGTAATAGGCATTGCAGGAATTGGCAATAGACAAACGCAAATTGGCCGCATGCCCTCCGCCGGCATGTGTGCAACGAACGGGCCTGTTGCAGCCGTGATAAGCCCCCCCGCAAGGGAATCCATACGATGGAGTAATCACACCTTCGTCCAAAGCTACCAGAGCGCCTAGCGGTTTGAAGGTGGAACCAGGCGGATAACGCCCGTTAACAGCCCTGTTTAACAAGGGGCCGGCCACATCCAGTTGAAGGTTAGCATAATTTTTTTGCTTTTCGGACCCAGTCAGATCGTTGGGATTGTAGTTGGGACCGGAAGACATGGCAATGATGCCTCCTGTTAAGGGTTCAATAGCCACAACGGCCCCCACCTTATTGGTCATTAATTTCTCAGCCAGTTGCTGCACTTCGATATCCAGATAGGTGCGCATGTTGCGGCCGGCAATGGCAAGGGTATCATCCTCTCCTTTTTGGTAAGGGCCCTGGATGCGGTTTTTATTGTCTTTGATCAGGAACTGCATGCCACGCTGACCCATAAGTATTCTTTCGTAATATTGCTCCAGTCCCGAACGTCCTACATAATCACCCAACTGGTAAAAGAAATTACTTTTTCTCAGAATATTAGAATCTACTTCGCCTACATAACCCATAATGTGTGCAGCGGCGTTAAACGGATACACCCTAACCGGGCGTTCGATCAGTGTAAAGCCAGGAAATTTGTAAATATTTTCCTCCAATTTGGCCTGCATATATGGCGGCAAAAGGTCTTCAAAGACCGAAGGGCGCACAGGGCCATTTTTAAATCTGGCATCAAGTATACGCTTTCTGAATTCCGCGGTGTCAATGTTAAGTAAAGAGCAGAGCTCTAAGGTATCAATATTTTTGACCTGGGAAGGAGTGACTGTAAGGTCATACATAATGGTATTGTTCAAAATGGCCTTATTCTTACGGTCAAAGATGATTCCACGGTTAGGATAGATCCGTTTCGGGTATACGGCATTATCCCTAGCCAGCTTCTGGTATTTCCCCGATATGATCTGGAGATTAAAAAGCTGCACAACTATAATAAAAAATATCCCAATAAAAATGAGACGGATAATATTGCTTCTGGACTGATTAAAAACAGACATTGTCTGAGCGATAATTTAAAGAAGTACGAATTACTATTATACTGAAATTTTATCAAATGGAACTTAAAATTTTTGTTAAGCCGTATTGGTTCTGAATTTTTCTTTCCGGAAGACCAATAATTCGGTTACCAGAATCAACAAAAGACTTATCCCCGAACTGGCCACCACCTTTCCAAGGAAGTACAGAAAGCTCCCGAACTGCATCCATTCTAAAATTACCAGGTAGCCGTGATGTAACAACGTTAAAATGGAAACATACGTTGCATACGGTACCCAACCCATACTGATGATTGAAGGTGAGGCATAATTCTGGTCCGCACCTTCCTGTGAAATAAGCACATTGATCAGGAAGGGCCTGACATAGGCAATCAAAACACAAGGCGCCGCGTGCAATCCCGGAGTATACAGGAAATAATCCAGGGTTAATCCAAACAAAAAAGCCAGTGCCATCAACGAAAACCGCGACATCCGGAAAGGTAGCCAGAGTATATAAAGAAAATACAGGTAAGGTGTGATGAAACGGTGCAAACTTGGCATTTTATGCAAAACGAAAACCTGGATCAAAATGAATAACGCAAAGCGGATAATATTTTTAACGAAACTACTCATCTTCTTATTTGATGCCTTCCTCCAGTTTTGAAATTTCCTCTTTTTGCAGGGCTTCAACTACATAAACATATTGCACATTAAAAAAGTTAGTAGCGGTTTTTAGTTTAATTGAAAAAAAATTACTGCTCGGATCGGACACGATGCCAATGACCGTCCCAACCATAATATCGGGTGGATAGGTAGATGACAGCTCGCTGGTTACAATGCTATCACCTTTGGCAACGGCAGCGCTTTTGGGAATACCTGTGAGCAATATGTAAAGTGGATTTACGCCATCCCACAAAATAGTGCCATTTTCGCCCGATTTCTTTAGCTTGGCCTTAAATTTAAGATCTTTGTGTAAAGCGCTCATGATAATAGCAAAATTATCGGAAACATTTACCACCCTTCCAACTATGCCCGAGGGCCCTATCACACCCATATCCTTACGGATGCCTTGCTTTGCCCCACGGTGAATAGTAAGGTAATTGTTCTGCGAGCTTACAAAGCTGCCCACCACCCGGGCATCATAGTACCTGTATTTCTGGAAACGCAGAAGGGAATCCACCCGAATGGAGTCTACGATAACGCCATTCGTGGTATCCGGTGATTCATAATTTTGTTTTAATAAGGTGCGCAGATGTACATTTTCCCTTGCGAGCGCTTCGTTGGTCTTATTAAGTTTAAAGTAGTACTCGACATTATTATATTTCTCATTGATCTTACCGGTTATTTCGCCGGCGACATTCATAAAGGCAGCATTATGAAACTTATTATATTGAAAAAGAAAGGTCAGGGCAAGTATCTGCAACACCAGGAAACTAAGGAAATTGAAATATCTCCTGATGAAGAGAAAAACGTTACGCATAAGTAGTATAAGAAGTGTATAATTGTCTGGTACAGTTACCAGGTATATGCGATCAGTCATGGAAAACAGTGATGCACTGTGCTTTCAAAAATCAGCACCAAAACATACGTTACCTCATTACGAACGGATAACGGTCGTAATGTTTTAAAGCCAGGCCAGTGCCACGAACAACGCTCTTCAGCGGATCATCTGCTATATGCACAGGAAGTTTGATTTTTTGGGCCAGCCGTTTATCCAAACCTCTCAACAATGCACCACCACCTGTAAGGTAAAGACCACGGCGGTAAATATCTGAAGCCAGTTCGGGAGGGGTGGTTTCCAGCGCTTTCAAAATGGCTTCTTCGATCTTAAATATAGATTTATCCAATGCTTCAGCGATTTCCTGGAAACTGACCATGATCTGCTTAGGAATTCCCGTCACCAGGTCCCTTCCGTTTACCGGAAGATCGTCAGGTGGATTATCCAGGTCTTTCATGGCCGCACCTATTTGTATTTTGATCTGTTCTGCAGTACGTTCACCGATCAGCAGGCTATGGTACCTGCGCAATGCTTCCATGATGTCGCCTGTAAACTCATCGCCGGCAATCCTGATAGATTGGTCGCAGACAATTCCTGCCAGGGCAATCACCGTTATACCTGTTGTACCACCACCTATATCTATGATCATATTTCCAACCGGCTCCTCTACATCTATTCCTATACCCAGGGCAGCAGCCATTGGCTCGTGTATGAGATAAACTTCTTTTGCTCCGGCCTGTTCAGCGCTATCACGTACTGCCCTTTTTTCTACTTCCGTAATAGAAGAGGGGATACAGATCATCATTCGCCAACTCGGGGGAAACAACGGTTTCTTGGGGTAGATCATTTTAATCATTTCCCGGATCATCAGCTCCGCCGCGTTAAAGTCAGCGATCACGCCGTCTTTAAGCGGTCTTACGGTTCTAATACTTTCGTGGGTTTTTTCATGCATCATCAAAGCTCTCTTGCCAACAGCAAGCACGGTCTTGGGATTATTACGGTCAAGTGCTACTATCGAAGGTTCATTCACTACAATTTCATCGTTATGTATAATAAGCGTGTTTGCCGTACCCAGATCCATTGCTATTTCCTGCGTGAAAAAATTAAAAAGGCCCATTAGTGTAGAGTCAGATTTATGAAGTCAGTTACAATGGCAGCAAAATTGATGCAAATAATTCGAATTAACAAAGGCAATAGTTTGATTTGAATGTTTTTTTGAGCCTGCACTGTTAAAAGATCATCCTTTTATTTAACAGCTTCTGATCCAGCTATTCTTTACAACATTTCCGGTTTCAATAGCAGCACGCCTTTCAGCGCTTGCCGGCATCATGGACAGCCTGTTGTCAGCAACTGCTAAGTAACGACTGTTTTAGTCAAGGCGCATCAATTCTGGGATAGGCATTACTGTTAGAATCCGGTGCGTTGGCCCGATTGCTTTGCATGCTCACTAGGTAAACTCATAACCAATATCATTCCGGTAGTACATGTTTTCAAAATAGATGTTCTCCAATACTTGTTTTGAATTGAATACCGCCTCCTGTATCGATTCGCCGAAAGAGGTTACGCATAATACCCTTCCTCCGTTGGTAATTACCTGGTCGCCTGCCTTAAGTGTGGCAGCGTGAAATACAAGACTCTCCTGGCTTGCGGCCTTTTCCAACCCCTCGATTTCAAATCCTTTGTCGAAGTCGCCGGGGTAACCGCCACTTACCGCCATAATCGTACATGCACTTCGCTCATCTGTTTCTATTTCAATGTTATCCAGGTTTTGGCTGCATGCAGCTGCAAATAAGGCTACGAGGTCATTTTTCAACCTGGGAATGATAACCTCAGCTTCAGGATCCCCCATACGGCAATTGTATTCAATTACAAAAGGTTCTTCATTTACTTCCATCACTCCAAAAAAGATAAAACCCGTGTAAGCTATTTTTTCCTTACTCAGGCCTTCAATGGTAGGCCAGATGATTTTTTCTTTCACTTTTTTCAGAAATGCATCATCGGCAAAAGGAACCGGGCTTACTGCGCCCATACCGCCGGTGTTTAATCCGGTATCGCCTTCTTCTATTCGTTTATAATCTTTGGCTTCAGGAAGTAAAACATATTGCTTACCATTGGTTAACACGAAAACACTTAATTCAATCCCATCTAAAAATTCTTCCACTACCACTTTTTTTCCTGCTTCACCAAATTTACTTTTCTGTATCATTAGCTCAAATTCGGCCATGGCTTCCACATGGTTCTTGCAGATCATCACCCCTTTACCTGCAGCCAGGCCATCGGCCTTAAGCACCACCGGCAAAGCGTGCTGCTTCAGGTACAAAACACCTTTTTTGTAGTTGCTATGGTCAAACTCGCCATAGGCTGCAGTAGGTATATGATGACGTTGCATAAAGGCCTTGGCAAAGGCTTTGCTACCTTCTAATTGCGCCCCAAGTTTAGAAGGGCCAATAATGGCCATTCCGGATAATGCTTTTTTTGATTGCAGAAAGTCTACGATACCGTTAACAAGGGGCTCTTCCGGCCCTACTACCAGCATGTCTATTTTTTCATCAAGGCAAAATGTACATATGGAATCAAAATCATGCAGGAGTAATGTTATATTAATGCCACATTGCATAGTACCCGCATTGCCCGGAGCAATGAATAGTGAAGTGCACAAATTACTTTGTGATAACTTCCAGGCTAAAACATGTTCTCGCCCGCCTGAGCCCAATAACAATATTTTCATAATGGAAACTATAATGTACCGGTAGACACTGCGAATTAACCACTTAATTTTAATATGGTAAAACTAATATTATTCTGATCTGATTACGTATGATCTTCAAATTTTATTGTATATGAACATTGGTAACGAATTATCAGTATTTTGAGTTGGTATAAGAAAACTTCTGTTTATGGCTGAATCTGATATTCAAACACAAGGTCATCCTAAAGGCCTCCGGGTATTGTTTGCCACTGAAATGTGGGAACGATTCAACTTTTATGGCATGCGTGCCTTATTGACCCTGTTCCTGGCAAATGCCTTGTTGATGGGTGAACAGGAAGCATCGATTGTATACGGAGGTTTTTTGGGTTTATCCTACCTGATGCCTATGGTGGGAGGTTATGTAGCGGATAAATATCTTGGAAACAGGAACTGTATAATGTTGGGTGGGCTGACCATGGCGCTCGGTCAGTTACTATTGTTTACCAGTGCCAGTGTTTTTGACTCCAATCTCGACCTGGCCAAATCTATCATGTGGATTGCTTTGTTGGCAATCATTTTTGGCAATGGATTCTTTAAGCCTAACATATCCTCCATGGTAGGTCAACTGTACCCTAAAGAACAAAAAAGTAAACTTGATTCAGCCTTCACTATTTTTTATATGGGCATCAACGTGGGCGCATTGTTAGGCCAAACGATTTGCCCTTTGGTAGGTGATGTGGAGACTACGATAACACTGGCGAACGGGACTGAAAAAACGGTTCGTGACCTAACTGCTTTCAAATGGGGTTTTCTGGCCGCCGGAATTGCCATGCTTCTGGGAACCCTGGTCTTCTTTTTACTGAAAAACAAGTATGTGGTAACGCCCGAGGGAAGACCTATCGGCGCAAAACCGGTTAAGAATGAAGTATTAGATGAAGAAGCTTCAAAAGCCAGCTTTACTTCTAAATCGATATTCATCCTTGTTCTGTTATTATTCGGCCTATACTTCCTGTTTCAGTATTTCTCCTGGGATCCCCAGACTATGATCATTTCGGGAAATGGAATTTCCGGCTATTTTCAGGCTCTTGCCAAATCGCCAATTAAAACATTTGTATATCCGTTTATATATGCTTCAGGATTGAGTTTGGGAATTTTTATCCTTACAGACCGGTCACTGACGAAAGTGGAGACACAACGAATACTTGTATTATATATAGTGGCATTTTTTGTTATTTTCTTCTGGGCAGCATTTGAACAAGCAGGTTCATCACTGACGTTCATTGCCGACAACCAGACTGATACTAACATCCTGGGTTGGAAAATGCCTCCAAGCATGGTGCAGAATTTCAACGGCTTTTTTGTTATCATATTTGCATTGCCGTTCAGTGCCCTGTGGCTATGGATGCAGAAAAGAAACATTGAACCAATTTCACCGGTAAAGCAAGCTTTAGGCCTGGCGATAATAGCTTTGGGTTATTTGCTCATTGCCCTGCAGGTTAAGGATCTGGGAACTGCCGGAAAACTGGGTGTGATCTGGTTGATCATTCTATATTTGCTGCACACCTGGGGAGAGTTGTGCTTGTCACCAATCGGCTTATCTTTAGTTGCAAAGCTTGCTCCTAAACGATTTGCCTCACTGTTAATGGGAGTTTGGTTTTTAAGTAATGCAGCTGGTTATGCCCTGACAGGAACGCTTGGCGCATTGCTTCCACCAACAGGGGATAAGTATGCGACTGCGGCAGAAAAAGGAATCGATTTACAAGCCCTGTTAAATGGTAAGATACAAGCTACTGCCGGGCAACTGGCTTTCCTTAAAGAAAAGAAAATTCCTGTAATATACCCGGAATTTATGGGTTTCGTCATTCATGACCTATTCGATTTCTTTATGATGTTTGTTATATTGTGCGGTGTTGCGGCAGTACTGCTTTACTCACTTAGTCCGTTATTGAAACGCATGATGCATGGGGTAAGGTAAAGAACGTTTGTATATGTATAAGGGATTGAGTAGGACGAAAAACCATCCGGTCAAAGGTCAGTTATTTTTGAATGGCACAACCATTTCGAAAGACGGGATATTAACTTCAAAGGTTTTTTTATTAAGTATGTTTTCCATAAGATAGGTGCCATGCATTTTTCCCATTTCGGTACGAAGATTACATCCGCTTACGTACTGGTATTTCTCGCCGGGGTTTAGTACAGGCTGAACGCCGACCACACCTTCGCCCTCCACTTCACGGTTTTGACCGTTGCTATCAAAAATATACCAGTGCCTCCGGTGTAACTTCACCGGAAAGCTGTTCATATTTTCAATGGTTATCCGGTATGCAAACATAAACTCGCCCGATACAGGATTAGAATAATCCGGTTGATAAAAGGTTTCTACATTAACTTCGATGCCTTCCGAGATTTTGGATGCCATTGTAACGGTTTTATTAACATGACCTGCTGTCAAAAGACAAACTTAACTGGATGGTAGCTGCAAAGCTGATATATTATTAAGTTTACAAGGTCTTATCAAAATTAATCAAAATAGGTGCCGATAAATTCTTTACTTTCCATATAATCCAGAACCTGATGTCATACTCATTGTTGATATACGAAAAATCGATCGGTTTGGTAGCTCCGGATTGTACAAAAAGTGTGTCCGGCGTTAACAGTAACACATTAAAAAAATTAATATGAAAATAGCTGTTGCAAAAGGAGATGGAATAGGCCCTGAGATTATGGCCGCGGTGCTTTCTATTTTTGAAGCAAATAAAGTGCCCTTTGAATATGAATTTGTAGATATGGGTAAATGGGTTTTCGACAAAGGGTTTTCGAACGGCATGACCGCCGAAGCCCAGAGAACCATTGAAACAAACGGTGTTTTATTCAAGGGCCCTATGGAAACGCCTAAAGGAAAAGGGGTTAAAAGCATAAATGTAACAGCCAGGAAAACCTGGAACACCTATGCTAATAAAAGGGTGTTTCAGACCTTACATGGCGTGGATACGGTTTTTTCCAAAGCAGGAATTCTTATAGACATTACTATTGTCCGCGAGAATATCGAAGATACTTATGGTGGTATCGAACATATGCTCACACACGATGTGGCACTTAGCCGCCGGTTTATTACACGTCCGGGAAGCCTTCAAGTGATCAAATATGCGTTTGAAATGGCCAAGAAGAAGGGTGCAAAGCGTATTACCTGCGGCCATAAGGCAAATATCATGAAGCTTACAGACGGTTTATTCCTTGAATGTTTTCAGGAAGTGTCCCTGCAATACCCCGAACTCAAGTCTGACGATATCATCGTCGACGACCTGGCCATGAAGCTGGTCGTTCGTCCGCAGGAGTTCGATGTAGTGGTTCTGACTAATCTCCAGGGAGATATTATATCTGATCTATGTGCCGGCCTGATCGGAGGTTTGGGTTTTGCACCCAGCGCTAACATTGGAGACCACATTTCCATATTTGAAGCGGTGCATGGAACGGCGCCGGATATAACCGGTAAAAATATCGCCAACCCTACTGCACTATTACTCAGCGGATTGGCTATGCTACGTCACGCCGGCTATATGGGTAATGCGGCAGAAATCGAAAATGCCCTACTCTACACCCTTGAAAGCGGCGTACATACCGGCGACTTTGGGGATAAAAACACTCCTTCTGTAAATACCACCCAATTTGCACATACCATTATTGAAAACTTTGGTAAAATACCCAGGCAGGGGGCCAAGCCCAAACTGCCAAATATGCCGGCAACACCAACTATGTTTAAGCTGGACGAAAATGCGATGATGGAGTCTAAAGAACTTGAAAAGGAAAGAATTGCAGGCATAGACCTGTTCATTGAAAGCAACGAACAACCGTTGGCTATCGCTCATAAGTGCCTGAGACATGCCGGCGTTAAGTTTAAGTTATTAAATATAAGTAACCGGGGTACCCAGGTATGGCCCACCGGATCCGTATACACCAATCTCGTTAATCAATATAATGTTCGGTTCGAAAGTGTGGACGATTTTCCACTGAAGCAACAGGACGTGCTGGGCCTTTATATCAGTTTAAGTGGCGATTTCAGGATCTGTTCTTCTGAATTATTACTCATGATCGGAAACAAAAAAGCTTATAGCATGGCTCAGGGACAATGATGCATTGCTGATGAAATCGTACTTATGGTCACAGCTGCTAAAAATCCTGAAAATAAACTATTAGAATGCTACCTGTATGGGAGGCGCTAAGATATTGTGCCAGCGAGGCTTTGCGCCAAGATCTCCTCGATAAGTTTTATTTACCTGAAACCGTATTATTTATCATAGATTGCAAAATAAGCTAGATTATAGATTTTGCAATGCGCAAAAAATTCTACACTGCCTGATAATAAGTGTCTAAACAACATTTTTTCCACATTTCCTTTTAATCGGCTCTTTTTACCAACCATATTTTCTTTTGGCATAAATATTGGGGCTTTCTGCGCTATAAAATACGTGCCGAATTATCCCGGGTAATAGGTAACATATTCATAAACCTTGTCCTTCATCCTATTTATTAAATCTGTTTAATCAACTGCTTTATGAACGTATGTTACACACATCGGCCTAGTGGCTATGCCTTGCTCTTTGCATTAATTCTTGTTTTCGGTTTTGGATCATTACAGGTCAACTCCCAATCTCTTACTCCAAAAAGTGGTGTTTCAATGACTGCAAACACTTACGGTTACTGGGAGTATTTACCGTATAATTACAACAATGGGGGATATCACCCCTTACTCATTCATGTTGGAGGCCTATCAGAAAACGGAAACGGATCTTCGGAAATGTATAAAATGCTTTGGAGCGGACCCGCCGCCATGGCGAACCAGGGCCGCCTTCCTGCCAATTTCACTGTAAATGGTCAAACTCATAGCTTAATTATTATTACGCCCCAATTTGCCAACTGGCCAAATCCGCAAAATATTCAGGGTGTTATTGACTATGCAATACAGCACTACCGGGTTGATGCAAGCCGGATCTACCTTTCTGGTTTGAGCATGGGTGGAGGGGCAACCTGGGAATACGGTGGCTCGAATAGTGGAAATGCTAACCGGTTGGCTGCTATTTTACCTGCCTGCGGTGCCATTTCCCCCGATCGCACCAGAGCAAACGTTATTGCATCAGCGAATTTGCCTGTCTGGGCTATACATAATCTCGGTGATCCCGCCGTTCCTGTTTCGTATACCAATGACATGATAGCTATGATTAATAACCCCCTGGCTAAAAGGACAACTCCTAATATTAATAGTCATGATATCTGGAGTTTTGCATATGACCCAAACTGGCGCGAAAGCGGTATGAACATTTATGAGTGGATGCTTCAGTATTCAAGGGGAGGCGGTTCACCACCACCACCACCACCACCACCACCACCACCACCGCCACCTCCTCCTCCACCGCCCGTTACTTATCCTGCCCCACTACCGGCAACGCCTGGTCCGTTGAAATACCGGTACTATACCTATAACGGTACATGGTACAACATGCCAAACCTGCATTCATTGAATGCAACTTCTACCGGCACCCTTTCCAATATTACGATCGCACCTAAAACACAGGATGACCGTTTTGCATTCCTTTGGGAGGGCTTCATTAACATCGCGGTAACCGGCACGTACACATTCCGTACTACCTCCGATGATGGAAGTCAGCTTTGGATAGGCAGCTTGCCACTACCCCTCATCAATAATGATGGTTTGCATGGGCCGCAGGACAAAGACGGCACCATTACCCTGAATGCCGGTGTCTACCCGATAGCTGTGCTGTATTACGAACAAAGTGCCGGGGAAGTCATGTATACGTCCTGGAGAACGCCCGAAACAGGAGGAAATTTTGTTCAGATACCAAATAGTGCCTTTGTGAATTCACCGGTGACAACACCACCGCCGCCGCCACCACCGCCTACATCGGGTGTACTAAAATACCGGTACTATACTTATAACGGCACCTGGTATACGATGCCAAGTCTTCATTCCCTTAATGCAACAGCTACCGGTACTATGGACAATATCACGCTGGCTAACCGGACTCAGGACGACCGTTTTGCTTACCTGTGGGAAGGATTTATCAGTATTCCTGTATCAGGCACCTACACCTTCCGTACCACTTCCGATGACGGAAGCCAGTTCTGGATAGGCAGCTTGCCAAACGCCCTGATTGTTAACGATGGATTGCACGCCCCCCAGGACAGAGATGGCACCATTAGCCTGAACGCCGGTGTTTACCCTATAGCTGTTCTTTATTACGAACAGGAAGGCGGCCAAACGATGACCCTTTCCTGGAACACCCCACAGACGGGGGGAAGTTTTATTCAGGTTCCGGGCAGCGCTTTTGTGGGATCACCTGTTACTACTCCACCTGTGGTAACGTCAGGACTGAATTATAAATACTATACCTATCAGGGTACGTGGAACGCTCTGCCGAATTTTCATGCGCTTACGCCGGTATCTACGGGAAGGGTTGCCAACGTTTCAATAGCACCCAAAACGCAGAATGATAATTTTGCATTTCTGTGGGAAGGCTATATCAATATACCGGTCACGGGTAGCTATACGTTCCGTACCAATTCCGATGACGGCAGCAAGTTGTATATAGGCAATTACAGTTATGGAGCTAATGCGCTGGTAAACAATGACGGTCTGCACGGTTCCCAGGACAGGGATGGCACCATCACGCTGAACGCCGGTGTATACCCCATAGCGATCACCTTCTTTGAGCAGGACAGCAGGGAGTACATTTATGTGTACTGGACAACGCCACAGAACAACAGCTTTGTTCCCATCCCCGACAATGCCTTTACGAGTGCCACCGGCTCGTCAGCGTCTCCTTTGACGGGCATTGTTTCCGGGTTCAATTCGAACGAAGTAATTAAGACGACTACGCAGGAAGAGCAAGCTTCGGCTTCGGTGAACAAGGCTGTAACAGCGGATGCCAGTACGCTAAGCGTCTTCCCCAATCCATCAGTGGACGTGGTGAACCTTAGGTTGTCTCATGCCGAACAGGGAGCCTTGCAAGTAAGCATCACTAATGCACAGGGAGCCATACTGCAGAATAAGCGGTTTCAGAAAGGAAGCGTGGTATGGAACCAGCAGGTTAATGTGGCCAACCTCAAACCCGGTTATTATATTGTCAGAATCAAAGGAAAAACGCTGAACTATACACAATCATTTATTAAAAAATAATAAAGCATTGAGGGTTGGTACTAAAATAAGTATCAACCCTTTTTTATTTTTTTACTTTGCCATGATACTAAATTTGTTTTTTACTTGAGCATGGTATGATTTTTAGGCTGATGTTTAAACATTATCCGAAGTGTTTAAAGGCTTCAAAATATCAGGTTCAAAAAAAATCAATCCTGGAAACTGGAAGTGACTTGTTAACTGCTAAATGGGTAATATTTAAAATATGCGAAAAGTAACTTGTATGCACCCGAGAATGGTGGACTTATCAGTCACTTGTTAAATCCGTACTCATGAAACAAATTTATCTACTGCTTTTTCTGGTTTTCTTTGGATCTGCTGCTGAGGCTCAGCAGTCTTTGGTGAAGATTTATGGATTGAATGCATATGTGCACCTTCCAGACGATTACGATGAAAAGGAAAATAAAAATGAAGTTTATCCCGGAATCATTTTTTTTCCTGGTATTGGAGAGATCGGTACAAATGAAAAGAAATTGCTTAATAATGGACCGTCGAAATTTATAGAAGACGGACACAATATGGAATTTAAAGTGAATGGTGTTTTGGAAACGCCAATTGTGATCTCTATCCAGCCGGTCGACGCCTATCCACAGCCCGCATATCTGGATGCCATCTTTAATACGATAATGTCAAAATACAGAATTGACCCTAAACGGTTCCATGTGACCGGGCTGTCGATGGGCGGATTTTGTGCCAACAATTATGTTACAACATCTGTTGCTTATGCCAGCCGCATCACTTCCATTGTGGCTATGTCAGCAGTGATTCCTAATCATCCTATTGAAAATTTCAAGTATTATGCCCAATCTGGAGGAAAATGGTGGGGATTTGAAGGTACATATGATTACAGGTCAATGGATAAGATCAGGGATGTGATGAATGCCAATGCCCCGGGTTCGGCCCGTTATACTTCGTATGTAGGCGGGCATGGTGGTTGGAACACCTGGTACAATCCTTCCTGGAGAGAGGGGGGTGTAAATATATATGAATGGATGTTAGCACAAAGAAAAGGCAGCGTTCCACCGCCGCCGCCTCCACCACCGCCTCCACCACCGCCTCCACCACCGCCTCCACCACCGCCTCCACCACCGCCGTATCAGCCAATCGTCGTTGGACCAGGCCCGCTTAAATACAAGTATTATACTTTTAACGGCACATGGTATAATTTGCCTAACCTGCATTTACTTACGCCTGTCGCTACAGGAACTGTTGCCGATATTACACTTGATAACCGGACACAGGACGATCGGTTTGCCTATCTATGGGAAGGCTATATTAATATTCCGGTTAGTGGAAATTATACTTTCCGCATAACATCGGATGATGGTAGCCAGTTCTGGATCGGCAGCTTGCCAGGCCCGTTAGTGTTAAATGATGGATTACACGGCACGCAGGACAGGCAAGGGACAATTACGCTTAACCAGGGTGTTTACCCGATAGCCGTCCTTTATTATGATCAGGATGGGAGTCAGGTAGTAAATCTTTCCTGGAAAACGCCGCAATCGAATGGTTTTGACGATGTTCCTGCTAATGCATTTGTTGAGGCCCCCGTTATCGCTCCCCAGATAGTTAGTACCGGGTTAAGTTATAAACATTACACTTACAATGGAACTTGGAGCAATCTGCCTGACTTCAACAAACTTACACCTGTTGCCACAGGACGAGTTCCGAACGTTAGCGTAAAAAACAGAGTACAGGACAACAATTTTGCATTTCTATGGGAGGGGTACATTCATATACCAACCAGCGGTATCTACACTTTCAAAACTGATTCAGACGATGGCAGTAAATTGTACATTGGTAATTACAGTCATTTGGCGCAGGCAGTGGTTGATAACGACGGTCTGCATGGAAGCAGGGAAAGGGAAGGCACAATTACGCTGAATGAGGGTTATCATAAGATAGCCATCACTTTTTTCGAACAAGACAGCAGAGAATTTATTTACGTATACTGGAAAACACCTGAAAATAAAAAATTTGAATTGATTCCAGACAAAGCGTTTACCAATGGCTCAGGTTCCTCATCTTCTTCGCTTTCTTCTGTAATCAGTACGTATAATAATGCTGAGGGCTTACTTTCTGATGATAAGGAAGGGAGAACAGGAAACGTTACGAACAAACCTATCCCTGTTGTTGCTAATGATGAAATGCTTGCTATTTTCCCTAACCCCGCAACGGACCTGGTGAACCTGCAATTATTACATGCAGAAACTGGTGCGATACAGGTCAGTATAATCAATGCACAGGGTGCAATACTACAAACCAAAAGATATCAGAAAGAGAATATTTACTGGCAGCAGCAGGTATATCTTGCGAATCTGAAACCCGGCTTTTATATTTTACAGGTAAAGGGGAAGACTTTAAGTTATAAACAATCCTTTATCAAAAAATGATTTAAAGTACGAGAGTTTGATTGCTGCGATGATCAACCTTTTTACTTTAGTATAGACCTTATCTTACCGGTACCATACCTGGTGCCGAAGACCTATCCTGGCATATAAGTAATTGCCTTCCGGTTAAATCCGGAGATGCAACGACAGGTTCCTGCATTTGCGAATGCGAAACCTGCGTAATGGTAATCCATTTTCACAAGTTAAATAGAGGAATGATATGATAAATATCATTAAAATCATCTTGCTTAAAACGTACACTATTAAAAATTCACTATTAACAAAAATTCAATATTATGAGATTGTATGGATTGTTCTTACTTGTTGCTGTTTGCCTGAGCACAGCGAAGGTTTATGCTTCTCCTGAAGCAGATTGCGGTTGTGATATCACGTTAAAACCAAAGGTAGGTGAAACGGAAATTTACGTTAATGGACAAGTGCTGGGAGTTCAGCCCGGTCAAAAAATATGTATACAAGGCGGTACTTATTATCATGTTTTTTTATTCAATTTTAATGGAACACCGGAGAAGCCGATAACTATTACTAACTGTAAAGGACAAGTGAAGATTTCAGGAAATGCCGGTTATGGATTTCTTTTGAATAATAGTAAGAATATTCATTTAACGGGAACAGGCGATCCATCTTATAAATACGGGTTCCTGATCGACGGAACAGTCGCCCAGCAATCTGTAGGGTTTTCAGCGGGAGATCACTCCACAGACATTGAGGTGGATCATATGGAGATTTATAAAGCGGGTGCAGGTTTTATTTGCGCACCTACGCCTAATTGTGATCCAGCGACCTGGGGATCGAACTTCACTATCCGCAACCTGTCATTTCATCACAATTATGTTCATGATAACGGAGGAGAGGCTTTTTATCTCGGCAATACCAGTAATACATATAATTTGACCTGTAATGGTAGTCCCACAATTGTAAGCCCCCAGCTTATACATGGATTGAAAATCTATGATAACCTGATTGAAAGATGTGGCTGGGATGGTATACAGGTGGCCAGTTCACCCGTAGGAGTAGAAATTTACAATAACGTTATAAGGCAACATGGCGTAACTAATCGTGACTCGCAGCAGGCTGGCATTATCCTGGGGGGAGCATCAAGTGGCAAGGTTTACAACAACCTTGTTATGGGTGGCACGGGTAATTCTTTCCAGTGTTTTGGCGTCGGGTCTGTACAGGTATATAACAATGTGTTTGCTAACGGTGGCTACGATGGTTCCTCTTTAGGCCAACATGCCGTTGTTGTTGCCAGCAGGCCGACACCCGCCGGTTATGCGAAGTTATCGCTGCAATTTATAAACAATACTATAGTAAGTCCTAAACGGAGCGGTATCGTGATGTACAATGAATTCGGCGGAGTCGGCTCTGGGAACGTATTCATGAACAACCTCATAATCAATCCCGGCATTTTGTCAACTTTCTCATCGCTTGCTTACTTCGATATAAAAATTCCTGCTGGTGACGTCACATTGTTAAACAATATCAATAGGCCTACCGTTGCGGAAGTAAAATTCGTTGACCCTTCTTCAAACAACTACAATTTACAGACAGGTTCTGTAGCTATAGATGCCGGAACAAATGCCAGCGGCTATGGAATAACCAAAGATTTTAATTATAACAACCGTCCGAGTGGCGGAGCATTTGATGTGGGCGCCTATGAATATGTAACATCAGGGCGGACTAACCAGCCACCGGTTGTTAATGCAGGCACAGATCTAAGCATTACGGCTCCCACTACGCAGGTAACGTTAAACGGCAGCGCCTCAGACGTTGACGGTTCAATATCAGCGCTTACCTGGAGACAAGAAAGTGGTCCTGCGCAGTCAACCATTGTAAGTCCGTCAAACGGGGCTACGGTGGTAAACGGGTTAACCGCAACAGGAGTTTATGAATTTATGTTAACGGCAACAGATAACGAAGGCGCCGACGGCAGCTCTGTAGTAAAAGTATCTGTAAATTCGGTAGTGCAACCACCGCCGCCACCACCACCGCCTACATCGGGTGTACTAAAATACCGGTACTATACTTATAACGGCACCTGGTATACGATGCCAAGTCTTCATTCCCTTAATGCAACAGCTACCGGTACTATGGACAATATCACGCTGGCTAACCGGACTCAGGACGACCGTTTTGCTTACCTGTGGGAAGGATTTATCAGTATTCCTGTATCAGGCACCTACACCTTCCGTACCACTTCCGATGACGGAAGCCAGTTCTGGATAGGCAGCTTGCCAAACGCCCTGATTGTTAACGATGGATTGCACGCCCCCCAGGACAGAGATGGCACCATTAGCCTGAACGCCGGTGTTTACCCTATAGCTGTTCTTTATTACGAACAGGAAGGCGGCCAAACGATGACCCTTTCCTGGAACACCCCACAGACGGGGGGAAGTTTTATTCAGGTTCCGGGCAGCGCTTTTGTGGGATCACCTGTTACTACTCCACCTGTGGTAACGTCAGGACTGAATTATAAATACTATACCTATCAGGGTACGTGGAACGCTCTGCCGAATTTTCATGCGCTTACGCCGGTATCTACGGGAAGGGTTGCCAACGTTTCAATAGCACCCAAAACGCAGAATGATAATTTTGCATTTCTGTGGGAAGGCTATATCAATATACCGGTCACGGGTAGCTATACGTTCCGTACCAATTCCGATGACGGCAGCAAGTTGTATATAGGCAATTACAGTTATGGAGCTAATGCGCTGGTAAACAATGACGGTCTGCACGGTTCCCAGGACAGGGATGGCACCATCACGCTGAACGCCGGTGTATACCCCATAGCGATCACCTTCTTTGAGCAGGACAGCAGGGAGTACATTTATGTGTACTGGACAACGCCACAGAACAACAGCTTTGTTCCCATCCCCGACAATGCCTTTACGAGTGCCACCGGCTCGTCAGCGTCTCCTTTGACGGGCATTGTTTCCGGGTTCAATTCGAACGAAGTAATTAAGACGACTACGCAGGAAGAGCAAGCTTCGGCTTCGGTGAACAAGGCTGTAACAGCGGATGCCAGTACGCTAAGCGTCTTCCCCAATCCATCAGTGGACGTGGTGAACCTTAGGTTGTCTCATGCCGAACAGGGAGCCTTGCAAGTAAGCATCACTAATGCACAGGGAGCCATACTGCAGAATAAGCGGTTTCAGAAAGGAAGCGTGGTATGGAACCAGCAGGTTAATGTGGCCAACCTCAAACCCGGTTATTATATTGTCAG
>JBBJMP010000002.1:0-500009 GCA_037718865.1 Chitinophagaceae bacterium | reverse complement strand
ATTTATCCCTGCCGCATTGCAATACATCTTTTACATAAATCATGTATTGGGTAATATGCGTTTCCGTAATATCGCTGGGAAGAACTTCAGGATAATACTCAAACAAAAAGCGGAGCTCACGGACATAAAATTCAATGCTCCGTGAAGCGTAATGAGCTGCACTCATTACCTGGCGGATCTTTTCTAAAGAAGCTACATGCTGTGGTAGAAGCGAAATGGATTTTTTTTCATAATTTACTTTTTTAAAATTGATGAACTTTAAAGGTAGTATGGTATTTTGAACTACTCTTACCACGCCCTTAGGCGGGGTTCAGTTCAACAGCAGCATTCAAGCAATTGGGGCCGGACGTTGGGGCAATGAGCAACAGGCCGTTAATCAGCGGTGGTTAAGCCAGGACATCAAGGCCGGGCATTAGGACGATCAATGAGCCTTTTGTTATAAATTTAGCATCGGTCTGGGCAGACGTAACACGGAGCCCCAACTGCCTTTGGATTTTTCTTTTAATATTTCCTATAATATTACTACTACTATAATGGGGGTTCTAGGGGGTGTTAACAATTACCAATAATGTTAATAATTTTGAAAGTTAAGGGCAGGGTGAACTTACCCAACTTCTAGTCTTAAAGGACTTTTTTAAGTATTAGTCCCTGCTTTTGCTTTCCTTGCTCCGGGTCCAGCTAGAATTATGTCTTTGAACTATCAAAGGTTTTTGACAAGAGCAAGTTTTTTAAACATATAACCATCATAGAATCATGAAAACTTGGGAGTTTACATTAGGGGTTGATGTATCCAAAAACACCCTGGATATCAGTTGCTCTGAACTTAGTGAGCACATTAAGATTAAGAATGGAACAGAGGGTTTTGTACAATTTTTAAATTGGTGCAGAGATTTTAAGATTGATCTGCAAAAGAGTTTTTTAGTAATGGAATATACAGGTGGTTATGAGTACAAACTATTGCAATTCTGTGAGGCGCAGAAAATTTTGTATACAAGAATACCGGGTTTAGCAATCAAAAATTCTTTGGGCATTACAAGAGGTAAAAATGATAAGGTTGACTCAGCGAGGATAGCTCAGTATGGAGAAGAGAAACACAAGATATTGAAAGCTTCAAAGCCGGTAAATGCAGCGATGATGAGCCTTAAGGAGTTACTTAGCTTTAGAAAAAGATTAGTTAGAGAAAATGCCGGGTATCAATCCAGCATTAAAGAACGTGAACATATGTATGGTGTTAATAAGAAAGATATCGTTGTAAAAATTCTCGAACAAAAACAAAAGGCGAATATAAAAAGCATTGAAGCTGTGGAAGTAGAAATGATGAAAATTGTGGCAAAGGATGAAAAGATTAATACAAACTATATGCTTATAACCAGCATAAGGGGTATTGGCAAAGTGAATGGATTGATGACAATAGCGTATACAGAAAACTTCACTAGTTTTGACAACCCGAGAAGTTATGCTGTTTATGTTGGTGTTGTTCCATTTGACCACAGTTCGGGAACGAGTATACAGGGAAGGAAAAGAGTGAGCCATATAGCAAATAAAGAGTTGAAGCAGGAGCTCAACCAGGCTGCACGTAGTGCGTTGCAATGGGATAAAGAATTGAGCACCTACGGGCAAAGAAAGCTGCAAACAAAATGCTATAAGATAGTATTGAACAACATCAAATTCAAATTGATATTAAGAATGTTTGCGGTAGTAAAAAAAGGGGAAAAGTATGTGGATAACTATAAAAAAACAGCTTAATTTAAAACTAATTTGGTAATTTAAGTATCCTAGAATACTTAAATGCGTAATCGTTGAACCAACATTGCCTATCCGGCAATGAGTTTTTTTCAGATGAATTATTATCTTAGAGGTATTCTTTCATTTTAAATACTTTAAGATCATGGAAAAAAAACGCTGAGTCCGCAGGCAGTTGCGGCATTAGAAAAAACCGGTCAGTTTCTTACCTTAGGCCATTACAGCGAGATGACCATTCGCAATTATCTGGGTGAACTCCGTTATTTCTTTTGTTATTATCCTGATGTAGCACCGTTAGATTTTGATAGTGAGATGGTGATGCAATACCTCCTCTATCTTACAAAGACCCTTGGGTGCGGCCGCAGCAAATACTGTATGGCGGCACAAAGCATTTCTTTCTTCTTCCGGCATGTAATGCAAAAGCCTTATGTCATTCCAACGCTTATCTATCCACGAAGAAATAAAACGCTTCCGGAAGTAATGAGCGCCGAAGAGATCTCTACAGTCATCAGTACCATTGAGAATGTAAAACATCGTGTGATGGTGATGTTGCTGTACAGTACAGGTATCCGTTTAAGCGAGCTGTCCTATCTGCGTATTACGGATATTGACAGTAAGAACATGCGTGTAAAAGTGGTTCAGGGTAAGGGATCAAAGGATCGTTACACGATTTTATCTGAAACGGTACTGCTGGAGCTAAGAGCTTATTACATCCAGTACCGGCCAGTGGAGTATCTCTTTAACGGCCAGGGTAAGGGCCGCAGGTACAGCCAGCGAAGCATTGAGAAAGTGGTTCAGAATGCCATCATTAAAGCAGGCCTTGCAAACAAGGATTATTCAGTTCATACCATCAGGCACAGTTTTGCCACCCACCTGGTAGACAACGGCACCGATGTGCATACTGTAAAAGAGCTGCTGGGGCATAACAGTCTGGGCACAACGATGCAGTATTTGCATCTCAGCCAAAAACGAATAGAAGGCGTTGTAAACCCTTACGACCTTCTGCCCACAAGGGGTTATGATCCAATCAATCATCTTACTCCTGGCTCTTTATTGCAACGCACCCGGTAATCCTTCAGGCATATGCAAGTTTACCAGTCGCCACGGGCCACCGTGCAGCAGGTGTTGCAACATCATTATGGGGATGCTTCAGCTAATGCTCATGTTCACAAAGTATTGCAGCGATTAAGAACCTGCCGGACCTCAGCCCTTGGCTACCATGTGTACCGCTGCACGGATGAAAGCTGTAGTCATTTGAAGTATCAGTATCACAGTTGCAGGACAGGCACTGTCCGCAGTGCGGAGCACTTAAAAAGCAAGAGTGGATAGAAGCGCGCACGGCAGAGCTGTTGCCGGTGAAGTATTATCATGTAGTCTTTACCCTGCCGCATGAGTTAAACAGCCTGGTGATGGGACACCGGAAGATTTTGTACAAGCTGCTCTTTGATGCTTCATCCCAAACGCTGCTGACCTTTGCTGGTGACCCGAAATACCTGGCAGCGCTGCCAGGTATTATTAGTGTGCTGCACACCTGGGGACAGCAACTGAGCTTCCATCCTCACATTCACTGCATCGTTAGCGGGGGCGGTATCACCAGTGATAGCACCTGGAAAGAGGCAATTAAGAATGAATGGGATTTTCTCTTTCCGGTTGAAGCCATGAGCCAGGTGTACCGGGGAAAGTTCCTGGAAGCGCTGAAAGAATTTATAGACAATGGAGCAGTCGTTCCAACGCCGGGCACAGATATCAGGGCGCTGTTCAATATCCTTTACCAGAAAGATTGGATAGTGTATGCAAAAGCGCCTTTTGGAGGCCCTCATGCTGTTATTGAATACCTGGGAAGGTACACCCACAAGGTAGCTATCAGCAACCACAGGATAACAAGTATTAATGAACAAGATAACTCGGTAACCTTTGACTATAAAGATTACGTAGATGATAACAAGCAAAAACAGATGACTTTAAACGGCGGGGAATTTATCCGCCGTTTTGAGCAGCATATTCTGCCCAAAGGTTTTACCAAAATAAGAACCTATGGCTACCTTGCAAACAGGAACCGTCAACAGCGTATCCATGAAGTACTTAAGAAGATGAAGCTCCCTGGGCACAAAGGGCTGGTGAAGATACCGCTGGAGGTGCGGATGAGAGAACAATACGGCATTGATATTTATGAATGTCCATGCTGTAAGGGTAAAACAATGCAACTGGTACAGATATATTATCCATGGAAGCATGCAGATGACGGTTGACAGAAAAACACGGGAGTTACATTAATAACTATGGCATCGCAACAGGCAACGTTTAACAACGTAATGACTACGGTATGCACCGGAATAATAAATTGAAGGCAAACTGTAGGGAAATAAAAGAAGAAACCCTATTTTGTTAGATCAATCAAGGGTGTTAAAGCTCACCAAAGCAAGCAGCCATGGTTGGATGAGCAAAACAAAATTAAAAAACCAACAAATAGAATCAGAAAGGTCGATACTTTCTTCCTAATAGCAGTCCTTACGGCAACGTCGGCCAACTCAAAAGTATACCGCAAGGCCCCGTAACATAAAAATGATGCGGGGCTTTACCAGAGGGCCTTTCGGATACTTTTCTATCTGTTAGCAGCAACCCTAAAACGACACCATCGATAAACTTACTTACATGACAGAACCTATTTTTTTGAAAAATTTTGAAGCAAGAACTGACCTAAAAACTTTTGGTAACAATGCCTTATTGCTCTATACATTTGACCTTCGATTTGATATTGAAGATATTAATTTTTTTGCGTCTGAAAATATCGTTGAAAACAATGATGACAAAAAATGTGACTTGATTTATATTGATTATGAATCTAAAAGTGCTGTTGTCACCCAAAGCTATTTTGCAAAAGTGATAAGGCAGGAAGCCAAGGCTAACAAAGCATCTGATTTAAATACAGCTGCCGGTTGGCTTTTATCAAGCGATATAACTAAAGTTCCTTTAACCATTAAAGATTCCGCAATTGAATTGCGTTCAGCCATTAAAGGAAATTCAATTGACACAATTGAGTTTTGGTTCTTGCATAATTGTCATGAATCTAAAAATGTAAAAAATGAACTTGAAGTCGTATCAAAGACAGTATCCAATGCTCTCAAAACTCATTACAAAGAAAATGTTACAATAAGTGTTAAAAGTATTGAAGTTGGAATAGAAACAATTGAGGAATGGTATAAATCATCAAAAGCAACAATACTTATTTCTGATTCAATGACTGTTGATATCCCAGGTGGTTATCTTATAAAAGAAACAGATTGGGAAGCATTCTCAACTTCTATACCTCTAAAATGGTTGTATGACATTTCAAGAAAATATAAAAAGCCGCTTTTTTCTGCAAATGTGAGAGATTATTTAGGCAGTCGAAAAAGTGACGCTAATATCAACAATGGAATTAAAGATTCTGCTGAAAATGAGCCTGAAATGTTTTGGGTATACAATAATGGAATTACTGTAATAGTAAACTCTTTTGAGCCAGTCTATAATAAAAAAAAAACTAAGATTTACAAAACTAAAAATTGAAGGAATTTCAATTGTAAACGGGGCCCAAACTACGGGGGCGGTAGGTTCTCTTTCAACTGCACCTAAAGTTAATGGTCTTGTTGCCGCTCGTTTTATTAAATCCAATAATCAAACAACTGTAAAGAACGTCATTAGATTTAACAATAGTCAAAATAAAATCTCTCCATCAGACTTTAGAAGTACTGACCAATATCAAGATAAACTTAGAAAAGAGTTCACGAGCTATAAAGAGAAAATATACTATACAGGAGGAAGACGAGGTGGTGATGAAGACAAAATCAAAAGACCTCAAAACTTCTTGCCTTTTGAAAAAGTAACACAGTCCTTAGCAGCCTTTCATCAAAGCCCTGGTTTAGCTTATAACTATAAAACAGAACTTTGGGAATCGGATTCTTATTATTCAAAAATCTTTAATTCAGAAACAACTGCAGAGCATATAATTTTTGTTTTCGCTTTATTAAAAAATATAAGTGATTATAAACTTTCACTTATGAGTAAATTGAAAAAGGATGGAAAATTAATTGAGGACGAAAATAAAAATATATCCTTTTTGAGAAAGCGAGGTTCAAGTTATATTTTAATTGCGGGAATTGCAGCAAGCCTTGAGACAATCACTAATAAACCTGTTACCAACAAAGCAAATTATAAATTTCTTAAAAAACCTTCATTAGATAAAGCTGTAGCGTTATGGAAGCCAATAGTTGAAAGCTCAATATCTTTCAATACAGCATTTGACACTTCTCTTGGCAATGGCTTAAAAAACAATGAACAAATTCTAAAAGACATTGAGACATTTAAATCTTTTATTTCTTCAACCAAAACTGTAATGCAAAGAATATATTCAGACTTTTCAACTAACGTAGCTTTTGAAAAATAACTTACAAGGGTATGCTGCTAACGCCGCATTGGCAATAGCAGCGCCTGACATTCAACAATGATCTATATATCAATATCGGAATTTGTTTCCAACAGGACGCCATTAATTCAGCTTTTAGTTGCTATCTTGAACAGTATATTTTTAATCAGCAGCGGTTCCGGGCGGGACATCTTAATTGCCCTGCCATCGCCAATGCTTTTTCGTTAGCGGAAATAACTTTGTATTTTCCTTCGTTAGCTCCTCCTATAAGGTCTGCTTTGGAAGTATGCAATTTCTCTAAACCCTTCATCGTTATGAAAAGAACTTACGAGTGGGCCTTAGCAACTAAAATAAATTAAGTATGAAAACTTTACTGCTATCTATCATACTGCTTTCATTTGTTGCAGGGTTTGGGCAGTCTGAACCCGCACAAATAAAGGCTGAAACAACAGCCCAAGCAAAAAAAGCCAGAATCCACATCACCACCTTTGGTTTTAAAGGCGGCTATAATCGAAGTATTGTAAACGGTTATGAAACGATCGGTGCAAAAACAGGCTATACCGGAAATGAACTTTACGGGAGTTTTTTTGCCGATACTGAATTAAGTGGCAAATTAAATTTTGAGACCGAATTGCTGGTTTCCTGGACGGATGATTATCATTTTGTAGAAGTACCGCTGCATTTAAAATATAAGTTCACATCCAAATGGAGTGCCTGTTATTACTTGAAAAAAATTACCCGGAACCTGACGAGGCTCCTTATGAAAAGCCATATAAACGACAATTATCGGCTGTGTTTCCCTATGATCTTAAAAAGATGCAGGCTGAAAGTGGTGTCGGCCTTATTGCAAGTACCCCTTATGGTAATACGCTGATGGCTGATTTTGCTATTGCAACGATTGAAGGTGAAAAACTAGGAATGAATTTAGTTCCAGATATGCTTACTGTTAGTTTTTCATCACCCGATTATATCGGTCATCAGGTTGGCGCTCAAAGCCGCGAAATACATGATATTTATCTAAGGCTCGACTTGGAACTGCAAAGATTTTTTAAGTACCTAGACAAAAAGTTCGGAATGGGTAATGTAATAATATTCCTCACCGCAGATCATGGCGCTGCTGATATCCCTGCATATGTCAAAAGCAATACAGGATACTATTCTGAATCAAAAATTAAAGCTCAGTTCAATAGAGCGCTGGAAAAGGAATTCGGGTTTGCCGGTATAATTGAAAACATCAGCAACCTCCAGATATTTATGAACCATGCAATAGTTGATAAAAATAAGATAGATCTAAAAAGACTGCTGGAAATCTGTAAAAGAAATATAGATAGCCTGCAGGGTATTTATGATGTCATGCTTGCTGCCGACCTCGGACAATGTGCCTGGGTAAAAAGAGAATGTGAACTAATGAGAAACGGTTATAATCCAAGAAGAAGCGGAGATCTGATATTAGCATCCCAACCGGGATGGATTGGTGAAGGCTACATACAAGGAGGAACAACTCATGGAAGCCCATTTACATACGATACGCATGTTCCACTACTTTGGCTGGGTTGGAGAATAAGGAAGGGCATCTCTTATCAAAGAACAGAGATACCTGATATTGCGCCTACGCTAGCATTACTGTTAGGGTGCACAGCACCGAATGGAGCTAGTGGCAATCCAATTTATACTTTGCTTGAAAAATAATAAACATGAGAATTGCCCTATTAGCGATATACACGCGAACCTTCCAGCACTGGAAGCCTTCTTTGCAGATGTTGATCAGAAAGCTCCTGATGCCATTTATTGCCTGGGGGATCTGGTAGGATATAGCAGGAACCGGAATTAGTAATCCGATGATAATAGTTAAAGTAAGTAAGATAACACATAGTATTTTCCACCAATTTTGTCTTAACATTCAATAGATTGTTCTTATGAAAGTTAAAGTATTAAATTCTACCTACTTTAATTGAAGCATTTACCTCCTGGAATTTTCCAATAGAAGTTGTAACAATTGCATCCTTCAAAGTCTTCAGCTATTATGCACTTAATTTAAATTTTGAAAAATATAAAAATTTTTCCAGGCTTCGCTTTCAACATAGATTACATTAACTGGACAATATAAGATAACAGAAACATCCAATTTTGCACCAGATGGCAGAGATGCATCACGCCTTAAAGATAACGTGCCATCAAGTATCTAATTCCTGATAAAGAAAGGAATATTTGCCGTTGCTATATTGTTATTCCCATCCGTTGCATAAACAAACAATCGATAAGCACCCTCCCTCCCTGGAGCTCTTAACGTGATCTTTCCGTTAGCTGTGTTATCCAATAGCGTATTGTCTACCGGTTTTGGTCTTTCTTCAAAATCACCCCCCTCGCCAACTTTTGTTGGCTCAGGCAATAGTTCCCAGCGGTAAGTAAGTTTGTCGTTATCCGGATCAACCACAGCAGCTAAGGCAGTATAGTTTGAATTTGGTTTGAGGTAAACATTATCCACCGCTTTTTTCTTATCGATTTGCAAAGAGTATATGTGCGGAGCCTGATTGGCGGGCCAGGTTCCTGTCCAGAGGTATTGCATGACATCCATTACTTCTGACTCTTCACCTTTTTCTGTAAATAATCCGTACCATGTTGGTGTACGTTCCTGCTTTTGTCCCCACAGGAAAACGTATGATCCAAGACATTTTGCTTTATCTCTTTCCACTGAATATTCATAACGGCTCTTATATACAGCAGCTTTTTCGCTACTGGTTTCTTCAATCGGTTGCTTCCAGGCCGTCTGCAAACCTTCCCAATGACCTGTTGGCCCCCATTCGGTAACCATATATGGACCTTCCCAACCTACAGCTATAACCTGACGTGGCAGGGTGGCTAATCCACCATATGTATTGATGGAAAGAATATCAATATCCGGGCATTGTGCTTTGATATAGTCTACTTCTCTTTTATTGATACCTGCCAGCACCGTACTGGCCGGATGATTAGGATCTACCTGATGGATCAGCTTGGCTATATCATTTACAGCATTCCAAACTTTTGGATTTTTATATTGAAGATTTAATTCATTGCCAATACCCCAGACAAGTAATGCAGGATGATCTTTATACCTCAACACTTCGGCTTTAACCCTATCAAACTGTTTCCGTACAGCTGCCGTATCATCATAATCAAAATTGTGCCGTTCAGGTGTAAGACTCAATCCCATAAGTACGGTTAATCCATGTTTATGAGCGGAATCAAGGATTTTTTGTCCATCACGACTTCCCCAGGTGCGGATAGAGTTGCCGCCGTAGGCAGCTATGCGATCCGGATAACTACTGCCACCAGCTCCTTTTATAAAATAGGGCTGTCCGTCTCTGAATAACTGATAGCTGCTATCCACCATTCGTACTTCTACCTTGATAGCCTTATTCGTTGTCGTTGAACTGTTCGTTTGTGCTTTACCATAAACAGAAAGCAAGAGAAAGCTAATGAATAAGATTACATGAAAATTTGCCATAGAGATAATTATTTTAATAGGTGGTTTATTTAACCACTAAGGTCACAAAGAGTCACAAAGTATCCACAAAGAGTCACAAAGATAACTTCCGATACTCGGTCATATTGTAATATACAATACACAAATCCTTTGCGCCTCTTTGTGTTTATATCTTTGTGTTTCTTTGTGGTTTCTTTTACCACTAAGGTCACAAAGTATCCACAAAGAGTCACGAAGATAACTTCCGGAAAGCAGTACAGTATTCATGCTATTCGTTTACAGCTTTGTTAACAAGCGCCTGCGTTCTTCCATTGTTCTTCGAAACAATAATAATATTTTTTTCTTTGCCTTTTACCCCTATCATATCCCGCACATCACCTGGAACATAAAGCCCGGATATTTCTCTACTCACAGGTATAAACTGCCCCTTATCGTCACCTTTTAACAGTAAACCAAAGTTCGCATCGCACCTCCCTTGTTGAACACGAAACGGATAAAAATTTCCTGCTAACAAAATATCATCCTTATCATCTCCATCGAAATCTTTATATAGCATAGCACTGGCTGTACTGAACTGCGCTTCCATGGGCAATGCTCTTAGTTCGAACCTTCCATTTTTATTTATCAACAGAGAAGTTTGCGTCTTATAGATATAAAACTTTTTGCTATCCGTTATTTGTTGTGCCGACCCAATATCCTGGATAGTGGCATTTGCAAAATCTGCATATTTCAAAAACTTCTTATTCAGTACGGGTATTTGTTCAACAAGTTCATCTCTTGAGTTGAATGGATAGCTTTTATTTTGTATATACCAGGTCATAATAGGATCCATTCTTCCATCGCCGTTAAAATCATATACGTATGTAATCAAAGGTTGTTCCTCATTCGCCCTAAATTGGGTATTACGCCCCAGGTTACCCAAGATAAAATCAGTGTCTCCATCCTTATCAATATCAGCCGGCAGGATTTTGCACCACCATCCATCTGTTTTCCCCAGCCCTGACTGGTCGGAAATGTCTGTAAACTTTTTTCCTCCATTATTGTGATATACTTTAACAGGCATCCAATCACCTATCACCATTAGATCCGGCCAACCATCTTTATCAATATCATTCCATACTGCATCTGTAACCATACCTGATCTACTGAATTCTTCTCCTGCACTTATTTTAGTGATGTCCGTAAAACGGAACTGCCGGTTGAATTTATCGTAATCATTTCGCAGTAACATATTGCCACCACTTAATGGATAACGTCCGGGAATTGTTCGTGCACCCACAAATAGGTCCAGGTCACCATCTTTATCGAAATCTACGGAGATGACACAACTGCCACTAAAGCCTTCAGTCGGCAGTGCGGTGTCGACTTTCACAAAAATACCTTTGCCATCATTTTTATACAGGCGATCCTGTAATTCCGATCCTGACATCAACCACTCGTTACCGCCACTAACTATATACAAGTCCAGGTCACCATCGTTATCGGCATCAAAAAAATGAACACCAACGTCTTCGGAAATTGCATCAACCTGCCAGGGCTGTGCAGTAGCCGGACTAAACTTGTTGTCACTATTGTGTACATAAAGCTTTCCGCTTTGCCCTGCGGCACCTCCAATGAATACATCTTCAAGCCCATCCCCATTTACATCTCCTGTTGTCATTTTCGGTCCCTGCCTGGACAACATGTAGGGCATAAGGAATTCACGCTTAAAGTCTACATAAAAGTTTTCCTTATGGATAAAATCGATCCTGCTTCTGGTAGAGACATCGGTAAACAATACTCCTGTGCTATCGCTGTTGACATCAGAAGCTATTTTTACAGCCTGTTCTTTTTTAATGGTTATTACAGTATTTACGGCCGGGTTATGAACGATGGTCGCTGAATCTGCGGACCACAGCACTTTTATTTCCCTGATGTTTTTTTGTTTTCCCAAGCCGAAATTGAGCACATAATCTACCGAGGACTGATATCCACGGACCGGATACATTTCCTGAACCTGATCAGTGCTATCAGAGGTGACAATAACCCTGGACCCAATACCAAATACGTTTTTTTGATTGCCAATCAGTTTAACTTTAATGTAATTATTTTTCTCCAGCTCATCAGCATTATTTTTATACAGCCACACCGGATCGTTATTGTTGCAGACAATCAAATCAAGATCGCCATCATTATCCAGATCAGCATAGGCTGCACCGCTGCTTACGCCTTCTTCGTCAAGTCCCCAATGAGTACTTTCATTTGAAAATGTCAGATCTCTGTTATTCCGGAATGCATAATTACTAATTTTGGTAGATGGCATTTTTTTCACCAATTCATACAAAGGCATATTCCTGGCATACGTCTCCGGGGTAGAAACATCCAGGCCATTCGTAACCGCCTTTTCCATGGCTTCAGCGACCTGGTACTTCATGAAATCAAGATTGGTGGATTCGCGTAAGTAACCGTTTGTCACAAACAAATCTTTCCAGCCATCATTATCTAAATCTGCAAATAAAGCCGCCCAGCTCCAATCTGTATTTGATACGCCCGCCAGTTGTCCTACTTCACTAAAAACAGGCATACCTTCGGGCGTAAATCCGGTATGTAACTGCAATACATTTCGATTGTTCTGATGTCCATAACCACTGTCAACCATTAATGTATATTTGTCATATTCATCAGCACCTTGTAAAATTTTTTGCCTGTAGTTGCTTTCGGGCAGCATATCCAGTGCCATAACATCAGGCAGCAAATCGTTGTTATAGTCTGCGATATCCACACCCATTGTATTTCTACTCATATGGGCAAAGACCTGCTGACCTACCTCTTTGAATGTACCGTTCCTGTTATTTAAGTAGCAGAAGTCCTGTTCATGAAAATCATTGGTGACAAATATGTCGGGCCACCCATCGCTATTTATATCACTGATCGCAATGCCTAACCCGAAATTTATCCCGCCCCCATAAATTCCGGCTTCCGTACTTACATCTGTAAAATGGCCACTGTCATTTCGATATAACCGGTTGCCATACTGAGGATGTCTTAACGTGCGCAACCGGGTTGTATTAAAAAAAGGAGAATAAAACTCATTGGCATGGTTCAATAGAAACATGTCTAAATCACCATCTCTGTCAAAATCAAAAAACGCTGATTGACTTGTATAAGTACCGGTTGCATCCAAACCATATTCCTTTGCTTGTTCAGCGAATGTGGGAATGCCATTATTATTGCCAGTATTAATAAATAATTGCTTGGCACGGTCTTGCTCCGAGCCAAATCCTGAATAACACACATAGATGTCGAGTAATCCATCACCATTTATATCCACTATATTGGCACCTGTTCTCCAGGCATCTTTCCCGCCAACTTGTGACCTTTCAGTAATATCCTCAAACCTGAAATTTCCTCTGTTTAAATAGAGCTTTGACGGTGTTTGATTTCCGGTAAAGAATACATCTGCGAGGCCATCATTATTTACATCGCCAACAGCAACACCATTACCATTGTAATAGTATTGATAGGTAAATACGTTATGCGCTTCATCTTCCTGAATAGCATTGATGAAGTCGATTCCGGTTTCGGATGGAGATAACTTTTGAAATAACTTGTTATTATTTTGCCTGCATGCAAAGTTGAGCAGGACAATAAAAAATATAACAGGTCGGCACCACATTTTTTTATTTAATACCCCGGGTTTTGAGTCAACTTTGCATTCCTGTCAATTTCTGATTGTGGGATGGGCAGGATGTTCTGGTGCTCTTTATAGTCCCGATCTTCCCACTTCGGGTAGTTATAGGTGAATGTGCCATTGCTATTTCTTGTGATCTGTACTTTACGGATGGGTTCCCTGAAATAGAAAGATCCCTGTTTCCATCTGCGAACGTCAAAGAAGCGATGTTCTTCGAATGACAATTCTACTCTTCGTTCATTTCTTATCCGTTCACGCAAATCATTCTGGGATAAACCTGACAGTGCAGGCTGACCGGACCTTGTGCGAACCTGATTAAGGGCGTCGTACACTGATGCATCCGGACCAACAGCTTCATTTTGAGCTTCCGCGTAGTTCAGCAATACTTCAGCGTACCGGAGAAAGATCCAATCATTGTCGGCACCGCCGGCAGCACCATATTTAGAGGTGTCCACCATTTTTAATAACCCATATCCTGTTTTAGAACTATCCAATCTATTGGTGTTATTTGTATTACCGCCTCTGAACGTTTCAATAATGATCCCCATTTTATATTTTGACCCCTGATGGAGTACGGATTTGTCTAAACGGCTGTCCCTGTCCTTGTATGGGTCCTGGGAATCATATCCTGATGTTACATCTGAAATAGGCTTACCATTCTTCATTTCATAGGCATCAACCAGATTTTGGGTAGGCGAAAAACCACCCCATGCCCCATCACCTACACCCGGAACACTCATATACCATTTCGGCCGTGCCCCGTCACTTGGATTGACATTCGGATTTTGAAACTTACGGGCGAAAATCACTTCTTTGTTGCCTGATTTATCGAGGAACAACCGGTAGTAATCAGCATATAATCCATGCTCACCTGAACCCGGCGGAGGACCGAATGCCATTACTGCCCTGCATGCGGCTGCAGCATTTTGCCAGCGTGTTATAGTATTACCCGTATTGTTTAAAGGACTGGCAAAATACAACAGTGTTCTTGCCTTTAATGCCAACGCTGAAACTTTTGTTGCCCGTCCCAATTCATTGGCCGGGTAAACCGCGGGAAGCGCTGCGGCAGCCTCATCACAATCTTTAACAATTTGATTAACACATTCTTCATAGGTATTTCTTGCTATAATGGCTTCATCCGGAGTTCCGGCACTAAGCATTAAAGGAACACCTCCGAAGCACTTGATCAATTCCTGAAAACAAAAGGCCCTGAGGAACTGTGCTTCCGCTTTCATGCGTTTTTTTAAGGTTGCATCGCCGGGAGCCGCATCAATCTTCTCCATGAACAAATTTGCTTTGCGTATTACTGCATAATTCTGAGCCCAGAAATCGTCGGCATAAGCCCAGGTGGTGGGCAATACTCCCTGGTTTAATCCGTGCGTAGAGCCTGCCAGGTTGTTTGCCTCGGCATCATCCGTTGCCTCAGCCAGGGCTGTCATTCCTCTTGACCAATTCGCATCACCAGGGTTTTGATCCCTGCGGGCAAACCCATTTGGCATCGTACCGTAAATATTATTTAAAAACCTGTTGGCAAACTGAAGATCTGTAAACACTGTCAGGTCAGACAAAGCGTTACTTGGATAGATATCCAATAAATCCCTTTTACAAGAACCTGCCGTTGCAACAATGAGAAGTACTCCGACAATCCATTTGATTTTTCCGGTATTCATACATGTTATCATTAAAACTTTTAATAATGTTGGTTAGAACTGGATATTTAAGCCAAAATTGTAAACGGCCTGTACCGGATAATACCAACCATTTGCGTTTGTATTTTCAGGGTCTACATTATGCAGTTTTGTAAAGGTCGCCAGGTTTTGACCAGTCGCATAAACTCTTAACTGACTCGCACCAATTCTTGATAAGATCGCTGGTTTAAAAGTGTAGGCTATTTCTACATTTTTTATCCTTAAATAAGACGCATCTTCTATCCAAAAGCTATTGCCACCAAGTCCGTAGGCCGGACCGGCAGGTATCTGATAATTATTGGTTGTTGCAGTAGCGTTAGTAGATAAACGCGGATACTTGCCATTTGGATTATCTAATGTCCATCGATCCCGCCATTCTGCTGTTACCCTGCCGCCATTAAAGAAAGCAAAGCCGGCATTGTTTGTTAATTGCTGATGTACTCTCGTAGCCCCCTGGAAGAGAAAATTTAGTTCAATACCCCGGAAGTTCACCCCACCGGAAATGCCATAAACCACCTCAGGTATGGCACCACCGCTTAACCACTGTCTGTCTGCATTATCTATCTTACCATCATTATTTACATCTTCATACATAATATCACCAAGACCTGCAGGGAAAGCAGTTGCTTTACCGTATCCTTTTAAGGTAGCCGAGTCCCTGATAATGCCAATTGCCTTATAACCGTAATAGGAGGCAATAGAATGACCCGCAACCCTGAAAGCATCAGGTACATTTGTAGCTTCAGCGGCATATTCAATTTTGTTCTTGGTAAGTGTAAGATTTCCTTTCAGGTTGTAGGAGAAGCTGTTGGAAACTCTTTTATCATGAGTAAGCGTTAGTTCAATACCTCTGTTATTTGTTTCGCCAATGTTTTCGGCCGGAAGCGGTCCACCGAAAGAAGCAGGTATCTGGGCAAAACGTGTTGCCAGAATATCGTTTCTATCTTCATTGAAGAAATCGAATTCAACCCCGAACATCCCTTTCAGGAATCGGGCTTCCAAACCAATATCCGTTTTAGTAGAAGTTTCCCAGGTCACGAATGGATTAGCAGCAGTAGGATTTAAACCTGGCACAATAGCTCCACCAAAAGCATACGTTTGGTTTACTGTTCCATAACGGGAAAGGTATAGGAAACGAATATCTTCGCCAAGAGCATCATTTCCTAACTTACCCCACGATCCTTTCAATTTTAAATAATCAAGTACTCCCGAAGTACTCTCCATAAAAGCTTCGTTGGAAACAACCCAGCCTAATGAAAATGCCGGGAAATAACCTGTTCTCACATCCGGAGCAAAGTTTTCCGATTGGTCCCTGCGCAAGCTAGCTTGAAACATATATTTATTATCGTAGTCATAATTAATACGTGCAGCTGCGCTTCTTAATGCAAATCTTTCTTTGCCACCACCAATGGTTTCCGTAATCGTGCCCGCCGCATTTGTTGCCGGGCCCTGACTTAATACATCAAACAAAGAAAATTCATATCCTGATCTTGAGGCATTAAATCGGTTTTGCGGTCTTTCCTGTTGCAAAAGGAGCACTAATGCCGATACGCCGTGTTTGCCAAATTTATTCGTGTAGTTTAGATGCCCCTGTATTTCCGTTTGACTCTCCTGGAAATAGTTTTCAGCTAAACCTGGGTTTTGATAGGGTGACCGGTCGAAGTTGCCCGTTGTTGTATTTTTTGTGTAAACATAGACGTTATCAGTCCAGCGCTTCCCATAATTCAATCGCTTATCATATGCCAGTACGCCCTTTAAAGACAAACCTTTCACCCATGGAATTTGTTGTTCGATCTGGAAATTAGTAAGTAGTGTATTGTTTTCGGAGTTGTCTAACCTGCTGCCGGATCGATCGACCTCAATGTATTTACGTATGAACCTACTTGTGCATAGCCAACGTCGGGGTATTTAGCTGGTATAGTTGGCGGATTTCTCAATGTGTGTTCAAAGATGCCGGATATGCTTGTGGTTGGAGCCGTTCTCTTTTCCATTCTACCGGCGAGATCTATGGTCACTTTTGTTGTTTTTGTAACCTGAAGATCAAGATTGGTGCGAATATTATACCTTTTATAATTCAATGAAGGGTATAAGCCATCCTGATTGAAATATCCCAGTGAAGTGAAGTACCTGACTCTTTCAGATCCTCCATTAAAAGAAAGATTATGCTGCATTTGAGGGGCGGTACCGCCCAAAACCAGCTTTTGCCAATTTGTATTTGGATAAAGAATAGGATCAGCGCCAGTTCTAAATTTTTCAATTTGCTCATTAGTAAACGCTACCGGTAAACGATCGTTCCGAAGTGCCTCATTATATAAAGTGGTATACTCATAAGAACCCAGGTTATTATTAAATTTGGTTACTTTCTGAAAGCCATAGTTGAAAGAATAACCGGCCGTGATCTTACCCGATCTTCCCCTTTTTGTAGTAACCAATACAACTCCGTTTGCACCCTTCACTCCAAAAATGGCAGCTGAAGAAGCATCTTTTAATATACTTACAGATTCAACTTCATTCGGATCTAATTGAGAAAAGTCTCTGTAGGCGCGGACAATTCCGTCTACTACAAATAACGGTTCCATACTGGCTCCAAATGTTGAATTACCTCTTATGAAAATGGCTGCCCCATCTCTTCCCGGTTCTCCTGAACCCTGCTTAGTAATAATGCCTGGTACACGTCCTTGCAAGGCGTTACTTAGATCCGAAACGGGAGCCTGAACCAATTCCTTACTACTTACAGTAGCGATGGCGCCGGTGACATTGGCTCTTCTTTGCTGACCGTAACCAACTACTACAACTTCATTCAAAGCCCCTGTTACTGCTTCAGCCAGTATGAAATTTACCTCTCCGGCATTTTGAGCAGCTATTTCCTGATCAGTCATACCTGTATAAGATACAACTATTGATCCGCCACCCTGCGGTAATGAAATCGTGTAAATTCCTGCTTCATTCGTTGTTGCGAATGTATTCGTTCCTTTGAGTCTGACAGAGGCGCCTGCCAACGGCTCTCCGGAGGTTTTTCTTGTTACTTTGCCGGTAACCTGTATACTTTGTGCTATTGTTTCGTGAAAGAAACATAACATAAAAAGCATAGCGAACAAAGTGCCGATCTTACATTTCATATGCAGCTTTTATGGGTTTAAACGAGTAATATCAGGAGTGTCTATTATAACATTATACATTGCTTAGCCAATCAACATTGTTTTACTTACTGTCGGGAATTTTACTACAATAGAAGTATAAGAAAGGGGGTAAGTTTTGGTTTCATATACAGCAGTTTTACCATATAAATATAGGACAATCTATAATTAATGTAAATAAATTTGCAGTTTGCTGTGCATACGATTTGGAACTTATTATTTCTCAGAATTGCATGTAATGATGCACTCCTTCACCACCTATCACTCAAAATACCCAATACCAAAATGTTCGCGGAGAATTACTTGTCTAGGTTCAAAAGGTTTGTATATTTATGAAACAGGTTCGTCTTAATTGCTTGTGCTGCAATCGGGTATATAATTTTTCAATATGAATGACAGTATGACCAGAAAATTATTGATCTGTATTCCTATGCTTATCCTGCTCGTGACCTGCAAACCAGGGTTTAAAGAAGTAACGTGGGAATATACCGACAAGGACGTAGTAGGTGTCCCGCCGGCAAAGTCCGACCAGATCAATATGGACGTTTACGTCGACGCTACAACATCTATGGAAGGGTTTGCTGTAAGCAATGCTTCCCATTACAGCCAGTTTATCGATCAGCTGGAAGCAAGCGCATTGTCTGCATGGAGAAAAGCAGATCCTGCATTCTTTAAATTCGGCCAGATCATCAGACCTGTTGACAGAACGGAATTCCTGTCCGCCAAAAATAACCTGACTTTTTACCGGGAAAAGGGTGTCTATTTAAAAACATTCATCGACAGTGTGGTGAACCGTACGGATCCCAAACGGTTAAGCGTACTTGTTACCGACCTGTTCCAGGATGAAGGGGATGTAAACATCATGGTTGAACGATTCAAGGAAAAATGTTTTGCAAGAGGAGTGGTCGTAGGCATTGCAGGAGTTAAAAGCGATTTTAAAGGAAAAGTATATGATGTTCCTAATTACCCCAGGGGATATGACCTTGACTCGAAAGAAAGGCCGTTTTATGCCATTATCTTTGGGAACCAATATAATATGGAACTGCTGTTTGAAGCCCTGAAAACAAAACCCTTTGTCAAAGAAGAACAGTTCCTGGTATTCTCGAACCACATCATCAAGTCATATGAAGCGAAGTTGGTAAAATCAGCCACTTCAAGGTCCCTGGTAAACAAAGCGCAGCGCGGCATTAAAAACGTGTTTGACTTTACATTAAAAAAAGAAGGCAAAGAGACACCTCGTTTCAACCTGGAAATCATGCTGAACCGAAATACGCGCTGCGCCGATTTCTCGGCAAAGGATATTGAACCTGTTGTATTCAAAAAATCTATGAAAGGCACGGATAAGGCTGCCGGCGACAGCTCAACGACAAGCGATATTTCCGTAACGGATCTGCAACGAACAGGGGATAAGCTGACTGCCACTATTGTCTTAAACAATGAGGATGAACCTGGTAATTTCTCCTATGTTATCTACCTGAAGGCAAACCAGCTGAATGGCCTGTTAACGCCCAAATGGATCAGGGACTTCTCTACGGACAATCCCGTTCCCAATACCATAACGGCCGCTAAAACATATAACCTGGAAAAGCTTTCTTCCACCTTGCTGGTAGCGAACGCCACCGTTTCGCCTACTTACATTGGCAAGATCTACCTTAACATTTATAAACGTTAATCACTATGAATAAGAGTCCGTTGAATTACCTGATCACTGTTGCGCTGGGTGTGGTGTTATGGGTAATTACCGCTGTCTTCTATGGTGGAACATTTAGTGAATCATTGATACTGAACACATCAACCCCTGACCAGTTCCTGTCTCATTTAAGGATTATGCTTGGCATCGCCGCAGCTATAGGCATTTTGAATACGATATACTGGTATTATTATGGCAGTCTGGATTCAACAGCAGCTGAACTGAATAAGGCGAAAAAAGTATGGATGATCTCTTTCATCCTCCAAATCATCGCTTCGGTGGCCATTTTATTTGTGCTGATAGCATTATATCTGACTGAAGGCGTTGCTACTGCTGACTGGTTAATTGCATTCGCACTCATGTCATTACATACCTGGTTTTTTTACTGGCTCTGCACCTTCCTGATGTCTCCGAGAACGGTTCAATACATCCCACTCTTCAAATAACAACAAATAAACGCTATGCCGAAGAACTATCTGATAGGAATAGGGGGAACAGGGGCAAGGGTCATTGAAGCGGCTGTACACCTTTGTGCCGCAGGATTTGGACCTGATGAACTTTCCATTTTCCTGGTGGACCCGGATTCGGGAAACGGAAACCTGAGCAGGACAAAAAGCCTGATCACCAATTATATCAAGTGCAGGAAGCAACTGCAAAAACAGGCGGGCTCCAGTATTTTTAACACAGATATAAAAATACCTCCCGATGAAAAGGGTCTGGTCTGGGGCATCTTTCCGGACAAGGGCGCAACGCTCGCCAATTTTATCAATTTCAAGAACATGCCGCAAAATAATCCCGAGCTGGCCGACTTTGCGTCTGTTCTGTTTACACATGATGAATTGAACACTACGCTCGACATGGGGTTCAGGGGGCATCCTTCTATAGGGGCAGTGGTAATGGCAGACATCCCGTATAATGAGTATCCGTTTAAGTTGTTGTTTGACGACCTGGCCAATAATAAAAGGGCGAATGATATCCGCGTGTTCCTGGTGGGATCGGTATTTGGCGGCACAGGTGCTGCCGGTTTTCCAACCCTGGGCTCTAAACAGATCCTGAAATTTCATAAGCTGGCCAAAATTGAGGATAACTTAAGCCAGATACTTCTTGGCGGTGCCCTGGTTTTACCCTATTTCAGCTTCGAATTGAATGCGGATACTTCCAGGACCGAAAAGGAAATGTTTGTCACAACCAAAGATTTTCCGATTGCTACCAAAGCGGCGCTTCAATACTATGAAGAGAAGGACCTTGGCTTTGACCAGATCTATTTTTTAGGCGATTCGTTAGCACCGAAAGTGGGGAAATTTGAATTTGGTGCCATGAAACAGCTAAACATGCCTCATTATATTGAAGTGGCGTCGTCGCTGGCAGCATTTGACTTTTACGAGCAACCTGATATCAAGGGCCCGGCACCACAAATGCTTTTTACCGCCTGCAGGGAATCGGAGAAACTAAGGTGGTCCGATCTACCGGTAACCAGGGAGGCCTTGAAAATCCGGGAGAAACAAATGGAATTGAAATCCCTGGTCACCAGGATGACCGTCTTCTGTTATTCTTTTCTTACTTACGGCAAAAGAATACTTGCAGCCAATCACAGGGAATTAAAAGAAGCCTGGTATGTCGATTACTTCAAGTTTAATCAAAGGGACGAAAAAGATAAACTAAAAGATCCCCGTCTGGGCCAGAGTAAAGAAGCGCTTGACGATTTTGAAACCTTTGCAAACAGTTTTCTATTCTGGATTTCAGCAATGGATGATAACTCCGGCATGGTTGAACTGATCGACAGGAAAATGCTCGTGAAAGGAGAATTGGATACTGGCAAAAAGGTTTCATTGATAGATCCCGAACAGGATAACACAAAAACGAATATCGGTTACCTGCTAAAAAGCGAGGGGAGCAATAAAGGCAGGGATTTCAACGACTTTATAGCAAATGGTCTGAATGCTGTTGTTCTCGATAAAAAAATTACCGATGCTTCCAGCAAGTACCTCAATATTTTTTACGAGGCCGCAATAAAATATTGTAAAGCGAATTACAATGTCAATTAAAATCAACAATCAGCATGGCACATTTCTTTCTTCCGGAGCTTGATGCTAACATTTCCGTCCCCAGCCAGAACGCCCTCTGGTTTAATAATGATAAGAAAATTATTCTTGGCATCAGCGACGGGATTTTAATTGACGAACAATCACTTACAAAAGGCGTATCCTCGATCCCCGATATCTGGGCAAGGCCCCTGTTGTTTCAGTCTGCCATAAGAGACCATTCAAAACACCCCCTGAAAAAAAGGTGCATCCAGGAGTGGCGGGCGCTGCTAAGCTTGCTGGCTTTACATAAAATAAAACCGGAACTGGCCGCCCTTGAAGTGGTTGCCGTAAAACTAAATACCGAAAAGTTCTCAACGGCGCTTAAAAATCTTACGCCTAAACCGGTTCGCCTGGAGCGCAACGTCGTTTATGAATGGACAAACGTGTTGATGATCCGTTTCGATGGTATTCCGCTGGGTGCCTTTTCACCGTCAACACTTGTTTATGCAGGTGTCGACTACAACAAAAAATTAAAGGACAAGCCCTTTCCGTTTAAAGACAAAGATGGATTTCTTGCACCCCCTGAAAAGAAAGAAGACGGGCTGGAATACATGGGAGAATGGCTTTACAGCCTTCAAAAAAATTTATACCAGTTATTTTACTCGGATCAGGAAAATCCTGATCATGAGGTCACCGGGAACCTCAATGAACTAATAAGTACCTGGCTGAAGGAAATCAGGATAACACTCGGAGTCAAAGAGAATGACCCGATCAATGTAAAAACACACAAGGTATCCGAGGACCGCATCGATGTTAAAGGACTCACACCCTTTTTAAACGATTATAAAATTTATGAAAGGTTATTACATCCTTTAAGAAGGGACGAGTCTGTAAAGGGCGATCTGTTGATTTCCGACATCTTACTGCAATCTTCACGCAGCAAGCAGCTTAAAATAGCCGTTATCACTGAGAAACTATTAAGCGAGCAGGTAAATATCTGGAATGAAATCAGACCGAAATCCCTGGGTGACAACGCCAAGGTGATCATTGAAAGATTTTTTAACGAAGGGTCGGGCACCCAGATAAATACCGTCGATATTGGGGAAGAAGGCGGCTTATGGATCAGGCCGGAAATATACTTTTTGTCGAATAAATTGTTAAGAGCAAAAGAGGGTTATATATTAAATCAGGCAGAGGAAGAATTGAACATAGGAGCCAAGTACATACTGCCCTTTAAAAAAGAAATTCTAGATTTCTTTTCGCCGACGGAGATCAGGGAAATTCTGGCTCCTGTTTGCCGGGATGATTCAGGCATGGTAAAGTTTTCTTTTACTCTACCGATAGGAAATTCCATGCACAAAATTGAAAGAACGTACAAACAAAAAGCCACACAACCTTCGGAAGGTGAAATTGTAGAAACGGATGTGCCCATTATTGAAATCTTCCCAGATTACCTGGGTAAAAGCTGGCGGAGATATTACCTGTTTCAGGGAAATGCCGAAAGCTTTTTTGTAAACCCGATACTGGAACAAAAAAGAACTATTACAGATTACCGGGAAAGAGACTTTAAAGATAGTGACACTGCGCAAAAGGTAAGGATATTCGAGATCATCGGAGATCATTGTTTCCCCGAAGCCGCTGAAATAACCAATGAAAAAAAGGTTTCTTTGGGATTAATTCTGATCAGCAAAAAGGAAAATACACAAGGATTAAAACACAACTGGACGCTGGGTATTGATTTCGGAACCTCGAACACGAATGTTTACAAAAACAGGGGGGCCGCGGATACGGCAGAGAGATGGTGTTATGAATTTCCCAATTACTATAGAAGCCTCACGTTAAGCGACCCGGTTCTCAGGGATAGCATCCTGGAAGAATATTTTTTCCCCACACGCAAGGTTAGTCTTCCCATTCCCTCAACATTGAAAATATACAACCTCGCCAGGAGGAACTCTATGGTGCTGGACTACTTTATTTATTATCCTATTAAATATAAATTTCCCGAAAATGTTCTTTCAGATATCAAATGGGACGGGGCAGGAGAAAGAAAAACGGAGTATTTTTTAGAAAGTTTATTATTCTTATTGTTGATAGAAGTAGTAAAGAACGGCGTAGCGCAGGTGCAGCTTGCCTGCTCTTATCCTAAAGCATTTTCTCAAACAAATATCAGCGTTTTTCAAAGCGAGTGGGAAGATGTTTTTAATAAACTGCTTAAATCGGATGATAATAATGTGAACAGGATATTGGATATGCATAGCGGAAGAGTGGAGGATAATGAGAAAAAAATCATCATTAAAAAACCGGTATTTAAAACTGAAGGAATTGCAGCGGGAGAATATTTTGCCAGTGAACTCACTATTCCAAAAATCGAGGAAAGAGCCAACAAGGAAATTGCTGCCATTTGCCTGGATGTAGGTGGCGGTACTACTGACATAAGCATATGGTATTTTAACAGTATAGAATTCGATTCCTCCGTTATATTAGCGGGAAGGCAACTGTCTAACCTTCTGCAGATAAATAACCGCGTCAGGGAACTCTTGTTTTCAAAAGAAGCTGCGATAGCGCTTGAAGAAAAGAAGAATGAATCAAGTTATTTCTCGGCCCGTTTAAATCTTGTTTTAAAGAATGAAGAAGAGAATGTTCAGAAAATGCTGGTTAAACACGCGAACAACAAGGATATTCAATGGCTCAGGCAAATCATTGCACTGGAGTTCGGTGCGTTGTCGTTTTATGCTGCGGAGGTATGCGTTTCAACCAATGAAAAAGTAGGTGGTCTGCTTACCCGGATCTCTAATGATGGCATCCATTTACATTGGGGCGGCAATGCGGCTAAACTGATTAACTGGATAGATTTTGGCAGGTATAACCGGGATGGGATTGCGTCCAAAATTTTAAATGCCATGTTTTATAATTGTCTAAATGACAAAACACTGGATAAACGGGCCGTTAAACCGAAAGCCCTGCTGCAGCTTCAATCTCCCGGCCACAAAAGTGAAGCTTCCGGCGGCCTGGTGGTGATGGACCTGGAAAAAGGCAACGGGCATGGTTCGGGTGTTTTGTCGCCAGACGCCGAACCTGATTACAATATGCCGGACGAGTCTGACATGGAACAAAAATTTTATACCGGGATAGTATGTGGAGAAAACATCGAGTTGACGGATAGGAAGGTGTTATTTTTCGAGCCTATTGTCAACAATGACTTGTACGACCAGAACAACCGCACTAAATTTAAGACTACTACGCTGGAACGGCTGGTCCGTTTCGTGGAGGTGCTTAATTTCTTCGGAATAAAGAACGGGTTGTTTACTGAAGATGCTAAAATCGTTTTGGGTGAAACGGAAAAACGGATCATCCGCGATGGGGTAATGAAAGAATTTATAAAAATGCAATCGCTTAAAGAAAGCCAGCGGCTGATAGAGCCGGTATTTATTATAGAGATCAAGTTATTGTTGGAAATCATCAAGTCAAAAATGAATTAACTATGGACCTTTGTATTGGCATTGACTTGGGGACCACATTCTCATGCGTGGCATTCATGGATGGAGGGACGGCAAAAGTAATTCCGAATTCCGATGGCATGGAAACAACACCTTCGGTTATCTGGTTCGACGGCAAATCAGCTTATGTGGGAAAGAAAGCAAACGACCGGAAAATCACTCCTACTTCTCCCATCTTCGAATTTGTAAAAAGAGATATCGGCCAGCCAAAACACATCAACACCCGGTACGAGGTAAACGGATATTATTACGGCGCCATGGGAATGTCGGCTATCATTTTACGAAAACTAAAAAAAGAGGCTTTCAATTTTTTTAAAAAGAAGGGAATGCTTTCTCCCGATGCGGAAGAAAAAAGCAGTTTCATACCCGCGGTCATAACTGTGCCCGCGTATTTCAGTATCCTGGAAAGAGATGAAACCCGCAATGCCGGTTTTGCTGCGGGGTTAGACGTGATTGGAATTATTAATGAACCCACTGCTGCTGCGCTTACCTATGGAAAAATGATGACCGAAGATAAAAAAATCATGGTTTTTGATCTTGGTGGAGGAACCTTCGATATATCTATTGTAGAAATGCTTAACGGAGAGGAGAGGGTTACATCAAACCGGAAAAGGGAAGAACCCGGGGAGGGTGAACAGGAAGTGAAGGGTACCAAGGGATGTAACGAATTAGGCGGTAAGGACTGGGATGATGTCATTACAGGCTACTTATACAGTGAATTCAGAAAAAGAACGGGTAATGACATTCCTGACGATATGGGATGGGAAATTCAGCAAAAAGCGTTACAGGCCAAGTTTGACTTAACGGAAAACGAACAGACCACTGTCATCATCCCTAATGAGGGCAGCGATGTTGAAATTATACTCTACAGGGAAGATCCTGACAAAAGCGATGTTAACTACGACTTCGATATGCAGGAAGAACGGCCTTTTTACTTCGAGGAACGCTCTTCCAACCTCTTGTCGCTTTGCCGAACCATCTGCATCAGCGTATTGGAAGATGCCAATTTAACCTGGGGAGACATTGACGATATCGTTATGGCAGGCGGATCGTGCCGCATGCCGATGGTACCTAAAATGCTTGAACAATTGTCGGGAAGAAAAATTCCCAGGGAATTACCGGGATTCAGTTTCGACACAGCTATTGCCATTGGTGCCGCCATCTATGGCTCCGGAAAAAGCAGTGTAAAGGATGTGACTGCAAAGACCATCGGACTTGAATTGAAATTAAATGGAGAGCCATACATAGAACACCTTATTCAAAAAAATACCGCGCTTCCTGTTAACGTTCAAAAAACGTTTAAGGCGGAATTTAATGCCGTGCTGAAAATCTATGAAGGCGATTCGCATCAGAAAGATGAATGCACGTTAAGGGGAAGGCTTGAGCTCGAAAACCCGGAAGGCAACGTAAAAGTTACCATGAATGTGAACCAGGACGGTATTTTATCGTCTTTCGTGGAATTTCCTCCGGATGCCCGCAAAGAACTACATATAAAAACGGCCGATAAAGATATAGACAGGAACGATCTCAGATCCAAAGTCTCAGGAATAGATATTCGATTATGATATCCTTTATAGAGGTAGCCTGCCGGATGATTCGCATTAAATAGTAAAGAAATGTCAGAAGAAAAAATACTTTCCGGCGAACTGTTTGACAAAAGTTCCTCAGAGTCCGTTATTGCCGGAGAACAACCCGAAAGCAATACCCAACCCAGGCAGGATTCGGGTATAACCACGCTAAAAGACCGTATTGCTGCCAGCACGTTAGCCGGCGGATTGAAACAATTGCCCGATAGATTTGATCAGCAAAAGGGCGATTGGGAAGTAATCAAATCAACCAACCCTTTTGAAGTGTTGTATCTGGACTATAAAAAATACAAATTAATTACTCCGGAAATCGTAACCGGTAACTATTTCGTTTTAGAAAAGTTCTGGAAAGCAAAAGGCGATATGATGAATACAGGGAGCAACAAAACAGCATTTAAAGACAAATACGGAAATGGAATTGTTGAATACAGTGTTCAAAAATTAAAAAGGGAGTATGAAAAAATAAAAAACAAAGAAGGCATAGAGCAGTACTATGAAGAGATAAACAACGAGCGATTAAAAAAAGGGGAAGAACACCTGAAAGATACGTTGGAAAATATATTGCTCAACGGGAGAGCCAACCAACGTGAAATGCAGCTTTGTCTCGACCGGGGGTTGAAGTATGATCTGACAAACGAAGAAACCGCACGTATTATTCTCAAAACCTTTGAAATAAATCAATTCAGGCCTTATGGTACTGTCATCGGAAATACCTTACTCGAAAAGTTATTTTCAGTTGAGAACTGGATGACGCAGCGGATGATTGACGAAGAAGACCGGCTAAAGATAGAAAGAGAAAGAACCAGGATACAAATTTTGCCGGGCAAGTATGCAACAACTACGGAAGCGATCGGGAAAATTTTATTTGATGATCCGGTTGAAGCTAAAGAATATATACAGGAAGACTTGTTGAAATCAGCTGTCGCCCAGAAAGATATGGTCCTGGCAAAAGAGGTAGGCGCCATTTCAAAATCGACGAGTGATATCCATGCCGCATTTTTACAGATCGTCTATAAATTGAACAACACACTTCCTTTCAGGTTTGCAGACAATCAATATGCTAACACAGTGGAAGAGTTGTGCAGTATAACCTTTTACACCGAATTATCCTTCAAACAAGGGAAGGAACACTTTAAAAAAGGCTACACAGAAACCTGGTTAAAAGAAACAAATAAAGATGCATATGGAAAATTTGTTCGCATCAGAGATGCCGCCGCCAGCCTTGATCTGGCCTTCCTTGAATTCGTATACACCTTTGGCCCTTCCCTTCCCTATCGTTTTGCAGCAAAACAGATTATAAAAACGCCCGGAGAGCTGTTTGCAGCCATAAATAAAAGCAGGGAGAATTGGGAAGCCGGAGTAATCGAACTTTATGACGGATCTATACCGGTATGGCTGAAAACAACCAATAAAGCAGCTGTCAAAGAGAAATGGGAAAGTATCAAAAATAATCATATTGAAAATAAGCATGTGGGACTGGAGGAATTTTTGCACCTGCTCGATGAAAATGCCAGGTATGCCCGCCTGAAGGTAGACAAAGAAAAGATTTCGTTTCCTGAGATCCAGGCCGGGCAGAAGGTAGAAGCAGAACTTGTTTTTACCAATGAAACAAGAGGTTATCAACAGGGCACCCTGTCATTTTCAAGCGTGCTGGAAGGCGTATCATTGTCCACACAAAAAATGTCTCATAACGCCGCAGCAGGTTTAAATACCTTCAGGGTGGTATTGACTATTGATTCAGCCAGATTGATCAAAGGAGTCGCCTACCAAACGACCATAGTATTGAATAGTTCAACTTGTCAGCAAATGGAAATACCGGTGTCTTTTAATATTGTTTTCCCTAAAAATGCTTTTCTGATTGAAACCGCAAAGTTTGCCGGCCTTTTTGCAGTAGTTTTTGTTTTAGCCCGTTTGCTCGTTGCCTCAACGTATCCAGACTGGCTGCGGAATTCGTTTGATTTTTTTCTTGACTGGGACAGGGCAGTCATATATTTTGGAGACTTTTCTTTGTTCGGCTGGGCCTTTTTCCTTTTCCTGATAATCATAATGTCCGGAGCCTATTTCTTTGTTAAATATCTGTTGAAAAAATGAAAAAGCAACTATCGGGGACTGATGTTATTTTTCTATTGCTGGCCATTGGTTTAGGACTCTACATACTCTACCACCTGGTGATATTTTCAGCAAAACTCTTTGTTTATCTTGGCTACAATGTTATCTTCTTTCTTGAAAATTTATTGGAAGTCACTCCACTCAACCCGGTAGCGACCTGGGGCATCTTTGGACTTATTCTAGGAAGTATAGCAGGGGTAATTATTGCCGTTAAAAAATTCAGACTTTCCAAATTACTGATTTTATACCCTGCCGGCTTTTTGTTGCTGGTGGTCCTTATCATGTATTTTGTAAATGAACCCTTACAACATTCGGGCACCTATGTTTCACCCGAAGAAAAGATCAGAAATGAATTGGTAAACAGAGGTCCTTCAAAGGAGTATTACCTGGTGTATGCTGATGCCAAAGTCAGGAAGGGCCCCTCGAATTCCAAATCTCAACTGTTTACTTTAAGGAAAGGTGACGAGGTAGAAGTTCTGTCAAGAGGTCATTTCGACAAAAACAATACGGAGTGGTTCCTGATCAGATCTAATGGAAAGGAAGGTTATGCCAGTGGAAGGCTGCTACAATTCAGTCGAACAGGCTACTAGCTGTTTCAGGCAAAAACTCCCTTTTTCTACCCGGCTGCATGTTTTCACGTACGCAACGCACAAGAACCACATCCATCAATAAACCCGTGCAAACCCCTTTGATCTGTATGACCAGCCCGGGTTTCAATTCGTCGAATAGTGCTTTTTGTCTGGACTCCAACTGGCACAATACGCCGTTCGCATTATGCTCTTCCCCAAGTAAAATACTTTGTATACTGTCATCCTGGATAACCTGATAACCTTACCTCTTACCGATATTACCTTATCTGTTTCATACCGTATCTATTTTACCTGACAAATATCCGTTACCGTGTTCTGAATGGCAATAACCTAATCTTGAATAAAATCACCCTAAATGGGGATAGGCTACACCAAAAAGGAGTATGCTTTTTGATACTTATTTAAGGTTAACATACATTAAATCACTTTTTTATGGAAGACAGGTCTGCAACACCCGAGGATCAAAACGATATAGAATCAGTAAACAAACGGTTACCCAAAGTCATCGATGAAGAAGACGGGCGAAACAAGGAATGGCAGGACCGGGCCCGCGTGAATATTGAGGAGGTACCCGAAGGCACGCGAACTAATGTTGAGCGCGATTTTGAGCCCGATCAGCCGGATGAAGAGAATAACCGGGAGAGCAATAAAAATGACGATCCTGTCTATTGATGTACGAAGTTCGAAATAAGCCGGTAGGGCTAACATGTCGGTAGGGATTACTGGAACGCAGAAAGGAACTGTATGGTGAAGTAGACGTTGACTATATGGATGCCAAAAGAAGGCAGTCGCCTCTTGTACGGACAGGAAACCATCCTGCTGCATTTCTTTTTAGTATACCTGCAAATGATCCGCGTTTTCTGTTAAAAATTCCACAGGAAGAATTAGACACGAATGAACTGATCGATGAAAAACATCAAAACCTTTGATGGCAAAAGTGTGAAGATCTGACATGAAGACTGCCTGACAATTTCAGGCAGTTTTTTTTGCGGCGCAAAGCTGTACGAAGTCCGGAGACTTCGTACAGCAAAGTACTGCAAAGAGGACTTCGTAAAGCAAAGAGACTTCGTACAGCACAGAATGGCGGTCATAAAAAACTTTATAGCTAATACCATATCATACTTATATTTGAATGCTTATCCTCAGGATGGCTAAAAGTCATATAGCTGTTGTAAACATCTTTGTAACATGCAAGATCACCAAACCATTTTCAACCTGCACCAGAAAGTAATTATTGTAACCGGGGCAACGGGGATTTTAGGTGAAGCATTTGTGAATGGCCTGAGTGATACCGGCGCCAGGGTGGTTCTGCTGGGAAGAAATGAACAGGTTGGTATGGAACGGATGAACGCCCTTAAAGAGAAAGGCAGGCAAGCCATGTTCCTGAAAACGGATGTATTGGAAAAGCAGGACCTGATTAATGCCCGCGACAAAGTCTTGCAGGAATGGAATGCTATAGACGGGCTGGTGAATGCCGCCGGTGGAAACATTCCAGAAGCCGTGATCGCACCTGACGCCGATGTATTTGAAATGGATATCGATGCGCTTAAAAAGGCCTTTGATCTTAACTTATATGGCACGTTATTGCCAACCTGTATATTTGGAAAAGCCATGAGCGAAACAGGACAAGGTAGTATAGTTAATATTTCTTCAATGGCATCCCAGACAGCAATTACAAGAGTTCTGGGATATTCGATGGCCAAAGCCGCGGTTGATAATTTTACCCGTTGGATGTGTGTTGAGCTGGCTCAGCGCTATGGCGACAAGATCAGGATGAATGCTATTGCTCCTGGTTTCTTTGTAACCAATCAGAACAGGCATCTGCTGGTTACCGAAAACGGATTTACTGCACGGGGTGAAGCAGTGATACGTAATACCCCATTTAAACGGTTTGGAAACCCTGACGAATTGATAGGGACCTTATTATGGCTTCTCAGCGATGCCTCCCGTTTTGTTAGTGGTGAAGTTATATGTGTGGATGGCGGATTTCATATATTTTCGGGGGTGTAGATAAGAGTCGGGAGTCTCGAGTCGGGAGTCTGTAGTCTGTAAGATATTTTTAACTATGCTAAAACTTATCTTCGTTAAATATGATACCCGGAAAAGTTGCAGCCTATGGCGAATTACTGTTTCGCATAACACCCAACCCCAGGATATTCTCGGCTGAATTTTCCCTGGGAGGAGCCGAACTTAATGTAGCCACCGCCCTGGCAACCTGGGGAGTTGATACGGCTTACATTAGCCGGTTACCCGAAAATGTCCTTTCGGAAAATGTTGAAAAACTGGTACAGGAACTTGGTATTGACACCAGCCGGATGCTTTGGGGAGGCGAAAGGATAGGAATTTATTATATGCAAACAGGCGGCGACATGCAGTCGTCATCGGTTGTATATGATCGTAAGTATTCTGCCTTTAGTGAAATTCAACCGGGCACCATTGATTGGGACCGATGCCTGGATGGAATTACCTGGTTACACTGGACAGCCATTACTCCTGCGTTAAATGCCAACGCTGTGATTGTCTGCAGAGAAATCCTGGAAAGTGCCCGGAAGAAGAATATCTTTATATCTACTGATCTGAATAACCGGCGTTTGTTATGGAAATACGGGAAGTCTCCCTTCGAAGTGATGCCGGACCTTGTACAATACTGTGATGTTCTTATGGGTAACATCTGGGCCGCTTCCGAAATGCTGGCTGTTAATTGGGATGAGAATCTGCTCATTCGCGGAGATAAAGAAAGTTGCAAGGATATGGCTGCACAGGTAGCTGAAAAGATTATGACAACATTTCCACAATGTAAGCAGGTAGCCTTCACTTTTCGTTTTACCGAGCCCAACGGTCATTTGAATTACTTTGCAACTTTATCTAATTATTCCGGCTTGTTTGAATCTATAAACTTCCGGAAAGATTCAGTGGTCGACAGTGTTGGCAGTGGAGATAGTTTCATGGCCGGCCTGATATACGGTATGCTGCAAAATATGTCCAGCCAGCAACTGATCAATTTTGCTGCTGCATCTGCGGTGAGTAAATTAAATATTAAGGGAGATGCCAACACCACTCCAGTAAATAAAATCGAGGAATTGCTTACACGTTAGTATGAATACAGACCAAACTATTATCAGGGACGCCTTACGCAGAAGTTTACTCGTACCTGTTTTTTACCACGAGAACCTGGAAATCAGCGCGGCCGTGATGTCTATTTGCTTTGAAGAAGGTATCGAACTGTTCGAATATACAAACCGGGGAGCGATGGCCGCCCGGAATTTTGAGCATTTGCAAGACCTTGCCCAAAGTTCCTATCCGGGAAATTTTTTGGGTATAGGCACTATAAAAACAGCCCAGGAGGCCGAACAGTTCGTCAAACTCAGACCAGCTTTCGTCGTAAGTCCCCTGATCAATCCTGAAGTAGGAGATGTTTGCAGGGAAAACAACATACCCTGGATGCCGGGATGCATAACGCCCACGGAAGTTTTTCAGGCATCATCCCATGGAGCTTCCGTTGTTAAGATTTTTCCAGCCAGCCTGGTGGGTCCTTCCTTTATTAAAGCGTTGAAAGCCGTTTTTCCGGATGTCTTTCTTATGCCGACCGGTGGCATTCGCGCAGAAAGGCAGGTGTTGAAAGAATGGTTTGATGCCGGGGTCTTATGCGTAGGCATGGGCAGCGAGCTGCTTGAAAAGGACCTTGTTCAGAATAAAAGGTGGGATGAATTAAGGGAAAAAATAAGAAATGCAAGACAAGTAATTTTATCTTGTGTTTCCTGACACTGCAATTATTTAACTGTTGCCATATGAGTAATACATTAGCCGCCGGATCTTTAGCCACAGGTGATGAGAAGATACCAAAATACCGTTGGGTAATCGTATCCTTATTGTTTTTTGCCACAACGGTCAACTATCTTGACAGGCAGGTGATCGCTCTTTTAAAGGACGTACTGGAAGTGGAATTTAAATGGTCCGAGTCAGATTATGCAAACATTGTAATCTGGTTCCAGACGGCTTATGCTTTGGGGATGCTGGGCATTGGCCGCTTTATCGATAAGATTGGAACCAAACTGGGTTATGCCCTTGCCACCTTTTTGTGGAGCATTGCTGCGATGGCCCATGCCCTGGTAACAACCACATTTGGATTTAAATTGGCCAGAGCTGCTTTGGGTATTACCGAGGCAGGAAACTTTCCCGCAGCCATTAAAACAGTTGCTGAGTGGTTTCCCAAGAAAGAAAGGGCCCTGGCAACGGGTATCTTTAATTCAGGAACCAATATAGGAGCCATAATAGCTCCACTTACCGTGCCCTTTATCGCCGTTTCCATGGGCTGGCAATGGGCCTTTATCATTACGGGCGCTTTTGGTTTTGTCTGGCTCATTTTCTGGTTTTGGTTATATGAGATTCCTGCCAGACAGAAACGACTAAGCAAGGCTGAATTTGATTATATTCACAGCGATAAGGATGAAGTACAACCATATGATACCGACCAGGGCCCTAATATACCCTGGTTCAGGTTGCTGGCTTTCAGGCAAACCTGGGCCTTTGTGCTGGGAAAATTTTTAACCGATCCCGTATGGTGGTTTTACCTTTTCTGGCTGCCTGCTTTTCTTAAAGCACAATACGGACTTGAGGGAACAGCAGTAGCCTGGCCCGTTGCGCTTGTATACACCATGTCTTCCTTCGGCAGCATCTTTGGTGGATGGTTGCCGCTTTTCTTTATAAAAAAGGGATGGCCGGTCTTCAAGGCAAGAAAAACCTCTATGCTGATCTATGCGTTTTGCGTTATTCCTGTAGTTTTTGCTCAACTTTTGGGACAGGTCAATATGTGGCTTGCCGTTGTGATGATTGGCCTGGCAACATCGGCCCATCAGGCCTGGTCAGCCAATATCTTTACTACCGTTTCTGATATGTTTCCCAAGAAGACCGTAGGCTCAATAACCGGCATCGGTGGCATGGCTGGCGCACTGGGGGGAATGATGATCGCTAAAGCCGCCGGGCTCTTATTCGATCACTATAAATCCATAGGCAGTCTAGAAACCGGCTATTATATTATGTTTTTCATTTGCGGCAGTGCTTACCTGATTGCCTGGGGAATTATGCATCTCCTGGTGCCAAGGATGCAGCCGATAAAATTATAACAAAACCTCTCAATACACCCGACACATATCTGTTTTGAATATATTAACAATCTGGTTATTTACCCTGATTTGAATGTAACGTCTTATAGTTATATTTAAAGGTAATAACATATGAAAACTAAAGAAACAGAAGTCATTATTTGCGAGACCTGCCAGATTACCCTGCAAACGAAAAAAGTAGAAGCTCATGATTTGGATATTAACCGGTTAAGCCTGCTCTCCATGTTTGCGATTAGTAACTTTTATTTATTACAATGCCCCAACTGTAAATCAACAGAATTGCAGATTGCTTAGATTAGTTCAGGTTTCCCGTAGAATAATATCTACATTTATTTATTTGTACCGAAACTTCATCCTTAAGATTTTTTGGTATGCTATTTACGCCTGTAATGGTGATTTATTACTTCTAAAACACAGAATATGCAAGTACAAAAAGATCAATCAGAATCTATTTCCAGTAAAGATGATGATATCCAGTTTGACCGTGAAAATATCACCTCAACAGATTCCCAATCTCCAGCCCCGGAGCAACCAAAAACTGCATTACCGGAAAACACTATTATGCCAAATAAAGACCTGGTAACGCCCGAGATTGTTCCCCTGAGTGAAGAGGAAAAACAGCCAAAGCTCGATGATGAAGAAAGAATTAATGAAATAAACCGTAAAACAAGCCTGGGCGATTAGGTTGGAGAATGGTGAACCGGAGTAAAAATCTGAAGGAAATGCCGCTAATTCGTAAAAGCAAAAGCAATTCATTAAGAATTGCTTTTGTGTTGAGGGAAGGAACCGCGTTCGCTTATTACATTTCTAATCTGTACTAATCAATCATCTCCCGAATTGTTTATCTCCCGGCCTGTTATAATTGGCCCTTCCCTGTTTCATCTTCAACCTCATCATCATCATCATCAAGATTCAATAGATCATCATCATCGTCTTCAAGGTCGTCATCGTCCAGATCAATATCTTCCAGGTCATCGTCATCCTCCACCACTTCGCTGCTTAGATTTCTGCTGCTCTCACTGTCCATATTCAACGTATCCTGATCATCACTTTTCTCTCCTAATCCGGCCGTGTTTGGAGTTGTTAATGCGTCCCCTGCATCGCGCATTCCAAGATCCTTTCTGTTATAATCGTTTCCCAGACTTGGTCCTCCCTGTTCGAGGCCTTCACTACCAATACCCCTGTCAATTGCTGGCATAAATGTAAATTTTAGGTTTTTAAAGATTTAATTTGCTGATCTAACGGTAAAAAAACTATGCCACCGTCAGAACGCTGGAGCGCGATGCAAGAGAAGTAAGAGGAACAAGGAGCCGGATCTCAAAAGGTAACCTCAACAGATACGTGCCCGTCAGTTATTTTTTCCCCATCAAAGGTGTCAGTACTAAAGCCAGGATCAATGCGCCAAGTAAAAAGTAAGCAAATATCAGCCTGTAACTTGGATAGCTGTACATTTCGTTTTTAAGAAAGGGTTGCACGATCTCAATGTTTTTAAGCATGTCCAATTCTTCTTCGATCTCAAGCCGTTGTTTGTAATAATCTAGTTGCAGCTGGTTAATATTTAAAGGGTTCACCGCTTTTTCCACGATAACGCCATTTTCTGTGCTTCGCGTAACAAGACTGTTACTTTCCGTCACTTTTAAGCTATCGAGGCTTCTGCTTCTCCTGATCAATTCGTTTTTTAAGGATTCCAGCATTCTTTGTTTGGCTAGTCGTTTTTTGGAAGAATATTCGTTCGTCTTAAGGTAATGCATAATCCCGTCCTGTACCTTCTGGATTAAGTCAATGTCTCTTATTACGAGGTTTATCTTGATTATAGAACCCTTGGGGTCTTTTTCCGAAAACCGGAATACAGAATCCATCCGCATGGCGGAAATGTGCGTGACGCTTTTGGCTGATTTAGGCGGGATACCTAACTCCTTTGCCAGTGCACCGGCATTTTTATCGCTGGCAAGGCTTTGAAGATAATTTACCATCACAAAGTCCGCCGGTACATTATTAGAGATGATCAGGGCATCTGTAAAATATTTCTTAGGGACAATAAAACGCATGGCTACGCCGAGTAGCGCTATGATAAAAAATATGGACAAAAACAACCTGCTGTTTCTTTGCAACACCCTTATGTATTTAAGGGCGTTATGCTTAAGCATGTTGAAATAGTAGATAAGGTCAATTTCTTCAGCCGATGATTTATTCTGTTCCATGAACAAGTTTACTTTTTTGTACCCGGATTCTTAAATAAAAGAATGCAATTGAAATAAGAGTACCAGATAATGCCTTTGTTTAACTCCAGCAAAGATTCGGTGATGCAAATAAATGCAAAGCAACACAGAAAAAGGGTATATAACCGGTTTTCTTTGTCTGAATATAGTTTGACCAAGGGGAAACAGATGCAGGAAGTTAGAATGAATAAACCTATGATCCCATGCGCCAGCGTTTCCTGAATGTATTGATTATGCGCATTGTATCTGTTGTGCCTGGAGGCGAAATAAAATTTCCTGTTTTCATAAGCTTGCTGCAATGCAGACTGCGTATCACCCGTACCAACTCCGGTTAACCAATTTGATTTTATAATATCCATGCTGCATTTCCAGATAGCAACACGCAGGGTCTTTCCTCCCCAGGAGCGTCCCAACGACTCATCAGCATCCAGGGTAATAGTGTTTTTATCAGAAAAGTCAAACATCTCGTTCCATTGCCTGTGAAGAGAAGGATTAAGGAACAATGCCGCTGTAAAAATGGCAATCAGCGAAGTCAACAGCAAGGCGCGGCCTCTTATCGAACGAATGAGCCTGAAGCAATAATACATCACCGTTCCTATGAAAAAAATCAGCATGCTCCGGTTGCTAAGCAGCAAAAGGAAAAGGGATAAAAAAATCAGCATGCTCAAATTCACTATATGTATGGGTGAGCCCTTTTGCCTGTCTTCATAAAAAGAATCCATTAAAAACAATATCGAAAAAAGACAGAAAAGTCCCAGCATAAAGGGGGGCATATCTTTTAGTACCACTAAACCATAGCCGTATAACCCGACGGAAGAGCCCTTCGTAAAGTAAATGTATGTCGCGTAAAGGAGGCAGTAAAGGCAACCCAAAAACGTAGACCAGGTAAATATGGTAAGGCTGCGCCTTACCAAAACTGGTGTTGCCACATCAGCAGTTCCAAAAACCAGGGGAAACAATAAGAAGGGTATCTTTTGCTGTAACCGGAAGAATGCCTCAGACCTGTCTTCCGAATAGAACATGCCGGTCACCGCTGCCAGGTACAGGGAAATGAAAAGGACGACCCACTTGCTCTTATAAAAGGAATAAGAAAATTTTTTTTTCGAAAAGGCTAACCAATAGCCGGCCATGCCAATACAGATCATTGAATTCAGCAGCGGCCAGAATATCAGACTGGCGACAATGCCCGAACCCAGCATGCTATATATCAATTCTTCATTTCCTAACCAGCCAAATCCCTGCTTATTTTGCAAACCCATACCAGATTTTTTTTACCACTGCTTTATTAAGCAACCATACAAAAATGGAATTTGTAACAAGGTAGCGCTTAAATAATCTTCCTGGTTCCTGGATCAGCCGGTAAGACCATTCCATGCTTATTTTTTGCATCCAAACAGGCGCCCGTTTCTGTAAGCCGGCGGTTACCCTGAAAGCACCGCCTACGCCGAGCAAAACAGCATTAATTTTTTGATGATTGGCAAACATCCAATTTTCCTGTTTCGGACATCCTAACGAAACAAACACAATGTGGGCGCCTGACTCATTTATCTGATCGGTTACGTGCTGGAGTTCCTCAGGAGATAAAGGCCTGAAGGGCGGTGAAATGGCACCAGCAATTTCAACTGCTGCATACTTTTTAGTAATTTTTTTCTGCAGCGCATCCAGCACTTCTTTGCTTGATCCGTACAGAAATATTCTAAAATGCCCTTGGTTAATAGCGTCAAGTAAACCGGGAAGGAAGTCCATTCCCGCTATACGTTCCTGCTTTTTATGATATAGAAGCCGGAAGGCACTAATGAGGGGATTACCATCAGCGAGTACCAGCGTTGCCTTATTTACTTTTTTAGCAAAACCCGGGTCTTTGTAAGCTTCAATGGTCATGTGCACATTTGCAAAACAGACAAAAGAAGGGGTTTGATTAAAACCCAGTTCCATCACCTGTGTAATGGCATCCCTGAAACGGATATGATGGATATTAAGGCCAAAAATGTTTAACCGTTCATGCATGATGACTATCGTTAATAGCTTTTTGATATATCGCCATGATGGCATTGTAATGAATGTCCGGATGATATTTTTCTTCGAAAGATGTCCTGGCATGCTGATGCATTTGTTCTTTACCCTCCCATTGACAGAATTTTTGTATGCAGCCGGCAAGGTCATGCACGTTACCTGCTTCAAAATGAAAACCGTTATAGCCATCCTGTACTATTTCGGCCATAGCTCCAAGGTTTGAAGCGATGACCGGCGTCGCAGTGGAAAACGCTTCCAATATAGTGAAGGGCAAACCTTCATACCATATAGAAGGAAATAATAAAGCCTGTGCTTCTTTCAGCATATTTATCACCCTGTCTTTCGATAAATGGCCCAGAAAAGAGATGTTGGTATACCTGGAATATTTACTCACTAACCCGGGCTTTTCTGGTCCGTCCCCTATAATAAATAACGTTTTGTCACGCATCCGGGCAAAAGATTCTAACAATAACGGTACCCCTTTTTCAGGTGAGAGCCTGCCAACAAATAAAAAATATCCCTTCCGGGGAAATTTGCCTATACCATGATCTTCGACGAAATTGGGCTTGACAATAAATCCTGACTCCGGAACCGTAAGCGAAGAATGTATAAATCTTGACCTTGCGAATGCTGTCAGCGTTATATAAGTATGAACCTTACCTGTCCAGGTTCCTGTTAATTTATGCAGGCCTGTTATGGCTGTAACCAATGCACTTTGCAGCTGAGAAGACCTGTAACATTTGTACTTTATTCCATCATATGGAAGTATTTTATTAACACACAATTCACAAATAACATTATTTCTTAGTAGCAAGGCGTTACAACAGATAAGCCGGTAATTATGCAGGGTGAAAACTACCGGAATATTTCTGCTGTTTGCAGCGTACAGTACGGACGGTGAGGCCAGAAAGAAAAGGTTATGAATATGGATGACATCCGGCTTAAAAGAGTCGATGGCTGCGAGGACAAGTTTCCTGGATGAAGAATTGTATAGGGAGTTAATTCCTTGCAAAAACGGAAATGATTGGTGGGTGATACCGGTATTGTCAAAAAGCAGTTCCTTAACGTCATGATTTCTTTGCTTCAATAAGTTTGATTCCGCTTCCAGGGCTACATCTTCACCACCGGCCTGTTTATAACGATTATGGATAAATAATATTTTCAAGTCTGCTCTAATGATTTGCAATAAATGCTTTTTTCCTTTGCTGGATGGCTCTTGCTAAAAATCCAAGGATAAGCCAATAGCTGCCAGCAAAAATCGGGGATTCAAGTACCGGATTAAACAAGGCAATAATCGTACTGGCAAAAAAGCTCCAGAAAATCAGGATGGTCCTGTTTGAATAGTAAAAAGATTTATAATAAAAATACTCTTTGAAAACATATCGGTAAACCAGTAATGTTAATAACATGTATATCAGGCCCAAACGGCCAAACAGATAAACAAATGAATTATGGGCTCCTAATACATAAGGTAAGGTGTGCGCTTTTGTGATATCTTCTACAGGAAAATATTTAATGATGGGTGTTCCAAACCCCAATCCAAAAATATTTTTGGGAAACTGGTTGACCAATACCTGTTTCCAGAGAACCAGCCGCCAGGTAGAGTTGCCATCAAGAGACAATATTGGATTGGAACTCATTACCTCATGAATAGCAATCATATCGTATATGTTATAATGTTGGGATATGATCTCCAGGTTAGATTGCAGAGCCACAAAGATTACCCCGAAAATCAATAGAATGACCACGACAACCTGTTTAAAAAACCGGTAACCAGGTGAAATTAACAGTAAACTGTAAAAAGCGGCCTGTATAAAAGAGGTGAACGATTTGTAGGTTATGGAATAGATTATGTTTAACAATATCAGTATCGGCAATGCCCGGTGATTAGACAAGTTCCTGATAAGAGCCGGAAAAAGTACCGATACGCCAAACCGCTCAAACAAAAGTCGCGGCAATGGTATAATTAGGAAAACGCCTATGTAGATCTGTAAGAGATGCCTGATCCTGGTAATAAATCCCGGCAGGAAGCGAAAGCAATGATAACCGACAAAATAAGTCAGCATGGAATACGCGATAACCAGGTTCCTGAAATAGAAATACAGGCTATCCATGCGGAAAAGGGAAATAACCGCGTGTATTGCACTCCAGCCGAGCAGTAGCAGCATACATTGGCTGATAAAATGCCGGCCCGTTCTAAACCGTCGGTAGGCAAGCACCATCAGGCCCATTACTGCAAGTAATTCATTAAAAAATAGATTTTTTTCAAAAAACCACGGGAAGATGATATAACATAACGCTATACTGAAAAGAGTATATGCTATAGTGGTTTTCCGGATCATAGAGAGTTAATCCAGCCGCTGCGCTATAACAATATTATTAAAAAATAAGGAATTATCTCTGGGAAATAAAGGAAGCAGAATGACCCCTAATATATTTAACGGAGCTATGAACACCAGGGATAACAGGTAACCCGTGCGTTTATATTTTTTAAACAAATCAAAGATATACAGTATCCACATCTGCCAGTTAACCCTGGCAAAATTTCCGCTTTTTGCAATTTCTATAACCTTGAAACCGTTTCTTTCAAGCAGATTCCTGATGCCGAAAGAGGTATAACGTGCATAATCATACGGTATTTCATGTTCGTTCCACGAAAAAGGCAGGGTGATGAGTAGTTTGGCATCTTTCTTAAGAACCCGGTGCATCTCGGACAGGGATTCGTCGGGATTAAACAGATGTTCAAGTACTTCGCTGCAAAAAAGCGAATCAAAAGTCTCATCTTCAAAAGGCAGTTGCCTGCCATCAAAAAAAACATCCACCTTGGAATACTGGTGGTCATGACCGCTTTGCTCGATGTCAACTCCGACATATTCGGTTATATTAAAAAGATTTTCATATGGTTTGCGTCCGCATCCATAATCAAGCAGTTTGCCGTTTAACAGGGGAGCATACTTCCTGATATGCTTATATAAAGAACGGCGTATGAAAAAAAAGGGGTTGAAAAAAACGCTTAAGAAATCCGGCTGAAAACTCTGGTGTTTGAGATATTTTACAAAGCTATTTCCTATCATGAGATTCGTTAACGAAATAAGTGGATAAATGGACAAATTTAATTAAATAGAGAAACGGGAAGACCTTTTTGTTTATCGCGCGTTGGGATACACTTGTGCGAAAGATACGCTATGAATGCGGTTGAATTGCCTGGTTTAAGCGCATTGTCCTTTATCATGATCCTGTGGGCTGCCTGCCCACGATTGCACAAATCGCCTTTTTGTGTTGCCATTTGGCAATATTATGATAAATAATTCTATAAGATTATCCGGATATTAGCCAAATCAATGAAAGAGATGTATCATTTAACTATTCTTTTTTAATTGTTTTACCCAAAAAAGGCCATAAATGTTTTTTCAGGTCTTCAGCTAGAAGAGCTGTTCTCTGATCAACTCCTTTTTTTATCAGGTGATACGGTGTATTAAATGTTAAACTATCCGGAAAGATATATCGTTCCGGTGTGCCAAGTAAAATAAACGCTTCAGCCCGTAATCTTTTTTCAATCTTTTTTATCTGGACAATGGAATGTTTAAAGGAAATATCCTGGCAACAGGGAAAAGTAATGAATAACTGCGCTTTCCTGTTTTGTACCTTCTCCCTGAAAATAAGTAAAGAGTTAAACGCATCTTCATTCAGGTTTCCTTTTAACACATCGAAAGGCATGACCGGCACTTTAGGCAATGTCCAATGAACATAAGCATCTCCGTAAGCATTGAAAGACTTCCGGTCATAGATCCCGATGGTTGTTGTATCTGCCTTTTTAAAATAATTCCAAAGCCTTAGTTTAGACGAAGAATATTTTGGAATATGTGAAAGCAGTTTGACAAATTGCCTGAAATTTACGTTGCCGGTTTGCGGGGAAACGTCTATGAGCAGGGTTAGTAATTCAACCTGGCCATCAGATAAATTACCATAAAACTGCTGATATTCCGGTGATAATACTACGATATCATTTTCTCTTACATAATCAATGGTGCTATTCAGCATAAACTTTAATCCAATGCCGGCATGCAGCGCCGTATTAACCGGATTCAGGTTTAAAGAATCTTTAAGGATCTTACTATTTATGCCAAAACTTACATTGGAGCCCCCCACTAAAATGATCCTTGGGCCCGGTGTGTTGGCTAGGAGATCGTTTTTATTTTTTTGCGCAAACAATAAGTAATTCTTGCTTAAATTACCAGGTGGCAGCACCAAACAAATCGTTACAATGGTTAAAACGATAAAAAGCAGCAGAAATATCTTACCAAAAAACTTCTTCATGCCGGCTTAAAATTGAAAGTATATAAATTGGCGGTCATCAAAAACACCAAAGGTAAAGATGGCAAGGATATAACAGGTATAAACAGCCCACCTAACATAAGCAGGTTTCTTAATGAATGTTTCGGAAATGCTTACCGTGCGTTGGGTATAATGTACCGTTTCGAGAAAGATGATAAATAATACAGACAAGGCAAGTTCCTCGCGGGATAGACCCAGTTGCTGCACCTGGTACTGATGGTTAAATAGCTGTTGTAGTGCCTCCGGCAATCCGGTAAAAATGTGCCTTGCAATGTATAAAGCACTGTTTACATTACCCGCCCGAAAAAAGATCCACGCGAACGAGACTAAAACGAAGGTTGTTAAAACGGGCAACAAGGGATCTCTGTCAAGATGAAACATTCTGTTATATTTTGCGCGAATGTTACGGGTGATCAGCGCAAAGACCAGGTAAAAGCCATGCAAGGCTCCCCAGATGATAAAAGTCCAGTTAGCGCCATGCCAAAGACCGCTTATCAGGAAGACAATAAACAAATTGAGATACCACCGTGGAACACTAACCCGATTACCTCCCAAGGTTATATAAAGGTAGTCCCTGAACCAGGTTGAAAGGGAAATATGCCAGCGTTTCCAAAACTCATTTATGCTTCCTGCATGATAAGGACGGTTAAAATTGGTCATTAGTTTAAAGCCCATTACCCTTGCCGCCCCAATGGCTATATCAGAATAACCGGAAAAATCACAGAAGATCTGGAACGTAAAAAACAAGGTAGCAATGATAAGATCTAAACTGTTGTGTTGCTGCGGGTATCTATACACTGTATCCACTACAATGGCCAGCCTGTCGGCGATCACCACTTTTTTAAACAAACCCCAGGCCATCAACCTCAGTCCACTGGTTACTCTGGCGTAATCAAAGTCGTAATGCTCACGGAATTGATGCAGTAAATTCTGCGGACGTTCGATCGGCCCTGCAACAAGCTGAGGGTAGAACATTACGTACAAGGCATAGATGCCAAAATGACGTTCAGCGTGCTGGTGGCCCCGATACACTTCAATCGTATAGCTCATGGCCTGAAATGTATGGAAAGAAAGGCCAATGGGAAGCAGTATGAAAAGATAGGGAACAGGAGGAGATAATCCGAACCCCTGCAGTAAAAATGAAACATTCTCGTTTAGGAAATTGTAGTACTTGAATACCGCAAGAACTCCAATATTAGCGATTAGGCTAAAAACTAAAAATAGCCTGCGGCGCCTGCCCTGTGCGTTTTCAATGTATATTCCGGCGAAATAATCGACTATGATGGTAAAGCCCAGGACCAGAATATACACCGGTACAAATGCCATGTAAAAGTAACAACTGGCTGCCAACAGCAAAAACCACCTTTTGCCGTAAGGCATGGCAAAATACAAGAATGTTATAATGATAAAAAACAGTAGAAAATGAAGTGAATTAAAAAGCATCTCCGTTTAAATAACTGTTATTGCTCAGTAAACAATTTGAATGTATTCCGGTGCAGAAATGCCAACGCAAGTGCCAATAAGCCAAAACTCGTAATATACCATAAGAGGTTATCCGCTAAGATACAGCGGAACCCCAGTGGAATTGCAAATAGCACCGAATTAAAAAGTAGGAACCGTAGCCTTGGTTTTAATAAACCGCTATCCGCAGCAATATAAATCAGGCCGGCAACCAGCGCCAGTTCACCCACGCAGATACTGATTGCAATGCTGTCTGCCCTGGGAGACCAGAATGAAATCACTATGGTACATGCTAAAGCCATTACTGCAGCAATAAGGGTAATGACCGTGTAGGGTAGATCTTTTTTTTCAAGCAAGGCTCTGGTCGTAGTGCTTAATACGAACGAATACAGTAGAGCTGCAATGCCCAGGTAGGTGAAGAACGATCGCTCCGGTATAAACTGTTTGCCAAAAAAAAGGGTAATGAAGGACTCCGGGTAGATGAGAACGGAACCCAGCAATACCATACCAATAAGCATAGATAACTCATCTACTTTTAAACACCAGATGGTACTTGTCATTTCTTTTAAAAATGCCTGGTGAATAATTCGGAGCACTCCTTTGAATATCACATAAAATTTTAAACCCATAAACGCAATTGTTCCGGTTACCGGCGGATAAAAATAAGGCACTATCAAAAGTAATCCCAACCCCAGGAAATAAAAAGAAAGAGACACGGCCCCTAAAGGCAGGGATTTCAAATATAGCTGCAAGTGTTTCCATTCCGGCCTTACTTTAATGTCAACCTTTAAATAGCTGTTAATTAAAATGTTGGTAATCAAATATATAATCACCCAGGATCCCAGAAATACGGCATTTGCCGCTTCAGGTTTAAGGTAAGTTGTTATGAGTAGTAAAGAGTAAGGAACCACAATGCGGATAAAACCGATAAATGCACCTTTTACCGGCTTTCCGAGCGCATATAAAGCATAATCGCCGTTCAAGGCCAGTATCGGTGCAATAAAAAAAAGGCAATACTCCCAGTCAATGAATGAAAACAATCCGATCATAGACAACAGGAGGGCTAATGTTAACCTTGCAGATTGGGTTTGCAGATATTCGACCTTCCATTCCCTGGATAACGTTATGTTTCGCATAGCTGAAGATTGAAGTCCCAATGCAATCAGATTTAACAACAGCTGAAATAAAGCATCTAACTGGGCCAGGGAATTCATTGTATGGACAGGGAGGCGCTGCGAAATATATTTTAATACAAAAATGGATAGCAGTTGACCCGTTCCTGACAGTACAGCAATAAAAGCTATGCGTTTGATCATTTAATTTAAAAAAGGATGTTAAAATACACCACAACCTTAAAAAGTATCTGACAGACGTATTGATTATCAATACCTTACGTCACAAAATTTATTTCATCCCCATGCAACGTTATGGAATACTATTTGTCAAAGACTAAAGGCCGTATACTTTTTTAAAATAATATAATTTTATAACAGGTAACTGTTTCTTTGTTTAATGCATTACCTAAGGAAAGTCCACAACTTCAAACATCAGCTAATGAACCAACTCGGTCAGAATAATCTTATACAACCATCCACGGCAACTTATCGGGCTAGCAGCGTAAATTACAGGCAAACCAGTAACAACGGTATCCCGTACAAGCGGGTGTTTGATGTTGTCGTTTCTTTTCTTGTCATTGTTTTTATTTTATCCTGGCTCATACCCCTTCTTGCTATCTTAATAAAATTAGATTCAAAAGGGCCTGTATTTTTTATTCAGAAAAGAATCGGAGGAATGTCTAAAATTTTTAATTGCCTGAAACTGCGAACTATGGTTGTTAATGAGATCGCCAATAGCTGTCAGGCACAGGAGAATGATCCAAGGATCACCTTGTTTGGGAAGCTGCTGAGGCGGACCTGTTTGGATGAGTTACCTCAATTTTTCAATGTATTGATAGGAGAGATGAGTATAGTCGGCCCGCGTCCTCATATGATCAAGGATTGCGAAGATTTTATAAAGGTAGTTCCAAGTTACGAACTCAGGCATGCTGTTAAGCCCGGCATCACCGGCATGGCCCAGGTTAAAGGTTACCGGGGACAAACAAACAGCTTTTATGATGTTTTCCACCGTTATCAATGGGACATATTTTATGTGCGAAATGCCTGTTTTGCGCTTGACATGAAGATTATATATAAAACGTTAGTGCAAATATTATCCTCGTTTACCAAAACGGCGAAAACCCCTGTGACCGGACAACCCGTGTCGCCCGAAAGACATCCGTTGGTAGATTCTTGCCGTGATCAGTTTGTAAAAGCATAAAACGCATGCGTATTTTTTCCAACTACCTAAGCATTACTCATTTTGAGAACAAGTTATATTTCATAATACAATATAAAGCCCGGAATCCATCCTGCCAGTTGACTTTTTTCCCCTCTTCATACGTTCTTCCATAATAGGATATGCCCACTTCATAGATTCTGATGCCACGAACCCGTGAGATCTTGGCAGTAATTTCCGGTTCAAAGCCAAACCTGTTTTCCTGAAGATCTATTCGCTGAATGATACTCGTACGAAAAAGCTTATAACAGGTTTCCATGTCCGAAAGGTTGAGATTAGTAAACAAATTTGAAGTAAAGGTCAGCAACTTATTTCCTATTGTATGCCAGAAAAACAAGATGCGATGGGGGAGGCTGGTGTAAAATCTGGTACCATAAACTACATCAGCATGACCGTTTACTACAGGTTTGAGCATAATGTTATACTCTTCCGGATCGTATTCAAGGTCCGCATCCTGTATGATCAGGAGCTCCCCGCTGGCATTCCTGATTCCTGTATGGAGGGCCGCTCCTTTTCCCCTGTTTTCAGTATGCGATATGGCCCTGATAAGTAATTCCGGGTTATTTTTGATATAGGCTTCGATAACTGCTGCTGTATTGTCTGTAGAACAATCATTTACAATAATTATTTCTTTTGAAAAATCACTGATTAATTGCACTTTTTTTATCTTATCAAGTAGCTGGTGAATGGTTGAACCTTCATTATATGCGGGAATAATAATGGATAAGCATTTTTCTTTCATGGTGTCTTAATTTCCTTGTTGTTTGCTTTAAAGCCCTGTTTCATTGCCTGGCCGATTAATCCAGGATGAAGATTATCATATTCGTATTGATTGGCCACCGGCAAAGGAGCGTTCCAGGAATCTTCCTGGCTGACGATGTTCATAGGTAACTTACCCCGAAGAGGCTGTTGTTCCACGTTTGAAGGCATGCGGTAGGCAAGTGCCTTGCCAAAAATTACCCGCGCACTCATCCACCTGTCTCCATAATGAAAACCAATAACTGCTGCCATATATATTCCGACCGGCAAATACAGGTAATGAAGATAATCTTTAAGGAAGTAGCGACAGGTGAGGATAATAAAATAGATATTATAAAAGCAGAGGAAACTGTAACCGAACCTGAAATCAGGAGCTTTGTTCAGCCAAAACACAATGCCGGCAAAGCAGGTGACCAGGCAGAAAATGATTTTTGCCTGAGACCTAATGATAAGCACATTCTTCAATAACAGTTGCCGGATAAATATTACGATATAACTTATCGTTGCTATCAGTGTCATTCCCAGGATAACCTGCTGTATAATTTTTGCTTTAATGAACCAAGTTGGAAACCATTGCAAAAAAGGGATGTCGAATGAACTTTTAATGTCGGCTCCTATCGCAAATACCTTTATGGCATCTTCGTGCCACTTCACCTCATATACCGGCAGTTTCCATTCTACCGCAAAAATGTCGAAGGCTGAAAAGGGAAAAAGCAGGTATCCGGAAATGAACACATTTCTAGAAAGCCAGGGTAATACATAGATCAGGCTAAGCATGCATAACAACACGGAAAGGGGAAATTGGCGGAGCCTGATCAATCGCATTACTATATAAATGCACAATAAGGCGATAGGTAAAACGCTGAGTTTGATGGTAAACGCCCATGTGGAGTATAAAACCACCAGGATATCGGTCAGTGGCAACACATGAACGTTATCATTCGTGTCTTTTGTGAAAAGTAAAAAAGTCAGCCAGGTAATCAGGCATGCCGGAATATCAGCGGAAGAAGAACTTAAAAAATTTACATTATAGAGAATCCATTCACTTGATGCGGAAAAATGAAAAACCAGAACGGGCATTATGATTAATGCCCGTACGCTGTTATGGACCGAATTATCTCCTTTAACCAGATTGTTTATTCCACCTGCTGAATACAGCAGCATCCACATAAATAGTAACCCGTTGAGGTCGTTGAACAGGCCGGCATTAAGGTAACGGAAGCCAAAGTTGGCCTGAAGAATATGCCAGCTGCTGTTGTATCCTATCCGCTGATTAATGTTGGCCAGGCCTTTAACGGTTCCAAATTCCTGTAACCATTTAATCGATGTTGAATAATACAAGCCATCATCATAATGTGATGAGGGTAAATACGACAAATAGGCAATAATGAGTAGAAAGGAGAAAACAAGCAGGCTGATTATCCAATGCCCCCTTCGCAATCTTTTTATATCACTACGAATGGATGCGCGGATATTGCGCCGATTTACAAAAAAACCGGTACTTGCTAATACTAACGATACCAAATTAGAAACAAGGCCTAAGGGAATGAAAAGGCACAACAGGGTAGAAATGAAGCTCGTAACAAATAGTCCGCTGATGCAGTTTATGGCAAAGTGTTCATGCCTCGTTTCCAGCCCGAACAGTCGCTGCAGGAGGGAATGCAGCAATACTCCGGCCGGGTAAACCAGGAGGGTGATACAAACCCAGGTTAATATGATAATAAGCATTTTCCCTGTAATTACTAAATAACCGGAGCAGATTCGGTACGATTATAACGATAAAAAAACCGTAATGAAAAGTCAACTGGTGTTTTTTCATGCCGGAATTATTTACTGCAATATTACAAACATTAAGACGCATAAACGCTCAGCTAAAGAAGAGCGAAAACGCAGGTTAGCTAAATCTTTAAAGGAATGAGGAGCCAGCTTGTAAGCCGCTAAACCTTGAACCTGCCTGAGTGTTTTTTTCTTACTTTGCAATATGGAAGAAGACAGAACCTGGGGTGCTATAAGAAATAATCAGCAAGATGCATTTGAGGGGTTGTATAAAAATTATTACCAGTTTTTGTTTGTTTTTGGCTTTAGCCTTTGTGCAGATAAAGAGGTTACAAAGGACTGCATACATGAAATGCTCCTCGAAATATGGATCAACCGCCAACAGTTGCCGGTAGTGACCCATGTAGGATATTACCTGAAAACATACCTGAAACGAAAGGTGTACGCTGAACTGAAGAAAGAGCGTCATCAAGCCACAAAAAATATGGAAGACGCTGATTTACCCCGCGTGGAATATTCTTATGAGGACCTGCTGATTCATTCAGAGAGTAACCTGGAGCTCATGGAGAAAATACGGAAAGCCCTTCCAATGCTGACTAAAAGTCAGGCTGAGATCATTAAAATGAAATTTTATGATGGCAAAAGCTACGAAGAAATTGCTGCTGCAAATGCAACCACGCCGCGGACGGTATACAACCAGGTTTATGAATCGCTTAAAACACTCCGGAAGATATTGAAAGTGCTTTTGCTGCTTAATACCTGACCAACCGAAGCGGAGAATGAGTCATATCATGTCAATTGAATAGCCACCGGACACTTTCGCAAAAAGAATTTAAAATAATAGGGTTATCCATTTAAGTCGCATTTGCTTTATAGGCGTAGGGTTCATGTTGCATCATTCTCTCAATCAGCTTGTGCCAGATGGTTGGTAGAAAGTTTCTCCGGTTAAATCTGAAGAAGAATTCATCTAAATATCCGTTCATGAATCTTTCTGAACACTTATGATGTATACCTCTTAGCCATCCTTTCAAATTCATGATTAAATAATGCAATCCCATAAAGTTTTTCCCTTTACTTGAGGGCTTTTGCTTGATTTCAAATTCACTTTCCAGTGGCCAGTAACCCCTCCATTGATCCGTCTTAATCTGGGTGTTATCTTTGTCAATATATTTCTCGAAGAAAGGCTTAAAGCTTTCTGCACTGGCATCTTCAATCGTTTGTGCATAGGCTCGTCCTATTTTATCTCCTTGTACTTTTTCAACTGCCATCACTACCAGCTTCTTATCTCCCTTGCTTCTTCCGCGTTCGCCCTCATCTACTCCCCCAATCATCAATTCATCCACTTCTACATGACCACTAAGAAGATGTTTGCCGCTGCTTGCCATTGCCTCCTGTGCCTTTCGTTTAAACAACCAGGAAGATTTTTGATTGATGCCGTATTCATTAGCCAATTCTATGGTTGACATTCCTTTTTTGCGCACAGAGATCCGAAAGTTAATCCCAAAAGCCTTCAGCAGCGGGATCTTCATCTTGTGAAACAATGTGTGTGCTGTGACAGATTCATCATACCCGCACTGTGTACATCGCAAATGAAACCGAGTCTTGCCTTTGCAGCTTTTCTTCCCATTGCAATTGCGGCATCGATAACCGTCATTCCATTTTAAATCAAACAGATACTGCCTGCAATCATCTTCACTTGTAAAGAACTTATTAAACTCACTAATGGTGATTCCCTGAAACATACTCAAATATTTAGTACAAATATACTAAATTTATTAGCTAAGGTCTATTTCTTATCTTCGCTTTGCGCTCTATCTGGATAACCCTATAAAATAAAATTCTAAAAACATGGTAAATCTTATCTATTATGTACACATGCTTATATAACGACGCTTTGGTATGGACTATTCATTATACGAACCGGAAGACTTTGCTGCCAATGAATCTTATCTCCGCTACTACTTTAAGTTAGGCGAAGCGGATATTGATTTTTGGGAGCAATGGATCAGCAGTCACCCCGATAGCCTGGATCGTATCATGAATGCTAACCGGCTCATACAATTTCTTTCCCTTCATTTACCGGAAGACGAATTACAGGTACAGTACGAAAGAATTAATGCGGCAATCCTTAAACTACATGGACAGGAGCCCACCCCGGAATTCCAGCCAGTTATTCAAGAGCCAGCGGATCCCATCCTTCATCCCGTTAAAAGAGTCAATTTTTCACGTAGATTATTTAGCCGGTCAGTTGCAGCAGCAGCTGTTCTTGCCGTGGTTGTTATCATTGCATATTATACCATTCCGGAGCAAAGGGAAAAAGTATTGCTTATGGAAACGATTGGTATAAACCGCGAAATTGTCAAGATCAATCAATCACAACAGGCCATGCAATTCCAACTGGAAGACGGGACCGTGATCACTCTTCAACCAAAATCAAAACTGATTTTTCCCGATCATTTTGCTACCGATATCAGAGAGGTGAAATTGGAGGGCGAAGCCTTTTTCCAGGTAGCCAGAAATACGCACCGGCCTTTTTATGTTTACCATCAAAACCTGGTGACGCATGTGCTGGGTACTAGTTTTAATGTTAAATCGTTTAGAAATAATTCTTTTATAGAAGTCGCTGTCCGTACCGGCCGGGTAGAAGTGTATGAACGTAAATCACCGGGAAACGGAGGGGATAAAAAGCATTCGGGGGGTGTCGTTCTAACCCCTAATCAAAAGGTTACTTACCAGCAAAAGAACAGTAATTTTCAAACGGGGCTTATCGATGTGCCTTTACCATTAATCCCGGAGCTGGTAAAGGATGATTCATCTGCTAACAGGAAAGAAAATTTTGTTTTTGAATCAGCTTTAATAGCGGAAATTCTGCCCGTTATAGAAGCAACGTATGGCGTTGAAATTGTTGTTGACAACGAGGCAACCAACAGTTGTCATTTTTCCGGTGATATTTCCAGTATGAATCTTTTTACCAAGCTGGATATTCTTTGCAAATCCATCAATGCAACCTACGAGATAAAAGGTGTTACCATTTTGATCAGGGGCAACGGTTGTTCCTGAGTTTATTTAATTAATCTAAACGATTGCTGTATGAACTTACCTGACTTTCCAACCTGAGCACTTAAAGAACCTGTATAAAATTGCCGGTAATGTGGCGCATTACCGGCAGGTAACCTTGCAGGTTAATCTTGTCCGGATTCTGTTAATTATTTCGAACAAAATCAAAATAAAGTTATGAAAAAAAAGCAATTTATTGCTTCAATGCTGCTTGCCATGAAGATATCATTCGTACAAATTTTATTGGCCGGTATTTTCACTCTGGCACTTTATGCCAGCCCCTCCACTGCGCAGGACATATTAAAAAAGCAGGTCTCCATATCTGTAAAACAAGCTGAAATCTGCAGTGTGATCTCCCTCATTCAGAAGCAAACCGGCATCCGGTTTCTATACAGCCAGGAAGGGATTGAAGGGAGCAGAAAGATAAAATTACATGTTGCATCGGCGACTGTGGGCCAGGTGTTGGAAGATATCTTCAAGCCACTTAAGATAGGATATAATGTACTGGATGACCAGATCTTACTATTCCGGATATATTCACCACCCGTAAACGAATTGACGGAAGTTACTGCAACCCCAGTGATTTCAACGGCCCCTGATATCAATGGAAAGATCACCGACGATAAGGGGCAACCGTTGGAAGGAGTTACTATTTTAGTAAAGGGCACTAATAATGGTGTGAAATCGGATGCTAATGGCAATTTTTTTATTAATACAGCACCTAATTCAACACTGATTATTTCTTACGTAGGATACGAAACAACGGAAGTGAGGTTGGGCAACCAGGCAACTATCTCAGTTCAGTTGAAACCATCAATTGCTGTAGGCGACCAGATCATTGTAGTGGGTTACGGCACCCAGCGAAAAATCAGTCTGACCGGTGCGGTCGGCACAGTTAAAGGTGATGAATTGACAAAAAGAACGGTCTCCAATGTACAGCAGGCTTTACAGGGTCAGGTAGCCGGTTTAACGATCCTGGACCAGGGTGCTGCGCCAGGTAAAACGAACATGGTTATGCGCATCCGGGGGATAACTACCTTAGGCGCTAACGAGCCACTGGTTATCGTAGATGGCATTGAACAACGGCTCAATGATATCAATCCGGAAGATATTGAATCCGTTTCCGTATTGAAAGATGCATCATCTTCGGCTATTTATGGCTCAAGAGCGGCCAACGGAGTGGTACTGATCACTACCAAACGAGCCAAAGCGGGTAAGGTGTCTGTTTCATATAGTGGCTATTATGCATTGCAGAAAACCAATAACAACCCCGTTCATATGGGCCTGGAAGACTATATGCGCTTGCAAAACAGGGCATGGGTAAATTCGACGGGTACCCCGATATTTAAGGAAGAATATATCAAAGAATATGTAAATGCCACAGACCGGCTTAAATACCCCCTGCCGAATACCTGGTATGATGCCGTTTTGCACACTGCTCCACAAATAAATAATTCTATATCTGTAAGCGGCGGAAATGAGATGATAAAAGCCCTGCTTAGTGTTCGATACCAGGATCAGGAAGGCATTATTGCAAATTCAGGTTCTAAAATCAGCGAGGTTCGTTTAAACACAGATTATAGAGTCTCGGCTAAAATAAACATTGCTACAGATGTTAATTACAGGTATAACAATATCCTTGCGCCGTTAAACGAAGGTTTAGTGTTTAATGACATGTTACAAACCTCTCAATGGACCGTGCCCAAATATCCTGACGGTACTTATGGTATCAGTTCCGACGGAAAGAATCCGTTAGTGCGATCCGAAATTGAAGGTACCGCCAGGACGGGTGAGGAATATCTGACCGGAAACATAAAAGGAGACTGGGAAATTATAGAAGGGTTAAAGTTCACGACGCAACTGGGCGCCCGTATCTCGCTTACGAAACAAAAAAATTATCAAAATTCCTTTGAAATCAGGGATTATTATAATCCATCCATTGTAACGAGATCGCAGCCCTTGAATAGCCTGACTGAAATAAGAAATGACGTTCGTGAGTTTACTATTAATAACCTGTTGAATTACTCAACGATATTGGGTAGTCATTCAATAAACGTTTTAGCTGGCTATTCCCAGATTGAAAACAAAGGGACTTTGCTGAACGCATTCCGTCAGGGATTTTATAGTAATGACATCCGATCAATAGGTCAGGGTGCTAATGATGGCACAAAGAATAACGGCGGCAACGAGTATTCATGGGGGTTACGCTCTTATTTTGGTCGCCTGAATTACTCCTTCCAAAACAAATACCTGTTCGAGGCAAATAGCCGTTACGACGGATCATCTCGATTTTTAGGAGCTAACCGGTATAGTTTTTTTCCTTCCTTCTCTGCAGGCTGGCGTATTTCTCAGGAGAAATTCTGGAATGGATTGAATCATCATGTGAACGAATTTAAATTAAGGGGTTCGTGGGGGAAAACCGGAAACCAGGCCGTTGACCTGTATAGTTATCTGGCAACGTTAAGTTTAACGACCTACTCTTTTAACGGCACAGCCGCACCGGGATATACACAGCAGAGAATGGCCAATCAAAACCTTACCTGGGAAACCACCACCCAATCGAATATCGGCCTGGATGCACAGTTTCTAAATAATAAATTTTCTATAAGTGTTGATTACTACAATAAAAAGACCGATGATATCCTGCTCTTGCTGCCTGTTCCGGGTACGCTCGGATTACTTCCCGCCCCGCAAAATGCAGGAAGAATGGATAATAAGGGCTGGGAATTTTTAATCGGAGCACATCATACATTTGGCCAAATTGGTTTTAATGCTAACCTCAACTTTAATATTAATAAAAATACTGTGGTTGACTTGGCAGGAACCGGCCCATATATCACAGGTGGTAATGAAACGCGTTATATTACCGGAATCGGGTATCCGATTAATTCTTTCTGGGGATACAAAACAGAGGGATTATTTCAAACTAAAGATGATATCAAGAACTATCCCAATATGCGTCCGGGTATTGAACCAGGTGACGTAAAGTTCGTGGACCTGAATAAAGATGGCAAAATCACGGCTGCTGATATGACATTTTTAGGGCGTAGCTATCCAAGGTATACTTTCGGTTCCAATTTAAATTTCACCTATAAAAATTTTGCCTTAAACATGTTGTTTCAGGGCGTCGCCGGAGCCAAAACACGCATTGGCGGAGCGATTGTTGAAATGGGAATCTGGGGAGGTTTTACACATGAACTGATCGCAAACAATTACTGGACTCCCGAGAATCCAAATGCACGTTTTCCCCGCCCACTTAAATACGATCTCCGGAATATCGTCATGTCGGACAGGGACCTGATGAATGGTGCCTACCTGCGTTTAAAAAATATCCAGCTGTTGTACCAAATACCATCTTTCCTCACCAGTAAGGCTGGCATAGAGCGGATGAGTGTATACGTTTCCGGTACCAACCTGCTCACTTTCGCAGAATTAAATGAGTGGAACGTAGATCCGGAAACAGTACCGGGAGGCCGTACACAAGCGTATCCGCAAACATCCCTGTACACTTTCGGTGTGAACATCCAATTATAGTTCTTAACTATTTACAAAATTCAGTTGTGATGAAATACTTAAAAAATTCTTTATTACTCATATTCACGGCGATTCTTTTTTCGAATTGTAAAAAAGATTTATTACAAACACTTCCCAATGACCGGATATCTTCCGAAATATATTGGAAAACCGAAAAAGATGCTATCCTTGCGTCGAATGCTATCTATACCAACCTGGAAGGTGTTGCCGTTTTTTCTACCTGGGATGCCATGTCTGACATAGGACATATTACCTTGCAATGGAGAGATGAATCCATCATGGAGAAGGGTGCGTTTGATGCAACCCTGAGTAAGGTGTTGAATGAATGGAACAGTGCCTACACCGGTATTCAGGCTGCCAACATATTTCTGGATAAGGTCGACCAGGTAAAAACAACCAATAAACCACTGATTGAACGGTTGAAAGGTGAGGTAAAAGTGCTGAGGGCTTATCTTTACATTAAACTTGCAGTCCTATACGGAGACGTACCCCTGGTTACTACGGAAACTTCATTAGAGGCAAGCAGAGCGTTAATTAGAACACCTGTTGCCCAGGTTTGGGATTTTATATCAAAAGAACTTACTGGTGCTGCAGTTGCCTTACCAACTACCCAGGCGGAAAAAGGCAGAATAACAAAAGGAGCCGCTTTGGCACTCAAAGCCAGGGGGATGCTCTATGCAGGCCGTTATACGGAATCAGCAGCTGCTGCAAGGGAGGTAATGAATTTAAATGTATACAGCTTGTATCCTTCATATGAAAAGTTGTTCAGCTATGCAGCTGAGAATAACCAGGAAGTTATTTTAAACAGGGAATATATCAAGGATATTCAAAGCAATAATATCTTTACTTTAACCACTCCTAACAGCATTTGGCCCCAGGTGAACAGCTTTGTGCCGACCAAACAGGCAGTTGATGCTTATCAAATGAGCAATGGGAAAGAAATAAGAGATCCGGCCAGCGGTTTCAATCCGCTCGACCCTTATACAAACCGGGATCCCCGGCTTAAACATTCCATTTTTGTATTGGGTGATGTTTTGCCTAATGGAAAAATATATAATTCCAAACCAGGTAGTGGTACAGGCGATGCCATTGGTTACGCCGAAAATTCCACAGCCACCGGCTTTAATGTGAAGAAATATCTTAACAAAGAAGATTTGGCCCAGCCTAATAACAGTGGAATAAATATTATCCTGTTGCGTTACGCCGAAGTGCTGCTTACTTATGCTGAAGCTAAGATAGAAGCTAATCAGATAGATGCGAGCGTACTGGAATCTATTAATCAGGTACGGCAACGTCCCGACGTAAATATGCCGCCGATAACAGAAGTCACTTCCCAGGCCGGGTTGCGGCAGGTTGTCAGACAGGAGCGCCTGGTAGAATTGGCCTTTGAAGGCTTGAGATATTTTGACATTCGTCGATGGAGGATCGCCGAGAATGTAGTGCCCGGAATCATATATGGAATGACATATGCTGATCAAACTGGCGCATTGGTAACTATTTCCCTTCCAGGATTTTTGAAGATATTCAATAAGGACCGTGACTATTTATGGCCCATTCCGCAAAGGGAAAGAGAACTAAACCCTAAACTAACGCAAAACCCTAACTGGTAGACGTTAAAAAATGTAATAAATACTTGTGATAATCAGGCTCAGGTTCTGTAATTTGAATCGATAAAAGACATTAGACTATTAATTAATTACTTGTATGAAAAAATTCAATTGGCTGATTGTGCTGGGATTGATAACCGCTTCTCTAAGTGCCTTTTTTTATCCCCGTACAAGTGAGTCCCATAAGTCTGAACTTGACGATAAAACAGAACTGTTTATAAAGCAAGACGAAAGTGCAGGAACCATTTCCATATACCGGGCAGGTTCTACCAGTCCTTTGTTGACCCAACATGCGAAACCCGATTTCCGGCCTTATATACATCCCATTTCCGCACCGGATGGCAAAGGCTTACTTACAGAGTATAGCCCGGGTCATCATAAGCATCAGACCGGCCTGTACTGGGGGTTCACCCGCGTCAATGGACGGGATTTTTTTCACAATCCGGGAGGGGAATACTGGAAAAGGGTTTCTGCAAGTATAGTGGAGGAAAAAGGTACGGAGGTAAAATGGCAAACCGTTTATAACATGCTGAACGAGCAGGGTAATCCCATTCTCGTAGAAACCCAAAACTGGACCATGCGCGAGGATAGCGGTCAGTTTGTGATCTCACTCGAATGGAAAGGGGAGGCGCAAACGGACATCACCATAGGAAAATATGATTATGGCGGATTGTTCCTTCGCATGCCGTGGCGTAAGGGCATCAGCGGCGAGGTGATTAATGCTGCAAGGCAGCGAAATGAAAAAGCCGAGGGGCAGCGTGCCATGTGGGTGGATGTAGGTATGCAGGTAGAAGGTCGCGACGACCTGGCTCATGTAGCCATTTTCGATCACCCGGAAAATAAAGATTATCCCCTGCACTGGCGGGTGGATGACCAGATGGGAATAGGCACTGCACGTGCCAGGGAAGGCGACTGGAAGATCAATAAGGGTGAGGTAGAACTGATCCGTCACCAGCTGGTAGTGTATACCGGAACGCTAAGTGATGTAAAACTTTCAGGGCAATGGGGAAAATTCAGCGGAAAAAATTCGCTGTATTCCACCACCGAGTTGTGGAAAATAGCTCAACAGGAAGGGCTGGAAGCTAAATTCCTTACACCTAAAGAAGCCGTTGAAAGTATGACGCTTAAGGAAGGATATCAGGTAAATGCCTGGGCCGCCGAACCGCTGATGACCCAGCCAATGGCTTTTTGCTGGGATGACCGGGGGCGGATGTGGATTGCGGAAAACAGGGATTACGAGTCCCGCGGAACCGGATTTTCCAATTCAGGACAGAGCCGTATCCTGATACTCGAAGATACCAATCACGATGGTGTGGCCGATACCCGGAAAGTGTTCATGGAAGGAATCGCCTTCCCTGCTGCCCTTGCAGTGGGTTTTGACGGAGTATTTGTTGGAGCACCGCCTAACCTGCTTTTTGTTCCCGATCGCAATCGTGACGATGTTGCGGATACTGCAGATATAGAAGTGCGCCTGACGGGATGGGGCATTCGCGACCGCCACGAAACGCTGAATAGCTTTCATTGGGGCCCTGATGGATGGTTGTACGGCTGCCAGGGTTTTGCAACACCTTCCAAAGTAAGAAAGCCGGAGGGAAAGGGACGCTTGTATAAGCATAAGGATCCTTTTCCTGAAAATTTACTGGAGGCAGAGGGGACTGACATTAACGGAGGAGTATGGCGGTATCATCCTACAAAAGATAAATTTGAAGTGGTTGCCCACGGCTTTAGTAATCCCTGGGGAATAGATTATGACGCCAAAGGGCAAATGTTTATCAGCGCCTGCGTTATCCCTCATATGTGGCATGTGATCCCCGGTGGCATCTATCACCGCCAGGGAGGGCAGCATTTTAATCCATACGTGTATGACGACATAAAAACGATTACCGATCATAGTCACCGGTCAGCCCACGGAGGTGCCCGAATCTATCAATCCGATGCCTTTCCCGCTTCGCAGAATGGAAGGATATTCATGGCTAATATTCACGAGCATGCCGTATTATCCGATTTACTGAAGCCGGCAGGATCAGGGTTCACAGCCAGCCACGGCGACGATTTTATGCTGGCCAATAATGCGCAATGGGTAGGATTTAGCATGGAGATCGGCCCGGAAGGCGGACTATATGCGCTCGACTGGCACGATGCAGATATATGCGGATCGAAAGTACTGAATACGGAAACTGGTCGCATTTTCAGGATAATTCCGAAAAAATCAGCAGCCCTGAACTGGGAAGGACGCTATTCGGACCTGTCTAAACTGGCAGATAAAGAGCTGGTAGCCCTGCAAACAAGCAAGAGCGACTGGCATGCCCGACGGGCCAGGGTGATCCTTCAGGGCAGGGCGGCCAAAGGAAAGCTTGATGGAAACACCCATGGCCAGCTTCTCGACATCTTTCATACAAACTCAAATGTCGATTTGCGGTTAAGGGCCATGTGGGCACTTCATGTAACAAAAGGGCTTTCACCAGATATACTTTCAAAGGCACTCGGCGATAAAGAAGAATATATCAGGGCCTGGGCAATCCAGTTATTATGTGAAGAACGTTTGCCTGCTGCCGCAGCCACAGCAAAGTTTTCCCTTATGGCGCGCGAAGACCCATCTGCAGTCGTCAGGCTTTACCTTGCTTCAGCGCTGCAAAGGCTTGATAAAACTTCCAGTTGGAAAATTGTTGCCGAACTGGTTAAGCATGGAGAAGACGTTAGCGATCATAACCTTCCCAAAATGATCTGGTATGGCCTTGAACCGCTTGCCAAAGAAGATCCGGCACGTGCATTAAAAATTGCAGCCGAAATGAACATCCCGATGCTTGCCCAATACACCGCCCGACGCTCCGTGGATGCAGGTGCAATGGATGATCTCATAAAATCCATCGGGGCTCAGCCTAAAACGCTGATAAGTTTAATGGAAGGAATGATGAATGGCATGGAAGGGCGAACCGACCTTAAACCTCCGGCTTCATGGAAAAACGTGTACACCTCATTAAAAAAAGCAGATGGAAGGGCCGCTCAACTGGCAGGAGAAATCGCCGAACTTTTTGGCGATACGGAAGCCGCGAATCGGTCGCTGGCCACACTTAAAAATAAGAAGGCGCCCCTGGATCAAAGAAAAAAAGCACTGTTCGCTCTTGCCGCCCAGCAACGTAAAGAACTGTTAACAGAACTTCCACTGCTGCTCGAGGACCTGCCGTTGCGGGCTGATGTCATAAAATCGGTTGCTGCTTTTGACAACGAAAACCTTGGGCAGTTAATTATAAAAAAGTATAAGGATCTGAATGCCGCTGAGAAATCCGCAGCGATTCAAACCCTGTCATCACGCCCCAGGTATGGCTGGGCTTTTACGCAGGCCCTCAAGAATAATGTGATTCTCAAAAAAGACGTTCCCGCGAATGTTGCCAGGCAATTGCGCAGGGTCGTAGGCAGTGGATTTGTGGAAGTATGGGGACCGATAGACGATACTCCCCGTGACGATAAACAATACGAAAAGTATAAAAATATGCTGACCGGGCAAGCGGTAACATCGGCGGATCATAAAAACGGTCAGCAGCTTTTTCAGGGTACTTGCGGAAGCTGTCATAAGATGTATGGGCAAGGCGGAAATATCGGCCCTGACCTTACGGGTTCCAACAGGTCAAACCTAGATTATCTCCTGTTTAATATCCTTAATCCAAGTGAAGAGATACAGGATGCGTACAAAATGGTTGTTATCACTACACGCGATGGCCGGACATATTCAGGAAATGTGATTGCAGAGAACCAACGTCAGATCACCATGCGCGTGGTGGGCCAGGATGCAGTAGTTATTAATAAGTCATCGATTCAATCGAGGGAAGAAACGCCCGTTTCCATGATGCCCCAGGGACTGTTGACATCACTGACAGACAAGGAAGTGGTTGACCTGCTATCTTACCTGCGGACGGCAGCTGGTAAAGAATCAGTAAAGAACAATGAATGAATTCGCTGATTTAATGGCATGATGGGCTATTTTTTACCGCTGCATACATTAGCCGAATGTATTGTGACTAATCATCCAGGACGATTAAAGCAACTCATACTGATTAAGCTTATCCACCTTCACAATGGTTGTTGAACCATCTTCCGATTCACGGTACATCGGTAAAAATTTCGCGTTCCAGATTACTTCCGCCGAAGTATACGAGGTCCGTTGCATCACCGTATTTGAAAAGATGGGGTCAAAGCCGCTCACCTGCACATACAATTCGGTATCTGCAGCCCGCATCGCTTCTGTACTGGTGTTAAATAAAGGACTGTTTTCGTCAATGGGGTGCACCACCGTCCAGTTCATGCTCAAAAAATCTATCTGGGAACGCTCGAGGTTCAGCTGATAAAATTTGTATTCTGTTTTTGTATCTAGACTTTCTACCCGGGCCAGGTTTACTACTATTTTGGCATCGGTCAGGTGATGATGCGATTTATATGGCACCAGCCGGAACATCAGTGCCAATCCTCCCTGATACGGACTGATCAGCGCATTATGGCTAAAGGCCAAAAACGCACTAGGCCTGGTAAACCGTCCATATAACAAACCGGTTACCAGGGCAAAGAACAACCAGCCAGACATCGCCTGTATGGAGGCAATGCTGTTGGCCAGCGTGCCAACCGGATTAATTCTTCCGTATCCCACTGTAGTAAAGGTCTGCGTACTAAAAAAAAATAACTCCCATATGCTTGACATGGGTGTAGTGGACACTAATCCCGTAAACTGCTTCAGGTCGATCCACCAGTACAATAGCGTGAACATCATACAAACAACGAAGTAAATCACAAAAATGAATCCCAGAAATTGCAACCAGGATAATTGAAGCATAGAAGAATACAGGCTGGTTCTTCTCCAATAGCTGATACCTTCCTTGCGAATGTTAAAGGTTCCGTCTTTTTGAACAAACCTGTCACCCAATTGAGTGGGTTGTATGCCAAAACCTGTGTTCGTATTTTCCATCACCTTCTATAACGCCATAAAATATAAATAATCAGTAAGAGCACATGAAATACCCGCTACACGGAGTTTCTCCGGAGCTAACTATTTTACCTGATCTTCTATAAACACGTAGCTCTCCCCGAGCTAAGATGAGGTTAAGCTATAATGCGGTACGGAAGTAGGTAAAAATAAAACCGGACAAACCGAATCACATCGATTTGTCCGGTTCGTGCCCGGGACTGGATTCGAACCAGCACATCCTTGCGAACGCTGCGACCTGAACACAGTGCGTCTACCAATTTCGCCACCCGGGCAAGTGCAGGGTTGCAAACCTACAAAGGAATTGCTAATTATTATGCTTTCACTGTTGATTATTTGTTATTTCAATATAACTGAAGCATTCAAAAACAATGAAAATAAATGGCGTTTATTTCCCTTTCTTCCACCCGATAAGCAGCACTCCTGAAATCACTAAAACCGTTCCTATCATTTGAGCGGGAAAGATAGGTTCGCCAAGTATAAAATGAGCCTGGACGATAGTCGAAACCGGGCCGATGCCCGATATGATAGCTACGTTATTTGATCCAATACGCTTCATGCCATTAGATACAAGAAGGGATGGTATAACTGTAGCCATGATGGCCAGCAAAATACCATAAGCCCACAGTCCTGAACTGGTGGCAAGCGTATGATAATTACCTGCAAGAAGGAAATGCAGGAAAACACCAATGGTTGAAGCAAGCATGGCATATGCCGTAAATTTGGTAGCACCTATAATCGGTATAATCCTCCCGCTGCCGACTATGTAGATCGAATAGGTGATGGCGCAAACAAAGATCAGGAAACTACCCAGCAGGAAATGCGGATTTTCCATATCGATCTTTAATTCGCCGAAATAAGCAATGGCAATTCCTGCATAGGTTAGCGCCAACGCCACCTGCTGTATGCGGTTTATCTTTTGTTTAAACACAAACGCATTGATCAATACGGTGAATGTAGGGTAGAGAAAGAGAATGAGCCTTTCCAGGCCGGCTGACACATATTGTAATCCGATAAAATCAAAAAGGCTGCTGAGGTAGTAGCCGAACAAACCGATGATAATTACATAGAACCACTGTTTGCTGTTCAGGCGAACGTTGTCTTTCTTGTTTGAAGCAAAGATGGCAATTCCCACAAAAAAAGGAAGTGAGAATATCATTCTGATGGTGAGCAGGGTTAACGCATCTATACGAGTATCAGCAAAGGCCTTTTTTACAATGATTGCTTTTGTTGAAAACAGAATGGCTCCCAGAAAGGTGATGATGAAACCAGCCAGAGTAATAGGGCTGCTTTTTATCATGATAACGCCCCGCTCATCTTATGCAGATACATTGAAGTCTCGTAATGCATCGTTTAAACTGGTCTTTAGATCAGTGCTTGGTTTTCGTTGCCCGATAATTAAGGCGCAGCTTACATGATATTCTCCGGCAGGAAATCTTTTCGGATATGTTCCGGGTATCACCACACTGCGTGCCGGCACTCTTCCTTTATATTCTACCGGTTCATTGCCGCTGACATCGATTATTTTTGTGCTTTGGGTTAACACCACGTTCGCTCCCAGAACGGCTTCCTTTTCAACCCTAACACCCTCCACGACAATAGACCTTGAACCAAGAAAACATCCGTCCTCAATGATCACCGGTTTAGCCTGAAGCGGTTCCAATACTCCGCCTATTCCCACGCCTCCGCTAAGGTGTACGCCTTTTCCAATTTGTGCGCAGCTTCCTACTGTGGCCCAGGTGTCAACCATGGTGCCCTCATCAACATAAGCGCCGATGTTTACATAACTGGGCATCAGCACCACATTTTTAGCCAAATAAGCTCCATACCTGGCCACTGCATGGGGAACCGCACGAACTCCCAGGGACGCATAATCGCTTTTTAGTGTCATCTTATCATAAAATTCAAATGGGGGTAAATGATAGGTTTCCATTTGCTGGATACCAAAATACAAAAGGATGGCCTGCTTAACCCATTCATTCACCTGCCATTTACCGTCGTCCTGAACAACCGTTGTATCGGCTGTGGCTGTTGCCGCCGGGGATGCCGTTCGTAACCTTCCCTTGTCCACGTCTTCGATAACTGCTCTGACTGCATCGGAGTATTTGGCTTGTTTCAGCAGTTCGCGATTGTTCCAGGCTTCAAGTATCAGTTCTTTCATATTGTTGTTTCTGCAAACTTAAACCACCGCGGATAATGCGTAAAAAGAATTTATCGTACAATCAGTACCCAGCCACTTACCAGGCGTATATCGTTTTTAAGGTCTATAACATAATAATAGGTAGCAGCGGGTAACGCCTTTCCGTTGTAGTTGCCATCCCAGGCCCTGCTATATCCTTTTGAGAAGTAGACTTCCTGTCCCTGGCGGTTAAAAACGGAAATGCTTGCTTCGGGATAAGTATCCAGGGATTCAATCTTCCAAACATCATTTATGCCATCTCCGTTAGGGGAAAAAGCATTCGGCGCTTTTACCTTTTTAAATACCCGTACGAATACTTCATCTTTTGCCAAACCACACCCAACAGTAGAAACAACATTTAAGGTGTATGTGATGTTTTCGGTAGGATAAGCCGTTGGGGACAGCAAGCTGCTGTTGCTTAAAAACCTGTTTGGAGCCCAGTAATACTGAACGCTGGTACCTTTAACCCGGCCATAGAGAGTGACGGGCTCCCCTTCAAAAATTTTGAGATTCGGGCCGGCATCTGCTTCCGGTTTTTTAAGCACATTGATGTTTATGCTGTCTGTATCACTGCAACCGGTATTATTTGTATATCTTAATATATATACCGTAGTGTCGGAAGGGGATGCAATGGGATTATGAATGGAAGCAGATGAAAGCCCTTTTACCGGCGACCATGCATATGTTAGTCCGGGCGTGGCATTGAACGTTACTGATTGTCCTTCGCAAATGGTCTCATCTTTCCCGGCACTTGCCCTGGGTTTAGGAAAAGCCTTTAATGATATGGAGTCAAGGCCATCACAACCCGCGCTGGTAATAACCTTGACATAATACGTGCCTGTGCTTTGAAGCGACGCTGTAAAACCCGGATCAGGGCCGGAGGCGGCAAAACCACCCGGACCGGACCATTCATACCGGCTTCCTCCTTTGGCGCTCAGGAAAGTTTGTTCACCCTCGCAGACCGGCCCCTTTACTGAAACAGTAGGTACGGGTTTTTTATTTACGCTTATATTAAGCACATTAGATGCTACCCGGCATTTCGCAAGGGAATTATTTACCAGTTCATTTACGGAAAGACGATAATAATAATTACCGGGGGCACTAGGATTTCGGAAATAAGCCAGCTGATTTGCTCCGTTAATATCCGTCCATTTTATCCCATCGGTGCTTAACTGCCATTGATAAACCGGGTTTACATACCCGGAAGAGACCGATGCATTCAACGTGAAAAGTGCAGGATCGTCTTCACAGATCTGAATGTTCGTGAAGTTATTGTTGCCAACAATAGCTGCCTGAATCAGGGGTCCGCACGGGCTGAATGTGATATCATCAAGCACTAAGTCGTTTCCGCAACCCCCCCGCGCATTGTTTGTAAGGCGGATAACCACGTTAGCCGTATTAGGTGTAGTAAAAAATAGTCCAAACTGTTTCCAGGCAGGCGAGGAGGACAGCGGTATATCTCCGGAATTGTATGTTCCTAATTTAGTGCCGCTCAGGGTTTCAATAGAAAAACTTAGGTTGGGTTGTATGCCGTTGCCATTACAGGCATTGGATTTCAGGATATTCATCACCCAGGCAGAAAGTTCATACGTGGTGTTTGCACATAATCCCTTTACTGTATCCACATAGAAATCTCCTGGCGTAAAGGAGGCGTTGACCAGCATCATATAACCGTTAACATCTTTTGGGGTATGGTCTTCTGTGAGGCTGTGCCAGGTGCTGTTGTTGCAGTTTGTTGTGCGGTCAATGATGGTATACAAACCATCCTGGGGACAATCAGCCGGGTTATAAGTATATTGTGTAATGCTCCGGTCAAGAGGTCTGCCCAGGCCTGAACCGGTTCCAAAATCAACCTGGAGCACTGGGTCTCCCAAACTTCCGGAGCACACCTGTGCTTCGAGAAACAGGGGGTATAACAATAAGAAGAATAAAATATAGATTTTAGGGCCAGCAGGAAACATGCAATTAGGTAATGATGTCAAATATAATATTTTAAGTGCATCCCGGAACTCGTCGCCGCTCTTCGCATTCCCTATATTTGCAAAAAAAAGATCTCACACCTTACATCTTACATTTCACATCCCCGCCAATGATGGATTTACTCGACCAACTTAAAGAAACAACAGCCTATATACAATCCGTTTTTGCCGCCAGGCCGCAGGTAGGTATGGTATTAGGCAGCGGCCTGGCTAATCTGGCCGGAGAAATAGTTACGGAAAAAGAAATTAATTATGATGATCTTCCTCATTTCCCGGTATCTACCGTTGAAGGGCATCATGGGAAACTTATTTTTGGTACGATAAGTGGTAAAACCGTAGTTGCCATGTCGGGCCGTTTTCATTTTTATGAAGGGTATCTTGCCCAGGAGGTATCTTATCCGATACGGGTGATGAAAATGCTGGGCATAGAAACCCTGCTCATCAGTAATGCCGCAGGAGGACTGAATCCAGGATTCAAGGTGGGTGACTTAATGATTATAAAGGACCATATCAGCCTGCTGACGGTAAATCCTTTGCTGGGAAGAAATAAAACCACTTTGGGACCGAGATTCCCTGATATGAGTGAGCCTTACTCGAAAGAGCTTATAAAAAAAGCGCAGGATATAGCCCATGACCTTGGCATTCGTGTAGAAACCGGTGTCTATGTGGGTGTAACAGGACCAACATTTGAAACAAGGTCTGAATACAAGATGCTTCATTTATTGGGAGGGGATGCGGTTGGCATGAGCACCGTACAGGAAGTAATTGTTGCCAGGCACGCAGGTTTACCGGTCTTTGCCATGAGTGTGATTGCAGACGTTGGTATCCGTGAAGAGGAAAATACGATTACTCACGAAGACGTACTTACAGCTGCAAAAGAGGCCGAACCTAAGTTAACCCATATTTTTAAAGAATTAATTGCACGATTGTAAGGGTAACGGTATAGGAAAATCCTGTCACCAGTAACTGTTTTAACGTTCCTGTAACCGGAGCATCTGTTTATATCGTTAATTTGCCGTGTTTTGATTTGTGATAAAAAGAGTGAACATATCATATCTACCCATTATTCTGTTTCTATGCCTTTCCCTGCAAGTCATTTCACAGAATCCGCTACGGAGATTGCCAGGAGCAGGCAGTTTAGGCAATCGCTCTGGTGGTTCTCCGCAGGATAGTCTTACCCACCGGACGGGCCTGGAAGATTCAATTACCATTTCTTTTCGTTACCTGGATTCAAGCCGTTACCAGCGGTTTGACTCTTCATTTGTTGATTTCACCCAGCGGTACCCCATACCTAATCAATATATTTATCTGGGAAACACCGGCAATGCTGCACGATCACTATTATTTAATCCGAATACAGCTACCGGGTGGGATCCGGGTTTTCATGCTTATGACATTTATCAGTATAGGATCCCTGAAACCAGGTTCTATAATACTACGCGTCCCTATTCTGAAATAGGATACCTGCTGGGCAGTAAAACAGAGCAGCTTATACATATTGTTCATACACAAAATATAACTCCAGACTGGAACGCCGCTTTACAATACCGGCTGATTAATGCTCCCGGGTTTTACAAAAATCAAAACACCAATCACAACAGTTACCGCCTGAATACCAACTACCAGTCAAAAAACCGGCGTTATCATGTCTATTTTGTGTTGGTCAATAATAAGATCCAATCGGCCGAAAACGGTGGAATCAGGGATGATGAAGACTACCTGGGTAATCTGATGACCTATAGCAACAGGGCACTCATACCAGTACAATTAGGGAACTTCATAGGCAATGGACGGAACGTATTCAGCAGTACGATCAACACGGGAACCAGGTACAAAAACCTGACCCTGCTTTTACGTCATCAATACGATATCGGTAAAAAAGACTCTATAGTCACCGATTCTACGGTTGTTCAGTTATTTTATCCCAAACTTCGCTTCGAACATACTATCCGGTCTTCTTCGCAAACATATAATTTTTCCGACCTGCCTGCTTCCGGACAAATTCCGGATACTCAGTTTTACAGGCGCTATTACGGATTTTTGCAAAGTCCGGCTAGCATAGTCATCGAGGAGAAATGGAATGAGTTGATTAACGACTTATCGGTATACCAGTTTCCGGATACTAAAAACGCTGCCCAATTTATCAAAGTTGGCGGAGCCCTGCAAAACCTGCGCGGTAGGTTTGACATCGGTGAACGGAAGTTGTATAACATCTTTATTCATGGTGAATACCGGAATAAAACGAGAAATCAAAAATGGGACATTGAGGCAAATGGGCAGTTACACCTAGCCGGTTACAACGCTGGCGATTACTCCGGTTTCGTAAGCCTGAAACGTTTTGTAAGCAAAAACGTCGGCTATCTGCAGGCTGGCTTTCAAAACGTGAACCGTACGCCATCGTTCGTGTTCAATAGTGCGAGCAGTTTTAGTATTGGTGCAGTGCCCGATTTTAACAAGGAAAATATAACCCGGATCTTTGCTTTGATTGAACAGCCGCACAGGCAGCTGAGGTTAACAGGCAGCTATTACCTGATCACCAATTATACTTATTTTAAGGATCACTATCGTGCTGATCAGTCATCGGCATTGTTTAATTTATTACAGGTAGGTGCAGAGAAGGATTTCAGGTTAAGCAAACGGTGGAAGTGGCATGCCCAAGTAACCCTGCAGCAGAAGGCAGGAGCTGCACCCGTGAATGCACCATTGATGTATACCTTTCACCGGCTTGGATATGAAGGAAACCTGGGATTTAAAAATCTTCAATTGTTGTTCGGAACAGAAATCAAGTACCATACTCCCTACAAAGCGGATGGATATTCACCGTTGATCGGTCAGTTTTATTATCAAAACGCGCAAACGATAAATCTGAAGATGCCCGAAGTGGATCTTTATCTGCATTTCCGGATCAAAAGCTTTACGGCATATATCCGCGCAGAAAACCTGAATACGGCCAGCGGTAGAGAGGGATTCGGCTTTACAAATAATAACCTTTCCGCCCCTTTGTATCCCTACCCGGGTTTACAGATCCGGTTGGGTGTATTCTGGAGTTTTGTGAATTAGCAACTACGTTTATTGTCATTTCGCAGGTCGCCGTAGCTGGTTCTACAGCCTAACGCAATTTTGAGAGACGACCGGAGAAATCCCTTCAGAGCAGGCTGTCGGCATTCTGTAAGGCTGTTTATTAAATGCAATGCCTAAAAGTGTTTGGAGATCTCTCATCTCGCCCGCAACATTCTTTAAAATTAAAAATGCTCGATGGGCTCATTCGAGATGACAAAAGAGTGAGAAGCGCATTAATACCACCCGGTTAGGGTTTGCAAGTCAGTAGTCGCAAACAAATTCCTTCCATAAACGGGTCAGTTCTAAATTGCTCCGGTCACCAGTATACACCACGATCCTGTAGCGGACGATCTCAGTCTCACCTTTATTCAATTTCCAATCACCCATTATTTGCCGTGAAGGACCGATCCCCAGTTGACTATCTACCCTCCAAGATATAGGGAAGGCCTTGTTATCCGGGTGATCAAAAATGGCCATGTGCCCCCAGTCTTCCCGGCCTTCCACTTCCACACCAACGTCGGTCCAAATGGCGCGTTGCGCCTCAGCCTCGAGATTTCGCTGGCCGACAGCATTAATCACTTCACCGGCTGTACTCTTATTCCACGGCATTCGGAGAAATAGACCTCCCACATAGAACTTGCCAAAAGTGATGTCGGTTTTTGCTTCACCCCTCCATTCAAGATCCAGTAAATATTTGCCGTCACGGTTTTGCAGTGACCAGTTTGCCGTTTCGGTAAGTGTTGTGCTGCTCTTTTCGTCAATCAGATCATAGACCGTCTGCCATTTAACCCGCTGCCCTTTTCCAACAATGATGTTGGCAGAAACCTTCCTATAGTAATCACTTTTATAATTCATGAAAAAATCTCGTCCATTCACCAGTTTCAATCCCCAGTACAGTCCCGTTTGGTGCGGGTGATGACCAGGACGGAATTCGGTAAGTACGCCTTTGCCATCGGGCGCAATGATCGGGTGCAGGTAAGGCCGCTCGTCCGGTTTTGCTATTTGTGTAAGCACCGGCTTTTTATCATCACTCATTACAGAAATGGTTCCCGTGGTCTTGTCTTGTACAACCTGTAAAGTTTTGGTTAAACCGCCCGGATTGCGGGTGCCCGTTGAGTGCATGCTGCAGCTATACATGAACACAACAACCTTTATCAATAAGAAAGCGGATCTGGTCATACTTAGATTTTATCCAATTCTTTAATTTTTATGCTTCGGTAAGATACCCTGCCTCCGCGGCCTTCCAGCAATATATGACCTTTTGGCGCCATACCAAAGCCTGGCAGGTCTTTGTACTTACTCTTTGCCACCAGTTCAAAATATTCGGCCGATCCGCGTTTGTATTCAAGGATCTTATATCCGTTTAACCAATATTCCACCTGGTTATCCGGAAGCACTTTTATCATGCCCTGGTTCCATTCACCTGTTCTTTTCGCCGAAGCGCGTGTTTTTTGTGAGACTAGCAGATCTGCGAGCGAACCCAGGGTGCGGTTGCCTGTAACGCCGGGCATCGAGTCATCGACTATCTGGTATTCCAGCGCGGCAACAGCGCTTCCCACAGATAAGCCATCATTTTCGATAAGGTCACCCACGAAATATTTTACCCCGCCATTTGCGCCATTTGCAACTTTGAAATCGAATTTCAACACAAAGGCACCAAATTGTTTTTCAGTCATGATATGCCTGCCCGCGGCATTTCCATGCTCAGATTCTACCACGCTTAATGCGCTGTCTTTCATTTCCCATGCCGTGGTGGGGAACCCTGGCTTGTAAGCATCCCTCCAACCCCGGGAGTCCTTACCATTCCATAATAACGAATAGCCGGTCTTTTTTTCCTGCAATGACAGATCGTTGGGAATGGTGTTCACCACAAATATGTCATCAGGAGGCGAAGAACTAATATTACGAGTCTTTATTCGGATATTTCGAAAGCGAACCTGGTTGCCGCCGGGCGGATCCGTCGGATTATTGGCATGAAGCTGCAACCCGATAAATCCTTTTGTGGATGCCGCGTCTACAAGATGTGCGATCGGAATACCGTTTACCCAGGTCCGCATAGTCGTTCCAAAACACTCGATCCGGTATTTGTTCCACTGGTTATTTTTATAGGCTCTTTTGCCGGGCACATTCAGTTCTGTCGTATACAACCATCCCCTGCGGCCACCTTCATCGTATATACTGCCGCTCCATCTTTGGGGTTTGGGATCTATCTCCATCTGATAACCATGCACACGCCCATTCAGGTAATCAGCCGTGCTGCGGGTACGAAACTGAACACCTGAATTATTCATTAAAGTGTCTATTGATACTTCAAGCTCGAGGATAAAATCACCATAATCTCCATCCGTGCAAAGAAATCCATTGGGCTGATCATGCACATCGGTTCCAATGATCATTCCATCTTTTACTTCCCACTTATGTTTACCATTTAGTTCTTTCCACCCGGTGAGGTCTTTACCGTTAAAAAGAGTCTGCCAGCCGCTTTGTGCTTTTTGAGCTATACCATTTAAAAGGAGCAAAGTGAGTACTGTGGCCAGAAACATTCTCTTGAATCCCCGCTTTTTCATACACTTAGTTTTACCAGGAAATTGCCTCAGATTTAGAGATTATCTGGCTTTGTAAGGGCACCTTGGCCACGATTGGTGATTTCACCCCTGAAGCGTACCTTATTTTTCCGAACGGGCAAAGTTTTGCTTTTCGTCCGGAAGTGTAAAGGCCACGTATTTGTCACCTGACCTGGTCCTTTGCTTACCACCGCCCCCACAGGCGATCACAACATATTGCTTACCTTTTACCTGGTAAACGGAAGGAGTGGCAATGCCCGCCGCCGGCAAATCTGCTTCCCATAACAATTCCCCGCTGCTTTTATTAAAGGCCCTTATCTTTTCGTCTCTTGTAGCGGCAATAAACACCAATCCTCCAGCTGTCACTACTGATGAACCGAAGTTTTCGCTTCCTGCATGTATCCCTTTCGCTTTGAGTTCGGGGTAGTCACCAATAGTTACCTTCCATACCACTTCACCTGTATTCAAATTGATGGCGGAGAGGTGTCCCCAGGGAGGCTTTACGCCGGGGTATCCCTCTTTGGTCAGGAACTTACCTCCGCTCTGCCGGTAAGGACTTTTAAAATGCTCGGGCAGCGCTACATCATCATTGGCCCGGCTAAATCTTTCTTTCTGGCTGGATTCCAGGTTGAGGACGTATGAAGCCAGCGCCGTTTTTTGTTCTTCGGTTAAGTGACCGAACGGAGGCATGTTGTTCCTTCCGGTTGTAATCAAACTCTTGAAGGATGACTCATCAAACTTAATTCCCTGGCTCATATTGCTCCTTTTATCGATCCCTACCAGGGATGGATTATTTGCCAGTGCCGGATTGCTTTCTCCACCTTTCCGGTCCAAACCATGACAGCCACTGCATTGTGATTCGTACAACACTTTCCCGGCCTGAAAATTCGTCATTGTGTTAGCATTATCCGTTTTATCCGGCTGATTGACATCTGTCATGCGGACCACCCACGGTGATTCGTTTGCATTTACATACATGATCCCGGTAGTAGGGTCATAAGAAGGCCCGCCCCATTCTGCGCCGCCGTTCCAACCCGGGTTTTGCAACGTTCCCTGAACAGAGGGTGGGTTCCACATGTTACCCGTTTTGTATGACCTGAATTTTTTTAAGATATCCTGGTAAGAGGAATCCGGCAAACCATCTTTAAAAAGATCAGCCTCCGTAATGACCTGCCGTACGAAAGGTTTGAAGAAAGTAGGAACGGGTTGAGTGGCCGCAGTCTTTTCTCCATGAAGTGCTGATTTAGGTACCGGCACTTCTTCTACGGGATGAATGGGTTTGCCCGTTACGCGATCAAACATAAAAATGAAGCCATGTTTGGTGATCTGAACAGCCACATCTATTTTTTTACCGTCTTTTTTTATTTGAGCCAGTATAGGATGGGTGGGAATATCCCAGTCCCACAGATCATGATGAATTGTTTGATAATGCCAGATCAACTTGCCGGTTCTGGCATCCAGGGCCAATACTGAATTAGCATAGAGATTATCACCCTTCCGTTGGCCACCATAAAAATCGGGCGTTGCCGAGCCGGTGCCTGCAAATACAATTCCTCTTTCGTTATCCAGGCTAAATCCTCCCCAAACATTGGCTCCGCCCACGTATGTATAGGCCTTGGGGTTTTCCCATGTTTCATATCCCGGTTCTCCGGGATGGGGGATGGTATGAAAGATCCAGACCTGTTTTCCGGTATGTACATCATAAGCCCTGATATGTCCCGGTGCGGACTGTGCTGCTTCGGATAAACGGGAGCCCATAATGATCAGGTCTTTATAAATAACCCCGGGACTGGTGTTTGATATATGTAAATCATACGGATTTTCTATCTCCAATCCATCGTGAAGATCAACTATCCCCTTATCCCCAAACGATGGGATGATCTTTCCCGTTAGTGCATCGATGCAATATAAAGCATGACCTCCTCCAGGAGTATACAGGATGCGTTGGTCCTTCTCCGAACCTTTATAAAAGGCCAATCCCCTTGAAATCTTGGTGGAAGAAACAAAAGGGCCGCGGCCGATATTTTTTCCCTTTTCCGGTACTGTGACCGGATCATATACCCATTTTTCTTTTCCGGTGGCGGCATCCAATGCGATCAGTTTAAGTTGCGGGTTAAGTCCATAAAGTACTCCGTCTACAATAACAGGATTGGTTTTCATGTCTGTTGTATTCGTTGCTGATGCCTGGCCGGACGAATAAGTCCAGGCTATCTGGAGCTTGCTGACATTACCTGTATTGACCTCAGAAAGGGCAGAATACTTTATATTTTGGCTATTACCGCCATAAGCCCGCCAATCCTGGTATGACTTATTAAAATTTGTACAGGATGTTGCACAAAAGAAAACAATGGAGGAAAATAGAAGCAGGTGCCTTCTCGTTATTTTTATTCTAATCATTGTATTATGAATACGTCTTGGTTGTGTTTGCGACATTTTGTTAGACCCTTCGCTATCAGATAAAGTGCCCCTATAAATAATCCTATGCTTTGTAAAAAATACTTAGTAACCCGGATTCTGAACAAGAACGGATTTCCCATCTTTTTTTGACAAATCGATTTGTGCCTGTGGGATGGGTCTTACTTCATGCTGGCCCACCAGGAAAGTCTTGTTCAGCAGTGAAGGCAGGATTTTACCGTCTACGCTAAGGTATTGATTAAGTACCGGTCCTGCGATACCCCACCGGACCAGATCGAAAAAGCGCATGCCTTCCAGGGCGAATTCCAGGCGCTGTTCATGACGGACAGCCAGGCGTGCCGCCTCCTTTGTGGGGAAGTCTGCCGGATAAGGTTCAACCTTATAATTGGCTGCCGGCAGGCCATTATCAAACTTAACCACATTGGAGCCTTTGGCGCGGTTACGTATCAGGTTTACCAGCACCGTGGCATTATGCAGCGACCCCACTTCTGTTTCACATTCTGCGAGCCAGAGTATTACGTGGCCTAATTTAAATTTGCGGAAATTGTTCGCATTAGCGCCAGGCCGAACGGTTGTACTTGAATTAATGTTCTTTTCCGCTTTTAAATAGGTAGACTTCTTGCTCATGTAAGGCCCCCCGTTATTCGGATCGCGAATCCACGAAATAGTCGGGATACCCCAATCAAAATCCGGCACACCGGGACGGGCTACTGTCCAGTCGAGGCGTGGATCCACGGGGAGCTTATAAGGGACCGTTAGCCCTGTGGGGTCGATGGGAAGAATATCATCGGAGCTGTAATCCCTGGCATCCGGTTCCAGGGGAAGGCCGTTGGCATCTACGCGGAACGCGCTTACCAGCGCGTGTGAGGGCTGATGGAAGTTGCTGGATGATTTAAAGGTCGGCGAGTTTAGTGCATCGGCAATGTTGGCGTTGTCCGCGCCAAACCCGTCATTAACGGCATACTGCACTTCGAATATGGATTCGGCATTGTTCACGGTCGCAATAAGAAAATTCTGAATAAAGTCAGGAACCAGGGTGAATCCTCCGTTTGAATAGACGTCCTGCAGCAAAGGCATGGCCAACGCATATTTCTGCTGAGCCAGGTAAACACGGGCCAGGTAGGTTTTGGCAGCCCATTTGTTTGCCCGCCCTTTGTCGGTCCACCGGTGGGGAAGGTTGTCCATGGCATATTTAAGGTCCGCCTCTATCTCCGGCCATACGAGGTGGTCATTGGGAACTACCGTAGGGTTTTCGGTATTCTCATCAATATAAGGCACCTTGCCGTGTACATTGGTTAGCTCAACATAGAAATGCGCGCGGAGGAACTTTGCCTGGGCCTCGGCTTGCACCTTCTCGGTATCAGTCATGCCGGTTGCCAGTTTTGATGCCTTAAGCACGTCATTGCAACGAAGCACACCATCGTATTCAAACATCCAGTGACTATTCACGTAGGTATTGTCTGCCGTTAAATAAAAGCCGGCTATGTCGTTGATCAGTGCCTGGTCACCGGAATTGGACCCCTTGTAAGCGTCACCGCCTGCAACACTTCCCCATACCCAATTGGATACGCCTGACGGCCATCCCTGCGGCTGGGCACTTTTATTATTTGCTCCGTCCACGTTGGCATAGGCTCCTATCAGCAATAAATTTACCCCATCTTTGTTCAGCAGGGTTTCAAAATTTGCCTGCCCTTTTGGCTTAAGGGTAAGCCAATCTTTTTTACACGAACCCAGGAAAAGCGTTAGACCTGTTACTGTAAAGACTAATATCTTTTTCATATATCAAACATTATATACTGTTAGTAAACTAAAGCTTCTTTATAATTTCATATTAAACCCAAATACGAATATCCTCGAGGTGGGGTAAACCGAATTGTCAATCCCCTGCTCATTTACCTCAGGATCCAGGCCACTATATGGTGTCAGGGTAAACAGGTTGGATGCCTGTAAATATACACGCAGGCTGTTCACTTTGATGTTGCTGAGCATTTTTGGATTTAAAGTATATCCCAGCTGAATGTCTTTCATCCGCAGATAATCTCCTTTTTTGATAAAAAATGTAGAGGGCAATTGCATGTTGGCGTCGTTATTAATGGTGATCGGCACCGTTATCTTTCCACCGCTTGCATAACGCTCAGGTGTCCACGATTCATACAGACGCTTCCTCAGGTAGTTCCCATCCTGGCGGATAAAGAGCATGTTGCGGCTAACGGAATTGATTATGTTCCTGCCTTGAAGACCCTGAACAAACATGGTCATGTCCCAATTTTTGTAATTAAGGTCAAGATTTAAACCATAAGACAGGTTCGGGTAGCCATCACCGAGAAAGGTACGATCGAGTGGAGTAATTTTGTTGTCGCCGTTTACATCTTTGAATTTGAATACACCGGGCATACTGTATACGTCAACCCCCGCAACGTTGGGATTAAACTTTGGCCAGCTGGCCACATCTTCTTTGGTATTGAAAATGCCCTCTACCACATAGCCATAAAGGGCGTCGACCGGCCTTCCTGTCACCGTTGCCGTATTAAAACTGGCTTCGGTAGCGTTGCCAAAGCGGATCTCGTTGGGATTGCCATTCAATTTAACGACTTCATTTTCATAATGAGAGAGATTCGCATTTACCGTGAAATGTAGATCCTTGCCCAGCTTGCCGCGGTAAGTAAGCATCAGGTCAAAACCGGTATTCTTCATTTCGCCGATGTTAACGTTTGGCAGGTTCACTTCACCCCAGGTGGCAGGTTTTGTATCGGCATAAAGCATGTCGATCGTTGAACGGTTGTATACATCGAAGCTTGCTTCAAATTTCGACTTAAACAGGGATACATCCAGACCGATATTCCTGGCTATGCTCGTTTCCCACCTTCCATCCGGGTTTCCGCGTGTGGACTGATGGAACCCTGCGGTAGACGAACTCCTGCTGGAACCGGAGATATTGTAATAAGATTCATTGCCATTGGCTATATAGGTTGTATAGGCGTTATAATTACCTACGTTGTCGTTACCGTTCTTTCCCAGCCCCACACGAAGTTTAAGGTCATTTAACCAGTTAATGTTGTGCATAAAGGATTCCTGCGAAATCCTCCACCCGGCAGAAAATGCCGGAAACGTACCCCATCGGTATTTACCCACAAAACGCGATGAAGCATCACGGCGAACAACTCCCTCTAACAGGTATTTCCCTTTATAATCATAGTTCAACCGGGCAAAATAGGAGAAGAGCCTGGACTGGTCGAAAGTGCCTCCGTTTGTGACATCCTTCTGACCTGCACTTAACACCATATAGTTCAGATCGGTAAAGGCAAAAGTGGAACGGCTTCCGGTTACGAACTGGGAATTGTTGTCAATAGCTTCCATACCCAGTAACACGTTGAAATTATGATCGTCCCTTATGGTCTTCAGATAATTGAGTGTATTTACCCAGTTGTATTGCAAAGCCGTAGTCGAGGTCGAGATGAGGCTGCTTACCAGGGAGGTTTGGTTCCATTCCGGATCCACAAGGGCACGATCCAGGGCATTGCTTGCATCGTAGTTAAAACCAAACAAGGTTTTGAAGAATAAATCTCTGGTAAAGGAGAGCTGGGCATAAGAGCTTGCCTGGAGCAATAGCCCGCGGGTATAATCATCATTGTTTCTGATCAGTTCGGCGACAGGGTTTCGCCCGTTACCTGTTCCCGGTGTTTTCGAACCTGCAAAGTTTCCCCGAATGTCGTAAATGGGTAGGAGCGGATTCAGCGTTAGCACGGTAGTTACCGGCCCGGCGCCGGTGGTGCCTTTCAGGTTGTTGTAAGTACCACTCATACTTATACCTATTTTTAACCAGTCATTCAGGTTAACATCCGCATTGGAGCGTAACGAATACCGTTTGTATCCGCCATTGGTTGAACCATTAATGGCATCCCCTCCATAATTGACAATGCCCTTCTGATCCATATAACCTGCGGATATGGCATAGTTGCTTTTTCCCATGGTTCCTCCGCTTACACTGACATTATATTCCTGGACAGGCGCTTTGACAAAAACCTCTTCAAACCAATCCGTTTCGCCTTTATTCGTTCTGGTGATGGCATTGTAAGGGTTTGGCCAGCTATACGTATTTTCGTCTACCTGTCCCTGCATTCTACCTGCAGGGAAAATATAGTCCGGAACTACGGGTGTTGCGCCCGAACCGTATTGCGCATTGCCCCATCCCGGATCGCCCGGTTTAAGGCCCATGTTTTTGAATTTTTGCCACAAATTTTCTCCGGCCTCCCGCGAATTCATTAAAGCCGGGCGATTGGTTTTTTGTTGAATTCCGTACCGGACATCCAGATTAAGAACCGGCTGCCCGGCTTTGCCACGCTTGGTAGTTACCACTATTACTCCATTGGCGGCCCGTGAACCATAAATGGCTGAGGACGAGGCGTCCTTTAACACGGTCATGGACTCAATGTCATTCGGGTTGATGTTATCCATGCCGGTCCTGGGAATGCCATCAACTACATAAAGCGGATTATTATTGCCGAGCGAGCCATAGCCACGCACACGGACAGTAGAGCCGGCACCGGGAGCATTATTATTGGTGATTGTAACCCCGGCTGCGCGCCCCTGGAGCCTTGAAACAGGATTTCCCACTGGCATGGCCCTCAGTTGTTCTTCATTAACAGACACGACGGCCCCGGTCAGGCTTTTCTTCTTTTGCACACCATAGCCCACCACCACTACATCCCTTAAGGATGTGGCGTCCTGTACCATCGAGAGATTAATTGTTGACCTGTTACTTACAGGCACTTCCTGTGTAGTAAATCCAATTGAAGTAATCACTAAAGTGCTATTGGCATTTGGAACATTAATGGAAAATTTGCCATTCGCATCCGTAGAGGTTCCAATTTGTGTGTTTTTTACGGTCACCGTTGCGCCGATCAGGGGTTTGCCCTCCTCATCGGTTACGGATCCCGTTACCAGCTGGTCCTGGGCCTGGGTTTGGAGGAAGAAGGTAAACGAGAAAAAAAAAGCAAGAAGGTAGTTGCTTTTTTGCCACCCTGAAAAACGCGGTTTTAACGTACCCGGGACAGGCGTGAACGGATTAACATGGTGAAAAAATGTTCTCATATGAAGCAATTGAAAAGTGGATGAAGGAAAATTCTTTGTTAAAGGAAATCCATTTTTATTAGACAGGATTACTCTATTATATCCTATTCTGACTTTATTTTATCCAGAATTTGAAGATTTAAGTTAAATTATGATAAGATTAGTACCATATGAATCATTCTATTCCAAAGTCAGCCATTCCTGATTCCAAGACATTTGTTATAAAAAAACTACATTCTCTCCATTTCGACACTACCTTCCACTTCCACCCGGAGCACCAGTTATTTCTGGTTTTAAAAGGAGAAGGGATTCGTTTTGTCGGTAACGTTATAAAACCATTTAAAGAAGGTGACCTTGTTCTTACAGGTCCGAATGTGCCGCATGTCTGGAGAAATGACAATGCTTATTTTGACAAGAAAAACCAATTAACAACAGAGGGAATTGTTATTTACTTTAATAAGTATTTCCTTGGGGAAATCTTTCATCTTAAAGAAGAATTGAAGGATATCCATCACCTGTTGCAAAAGTCAGGGCGGGGACTTGAAATAACCGGAGTGGCAAACGTAATAGTCAGGAGGATGATGACCCAACTGCTGGAACTCAGGGGTGTCGACAGTATCATTCAGTTATTGAAGATACTGGATGTAATAGCAAAATCGCCCGAATGTCATTATATAACCCACAACCATTATGTTTCTTCACATACGGAAGCAGAAACCGACCGGATGAATAAGGTGTATGATTATGTTATCAAGAATTTTCACCAAAGTATAATCCTCAAAGAGGTGGCAGATCTTGCTAATATGACACTTACGTCATTTAGCAGGTATTTTAAGTCACGGGTTAACAAATCCTTTTCAGATTTTTTAAGAGAGATCAGAATTGATTACGCCTGTAAATTATTGAATAAGGAAAAAATTAGCATAGAGCAGGTAGGCTATGAATGCGGCTTTAATACGCTTTCCAATTTCAACAGGCAATTTAAAGCTGTAACCGGAAAGCAACCACGCACTTACCGGAAGGAATACCTGAAAATTAAGTTAGAGACATACGGTGACTTTTAACACGAATGGGCTGTTCTGCGGCAACAATAGCCGCAGAGTCGCAGATTATATTCATTAAAGTTGGTAACTTCGCCATTATTTATGAAAAAAGGGTTAGCCATATTTACTGCTGTTTTATACCTTGCTGTCTCCAGCGGGCTGGCAGTGGAAATACATCATTGCATGGGCGAAATTGCGAATGTTAGCCTTCCAGATCATCCTAGCACATCTCTTTACCTGATTAATTGTGTTTTTCGGATTTAATGCCTGTAAACAAGTTTTAACGCATTGTTTAACCAATGGTGTCTTTTTCCCGTATATACAGGTATACCTGTTACAAAACGCAATAATAAAATGAAAAAAATATTTTTTATGCTCTGGCTCGCTATTTCGGGCCTTTCCCTCCACGCTCAGTTCAGTTCTGCCGTTTTACAGGCAAGTGGACTTACCTGCGCCATGTGCTCAAAAGCCATCAATAATTCGCTGGAGGAACTGGCTTTTATTCAGTCTGTAAAACCAGATATCAAAAATTCCGCTTTTAACATTCAATTTAAATCTGGTGATCAGGTTAATATTGATGAACTAAGAAAAGCAGTGGAAGACGCCGGGTTTGCCATAGCCAAACTCAGGTTATCCGGCCGTTTTGATCGTGTAGGCGTAAAAAACGACGAACATGTACAACTTGGCAGTAATACCTTTCACTTTCTAAATGTAAAGGATCAAACCCTGGATGGTAACAAGCAGATCACTATAGTGGACAAAAGCTTTTTAACCATCAGGGAATTTAGAAAATACAGTTCTGCTTCACAAAGGCCATGTGTTCAAACAGGTAAAACCGCCGTTTGCCGCATGAAAGAGGGTATTTCGGGAAACACCCGCATTTATCATGTTACTATCTAACCTTGGTTATTATGAAAAAGATAAACGGTTTAATCATCCTCACAGCAGTATTATTATACTCTTCTTATTCTCTGGCCCAGCCTGTAGTAGGACAACAAGCTCCGGATATTGCTTTGCCGAACCTGAGAGGTAAAATCGTAAAGCTGTCAGAGATGACAGGCCAGGTTGTACTGGTAGATTTTTGGGCCTCCTGGTGCGGTCCTTGCCGTAAAGCAAACCCAAACCTGCTGAGCCTGTATAATAAATATAAGCGTAATGGGTTCGAAATCTTCGGTGTAAGCCTAGATGAAGATGAAGCCGCTTATAAAAAAGCGATCGTCGCTGATAAGATGAGCTGGATACAGGTTCAGGAAAGTGGCGGCTGGGAAGGGCCGGTGGCTTCGTTGTGGAAAGTGGAAGAAATCCCTGCCTCGTATTTGCTCGACAGATCAGGCAAAATTGTAGCCGTCAACCCGGAAAAGACGGATTTGGAAACAAAGATTATCGAATTACTAAAGAAGGAACCTTGAAAAAAATGATTACCTGGTTTTTGCTTGCGGGTATTTGTTGAAAGGACTTTCCTGAGTGCTTTGCAACGCAGGAAGAAAAAATGATGTTAATCGTTTCCCATTTTTTTATTATATTTGCTTAAAATAAATTTTAGACAAGACTAAATTTTTTTTTAAAGGACTTTAATACTTACAATTTATACAGGAAACGCCGTTATGATTAAAGGGATATTGTTTATTGGCCTAATACTTTTTTCTGCAATTACCATCGGGCAGAAAATTCAGGTTAAAGGCGAAGTCATCGATTGGAGATCGAATGAAAAGATCCAGGGTGCTTCCGTAACCTTAACACAACAAGCCGGTGGAGTGATATCTGATGATCAGGGCATCTTCATGTTTTCTTTTCCTACCTCCCTCCAGTCCGTTAAAGTCATTGTCAGCGCCGTAGGATATCTTACAGATACCGTAGTGCTGCAAAGAAATAAGAAGTATACCGCTATCTACCTGAGACCTTCCGGCAGGGATATGGAGGAAGTAGTGATCTCGGGCACCATGAAAGAAGTTTCTAAATCGGCCAGCCCCATACCTGTAGAAACGTATTCAGCCAAATTTTTTAAAAAGAACGTAACTCCAACTCTTTTCGAAGCATTGACGATCGTAAATGGGGTGCAGCCTCAACTGAATTGTAACGTTTGTAATACGGGTGATATTCACATCAATGGCATGGAAGGTCCATATACCATGGTATTAATCGACGGCATGCCTATAGTCAGTAACCTGGCCACCGTTTATGGATTTTCCGGAATACCGTCAAGCCTGATCAAGCGTGTGGAAGTGGTGAAAGGCCCGGCTTCGACATTGTATGGAAGTGAGGCCGTGGCAGGGCTGATTAACATCATTACCAAAGACCCGGCTACTGCATCCAGGTTCACTTCCGACCTGAATTTCACTTCTTACCAGGAACTGAATGCTGATGTATCCGGGAAGTTCAGTATTGGCAAGGCCAATGCTTTAGTGGGACTAAGCGCTTTTTGGTTTGATAAAAAATTTGATGTAAATAAAGATAATTTCACCGATGTTACCTTACAGAAACGGATCTCCTTATTTAACAAATGGAGCCTGGATAGAAGAAGTAAACAGCCTATGAGTATTGCTACCCGGTTCGTTTACGAAGACCGGTGGGGAGGAGAAATGAATTGGAACAGAAAATGGAGGGGTTCAGACAGCATTTATGGTGAGAGCATATATACCAACCGTTTTGAATTGATTGGAAATTACGGCTTACCGTTACAAAAGGAAAAATTCATACTTGAATACTCGTACAACTATCATAACCAGGATTCCTATTACGGAGCTTCGCCTTATATGGCAGAGCAGCATACCGGTTATGCACAGCTGAGGTGGGATAAGACAATAGGAAAACACAATCTGTTGGCCGGTATACCATACAGGTACACCTGGTATGATGATAATACTCCCGCCACCGCCAAACCGGATGGTGTAACAAATAGTCCGGGTATAACTACAACGAATGGTGTTTTTCTTCAGGACGAGATCAAGTTCAGCAATGTGCTGACAACTTTGGCCGGACTTCGTTATGAGCGCAGCAGTCTCCAGGGTGATATATGGTCACCCCGGCTGGCAGTTAAAATTCAGCAGGGAAATAATCATACACTTCGTATTAGCGGTGGTAACGGTTTCAGGGTGGTAAACTTGTTTACGGAAGATCACCTCGCATTGAGCGGAGCGAGGGAACTGCTCATTACCGAAGCACTTAAACCTGAGAAAAGCTGGAACGGCAATGTTAACTATACGGGTGTTTATGCTCCTTCATTAGGATTTATAAACGTCGATGCTTCCGTATTCTATACTTATTTCACCAACAAGATCGTGGCGGATTATGACACGGATCCACAAAAAATTATATATAGCAATCTGAAAGGCTTTGCTGTTTCAAAGGGAGTATCGGCCAACCTGGACTTCAGCTTTAAAAAGGGGCTGAAAATACTCAGCGGCTTCACTTTAATGGATGTTTATACAAAGCAGGAAGATAAGAATGGCCATCGCAAAAGACAGCAACAGCTTTTCGCCCCCCGTTTTTCTGCTACCTATGCGGTAAGTTATACTATACCTGAATGGAATATCAGCCTTGACTTTACTGGGAAAGTGTATGGCCCGCAACGACTGCCGGTAGTTCCTTTTGACTTCCGGCCTGAATATTCACCCTGGTTCACCCTGGCTAATCTTCAGCTGACCAAAAAATTTGGCCGCGGCATCGAGGTATACGGCGGAGTAAAAAACCTGTTTAATTTTTTGCCGAAAAATCCCATCCTTCGTCCTTTCGATCCGTTCGACAAACAAATTAATGACCCTGTAAATAATCCGAATGGCTACACTTTCGATCCTTCTTACAATTATGCACCGATTCAACGGATGAAAGGCATGATTGGGTTTAGGTATAGTATGTAGCATTATTTAAACCTTACTGACCCTCCGGCCGTTATAAAAAAATGAGGAGCTCCTTTGTTAAGCCCAAAACCAGAACAGACATCTACCGCAAAATTTTTATTGACGAAGTATTCTATCCCGCCATCCAGCGTATGGTTTGCTTCTTCATGTTTATTAAAAAAGCCGAAAATTTCTGCAAAAGCATGCCATCGTTTGCCTATGTCTAAACCTGGCGAAAAGGTATACAGCCAGGTAGGATTCTTCTGCTCTCCATCCCATTCGGCGCCAACATTATAATTTAATGAAAAAGCATCACTTATATCGTTTTCCATTAGCAGGCGGATTTCGGGTGCAAAGTGCTCGCCTTTGAAATCGCCGGAAGCAAGAGTCGGTATTCCGGTTTGGAGCAGTAGGGAAGTCCTGGGCACCCAACTCATCTCTCCCCACAAGACGCCTTTAATTCCAAGTTCCAAAGGCTCGAGTCCGGTGGTAGTGCGATGTTTTTGAAAGTAAAGGTCTTTAACGGTAGATAAGTTTGCCTGCACCCGCAACTCAAGCTGTTTAGATAATCCATATTTAAGCAGAAGATGCGGGTGATTGGTGATCTCCCTGGCCTGAGAGGTTTTCTCGTGGTAAACTCCTGCTTCTATCTGAAAGAACTTTTTTGGCACCGTATAAGGCACCTCCGTTTCATTGGGCCTGTCTGTTTCTATGCGGTCCTTTTGCTGACCCCATAACAGGGTAAAAACAAGTAAAGGCAAAACCGTCAAAAGTATTTTTTTCATATGCGGCATATATAATTAATAAGGCATAATATGACAGGTACAAGAAATAAGCCATCATAGTTATTGGTTTTACTGAAAAGAGAATCCTATACAATCTACCTGTAATCATCGCGTGCCGGACTGAAAGAATCAACCACTTTACTATCGTGGCGGGCAATGGCGGAATGTGGCGTGTTGGAAACAATGATATGAGACATGCCAGCCGTAAATACATATTTTTCTCCGCCAATAATCATTTCCAACTCACCTTCAAGCACATGGGTGATCTGTTCGTGTTCATGAACATGCTCCGGGAGCACACTTCCTTTTTTGATATCCCAAATGGCAAGCGTATGCTTTTCCCCGTGCAGGAACTTTCCAAAAAAGCCGGGGAGAACTTCTTTTGAAACGATATCATCCAAATGAATCATGGTTTTAAGTAATAATGTGCCACGTATAGGTGTTGCAATGACTTTGTGTTACTTAATTATTTACCGCCTTGTTAACCAGATCTGCAGCTTCACTCAGTAAAATGGCAGACTGTACTTTTAACCCGCTTTCGTCTATTAATTTTTTTGCTTCTTCTGCGTTTGTTCCCTGTAAGCGCACAATGATGGGAACACTGATATTGCCCATGGTATTATAGGCATCAATGACACCCTGCGCCACCCGGTCGCAACGAACGATACCTCCAAAAATGTTTATTAGGATGGCTTTTACTTTCGGGTCCTTTAAGATAATACGGAAACCGGCCTCGACAGTCTGAGCATTGGCCGTACCACCCACATCAAGAAAATTGGCCGGCTCGCCACCGCTCAATTTGATCATATCCATGGTAGCCATCGCCAATCCGGCACCATTCACCATACAGCCGACATTTCCATCCAGTTTAACGAAATTAAGGTTGTATTTCCCGGCTTCAACTTCCGTAGGGTCTTCTTCACTCAGGTCGCGTAATACAGCCAGCTCGGGGTGGCGCATCAACGCATTATCATCGAGGTTCATTTTACAATCGACAGCGATAATTTTATTATCACTGGTTTTAAACATGGGGTTAATTTCCACCATGCTGCAATCCAGTCCAACATAAGCATTGTAAAGGCTGGTAACAAACTTCACCATACTCTTAAAAGCTTCACCGCTGACTCCCAGGTTAAAAGCGATCTTACGGGCCTGGAAAGGCTGCAGCAGGCCACCCGGATGAACCCATTCCTTAAAGATCTTTTCAGGTGTACTATGTGCCACATCTTCGATATTCATTCCTCCTTCCGTGCTGTACATGATCACATTTTGCCCTTTGCTTCGATCAAGTAAGATAGACAGGTAGAATTCTTTTACCGGACTTGGGCCTTCATAATAAACATCCTGTGCCACCAGCACTTTATTCACCATTTTTCCAGCGGGCCCTGTCTGAATGGTAACCAGTGTTCCACCAAGAATATTCTGAGCAATATCCTTCACGGCTTCCGCATTTTTGCCAACGGCCACCCCACGCTGCTCCTTACCTGCAATTTTTCCTTTCCCCCTTCCCCCTGCATGTATTTGTGCCTTTACAACAGCGAAATTACTGCCGTACAAGGTTTTGATCTGGCGATAGGCTTCTTCCGCTTCACCTGGAGTACTGCAGGCCATACCTTCCTGTACGGGAACGTTATACTTTTTTAGTAATTCCTTGGATTGGTATTCGTGGAGGTTCATGCTGAAAAGTTTATGCTAAAATAGGGGAGATTAAATGAATAGAAAAATCGGTAATTGTATGTTGGGCAGTTAGCTACTGATTAATATATTAAACTGTATTAAATTCATCCACTTATTTGTAATGTTAACAAATAAGTGATAGATTTATTTAACCGGCAGGATGTATAAAAAACAACAGGCAAAGCTGGAAGCAGGTCTGAAAATCGCCGGAGTGGTTACCGAAAACGAATCAAACCTGTATACCTGGGGAAATGAAAAATGGATGGCGGACATTGTACAGTAAGCAGCGGCAAATAAAAACCGGGATACAATCGGAACAGGAGCGTTCAGCGAATTAGGCATCCCCTTACCTTTGCGCCATGACTGATTTTTTATCAGATGTGGAAAGCTGCCTGGACGTTTTGAAAAGCGGGGGAATAATTCTTTATCCAACAGATACCGTGTGGGGACTAGGCTGTGATGCTACCAATCCGAAAGCAGTGGAAAAAATTTACCTGCTTAAACAACGGTCAGCCGGTAAGAATATGAACGTTCTGTTGGCAGACGAAAGGGACATTCTTAAATATACCGTGCAACCCGATCTCCGGGTTTTTGAGTATTTAAAAAAGGTGCAAAAGCCAACGACGATCATTTATCAGGGCGCAATCGGCCTTGCGGATAACCTCATCCAAACGGATGGAACCATAGGAATCCGTGTTGTTAACGAACCATTTTGTAAACATTTAATCAAGCGTTTCAGGAAACCGGTTGTCTCTACTTCCGCCAACCTCTCCGGTCAGCCTGCCCCCGGCATGTTTAATGAAATTGCTGCGGTTATCAAAGACGGGGCCGACTATATAGTTCAATACCGGCAGGATGACAATACTGTTGCGGCCCCTTCTTCCGTAATCAAGTGGAACGCAGATGGAAGTATAACAACCATCCGGTGAAAGTAATTTGTAAGTGAAAAGGTAACTTTGCTCACTTTCATGGAAAAATTCCTTGTCATACAAACGGCATTTATTGGAGATGCGGTCCTGGCTACCGGTGTCATTGAAAAGTTACATACCTATTATCCCGACACGGAAATTGATTTCCTCATCAGAAAAGGCAATGAATCGTTATTCATCAACCACCCATACCTGCGTGAGGTGTTGATATGGGATAAAACTAAAAATAAATACAGAAATTTATGGGAGCTATTGTGGAAGATCCGGCGGAATAAGTATGAAAAGGTTATCAATCTTCAGCGTTTCACTGCGACTGGTTTGCTCACGGCATTTTCTGGAGCCAAAGAAACAATCGGGTTCAATAAAAATCCGTTTAGTTTTTTATTTACGACCAGGGTAAAACATACCATCAGTACCGCTGACTCCTTAAAGCACGAAATCGACCGCAATAATGATTTGCTCAAACATTTTACGGATGAGAAGGTTTTTCACCCTGTCTTATATCCGTCGCAAAAAGATGTCGACAGCGTAGCTAAATACAAACTTCATCCTTATATCTGCGTTGCTCCGGCGTCCGTATGGTTTACCAAGCAATTTCCCAAAGAAAAGTGGATAGGCTTTATTACAAACCTGCCCGGCAACTATCATATTCATCTTCTCGGCGCGCCGGGAGATAAATCGTTATGTAATGAGATCATCAGGCAATGTCAGGGTGCTGTGAGTATGAATTTGTGTGGTGAACTAAACTTTCTTCAATCGGCGGCTTTAATGAAAGATGCCGTGATGAATTATGTGAATGACTCAGCGCCCTTGCATTTCGCTTCTGCCGTCAATGCCCCGGTAACGGTTATTTATTGCTCTACGGTTCCGGCTTTTGGTTTTGGGCCATTGTCTGACAGAAGGTTTGTTGTAGAAGTTGACAAGCCATTATACTGCCGTCCCTGTGGCTTGCACGGCTATAAAACCTGTCCGGAGGGACATTTCAAATGCGCGTTGGAGATCCGGGACCAGCAACTGATTTTTGCAATAAATCCTTATAATTTTCCAGGCAATGATCTGATAAGCACCTGATTAACCCGGGGTTCAAAGCCGCTTGTTATATTTGCAGACAGTTATGGAAATCAATTGCACTGAAAGGGAGTTATTTGTTTTTAAAAAGATCGCAAACGCGGCCGGGGAGCTGCATCTGCCTTGTTATATCATTGGCGGCTTTGTCAGGGATAAGTTATTAGGCAGAAAAACGAAAGATGCGGATATAGTTTGCATTGGTGACGGCATTGCCCTGGCACATAAAGCCGCAGAAGGTTTTCATCCCAAACCTCCAGTGTCGTACTTCAAAAATTTTGGAACGGCCCAGATCAAACTCCACGACCTTGAAGTAGAGATAGTAGGCGCCCGAAAGGAAAGTTATAATCATCATAGCCGTAACCCAACCGTTGAACCCGGAACGCTGGAAGATGATCAGAGCCGGCGTGATTTCACCATCAATGCTATGTCTGTAAGCCTAAACAGTGATGATTATGGCAAACTGTTTGACCCCTTCCATGGCCGGGATGACCTGAAAATGAAATTAATCCGGACTCCGCTGGATCCTGATAAAACGTTCAGCGATGATCCATTGCGGATGCTAAGGGCCATCCGGTTTTCTACTCAGTTGCATTTCCAGATAACGGATGATACGTTAGAAGGGATAAAAAAAAATGTTGAACGGATAAAGATAATCACCCAGGAACGCATCACGGAAGAATTAAACAAGATCTTGCTTAGCGATAAACCTTCAGTGGGATTTGATCTGCTGTATAAAACAGGCATGTTACACATCATTTTTCCACAGATGGTTGACCTTGCCGGGGCTGAGTATATCGATGGAATGGGTCACAAAGATAATTTTTACCATACCCTGCAGGTGGTCGACAACATCGCCAAACATACCCGGGATCTTTGGTTACGTTGGGCGGCTTTACTTCACGATATCGGGAAGCCTGCAACAAAAAAATTCGAAGATGGCCATGGCTGGACCTTTCACGGTCATGAGGTGGTAGGCGGAAGGATGATCCCTAAATTATTTTCCCTGTTAAAACTTCCGTCAAACGAAAAAATGCGTTTTGTCCGGAAAATGGTTGAACTACATTTGCGGCCAATCAGCCTTACAAAGGAAAATATAACCGATTCGGCTATTCGCCGGTTACTTTTTGACGCGGGCGATGACATAGAAAGCCTGATGACTCTTTGTAATGCAGACATTACTTCGAAAAACAGGCTAAAGGTCAATCGTTATCTTGCAAATTTCGAGTTGGTTCGGCAACGATTAAAAGAGGTAGAGGAGAAGGACCGGATCCGGAACTGGCAGCCACCGATAACCGGAGAAATGATCATGGAAATATTTGGGTTGCAGCCCGGAAGGGCGGTAGGCGACTTAAAAAATGCATTAAAAGAGGCTATTTTGGACGGTGAAATTGAAAATAACTACGAGCAGGCTTATGCATTTATGCTGAAGAAAGCCAAAGAACTAAATCTGGAAGCGGTAAAATAAGGCTTAAATTCCTATTGAAATTCCGGTTTGGTTTCCACGTTTGTGTTTTATTTTTATATGGCTTCGACAATTTAATTGGGTAACATTGTCCTAAAAACGAGCCGGCCCTGTTAAAACAAACTACCTGGACCTTGTAAAGGCTTAGGATTTAAATTAATGAACTATGGCAATTTTGAGATTCAGGGTATACCTGGAAGAGGATGATAGCGTTTATCGTGATGTCGCCATCCGTCATACGCAGCACTTCCTCCAGTTGCACCAGGCAATATTAAAAGCGTATGAATTTGACAATAAGCACCAGGCTACATTTTATAGAAGTAATGATACCTGGCAGCGCGGCAAAGAGATCACCCTTGAAAAATATAACAAAGGGTATAAAGTGGAGCCCCTGCTGATGGAAAAAACCCTGATCGGCGCAGAAATTTTCGATCCCAACCAAAAATTTATCTACGTATATGATTTTGTAAAGAACTGGTCTTTCCAGGTAGAACTGATCAATGTCACTAAAGAAGAAAATCCCCGGTTAGATTATCCGGCTGTCATCCGTACGGAAGGCATCGGACCTTCGCAATACGGAACCAAAGGATTGGTGGGTGATAAGTTGACAGAAGTGGAAGAGAAATACGACCTGGGAAAAAATGTAGAGGGATTTGGGGAAGAGGGAGAAACTCCAGATGCTGAGCCTGATGATGAGGTGGTAGACGAGGAAGAGGAGAAGGCGGATGAGGTATGAAAATACTTCAAATAAAACCTGTATCCTGATCGCCGGTCCTACGGCCACCGGGAAGACTTCCTTATCCATACAATTGGCTTCGGAATTAAACACCCGGATCATTTCAGCAGATTCACGCCAGTGTTTTCGCGAGCTGAATATTGGTGTGGCCAAACCATCACAGGCCCAGCTGACCAGGGTCAGACACTACTTTATCAATTCTCATTCTATTCATGATTGCGTTAATGCAGGGTCGTTCGAAAAGTATGCACTGGCTTCCGTTCAGGAAATTTTTCAAGAGCAGGATGTTGCTGTTATGGTTGGAGGAACCGGCTTGTACATCAAAGCATTTTGTGAAGGAATAGATGAGATACCGGTTGTTGCCCCTGCTATCCGGATAAAAATTAATGCAGACTTTTCCGATTACGGCCTGGAGTGGTTGCAAAACCAGGTAAAAATCTATGATCCTGACTATTTTAACAAAGGAGAGATTAAAAATCCCCAACGCCTGATGCGTGCGTTGGAGATCGTACAGGGCACCGGCAGATCCATTCTTTCTTACCAGCTCCGGCAAAAACAGCAGCGCGATTTTCATGTGATCAGGATAGGTTTGCGGCTAAGCAAAGAAGAACTACACCATAACATCGACCATCGGGTAAATGAAATGATAAAACACGGATTAGCCGACGAAGTAAGATCATTATTTCCATTCAGACAGATCAATGCACTCAACACAGTTGGCTATAACGAGCTGTTTGAATATATCGATGGAAAAATTACACTGGATAAAGCAATCGAAGATATAAAGATACATACCAGACATTATGCTAAACGGCAAATGACCTGGTTCGGAAGGGATGAGGCCATCAGATGGTTTCACCCGGATGATGTTATAGCTGTAAAAGAACATATCCACGGGTTACAGAAATCCTGATTTCTTTTCTTCCGGGCTTGTTCCGAAATCCGGCGGCACTCTGAGTTCTGTTTCTTCAAAGTAGAACTCTCTGATTACGCTTACATTAACCTGCCTGGGGGTGGAAGAACTATCTGCATTTATTATTCCTTTCACTTGTTGCTTCTCCTTTATCCTTGTGGAAGGAGAATTCACGGTATTGGGTAAAACCATCCTTATTCCTTTGGCTAGTGCTTCATCACTGAATTTATGGCCGGTAATATTAACAGACAATACCTGGTCAAAGTCAGGAGGAGCAGTGATCAGGTGTGCTAAAAAAAGTTCCTGACCCTTGCCAAAGAGAAGGTATTCTAACTGGGTTGACTTTTTGAAAATGGAGTCGAAACTTTTAAAATATACGACACGCCTGATCCTGACATCGATCTCCTGCAGAATGCTGGTACCTCCTCTTTCGAAGTGTCCGCGGAAAATAGTTCCGTTAAACCTGGAGAGTGGATCACCATTCAGGCCAGGTGTGATTAGTGTCGGCAATAAAAAATTTTCCGGATTTATTGTGTAGATCTTTGTTGACGGATGGCTCTGGCGGTCTTTCATATAGTCATTCTGGGGAGAACTGCCTTGTTTCTCCAATCCAACTTCAAGGATTACCTGGTAACGATGCGGCATCGGCGGTTTTCCTTTTTGCTGAAACATTGGAAGATGTGAAAGATACACTGCTTTTTCTCCTACGACCAGCATGTTATGCGTGGCAATAGGGTCCGCATGGTGATGATGCGAAGTTGCAGTAAGCGGTCGGCGGGAAGCCAAAAGCGTGATGACCATGACAGACAGGGAGATGCCTGTTAAGGCAAACGTATACTTTTTCATTGTTTGATATTTTAAAATTGAATTGAATATTTAAAGAAGAGAGGTTAATTTTCCGACGATTTGTTTGTCCCGGGTTTGGCCCCCTGTGTAGAATTTTCCGAAAATAAAGAAACCCCAATGGCAATGCCTATCCATGGTTTTCCCTGATTCCGCCAATCCCTGCCCAGTTGCCCCGGAATATAATCGAATCCTAAAAAACTGCCTATTTGAAATTTTTCGTACTGGAACAACAACCCTGTGCTCAGGCTTAAAGCTGCAGAGTTGGTATTATTATAGTTACTTTTTGTATGCCAGCTTAACGTATCCGTTTTAACGTTTGTTACGCTGATGCCTAACAGATAATTCACGGCCAGCTCTTTTTTACTTTGTATCTGTTTTCTGGCGCCGAATGTAAATCCAAGGTTCAGTCCTTGGTCTAATTCAAAGTACTTTTCTTTATGGTTGCCCAATCTGGCTTTTAAAGGCAGTGTCATGAAACCCCACGTAAAGGTGGTCTTCTTTCCAAAATAGGGTTTACAGCTTGCATTGAAGTCATCAGGTGTAATAGCAAATTCAACGGAATTTGCCCATTCGGACACGAAGGCTAAATCTATATACTGTTTACGAAGATTTTCTTTGGTTAGCCGGTACGCCGGGATAGGATGTTCATAATTGTAAGAAGAATCGAGGCGTGCATTTGGTTCATACTTCCAACAGGAAATTTTAAGATTATTTTTTTTATCGAAACCATTTACGGTAAACTTTGTCTGGGCCCTTAATTTGTAGTCCAGGGTACTATCCAGATTACCTTCCCGGTTTAAACCGTATACAGTAATTACTGCCGGAACCGTGTAATAGGAATTACCAATGATTACCTGCGAAAATGTTGCCAGGGAACAAAAGAGTAATACGGAAAGTATACCCAATTTTTTCAGGGTCGGTTTCTGGCGAAAAAATGTAAAGTTCGTGATTGCGGTTTCCATTTTTTTAGTTTTAATGGTGAGTAATTATCAATACCGCAAAGTTTGCCTTTCAACCAATAGTAGTCAACTACACGAAGGGGTGGAAACAAATGAACATTGAAATGAAAAAAACATTGACGCCATTATCTTTCTTTCAATGAAAATACATGGGCGAAAACAACGTTCATTGAAATATTTATAATTGTATGAATAATCCATGCGTCAAATTCATATGCGTTTGGGTTTTCCATTAACCGGGTCATAACGAGGGACAGCAGGACACTTACCGAAAAGTAAATAAATAAGACTGCGCTAAACCAGAAGCGGTAATTTTTAAGCACGGGATGCTCTGTTTTCAGGCTTAAGGTGGTCACTACAAAACAAGCGAGCAAGGTCAATACAGCGCTTTCCGTGACATCAGCTGCAATGTTCGTTGTATTAAGGGTTTCGTGAATGAAAAAATGCCCTATCCAGAAAGTAAGAAAAACAACCGAGCCGATAATGGTCATCCATCGCATAAAAATTCCTTTCACCCATTTATTAAGGATAAACGCATAGAAGAAATATTCAACACAGGTATAGATATTTATTGACCATAAGTTACTAAGATCATACCAGGCCATCAAGGCATTAGTAAGCTCTACGATGGCGGCGTAAATCAAAAAGTATACAAAAAAGCGGCGGTCAGCCTTTAATCTCTTAAAGAAATAAAGGCCGGCCGCAACAGGAATTAGGGCAGTAAGGTCAGAAATAAAATAGGCGATGGTATTCACCTATCACTATTTAAGTCGTTGTCAGCACCGCTATGAGGTTGATTGGGCCACGACTTTTCTCCAATTATCCCGCTGGAAGCACTTAGAGCGGCTTTGCTTTTTTTGACACTCCCCTGACCAGGCAGCATGTCATCCCCGTTTCTGTCTACTCCTACAATAACGATGGTAGGGTTAGCTTCCAATATACCGTCACTTATATTATCCGGAGCAACGTCAGGGCTGTTTGCAAAATAATAGCGGATACCGAAACAACCTGGCTGCGCCAGTATATCGTCAAAGATATCACGGTTAAAAGTCCCTCCCAGTTTAAAAGCCTTTAGACTCGTGCCTTCAGGTCTGATATTTCTGTAGGCCCTGGTCATTTCCTTTGCTTGTTCAAGGTTAATTTTATGTGATTTTCTTGGAGGAACAATCTTTCTGCCGGTTGCTGAAAGTGTTGCAGCTTTGATTTGGGTAGCCATTTTAGCGTAATTTGATGTATATGAATAATAATTAAACAATTCTATTCCGCATAGCTTTTATTACTGCTTCCGATTTTGAGTTCACCTGCAATTTTTCATAGATCTTTTTGATATGGAATTTGACGGTGTCAATGCTTATGAAACAGGCATCTGCAATCATTTTATAACTCATGCCCTTCATCAGGCAGGTTAACACCTGTATTTCACGTTCAGATAGTTTATAATCATCTTTTTTTATGTACGGGTTTTGTTCCTGAAAACGGTTCAACACTTTTTTTGCAATACCCGGGCTCATAGGAGCTCCACCCTTGTTCAACTCCTTTATGGCTGTTACAATTTGTTCGGATAGTGTATTCTTTAATAAATATCCGCTTGCACCGGCACAAATAGAATCAAAAACTTTATTACTGTCTTCAAAAACGGTTTGCATCATCACCTTTACGGCAGGAAATTTATCGCAGATAATCTTTACTGCTTCAATACCGCTGATGCCGGGCATGTCAATATCCATTAGAACGATCTCAGGCTGAGAACGTAAGATCTTGAATTCAAGGTCCATGGCGTTTGAATAGGCACCGGTACAGGAAAGTCCTTCGGAGATATTAATCATCTGAAAGAGCATTTCCCTCAACTGGTCATTATCCTCAAAAACTACTACTTTTATATCCACGGTAAAATGTATATTGGTAAAATTCAACGTTTGAAACCAACTATTCAACTACCTGTTTGGGTAGTTTTCAATGTAAGCATTACTACCGTACCTTGTCCACTTACAGCATCGATTAGTAATGTTCCATTTATTTCTTCAGCGCGCTTTCGAAGATTAGGCAGTCCATTGCCCATATATTTTTTTGTAGTATCAAATCCTTCTCCGTCATCTTCGATTTTCATGATAATTTTCTGGTCAGCTGTATGGATTTTTACTTTTACAGTACCGCATTTAGCATATTTCACTGCGTTATTGATTGTCTCCTTAAAAATCAGGTACATATTTTTTCTTTCATGCATGTCCAGTTTTATAGTTTCCAATTCAGGGGAAGCATCAAATTGCAAAATCATGTTCTTTTTCTCCAATATGCCAGAAGCAAAATGCTGCATTCGTGCTATGATATCCATCATTGAATCGTTGTTCGGGTTCACGGCCCACACAATATCATTCATATTTTCAATGACCTGTTGTGCATTTGTGCTGATCTGGTTGAAATACCTGATGGCATCCTGCGGTTGATTCTTTGCCAGTTCGCTCATTAACATGATGCTGCTTAGGGACGAACCAATATCGTCATGCAGGTCACTGGCTATATCGTTCCGGATTTTTTGTGTCGTTAAAATCCGCTGCAACTGTATTCGGTAAGCGTAGTTGATTACAAGCCCTGTGGCCATTAATATAGTAATCGCAATCAACACAGTGAACCAGCCTGTTTCGTGAAAAGGCCTGTCTATGTATATGGTAATGGGGTCTTTAATCTCAATCCAGTTGCTGCCATCAACCGTGCATTTCACTTTGAACCGGTAAGTTCCACCGGGAATGTTTGTGTAATTCACATAGGTTCTGTCCCCAGCATCTATCCATTCTTTATCAAACTCTTCCAATTTGTACGCGTAACGAACTGATCTTACATCGATGTTGGAAGAAACATAATCGAAGGAAAAAGAATTATCGCGTGAACTGAGCCTGATCCGAGGGGCAGGATGATAAACTTTGCCCGCTACTTTGAATGAAGTAATTACAGGAGAATATGATTGTGCAAAAAGTACATCAGATTTTCCTGGGAGTAAAAAGATGACAAAAGCGGATATAATACGTAACACCGTACAAAATAAAATATTTTCTGTTGTGCTACAATTTTAGCCGCAGATTCGCAGATTGATTTTGCGGGTCTGCAGCAATGACTCAGCTTGCGGCAAATTCCCTTCTGATCACATTTAAAGCACCGCCGGCTTTGAACCATTCAATTTGCGACTCATTATAGGTATGCAGTGTACTAATGATATCCGGGTTGCCTTGTTTATGGCATAAGAGCACGGCAAGAGGCCTGCCAGGGGCAAACTGGTCCAGTCCAAGGATGTCAATAGTATCATCTTCCATAACCTTGTCATAATCGGCTTTATCGGCAAAGGTCAGGGCTAGCATACCTTGTTTCTTCAGGTTTGTTTCATGTATACGTGCAAATGATTTTACCAGAATGGCCCGGACGCCCAGATGCCTGGGTTCCATGGCAGCATGTTCACGGGAAGAACCTTCTCCATAATTTTCATCACCAATGACGATGGAGCCTATGCCCGCCGCTTTGTAGTCGCGTGCTGTGGCGGGTACCGGACCATAGCTGCCGGTCAATTGATTTTTTACGGCATCTGTTTTATCATTATAAGCATTTACGGCCCCGATAAGCATGTTATTCGAAATATTATCTAGATGGCCGCGGTATTTTAACCAGGGACCTGCCATGGAGATATGGTCGGTAGTACATTTTCCCTTTGCCTTGATCAGCAGTTTCAAGCCCTTAAGGTCGATTCCTTCCCAGGCAGAAAATGGCTCCAGCAATTGGAGGCGGTCTGAATCTTCACTAACTACTACCTGAACGTGGCTGCCATCTTCTGCAGGTGGCTGGTAACCAGCGTCTTCTACAGAAAATCCGTTTGGTGGTAGTTCAAGCCCCGTGGGTTCGTCCAATTTTACCTGTTCACCGTTTTCATTGGTCAGCGTATCAGTAAGTGGGTTAAAGGTAAGGTCGCCCGCAATGGCGAATGCCGTGACTATCTCGGGAGAAGCCACAAAGGCATGGGTTACCGAAAGCCCGTCATTGCGTTTGGCAAAGTTCCGGTTGAAAGAGGTGATGATGGAATTTTTTCTGGTGGGATCGTCGATATGCCTGGCCCACTGGCCGATACATGGCCCGCAGGCATTGGCCAGGACGACACCGCCTATTTCATCAAGGGTTTGCAGCAGGCCGTCTTTTTCAACGGTAAACCGCACCAGTTCGCTGCCCGGAGTTATAGTAAATTCAGCTTTTGTTTTCAGGTTTTTGTCAATAGCCTGCTGGGCTACCGAAGCCGAGCGGCTGATGTCTTCATACGAAGAGTTGGTACAGGAACCAATCAGGGCTACTTCCAGTTTCTGAGGCCACTCGTTGGCCACAACGGCCTGTGCAAACTTGGAAATCGGCCAGGCCAGGTCAGGGGTGAAAGGCCCGTTAACATGGGGTTCAAGTTCGTCAAGATTTATCTCTACCAGTTGGTCGTAATAATCAGCCGGGTTTTCGTACACTTCAGTATCCGGCCGTAAATGTTCTTTTATACCATCCGCCAGTGCGGCAATTTCTTCCCGCCCGGTAATCTTTAAATAATCCGCCATCTTCTGATCATAACCAAAAAGGGAACAGGTGGCTCCCACCTCAGCCCCCATATTACAAATGGTTGCCTTACCGGTTGCGCTCATGCTATCGGCCCCTTCTCCGAAATATTCCACGATAGCCCCGGTACCTCCTTTAACAGTAAGGATACCGGCCACTTTAAGGATGACATCTTTGGCTGCCGTCCAGCCATTTAATCTTCCGGTTAATTTTACTCCGATGACCTTGGGCATTTTTAACTCCCAGGCCAAACCAGCCATAACATCGACTGCATCGGCCCCGCCTACACCGATAGCCACCATTCCCAAGCCTCCTGCATTCGGTGTGTGTGAATCAGTACCGATCATTAACCCACCCGGAAACGCATAATTTTCCAATACTACCTGATGAATGATGCCTGCACCTGGTTTCCAGAAACCAATACCGAATTTATTTGAAATGGAAGCGAGAAAATCGTACACTTCTTTATTAACGCTTTTAGCAGTAGCCAGATCCTCCGCCGCCCCAACTTTAGCCTGTATAAGATGATCGCAGTGTACAGTTGAAGGTACGGCCACCTTTGCACGGCCGCAGGTCATAAACTGAAGTAGGGCCATCTGAGCAGTTGCATCCTGCATAGCCACCCTGTCAGGAGCAAAATCCACGTAATCCCTGCCCCGCTCATACGTCCTAGTTGCGGTTGAATACAAGTGTGAATACAGTATTTTTTCGGCTAAGGTCAGCGGTTTGCCTGTTAGTTCCCGGGCAGCAGTGATCTTTCCGGGTAAATCTGCATAAACCTTTTTGATAAGATCCAGATCGAAGACCATAGTATCGTCGTTTAGTGGGTGATAAAAGTTAAACAAATCTACCGAAATTGACCTTTCTACCAAAAAGCAATGTAGCTTGGATCATTAATATTTTAAACGCCGAAATGCTTAGTTGTACTGCTGCCACATCTGAATTCACAGTGGTCGGATTTTTGATATATTACCTTTGAGGATAAAAAAATAATCGTTGGTTGCTGTACTATCCTGATAAGACAAGCCGTTAGTGATAAATACCCGGCTTAGTAACAAATTAAACCGTATTATGAATAAAATCAAACACTATATTGAATGGCAGGTGTTTGGGGTTTGCACTTTCCTCGGAGAAAAAATGGGAATAGCTTCAGGTACCATTCGAAAATATTTTATTTACATTTCGCTGCTGACTATGGGTTCTCCTATAATTTTTTATATCTTTGTAGCCTTCTGGATGAATATAAAAAATTACATTCTTTCCGCAAGGCGCAATCCACTCCGTAACTTATAAATGCTAATTTATAATAAGCTCTGAGATGAAGCTTTTGACAGCTTGATTTCAAGTAGGCCTTATACAGAAGCTTACTTTAATATATTATTTCTTTTAGATATTAATCTCATTCTACTATAAATCTATGGAATGGAAAACCAAAGAGTCTTTGTGTAGTTGCAAAGGCTCTTTCATTTAACTAAGCTCATTAGCTAAAGAGTGGCCTTCCTGATTTTTATTAATTGCTCAAGCAGGCCCTTGAGCAGGTTTAACCTTAACATATTGGCACCATCACTTTTTGCAACCGCGGGATCCGGATGCGTTTCTATAAATAATCCGTCGGCACCGGTAGCAACAGCTGCTTTTGAGATGGTTGCGATCATTTGGGGATTACCACCGGTAACTCCGCCAGGTTGATTAGGTTGCTGAAGGCTATGGGTGCAATCCATTACCACGGGCACTTTATGCGATTGCATGACGGGAATGTTCCGGTAATCTACAACCAGGTCCTGGTAGCCGAAGGTATTGCCGCGTTCCGTCAGGATTACCTTGTCATTTCCTGCATGCCGGATTTTCTCCACTGCAAATTTCATGGCTTCGCCGCTTGTAAACTGTCCTTTTTTTACATTGACCATCTTACCGGTGTCTGCAGCAGCCAGTAAAAGATCAGTCTGCCTGCAAAGGAAAGCCGGAATTTGTAAAACATCGATATATTTTGCAGCAACAGCCGCTTCGTCATGGGCATGAATGTCGGAAGTGGTGGGGAGACCAAATTGCTTACCCACTTTTTGAACCAGCGCCAGGGCTGTTTCATCCCCGATACCTGTAAACGATGATGCGCTGGTCCGGTTGGCCTTACGGTAAGAGGCTTTAAAGATATAAGGTATACCCAGGTTTTTGCATATGGTTGATACTTTTTCAGCCACTTCTATTACCAGTTCCTCGGATTCTACTACGCAGGGCCCTGCGATCAGGAAAAAATTATCTTTATCGTAGGATTGATTGGCGAATAAATGTTCCAGGTAGTGATGCATGAATCAAAGATAGACAAATGTGCAAATGTGCAAATGTGCGGATGTAAGATGTGAGATGTAAAATGTGAGATTGTGAATCTGCCCTTGGTTGGTGTTTTCACCAACCACCCGGCGGAGTATTGGAGTAATTGTTATCAAATGTATTAAGCTAAACCCCGAACTTCGAACCCTGAACCCCGAATTTCTCTCATGCATAAAGAAAAAATACTGGTCATAGGTGCGAGCGGACAAATAGGAGTGGAATTAACCCTTGCCCTGAGGAAAATCTATGGAAATGTACATGTAGTGGCTTCGGACCTTCGGGAAGAGAACGAACTGCTGAAAGGGACCGGGCCTTATGTAAGCCTGGACGTTATGAATAAGGAAATGCTGCACGTACAAGTGATCAGGCAAAACATAACGCAGATATACCTGCTGGCAGCCATTCTTTCGGCAACAGGCGAAAAGAATCCCGGACTGGCCTGGAATCTCAATATGCAAAGCCTGTTAAATGTCCTCGACATAGCTAAAGAAGAGAAACTCACCAAAGTTTACTGGCCCAGCAGCATTGCCGTTTTTGGGCCCACTTCGCCTAAGCAATTCTGCCCCCAGCATACGATCATAGAACCCATTACTGTTTATGGTATCAGTAAATATGCCGGCGAGTTCTGGTGTAATTACTTCTTTCGCCGTTATGGCGTAGACGTACGCAGCCTTCGCTACCCCGGCCTGATCAGTTACAAATCCGGACCGGGCGGAGGCACCACGGATTATGCTGTTGAAATTTTTTATGAGGCCCTGAATGATCAGCGCTATGCCTGTTTTTTGAAGGAAGATACCTACCTGCCCATGATGTATATGCCGGATGCCATCCGCGCAACCATCGAACTAATGGAAGCGCCCGCCGATCGGATCTCTGTGCGGACATCATACAATTTGTCGGCAATCCATTTTTCACCCGGCGAAATAGCAACGGAGATCAAAAAAGTTATGCCGGAATTTACGATCTCCTATCAGCCTGACTACAGGCAGGCTATCGCCGAAAGCTGGCCGCAAAGTATTGATGACAGTATTGCACGAAAAGATTGGGGATGGCAGCATGAATATAATCTGCCCAGGATCACGACAGATATGCTGGACAACCTGAAAGCAAACAAATCCAACGCTGAACCCTGAATTCCCAGCGCCTGTTCTCCTGACTTCCGCCTTGCTCACTCAGGGTCTTCCAGGTTCTGATGGTTATCTCCTCCAAGGCTATAATAATTATTTTCTTCATCTTCTTCTCCGATGTCTTCGCTTTCATCATCCAGTTCTTCACCGGGTACATCAAGGTCTTCACCGGTCGCAGACAATGGGAAGTCCTGGTGTTGTAATTGCTCGTCTTCTCCCGTATCCATGTCCTGGTCTTTGGGTCCCAGCAGCAAGAGGTCTTCTTTGGTCACATCGGCCTCCGTGCCAGGCACAATTTCCAGGTCATCTTCATCCTCAGGATCCTCTACTATGGGAATTTCCATGTCGTTAACTGGTACGCCAGAAGACCCGGCCTTCAAATCGGCCGCGGATATATTACCGCCGCGGGCAATCTTCTCTACATCTACATCAACAAGTTCGAGTTCGGCAGATGGGTTCAATACGTCTTCTTCAGGTGAGTAATGCGGATACCCGGGAAGATCTTCGTCCGTACCCAAATTCAACTTTTTTTTATCCTCAGCAACCTGATCTGTATTTTTAACGGCTTCATTTTCAATCAGCGGCTTCCGGGCTTCGTCCGGCGATGGTCTTTGTCTTTCTTGGTTTTCCATGTATATATTTTTAAGGATCACTGAAAAATGTGTGCCGGGTGAAGGTAGGTGATAGGTATGAGGTAATAGCTTATAGGTTTAAGATTTAGAGTATTTGCTTTTAAGGTTTATGGTTCACAGTACTACCTAAATCTAAATATTTCATCTGCAAATTTGCACATTTGCAAATTTGCACATTTGCCCATTGTACCTTAGTCCGGATGAAGAAAATCACCACCTTACTAATCCTGATTTATATAGGCATATCTGCTTACCCGCAATATAAAAAGTACAGCTTTCAGCAACCTAAAATGGGTTCATTATTTAATATCGTTCTGTATAGCGAGGATTCGCTGGCAGCTGCACGGGCGGCCGCCGCAGCCTACCGGTTGGTAGATACACTAAATACTATTTACAGTGATTATCTGCCTGATAGCGAATTAAACAGCGTATGCGATAAATCGGGTAATGGCGAATGGATAAAAATTTCAGAACCTTTATTTACCATACTCCAGACAGCCCTTAAGGCCAGTGAGATCAGTGATGGCAGTTTCGACGTAACTATGGGCCCTGTGATCAGGTTGTGGCGAAAGGCACGAAAGGAAAAGAGGCTGCCTGACAATGATAGCATCCATGCTGCCAGACTTAAGGTAGGTTTCCGCTTTATCAAACTGGATACCATTCAACAGGCTATCCGCCTGCAAAAAAAAGGCATGCAAATAGACCTTGGCGGGATTGCCCAGGGAGAAACAGCAAAAAGAATGTATGCCCGTTTATCCGAGCTTGGTTTTCCACATGCTCTGGTTGATGCAGCGGGCGATATAATGGCCGGAACAACACCGGCAGCGGTGGATGGGTGGAGGATTGGTATAAATTTACCAGTATCAGCAGAATTGATGGAACAAAAATTATTGCTGAAGACAACAGCGGTGACTACTTCCGGCGATCTATACCAATACCTTGAGTTGAACGGAAAGCGGTATTCGCATATTATTGATCCGCGTACGGGTCATGCACTGACCGAATCAAGGAATGTTACTGTAATTGCAGATGATGGAACCCGGGCCGACTGGCTTACCAAGGCCTGTAGCATCTTGCCGTTACAAAAAGCCTTAAAACTGATCATGCAATTTCCTGGAACTGAAGTTCAGATTGCCATGCTGCAAAAGGGCAAACCCATATTTTACCGCTCGCCGCGCTTTCATGCGTATTTCGACCCGCAGAAAAGTCCGGGCAGCGTGAACAAATAGCCTTTGGTACAATTGGCATGTTTAGGTAAATTCGGGCCTGATAATAATGTACCATGCAGTATGTCTCCTTTTTTCGTATAACAGCAATCGTGGTTTTAATGGCAGCAACCGGAATGGTAAGTGCCCAGACTATGGATACCGCTTTCAGGCCGTATGAACAAACTATTCCCGGTACAACGGTTGTCTTTAAAATGGTTCCGGTAAAGGGAGGAGCGTTCAGAATGGGTAGCGAGAAGAATGAAAAAGGGCGGAAGCCGGATGAGGGGCCCGCCAGGCAAGTGAATGTTTCCTCTTTCTGGCTGGGAACGCATGAGGTTACTTATGATGAATACGATGCTTTTTTTAAAGATGAGGAATTCAGTCAGAATGAATCTATGGATGCGATCACGCGGCCCAGTCCTCCCTACATTGACCTTACTTTAAATATGGGCAAAGAGGGCGGGTTTCCAGCCAACAGCATGTCGCAATATGGTACCATCATGTACTGCCGGTGGCTCTATAAAAAGACAGGAATATTTTTTCGCATCCCTACTGAAGCTGAGTGGGAATTTGCCTGCAGGGCGGGAAGTACTGCAGCCTATCCTTTTGGTAATGATGTAACCCAATTAGGCAATTATGCCTGGTATAAAGACAACAGCGATAATAAGTACCACAAGACCGGACTTAAAACCCCTAATGCCTGGGGACTTTACGATATGATAGGAAACGTAGCTGAGTGGACATTGGATCAATACGATGAAAATTATTATAAAAACATCGGCTCCGAACCAAAAGATCCACTCATCCTGCCAACAGCCCGTCATCCGCGTACGCTAAAAGGAGGAACCTACCAGGATGAAGCTGGCGGACTGCGCAATGCGAGCCGCCTGATGTCTAACCCTGACTGGAACCGCAGGGACCCGCAAATTCCCCGCAGCCGGTGGTGGAATGCTGATGCTCCCTTTATTGGTTTCAGGGTGCTAAGGCCTTTAAAACAACCTTCTGCGGAAGAGACGGAGCAATTTTTTAGCAGGTATTTAAAATAATGAAATATATTTAAAATCCAGATCAGGGAAAATCTCATCTTTGCCTTATCATTTTCTCCATATTTAATCACCGGTTTTATTTAACGAAGTTGCACATGAAAAGATATAATGAACAATCAAGAAGAGAGTTTGTGAAACAAAGCTCCCTGTTAGCAGGTGGAATCATGGCCCTGCCGCTTGTTTCCGGCGCAAATTATTTTTCCGGATCTAACGATGTAATCAAAGTAGCTGTTGTTGGCTGCGGAGGCCGCGGTACGGGAGCGGTGGTTCAGGCACTACATACTAAACAGAACGTACAATTGGTGGCCATGGCAGATGCATTCCGTGATAACCTCGACAAGAGCTATACGAATATTGCAGAAGCCTTAAAAGAGCAAAAACTGGAAAAAAGGCTTAACGTAAAAGAAGAAAATAAATTCGTAGGGTTTGATGCCTACAAAAAAGCCATTCCGTTGGCTGATGTGGTCATCCTGGCTACACCTCCAGGTTTCCGCCCGCTTCATTTTGAAGAAGTCATTAAACAAAATAAACACGCGTTCGTAGAAAAGCCACTGGGTACGGATCCCGCTGGTGTCCAGAAATCATTGCAGGTGTCCGAAGAGGCGAAAGCAAAAAAATTGAATGTGGTGGTAGGTTTACAGCGCCATTACCAGAATTCCTATATCCAACTGATGAAGCGCGTTAAAGATGGAATGATCGGAGAGGTTTTAGCTGCCCAGGCCTGGTGGAACAATGACGGTGTGTGGGTGCGCCCCCGCCAGCCACAATGGACCGAGATGGAGTACCAGATGCGGAATTGGTATTATTTTGTCTGGCTCTGCGGCGACCATATCCTGGAGCAGCATGTGCATAATATAGATGTGGCGAACTGGGCCTTAGGCTCATACCCGGTCAGTGCTCAGGGAATGGGTGGCCGTGAAGTACGGAAAGGCAAGGAATTTGGTGAAATATTCGACCATCACTATGTAGAATTCCAATACGGTGATGGCGCCATCCTCAACAGCCAGTGCCGGCACATTAAGGGAACCATGAGTAAGGTCGACGAACTGGTTATAGGTACTAAAGGCAAAGTTTTCTTCGGCGAGGCGAGGATTACGGACCTGAAAGGAAATACGCTGTATCAATTCGATAAAAAGACGGAGAACCAGCCTTACCAGACGGAGCATGACGAACTGTTTGCTGCCGTTGCAAAGGGCGAATTCAAGTTCATGGATGGGGAGAACGGTGCCAAAAGTACCATGACGTCGATACTGGGAAGAATGGCAACATATTCCGGCCAGGCGGTCACCTGGGATAAAGCGATCAATTCCGGCATCAGCCTTCAGCCGGCTACATACGCATTTGATGCAAATCCGCCTGTAATGCCAGACCTGGATGGAATGTATGCAAGCGCAATACCCGGGAAGACTAAATATTTTGATGTGGCGGCGAAGAGTTAGGGCTTTATTTATAAAGATTTTATAGCCGCAGATTCGCAGATTATAATCTGCGAATCTGCGGCTTTTTTCTGTCAGGCCACTCCTGTGCTGCACGGCCACTAAATTCTCTTAGCCATTTTTCACCTTGATTATTTCCGCAGCAATGCTTACAGCCACTTCTTCTGGCGTCTGACTTTTAATGGCAATGCCTACCGGGGCGTAAATCCGCCTGATCCTATCTTCGCTTATTCCCTGCCCGCGCAGGTCATTCATCATTTTTTCAATTTTAAACACGCTTCCCAGCAATCCCAGGTATTTCAAATCTTTATCGATTAGGGCTGATAGGGCATTAGAATCCGTCCGGTATCCAAAAGTCATGATCACGACATATTGATTTTTGCCGGATTGAACATGTAAAGAAAGTGCATCGTACTCTTCAAGGATATGTTTTTGGTGAACGTACCCGTTTTGATCCATGGTATTCAGGTCTCTCCTGTTATCATAGATATGGATATAAAAATCCAACCCCTGCATGATCTGTGAAAGCGCAAGCGCGCAATGGCCGCCGCCGATGATATGTAAATGATTTTTGTAACCGATCTTCTCTTCATATTCCCAATCTTCTTCAGTGCGCTGCAAAAAAATAAAATCCCGACCAGGTACCTGCGTTTCGTTGAACTGAATGCCGGAAGGTAACAAGCGCATTAAGCCGTTAGTGCCCTGTTCAAGACAAGTAATGATGTGGTTGACCGGAATATTATCGCATCCCCTGACCCTGTGTACCAAAATGGTTTGTTCGCCCGAACAGATCATCCCGCTGCGATGTTTACCGGCCGAAGTATTGTGGATCTGCTTGTGCAGTGCGGTTCCCTCATACGCTTGTTGCAATTTCACTTTCGACATCTCCACAAATTTGTGCTCCATTATACCCCCTCCGAGGGAACCTTCCATGCTTCCGGTAGCATTTACTGCCATAAAAAAACCCTGCCTTCCCGGACTGCTGCCGGCACTTTGAATGACGTATAAGAGCATAACCGGAATATCCTGCTCAAGGCTTTGATGGATCAGTTTCCAGGTGGACAAGCTCTTCATCGGTTTGCATTTTATAGTTCAACGGGGTAACTGTCTCCATAATTGAAGGGATCTCATCGTACAAAGCAAGCAGTGCCTTTTCCGGGGTCATGGGTGCAGAAAATGCAGGTGCTGCCAACGGATTGAATGCGTGTATAGCATCTCTTAAGGCAAAATACGCACCTATACCATACATTAAAGGTGGTTCACCAACAGCTTTGGAACGTAATATGGCAGGATTGTCTGCGGTGGTTTCCAGGAAATGAATGTCGATTTTTTGAGGTACGGCATAGATGTCAGGCACTTTGTAGGTGGACAAGGTATTGGATCGTAACCTGCCTTCTTTGTCAAAAATGATTTCTTCCATGGTCATCCAGCCGATACCCTGAACCAGTCCGCCCTCTATCTGTCCAATGTCTATTGCAGGGTTGATGCTCGAACCGACGTCGTGCACTAACCTTACCGCATCAAAGCTATAGATCCCCCGGAGGCAATCCAGGGTTACCGTGGTGATAGCTGTTCCATAAACGTGATAGGCAAATGGGTTTCCTTTTTCTTTGGCAGGATCAAAGTGAATCTCAGGGGTTGCATAATGCGCGTGTTCCGATAAGCTCTCCCTTTTTACAAAACCCATGATTACCAGGTTTTTCCAGTCTATTTCGGTTCGTTCTCCGTCTTTCCAGATGTATTCATTTCGGAGTTCAATGGATTCAATACTCGTATCCAGGGCTTCGGCCGCTATCTTTTTTAATCGTTCCGCTATCCGCGAGCAAGCCATTTGAACGGCTTTGCCGTTAAGGTCCGCAGTAGCGCTGGCCGCCGACGGCGAGGTATTGGCTATGCGTGTGGTGTTGGTCGAGTACACCTTTATCTTACCCGGGGATATGGAAAGGGTAGTTGCAGCCACCTGCAGCATTTTGGTGTTTACTCCCTGTCCCATTTCAACAGCACCGGTGCTAACGCCTACACTTCCATCAGTATAGACGTGCACTAACGCTCTGGCCTGGTTCATAAATGTTTTGGTAAAAGAGATGCCGAAACAAACGGGCATAAAGGATAGACCTTTCTTGTGTAATGAGTGAGAAGCGTTGAAAGCGGTCACTTCTTTTTTCAGGGTATCGATATCATACAACTGCTCTGCTTTTTTCCAGCAGGCAAGCGCTTCACTTTTTGCCTTCTGCCCGTAAGGAAATTCGTTTCCTGTTTCCATCAGGTTAAGCTTTTGGATATGAGCGGCGGGGACACCCAGCTTGCCGGCAGCCTTTGCTATGGCTGCTTCAACAACAAACATTCCCTGGGGTCCTCCAAAACCCCGAAATGCCGTATTGGGTGGAAGATTGGTCCGGCAACTATAGGCCGTGGCCCTCACGTTGGGTATATAATAGGAATTTGTACAATGAAACAGCGTGCGCTCCATTACGGCCGGGGAAAGATCGGCGGCTGCGCCGGCATTCTGGTAAAAGACGGCTTCATAAGCCAGGATCCGGAGGTCTTTATCAAGTCCGATTTTAAAGTCGGAAGAGTAGGGGTGCCGTTTGCCTGTCATTTGCATGTCGTCGGCCCGGTTGAGGCAATACTTTACCGGTCGCTTCAGGTGCCATGTAGCCAGTGCACAAAATATGGCCCAGGGAGTGGCCTGGTCTTCTTTACCCCCGAAGCCGCCACCCAGGCGGGTAACGTCTATTTCGAGCTGGTGCATGGGTAAACCCAGCACATGGGCCATGTGCCTCTGCACCGCCGTAGGTCCCTGGGTGGAAGAATACACCTTGATGCCGTTGTTTTCCATAGGATAACTATATGCTCCCTGTGTTTCTATATACAGGTGTTCCTGGCCGTTAGTATCGGCACGGCCATCGAAGATGTGATCGCATAACAGCCAGGCGTTAGCAGTGTTACCCAGGTTAAACGTCCTGGCCGGAACAATCAAATGGCCTCTTGCCTGGGCTTCCCTCGGATCGGTGATCACTTCCAGCGGTTCTATGCTCATGCTGATCAAGTTTACGGCTGCCAACGCCGCAGCTTCCGACTCAGCAACCACAAAGGCTACCGGCATCCCACAGTAATGCACATGCGATTCGGCCAGCAGCGGCTCATCGGGAACAATTCCGCCGATCTGATTTTCGCCGGGGATATCTTCATAGGTAAAGATCCGCACAACGCCGGGAAGGTGTTTTGCATGAGATAAATCAAGCTTTATGATTTTTCCATGGGCTGCCGGCGAACCGAATACCGCTCCGAACAATGTTCCTGCCAGCAGCGGGATATCGTCAAGATAGACGGATTCGCCCCGGGTATGCGCTATAGAATCAATGTTTTGCATGTTATATTCCTATGCGTCCGGCCCTGGATGGGCCTGACTATTTGAGGACAACCGCTTTTCCATGTTTAACGATGGGAACAGGGTGATGAAATGCGCTTTAATGAGCTGGCCTAGCAATAATCGTTTATACCTGGCTGTTCCCCGGGCATCACTGATCGGTGAGGTTTCCGTTTGTGCTTTTTCGACAACCTGCTGCACCAGTTCTTCCGTTAATAATTTGCCGGTCATCACCCGGCTGGTTTTGGCAAGCAACAACGGAGTCGGGCCCACACCTCCGGCAGATAAAGCAGAAGCTATAACGATATTTTTATCCAGGGTTACACTCATTGCCGTGTTTACGCTGGCAATATCCAAATGTGTTCGTTTGCTTACTTTTTCGAAATTGAACAGGGTGTTTTTGCCGGGCAAATTAAACCAGATCTTTTCGACATATTCATCCTGCTCTTTGTTCAGTAGTTTGTACCCCCTATATAAATCATGCAAGGCAATCTCTCTTCGGGCTTCTCCATTAGTAAGGAGCAACCTGGCTTGCAAGGCCAGGAAAAAAATGGTGAAATCGCCAATTGGAGATGCGTTGATAAAGTTGCCTGAAATAGTAGCCATGTTCCTGATCTGGGTAGAAGAAACCAGTTTTGCAAATTGGTTTATCCGGGGGAAGTGTTCCTGGAAAATGGGAGATTCGATCAGGTCCGATACGGTTGCCGAAGCGCCTATGAAACAGCGGTTGCCTTCCCGCAATACCCCTTTGCAGTCTGCCCGGTCAAACATAAGGTTAAGGTCGGCATGCACCAGTGTATCAGGCTGCTGCACGTAGAGGTCTGTGCCACCGGCCAAGAACTGAGATCCGGGCTTTGCAGATGCCGGTGTTGTAACAGCCGCAGTCAACTTCTTTAAGCGTTCTTCGATATGAGTAAAATAAGTTGGTAAAACACCATCGCCGGTAAGATAGGTCATCGTGTCTTCGCCGTCCTTTTCGTGCATCAATGATGAAACACGTGCTGCAGCGCGTTCGATCGATTTATAACCGGTACACCGGCATATATTTCCATCGATCGCAGCAACGGGGTTAAAAAAAAGCGAAGTGTTATGCACTGCAGCGTTATGATAGCCAGACAGGCAAAATCCGGTAAGCGACATCACAATACCAGGCGTGCAGAAGCCGCATTGGGTAGCAGATTCATCGCAGATGGCCTGCTGAACCGGATTCAGGTCTTTTCCATTAACGCCTTCAATGGTTACAATATGTTTTCCCTCTGCATTGCCTAAAGCCATCAGGCAGCAGGTGACTGTACGATACTGTAACTTTCCGTTGTAAATTGATCCGGTGAGAACGGTACATGCCCCACAATCTCCTTCGCGGCAGCCGATCTTGGTCCCTTTCAGGTTAACATGATATCGGATAAAATCGAGCAGTGGCATGCCCGGAGGCAGGCTGGTGCTGATCTCTTTTTCATTAAGAAGGAAATGAATCACATGAATGCTTATGTTATTAAAGTTAGCACATTTGCGCAAAACAATGCATGGCTCGTGTCAGGCCAGCATGTGTCAGCGCACTCTCTCGGCCAGACCCCATATGTACATTTTCAATTAAAAGAAGTAAATTGAAATAAATAACCAGCTGATTTGAGCAAAGTCTTAGCCATAAAATTAACCGTATGTTTTCTGCTGTTTTTCACCAATATTTTTTCACAACAAAAGGATACTACCCAACCTCAACCTGCCAGAAAACGATTCTTCCATAATATTTTCCAGCAGGTGATAGATGCCGTAACGGTCTCCAGGAAAGACAGCGTTGGAAAACCCGCGTTGCTCAATACCAAGAGTGAATCGCCCTATCGCAGTTATGAAGGGAAGATCATTCGCCGCATAATTACCAGTGAGCTCGGCTTTGAAAAAACCTTTACAGATACTACCAGGAAAATTAATTACTACGGCACACGGATTCTGAATGCATTACATGTAGATACACGTGAATGGGTAATAAGAGATAACCTTTTTATCAGGGAGAATAGCGCGTTGAACGGATATATGCTTGCAGACAACGAGCGCTATCTTCGTTCGCTTGAGTTTATACAGGATGCCCGTATTTTGGTAATGCCCATAAATGGAAACCAGGACTCTGTGGACGTGATGGTGATCACCAAAGATCTTTTCAGTATAACGGGAGGCATAGATGTGTACGGCATTGACCGGGTTAGGGCCAGGGCTGCCGAGACCAACCTGATGGGGATGGGTCAGAAGGTGCAGTTCACTACTTTATATGACAAGAATCGGCAGCCTGCTTTTGGGTATGAATTCCTGTATTCCAAAAACAGCATAAAGAATACCTTCGTCAACGCAACAATAGGGTATACACTGATCAACACCGGACGTAGCGATGGTACCGAGGATGAAGAAGCCATTTATTTGAAAGTTGACCGGCCCCTGGTATCGCCGTACTCTCACCTTGCAGGAGGTTTCGAACTCAGCTACAACCATTCTGAAAATTTTTATCGTAAACCAGACAGCTTATTTTATAAATACAGGTACAATGTTGTTGATCTATGGGGTGGGTATAACCTCGGCGTTACCAAACTTCTCCTCAGCGACAACAGGATCAGGGACAGAAGCTTCATTGCTTTAAGGTATTTAAGGAATCATTTCGCTGAGGCGCCTTTCCAGCTTAAGGACGATTATGATCCGTTGTATAACAGCCGCCAGGCATTGCTGGCTGAATTCACCTTGTTTCGCCAGAACTTTTACAAAACGAATTATATATACGGATTCGGTACAACGGAAGACCTGCCTTATGGCTTTAACCTGGCGCTTACGGGCGGGTGGTATAAGCAGTTGAACCTCAACAGGCCTTATGCGGGCGTTAATTTTAGTCATTACATTGCTACCCCTAAGGGCGAGTTCACCCAATATTTTTTCCGTGCGGGCGGATTCTGGAACAGGGGAAAATTGCAGGATGCCCGGCTATTGTTCGGAGGCACTTTTTTCAGCAAATTATATGTATACAAACAGGTAAAGATCCGCGAGTATATCAAACTGAGCTATACCGGGCTCTTTAACCGGATAACTTCGGAACCGTTGAGAATAGACAACGCTTTTGGCTTAAGGGCATTCAGGTCAGACTCTGTTTTTGGCGATCAGCGGATCAGCATGTATTCGGAAACACTTATGTATGCCAAATACAAGGTCCTGGGATTTCAGCTGGCCCCATTTGTATTTGCGGATCTTTCCTTATTATCTCCGGAAAAATCAACAAAATTTCGCTCGGGTTTATATACCGGATTTGGTGGCGGCATTCGCACCAGGAATGAGAACCTGGTGTTTGGGACCATGGAGCTACGCTTCATTTATTTTCCCCGAATCACCGAAAAATTGAATTCTTTTAAAATATCTTTCAAATCGAATCTTCGTTTCAGGTATAACAGCCGCTATGTGAAAGCTCCCGAGATCATTCCGCTGAATTCGGATGACACGAATATTTTATATTGAATAAAATACCCTTTGTAATTCTCTTTGTGGTTCTTCGTGATTTCTTTGCGGTTATTTTTACCACGAAGAAGGCACAAAGACTGTCTTAGCTTTATTTGAACCATCCTTTAATTTTCTTAATTACCCCAGATTCTTCCTTCGCCTTTTTCTCTTCTCCGATAAGAAACCCAAAGGGTTTGAGGGGCTGCACATGATCACAGATGATTTTAACCATACCCAGAATAGGAATGGCGAGAATCATACCGGGTATCCCCCAAATCATTTCGCCTACTATAATAACCAATATAGTGAAAAGTGGATTGATGTTAACTTCAGCACCTACAACCAGGGGTTCAAGAAGGTAAGTTTGAATGAACTGAACCACGCCATAGGTTATCAGTATGCCTATGATCATATTGCTGCTTCCGCCTTGTGATACGGCCATTAACAGTGTTATGGCCGTGCCTGTTACATTTCCCACAAACGGCACGATCTCCAGCAAGCCGCACAAAATGGCGAAAAAAATGGCATTTTTCACGCCGACTATAGTGTAACCGATCCCATACATAATCCATAAGCAAACGATCATCATCCCCATTCCGCTCAGGTATTTTTGAGACACCTTGCTTACATCATTGATAATGATCTCGGATTTCTGTTTTTCACCAGGAGATACCAGCTGCAAAATGAATTTTTTCAAATGACCCCTGAAGAACATAAACAGGAAAATGTATACCACCACCAAAACAGCATTCACAAGTGTGCTCATTAACGAAGCCAATACCGCTTTAACCAGGGTTCCGGCGCTATCAGAAGCCGATGATTGTTGTTTCTCTAGCATCTGCTGTTGTTGTTCCTTAGATATTCCCAGTGTTTTGCTGATATACTGGCGCAGTTGCTCGCCCATTTTGATAATACGTTCCTGCATCTTTGCGGTATCCTGTGCCAGATCTGAGACCTGCCAGGCAATTAACGCGGCAATGCCTGCAATGACAAGCAACATAACTAAAATACATAATAAGGTAGCCACTGCCCGGTTCATTCCTTTTTTCTCAAAACGCCTGCTTAAGGGCACTAACAGCATCGACAATAATCCGGCTATAGCAACCGGCACTGCAAATTCGCGCGTGAAGTAAAGGCCCCCGATCAACAAAAATAACAAAAGGAGTACGCTGACGCTTTTTGATAAGGGGAATGTATTCATAGATGACCTTTTAAAACAAATGACTGATTGCTGTTCATTCTCTAAAGAATGGTACAGATTTGTCTGTAATGTCTACAAAAAAGAGCATTTGCCAAAGGCTACCCTTAAAATCAATATCTCATATACATAGAAACCTATAAGCTCAATAAAATAACGTGTTGTTTAAGGCTATGATGGCTGCCTTAAAATGTTCGCGTGCAACAATCAATTGGATATTCACCTGGCGCAGGGCAAAACCGGCGCTTCTGATATTGATATTATGATCTGCCAATGATTTGGCAGCTTTTGCTAGAAGTCCCGGCTGATCAATATTGGAACCTATCAGGCAAACTACGGCAACTTTTTCAACCGTTATTTTCTGAAATTCCTCTTCGAGGTCGAGTTTGAGCTGATCGTTGTAATCCTTTTCCCAGATGGCCAGTGAAATACTGTTTGCGCTGGTAGCTTTGAAGGTATAGCTGATCCCATATTTTAAGAACACTTCCATAATACGGATATCGTAACCGGCTGTTCCCACCATCAGGGGATCATAGACATCTACGATAATCAGTTTATCCGTGCCTGTTATTACTTCCACTCTTTTATGCGGACAAATATATTCCCTGGTAATCAGGGTGCCCGGATGTTCGGGTTCAAACGTGTTTTTGATCCGGAGATTGATGTTATTCATTTCAAGGGGCTTGGATGCTTTTGGATGGATGGCTTCCATACCCACATCCGCCAACTGATCTGCAACATCATAGTTGGTAAAGCCTACAGGAACACAATTCTGCTGCCCTACCAGGACGGGATCGGCAGAACAAAGATGGTACTCTTTATGAATAATGGCCTCATCGGGTTTTACTGCAACAGCTATCTTACTAAAAGTTACTTCAGAATATCCCCTGTCAAATTCGCGCATGATCCCTTCGGTACCTTTTGTATACCCTGTAGCGACGCAGATCGTTTTAGTAAATTCTATGTTCCCGAATGAATGATTAATACGTTCGTCTATAGTATACGAATTGTGGTCATGAAAGCCGCTCAGATCGATCAGCGTTGCATCAATGCCGTTGTTCTGTATCAGGTTCACGAAATTAAACGCCGAATGCGCCTCACCGATAGAGGCTAGTATTTCACGTGCCGCCTGCAGAATATTCTCAGCACTTACATAACCTGTTGCAAGGACATTGGCCAGGTTTACCAGGTACAATTGCGCATCACTAATCCGTTGTTCAATGAACGCATTGGCGACGGCAAGGTCAAGCCCCATATTCTCGTAATTCCTGTTGATCCCCGTAAGCCTGTCAGCAACTTCTTTCAACGATTGAATGAATGCTGCATGTTCCTTAAACCGGTGGAATACACCTGGTTCGCCGGTTTTTTTATTTTCCAGCAACCAGTTTGTAACACCCGAGTAAGCAGATACCACAAAAATGCGATTGTATAATTCATCTCCTCTTCTTCCATAAAGGATGATATTGTTAAACACCTGTTCGAAAGCACTCATGGAAGTGCCACCAATTTTTTCTACTGTAAACATGATTAAGCTATTACGCTGAATCAACAAAAATACAATGCCGGCAGCATATAATGTTCATGGAGAGAAAGAAGTCACAAATCGTCCATTTGGTATTTGCATACTACTTTTGCTGCAAAGGGCAACCTTTACATATCAGGAAATATCATTAAACAACTCAATATATGCCTAAATATTTTTACTCATTAAACACGGCTATCCTTTTTTTCCATAAGCTTAAGGAACTAAACAAGAAGTGCCAAAAAAGGTTAGTTCTGCTTATGTTGATCATGTATTCTGCCAATGCTATTTACAGCCAATCCCTGGATAAACAGGCCCGCATTATTGTTATTGGCGCTCATCCGGATGATTGTGACCAGGATGCCGGGGGTACTTCCATACTTTTTGCTTCAATGGGACATGCAGTGAAATTCTTGTCAGTGACCAATGGCGATGCCGGTCACCAATCGGAAAAAGGAACGGCCTTAGCTAAACGCAGATTCCTGGAAGCGCAGGAAGCAGGTAAACGGTTTGGTGTGGCATATGATGTATTAGACAATCATGATGGTCAGTTGCTACCCGGTTTGGCAGTGCGGTTACAGATCATCCGGAAGATCCGGGAATGGAATGCCGATATAGTCATTTCACCCCGGCCTAATGATTATCATCCGGATCACCGGTATACCGGTATCCTTGTGCAGGATGCTGCTTACATGGTAGCCGTGCCGAATGTAGCGCCGGGTATGCCTCCCTTAAAAAACAATCCATTATTTATATATTTCCAGGATAATTTTCAGCGGCCCAATCCTTTCCGGCCAGACATAGCTATTGATATATCGGAAGTATATGCTAAAAAGATATATGCCATGGATGCACACCAGTCGCAGATGTATGAATGGCTGCCGTGGATTGGTCACTATTTGCAAGAGGTGCCAAAAGGGAAAACGGAACGTCTGCAATGGCTTGAAGGGAGGAGGAAAGTAAAAATTACTCCTGAAGTAAGAAAGTCACTCCAAAAATGGTATGGCGAGGAAGCAGGAACAAAGGTGGAGCATGCAGAGGCATTCGAGATCTGTGAATATGGTACCCAGCCTAATGATGATAATATTCGCCGGTTGTTTCCCATGTTAAAATAAGTAAGGTCAGCTCTCGGTCTTCGCTAAGATAACACTGGAGCAGGATATGCTCCACCACGATGAAGTAATACAAAATATTAATTAATTAAATATCCCATAAATATTGAAATGATGTTATTTTTTCCCTACCTTAATATCTCAATATCCTCCAAATCAGGGAAGCATTTAATAACCATCCACACTCTTGCAAACTACTTAAAAGCGTTATATTATGCAGCTTTCCGGCAAACAGATTTTACATGCGGTTCCCTCGCGGGTCTGGGCTCTGCTTACAGACTCTGAAACGCTGGCCAGGATCGTTCCGGGAATAACAAAACTTGAAAAAACAGGCGATCATTTTTTTATATCTACTCTTGAAATTAAAATAGGCCCTGTAAGTGGTTACTTTACCGGTAATCTGCGATTAGAAGATATAGAGGAACCAAGTAGTTTTACCTTGAAAGCGCAGCAAAATAGTAAATTGGGAAATGCGAATGCAGCCATAAAAGTAAGGGTAGTACCTGCCGGTGATATAAAAACGGAATTGGCATTTGATGGGGATGCAAAATTATCGGGGTTATTAGCCAGCATGGGTCAGCGCGTGATGGGTGGTGTTGCTAACACATTGATCAAACAATTCTTTTCCAACATGGACAAAGAACTGGAAAAATTCACTCATGCCTGACTATACAGACAATGGTCCAGCTGCTGCACCGCATTCATTGGAAGGCGAAATAAGAGCAGCTGGTTCCATGGATGTCGATAGATCATCATGACAGATCATTAACAGAAATGTTACAGATAGTTATTTCATTCATTCATAGTTGTTAACCTAAATCCCTGACTATGCAAATTCATGTAAAGGTCAATAAAGTGGATCATATCCACGATGTTGAACCACGGGTATTGCTGGTACATTACCTGCGTGATGTACTGCGCTATACGGGCACGCACATTGGCTGCGAAACCAGTGTTTGCGGTACCTGCACCGTACACGTCAACAACAAGCCTACGAAGAGCTGCACTATGTTTGCCGTTCAGGCAGACGGTTGCGAAATTACAACCATAGAAGGCCTGGCGGTTAACGGTGAACTTCATCCTTTGCAGAAAAGCTTTGTTGAGATGCACGGTCTTCAATGCGGTTTTTGCACGCCGGGTATCATCATGACGGCTGCTGACTTTTTACAACGCCACCGTCAGCCATCGGAGGAAGACATACGTTATGCTTTAAAAGGCCATTTGTGCCGTTGCACGGGATATCACAATATTATCAAATCTATACAGTACGCTGCTGGAATAATGAAAGAGGAGGTAGCCGTATGAGCAATACAAACGGGTTAATAGGGCAATCGGTAAAAAGGGTAGAAGATAACCGTTTTATTACCGGTAAGGCAAACTATACAGACGATATCGTGCTTTATAATCAAACGTATGCAGCCTTTGTGCGTTGCCCTTATGCACATGCGAAAATTATAAGCACTGATGTAGAAGCCGCTAAAGCGATGCCCGGCGTAGTGGCGATTTATACCGGGGCCGATCTCATAGATGTCAATGGAGTGCCTTGCGGATGGCAGGTCAACTTTAAAAACGGCGACACGATGAGGGAGCCCAAACATCCGTTGTTAGCAGCCGGAAAGGTGCGTCATTCGGGGGAAGCGGTTGCTATGGTTATTGCCGACACCCGTGAGCAGGCAACGGATGCCGCCGAAGGGGTGAATGTACAATACGAGGAACTACCCGCTGTGGTTAGTGCTGCAGCCGCCGTGAAACAGGGAGCTCCCGTGTTGCATGAAGAGGCGCCGGATAACAGGTGTTTTGACTGGGAACTGGGTAACCCTAAAGTAGAGGTTGACCAGGCAATGGCAGGGGCTGCACACATAACCAGTTTGGAATTTGTAAATCAACGTCTGATACCTAATGCCATGGAACCGCGTAGCTATATAGGTTCTTATGAGGCTGCTTCCGGCAAATATACCCTGTACACCAGCACACAAGCCCCGCACCTGGTCCGCTTGCTAATGTGTGCCTATGTATTGGGAATTCCCGAACATAAGGTGCGTGTTGTTGGACCGGATGTGGGCGGTGGCTTTGGGAGCAAATGCTTTCATTATACCGAAGAAGCATTGGTGATCTGGGCTTCAAAAAAAATCGGCCGTCCCATAAAATGGACTGCTGAACGCCATGAAAGTTTTTTACTGGATGCGCATGGGAGGGATCATATTACCAAAGCTGAAATGGGATTTGATAAAGAAGGAAAGATCCTGGCCCTTCGCGTAAAAACCTATGCCAATCTCGGCGCATACCTGTCTACGTTTTCAACCTGTGTCCCTACTTACCTGCATGGTACGCTGATGCAGGGACTTTATACTACACCGAAGATCAATGTGGATGTTACAGCCGTATTTACAAACACCACGCCGGTGGATGCTTACCGTGGGGCCGGCCGGCCTGAAGCAACCTACCTGCTTGAGCGGTTAATGGATCTTGCTGCCCATGAAATGGGTAGGGATCCGGCAGAACTCCGTTTTAAAAATTTTATTCCCCCATTTGATGGGATAAATCAACCGGGATATCAAACCCAGGTGGCCCTGCAATACGACAGCGGCAACTACCACGGAGTGCTGACTAAAGGATTGGAAATGCTGGGTTATGCGGATTTCCGCCAAAAACAAAAAGAAGCGGCTAAAGACGGAAAATTACTGGGGGTTGGATTCTCTACGTACGTGGAAGCGTGTGGAATAGCCCCATCCTCCGTAGCTGGTGCCTTGGGTGCGCGGGCCGGTTTGTATGAAGTAGGCCATGTCAGGGTGCAACCAACCGGAAAAGTGAGCGTGTATACCGGTTCACATTCTCATGGCCAGGGGCACGAGACGACTTTTGCACAAGTGGTAGCAGATAAATTAGGCATACCCATGGAAGATGTTGAGGTCGTTCATGGCGATACTGAATCGGTGGCTTTTGGTATGGGTACCTATGGTTCACGGAGTATTGCCGTTGGTGGTTCTGCTATTGTCCTTAGTATAGATAAAATTGTGGAAAAAGGAAAAAAAATTGCGGCCCACAAATTAGAGGCGAGTGCAGACGATATAGAATTTAAACAAGGTAAGTTTACGGTCAAAGGAACCGATAAGTCACTGAGCTTTGGTGATATAGCGCTGACAGCCTATGTGCCGCATGTGTATCCTAAAGATCTTGAACCTGGATTGGATTTCAGCAGTTTTTACGATCCGGCAAACTTTACCTATCCGTTTGGCTGCCATATTGCAGTGGTGGAAATAGATAAAGAAACAGGAAAAGTCAGACTAACCCGTTTTATAGCGGTAGATGATGTGGGCAATGTAATTAATCCCATGATTGTCGAGGGCCAGATTCACGGTGGAGTAGTACAGGGTATAGGACAGGCCTTGCTGGAAGGCGCGGAATACGATGAGAATGGCCAATTGACAAATGGTTCGTATATGGATTACAGTATGCCCCGCGCAGACGATGTACCGATGTTTGAAACAGCCAGCCAGGTAACTCCCTGCCCCCATAACCCTTTGGGAGTAAAAGGTGCGGGCGAAGCAGGAACCATTGGTTCAACACCTGCTGTTGTAAATGCCGTTATAGATGCGCTGTGGAGCGGTGGCCACCAGGTGAAAGATATCCTGATGCCTTTAACTTCTGAACGTGTGTGGAAGGCCATGCAGGATCCTGTTTCCTGATGGAACGGTTAAAACATCTGAACAAGCTGAAAATAATATTACCACCCTCTTTACCTCCCAGGGGATGAGAGAACGAGGAGTTAAAGCCTTTAAAATGCGAGATAATGATACCTGTTGCATTTGCCTATCAAAAAGCAAAAACCGTTGAAGAAGCCATTGCCGCTCTATCAGGTGGTGATGCAAAATTGGTGGCAGGCGGTTACAGCCTGATACCGGCCATGAAGCTGCGGTTGACTCAACCCAAAACGCTGATAGATATCACCGGTATTCCCGGACTTAAAGGGATCAGGGAAGAGAACGGACAAATTATTATTAATGCTGCCACTACACATGATGAAATAGGTAATAATGAAATCATCAGGAACTACCTTCCATTTTTCGAACAGGCCGCACACATAATAGGTGATGTCCAGGTACGTTACCGCGGCACCATCGGGGGTAGCCTGGCGCACGCCGACCCTGCCGCAGACTGGCCTGCCCTGGTGCTAGCAGCCGACGCTACAATTGAGGTAATTGGCAGCAATGGAATAAGGAGCATCCGGGCTACGGAATTCTTTACAGGCTTGTTCTCCACAACATTAAAGCAGGATGAGATCATCACGGCCATCCGGGTACCCGTGCCACCCCGCGGTGCTACCTCGGTATACCTGCATTTTGCGCAACCAGCTTCCCGGTTTGCTATCGTGGGTTGTGCCGTACTGCGATTGCCAGATGGAAAAGTAACTATTTCCTTCACTGGTGTGGCGGATACGCCGTTCAGGGATACTGCCGCAGAACAAGCCGTTTCAGGCAAGACATTGGACGACATTAATATAAACGCAGCGGTAGATGCAGCCATCAACGGGGTAAGTATTATGGGAGATCATTTTGCATCGGAAGAATACCGCAAACATTTGGCTAAGGTATATTTGAAAAGAGCATTGCAAGCCGTTGCATAATAGTGGTTACTGGTTACCCTACTTCTAACAGAAAAAGGCGGCAGCTATACTGCCTTGTTCATCTGCAGGTAAACGGGCGAACCATCAATACGAGTATAAATAAAAAGATTTGAATAACGATTCGAATAACGTCATTAACGACCTGCAATTGGACAAGATCCGTGATTTGTTAGCAGCCCAGGGTTATATAACAGATGACACTGTTTCTATGTCCCTGTTTCTTTCGCTAAAACTGGATAAACCTTTGTTGATAGAAGGACCCGCAGGTGTTGGTAAAACGGAAATCGCCAAAGTAATGGCCAGAGCCCTGCAAACCGATTTGATCCGTTTACAGTGTTACGAAGGCCTTGACGCAACGCATGCCCTGTATGAATGGAACTATCAACGGCAATTGCTGCATTTGAAAATGGTTGAGCACAACCAGCAATCCGTTGATGAAAAAGAGAAAACCATTTTCAGTGACGGGTTCCTGTTGAAGCGTCCACTTTTGCAAGCCATCACCCATCACCAGAAGCCGGTTTTATTAATTGACGAAGTTGACCGCTCCGATGAAGAGTTTGAAAGTTTTCTGCTGGAGGTGTTAAGCGATTGGCAGATAACGATCCCTGAAACAGGCACCATCAAAGCCACCCATATTCCCCAGGTGATACTGACGAGCAACCGCACCAGGGAACTGTCCGAAGCCTTGCGAAGGCGTTGTTTATACCTGTATATTGATTATCCCGACTTTGAAAAGGAATGGGCGATCGTTAACAGTAAAGTGCCGGGGATTGATACAAAGCTAGGAACCCAGATCTGTCATTTTATGCAAAATTTGCGCAACCTGAAATTAGAAAAGGCGCCGGGTATTGCCGAAACCATAGATTGGGCAATGTCTTTATCTGCCTTGCATTTTGACCACCTGAATAAAGCCGTAATAGAGCAAACCCTGGGTGTGGTGTTAAAGGACTGGGGGGACACGCGGCTGGTGCAAATGTCACTCGGCGAATTGCTGGAAAAAACGGGCGTCTACTCAACAGTGGAGAATGTATGATACGCCGGCAAACATCTCTCTCTAAAAATATTGTCCAGTTCTGCCGGTTCCTGAGGCAGAAAAATTTTATGGCAGGCGTGGAAGAAGAGACTGTCGCCCTGAACGCACTCTGGTACATTGATTATAGTAGCAACCAGATTTTCCGTCTGGCGCTCCGGTCGGTGTTATGCAGGAGTCTGCATCAATTACAGGAATTTGATGCGTTATTTGATCAGTATTGGAAAGAAACAGAAAAAGCGAATGATTCAAAGTTAACAACAAAAACGTCACCCGGTGCTAAACCAGCCTTGAATGAAACTTCATTCAAATCATTAAAATCATGGTTGAATACAAACCGGACTAAGGAGACTGAGCAAACGGCCTCTTATAGCTTCTTTGAAAACCTATCCCGGAAAGATTTTTCATCGGTTCCGTCAGATCAGGTGGAGGAATTGATGCGCACCATTAGGGCCTTATCCAGACGACTGGCGGCTCGCCTCAGCAGGCGTTACGAGAGATCAAATAAAATAAAATTGCCTGACTTGCGTAAAACTTTACGGTTGAATATGCGGCGGGGTGGGGAGCTGCTTGAGATTGCTTTCCGGAAACCGAAACGCAACCGGGCTAATCTGGTAGTATTATGTGATGTGAGTAAATCCATGGATTTGTATTCGGCGTTCCTGCTGCAGTTTATGTATGCTTTTCAACAGGTGTACCGCAGCATGGAAACTTTTGCATTCGGCACCTCGTTGCATTGCATCACCCCTTTTTTAAAACAACATGATTTTACCACTGCTTTAGACGCTTTACGTGTGCATAACGAAAGCTGGAGCGGCGGTACACGTATCGGCGAGAGTCTGGACAATTTCATTAGAGACTACGCTTCCCGTGCACTGAACAAACGGACTATCGTCATTATACTCAGCGACGGCTGGGATACGGGAGATATATCTTTGCTCCAAAAAAGAATGAAAGAAATAAAAGCCCGGTCAAAAAAAATTATCTGGTTGAATCCGTTGGCGGGAGATGCCTCTTATCGTCCGGCGGCGGCAGGAATGCAAGCGGCCCTGCCTTTTGTGGATGTGTTTGCCCCCGTGCACAATGCAAATAGTTTGCGTAAGTTGAGTAAATGGTTGTAAAAATGCATCATTTAATTTGATAATTGATCAGTCAGTCGCTGGCTAAGAAGAGCTGTTAAAAGAATGTGGTTCATGGCTCCACTTATATAAATAATCCTTAAGAAAGAAAAAGCTGTTTGACTTAAATTTGACGGTAGTTTAAAATTTAAATCTTATCGTTAAAAGTTAAGTTTTTTTTAGAACTGCTATTATTAAACAGCGAGACTATATGCTTGAAAGAACGTTATACCTTCGACAAAACATGCGTCATATTCTCTTAACATAACACGAGGTTTATGCCACCATTAAAATTGCTCTTACTCATTTTCCTGCTCCCTGCAATCTATCAGCAGGCACAAACTCAGCAAATCTCCAAAGAAGACCTTATTTTCTTAACCCCGGAGTGGAAGGGAGAACGATTCCCTGACGGCAGACCTAAAGTGCCTGATAACCTTATAAAGCGCATGAAGATGGTAAGCCTCGAAGAAGCCTGGTCAGTGATGAAAAATGAAGGTTATGGTTATCAGATTGCCGAAGGCTGGCAACAAATAAACCCCGACAGTGTTTTGGTAGGGCGGGCAGTAACCGCTACATTTATGCCGGCGCGCCCTGACGTATGGGAAGCCATCGATGCAAGGGGAAAAAAAGCGGGAAAGAGGGGCCAGAATACCTGGGCTGTCGATATTTTAACAAAGGGAGATGTATATGTTGCGGACCAGTTCGGTGCGCATAAAAATGGTCCTACAATAGGTGATAACGTTGGCAGTGCCATTTTTGCAAAAACAGGTAATGGTATTGTTTATGACGGAGCGCTAAGAGACGTTGAAGGTTTAAAAGAAATAGGTGGTTTTACTTCATACTTCACCAGTTATGATCCTTCTTACCACAATCCGCCCGGAGACCTGAATACGATGATCATTGGCATTAATCAACCCACACGGATCCGGCTGGTTACCGTAATGCCTGGTGATATTGTTTTGGGCAAGCAGGGGATCGTAATTTTCGTTCCGCCTCATCTGGCTGAAAAAGTAGTAAAGACTTCAGAAGTCGTTCGCCTGAGAGATATGTTCGGACACCTCCGCTTAAGGGAAGGTAAATACACTGCCGGCCAGATAGATGCCCGCTGGTCCGATGACATAGAGAAAGATTTCTCTAAATGGCTGAACGACCATATCAATGAGCTTCCAGTTCCCAAGGAACAAATACAGGAATTGCTTAAGGACCGCACCTGGTAAACTAATAAACCTAAAAAATGGCATATTCAACCCGAAGATCATTTCTATCTAAGACCGCCATGGCTGCCGCTCTGTCGCCATTAGCCTCTTTCGGGCAGAACTTTAAAACAGCAATTGAAAAAACGCCGAAATCTTCTGCTCCTTCCGATCTAAAAATTACGGAAATTAAATGCGGCTACATCAAAGGAAGCTTGTTTGTAAAAATTTATACGAACCAGGATGTATGGGGATGCGGCGAAGGAGTGGATGCCATATCCGGCACTTATCATCTCGTTAAGAATTTCGGTAACAGGCTCAAAGGAAAAAGTCCTTTGAATGTGCATCGGCTTTTCGAAGACATCAGGAAATCCGGGTTCTTTCAGGGTGCACAATCGGGTATGTATGTAGCAGTATTATCTGCTATTGAAATAGCTTTGTGGGACCTTGCCGGCAAAGCGCTTGGCTTGCCGGTATATCAATTGCTTGGTGGCAAGTTCCGTGATAAGATAAGGGTGTATTGCGATACCGCATTGTATCAACGCAGTTTGCCAACCCCCAAAGATTTTGCAGAAGCTGCAATAAAATCAAAAAAAATGGGTTTTAATGCTATAAAATTCGACCTCGACCAGGCTAACGATCCCAACAAATATGATGCATACAATTGGACAGCCAGCCCCATGGAGCTGCAACGCATGGTAGATCAGATGACCGCAGCACGCGAAGCCGTTGGGCCAAATATCGACATATGCGTGGATATGCATGGCCGTTATGATGCCGTCACCGGGCAGCAGGTAGCAAAACGCCTGGAGCATTTGAACCTGATGTGGCTGGAAGAACCAATACCTGCTGAAAATGTTGAAGCCTACAAGCTCATTACCGACTCAACCAGCACACCTATCTGTGCCGGCGAAAATCATTACCTGGCGTACGGGTTTCGAAGATTGCTCGAGATAGGGGCTGTCGATATCGTTATGCCGGATCTGCAAAAAGCCGGCGGTCTTGGCGAGGGTCAGCGCATCGCTAACCTGGCCAATTTATATTATGTGCCCTTCGCGCCGCACATGGTAGCATCATTCCTGGGAGCGATGGCTTCTGCACATGTCTGCGCTTCGGTACCAAACTTTTTAATACTGGAATGGCAGTCCTATTTTCATACGGATCCCATGTTTAAGGAAATCGTGAAATACGACGGCGAATGGGTAAAAGATAGCTTCATGACCCTTTCCGAAAAACCGGGCATCGGTGTGGAAATTAATGAAGAAGGCATGAAGAAATACGGAATACCGGGCGTGCCTTTTTTTGAATAGATGTTTGGTTGGAAGCGGATGCTAACTGCCTTTGTATATAGTAAAGAGAATTATATGTCCCTGAAGGTTCATTCGCTTATTCTTCTTAATTTCCCTGTAAATTCTTATCATGAGCAGATCATTTTCCCGTCGGCAAATCATCACAACAGGATTTCTTGCTGCCATAGGTTCTTCCCTGGTGAGTAAAACCTCCGCCGTCTCTTTAATAAATCATGCTGACGACCTGATGGACGAAAGGGCCTCGCAGGATTTCAAAGTAGGCATAGCCTCCTATACGTTCAGGAAGATGAGCCTGGAAGATACCATCAAGGCTCTAAAACGGCTCAACCTTAGCTATATCTCCCTCAAAGATTTTCATTTAGCGCTCAGCAGTTCAACAAGCGAAAGACAGGCAGCCATGGAAAAACTGAAAGCAGCGGGAATAATCCCTTTAAGCTGCGGCAATATCACCATGCAGAATGATGAAAAAAATATCAGGCAAGCTTTTGAATATGCCAAAGATTGTGGCATGCCTACCATAGTCTGCAGCCCGCATCCGGACTCAATGCCTATTCTTGACAAGATGGTTAAGGAATTTGATATTAAGCTTGCCATACATAATCATGGACCCGAGGATAAACGCTTCCCTTCTCCTTATGATGTGATGAAAGCGGTTCGAGGTTTTGATCAACGTATAGGGCTGTGTATTGATGTGGGTCATACGGCACGAGCAAAAGTGAACCCCGCCGAAGCTATTATAAAATGTAAAGAACGTTTGTACGACCTGCATTTTAAAGACATTAACTCGGTAGAGCCGAACGGCACCACCATTGAAGCCGGACGGGGTGTGCTCGACCTTCCCGCCATAGTTCGGTCCTTACAAAAGATCCGGTATCCCTACCTGGTAAGCATAGAATACGAAGGCTGGGAAAATGATCCTTTACCTGCGGTAGCAGAAACTGTCGGGTATGCAAATGCGTTACTCTCTGTAGGTAAGATTAGAAAAACGAAATAAGCGTTTCAGGTCTTTATCTTAATTTCATCTTCCGGTTCAAGGTGCTGATTAACGTATTAACCCCATTCAGCATCCCCTCATAATATTTTCTCTCTTTAAAGGAAGGAAGGATATTGGTTTCTATTATTTGTTTCGTCTCTTCATCGGTCATTATTTTCTCAATGCCGTAACCGTTCTCTATCCGTATTAACCGGTATCCCGAACTTATCGCCATCAGTATTCCGTTATTCTTTTCCTTCTTGCCGATGCCCCAGGTGTTCAATACATTGAGCGCAAATTTTTCAAGGCCTTCCCTGCCTATCAGGGTTGTATCAAATGTCAATACCGCAATCTCAATCGAAGTTTGTTTTTCATAGGCCCTGATGATGGAGTCGAGAACCTTTTCCTGTATTGGAGTTAACAGGTTTTCGAAGTCATTAACGTATCCGACGGGTTTCGGAATAGAGTCCCGGCCAAGCTTTTGTATACCCGTTTTAGCTTTGGGATCAGTGGCATTCAGGGTGCAAAAACAAATAGTTCCCGTTATTAACAACAGTACAAAAAAAAGTTTTGCCTTATACATGATCATGCAGATTAATCAATGATAAAAATAATGATTGATCGGGTCATTACCATGGGTTTGAAAGCTGCAGATTCGCAGATGGGAAATGAACGGCATCTGATCTTGCAATACCTGGCAAAAATCCTTAATTTTAATAAGGTCTTTAAGAACTTAAACTGCCTCCGGATCATGTACAGTTCGCTTACCATTCTCCTTTTATCGATCATTTACTTTACTCCCCAGGAAGATATATATACCCAAAGAAGGCAAAACATGGTTAAAGAACAAATAGCGTCGCGGGGCATCATGGATGCTGCCGTATTAAAAGCGATGCGATCGGTAAAAAGGCATTTATTCGTACCTGGTGAAAGGGTGGCAAACGCCTACGATGACAGGCCGCTCCCGATAGGTTTTGGACAAACCATCTCGCAGCCTTACATAGTGGCCTATATGACAGCCGTTATCAATCCAAAACCGGATTTCAAGGTCCTTGAAATAGGAACAGGTTCCGGCTATCAGGCTGCAGTGCTGGCAGAGATCGTCCGGGAAGTATATACCATTGAAATTGTTCCCCAACTGGCGGGTTCTGCTGCAGAGAATTATAAAAAGGCGGGACTAACCAAGATCAGGTCCAGAGCCGGTGACGGATACTTCGGCTGGAAGGAATACGGTCCTTATGATGCCATTATGGTAACTGCCGCTGCAGAATATGTTCCTCCGCCCTTGATTGAGCAGTTAAAGGAAGGTGGAAAAATGGTCATCCCGGTAGGTTCGCCTTTTCTTACACAAACACTGATGCTGGTAGAAAAGAAAAAAGGCAGGCCTGTTACCAAAAGCCTGTTGCCGGTAGCCTTCGTACCTTTTACAAGAAGCAAGTGAAAACAAATGAGGACGAAATCATATAACATTCTTTTCTCCATTGGTTTCCTTTCCGCTGCCATCATTGCGTTCCAGCTCGTTCTCATGCAGATCCTTTCCATCGTGCAATGGTATCATTTTGCTTATATGGTCATTTCGGTAGCGCTGCTCGGGTTCGGTGCAGCTGGTTCCGTTCTGGCGATCTTTCAAAAATGGATGGTGAAACATGTTGATGCCTTGGTACCAGGTTTAATGATATTTAGCGGAATCGCCATGTCGCTGGTGACCGGTATAACCCAACTGCCCGCTATCCGTTTTGACTCTTACCTGTTGTTCAGCGACTATGACCAGATTGGCAGGCTGCTGATCACATACCTATTGTTTTTTATCCCTTTTTTTACAGCCGCCTTAGCGATCGGCTTGGTGTTTATTCATAATCCTGCCCGGATTGGCACCGTTTATTTTGCTAACCTGCTTGGTTCAGGAGCAGGCGGACTATTAGCCTTGATGCTCATACAGCTATTTTTTCCTTCCAAACTGCCGGCCATACTTTCGTTATTGCCGGTGCTCTCCGCCATCCTGCTGTTGCCAGGCCGCAACAGGTTCTTTTATATGGGCGCAGCTATGATAGCCGTAGCCGTAATCACCTGGAGAATGGTTCAACCTTCTCCGCTGGTCCTATCACAATATAAGGACCTCAGCAAAACCCTGCTGCTTCCGGAGGCGCAAATAAAATGGGAGAGGACCAGTCCCTTTGGACTTATACAGATCGTAACATCACCCGTTCTCCGTTATGCCCCGGGACTTAGTCTTACGGCTCAAAAAACCGCCCATGTGAAGATGGCTGCCTTTATCAACGGAGATTGGTTCGGTGCAATAACAGGGCTTGATGAACCCGGCACTTCCCATGTATTGGATCATACTACGCTGGCTCTGCCCTTCATAATGTCTGAAAGGAAAAGGGTGCTGGTGCTACGTTCGGGCACAGGGATAGAAGTAGGTTATGCTGTAAACAGGGGAGCAAGCCGGGTGGTTGCCGTAGAACCGAATGAGGTCATTATGTCTGCCATGAAAAATGAACTGGCAGCTGAAACGGATTCATTATATCATCATGCCGGTGTTTCTGTTTATCACCGGGAGCCACGGAGTTTTTTAATGACGGATACTTCGAAATACGACCTGATCATGCTGCCCATGATAGGGGCTTTCGGAGGAGGGGCCGGATTATCTGCCTTACAGGAACAATTCATGCTGACCAGGGAAGCAGTTGCCGAAATGTGGAGTAAACTGGAAAGTGGGGGTGTTATAACGGTAACGTCATGGATGGATCACCCTTTTCGTAACCCGTTGAAAATACTCGCTACCTTTGTCGAAGTTCTTGAAGACGCAGGAATAAAAAACCCCCGGAACCAGATAGCGGCCATCAGAAGTTGGGGGACCATAACCTACGTGCTGACAAAGTCGCCGTTGCCTCGTGAGCAAATACAAAAGATCAGGCTTTTTTGTGATGGCATGCTGTTTGACCCTGCCTTTCTTCCCGGTCTGAACGCAGAAGAACGGAACCGCTACAACCAGTTTGACCATAAACAATTTTTCAGCTATACCGACCGCATATTTTCTCCGTCAAGAGAAAGTTTGTATGGGGATTATGCGTTTAATATCAGACCTTCCACAGACAACAAGCCATACTTTTCACAGTATATAAAGTGGAGAGAACTTTCTCAATTGGCCGGGTTGGTGGGAAACCGCTCGCTTCCCTTTTATGAATTGGGTTATCTGGTGGTTATCATGACTTTTATCCAGCTTTCACTAGCGTCCCTTGTTTTGATTGTTCTTCCCCTGCTGTCAATAGGATGGAAAGGAAGGAACAACACTTCCATTTTGCTTTATTTTACAGGAACAGCAATAGGTTACATGTTTATTGAGCTGGTTTTTATACAACGCCTGATCCTGTATTTCGGTAATCCCGTATACTCCGCTTCCGCTGTCATTACCTGCCTGTTGATCTTTTCCGGTTTGGGGAGCAGGTCATCCTCTTATTTTTTGCAGGATAAGAAACGGTTATGGGTGGTTACAGGATCCATTGTCCTGATCCTTTGCGGGTATTCATTTGTTTTTACTCCTGTTTTACAGCAGACCATCCATTATGGCTTGCCCGGGAAAATGTTGATCGTTCTGCTGCTGATCACCCCTTTGGCCTTTCTTATGGGTATACCTTTCCCTGCCGGACTTTCTTATTTCTCCGCAAAAAATGACAGAGACACGCCCTGGGCCTGGGGTTTAAACGGCTGCGCCTCTGTTATCAGCACAGCCCTGGCCACAATGGTGGCGGTTGAGATGGGTTTTGCCTGGGTAATGTTAATGGCCGCATTGGCATATTGTCTGCCTTTATTCGTGCAGCTGCGATGGAGCTGACTCGTAGTACCACAACTGAGTGGTTATGACCGGTAAACAGTATAAAAAACGCTTACAGATCAATTTATCCATCGGCATGAATAAAAGAAATTAATAACATCACTGCACCGCCAATGAATAGTATGCCTGAACCTACAATTGCAAAAACGAGGACTATTCCTTTATGGCCGGTTTGTGGCGTTATCACAAACCTGTCCCTGTCTTTGTATTTTTCCGGGTTACTATTATGTAGTTGATAACTGCCGGTTTTGTTGATATTAAATTGGGAGATAGGCACAATCCTGTCTCCTGACATATTTTTTCGCTGGCCTAAGAGGTTAAGGTTTTGCTCTACAGGTATTTCCAGGTTGTTGTCGAGATCTACCAGACGGAAAAAAGCACTTCCCGAAATCGGACCAAGAAGATAAGGCCGTTTTACAGCAATCTCATACATGCCTGGTTGATTTAATGTAACAATGTTCAAATGCTCCCTGGCAGAACATTCTACCCTGTGTGGATTGTTATAGACGGCCAGCATTCTGGAAACGCTTTTTACCAGCCCTATCAATCCGACGATGGCAGCACAGGCAAAAATTAATGTGGCCCACAATGGAAACGTCATTACATCCCGGTTTAAAGGTTATATGATCACTGGTGATTTGTTGCCTTCATTCTGCTGCCACCCACTTCATAGCTGTCAGACAATTGTTTTTACTATTCCTCCATCAACCCGAAGCGAAGCTCCGTTGGTTGCGGCAGAAAGCGGGCTCGCAACAAACGCAACAAGATAAGCAATTTCTTCAGGGGATGCAAAACGTTGAATAAGGGAAGTTGGTCTGGTCGTATTAAAAAAGTTTGTCTCCACCTGGGCACTTTCAATATGCTGGCTTTTGGCAAGGTCTTCCAGAAAGAATCCAACTCCTTCCGAGCGGGTTGGTCCGGGCAACACCGAATTAACGGTCACCTGAGTGCCCCTGGTTAGTTCAGCCAATCCACGGCTTACGGCTAATTGTGCAGTTTTTGTCATTCCATAATGGATCATTTCCTCCGGGATATGGATGGCTGATTCGCTGGAGATAAAAATGATCCTTCCCCAGTTCTTCTGCATCATACCTGGAAAGTAATGGCGGGATAAGCGTATGCCGCTTAATACGTTAACCTCAAAAAATTTTATCCAGTCTTCGTCCGGGATTTCAACAAAGGGTTTAGGCTCAAAAATGCCAACGTTGTTGATGAGAATGTCCACAGCAGGTATTTGAGAAAGGAGGGTATGCACATCACCGGCATTAGAAAAATCGGCTGCTATTCCGGAAACTTTTCCTTCAGGTATAGTGCGTTTTAATTCGTTAACCGCCTGAGTCACCCTGTCGGTTGTTCGTCCATTTACGTATACTGCGGCACCTTCCTGCAATAATAACTTTGCAATGGCAAAACCAATGCCTGCAGTGGAACCTGTTACCAGGGCTGATTTGTTTGTTAATTGTAAATCCATGATTAAACATTTAATGCATCCCTGAAAAGGATGTGAACCTAAGAAGCGCAACATGCTTATCAGTAGCATAAGACAAGTCAGGCTGGCTAATCTCTCCCTGTAAAGTAAACGCTGTTGACAGAGCCGCTGATCAATTTGAAACACTGCATGGGATTACATGGAAACAAAGCCGAACTGAATAGCCGGCCAGGCACTGGTTAAGCAAAATCTGTAAGAGGTATTAATTTAAGTTAATCAGTATCCGATATGCTGTAGTCGTGTTTATAGATAACGCTGGTCTAAATGACGATCACGCTGTTCTTGCCACCAAACACATTGGGACTTTGGCTATCAGCTTCCGGTTCATTTATCCAGGTCGTTTCATTCACTCTATACTTAAACTCATGTTGAGTATTTTTGGGTAAAGATACATCACAGGTAAAGCTGCCGTCTTTCTTCTTACTCATAATAATTGAATTCTCCCAATCACTGTTTAATCCCAGTATTTCAACAGTCTCTGCATTTTCAATGTTCAATGAGAATTTTACTTTACAAAAAGCCTTGGTTTTAAAATACGTTTTTTGTACCATATAATATTGTGGTTTAAATGTTTACTTGTTTAATGCCAAAATTAGTCAGAAGTAACCTCTTAAAAGGAGTTGATATTTTAATGTGGATAAATCAGCGGGAAGTGTTAATAGTGTAGTTAATCATATATTTATCATTCATTTAAACCGTTAGGTTCATGCACGTAAGTTCAACCATTACCATAATAACTATTCTTATCTTTTTTAATACGGTTTGCAAAGAACCGGGCGATGATTTACCCAAACAGGATGAATCTTTAAAAGGAGTAGCTCCGTTTCCTGTCGGTGCTTCAATAAGTCCGACCTTGCTGCAAAACAATGCAGCCTATAAAAATGTACTTACCACCGAAATGAATAGTATTACCCCGGAAAATGCCATGAAATTCGGCGGTTTGCATCCCCAGCCAGGTACTTATACATTCAGCGCGGCCGATGTGATTGTGGATTTTGCACAATCTCAAAACAAACGCCTTCATGGCCACACGCTGGTCTGGCATCAGTCTTTGCCAAACTGGCTGGTACAATTCGGCGGCGATTCTGCAGCCTGGGAGGGTGTGCTAAAGCAGCACATTCAGATGGTCGTCGGGCGGTATAAGGGAAAGCTGGCATCCTGGGATGTGGTAAATGAAGCCTTTCAGGATAATGGTACACTTCGGTTACCCGATACCGATACCTCCAGCCGCGACAATGGCTCTATCTGGGCCCGGAAATTAGGCAGGGATTATATTGCCCGGGCTTTCAGGTATGCCAGGGAAGCAGATCCTGCACTTGTATTGTTTTACAATGATTACGGGCAGGAATACAGCACTGCAAAAACCCTGGCGATTAAGAACATGGTGACCGACTTCAAGACAAGAGGCGTACCCATAGACGGTATTGGTTTGCAGATGCATATTAACATCAACACATCCCGCTCCGGCATCATCAACGCTTTTACACAGCTTGCCGGAACCGGTTTGAAGATACACATATCTGAACTGGATATCAGTGTAAACCCTAAATCCGATCCTGCTATAATTTACAGCGATTCTATACAGAAGGCTCAGGGTGATTTATTTGCTTTTGTAGTGCAGCAATACAAGATGCTTGTGCCAAAGCCTCAGCAATACGGAATTACGACCTGGAACGTTGGGGATGCGGACAGTTGGATACGTTCAAACTACAAACGGAAAGACTGGCCGCTGCTGTTCGATGATAACTATCAGAAGAAACCGGTTTATTATGATTTTTTGAAGGCTTTGAAGAACTAAGTTCTTTGTGATCAACCGGAAATGCTGTGTTTAATGCGCTAAGTTTATGGCCCGGTAATTCATTAATTTTTCAAACGCCCGGCAGCCCATAATACTCCACTCGAAATCATTTTAATATATACCTTATCCCGGAAGGTGGCATCGGAGTGGCCGTATGTCGTGCCAAAGATCCGTGCTTTCCCATATTGATTTGTCCAGATAACGGGATAAGTTTTACCATCTTTTTCACTGACGGAAGTGGCCAGGACGCGGGTGTTGGGCCAGGTCTTCTCGATGATATATAGTTCATCCATTGGTGATACCCAGTCATCCGGCATGGATGCGAGGGCGGCATGCGCTTTATCAACTTTGGTTACCGCATAATGGGACTGATGGTCATGCCGCCTGGAGGTAACCCCCAGGAACTCACGCCAATCATTGATATCGGTTCCACGGTAAGTATGCATGGCACAATGAATGACAACAGCAGGAACTCCGGCATAATGTGCCTTGGTGATTTTCTGTATATATTCAGGTGTTTTTGTGTCAGCAAAGCATTCATTATGTATAACTACATCGTAACCTTTGGCCCAGTCGGAATTATTGTACAAGGATATCATTGCCTGTGTACCAGTTCCCCCTTCGTTCATAACGGTCCACTCCGCCTTTGCCAATGCTGCTACTCCATCTTTCAAAGCCTGCGATTGAAAAGTGTAATTATGACAACAGCCTCCGGTGACAAGTAGGATCCGCAATGACTTCTGTTGGTTTGCCTGAGCAAATGCTGGTTTATAGAGCAGCAGCGATACGCCCAGCAAACAGATGCTATGGAAGCACTTTTTTAGAAAGAAATTTTGCATAAAAAGGAATTATATATAAATGTAGTCATTAATTAATCAGCCTGATTTAACAGGTTCGAGTGATTTTCGGTATGCTGCGCAGCGGGTTATGAACTCTGGCCAGTCTGGAACCGAAATCTGAGGTTCGGTTTTTTCCGGAAGAAGGTTCCAAAGTTTTGGATGGTGCCAGCACAACTCGTGTCCGGTTGAATCCCTGTGCTCCCTGATGCCTGCTCTTAATTTTATGATTTGTTCGATAAGTTCGGCATGCGACATTGATGCCAGGTCAGCATCCTGATGCGGCTTTTGGTCTACAGTGTTCATAATATCCGGTTGATTTAGTGGCAATTTAAGTTCGTTCTGTCATAAAAAAATAATTGTGCAATAAGGCACAATTACAATGGACCAGATAATTCCGCAATTCGTTCAACTGTCACAGGTGTGCACGTAATCAAGGCGGTAGTTTGTTTCCCCTTTCAGACTGAACGGAATCACTAACCATTTCAATGCAGTTTTTTCGGCAACAGAATATAACAATACGATTACCAACGGTCAGTTTTATATCTGTTTGCTGATGATCATAGGCATATTTGCCGGAGCAGATCTTTATGCGAAAAAGGTAAATTAGATGCCCGGAAGGCCAGATGCCTGGCATTGTCCTTGGGGTTAAGGCAAACGCAGTCAGTTAAGGAAGGCTTACCAGGTGATTGGATCATCAGGCCGACCGATGTCGATGCTGGTATCGGGTGAAACATCGGCAATTCCAGGAATCGTCCGCAGGCGTTCGGCTACATCGTCAGTGGCAGATCCGGTGATGCAACCGATCTGGTCAAGTACCTGTTCAACGTTGAATCCGGTCGCCGTCAGGCTTTTTTCAACATCACTGACTGATGAATCACCGGATGTAGTAATAATCCATTTCTTGCTTGTATCCATAATAGTACCTCCAAAATGCAAATTAACCCGCCGGCAGTTTACTACCGGCGGATTGTTATTATATAGCTTAAAACCCTTATGGCGCCTGAACAAGACCGGCACCTACCCGGGTTGCCGGGAAGGGCAGCGCCTTAGCTGTCGCCTGCAATTTACGCCACAAAGCAATGCCTCGTAAATTTGGTGAGGTCTCTGCCCATAGAGCCGCGCAACCGGCAACATGTGGCGTGGCCATACTTGTACCACTGATGGTATTGTAACGGGTTGGGCGAGGCCAGGAAGAGAAAATATCCCGGCCAGGCGCAGCAATTTCAATTTTGCCTAAGCAGGAAAATATCGATGGGGTAAGTGTTCTATCGAGCGATGCCACTGCCATGATAGTAGGCGAATTAGCGGGAGCACCAGTAAAGCCGTTCTGAGTATTACCAGCTGCCGCAATGATCAGGCAGCCGTTGTTCAATGCAGATTGTCCTGCCGCCGTGTAAGCCGGTTGCACACCGATCTGTGCGCCGAGAGACATTGAGATCACCGGACAGCGGTTAGCTATTGCCCAATTCATACCTGCAAGCACACCGGCCATAGTGCCCGATCCCGAATTTGTAAGCACCTTACCTATATTGATAGAAGAGCGGTATCCAATGCCATAACGCGGAATGCTGCCTGCTGGAGCCTTTGGACCACAGGCTGTGCCAGTACAATGGGTACCATGGCCGTTGAGGTCCTGCACGGGCTGACCTACAAAGGTTGCACTGAATACCGGGCGGCCCGCAAAGTCCGGATGCCCAAGGTCGAAGCCGGTGTCAAGCACTGCCACCTTAATACCAATGCCACTACGCAAGCTGGGTGGTACCTTGCAGGCTATCAGGCCCCAGGTGGCACCAAGAACCTGAACCTCCTCTTCTATTTCCATTTGCTGTTGCCCGTTGCCTTGTTGTAAATCTTTGGCAATAATATCGGCTGCTCGAAGGAACCCACGAAGGTAATCGCTGGATTTTGTTTCGGCCGTTTGAGCTGCCTGGGCAAAGCCACTCAGGAACTGACCCGGATAGTTTGCCGCAAACTGAAAATACTCAGGGTCGATCGACTCGACAGGACTGTCAGCAGCAAGCTCAGATTGGGCGCTCATATTGCGCTCCTGAGCAGCGTCGCCACTGATCAGTGCTACGCCGATCTCCGGTAATATCAAAGCATCGGCATCACCAATACTTTCCAGTGTGGCGGCCTGACCTTCAAATTCCCGGGCATCAGCAACGCGCATGCCCTGGTTAATACCCATGGATTTGAGGCCTTCTTCCCTGCACCTTCTTTGAAGGTAACCAGAAAGCGGCCCGTTTGTAAGCTTTCATCTCCACGTTCAAGAGCAGAAAGCAGCAATTCTTCTACTGATGCGGATACACGGCTTGAACCTGCGCCATTTGAAGAATCGTTAGGATCTTTTTTTGTTGCCATAAATGTTAGATTTTAGTATGTAGATTGTGTTTAGGCTTCCGGTAAGTAAGATTTTTCTAGGTTTTTGGATTAAAATGCCCGGGCGCGGGCACGTCGTTCTCTTCTGTTAAATATTTTGTTCTCAAATAAAGTGTATAAAACTACGCTTACGGGTAAGCGTTATACGTTATAGTTAACATACTGATTACACGGTCTCTTCCGGTGTGTAACCATAGATAAAATTAACTATTAATTAAGCACATTATTCCTATGGTTTATAATGCGGTTAACCAATTAATTTATAGAATAAAATGAGTAGTATAATTCTGGCAGTTCTGATTACATATGAAATGAGTACTGGTTTTTCAATTTATTGTCAAGCCTGTTTCAGCGGGTAAGAATTATGGAGGAAGAAGTTTTAATTGAGGCCGGTTAGAGTAAAAGAACTTCCCATCAAAACTAGATATTAGATTGATAAATTGCAAATATTTTCCGGATTTTTTTGTTAGAAAATATACTTAGTATATTTTCAAATAGTTACCGCGCCTAAAAGGATATGTGTAATATAAACGCCGTTACACTTTTGTGTCATAAGGCAATGTTGCGGATTAAATATGTGTATTAAGTTTGATTCTTCTTTATTTAATATTAATTTTCTATTTGCACCAACCCGTTTGCAATGCATGATGCTATCATTATCAATGGCCTGACAAGCGATTATCAGCAACGTGCCCGTTTTGAAAAGAAATTATACCTTTTATATCAATACTTTATTCAGGAGGGCTGCCGCAAGTACCGCTTAACTTACGAGGACAGTTTTAGCGCCTATAGTGACGCTGTGCTATCTGCTATACACAACATACTTAATGGCAGATTTGACAACACGTTTTCTTTAAAAACCTATCTGTTTCAAATTTTTCATAATAAATGCGTTGACATAATCAGGAAAATTTCGAATAATAAGCAGAGGGTTAACCAATCAGCTATAACACCGGAGTTGCTGGGTCATCTTCCCGAAACGACAAAAAATATTATTGAGAAGCTAATTGATCAGGAAAGGATTTCTGTAATCATGAAATATCTCGAATCAATCGGCGAAAAGTGTAAAGAAATATTAATGTTGTTTGAAGATGGATACAGCGATAGGGATATTGCTGATAAATTAGCCTACAACAATGCTGCTGTAGCCAAGACAACAAGGTTACGATGCAGGGAAAAAATAAAGAACTTATTTACCAGTCATGAGTGATCCGCAGGAATATATTGAAGCTTATTTTAGCAAGGAACTAGATGATATAGAAAAGGCACATTTTGAAGAACGCTGTAGTAACGATCCCGTATTTGCAAAAGAAGTGGCTTTCTATATTACTTCAAGAGAAGCAGTAAGGCAGATGCTGCTGGAGCAAAAGCAGAAAGAATGGCAGGAAAATGAACACGGTGGTAAAGTGCGTACGATAACATCTTTAAAAAGACGCACACCTGCCAGATGGCTTCCTTATGCTGCGGCCGCCTGTATAATTTTTGCCGCCGGACTCTTTTTAATGAATAGTTCCGGCACGCCGCAAAAACTTGCAAACCAATATGTCAAGGAAAATTTTAATGTGTTAAGCCAGACTATGGATGCCTCCGAAGACAGTTTGCAGCAGGGAATTGCAGCATATAATAATAAAGATTACGACAGGGCTTTACAAATATTTCAAAAGATCGGTCAATCTGATCCAGGGCATGGCAACGCAAAGAAATTTATAGGATATGTTTACCTGGTAACAAAAGATTACGATAAAGCTTTGCAACAGTTTGATGAGTTGGCCCGGATGAAAGACTTATATAAAAATCCGGGATTGTTTTTGAAGGCAATTACCCTGCTGCAAAAAAATGGCCAACAAGATAAAATGCAGGCAAAGCGGTTACTCGAAAGGATAATAAGTGAAAATGCCGAAGGAAGTAAAGAGGCCAGTATCTGGCTCGAAAAGTGGTAAAGCAATAAGGGTTAAGCCTACCTGTAGCAAAAAAGGCATTGCTGATTCTTAATCATTATATATGAAAGATAAAACAGTCAAAAAGATAGTAGTTACTTCGGGGATATTACTCTTCTGCTATATGTTCATCGTAGTAGCTTGTAATACCGGTTCCAAAAGGGTCAGTACTGACACAAAGCAACCTGCAGGCCGAAATGATGAGGCAACAACTTTTGATGAGGACACCCCTCCTGATCAATTGATTGTTTGGCGCAAACCTGGTAAGACCCGGCAGGAAGTTGAAAAATGGCTTGATTATTTTAGAAGAAGGCATGGTAATGTGAGCGAAAAATATTCCTGTGGTAGTTGCGACAATTCTTTAATGCTCTTATTCGGCCCAGGAGTTAAAACTTACATTCAAACCGAATCTGTAAAGGGCCAGGTAACTGCCGGTTCGCAGTCTCCAACTACCGGAGAAGACGGCCCTGTTTTCTACTCCCGGAATTACCGGGTAAGACATAAAAAACCATACATGCCACGGATCACTTCCGTTGAAAGGCCATCTCCCGTTAATAATTTGGGAAGGTCGGTAAAGGTTGCTGTCTTTGACACGGGGATAGAGCCTGGTGAGTTAAGCAATTATGCTTATAACTATTCCGGCAGTTCCTGTATAGCCGGAGCAGAATCCGGATGGAACTTTATAAAGCAAAACCGGGATTACCGGGATGATAACGACATAAAACATGGAACTATCGTAACGAGATTTATTACGGATCAGGTAGTAAAAGCCAAACGAAACCGGATAGAAGTGTTACCTGTTAAGACGCATGATGCTAATGGCATTAGTGATTTGTTTAATGTGCTTTGCGCGTTTGCTTATGCCAAGGAAATGGGTGTACAGGTAGTTAACGCAAGCTTTGGTTTTTATGTACCACGTCGTATGCTTTCCCCTGAAGACGACCCTTATGACCCGAATGTGCTCTTATTAAGAAAATATATTGAACATTATCTGACCAAAAATAACATTTTACTGATTACTGCGGCAGGTAATAGCGACAAGGTAAACCTGCGAAGAACATTTGAAGAACATGGACGGCCGTATCGCCCTACCGATCCCAGGGACCTCAACCAGGTTTCTTTTTACCCGGCTTCCCTCGCAAGAAATCCCGACTTTGCCAATGTTATAGCTGTAACAACCGTATTTATTAACAAGGGAAAGGGATCGGTCAGTCCTGACCAGAATTTTTCCAAGGACGTGGTTGACATCGGCGTGATGGCGGACGGAGCGTCTAAAGACGATTATGTTTTTAATAATCCGCTTTTAAACAAAAATGAAACCGTAAATGGTTCTTCCTTTGCTGCACCGATCGTTACCGGTATAATCTGTGCAAATTATGACAGGATTAAGACCGTCATCAACAGAAAAGGATTTAAAAAAGACGACATCTGGAAGGAATTAGGCTCCCAATTTGTCAGTAGAAACGAGACCTTGACGGATAAGATCAAGGGTGGGAAGGTAATTGTAAGATTGTAATAGCGTTACTTATAAAACATACAAAGCCGGGTGTTGCTTTTATGGTAGGCTATGAATAATCTAGTACTACTTAAAATGAGTGCATGAAAATCTTTTTATCAGGTATAATAAAGATAATAAGCCTGGGCATAGTTGCCTGGGCTTTTTGCTTGTACAGTTACGGCCAGCATGCTGCCGATACTGTTATATTGAATAAACTGATAGGCATTGAAAAGGATACAGTACCTCTTCCTGTCAAATTACAACAGGTTTTAAATCTTAAGAAGCAATATGAAGACCGCAAATTGGCAGAAGATTCGGTGTATGCAAGGATCTTGCATAGGATAGGACAATTGAAATTTTCAATAAATGACAATGTGGCTACTAAGGATGCGATCACTTTTACCGTTGGTGCCGTTAGAATAAACAGCGCAGGAAAAACCTATAGTTCCCCGGCTTTCTGTGTAAACAGTTATACTAATCTGGGTAATTACTATAGAAGCCTTCAAATGTACGATGTGGCAGCCACGTATTATGATAGCGCTATCATCAAAAGAAAACGGTTCAATGTACCCAGGATTTCTGAAGTACAACTGTTACTTGACAAAGGACAAATGCTGTATCAGACAGGTGACTATCAGAAAGCGATTGAAGACTTTAACACCGCCATTATAAAAGCCAGGATTGACCAGGACTCTATCACGTTGGCAGACTTGCTGATTCAAAGGGCGCAATCATACATCCGGATCCTTCGGTTGGATGATGCATCAAATGATGTTATTGCTGCAAACAAACTTTCCCGGCTATTTAAAGATACTGTTGAAATAATAAATGGCATGTTTATCATGGCAGATATTCTTGTCCAGAAAAAAGATTTTACAAAGGCTTTGACTTTATATAGCGATGTATTAACAGCACGACTTCGAACAAAAGACGACAGCCGGATTGCTGATGATTATATCATGCTCGGACATTTTTATAACGAAAATCTGCATGATTATAAAAAGGCAAAGCAATGTTTCTTTACTGCCATCAAATATGGGCAGAAAACAGGCAACGCGGACGTGTTATCACGGGCTCATCTTAACCTGGGTGCTGTAAGTTTTTACCAGCACAAGTATAAAGAAGCCGAACACTATTATATTGCTGCCTTACAGGATCTGAAAATTACTGCAGGTAGGGATATTATGTCAAACCCTTCGGCAAAACAATTAAGCCTTGTTGGCAATAAAGAGCAGGTTATTATCATCCTTGCAAATAAAACCGACTTATTATTGAACCAATTTAAACAACTGCGTCAGAGAAATTATTTGTCGGCCTGTCTACAAACAGCATTATTAACGGATACGCTCATTACAACGACCCGTTTTGAACAATTGGGTGAACAAAGCAAATTGTACTGGCGTGAACGGACCAGGGCGTTTTTTACTTATGCCATTGAAGCTTGCTGGCTAGCTGCCGATACTAAACTTGCGTTTTATTTTATAGAGAAAAGCCGGGCGGCACTGTTAAACGACAAGCTGAACGAACTGAGTGCTTCTTCCCGGTTACCGTTTGCGGAGGCAGAAATGGAGCTGGAGTATAAAATTTCCGTTATACTGGAACAACAAAAGTTTTCTTCGTTGAAGGGTGACGAAATCGGTTTTGAAAATCAGCAATTAAAACTTTTGCAGGCCAAGACAGACCTGGAGCATTATGTGAGATCACTTGAAAAGAAATACCCGGTATATTACCAGAACAAATACGCGGACGAGGTTCCCTCGCTTGGTGTTTTGCAAAAGCATCTGCTGATAAACAAGCAAAGCTTTCTGCATTATTTTATGAATGATACGGTTGCTTACATACTTACTATCACACCCGGCAATTCAAAACTCGTAAAATTATCAAAAGAAAATTTTAATAACAGGCAGTTAATTGATTTTCTGCAGCTAACTTCCAATGAGCCAACTACCATTAACCAGTATGCTTCATTCGCTTCGTTGTCGTATTTAATATATAACATGGTATTTCGACCTTTAAATATCCCAGCAGGAAGGGTGGTAATATGCTCCGATAATTTTCTTATACCTTTTGAGGCACTGTGTACGGACAATACAGGTAGGAACTTTCTTGTTAATGACTATATCTTTAGTTATGTTTACTCGGCCCGGCTTCTCATGAAGTTATACAATCTGTTCCCCGCTGAGGGTGATTTTGTGGGCTTCGCCCCTGTATCATTCAAAGCCTATCCCAATGTGCCTGACTTAAAACCTTCAGGGTACGCCCTGAAGCAATCCGCCAGGTATTATAGTAATAAGAAATTACTCAGGAACGATGAAGCCACCCGTAATAAATTCATTAGCGCCGTTTCCAGATACACCATTGTAAATGTCTTCTCGCATGCACAGGTAGATTCAACAGAAAATGAGCCGGTCCTTTATATGTACGATTCAACGATCAGGCTTTCAGAATTACAGTTAATCCGCAAACCGGCAACAGAGCTGGTGGTTTTAAGCGCCTGTCAAACTAATATTGGTAAAAATGCCAAAGGTGAGGGAATTTTCAGTCTGGCAAGAGAATTCGCATCAGTCGGCATTCCTTCCGTTGCCGCTACCATGTGGAAAGCTGATGAGCAGGCGATATATGCTATTTCAGATAAATTCCATGAATTCCTTTCACAGGGCCTGCCTAAAGACGTGGCGCTGCAAAAAGCAAAGCTACACTTTATCAACAAAGGCGGCTCCGAAAAGCCGGTTCCTTACTATTGGGCAAACATGATATTGATAGGCAATCAGGAAGCCATTAAGTTATCAGAAAATGATCATACGTGGTGGTGGATGGCAGGACTACTTTTGGCCTGTTTTCTTTTGATAATAATAATAATTTTTTGTTTCCATCGCCTTCGTTCTTACGATAAATTAAGTGGAAACATAATAAAGCGTTGAGAATCGACGCCTGTTAGAAAAATGTAGGTGCGCACTATATATTTCCAGGTCATTCCTTGCTTTGATAATTAACAGCAATGCAGGTACTACAATTTAATGTTTAACCGGTTGACATGTTGACAGTTACTATTATTCTGCTTAATTATTTGGTCTGTTAGTCAGCTAAATCTTATTAAAAAAATTAAAAAAAAACGGAGGTTGTTTATGTCATCAATTACAGGTAATCTATTTGATTTAGATACTAAAGACACTTTTGAAACCAGCAAAACCCCTAAAACATATAGCTACGAGCTTAAGGCATCAGGGGGCGGAAAAATCTCTACTTTCAAAGTTGAGCTGTGTTCAGTACCATTTGGAAGTCCCGGAGGTACATGGAGCACAATTGAAGAAAAGTCAGATATTTCGTCTGGTGCCACAGAAAGAGGTTCATTTACTGCGGCTGAGTCAGGACTTTCCAATAGTCATCTAAGATTCACTTTTACACGGAAGGCACTTACTCATGGGGTAAGCTACGACTTATCGTACTAGCCTTTCATAAGCCCTTTTAGAAAATTAAATGCCCTGGATCCTTAAGTTGAGTGTATAAGACTTACCAGGGCATTTATTTAACTACTTTCCCAGTACTTGCCTTTCATATATTCTAATCCCGGAAGTAACGCTTCTTCCCAGGCCTTCTTTATTCTGTCTCTTTCATTTTCATTCGTCCTGCAATGGCTATCAAACGCTTCAGGAACTGTAGGGGGAGAGCCACATACTGTGTTTGTCAGCGCCTTTACAAAATGATTATAAGTTGGACCTGAAATGTCATAGTGGCTTTTATTATGCGCTTCTGCAATCCGGGTTAGCACATTAGGTTCTGTGGATCCCAACTTCTTTTCGGCGAACAATAAAAGAATGAATATTGCTTCCCTGAGCATATCGTATTGCCTGTGCCTTTTTTCTTCGCCAATGCCTTTACCCTTGAATCGATCTGCCGCTTCGGGAGAGATTCTAATAAGTTCCGCGTAGAAAACCTTAAAAAATTCATTGTCGGTTTTATTTTGGGAAATGCATCTTGCATAGCTGTCCTTTGCTATTTCTAAGGCATCAAATGAAACCTGTTTAATTTCGTCCATAGCTTCCCGCAAACTTTCATATCTGTCCGTTGGGTTAATACTGATCATTTTATGAATGATATCGGATAGCTTACCCGGGCATTCCTTTCTTACAGCACCAACTTTTTCCAATTCCTTAAAGGCGTTTATTCCTTCTGATTCAAGTTCATTATATGTGGAAACCGTATGGGGTATTCTCCCTGTCAATAGTTCATAGCCCGACAACCCCAGCATATACTGATCGATTTTTTGGTACCTGTCTTTTGCAGCGTAGTCATTGTCGAAGATTTCAGGAGCCAAATAGCACAAATTTTCCCTGTAAGTGGATTCATTAGGATCTCGATTCTTCGGTGAAAATTTTTCTAAAACGAATTTGATGTTAATCTTCTGAAGCCTGCACAAAGGAGAGAGGTATGGTTCGTTATTACTTCCCAAAATGATATTTGAGGGCTTTACGTTGCAATGTGTTATTCCGGCATCGAGTGCTTTTAAAAGGGCTTCTCCAATCTCTAGCAACAGTTCATGAGCTTCTGTTAAGGGCAATCCCCTTCCATCAGTATCCTCTATTTTCGCCCGAAGGGTTCCCCCTTTCAAATAGCTCATGATGACGTGAACGGGATCTTTTTCGACGCAGGCCCCCAAGATCTGAACGCTGTTGGGGATGTATTCTACCATCTTGGCCGCATCCCTTAAGGTTTCTATGAAGTGAGCATTATAGGCTGGATTTTCAGAGGCTTTTATTGCTACATACCTGTCCAGGGAAAGATCCTGGGCGAGATAAACCTTTGTCGTGGCTCCTCTTCCAATCTGTTCAATAATTTTGTATTTGTTTGCGACCACTTTTTCAAGCATTTCCCTTAACTCATCAGGACCGTTGTTTTTATCCAACTTCTTCTTCAACAGGTTAAAAAGCACATCAATGCCGCTATTTGATCCGGCATTTACTTTTATTTCATAAAATTGATGGTTTGAAAGTCTTTTGATCGGGTCTGGCAAAGCGTCCGGAGGAGGCATTTTGGCGCCGTCGATCAATATCGGATAAATAATTTATTGCCTTTCAATGCCATTTCAATTTCTTTCCTAACCCAGTCATTTTCTTTGTCAATCCTGCGCCTGCCGAATTCATCGATTCCCTTGGTTAGCCATTCAGTGCCAATAATAATTAAAATGATTTCTGACTCTTCAAGTTTATTTACAATCTTCTCTGCCCATAATTCACCGGTTTAAATCGATCCGGTATCCATAAATAAGACATTGGGTCCAAATTTTTCCTTTATTTTTTCATAGAGCCAATTCACTGCATCATTGCTATCATCCCTTCTATAACTTATAAAGATCTTACAATCCATAACTTAACAGTTTACTGATTTGTATTAGCAGTATTCATTAACGAGCCAGGCTATTGTGATTTGCAACAAATACTGTAATACGGACCAAAAAATATGAATTTTCAAGCTGCCTGATTGGTTGCCTAAATATTTGCCCGTCCGAAATGCCAACTTGTAAACAATATAGCGAAATTGCATGGTAATCGCAGCTTGCAATTAGCGAATTGTTTAATATGCTAATTTCAATTGCTTAAATTGGAAAAATCACCATTGCCTGTAACAGTTAGCTTTAATGATGAACCGCAAAGCTGAATAATACATGATATTGATTAGTGTAGTAATACCTGTTTTTAACGAGGAGTCCCTGATTGAACCGCTTTTTGAAAGGGTCCGCAATGCAATGCAGGCAATCAATGAAAATTTCGAGGTGTTATTCGTAGACGATGGCAGTACGGATCATACGCTGGAAGCTTTAAAGCTTTGCAATGGAAAAGATAAAAGATTTAAAGTTTTGGCCTTGTCCAGGAATTTTGGCCACCCCTCTGCCTTCACAGCCGGTTTGCATTATGCCAAAGGAGACTATATCGTTATGATGGACGGCGATTTACAGGATCCGCCTGAACTAATCCGGGAGATGTATGACATAATCAAGGCAAAGCAGGTAGACATTGTTTATGGAAAAAGAATAGAGCAGCATGAAAAAGCTTCCAGGAAAGTTTTTATCAGGTTATTCCATTATGTTTTTACCAGGGTATCTACATTGAAAAACATAAGAAATGTCGGCAATTTTTCCTTAATGTCGAGAAAAGCATTAAATGCCCTTTTATTACTCAAGGAGAAGAACCGGTATTTGCCAGGGTTAAGATCTTATATAGGCTTCAAACAGTCATTTATAGAGTATTCCAGGCCTGACCGCTCACAGGGAGAAGTAAAAATGAGCCTATTAAAATTGTTTGCCCTGGCCTTTGACGCCATATTCTCTTTTTCTTACCTGCCAGTTAAAATATGTCTTTACTCAGGTCTTGCCGGGGTAATACTGATCATTTTTGCCGTGATTTACATTTTGGTGGGCAAAATTACCGGCCTGGCTCCGCTGGGATGGTCTTCAATCATTCTTAGTATTTATTTTATAGGATCCGTTCAATTACTTTCAATTGGCATCCTGGGGGAATATGTTTACCGTACCTATAAAGAATCTCAGAACCGGCCTATCTTTTTAATTGATAAATTTATTGAGTAGTTGTATCGTTACATTAATATTGTTCCATGCAAGAGATTCCTTATGCAGGAAATGAGCTTGAATTGTTTGAGCATGCCAATATCTGGAAAAGTTATTATGCTAGCCTGTTAAAGCCCTACATAAAGGGAAGAGTGCTGGAGGTAGGAGCCGGAATAGGCGGCACAACGTCGCATTTGTGTAATGGAAAGCAGAAAGAATGGATCTGTCTTGAGCCTGATCCGAAACTCTACATAAAATTGGATAGCAAGATAAGATGCAAACAACTTCCGGCTTGTTGTTCCGCATTAAAGGGTACGGTGGGCGACTTGCCACGCGAACAGACATTCGACACTATCCTGTACATTGACGTCATAGAGCACATAAGCGATGATAGCAAAGAATTAGACAATGCGGAAAAATTACTTGCTGCGCATGGATACCTTATTGTGCTGGTTCCTGCACACCCATTTTTGTTCAGCTCTTTTGATAAGGCAATAGGACATTACCGCCGGTACAATAAAAACATGCTGAAGGCCGTCGCTCCGGTAAATGTAGCTATCAGGAAATTAGCATACCTGGATTCGATCGGACTTACTGCTTCTTTAGTCAATAAATATGTTTTGACCCAGAACTACCCGACGTCAAAACAAATCTATTTTTGGGACAAGGTTATGGTAAGGCTTTCGAGGGTTACTGACTTTATCTTCCATTACGAAGTAGGTAAAACCCTGATTGCGGTTTGGCAAAAAAATAAGTAAGATGAAATTCATACAGAAAAATCTTCTCTTAACCGCTTCCGGTATAGCTGTATTCGTCATTTTCCATACCTGCTATGGCTGGCAGACACTGCTTCCCTCAAATATAAGCTGGCTGATGACCATGAAGCATGATTGGGGGATGCATTACCTGGGGTGGCATTTTTATAAAAACGAAGCATGGCAGTTTCCGATAGGTCAAATAAACAATTATTTTTCCCCGATAGGCACAAACGTCGGCTTTACCGATTCGATCCCCTTGTTTGCCCTCTTCCTTAAACCTTTTGCCCGAGTATTACCTGAAGATTTTCAGTACCTGGGTCTGTGGCTCTTTCTCTGCCATTTGCTTACAGCTTACTATACCATCCGTTTATTTAACCTGTTCAAAGTTAGTGCCCTATTCACATTTATTGCGGTACTTTTTATTGCTGCCAATCCCGTGCTTATTTACAGAGGACTACACCCTGCATTATGCGCTCATTGGCTTTTAATTGCTGGTGTATATGTATATTTTTTGGACCCCCATATCATTAATAAAAATAAAATACTGCTTCACCAGTTTATCTTACTAATGATCAGCGCATTGGTCAACCCTTACTTATGTTTTATGGTGCTTGGCTTCACTTTTATCATTCCGTTAAAGCTTTTCTTTTTTAATGGTCTGAAGGCAGTAAGTGTACTGAAATATTTGGCCGGATCAATAGGCTCGCTCCTGTTCATCTTTTATATTGTCGGATTAATCACTATAGGTAAAAAAGAAGACCTTGCCGTAAGTGGCGGTTACGGGATATACGGATTAAACTTAAACGCTTTATTTAATCCCCAGGGGTTTTCTTCCTATCTGCCTCAATTAAAATGGGTAAGTTCCCACCAGTATGAAGGGTTTATGTACATGGGAATGGGCATGTATTTTCTTGTTTTCGTGTTATTGATATACGGCCTCTTTTCATTTGTCAACAGAAAGAACGCTGTAAAAATCCCAAAGACGAATCTAAGTTTTAATCATATTCCACTTCTTCCACTGATCTGTTTGATGATCCTGTTTACCTTATTTTCCATAACACATGTAGTTACATTAAATGATAAGGTTTTATTTACTATACCCATTCCAAAGGTAATGATCAGCCTTGGTGAAATTTTCAGGGCTAGCGCCCGATTTTTCTGGACACCTTATTACCTGATTGTGTTTATCATTATTCTTGGTATAACCGGAAGCACTTTAAAAGTTCCTGTAAAGCTAGCCATCTTACTGGTCGCATTAATTATCCAGTTTTATGATACCAGGCTTATGCTGACTTACAGGCATCTGACACACGGCGCTTATGAACCCCAGATCAATAGTAATAACTGGCGCCAATTGATGAAAGAGTTTGACGAAATAGTTTTTTACCCTCCTTTTCAGGCAACATATCTTACCAATATGGATTACCAGCAATTTTGCTATCTGGCCGCAATAGAAAGAAAGCCGATTAACATCGGATACCTGGCCAGGACAAATTATAGTGCTATGAGATCATATAGCGATAGTATAAAAGCGGACCTGGAAAAAGGAAAGCTGTTCGGGAACAAGCTTTACGTAACAACGCTGTCTAACCTGCAGCATTTTTCATTTGCATTGCAAACAGGCTCAGCGAAGTTAAATATATTAGATAACTATTGTTACCTGTATACTGCAGGGAAAGATGATAAAAAATTATCTATGCTAAGCAATACGTTTAACGAAATCAACAGAGACAGGATTGATTCGGCATCGGAGAAGTTCAGCAAAAAAGTATCCTTTGCCAAAACAAACAAATTTAAGGCTACTGAAAATGACAATATCACTTATTTCATCGAAAAGGATAGGGTAGAGGATAACTATATTATGATTTCAGGTTGGGCATTCATAAAAAGTAGCCAAAGAAATAAAGGTGATTCAACCTTTTTAGTTTTAGAAGGCGAAAAAGGAATCTATAGCGCACCGGCGAAGCTTCAGGAGAGGCCTGATATTACAAGCTATTTTAAGAGGCCATATTTAGACGATGCCGGATTCAATGCACTCATCACTACGGACAGCGTTCAAAAAGGGCTGTATATGTTAGGAATAGGGATAAAAAATAAAACAGGCAAAGTGGTTTACCAGCTTACAAAAAAACAGATGGCGATTGGCGTGCCAGCTTTTCCTACCGAAAAAAAAGCGACCGGATTACCTCCTTATGGCGATATCGCCTTCAATGCGGAGGTTATTGAAATGGATAGTACAGATATCAGGATCAGCGGATGGGCTTTTTACAGAAACCAGGGCGCTAATGGATGTAAAATCAGCGTGGTCTTAAAGAACAACGAAACCATATATATTTTGCCGGCTGAAGTTGTGCTGAGGCCAGACGTAACTGCCGCTTTTAAAGGGCCGTACAACCTAGACAATTCAGGCTTCACCGTTAAGATAATGAAGCGATCTATAGATAAAGGCAATTATCAGTTAGGCATACAGATCAAAGATCTTAAAAAAGATTTCACACGTATGGTTTTTACGGGCAGGGAGGTGCAGGTTTGGTAACTTAGCGTTTTAAATAGCACAAGATGGAAGATAAAATAGCAGGATTACATCACATCACGGCTATTGCCGGAGATGCGCAACGCAATCACAAGTTTTATACGAAAGTGCTGGGACTTAAACTGGTAAAGAAAACGGTTAATTTTGATGACCCTGGTACTTATCATTTCTACTTTGGTAATGAGACAGGAACACCCGGGACCATTCTTACTTTTTTCCCCTGGGCAGGTATTGATCGGGGTTACACAGGTACAGGTATGGCGACAGAAATAGGCTACTCTTTGCCCGGCGGGAGTCTGGAATTTTGGGCGGAACGCTTTAAACGGTATGACGTTAAGCAGGGAATAATAGAAGAAAGGTTTGGAGAATCATTCCTGCCTTTCACGGATCCGGACGGTTTAAGCATTAACCTGATTGTTCCGAAATCTGAAGATAAGCGCAAGCCATGGCAAACTGAAGAAGTGAAAGAAGAAATCGCTATTAGAGGGTTTCATAACATCACACTGGTGTTAAAAAACCTGGATGCTACCGCTGAAATTCTTACAGATGTTTTTGGATACAAACTGCTGGGTCAGGAAGGTAACCGATACAGGTTTGTTACCGATGCTATCGAAAACGCCAATATTGTAGATATCATAGAAGCCCCCGGGCAAAAACCTGGTTTTGTAGCCGGAGGTACTAATCATCACGTGGCATTCAGGGTAAAAGACGATACGGTTTTGATGAATTACCGCGAAAAGATCACCGGTCGAGGTTTAAACATCACTCAAAAAATAGACCGTGACTATTTTTTCTCTTTGTATTTCCGGGAACCGGGCGGTGTTTTGTTTGAAATAGCTACGGATAACCCTGGATTTGCAAAAGACGAACCTCTAAATGAGCTGGGAACAAGCTTAAAGCTACCCTCCCGGTATGAGTCGCGCCGGACGGAAATTGAAAAAGTATTGCCTGTGCTGGAGGATTAGTTTAAGGTCTAAGGTCTAAGGTTCTTTTTAGTCAATGATATTTCCTCTCTGCAGAAGTATTATTCAACGAAACCTTAAACTTTAAACCTTACACGATCGTCTTGTTACCAGATAATTTATTTTTTTATGGAAGATATCAAGCTGAATTTAAATGAAAAGGGTCATGGGGCATTTTACATCTTTGAATCAGAACAACTGGCTGAGATGGTAATAAGCATTGCAGACAGCAAACTAACGGTATACCACACCGAAGTGGCAACAAAAGCCGAAGGCAAAGGGCTTGCGAAAAAATTAATCGAACATATGGTAACTTATGCCAGAGAGCACCACCTCAGGGTAATGCCACTTTGCACTTTTGTACATGCGCAGTTTAAACGGCATCCTGACCTTTACGCAGATGTATGGGAGAAATCGTTTTGAATCCGGAAAAATATACATAACATGCATCAAAAGAAGATTGTTTCTGCAGGAAAGGACTTGAAAGAAGCCGGCAAAGTTTTAATCATGATCCATGGGCGTGGCGGAAGTGCAGAAGACATTCTTTCTCTGTCTTCCTACCTGCGTGTAAAGGATTTTGCCTTGCTGGCGCCACAGGCAACCAACAATACCTGGTATCCATATTCTTTTCTCTTACCACCTGGTCAAAACGAACCGTGGCTGTCATCGGCCCTTTCTTTGCTAAAAGAAATGGTGGATGACATTAAGGCCCTCGAAATTTCATCAGAAAACATCTATTTTCTCGGGTTCTCACAAGGTGCCTGCCTGACTCTTGAATTTGTAACCCGCAACGCGGGCAGATACGGAGGCGTAGTGGCCTTTACGGGAGGACTGATAGGAGATAAAATTTATCCTGAAAATTATGCCGGAGATTTTAATGGAACACCTGTGTTTATTGGTACAAGCAATCCGGATCCGCATATTCCGGTTGAAAGGGTGTATGCCACTTCTAATATTCTAAAAAACATGCACGCGAGTGTTACGGAAAAAGTATACAACAATATGGGGCATACCATTAACGAAGATGAAATAAGTACTGTCAATGACCTGATTTTTACGGTGCCATCCGTTAATGTATAAAGTCCAGAGCGCCCGTCAGGAGCCGTCTCTTACTACTAATTGTACATATTCATTTATTATTCTTTCCAGTTCTTTTTTGTTCGCATGTATTTCTTCCATATCCTTGAAATACATTATTCGCCTGTCTTTATAGACTCCTTCTGGTAAGTTGGATGTTACTTTTACAATGGCCTTCACGGCCCCCGGAATATAATGCAGGTGCGAATGTAGGCACATTAACCTTAAGATCAAACTACCTGTTCGTGGTATTTTTTTCTCATGTAGGGTAATGTAGATTTACAAAAATTTTGGGTGGGTTAATGCTTTGAATAATGAACACGCTATTCGCAAATCATGTATCTCATTTACAGGGTGGAGCTTGTTTCCCTGGCAAACAGTTGCACAGCTAAAAAAAAAGATTCTTCTAATCATCTACTTAATACATGCTTTATGGGCAGTCAGCCGAAAAACCTTATTTTATTGGTCTTGATATATTTATCAGGGCAATGTTCAGCGCAAAATGTACAAGGACAGTTTTCGTCCTTGCATGATAGTCTCAGGCATAACCTCACTTACTTTTTCGAAAGTGTAAAAGATGAGAAGATAAGAGGTGTTATAAAGGATGTGCAGGCTTTATATACAAGCGACAGTATAAATGACTCCTTATCGAGAAAGCTGATAGTAGCAGAGGAATTATTGGCAAAAAATTCAGGGTTAAACAGGGAAAGAATCATTTCTTGTGCTAAAACAATTTCATTCCTACTGGCTGAATTGCCTCCCCGGGGCGAACATCCCGACTATGCTATCAGCTTAGTTAATTTAGGAGTACTCAACAGGCAGATACGACGATATGATACAGCCTTGTTTTTGTATCAAAAGGCTTTGCCAATCATTAAAAGTAAATTGGGAGATAAACATGCCGAATACGTCTCCACCTTAAGCAATTTAGCCATTGTTTATGATTATATGGGGAGGCTGGATAAAGCGCTGCCTTTGCAGCAGCAGGCCGCTAGCATTAAAAAAGAAATACTTGGTGAGGATGATCCTTCCTATCTAAGTAGTTTAGTTGATTTAGCCGACCTATATGAAAGCATGGGACAGTATGATACTTCCCTGGCCAGGTTTCAACAGGCCTTAACTATTGTCAAAAGAACTTCGCCGGAAAGGCATCCTGACTATGCCACGATATTAAGTAGCACTGCCCGTTTGTATGTACGTATGGGAAGGTATTACAAAGCCCTGCCTTTATTTCAATTGGCGGCATCTTCTATCAAACAAGCATGGGGAGTAAAACATCCCACTTATGCCACCACTTTAAACGAGTTTGCCGGCTTATACGTCTACATCGGGCAGTTCGACAAAGCACTAAACTTGATTCAGGAGGCAGTAAATATCAGAAAAGGAATGCCTGAAGAAAAAATGAATTATGCTTCTAATATAAATAATTTGGGCCGGTTATACTCCCGTATCGGGCAGTATGAAAAGGCACTACCTCTAATTGAAGAAGCAGTAAAAATCAGAAAAGAAATACTTGGAGAAAAACATCCTGATTACGCCCTTAGCTTAAATAGTTTATCTATATTATATGAGCGACAAGGGCGGTATGATAAAGCGTTGCCCTTATGTCAACAGGCATTAAATATCACTAAGGCAGCATTGGGAGAAGGTCATCCCTCTTATGCCATTAGTTTACACGTCATGGCCCGTCTACTTGTAAGGACAGGCGAGTATAACGCCGCGCTGCCTTTCTATAAGCAGTCCATTGAGATCACATCGAAAGTGTATGGAGAAAAATGTGTTGATAATGTTATCAATCTGAACGGTCTTGCGTCACTCTATACTTTATTAAATAATTATAAAGAGGCGGCACTCGTGTATATAAATGCCTTGAATATTGAACTCGCGCACCTTACCAACACGTATTCCACGTTATCTGAGCAGGAGAAAATTATCCTGTTAAATAAAGAGGCATTTCAGTTCACCTATCTTCCTTCTTTGCTTTTTCTTGAGGCTGTTGATCAGCCATTACTTGCCAATCAAATTTACACAAATGAACTGACCTTGAAAGGAATGATACTTGAAGATCAACAGGCAGTACTTAACAGTATTCGTAAAAGCGGCGAAAGCAACACCTTGCATCTTTATGAGAACTGGCGCACCAACAAGGCGTTCCTTGGAAAACAGCTCCTGCTTCCTCTTGTGAAACGGGTTCCTTACCTTGATAGTCTTACCGAAACCTCAACCCAGCTGGAGCAACAACTCTCCCGCGCTTCCGCTTCCTTCCGATCTCAGCTTAGTAATTCAAACATTTCCACAAATCACATTAGCCCGCAGCTATTAAAGCATCAGGCAGCAATAGAATTTATATCTTTCCAATTATATGACAAAAGATGGACCGATAGCGTCATGTATGCTGCTTTGGTTGTTCTTCCCAATGACAGTGCCGTTCACTTCGTCCCTCTTTGTGAGGAAAGACAGTTAAAGCATTTATTAAGGCCTGCTTATGCCACAGCCATGAAGGCTGACTCACCTGCTGATTATAGCCGCGGAGTGATTGTGGACGCGGCTTCTTCCCTTTTTAGTGATTCCATGTATCTGCTAATCTGGAAACCATTGGAAAAGATTCTTTCAAATACGCATACGGTTTATTATGCTCCTTCCGGCTTACTCAACCGAGTAGCGTTTGATGCCCTGCGGGTAGATAGCGCTCACCTTCTTATCGATAAGTATCAACTTAATCAGGTTCTTAGTACCCGGTCTATCGTTCAAAACAGACGGATGGCCCAAAAACCGGCGTCAGTGAGTTTGTGGGGTAATATTGATTATGACGCCAATGACTTGATTAATATCACAAGGAGTGGTACTGATAGTGTTGGCAACTCCACGGATATGTACACGGGAGACGCTCCAATCAACTTTAATTTTTTTTCAGCGGATGTTACAGACATGCGTACCCTTGCTTCCGGTGGGAGTGAATGGAAGGCATTGCCCGGAACAAAACAGGAACTGAAAAGTCTTCATGGTATTTTTCGGTCTTACGATATTCGTAATACGATCAATAGTGATACAAGCGCCACAGAAGAAGCTTTTAAGGCAATGGATGGCAAAAGTCCTCAAATACTTCATCTCGCCACACATGGATTTTTCCTGCCGGTTGCGGATAATAAGGTTGACGATAAGAATCCAGGCGGAGGAGGCGGTGCCTTTAACATGCAACAAAATCCCATGTTCAGGAGCGGACTGGTAATGGCAGGAGGAAACCGGGCCTGGAAGGGAGAAGAAGTACCCGCAGGAAGGGAAGATGGCATACTGACAGCTTATGAAATAGCCCAACTGGATTTAAGCGGCACAGACTTGGTAGTATTAAGCGCATGTGAGACAGCGTTAGGAGATCTCGCAGGTAATGAAGGTGTGCTGGGGCTGCAAAGAGCATTTAAAATGGCAGGCGTAAAAGAAATGATAGTGAGTCTATGGCCGGTACCTGATAAACAAACGGGAGAATTAATGAGCTTATTTTATCGCAACTTATTAAATGGAGAATCTAACAGAAAGGCCTTCAGGAAAGCTCAATTAAACATGAAACGAAAGTATGATCCCTTCTATTGGGCAGCCTTTAAAATAGTAGAGTAACAATAGGTACATGTACTATTTCATGAGTGCCTATCTGCATGCCTGTTAGTCAATCACTTTTTACGGATAACCGGATAAGGCACATCATACCCCCTGACAGCATACCAGATGATCTTATTTAACGTATCATCCTCTGCTTTATCCACTTCTTCCAATGGCATTTTCATAGACTTTTCGGCCCAGTATTTTTGCCTGCCTTTTAGCGATGATAGTTTCGGATTCATTTGATCAAGCGGAACCTGATTGGGTAATGCAATGTATGGCGCGAAATCGGGTTTATCGGTAAAACAATCAACCATCGGAGTAGCCACAAGATCAAACTGGCTCATTGGAGGCAGTCCTAATATCAATTCTATAGTGCGCAATACGCTGTTCTGATTATAGAACGTACTGATCACTTCTCCTCTTTTGGTATAAGGACTTATACATAAAGCCACCGTACGTTTTCCGTCTACATGATCAAGTCCGGATTGCGGATCGTCCTGAATAACAAAAATGGCCGTCTCTTTCCAGAATTTGCTTTTACTTACGGCTTCAACAATCTGGCCCAATGCCACATCGTTGTCAGCAACTGCAGCAGCAGGCGTAGGAAAATTTTCATTTACACCTACGGTATGATCATTAGGCAGCAGCATCAACATAAAATTTGGAAGCTCTCCTTTTGCCTGATAGGCATCCAGCTCTTTAATAAACTCCCTTGCCCGGTAAACGTCTGGTATTCTTCCAGTAAAACCCGGAAATGTGGGACAATTATAAGGCCCTAAAGTATGAAGCTTTGAGGTAGCCTTGATCGTTATGTTATTCGCATTGTTCTTAAACTCTTCATACATCCGGCTCCATGATACATTTGCTGGCTCGATTTCCGCATCAACGAATTCGCCGTAATTGCGAAAGGTCAGGCCCTTTTTTATAACGTTATCCCAGATAAATCCCGATGATGCAAAAGCTATTGGGTCATCACCCTTATAGGGATAACTTCTTATAAATCCGCCAAAGCTTTTTTCCAGATAGTCAGTGACATACCCCTCATTTGTCCATTGATGCCCGTCGGCACTTAATACACCGTTGCAATAGGTATTGTCAAGCAACACAAAATTTTCAGCAATCGCGTGATGGTTCGGAGTAACATTTCTTCCAAACTGGCATAATGAACTGTCGCCATTACCCTGCTTTAAACCACCAAAAACCTGGTCATACGTTTTATTTTCCTTGATGATATATAGTACATGTTTAAAAACGGATTTTTCTCCCGGCTTTGTTGGAACAGGCACTATTTTCTCCTGTACCTTTTCCAGTTTAATTGTTTGGGTTATTCGCGGCAAACGCATATTGGTGGCTGCCTTGACCGTATACTCTTCAAGAACATTTTCAGAAGGAACCGGAACAAATGAAACGGAACCTGTATGATCATTTGATTTATAACCTTTAGCGCCTGCGTGTAATGACCTGCCTCCCACGCCTTTTGTATTGGCAACAAAAAGCTTTTTTCCATCCTTGCTTAGCACCACCGCACCAGGATACCAGCCTGTCGGTATTAAACCTTTTACCAGGTCTGATGTAAGGTCAATTACTGCAACAAGGTTATTTCCACCATTGGCTGCATAAAGTGTTTTACCATCCGGGGAAATAGCCACTGCATTGGGGGCACTTCCAAAAGGCAGCTCTGCCATCGGCTTTGGATTGAGGTCTTTAATAACCTGGTCGGTACGTGTGTTAATAACAGAGATCAGATCGCTATTTGCATTGGCTACATATAATCTCGAACCGTCGGGTTGAAGCACCATGCCTGATGGATGCAGATGAACGTTTATTTCCTTAATGGCCCTGCGGTTATTTAGGTCGATAACAGTAACGGTGCCTGAAGATGCAATACCTGTTTGAGGATCAATGACAACCGGAGTTCCCGCAGAAAGCGCCGTTTTATCTCCTTTTACGGGCAGCCTGCCTCCCCAGTTTGTAACATAAGCCTTGGAGCCTGTCAGAATCACAGCGTAAGGTGCAATGCCAACCGGCACATACCCCTCAAACCTGTTTGTTTTAATGTTTACGATGCCGAGAGCATTATTACGGTTAAGGGTAACGTATATGTATCCGCGTTGTTCATCAATCGCAAACCCGCCCGGATACTCCCTGCCAGGCGAAGCTCTTGCTGACTTGTCCAGGACTTCGTTTTCCCATGCAAACCGGCCGCCGGACAAAATTTTTGTTGGAAGCAGGATTTCATCACTCCAGGCGTATAAGCCATTCACCTGCAATTTTGCCGAACGTAAATACCCTCTTGTATCCGTTGTCCAAACCTTCTGGCCGTTGTTGCTCCACCTGATGCCTGTAAACGTATTTCCCCCTTCGGGAAGGACGAGTATTTGTTTTACGGTTTGCTTCAGCACATCAAAGAAAACAAGGTCCCTGAGGTTTTTTACGGCAAGAATGGTTTCATCAGCATTCAGCGCAAGATCCACCGGCCTGCCCGGAAAAAGAACGGTGGTACCTGCAGGATTGATAACCTGCGATGTAGGAACAATATAACTTTCATCCTGTTGTTTACCTACCAGGGAATTTTTTTCAAAGGTATCTTTGCCGTCTTTTGCTATTTTTTGAGCAATTGGAATGGTCGCTATAGTTAAAAGAACAAGTGTCAGAAATATCTCAATCCATTTGCCTTTGAAACCAGGCCGCGCGAAATTTTTTAATGAACGCATAGTTGTCTTTATAAGACAACTTATGCAAATTCTTCCTGTTTCAACATTAATTTATCTAATGCGAAAGAGGGAACGAAGCTCTTATCCTCATACAGTTCAATCAGCCGGTCTCTGTGTATAGCCACCAGCTCACTCTGGTCAATCAGATCTCCACCACCTTCCTCCCAGGCACTCTGCCAGATAATGGCCATAGTTAGGCAGCCGTTGTTAAAATTAGCTATTGTCTGTTCGCCCACTTTATCAAATAATTCTTCCATGTCCCCTGATTGCCGCCATGCTTTGATAACCGTATCAGGGCTAAGCGTAGTAAACGTTTCTTTCATGAGATTAAGCGTTGCAGTAGCGGCTCCTTTTCCCCCCGTGAATAAATGGGCAGGTTTTACTTTTTTATTAAACGCGTTGATACCTGCAAACAACTTTTTCCTGTTATTCTTATTAATCAGCATTTTATCCTCATAGTCGCTATGTACTTTGCTATCTTCCTTTTTTATGCCATGGTGTTTAAATGAAATGTGCAGGCACTGGCATGCATCACCCAGGTAATGTACCATAGTGCCGCCAGCGCAGATGAATTCATCTATTTTGTTTTCCAGCAGTGCACTTACCATTATATCATACATCTGCCATACCCTGAACGGCAAACCGCCAAGGCGGCGACGCTTATTTCCCCCACTGTCAAGATCGGGTTTTGCCTCGTCCATTGATTGGTAAAATTCAAGCCATTTATCCTTATCAACAAAATCTTCATTAACAGCACCATTGCTCTGAAAACAAAGATTCAATAAGGATTTATTATTCATGACCAGGGGGTGCTTTTCATCCATATCTGCAAAGTGGTTGGATTCGTCATTGACCCGAGCCACACCTTTGTTTCCTTTCATGGACCTCCACACCAGGTCGGCCACATCAGCAAGCGGGGTGAATTCACGGCTTCCCCCTTTAACCAGCTTTTCAGGATCATTAAGTTCATCATCGGAATAACCAATGTTGAATTTATTCGCCTGTAGCAACGTTAATAAACCAGCATCGCTTACCAGGTCACAGGCCCTTGCGCCAACCTTAAAATGCCCTGTTTTTCCCCAGGAATAATCCTGGTCCAGGTTCCAGCCTCTCATGAGGTCAATATCCAGCTCGCGACAAATATTGCTCAGACTGGTAGCCATTGCATAGGTTCTTTTCTTTTTTTTATCGCCTTCCATAAATTCATGCTGTCCCCAATGCAAGGCAAACGGGCGAAGTATTTTATTTTTGTCATCGTCTTCATCTTCAATCAGCCAGAGTGTTCCACTATCTCCATGATTGGTATTGAGGCTGATACCATCTTCCCCGCCTATCAGGTAATCAGCAATGTATTCTATTCCGCCTACTGCCTTATAGCGATAAAAGAGACCTGCAATTTCGCCCTTCATATCCTTTGATACAGCACCAAAGGCGAAGACCTTTTTTGTTATCAGGTCAAGCGAAAGGTTAAACGTGTTAAGGTCTTTCAATTCGTGTATTTGTCCAAAACCAATAACTTCCGTTTTCCACATAGCCAGATCATCAACTTCGATCAAACCGACATCCTGGTTTACGATCAGGTTATTGCCAACGAACCCCGGATAGATATCTATAAATTTTCCCTTACCCAATTGCTTACCGGAGCTAACACCGATTTTTGTTTCAATTCCGTTTAGCAGGGTAAATATCTCCGTACCTTCTTTTCCAACCACATGCTTGTTGGTTACAGCATATATTTTGTTGCCGTCACTCACCAGGCAACCCACTGAAGCGATTCTCCTTTCCCCCTGTGATTCGACAATCAAAGGATAACCGCCACTGACAAAGTTCACCGGAAAGTTGAGATCATGTTCATTGATGTTCGTATCTGCTAAAACTTTTTTTGGGGCCTCTACTACACAGATAGGGATAATTTTTCCATCGGGCATGTAAATATTTTTAGGAGCAATGTTATCGCCCCCATCATTAATCAGTGCTGATTCGTCTTCCCATTTTTTTACAAAAACCATTACGCATGGCCAGGAGAACTCTGTCACAATACTGTTTTCAAGCGTCCTTGGTTCACGTGGATATTGATTGGAAGGCTTATATATTTTGTCGCCGTCGATGTCAATAAAGTCTGACTTGCGTATGCGGTAACGGCTGATAGCAGTAGCAATTACATTTCGCTTATTCATCAGGTGAACATGAAATGTATCCCTGGCCTCTGCAAGGTCCTTAACCGAAAGATGGTGAAAATTAGAAGTCTTTTCAATTGGTTTATAATATAGCATCAGTGGAAAGTTTAGGTGGTTAATGTTCGCAAAAGGTAGGATTAATAGAAACGCTGCCCAATACCCTAAAGGTGGTAGGAAAGATTTAATGCTAATTTAAACCGGGCGTAGGTGGAACCATCTATTTTCGGGGCTGTCTGATATGCAGAGCGGTGTTTATAATTAATCTGTAGGATAACGTGACACTAAGACGATCGTATTTTCCAGGCAACCGGGGCACAAAGTGCATCTTACCTTTAAGGGTAATAGTAAGTACTTAGATTACAGATTCTCAAAAAACTTGCCCGCCATTTTAGTACCTTTCATTTTCTGCTCACCGCTAAACGTTATCCTATTCGTATCGCAATAGTATGTTTTTTTTTCAATTTCTGGTTTCTGCCCATGGCAGAAACACAGGATTCGTTACTAACGGGAACGCTGGCCCGTTTAACTCTGGGAGCTGTTGTCAATCCAGCCTTTACTGCGCAATCGTCTAAAGTAAATATTGTTGCCTGCCAGATAAATGAAGATTTTAATTTTCAAAGAAATCCATGTAGCCCTTACACTGTCGATTTTAAGACAACGTCAATAACGCATACTTATATAAAATGGCTTACCGGTGACGGGTACATGATCGTCAACCAGAACAGCATCACCCATACCTTTTCGGATTTTGGCAATTATCAGGTAAAAATGATCCTGAGTAATGCTACCTGTACGGACACTATCTCCAAAACCATTTCAGTAGATGTGGTTCAGGATGATATGATCATAACACCCGATACTACCATCTGTGCAGGCGCAGCAAAATTACTTCGCACCAGACCTGCACTTAAATTTTGCTGGTTTCCGGTTACTTTCCTCGATAACCCTAACTCCCCCAACCCGGTAACCACATCACCCAATGATATTACCTATTATTTGAATTCGGAATCATCAGGTAATAATCTTATAACAAATGGAAATTTTTCAGGTGGTAACTCAGGATTTTCATCTGCGTATAATTATACAAGTAACAATGTAACAGAAGGTCAGTATTTTGTAGGAACTGATCCAAGGGCCTGGAACAGATCGCTTGGCAGCTGTGTGGACCATACGAGTGGAAACGGCAATATGATGCTCGTCAATGGATCACCGGCCCCGAATGTGGAGGTGTGGAAATAAACGGTTACCGTAATGCCAAATACTAATTATGCGTTTTCTACGTGGATACAGGCCTTATGGCCTCCAACCCAGCCCAACTGGGCTTTTCCATTAACGGTAAAGATATTGGGAATGTCATCACAGCAAGCTTGCCTGTTTGTACCTGGACTCAATTCTATACCACCTGGAATTCCGGAAACAACAACACTGCAACTATTTCCATGGTCAATAAAAATATCCAGGTACAAGGCAACGATTTCGCCCTGGATGATATTTCTTTTGCTCCCGTTATTTACAGAAGAGATAGTGTGATCATAAAAGTTGAAAGACCGGTAATTAAAACGAATAATGATACGGTAATCTGCAATGGCAGTTCCGTTCAGCTAAATACAACAGGTGCAGCAAATTACTCATGGATTCCTGAAAGAGGGCTGTCACACAATAACATCAGTAACCCAGTTGTAACGCCTCTTGCATCAACAGCATATATTGTCACAGGAACTACCGTGAACGGATGTTCGGCCAGGGATACTGTATTTGTGAACGTTTTCCCAAAAGCCAATATATCGGTTTCAAATGATACGGCCATATGTGGAAGCACTCCGCTACAATTATTTGCAAGTGGTGGTATTTCTTATCTATGGGCGCCAGCTGCAGCATTGAATGATGCCTCTGTTGCTGATCCTATTGCCGTGCCGACCGCAAAGACCCTGTATACTGTTCAGGTCGCTGATATAAATAATTGTTTGTATAGAGATTCTGTTACGGTTACTATCAGGGCGGCCCGTTTATTTAGTGCAACGCCTGACCGGATGGTTTGTGAAGGAACATCGTCAAGGTTAAATGCTACTGGCGGGGACAGGTACTTGTGGAGTCCTGCCACTTATCTGGATGATCCTTCCCATTCTTCTCCAAGAGCTTCACCGCTGGCTTCTATTCAATACACCGTAATGATTTCTGATACAGTGTGTAATTACGATAGCACAATCACCATAAACCTCACTTTGCGACCAAATCCTGTAGTCACTGCTTCCAGATCCAATGATATTACCTGCACTAATCCCACATCACAACTTTTGGCCATTGGCGCTGTTTCTTACCTTTGGTCACCTGCTATAGCAGTAGATAACGCCCACATCGCAAATCCGGTAACAAGCATAAACAGCACTACATTGCTAAGGGTAACGGGCATAGATCAGTTTGGTTGTGAAGGGTTCGATACTGTTATGGTAAAAGTCACGAATGAAGGCAAAGCTTTTTTCCTGGTCCCTAATGCTTTCACACCAAATAACGACGGAAAGAATGATTGTTTCGGGATCCGACATTGGGGAAATGCCGAAGTGGCCCAGTTGTCTGTTTATAACAGGTGGGGAGTGCGTGTGTTCAGCACCACAGACCCATCACAATGCTGGAACGGTTATTACAAAGGCATTTTGCAAGCTACCGGAGGTTATGCATATATCATCAAAGCAAAAGGTTTTTGCGGGGATATTGTGCGAAAGGGTATGGTGTTACTGGTTAGGTGAAAAGGCACTAATCCGGTTGCTCAGCATTCGTGCCCATTTTATTTCCATCCACCTCCCAGGCCGCGATAAAGTGATACTATTGCCGTTAAAGACTGCAACCTGTCGGTGATACTGTTTAACTGTGCGCTTAAATAACCTTGTTCGGAAGTAAGCACGTCAGTATAAGTTGCATAGCCGTTCTTTAATAATTCACGGTTGTAATCAACAGCTCTTTTCCAGGCACCTAATTGCTGGTCTCTTGTGATCGTTTTGTTTGCTACTGCCTGGTAACTATACAAAGCATCAGATACTTCCTGCCCTGCATATAAAACGGTTTGCTGAAAGTAGGCGACGTTTTCTTCGTATTGTGCTTTTGCTACCTGAAGCCTTTGTTTATTAATGCCTTTATTAAAGATCGGTTGGGTTAATCCACCGACCACACTCCCTAACATTCCGGTGCTGTTGAACAGCGTGCTTACTGTGACGCCTTGCCAGCCACCTTGTGCAGTAATGGTTAAAGAGGGATAGAAGTAAGCCCTTGCTACATTCATCTGTTGAAAATAATAACGTACTCCATATTCAGCCTCCTGAACGTCAGGTCGGTTAGCCAGCAATTGCGCAGGCACACCGGTCTGCAACATGGTATCTACCTGCTGATCACTTATTGAATCTCTAAGAATACTGCCCGGCTGTTTTCCTAGTAAAATACTGATGGAATTTTCTGTTTGGCGTATGTTGTTTTGGAGATCAGGAATGGTAACTTCTGCTGCATAACGGTTGGCTTCACTTTGTGCTACGGCAGCTTCGGTGATCCGGTTGGCATCCTTCAGGGCTTTATTTGTTTCTACGTCATTCCTGCGATTCTCAACGGTTTCAATGGTTATTGCCAATTGTTTATCGTAAGCCAGCAGATTAAAATAGTTACTGGCAATGTCTGATACTAGTTGAGTTTGTACAGTTCTCCTGGATGCTTCGCTTTGCAACAATAAGGCTATTGCACCCCGGTTGGCACTTTTTAATTTGCCCCACAGGTCTATTTCCCAACTGGCATTTACAGAAAGTCCGTATACCCGGTCGGTACCAAACGATACCAAGCCCTTGCTAGTGGGAAATTTTTGTTGTGTAACCTGCGGTCCCCCACTGATGGTTGGAAAAAATGCAGCTCTTGTTTGCCGGAGGTTCGCTTCTGCCTGTTTTATTCTAGCTACAGCGATTTGTAAATCGTAGTTATTGGAAATTCCCTGCTGCAACAAGGTTTGCAGGTTCCGGTTTTTAAACATTCTTTTCCACGGAATATCTGCAATAGTGGTTGTATCCTTTGTAACAACATCACGGTACAAGCCATCCGTTTGCACCGGCGGTTGAGTGTAAGGTTTTGATACCCTGCATGCCGGTATCAATAACACGGCTGCTATGGCCACTGCAGGAATTATATATGCTAGTTTCATGACTATTTAATTTAGAATTGCGTTTTTGTTACCATTTTCTTCGTTATGCCAATGCAGGTTTAACCATTCCATTGCTTCCATGTTGTGGTACTTCGAATACTTGCGTCTCATCATCTTCCTTCCTTTGTTTCTCCGCTATCTGTTCCGGTGAGCCACTTATTTTTTCCTGTAATGTTTGAAAAATGATGTATAACCCTGGTATCACAAACACGCCAAATAAAGTACCCACCAACATGCCGCCGACAGCGCCTGTACCGATTGAACGGTTACCTGCCGCACCTACGCCACTGGCAAACATCAGGGGCAAAAGGCCTACAATAAAAGCGAGTGATGTCATAAGGATTGGGCGCAGCCTTGATTTCGCACCGTCAATGGCGGCATCTACTATGTTCATTCCATTCCGGCGCCTTTCGACGGCATATTCCACCACGAGGATTGCATTCTTTGATAGCAGACCTATCAGCATAACCACTGCTATCTGCATGTAAATATTATTATCTATATTACTGATTTTAGCAAACAGGTAAACGCCCATTAAACCCACAGGCAACGAAAACAAAACAGCCAGCGGAATAAGATAACTTTCATACAATGCTGCCAGTAAAAAGAATACAAACACTATACAAAGTGCATAGATAAAGACGGTTTGACCACCGCTGTTTTTTTCTTCGCGCGATACGCCGGAGTAGTCGAAACTATAACCCTCGGGCAACGTTTGGGCTGCAACTTCTTCAACAGCTTTTATGGCATCTCCACTGCTGAAGCCGGGTTTTGGGCGTCCGGTTACTGATATACTTGTATAAAGATTAAACCTTGATATGGCTTGTGGCCCCGATATCTTGGTCATGGTAACAAACCCGGAAATGGGCGCCATGCTGCCGGATGCGTTTTGCACATAAATATTGTTCAGGCTAGCCGGATTGTTGCGGTAAGCTGCTTCAGCCTGCACCATTACACGGTATTGTTTACCAAATTGGTTAAAGTTAGATGCATAGATGCCGCCATAATATCCCTGCATGGTATTGAGCAGACCGCTTACCGAAACGCCGGCTTCTTTCACTTTGGCCACATTAATATCCATTAAATATTGCGGATAATTGGGGTCGAAACCAGTGGCCGCATACAGCACTTCGGGCCGCTGGTTTAATGCACCCAGGAAACCTCCTGCAACTTTATTAAAAGCTTCAATAGTGCCGCTTGTCTTGTCTTGCAGCTCCACGCTGAAGCCACCTGCTATACCAAACCCAATAATGGTTGGCGGTGAAAAAAATAATACTCTGGCGCCTTTGATGCCGGCGGTTTTTTGAAAAAGTTCGCCCAGCACATTCTCTACCTTTATACCCTCCCGCTCGTCCCAGGGTTTCAATTTTATGATCAGTAAAGCAAAATTGCTGCCTTCACCATTGATAATGCTCCTCCCGGTAACCATACCGCGGTGCACAATCACAGGTATGCCGGCGGCGATACGGTTTACTTCAGCAGTTATTTCCGTTGTTCTTTCCAGGGAACTGCCGGGTGGCAAACTGATATCGGCAAAGATTACCCCCTGGTCTTCATCAGGCACAAAACCGCTTGGCGTTGTTCTCATAAAAAATACCAGTAGGGCTATGGTAACAAGAACTGCTGCAGGCACTATCCATCTTCTTTTTGCAAATAGACTTTCTGGATTCCAGGGTATATTCATTGGATTGCAGTTCATACTTGCTGATGATATTTTTTTCGACGAGCGGACGTACTTTTTCAACATCCATACTTGCCGAGAGTACATTAGCCTGCGCTATTTTAACAGAGGCCACCGCACTGCGTACGGCCTGTTCATATTGGGGATTACTTAGTTGAAACAAAGCCTGTCCTTTACGCACCACAGCACCTTCGTCGACGAATATTTTTTGTACAAAGCCATCCACTTTAGGCCTTATTTCAACATTTTGTTCACCTTCTATGGTTGCAGGAAAACTGTATTCAATAGTTGCTTCGCCAAAATAAACCGGTGCAACTTTATAAGGCATTGGGCCGGGCAGCGGACCACCGGCACCGGTTGGACTTTTTTTACTAGTGGCGCCACAGGACGCAAGGATTGCGATTATAAGAACGGACAGAATACCTTGTAACGATATCTTGGTTGACATGTTTGTAATTTTTATTGGGTGAAATAATTCAATATTAATCGGAGGTTTTTATGCTGCCCCTGTTGGAGCTGGTAAACTAACCCCCGGGCGTAACAAACGCCGCTTCATTTATATCCTTTTTTAATCATGTAAAGTTAGACGCTATACAGAGGCAGAACAATGTTGATAAGGATGCAAGACATGTCTGGATAGCTCATTTTGTGCAACTACTGGATTATTCATGATATATTATTTTTATCAGCTCGGTTAATGATATAATACCGTGGTCGGGACATGTTAATTATGCGTCATCAAAAGGAGGTGTATCTATGCTAATGAAGTCAACAGCTATGGAGTTGGCACCCAAAAAGATACGGGCAAATTCTATATCTCCGGGTGCAATTAAAACAAACATTAATAAAGATGTATGGGGTAATGAAGCCAGTGTAGAAAATTTGCTGAAGTTGATACCGTATGGCCGCATTGGGAATCCCGATGATCTTGCTGACGTAGCATTGTTCCTTGCATCTGCCGAAAGCGATTATGTTACCGGCACTACGATATATGTTGATGGAGGAATGACATTGTATCCCGGCTTTGAGGATAACAGATAGGGAAATCTAAATCAACAATCAGGATGAATGGCTGCATTAAAGAGAATTTTTATACTCTTTCGGACTTAGACCGGTTCGTCTTTTGAAGAACTTTGAAAAGAAGAACTGATCACTGAAATGCAAATGATCGGCTATCTGACCAACCGAATAAGAAAAATCACCAAGCAATATTTTGGCTTCTGTAATCACCATCTCATCAATAAATTCACCACAGGTTTTATTAGTAAGTTCTTTCACTGTTTTTGTCAGGTGCTTTGGTGTCATATGAAGTGAAGTAGCGTAAAACTGCACACTTCTTTCTTCTTTGAAGTGAGCAGCTAACTGCTTCATGAAGCCAATCAAAATATCTTCCCTACGGGTCATCTTTTGTTCATCATTACCTCTGTATTTTTTGAAAATACCTGCAAGCTCAAGCATAAAAAGATTGAAGCCATAATGTATCAAATCTTCTTTAAACGGATGCCCCGAATCTTTTACAACATTCTTTAAGTACAGCATAAGTGTGTAGAATGTTTCCGCTTCTTTTTCCGTCAGCAGAAACAAAGGATCACTTTGCAGGGACAAAAAGCCAAGAGCATCCGGATGTTTTTTGTGTATCATCGCCGTACCTATAAACTCATGTGAAAAACCCATGCTTATGGTCGGCAACTTTTCAACCTCCTTTACCAACTGATGAACAATGCCCGGATGGATGATGAAGAGGAAATTTTTGGGTATAGTATAGTTAATAAGATTGTACTTTACTTCCAGGGTTTCTCCAAGGTTTAGGTGTATGGTAAAATGAGTAGAGCGCACGGGGCGGAGCATCTTTTCGTGGATAGTAATCTCTTCATTATTATACACAAAAAATTCATTTGCCTGCATTTGTTGGCCTGCATCGGCATGAACTTGCTTTATGTCATTAAAGAAACTGGCTTCATATATTAAAAATGAAAAGCAGCGTATCCCCCCGGCGAAATCTACAAATATCATCACTGCGAAAGGAAAGTTCAGCGAGCCAGGCGATACTTATTGATCGAAATAAAGTATTCAAATCAAAAATAATGGCAGAATCAGTTTATTGTGTTTAAATTCATCAGAATTTATATATGCTGATGCAGCAACTGTTTTGGAAATGACTGAATTGCCATTTCTGTATTATAAGGTTCTTTTTGATAGAGATTCATGATCTCAATGCTTATTACGTCAGGACTTAACACGGGTGGACTGCTGAATAAAGGTGCTTCCTTATCAGAAAAATCCTGCGCCCAAAGATGATAATATCTTATGCCATTACGGTGCGCCTCTTCGGCAAAGATTTTGGACATTTCCATTCTTGTAGTAAAAGCAACCCTTGATAACGCACATGATTTCAAATTTTCAAAAAACCTGCTATCAGATATATGAACAAACATCCCGCTAAGATTTCCTTTCATTGATTGCAGAACAATGCGCGCCCCCATAAAGAAAGGTACTATGTCTGTTTCCATCATATTGTTCCATTCCTCTATGCTGGCTCTCCTGAACTGTTGATTTTAATAAACTGATAATGACCGTATCCGTTACCAGCTCATTCGCTAAAGAACCTTCGCTGTTTAACTTTCGTGTAAATTCAGAAAGATTTGATGTAAGTAGTTCTGCATTGGTTCCTGCATTATTTAGCCGGAACATGGTAGACTGCAAAATATTAAATATGGATTCATCTGTTAATAATTTACCGATAGTTCCATTTCCGTTTGCGAGGCCTTTGCCTATCGCTTTAAAATCATTAGTGATCTGTAATAGATTACTATTATTATCCTGTAAGGTGGCCATAATGGCTTCTGTGCTAATTCCATTCGCTACAAGTAATGTCGCGCCTGCCGATATATGAGGGGAAGATGGCGTGCCGCCATAAAGCACAATTATTTTATTACCTATTAAGCCATCACTACCTAATTTTACCTTCGTGTCCGTATGAATTCGTTTCCTTGCTTCTTCTTCAATGCTAAAACTGACTTCTACTCCCTTATTTATAAAACCTACCTTTTTTACTACACCAATTTTAACCCCCGCATACCAAACGTTATTTCCTATTGCTAGTCCGTTCACATCATCAAAAACGGCTTTTGCCACTACTGTTTTACTGAACAATTTATTCTTCCCCCCGATAATAAAAATCCCGGCAAATAATATTGCAAGTCCTGCAATAACAAATAGGTCGGTAAGAATTGCATTTCCCTTTTTTATATTTTTCATATCTTATTGTGTAAAATTATAATCGTAAAAACTTTTTATCCGCTTATCGTCTGAATGGAAAACATCTGTAAATCTTCCTTCTTTCTGCACTATTCCATCAAACACCATAGCTATACGGTCGCCTGTGGTTTTAGCACAAACGAGGTCATGCGTTATTGTGATTGAAGAAACACCAAATTCCTCTTTGATATGATTAATCAGGTTGTTGATTTCAATGCTGGAAATGGGATCTAACCCTGCTGTTGGTTCATCGTACAGCATAATTTGTGGATGAAGTGCCAGTGTTCTTGCAATACCAATTCGTTTCTTTTGTCCTCCTGAAAGCTCAGCGGGGTATTGGTTCATACTGTCACGTAGCGATACTGCATCTAATGCCATTTCTACGTCTTTAAGTACTTCTTTTCTTGTACGGTTTTTGAAGTTTCGCTCTATTGGAAACTCGATGTTTTCTCTCACCGTCATGCTATCGTACAAAGCACTGCCCTGGAACGAAAACCCTACTTTTAAGCATAACTGTTCAAGGTTTCTTGTATCAAGGTTATTTACATCTTCACCAAGCACCTCTACGACGCCTTCATCCTGGTTAAGAAGACCGCAAACAATTTTTATCAATACCGATTTACCGGTTCCTGACCTGCCCATTACTATCAGGTTTTCACCCTTTTTTACATCCAGATCAATGCCACGTAAAACATGATTATTACCAAAAGATTTGTACACTCCTGCAACGGTGATTACGGTTTCCTTGCTTATGTTATTATCTGTGATCATTACTAATTTCATATCATCTAAACCATCCCAGCACCTGAACTATCACCAGTTCTTCAATGAAAATGATATACATAGATGTTACTACGGCCATGTTTGCAGCTTTGCCCACACCTTCTGTGCCGAGAGTAGTTGTAAAGCCTTTATAACAGGCCACCATGCCGATGGTAAAACCGTAGGCAGTTGCTTTTATCATCGAGCCGGAAAAATCAAGAAAACTGATTTTTTCAAATGCTTCTATAACGAAAGTCGTGATTGTTGTATGTTCATTAACCAGTATGTTAATGTATGCACCCATCAGCCCGACCAGGGCAGTGTATAACATAAGCAGCGGCATCATTAAAGTGGCCGCCGTTACTCTTGTGACGACTAAATATTTATATGGCTTTGAAGCCGATACATCCATGGCATCTATTTGTTCCGTCACCTTCATTGCACCGAGCTCTGCTCCAATGCTTGAACCTACTTTGCCCGAGGATATCAACGCTGTTATTAAAGGTGCAAGCGTTTTTATAACGGCAATTCCTATAAGTGAAGGCAACCAGGATGTTGCACCAAAATCAGTAAGTGCCGGACGTGATTGTTTGGTAAATACTATACCGATAATAAAACCAGTAAGGGAGATCAGCGGCAGAGAATTACAGCCTATTTTATAACACTGCCTTCCAAATTCTTTCCATTCAAATGGAGAACGAAACACTTCAATAAAATATGTGCCAACAAAACGGGTAGTTTGCGATATATTGATCAAAAAACTGTCGAGCGATTTGGAGAGATACGTTTTTTCTTTTTGTTGAAAGATGATTTCCATTGAGACTAACTTTTACATATTAAATTTCCTGCCGATGGAAATGCGAAAGATTCCTGTATTATATAAATAATTTTTTGAAGAGTAAACAGCCTTGCTGGATAATAGAATACCTGATACGGTTCCTGCAACACTCCATGTGCCTGAGTTGTAGCCTATAGCACCTTTATATACTCCTGAGAACCCTATGTTTGTTTTTGAATTATTTCCCTGTGCTTCGTCTTCAGTGACAATGTTAAGGTCAGCGTTTCCAATAACTGATCCTGATATGAAATAATTTTTCTGTAAAACTAAAGTATAGGCGTAACCTATGCCAGGGCCCACATTTAAAAATGATATTTTATTGGTACTTTTTTTATTGCCACCGACAAATGCATTTGGGGGTACGAGTGAGCTGTCTCCTTTTAATGATCCATAATATGCTTCGCCTCCATAAAGAAACGAACCGGCTGATTTGGTTTGCAAGTATGTTTGATTCAATGCTGCACCGGGAGAATATTTGCGTGGATTGGCAACCCTGTAAGCGGCCCCGCCAATAAGATCAAGTTTCACATCTGGCCTGTAATGATATTCTTGAGGTTTTACCGATAAATATCCTTTGGGTGACAAATAATTTCCTTTATGAAAGCTGGTAAGCAAATCAATCTGCCATTTGTAGGGTACAAAATGTATGTGAAAATCGAGCCCTGTTGTTTTTCCCTTATTATCATCGGTTAAATACCCGGCACCAAGCGATAAGTTTAAAAGAACATTTTTGTAAGTACCTCCCAAACCCAGGTTATATTTGCGGTTGGCATGGTATTCAATGTCCGGACCGCTCCCCGTCGAGGGCATATTGAAAGAGGCGTATTTTTGCGATGCAAATATGTTTACCCCAAATTTTTGGGGATAATCAATGATATAATTTGAGTCATACTTAGCTATTCTAGGTTGTTGTGCCTGAATCCGATGCAATACGGAGCTGGTAGTGATTGCAATCAACATTAGCATGGGTGATGTAATCTTTTTCATTTGGTAATTTTTGGTTATTGGGAGTGACCGTAAACTTTTGTGAAATTTTAATCGGTAAAATTCGATTTGATTGTTAATGATTACAATGGCTTTATGTCGCTAGTGTATGTCTGTAAGGCACCTGATACTTACTTTATCTCTTGCTTAGTGGGGAGTTCGCCGGATGGTTATGCTTTTAGGCTAACACACCAAACTTACCTGATTGAAATTCCTTTATAGCTTCGTGTATTTCTTCTTCAGTATTCATTACAAACGGGCCGCGACTTACGATGGGTTCATTGATAGGCTCCCCGCTTAATAAGAGCAACACAGCATTTTCTATAGCTTTAACAGTAATGTCTTCTCCTTCGTTACCGAATAATACAAAGCTGTGTTCGGCCGCTTTCTTACCATTTACTTCGACATTCCCATTTATTACAAGCATTGCCGTATTGTGCGCAGACGGAGTGGAGAAATTCATTTCGCCGTCTTTATTCAATTTGATATCAAACAAATTTACGGGGGAATAAGTAGAGGCTGGACCTTTGATACCATTAAAAGTACCTGCAATTACATTTACCAATCCTGCATTGTTGGGGAGTTGTACTTTACCCATTTGGGCGGCAGTAATAGCCTGGTAATGTGCCGGCGCTGATTTATTTTTTTTAGACAGGTTTACCCATAGCTGAACCATTTCAAAGGGGCCACCTTTTTTAGAAAACGCTGGTTCATGATATTCTTTATGCAATATGCCTGCACCGGCCGTCATCCATTGGACATCCCCCGCGTGGATTATTCCACTATTGCCCGTGCTGTCATGATGCGCCAAACTTCCTTTGTATGCAATGGTTACGGTTTCAAAACCTTTGTGAGGATGCACATCAACACCACGTACATGCTCTGATGGGCCGAAATCAAATTCAGCTCCAAAATCAAGCAGCAGGAAAGGGCTGATACGTTGCCGAGAAATGCCGGCGCCAGGTATCATATTATAAACCCTGAACCCATCTCCAACCATACCAGGATGCAATGGGCGGGGAGTAATGTTTTCAATTGACTTTTTCATTTACTTAGTTTATTATGTAAAGGTGAGCGCAATTACTCCTTATATAAATGCTTATAAGCCGCTTTATCATGTCGATTTGTCGCTTAATTATGGAACGGATTGTAAAAGATAAATGGCTTTATGAATGTGCCGGTATGCCCGGAATTAGTTGAGGAAACAGAAACAATGTATTTGAAATGAGTATCATTTTTTGTTATTTGGTTATTTGTGCTGTTTTGAATTGTTCACCTGTTCTGCACTAAGGACATTTCCTGGCCGCAAAAGTTTTCCGGTAAGTCCGGTCCGCACGGTTTGATGTGATGCTCAAATACCCCGGACGTTATCGCCATGAAAGTGTTCGTAAAATAGAATGTAATTAGAGAAGTTGGGGGTCATGCTGCAGCTTTTCATAATCGCCATTGAATGGCCGAAGGGGATTTTTAAGTTTACCCCAGCGAAATTCATAGACTGGCTTCGTTGTTTAACCCCGAGTCTGTCCAACATTATTGCAGACGCATCATAAAGTGAAAATCTAAGCAAGAAAAGCAATAATAATTATTATTAGTAGCAGGACAGATATAATTAATACACTTCGTAAAACCGGTAACCGGGTTTTCCTTGTTATATGCCTGCCCTTAATAAGGTACATCGAAAAATTATCTCTTGTTATGCCATCACAATACGACAAGAAGCCTTTCGCCTTGTCCTTTTCCGTTTCATCAGTCAGAATCGTATAAATGATGTTCTCGTTTACTTTTTCCAACAAGCCATCCGTGCATAATAACAGATAATCTCCTGTTTCAAAATCAAGTATTTCATGAAAGTCAACACTATTATTGAAATTCGACGCATTCAAACTACGGGTAATTACATTGCGCCTGGGGTATGTTCTAGCTTCTTCTTCCGTTAGTTCACCCTGACTGATCAGTTCACTTACTAACGAATGATCCTTGCTTTTCCAGACGACTTTACCATTGCGGATATGATGGATACGGGTATCGCCGCACCAGGCTGCTATAACCGACCGTTCTCCCAGGAGTACTAACGCTAACGTCGTACTCATTCGTTTTGCCATAGAATCGGTTGACACATACACAGCCAGCTTCTCGTTAGCGTACTGTATTGCCTTTTGGATGGATTCTTTTTCTTCACCGCCCACCGGCGTTTCGTTTTTAAAATACTCCCGGATAGAAGCGCAGACAATTTCACTTGCCACTTCTCCTTTCTTTTCCCCACCTACACCATCGCATACGATAAATAACGTCTCATTTAATGTGGCTGCTCCTTTTTTGGGAGAGATGCAGTCCTCATTATTAGCCCGGTTACCTAATTCATTCAGGCAAGATATTTCCGTTGCGGTAATCAATGGAGAAGACGTTTAAGCTATTAATTTCTTCAATTACCCATGTAAAAGCAATCGGCTTTCCCGAAATCAAGTCCAGCAAGTTCAGCCTTCAGTTTTGTTGTTTAAACGTGACCCGATAGGTATACTTTCCGCCCGTTACGCTATCTCTTGTCAACCTGAAGGAACGTTTTTTAATGGATTCACCTGTTTCTAAACTTTCGAAAAATAATCTATAGTTCCCTAAGGGTAACCTTATTATTTTTGGACTATTCTTGACAATCCCTCCATAATCTTCGCCATTTATTTTCAGATTGCAGGTATCATTTGGAATAAATGTTACGGCGACCACAGTCGGTGGGGGAGGCCTTCTCCTAGGGCCCGTAACAGGATTATCATCCGATATCTCCTGAGCCGAACAGCAAGACGTAATTAAGCAGCTTAAAAACAATAATATACGAAGATGTTTCATTGTTGCCGATTATATGTCATAAAAAACTATAAGATTTAATTATTCACCCTACAAACTCTGAATCCTGTACTTCCGCCAATCACATCTGCCTTGAGTTTAGTTCTATGAACATTCCTGCTAAGTTTCCCCTCATAAGCCCATGCCCCTCCCCTAAGAACTTTTACTGAATCTCTCGCAGGAGAGCCCGGCCCTTTTGGATTTTCTGGAGGGCTGTTTTTATAATACTCTTTGTCGTACCAGTCATTACACCATTCCAATGCATTGCCACTCATGTCGTAGATACCTAATTCATTAGGCTTCTTTGTCCCAATTGGATGAATAGAACCATCTGAGTTTTTCTGATACCACGCTACCTGATTAAGAGTATCACTTCCGCTAAAAGAATACTGTTTCGAATTATTCCCACCCCTGGCAGCAAACTCCCACTCGGCCTCAGTGAGTAGCCGGTAGGATTCATTAGTCTTTTCAGATAACCATTTGCAGTATGCATTGGCGTCTGTCCAGCTTACATGAACAACCGGAATATTTTTGCTATTCGAATTGATTAAGTTGCCCCGAACATCATAGCGCCAATCAATGCCACTGCTATCTAACCATTTCCCTTCTACAAATATTTGACTGGACCCTTTTTGCTGAGCTGTAGTAGTATATCCGGTTTCATCTATAAACTTTTTAAACTGCGCAACAGTTACCTCATATTTTCCCAATGAAAAATCGCGTAAAGCCACTACGTGTGCATATACGGCCGAACTTACCACATTGGCGTCGATATCACCCATTATAAACGTTCCTCCGCGTATCGGTATTATCTCGGGCTTCCAATCCTCAACCGGAGGAGAAGGAAAAACGGTTTCATCAACAGGTTTTGTCTCAGTTGGAAGATTTGGTTGACTTAAAAACGGATAAGCAATAAAAAGAATTATTAATAAAACCGCTAAAGAAGATAATATGATTATTTTTTTTACAGGCCTGGCTTTTACTACTTCTTTCTTGTTTCTGATAAGCTGTTCGTTGGCAGTCTCCTCTTTTAAGACAGGTTTTGTCTCGTTGCTATAAATAATCTCAGTCCGTTCTTCCTTCGCGTTTGAAATGGGTTCAATTACTTGAGTAATTTCTGCTGTTGCCGGCGGCAGTGATTCCACAACCTGGGTTTCTATTGTTGCCGATTCTGAAAAAGGCCCAATAACCTGTGTTTCTGCTGTTTCGTCCGGTGTTTGCGCAATGGCCTGTGTGTCCTCGCTTGTCGCACCAGTTACAGACTCAATCACCGGGGTTTTTTCCGTGGAAGCTTCCGGCGCCAAATCAATAACCTGTGTCTCTTCTGCTGGTATCTCTTGCGTAGCGTTGCTGTTTTGTGTTTCTTCTTTTAGCGGTAATTCAGCCTCGATCACCTTCGTTACTTCTGCGTTCACTTCATGAGACTTATACTCCTGATTGGTTCGTACCTCCGCTACAGGAATTGTTTTGCTCTCAAACAAGGGTATGAGCTCAAGCGCATTTTGTACCCGTTCAGCCGCATTTTTTACAAGGCATCTCTTCACAATTTCACGGTACTTCGCAGGCATAGTATCTGCTTTTGCCAATGAGGCTTCACTTAGAATATTAGCCATCACCTGCTCTGCACTGATACCACCGCTTCGGCTTCCAAAAAAGGATTCATGACAAACGGCGTCATAAACTAACAACCCAAAACTCCACAAATCGAGGTTTGTTGTTATACGGCCATTTATGCCGTATTTTTTAGGATTGAACTGTTCCGGCGCCATATATTCGATCGTGCCAAGAAGTGTACTTGAATTGGCATCATCCGAAACTATCAACTTACTAATACCAAAGTCTGTGATTTTACTTACGGGTTCATCTTCGTCTGTTTTTACTAGAATATTTTGAGGTTTCAGATCGCGATGTGCGATTCCGTGCCGATGCAGATAAGCCAGTCCTTTTAATACATCTATCAATAATTTATCAACATGCTGCGGATTTTTCCTGGTGTATGTTTTAAAATCGCCGGCATCAATATATTCCATGATGCCTACCTCAATCCGCTCGGTCTCCCCAACAACATTTTTATTGGAAAGCACCGCTACATCATAATATTTACAAAGATTGGGATGCTCAAAGCGGATCACTTTTTTTATTTCATTCAGTACCTGGTATTTATCAGAAATAGTGCCAGTGAAGAATTTCAAGGCTACCGTTCGGTCCAGCAGGGTATCGGTGGCCTTATACACCTTCGAGAATCCTCCTTTTCCTAATAGATCGGTTTTAGGGTTAAATTCATATCGTTGTTGAAAGTCCATTGTTACATTGTTGTCTTTTTGAGACGGATCGTATCAGGGCATATTTTAAAGTCAGAAGTTGAAATCCGGTCTTTCCCAACCGGCTATAGCTATCAGATGCCGACAGGATCATTGGAGGCTATTTGTAAATATCAATGGTCCTGATAAAATCCGTCCGCATTACTTCTTCTAACTCTCCGGCGATGCTTCTATGATTCTTCTTTACCTTAAATACAAGCTTGGTTGTTCCTATCTGAACCGTATCATTTTCTTTTAATGGACAATGCTGATGGATTCTATCATCATTTCCATTTAGAAAAACACCGTTAACACTTGGCTTATTGCCATCGCCATCGTATAGCACATATTGTACCTTACCATCTGCTTCCTTACATTTTATAAAAGCATGTGTCCGGCTGACAAAGGGATCATCCTCAATAAGGATATTGTTTGCTTTATCATCTTTCTTTTTTCTTCCGAGGTAGTTGATTCCTTCGTATAAATCAAACATTTCAGCCTTTTTGTTTTCCGTATGAACGATCAGCCATCCCACAATCGGCTTCTTTTCTATATCTGCTGCCTCGGGCTTTGGTTTAGTTATTGGGTTAGCATACTTTTTATTGAAATTCTTTTTCTTAGCAGCAATCTCTTCCAATAACAGCTTTTTCACCCGGTTCAGCTTTTCTAAATTCTGTTGCTGAATTTGCTCGACAACTTTGTTTGGAGCATTTGAATATAACATCTGGAAGTAGTTGAACCGCTCCATATACTTATCACGTACAGCTTCTTCACTAAACGGTTCTTTCAACCTAATAAATCCCAATGCTTCTGCTTTATCCATAGCAATTACCCTAGTTGTATTTAAATTATTTGCTTGTGCACTCCATAGTTTAATGCCTGAAAATTTCACTTTGGTACGGAATGTAAAGGGGGGTATGGATCTACCTAAAAGGTAATCAAAATCAGCTATATAACAGCCCACTATAACAAAATTTATCATTTTCGTTTTTGGGCGGACCAAATGAAATAGTTAGATAATACACTTCTGTTATTAGTTCTGAACTCTTAAAATAACCTGTTCCCCTTTTTTTAATGAAGAACGTGAAATACCCTGTTCGCTATTCGTATCGTATAAAATTACGTTGTTGCTGTTAAATCTTAAATCAATATGTACCCGGTCGCCGTCAATAATCCATCCTTTTCCGGTAATAGGGGTTCCTTTTCGTTGAAACCCGCTTAATGTTTGCAGGTTTTCCTGCAACTCAATGGTTATTTCATCTCCATCTTTAAAACTTTTGTGTTTGCTGATTATCTGAGCACCTACTAGTCTTGCTGATTTTCGAAAGGTTTCCTCGTCTTTGGTTTTTAAATCTGCTTCATCAGGCTTTGCAAGGTTTTCGATCGTTGCACCATCCGGCGCCGCTTTCCCGTCTTCATTCACCTTCATTTCAATATTTTGAAAATCCGCTTTTTCGTCGCTGGCTAGATCTTGTTGGTTTCTCTTAACAGCATTCTGATTGAATACATTATACTGAAAGTTTTTAATATATAGTTCTGGGTATTCGAACAGTTCTTTTATAGCCATTATTTTATACACATAAAGAGCCGTTTCAGGATTTAGATTCATTGTAAAATAGTTTTTTCCTTCTGTACGTATTTTTTTATATAGGCGTCCGGTTCCATAATTGTAAGATGCTGCTGTCAATACCCACGAAGAAATATTATGATGGCGTCTAATCATATTATAGTTGCGAGCAAGTTCCTTAAGCGCTGCTATGGTCGCCTTGTATATATCATTCCGTTCATCTCGGGATGCATTTACCTTAAGTCCCCACTCTTCTGCCGTAGGCTTCATTAGTTGCCAAAAGCCCTGAGCACCTACCGGTGAGGTGGCATTTCTAAATCCACTTTCAATTATAGGGATGTACTTCAGGTCCTGAGGCATACCTGCCGATTTTAAATAATATTCAATTATCGGGAAATACGTTTTGGCTTCACTGCGCAACCGCGGCAGGTTCACATAGCGTATCTGCTGGCGTATGACATTCATTAGTTTATTCGCAACAAAGCTATTGTTAATAGGAATTTGCTCACCGCAAAACGTAATATCACGTGCCCAGGCTGTTGAAACCGATACATGAACACAGAGGAGGTTTAAACTAATGTAAACCAGGAGTATTCTACGTTTCATTGTTCGTTTTACCGATGCATTAACCGTGTTAATTTGCCCTAACGCCATTCTTTATTTTAGTAAGCTCATTTATTAACTTCCTAGGAAATTTTCTGGTTGGAATCATAGCTAACGCTCGTTCATATTCTTTTATGGCTAAATCATATTCCTGTACATTGGATGCCTTGCCAGCCAGACTTTTAGCTGCAGCCAGTATACTTTGATACGCAGCTTCTCTCTTTTCATCCAGTTCAATATTTTCCTCTTCAGGAATCAATTTCTTTAGCTGGTTTTCGATGTACCTATCGTCAGGCCTGACAGATAAAGCAGAATCATAAGCTCTTCTTGCTTCTTCTACATCAGTTGCCTTCAGGGCCTCATCTCCTTTCTCTCTTTCAATCTTATAAATCAGCGGATCTGCGTCCTTTTTTGCCTGATTGAACTTATTTTGCAAAGAAGGATAATCCGCTTTAATACTCATGGCTTCCTGGTAATTTGTCTTTGCAAGCACATATTTTTTTGCCTTATAGGCTTCATCGCCTTTATCTACGTAATCTTTAGCCCAGACCGAGTCAGTTAAATTAATATATTTCAATGCCTGAACATCTCCGGGTTTGTCCTCTAAGGTTTTTAGATAAGCTTTCTTTGCTTCGCCGTATTTCTTTAAGGAATGATAATTTTGACCTTCCTTTATTGCCTCGTCATACCTCTTTTCTTTTATACCCTGTACCTGTTTGCGGCTTTCTTCCAGCCTGGATTTCACTACGCCTGCATCTTTAGGATCTACGACGTTTACAAGTTGCAGATATTTCGCTTCTACTTCTTCCCACAATGCCTGGTTAGATATATCAGTTCTTGCGTGATCATATAAACTATTCGTCGCGTTTAATGCTTTGGACACATCCTTCCTTTTTTCGACAACACGTGCTGATAATTTCTTTTTAGTGGACAAATCAATACTCCGTGCAGGGCTTCCTTCTTTATAAGATAAGATAAACAGATGCTTTCTCCCTCCTTCGGTAACTTCTAAAGCCTGATCCTTCGCTCCTTTTTTTAATGCCTTTATTGAAAGAGACTTTTTTCCCATATCACTTATTTCATACAGACCCTCCTGACCATTGTTAATAGCTAATTCAGCCTTGCTTGGTGAAGAAGGAAAAACTACTGCGACCACGCTATTTGCCTCTAAATGAATGGTATCGCCGCGAATGTTTTGCGCCTCTGCATCGTTATGAAAAAAGAAACTAGGCAGAAGCATTAAAAATGCTATACAGTGATTGGCTTTCATTATTCAGATTCGTATTTAGATTTATGATAATCCTTTTAATTAAAGGGATTCAACCGATCCCAAAATCCTCCACTTTCCGGAACCTTCACCTGTATGGCTTGAATGCTTTTTTTATCATCTATTTTGAAACTTAATGATTGTATTTTCCGCTTCTTTTTCTTTTTATCTTTCATATTCTTGCAGAAGTCTTTAAGTGGTATCAAAGGCTTATTCTCATTCACCTCTACCATTGTGGATGCCTTGTAATCAAGATATTCATACAAGTCTTCAAGTTCTTTCCCATTCTCATCAACAACATTTTGCAACAGGTCCTTGAAAGCATTTGGGTCCACTTCTGGCGCTTTAGGCATGGGAGCTATTTTTGAGGAATCTACAGGTGGCTTAATGGTGCCTTGATTATTATTTGCGGAACCATTGTTTGACTGCGGGTCGTTATTATTCGAAGAATTCCCGCCTCCGTTAATTAAATTCCCGAGTGGACCAATATTGCCTGGCATTCCCGCACCCAAATCGCTATTAGCTGTTCGCTGCGTTTGTGTCATTTCTGTAGACACTTCTATCACCCTAGTTGTTGTTGTTGAAGGGTCGTTGTTAATTACCAATTGAATGGTATAGGTTCCTGCATCATTGAACGTAAAAGCTGGCACAGCATCTTTCTGAACCTCGTTCGTGTTTAATACTTTCCATTCGTAAGAAGCGATGGACGCCATGTCAGCCAAGCAATAAAAGTTTACGGTGCTGCCTGTTGCAGGAGACATCGGGTCAGCATAAATTTCGACAATCGGTTTTTCCTGATTGCCTGAATGTAGGGGGTCTTCAACAATTTCCAGTCCGAATTCAAATTCGCATCTTCCATTTACAGTGGCTGTTATCCTGTAGGTTCCTTCCTGAGTAAATTTGTGAGACACAATCCGTCCATTTTTCACCTTTGTACCATCTCTAAAGTTCCACTCCACTGTTGCAGCCGCTTCCGATTGAACTTCGAATAGTGAATACCGGTTCAGGTAGCAAATCGCTACAACTTCAACCCTTTTGCCATTTACAGTGATGGTATCGGGTGGGCAAGGCCGATCATTTGTGGTGTTGACCCTTATTTGTTTATAGCCGTACAGTCCTAAACTTAAAAAACATACCAATAACATGGCTCCCCAAACCCTGTAATCCATTCCCAGCATTCTTTTGGTGAAAAAATTAGTCGCGTTCATTTCAAAGGTTTTTAAAAGCTCTGTGATTTCCTGCCTAATTTTGTTGATCCTCCAGATTTCTTATTCTTGTTTTAGCGTCATTTAAATCTGCAAGGTTTTGTATAACCAGGTCATAAATAGATTTCTCTTCCTTAGACGTTTCCTCGGGCATGTTTTTAATAAACCTTCCCATTCTTTCTATCTTCAATTGAACACTTCGCTTCGTAACGATTGCCGGCTCTTTTTTTTCATTAAACTTCGCAAGTTCGTTCAGTGCTACATTCATGGCAACCCTGAAGGAATCGGACAAATTCTTCTCATGTTGCATCATTAACACCTTGCTTCGCAATTTTTCGTTTTCACTGAACGGCACTTTTATACTAAAAAAAACGACAGTTAGCACAATGCCGATGGTTATTAAAAAAAGAAGCAGAAAACCAAGAAAGGCGTTGTTTCGTTCTGCCCGGTTTAACGGTTTCATAAACAGATGATTTTTATAGAACACATTGCAGCATCGGTATAAACGTTTTCCATATAGCCTTTTGCTTATGCCACTTCCTTTGAATTTTAACTTCGAGATCCTGGCTTGTTACTACTTTGTTGTACTCCCACAATTATTGGTTTTGGTTTCGGTGTTACCTTAGGCTTGCCAATAAAGTCCTGGTCAGCCAACGTTTCGAACAGCTTAGTCATTTTTTTAAGAAAAACCGCTGTTTCTGAAATATTCTTATTTACATCATTATGTTCATAGGTCATATTGGCAATACTGCTCAACATGCTTTCCAGTTCGCCCTGCTTCAGGCCGCACCAGTCACTCAAATAATTCATCAGCTCTTCTTTTCCCGATCCTGTACGAAGGTCTATGATATTTTTAATTACTCTTGCCAAAGAAGCCATCGCGAAAAAGAGGGCTGCAGGCGAATCATGCAACAAATTCCAACGGGCAGCAGTAAGCGCTTGTCCTAAGTATATTATAACCCGGTCGCAAATGAACATGACCGGTTCTGAAATTTTGTTTTGCTCGCTTTGCATAAAAATCTTTTGTATGATCTGTGTGCAGTGCCGTTCCATGGTGGCTAAAAACTTGTCAAAATCGTCAAGCGAGGATACTAAATCAGGATGGGCATTAACAGAATAACAGGGTGGAATATAATAATCGGCCAGGTTTATTTCATCGCCAGATACAAACACTTTACCTACTGTTAACGCATAGGGGTAATAAGCGAACTGCTTATACTGTTGTGAGCTAACAACCTGTATGGTGTAGGTGGGTAGCACGGTCGGGAACCTCGGTGGATTCTCTGATAAATCGGGCGTTCCTGCCGGTTGGGTTTCAAATGGATGCACGATCAGCACAATCCACCAGTCAAGCTCCTCGCCGGGGGATGAAAAAGGAAACATCGTAGCAGGCCTGCAATCGGCATCTGTCGGTACAAGCGAGGAAAAAGCCGGAAGCGCAATGCGCACCCCCCCGGGTGTAACTGCCTGACAAGCCTCGACAACCACACGCAAGGTCTTATGATTATCCAGGGAAACTTTCACACTAAACGGATTTTCGCCGGCTACCGAAGGCGGCAATATGCCATACCGGTGCGGGGTGAGATGAAGCGCCGCTACGTCCTGCAAGGCGTCTTTAAACGCATTATTCTGGTCAATAAAATGCGTCTTATTGATTTTCATCCCATCCACCCAGTTAACAAAGTAATGTTTAAGCCTATCTCTCATGTTAATTGACGTTGTATGTTTTTGAAACGGGTTCGGTGTTTAAAAGCCGCTCACAAATGATAACCGTGTTTTCCTTTATACCGCTTTCCCTGATTGAGAAATCGGGATTTAAAATTTTGGGCATCTGGTACCACTTCCGTTTTTTGTAGAACCACCATTCATAGGGTTCATCATTTTTATCAATGTATTCGATCGTAGTTTTATTATCCGGATCGTTATACTCGTTGATAAAATGGTAAAATAACGTGCTTAGTTGCCATGTTTCGGGAGCCCTGACGCGGAAATAATCTTTTCTGTCGTACGTTGCGTTTTTTGCAACTTCAAATCCAATAATCCATACCCGGTCAACCCCATCAATATCCGGCAATTCTAAAGGCTTATGCAACGGATATTGCCAGGTAGGAAACCTTGCCGCAGGGATATCATAAGCGGCCTGAAACGAATGAAAGACCAGCAACGGCACAAAAAACAGCAAGGTACTCACTACAATCGGATAGAAAAGAAATTTTCGGTCTTTAAAAAAATATTGCAACGCCGAAAAGACAACAATCGTAAAAAGAATAACAGATAAGCCGAATAAAACTTCTGCAATAAGAACTTTATTGCTGTTGTGTTTGTGGGCATAAAAAAAACGTTTGTGTAGAAACAACATATGCATTATGCCAAAAAGAAAAAAGATGCCTCCAAAAAACCAAAATACCTCGAACGGGTTCTCAGAAATAAAGGAAGCAAGATACGCTGCTAATGAGGTTAAAATTGCCGACACGAATCCGTATAAAAATGGCTTTTTACCGCTAACAGCAATCCCCTCCGCCAGGTTTTTTACCACAACAGCCAGGGCTATTGAACAACCGAGCAGACTGCCAATGAATACCAAAAAAACTGGAATAGCCATATGCAGGTTAGCTTTTAGAGCACGAATTTTTTAAATATTGAGACTACAGCCTGATGCCTCAAATCTTTTTCCAACTGCCTATAATGGCTTTGCATACACGAGCCTCATAACGAAACATTGCCCCGGCATGCATGCGGGGCAACGACGAATACAATTATTTGCAATGCCCATTTGTGATAGCAAACAGTCTCTTCACAACTTATCACACTCGACTCATAACTCAGAACTCTAACTCTCGACTCAAACATGAGGTTTTAAAACGTTCGTCATGCTATTACACATGCAGCCAAAAGCCTTTCTCTTCAGAATAAAACAAACTGACACGAGAAATTTACTGCTGCTTGAATTGCGCCTTCCATTCTTCACCGTCATCCCCTTTATAGCCGTCCAATTTCACCAGGAAGCTTTTGGCCGGGAAAAAAGGTGTAATATGAATATCCACAAAAATCCGGTCCTTCTGATCCTCATCCCGTTCGAAGCGGATGATCTGAAATTTATCAATCAGTTTGTCAGGCCCCTGAATACCATCCAGAAACTTCACAATCTGCGAGCGAAGATTTTTTTCCAGTTTGGAGTTCCAGAGCTCAAAGGCGCGCCGGTTCAGAAAATCTGAAAGCACCTTTGCAATAAAATCAAATACGCGTACCACCGAATAGGTTTTCATTCCCAGGTTATCACCGGTAAATAGTGTTTTGGCAGAAAAAGGCATTACCCGGCCCCATTCACCCACAAGGGGAACCAGACCTGCATCTTCCAGTACGGATATATCGGCTTTTTGCTGATCAAAGCGTGCCGATTCTACTTCATCAAGTAACCCATACGTTTTGCCGGCTACCGGCTGCGATAGTTTAGTGCAATACATTTTGCCGGCCAGCGCAGCCGAACCAGGCACGTATACATCATCCTGCTCGCCCACTTCCGCTTTCTTTCCCCTGCCTATAATATAATTACAGGTCATGATCACGTTGGCCTTCTGCGGATCAGCGCTGGTAAGGTCTGCATTCGTAAATAGATCCAGCACATCATCCGGTGATTCCGCATTCACGAAATCGGTTATCAGCATCACTTTATTCTCATACGCCATCTTCGCCCATTTGTCTACCACCAGATTTGATTTGAGGTAGCCGGGAATCACCATCAGGGAATAATTCTGCCGCAGATCAAGCCGGTCGTATTTGCTCTTCAACTCTTTAGCTACATGTTCTATAAACCGCGGCTCATCCAGGTCGGTCAGCTTATCCATAGGGGCATTGAGCAGCACGACGTTTTTTAGCTTTGGCGATTCCGTATTTTTATAGAACAGGTGTACGGAACGATAGGATTGTTCCAACTCGCGGCTGGACTCTAACACTTTTTTCAAATTGCCTTTCCATAAGCCTTCTGCGATGGCTGACCGTTCTTCTGCTTTTTCCACCATTTCAGAAACCGAATTATTTTCCGATAGCAGGTCAATCCACATCTGCAGCTTCTTCTTTAATTCCGCACGTTGCTTCTTTTTGGCCGGTTCTTTAAAGATGTCGCGTTTTGCCTTGCGCACCGGATTCATATTATCAAGACCATCAACGACTGATTCCAGAAAATCAAAACCTCCTGATTTTGCCAGGGTCGTTACAGAAGTTTCCAGTGCCGGAACCTCGCGCAACTGCTTTTCATCTTTATACTGTTCTATGTTTACGTCTTTTGTTTCGGAAGCCATATAAATACGTTTTTCAAGATTTACTAAAGTGTTTTACGATGAAAGGAAATGCCAGTACTGTTTATTCCTGATCAACTTCTTCCAACTCCAGTGCTAACGCCCGTAGCGCATTGACGAAAGCTGCTTTAGATTCAGGGTTTTCAATCACTTTCTTCAGTGATTTATTCGTTCCCAATTGCTTAACGACCTTTAGGTGAGCATCATTTTCCAGGCTCAGGTTTTTCAGATAAGCACTTTGATTGGTAAGGTTCTTTGTATCAAAATCGCCCAAACCGGAGAACCTGAAATTTTCTTTCATCGTAGAGCCGTCTTCTTTATCCAGTTCTACATCGCAGTTGGGCTTAAAATGTTCAAACACCTGCTCTACGGTTTGCAGTCCTTCTACGATTTCGGGGCTTATCGGGTCTTCATTTGTCAGCTTTTGAATGAAAAGCGTTTTATTGGGTGAGATTTCAACGAATCCTTCACCCACAGGATCGGGAGCAAGAATGGTGGTAGCGATACCGGGTTTGACTTGAGGCATACTATTAAAATTTAAAAATGGATCAAAGTATCATATTAATACTGCGAATAAACTTATTCAATAGCCCATGATAAGGCTTCTTCTTCAAGATGAACGTTTACTGTATTTCCTTTCTTCAATTCTCCGGCGATGATATATTTTGATATGGGCCGGCGAAGCTGGTTTCGGATCACGCCCGATATTTGGCGCGCTCCATACTTCGGTGTAAATCCGTTCAAGGCAAGGTGTTTTTTCACTTCATCCGAAAGCTCAAGCCTGATCCCTTGCTTGTCTAGTGCTTCCAGCAGGCTTTTCATCTGAATTTCAAAGATGCGGACGATGTTGTTTTCACTGATCGGAGCAAAAGGAACGATTTCGGTTAACCGCGCCAGGAATTCCGGCCTGAAATACTTGGTCATGATCTCCATCAGTTTGTTGGAAGTAGGTACTTCGCCCTTCCCGAATTGCTCGGCGATCCATTCGCTGCCAATGTTTGAAGTGAAGATGATGAGCGCGTTGGAAAAATCGCCTTCTTTTCCCAGCCGGTCATGCATGTGTCCTTCATCCAGGATTTGCAAAAACGTATCAAACACCGAAGGATGCGCTTTTTCTATTTCATCAAACAGTAATACAGAGTAGGGCCGTTGCCGGATCTTGTTCACCAGCATGCCGCCCTCTTCATACCCCACATAACCCGGCGGGGCGCCGTAAAGCAAGGCTGCAGAATGCTCTTCTTTAAACTCCGACATATCAAACCGGATCATTGCCTTTTCATCATTGAACAGAAACTCGGCTATGGATTTGGCAAGCTCTGTTTTACCGGTACCCGTAGGACCTAAAAAAAAGAAAGAACCAATAGGCTGTCCTTTTTTATTTAATCCGCTTCTTGATTCAAGTATAGATTCGCAAAGTGCCTTTACAGCATGATCCTGACCAACAACTCTTCTTTTAAGGAAGCCATCCATGTTCAGCAGCTTTTCTTTTTCATGCGCTTGTATTTTTCCCAGCGGAATGCTGGTTTTGTACGATACGACCGAAGCAATATCCTCTTTGTTTACCGAACGCTTGGTATCATCTGCCAGCAGGCTTAGCTTATCCAGGCTTTGTGACAAAAATTGATCGTACTCCTGCGCGGTTTCAAACTTGTCGGTCTGAGTGGCGTCTTCCAGTTTGCCAAGCAATACGGGGCTGATTTTATTCTGCAGCACCGCATTCAACCATCTATAGTCGTTAAACAGTTCTTGTTCCGTAACAGCACCGTTGGATTTTATTTTTTCCAGTTCTTTTCTAAAGTGGTCAATATCCCCCTTGTTTGTATCCACCATTAACTTAATAGCCGCCATAGTTCCATCTAAAAGATCAATGGCGACATCCGGCAACCGTTTGCCTTTCAGGTAGCGCTTCGACAAGCGCACACATTCCCCTATAGCGTCCTTTTCTATCGTCAGCTGATGGTGTTCTTCAAATTTAGACGCTAAGCGGTTGAGCATTTTCTCCGCCGCTTCTTCACTGGGCTCAGAAACGTTTAATACTTCAAACCGGCGTGTGAACGCCTGATCGGATTCGATAAACTTGCGGTATTCATCGGTTGTAGTAGCGCCGATCACGGTTATTTCACCCCGTGCCAGTTCCGGTTTTAATAGATTCGCCGCCCCGCTCCCTATCCCACTACCTTTATTATCCAAAAGTGTATGAATCTCATCTATAAAAAGAATGGCTTTCGAGAAGCCCTTTATTTCTTTCAAAATGTTTTTCAACCGGTCTTCCACTTCGCCTTTATACGAAGCCCCGGCGATAAGGGCTCCCAGGTCTAATTCGAACAGCAGGGAATTTGAAAGCTGTGCCGGCACGTTATTATTTACAATATCGAGGGCAAAGCCGTCTATCAAAGCGGTTTTACCAACACCTGCTTCGCCTGTGATAATTACGTTTGGCTTGGTTCTGCGGCATAAGATCTCCATCATCATCCTTGTCTCTTTGTCGCGTCCGATTATCGGATCAGTTTTTCCTTCTTTGGCCAGTGCTGTCCGTTCAATACAGTATTTATGCAGCGCGCCAGCCGCCGCAGAAGCTGTATTCTTGTCCGTTCCCTGCACCGCTTGCTGAATGCTGTCTTCTTTCAAATAAAGTTCCAGTACTTCTTTTTCTTTGACCGGAAACGATTTTAATTGTTCGCTGCTAAAGGCAACACCGGGTTTTGCTATCGCCGTAAGCACACAAATGGGCGAGATCAGGTCCAGGCCGAGTTTGATACGTATGTTATCGGCTTCTTCAAACACCTGTTTCACCTTGTCGCTACCGGTTATCGTATCCTTCACTTTCGCCACCTTAGGACATTCATCCATGCGCACTTCCGCCCAATCCATAATATAGCCTGCATCCTTGCCGATTGATTCAAGAAAACCTTTTAAGCCTACTTCTTTATGTAGGAGCGCCCTTAACAAGTGTGCGGGATAGAAATACTCATTACTGTACTCTTTCGCAAGAGACTGTGCAATTTCAACTGCGGTCTTCATTGATTCATTTAAAGCAAGTATCGGCATGTCGTATCCTTGAACATATAATTAAAGACAATGTCTGTTTTAGGCTGTTGTGTTACTGCCAATCTGGACGGATGTTGCGTATGGGTCGTATTACATCTGCATGGGTGTCTCATAAACAAGCGTATCAATATGCTAATATCCGGAGACCTTTCATGCAAAAAGAAGTTTTCTTAAGGTGGGTTGACGAATCGTTCCTAAAATGTCATCACAGTCAAGTAGCGGATTTGCTAAATACAAAAAAGTAATCATCATAAATATATGAATAAACACTGAATAACCAATTCTGCCAGGTAAGTTTAAGCAGGGTGTTGCCTGATACGAAATGTTAACACGAGGTTCTAAAACTGTCAAATCCCTTTTTTAAACAAGCCGCGTTTTTGTAAAGGTTTTGGTTGTAAATTCAATGTCTAATGCCCGTGCTGATTCATTAGAAACGTACGAAAGAGATATAACATCCTTTTCGTGCAGGCCGTCGATCTGTCCCTTCGGGTAATGTCATTAAGTTAAGGGATTGATTATTTCTTTATGTTTTCTCTTTGTGTAATATTTTGTGCCTCTCTGTGGTAAAAAAAAACCGCAAAGAGGCTCAAAGCAAGAAGCACAAAGGGCACTGAGGCAACCTTATGGCTATAAAAAGTCTTCAGGAACGGTTTTTTGTCAAATTAAAACTCCGGGTGATGGGTATTGTCTATTACAAAATTCCGCTTCGGCTGTCAGCTGCTATGGGAGGGGACGAATTGCCACTTTGTGATTTGGATTCTTCTATTCAGAAGAACCTTGAATTGATTATTATGACGAAATTTGGCGAACACCGAAGCAACCCCGCCTTTGGTTGTGAAGTATGGGACCTCGATTTTGAGTTGATTGTAAGCGCCCGGTTGTGGGAGGAAAAGCTACGGCAATCACTGATGAAATCTATCACCTCGCATGAATACCGGCTCAGTAACGTAGAAATATCAGTTTCCATCACGGATATGGAAAAGTATAATGCTATTAAACAGTTTGTAGAGATCAAAAAAAGAGTGGACATCCATATCAACGGTTTGGTAAAGAAAACAAACGAGCCGTTTACGTTTCATACCAATTTATTTTTAAGCCCGCTTTCTGCCGATTAAAAAACAGTGAAATGCTTACCGAAATCAACAGCTCCAAGGAAGTGATTAAAAACAGGATGCTGAAATATGCACTCAGCTACTGGAGCATCAAAAACATCGAAGACCTCGACCCCGTGGTGAAGCTGATGCTGGAAGCCTTGTCCCTGGAATTGTATAATCTGAGTAACGAGATAAAAGATACGCAGGTACGGATACTTGAAAAGATTGCCGGCTTACTGGCGCCTGATTTTTTAACATCGCCCACGCCGGCGCACGCCATCGTACATGCAACACCTGTAGAACCAACGGCATTGCTTACAAATACCACCCGTTTTGTCACCCAGCATAAGATATCATCAAAAGGAAACGAAGTGCTGGATACCACACTGGACCTCTTTTTTACGCCTGTTGATACGGTCCCTGTTTTTGATGTGCAAATCGCCTACCTGGCTACAGGCGGCAACTTATTTTCGTACGACCAATCGTTCAGCAAAGAGGTGTCAGCACGTTCCGGCAAGGGCATGTTTACAGAAACCAGTGCCATCTGGCTTGGCTTGAAAATCAATCCAACACTTGACAGTATTCAGAACCTGTCCTTTTATTTCGACTGGAAAAATCTTGAGCCGGGGTTGGCGCAACGTACCTATCAGTTGCTGCCCTTAACGAAATGGTACCTTGATGAAAAGGAGATTCAGGTGGCGCCGGGCATCCCTTATGCTGTTCAGCCTAATGCAGCGGACACATACGAAACTATTTTTTTGGAGCACGACGTGCTTTCCCTGATTGAAAATGACATCAAGCAATATTACCACCCGAAGGCCATCTACATCAGCGATACTTCGTTGCATAAAATACAGAAAGGCAAAAAGCCATACCCGCCATCGTTCAAAGGTCTGTTCTCCGACAACGAGCTGCAGAATTTGAAGGAAGCGCTGTTATGGGTGAAGATCGTTTTCCCTGCCACCATGCCGCAGGACTTTTTAAATGAAGTATACATTTACCCGAACGCCTTCCCGGTTATGAACCGGCAACTAAACGACCTGAAATACCGGCTGAAAGGAGGCAGTAACATTATACCGCTGCGAACCGGAGCGCTGGATCAATTCCTTTCCGTAAAATCGCTTTCAGATGAAAAACATGAATACAGATCGGTTCCATACCGGAAAGGGGATGAAGAAGAAGTGGGCAGCTATACGTTACGCAAAGGTGGTGTAGAACGTTTTGATGGAAGGGCTGCCCGTGAAATGATCGGTTATCTCATCGAATTGCTGCGCAATGAAAGTGCCGCGTTTGCCGCGTATGGTTATGATTTTATTGCGACCACCCTCAAAGAGATGAACCAGAAAATTTCGTTGATGGAGCAAAAGACAAGAGGATATATTGCCAATTCTGTTGAAGTGCCTGACTATATTATCGTGAAGCCGTTTGAAGGCAAGGACATGATGTACACCGAATACTGGACCACGTCGGCCGCCATTGCCAATAACCTTCGGGCAGGCACCAAACTGCAACAGGCAAAAGGCATGAGTGTAAAACAGGACACTATTTCCTTTTTAACCACAACGATTGGCGGAAAAAACAGGTTACGGCCCGAAGAACGGCTGAATGCGTTCCGGTATAGCATGATGACACGGAACCGGATTATTACCAAAGAAGACATCCGTAACTTTTGTTTTTATGAACTGAAAGGGAGGATACAAAACGTAACCGTGGAAAGAGGCTTTGAAATAGCGGCGCTTCCAAAGGAAGCATTTAGAAGAACGATTGATGTGATGCTTACCCCGCTTGAAACAGATACATTAGACAGCAAAGAATGGCAGGTGTTATGCGAACAGCTGCAGTCAAAACTGCAAACACGTTCAGCAATAACCAATACTTACAGGGTGTTGCTGGGAAAGAGTTGATGATTGTGCTTGCTTAATTGTATAGTATCTGGAAGTTTCTGAACTGGCGCAAGTGTTCCGCCGGTTAAAATTAACGGCCAGGCGTTAGGACTGTGAGGCGGACAACTTGTGCCTGCTAAGGTAAAGTAAACCTTAGTAGAAATGAAATTACACTAATGATTTAACCTTATTACCTTATCTTATGAAATAGCAAGGTAATTTTAACCGGCACAACGGAAACAGTAATTATGAAATCAGAAGAGCTTCCCATAACGTTTTTCAGCAGCCTGGATAACGATTTTAAGGCTGAAGTAACGGCCGCTGAAATGGTAGAACACGGCACTCCGGAGGATCGCATTTTAATACTGCTGCTTGGCGCTATGAAGCGACCGTTCCGGAAAGACGTGGAAGCGATTGACGAGGAACTGTCTGAATACAACGACAAAGAATATGTGGTGATTAAAACGCCTAAGGAAGGTTTCTATGATATGCTGCCGGAAGGATTGTTCCATCATCCTTCGTCACACAAGTCTTCCAATACGGAAAAAGAAATCATTAAAGCCATTAAGCAACGGAAAGAGGAAGAGCGGAATGCCCGGAAGTTTTTTCTTCCCTTTGAGGCTACGATTAATTACCTGCGCATGCAGATGGCTTCGTACGAGAACCGGCTGGATAAACGAACACACTATGATGAGCTGGTGAACATTTTTTCAGATCAATGGGAAATTTTTCAATATTTAGATGCGCGGCAGGCTGATCTGTTTCTTCACCTCATCCCCATCCTGCATGAGATACGGGATAATCATCCGGTTATTGAAACCATTATGGAAATGATGTTTGGCTTACCGGTACACATCAGTTTACGAAACCAGTTGCCGCTGCATCCTGCAGAGCCTATTTTATCAAGGATGGGAGATAGTATTTTAGGCGTGGACCTTACGACGAGCAACACACTGTTTGATGAAGGCGTGGACGAGATCGTTCTACATATCGGCCCTATGGCAAGTGAAGTGTTCCAGCAGTTTATGCCGGAAGGGTCAAAACATAAGATATTAGAATTACTGTGTGATTACCTCTTACCTGTGCACATGAATATTATTACGGAGTTTGAGCTGGACGAAAGGGAGCGGACTATACGATTTGCCGAAGGTGGAAATTATTTGAATAGTGTTTTGGGGGCGGATACGTATTTGAGAGTATGAATAGTGTACGTAAATCATTAAGGTAGATTATCAATGCTTCCGTCGGGCTTTTTCTTTTCCGCTGAAATTTTTTGATTCCATGTTTTCTGCAGGCTTTTATTCGCCCCATGTTTTGTTTGGCCATCATACCGGTTTTCCTGCACATGATCCCAGGCTTTTTGAAATTCCTGTTCTAAGTTCCTTACCTTCTCCTTAAGTTCGTCAACTGAAGGGGCATATAGTTTTTTGAGAGCTACATAAAACGCTCGCGCAAGAATTGCAGTTATATCATAATGTCCTTGTTCGTGCTGAAGCAATTCGGCTACCATCTTACTTTTGACCACCCAGTTATATTTTTTATCCAAAGAAACACTTATGTCTGCATCCCTTACAATCACTCTTCTTCCATTCGGCTTCGGATAGTACATTTTAAGCTTCCATTTGGGGTGTGTTTCGGAATCATACTCTTTCCCTGCAGGTCTGGTTTCGTATTTATTTTCTTCAGGAAAATCTTTGTCCCAGGAAAGCTTATAGTCAAAACCACTAATTGCCATTATTGCAGATTTGTAATATTTAAAAGTATATACCGCTTTGTCATTTTTTAACAGGTTTGTTTAGCTCCATTTCCTTCAGTTTGCTTTTTACATAAGCTTTGTTCCGCGGTAAAGTTCGTTTAGGGATAACTGAAAGTCGACGGTATGGATGTGAAGAAGTTCATCCCCTTTTTTATATTCTTCCAACTGCCAGTACCTGCTTTCATTCAGGCGGAATATCTCTACGCTGACCACTTCAGAATCTACCAGTACATATTCTTTCAAGCTGGGAATATCCCTGTACAGTTTGAATTTGGTTCCGCGATCATAGTCTTTAGTAGAAGGCGATAATATTTCAATCAATACGGTAGGTTGAATGAAAATGTCATCATCTCCTTCATCGTTCATATATCCCTGCAGAAGATGGATATATTAGGGTATGTAAACAGGGTATTTTCAGGAATGTGGACTCTCATGTCGCTTCCATACGCCTCGCAGCGCTGGCCTCCTAACTTATATGCAAGGTCTCCGTATAAATTTCTGAATATAACATTGTGCCTGTTACCAGCGCCCGACATAGCAAATATTTCCCCGTTAAAATATTCATGCTTTTGATCAGCGGCACGTTCCATGTTTAAGTATTCGTCAATGCTATATTTTTGGCTGCCGTAGGCAATGGCTGGTTCTTTTATTTCCATGTTCAAATATACTTAGAATATGAGTATGCTTTAAAAATCAGGAATTCTGTATGAGGAGCAGACAAAACGGGAATTTGGCGCAAGTGTGCAGGGTAGGGGTTGTGCAAAGGGTACTTGTGCCTTTATCAGCCAGGCACAAGTACGCTACAACACAGAGGCAGGGCGGCATACTTGCGCCAGTTCGGGGCACATCGCCTATTGACATACTTGCGGCAGTTCAGGAGCGCAATATAGGGTCTATCAGACTTATTTTTATTAATCCCTTTAGTCCATAATAATCTCGGGCACTGCTATATAACCAATCTTCTGGTTTTTCCACAAAACCCGCATCAACCGGATTATTGTGAATATAATCCAGCTTCTGATGAGTGATCGTGGCTGAATTCAATATAATGGGATGGTTATCCTGTTGCCACAGCTGAAACTCGATATTGTTACTATTTTTTCTGCCGGCCTTTTCCATCATCCATAGGAGCCATTCCTTTCGGCTTTCTATTGTATTATTTTTGATGGCAATCTTTAATTGTTCAGAAGTATGCCGTTTCATATCCCGCATGATGTTTTCAAGAGGCTCACCATGAGTGCCAATGATCATGTGTACATGGCTTGTCATAATACACCAGCCATATAATTCCATTCCCTTTGTATCCATGCAATATCTCCAGCTCTTCAGTAATATATCTTTATACTCATTTCTTGTGAAAAGGTCTATCCAATATACAACCGCATAACTTACAAAATACAATTTCTCCTGATCACTAAACTTATATTTACTGCTCACAAAAAAATTTAGATTTATCAAACGAATTTACACTTTACATAACTACAAAGTAAAACTGGCGCAAGTATGCAGGGTAGGGATTGTGGGATGGGTACTTGATCCATCAGTCATATTAAGCCAGGCACAAGTACGCCTCCGCACCCAAAAGCTAAGCTGCATACTTGCGCCTTAGCATCTAGCAGTCAAGTTTTGCGTGCGTCAAGGCACAAGTTGGTTTACCTCAACGTTTTCGTATGCTGGCTCCATAGAATTCACGGCAAACACACTTGCGCCAGGTGATGGGAAAGATATTTGTGCCTTTGTTAGTCCAGCCGCTTTTGAAAAATACTGATCAAGCCAGCCACAGGTACGCCACAGCACAGAAGCTAAGCTACGTACTTGTGCCAGTTCCGGAGGCTTTTTGTTTGTATTTGGGTACGTTATCCTAATTTTGTAAATTACCTTAATTAAAAAGTATGGAACAGTCTTCATTACAACATTCAGAAACAGTTCCTTCTCTTCTGCGTCAGATTGTAGATGAAGTGGATGCGCTTGACGAAGTGGAGAAGGCTGAATTATTACGTAAAATAAAATTACAGAAAGCATTGTTGCTTGCCAAAAAGGCAGATACGATGCTGGAAGGTAAATTTAAAATATTGTCAGAAGATGAAATAGCAGAGGTGGTGAGTAATAATCGTAAAAAAAATTATGAAGCAAAAATTCGTAATTGATACATCCGTTTATATTACTTATGCAGCCTACAATAAATTATATCGTTTGATCGATGCCTTCAATCAGTACAACCTACATATTTTCATAAACGAGGAAATACGTAAGAGAACTTGAAAACAATCTTGCAGATTGCCTTATGGTAAAAGATGTTAATCCTTCAATTCTTTTAAGAGCAATTAAGGAAGCTACCATATTTACAGTTACACAACCCCAATTTAATGATAGCCCGGATCCAAAGGATAATTTTCTTTTTGATTTGGCGCTTCAAACGGGCAGTGAAGTAATCGTTACGCAGGAAAAGGCATTGCTACATTTTACAAGCAGCCCTGTACCTATTCATAATCTTAAATGGTTTAAAGAAAACTTTCCTGTACCACTGTGATTGTTCGTCTCTAACCAGATTTTGATAACAAATTTTGCACACCATAAGGATGCAGGCTGGGCAATATGGGCCCTTGCAATATTGGCATTAATGTGATTCAAGCCAGGCACAAGTACGCCACAGCACATAGGCCTGGCGGCATACTTGCACCAGTAAAGGTAGGCATACTTGAGACAGTTCAAGGGAAACACATTTATTAGAAGATGGGATGCGTACTTGTACCTTGCAGTCAAGTCAGGCACAAGTACGCCACCGCACAAAGCCAGGCGGCATACTTGCGCCAGTAAAGGTAGATTTATCAAACGAATTTACACTTTACATAACTACAAAGTAAAACTGGCGCAAGTATGCAGGGTAGGGATTGTGGGATGGGTACTTGTGCGTTGGTCAGTTAAGCCGCTTTTAAATAATACTATTTCATGTACTTTGAGAAGCCCGGCACAAGTACGCCACAGCACAAAAGCTAAGCTGCATACTTGCGCCAGTTCCGGAGCCAGATGGGGGGCATTTGAGCCTTTGTCAGTCAAGCCCCTTCTAAATAATACTGATCCATCAGCCATATTAAGCCATGCACAAGTACGCATCCGCACAGAGGCTCAGCTGCATACTTGCGCCAGTTCTGGGGCAAGCTTCACGAGGATCATAAATATCATTCATTTCAATGGCAAGGTGAATCTTGCCATCTCCTTATCATTGAATATGTTTTCAAGTGCTTCTAGTTGACTATGCCCAAAAAGAATAACAAGATCATCGTAACACGCATACGTCCAATCTTTTTCATCTGAAAAAAATATCATATGCTCAGTGTAGACCAGTCCAAAAGGAATTATTTTTCTCATAGAATAATTGGATTCCATTCCTTTAACATAATACTTAGGGCATCTTTTAAGAACCTTTGAAACATTGAAATTAATTTCATCATCGTTTGAACCTGCTTTAAACTTTATTACGTGATATGCGAAATAGGCAAGAAATTCTTTAAGGCTTTCCGTTAATTCATATCCAAGTATTTGATACTCTTTTGAAGCTTTTAGCAGTTTGTTTTCATCAAGTTTTAAAACTAAGTGATTAGCTTCCAGAACCTCAAGTATCTTTTTTGAATTAAACATTACTAAATTTTTTTAACACCATTGTCGACAATTATGGCAAGGAGGTTTTTCTGTACCATCAGCAATATTTACCGTTGAATGCTTAAAATCGGCTGGAGTGGAGCCAGGGTTATCTTTTAAGGCTTTGTCGTAAGCGGAAACTTCCGCACAATTATTGACTGGCCATTTTTCTGAACTTCTAGATGGGACCACACTTGCTAAATTTGGATGAAGATTGTTGGGCTTGTCTCCGCTCAGCCCAGTGTAAGTTCTGCCACTTGGCACATGAACAACTACAGTGATTGCTGTTGGATGTTGTGTTCCGGTCCTTTGTGCTCTTCTTCTGATTTTGGCGGCTTTTTGTCTGGCTCGTTTATTAGCTTTTTCCTGAGCCTTTTTTTGCTTTCCCTGATTATAATTTAATCCGAAAGGATCAATCCAACCTGCAGTATCCTTTACATAGCTATATAATTCCATGCCTCCATCCAACCTTATAGGGTCTTGACTGATATAAATGCCTTCCTCAGGGGCGTAATATCTAAACCTATTGTAATATAGCCCGGTTTCTGTGTCTTCATACTGGCCTTGAAAACGGAAAGGGCAACTTCCAATCTCCCCTTTTTCTATTCGTATTTTGCCATAGCTGTCTAATTCACAACTCCAAAACAAATCGCCATCGCTGTTGTATATTTGGTATGGCGAGCCTAAATAGTCAGTTACAATACTGAATTTTTTATCCCCTTTTATTTTAACAGAAGGTGCATAAGTGCCTGGATCGAAAGCCCACGTGATAACTCCATTTTCGCCAACTTTCATCTCGCTTAATTTTTCTTTTGTAATAGCATGTTCCTTCCACTCATGAAGCGGCAGGTTGCCGTCCCAAACAAACCTAGTAATTGTATTTTTATATTGTTTGGAAAATCTACGTCCTAGTGCATCGTAAGTAAATACTACTTCTGTTTTGTCCGGTCGCACTACTTTTGTGAGCATTCCTGCGCTATTCCATTCGTAAATCCAACGATCACCATGCAAATGTTTTTTTTCAATCAGGTTTCCTTCTAAATCATATTGATACTCCCACCCATTAGCTTTTCTTAATTGACCACCTTGAGCATATACGCGGTCCTGACGGTCGTGAGTTTTAAATAAATTTCCAACAGCATCAAAATTTCGAAGTTGTTCTTCTCCATCTGGAAAAATAGTTTTGACGAGATTGCTCAAGTTATCATATTCCAGTTTTGTTGTTCCTTTTTCGTCTATTATTTGTTTCAGCAAGTCATTTACATCCCACTTAAATTGCTTATTACGATGAGTGGTAAAAATATTATTTCCTGAACTACGACCTACAACTTGTCCCACTGGTCTGCCTATTGCATCCCGCTGCCACTGGATGCTAATTCCTCCTGGTAAAATTCGGTTTGTTTCGAGACCTAAATTATCATGTTTTAATTGTGCTACCCAACCATTAGCTCCTATCTGAATTACATCCCCAAGCTTATTATACTGTGTTGTAATCTTAGCTCCCTGGCTGCTTGTGACTTTTGTCCTGTTGCCGCTAATGTCGTAATGCGAAACTATCCATTCTTCATTAATGGTTTCTTTTAAAACATCGCCTCTTACATTGCGCTCAAATTCTACATCAGTAAATTCATTTATTGCGCATATCAATTCTCCATCAGTACGATATTTATAGGTTTCTTTTTTTCCATCACTGTATGAAATTTCTGTTACACGGCCACATTGATCATAATTATATTTTGTGAATATCCCTCCTGGACGATGCACAGTTTCAATGCGTCCTCCTATATTTCGCGTGTAACGACGGTTTAGATTGTCAAACCCCTTTGTTTCAACCACATTGCCTACAGAGTCTAATTCAAAACTATAACTTTGGCCATGTTCATTCACTATTCTTCGAAGTTGCTCCTCTGTATCATATTTAAAAAGAACAGTAGCTCCAGCTTCTGTCCGGCTGATCATTTTCCACAGACCAAGATAATGATACCTCACATCTTTATGGTTATCATGGTATTTCACCAGATTGTCTATCCCATCATATTCAAAGTCTACAATATTTCCATCAAAATCATTTACTCGGATGACACGTCCTTTCAGATCGTACTCCCGCTTTTGCTTTACCCCATAAGGGTTAACTATTTTTACACAATTGCTTAGCCTATCGAAAGTATAAGTTGTAGACACGCCATCTTCTGTTTGTATCAAAATTAAGTTTTGTTCATTGTCATATTCTAATTTGGATATAGCCCCAACTTCATTTATAATTTTAAATAAGAGCCCGTCTCGATAATAATATCTCGATTTCCCACCTAATGAATCAGTTTTCTCAACTAGATTTCCTTTTTCATCATACTCCCATTTCCATTTTCCACCTCCTGGATCCAGAGCTTCTGTTGGAAGCAATGGAAACTGAGGATTGAAATACTCGAAGTAACTGAATCCACCACCCGGGTCTGTGCTTGTAACCACATTACCCCATTCATCATGCGAATAATTCTGCTGGTTACCCATAGGATCCGTCTCCCATTCCAGTTCGCTAAAACGATTATGCCGGTACTTCCACTCGGCGCCGTTACCATCAACCATGATATAAGGCAAGCCGTTTTTGTGGTAATAAGTGGTGTTATGTCCCAGGCTGTTCTCTACCACAGTGCAACCTTCGGTATAAGTAAGCTTATGATTGTATATATCTCCGTCCCCCCAGGTATGTATGCATTTAGCTCCGGTGGCTTTACCATCATATTCAAAATACCATTGGTGCCCGTTACGCCAGGTTTCTTTAACCAATAAATGATTTTCAAAGTCAAACTCCATTCGCTGCCCAAGTGCATCCGTATGGCAGGTCATGTTGCCTGCTTCATCATAGTCATAATGCGCAATTACAAATGTGTTGTTTAACTCAGAGGGATGCGGTGCAAAAATGTTACTAATACGCCCCTGACCATCATTCTCAACAGTAAGTATCCTTCCGGCGCTATCGGTGATTTTTACTAATCCCCCATACAGGTTGTATTCGAAACGGATGGCATATCCATTGGCATTGGATATGCTTTGCAGAATATGGCAGCCAATCTGGTTGTGCTGGTCCTTGTAGAGCTTGTCCGTAAAGCGGTATATCAATCCATCTTGATCGGTAATGTACAAAAAGCTTTGTTCCGGATGGCGGTGCAGAAAAAGCCTGGCAGCACGGTCAAACGTAAACTTCCCGGGTTGCGGCAATTGGAATACCACCCCGCGGCCATCGTTCATCCTGTATGTTGCCTGGTTATTTTTTTCGTCAACAACCAATGCCATATCATAGTTATGATACCAGCCATGACCCAGCGGTCCTTTGTATGTACTGTCGCTATACCAGGTTCTTTCCCATGATAAGGGTATTACACCTGGCAACGAAAAATCTTCTTCATCCGTAAACAACATGCCGCTTACCACATCAACCGGGTGGCCGGTTACATGGCATACAGCTTTGTGCAATCCGGCTCTCAAGCCAGGAGGAAGCTTGTTGATGATTTTGTGTAATATCTTGGCTATCCCGAAATTAAACAGCTTGGTTAACGCTGCGATAGGGTTGATCGGCGTGGGGATGGGATTGACAATAACGTTGTGTGAAGGAATGGCCATTACAAAACCGGTGGGCAAAAAAAGGTGCATGGCTGCAGGAGGCGCTTTCTTACGCATCAATTGCATGATCCCAATATCCCAGCAATCGTTGTTTAAGTGCAATAGCCCGGTAAAGGGTTCGCCATCGGCAAGCAGGAAAAGGCTGCCGAATTGGGCATGGCCTGAATTTTTTAAAATGGGGATGGGTGCAAAGCTGGCGCCCATGGGGAAATGGGGTACTACCTTGTTGGCTGTTCCGGTTACAGTGCGTGGTGTGAAACCACCTAATTTTACGGACGCGCCCAATCCCATTTTCGCCATCACCATCCCTAAAGCCATTTTGCCTACCGTTGAGGCAAGCTGCTTTCCCGCACTATCTGGTGGGGGAGGTGGTATGGCTGCTACAACGGACATCACAGCGCAAGCAATAAAATCCTTGGGATTAAAAACCATCGCAATATAAGGATGCGGCATCGGTATGGGCGATGGGGAAGGGGGAATCATGACCAGGTGCACATCTATGCCCACCACAGGATCAAGCTGCGAGGAAGCAGGCAGGCACGCGATTCCCTGCATAAAAGCCAACTTTGAAAACACGGCTACTACCGCTTTTTCAGCCAGAGCACCTGTTGCACCCATTACTGCTCCATAAGCGCCCATTACTTTTCCATGAACCTCCAATGCGGTATTGGCCGTGCTTATAGCCTGTCCTACGGGAGTTTGATCAGCTTGGGCCTCGGCCGCCTTTGTAGCCTGTTCGGCAGAACGCTCGGCAGCAAGTGCTATTTTTCTATTTTGACTGACCTTATCCATGATCTGGAGCGGTGAACGGGATTCTTTTTTTAAGTGTGAACATAATTCTAATGAGGGTTTGCAACGATCACATCATTGCTTTTGTTGGATCATTCTGTTGTTCGTAATGCGGATTTTTCCAATTTTTAATTTCCGTCATCCAATCATCCCCATATACAAACCAGGCAGCATCCTGTACCTCCTGGTTGCTGATGTATTTTAAATTGTTTATTTGAAATAGCAATTCTATTACCCCTGCAAACGTGGTGAACTTAATAATGTGCTCAGGTATTTGCCTGCTGATGGCAACAGCCTCTGCCAACGCTTTGCAGGCAGCATCATTATCACCCAGTTTGTCGTTTGCATATCCACTCATCCGGTATGCTTCCATAGCCAGCATCATGTCATTAGTATATGTATAATGGTTTGCTGCAATGGTAAAATCTTCAACGGCGCTCCTCCAGTCTTTTGTTACCGTAAACAACGAAGCCCTTAACATGACAGCCTGTGCAATGAATTTTCTGTAAATAAATTCGTCTGCAACGATTTCTTTGGATTTTAGCGCAGCCTCCACGCCACGTGTTGAGTATTCGATCGCTTTTTTGAAATTTCTATATCCAACCTGGTCATTTGCAAGCGCTGCATTTACCGCAATGACCTGTCCGATCCAGTATGGATTTTTCTCCAGGTTTTTATTTGCGATGGCTATGCACGTATCAGCATGCTTTTCAGCCTCCTTTTCTTTTCTCTTTTCTATTGATTGTACAAGCGCTACAAAGGCCTTGCGATATTGAACACCCGGATCGTCGGGCTTACCCATGGCAGCAACCTGGTGCATGGCATTATCCATGTCCAGGTCTGGAATGAGGGTGGCAACGCTGCCGGCATCTTTTTCAACAAGCCTTTCGTAAAAAGGATTCGATACAGTATCGTCTACAACTATTTTTACCTTGGGATGTATGCCTGCCTTGACACCAAGATGCAGCCATCGGCTAATGGCATTTGGCTTTGTAAATGAGACCCGTAAAATGGGAACCAGGAAAACACCATCGCTTAAATTCAAGTGGACAGCCAGGTTGTTCATATTCCTAACAAACAAAAAAACAGGATTATCATGATCTATGAGCTTATAATCCGGCTGCCAGTCTAAGTGAGGCATTTCTACTTCTATATTATCCTTACCCGCAATATTCCATGTCTCAATCATATCCGCCAGTTCGTCCAGGAGTGCCTTTGCATACTGATCGTCATCATGGTAGATGCTGTTAAATATAATAGGAATGTCATTATTTTCCGTGTCGACGCCTAACAGGTAAGTATAAAAGGCCTCGATCATATCCTTTTCGTTGTTTTGAGCATGTATGCGCACCACATTCACATCAGGCTGCTCTCTGACGTCCTCCCATTTCTCAACCAGCATTTCCATTCTCTGCTGGATAGGATTACTTTCTTTACCGGCCATAAGCTATTTTGTAAAACATTTAATTCAAGGCTACGATTGCTCCTTGTACAGCCACTTTACCTCCGGCACTTACGGTAGTTTTTCCCCCTCCATTCACAGTAGCTTCTGTATCTCCATTCAGGGTGGCTTTTGCACCTGTTGCTGTGACTTCCTTAGATCCGACAACCGAAGTTGTTTTGCCATTAACAGAGACATCACCGCTAGATGTGGCAGTAAAACCATTTTCTCCGCTTTGAATAGCAGAATCTTCTGAGCCATCAATACCAACATGGACGGCAGACATCGTAATAATATTGTCGGCCGTTATCGTAATCGTATCGCCATCCATAGTGATCGTAGATTTTCCGTTTGTTAATTCTATCTTTTGGGAAGCCGTAATTGTAATTGCATTTGTACCATCAATCTCTATCTTATTTCCACTTGTTTTATCCACGATGGTTATCCCTTTTCCATCGTCAAGTGATAAGGTGTGCCCGCTTTTGCTGTTGAGGCTTTTTGTATTGTTTCCCTGGCCTCCACCGCCACCCGTCTTTCCATGAAACATACTGCCCATTACAAACGCCCGGTCGGGATCGTTATAACGAAAACAAACCAATACCTGGTCGCCCGGTTCAGGAACAACTACCAGGCCTCTGTTCTTGGCGCCATCCTTTCCACCGCCGGCATCAGGCGTCATTACCCTGAGCCAGTCGGTCAGCAGATTGTCATTTTGCTGCCACAGCATTTGCACACGCACGCGGCCCATATTGTCAGGGTCCTTGTTGTCTTTTACCGTCGCGATCTGCGGTTCGGCAATAGGCAGGATGATGTTCTTCACTGGGATCACTTCAATGCCGGAGGGTATGCCCTCAAACGTGTTGTAGTAACTCCCGTTCTCCGCTACGTGGTGCTCAATGCTGGTAATCAGGAACTTTCCGTAATCTTCCTTTGTAAATAAATTACTCTCCGGCCTGGAAATCTTTACATCGGCAAGGGCTCCGATACAAATAGCCGGATTGTCGCTGCTTCCGGATACCACTTCCAGGTCGGCCGCCATCGCTGTCTTTTGTTTCTTCACAAATCCTTCCAGCTCGGCCTTGTCTTCGACGCGTTGCCTGATGGGGAAACTGACCGCTTCCGTAAACACCTTGCCCGACTCCTGTAACGCAAAGCTCGCATACTGATCCAACCCGTCTATGCTGGAAGGGGCGTCCTGGCTGATTAACTCATCCTTTTTGGAAACATACGAATAGCTGCTAAACGTTAAAGGTAAGATCCGCAGCTTGAGTTGAAGGTTCTGCACGTCTTCTCCATAGGTTATCTCGACATTGGGAGAAGACGGCGGCTTGCCGAAAAAGACATCGATGCCATCGTAATAAAACCATTCGCTAAAATCGGAAGACAACCGGTTTAAAAAATGAAAAGTACTCTCGCGGTATTGACAAATATATTTGATCGGGGATGTATGTTGCGGCTTTAAATTGACACGGCAATTACTTTGCGCCAGGCTTGCGGTTAGTTGCTGAACGATCTGCTGCAGGTCTTTTTGATAAAAAGAAAGAAGATGCGGGCCGTTTTCAAGCAAGATCGTCGGACTGTATCCTTTCAATACAAGTTCGCTGGTAAAATTATCCGATTGCTCCATACTGATCTCACAAATCAGCCCTCTGAATTCATAAGCCACCTCGAAATTGCTTGCCTGCACCAGCTTGATGATGGCCAGCTTGCCCATCTTTTTTTGCGCATCGGTCAATGTAAAAGTACCCGTCTTATCCAATACATCATACTTGATCCGGATGGCAAATTCATGATGCGCATTAAATTGCTGCCGGATAATTACAGAACTGTAATTATCAATCTTCTCATCTTCAATTTCAATATCGGCAATTACCTGGTTTTGCATATGCAGGATTATTTGTGTAAACAAATAGGGCAGCGTACGAATAAGGATGCCATTACGTTACGCAAAATAAAAGTGTCTACTACGAGTGTTGGGCAAATGGTAGTAAAGCCGTTTTATAAAATACTGTCCTTAAAGGAGTACATTGCTAATGAAGAAACAAGAATCAATACTCGTTACGCACCTATTTAGGCCATTCATTCTTGTGCTCCGCATTGCCGATTTTGATCTTTTCAGCTGAAACCGTAAAGTCAATCAGCATTGGCTCCGTTCCCGTAATATCGATGCCTTCCTTGAAGGCGATAACGTAGCCTTTCTCCCAGGATAGTTCCTTCATCTTGGCATCTTCGTCGCTTTTCTTGAACGTAATCATCCCATCTACGGGCTTGTATTGATTGACCATGGATTCGATGATAGACGTATCATCTGTTGATTCTACAGACAAATTAATCGTCCCTCCATACACTCCGGAAGAAGGCCTTCCTTTAGAGTCTACATCCCTTCGCAGGGAATAATTACATTTGAGTACATCAATGTTGTCTTTACCGCCGATTTTAAGTTTTGCATTGAACGCCATAAAAGTTAGATTTAAGAAGAGAAATAAAGTTGGTAGGGATAAATAGCCTTAGTTTTAAGGGGGGAAGTGGAAGAAAAGTTAATGTAATTTTTAATCGTCCCAAAATTTATTTTCTTCATGTGCAATTTTTGATGTTTAATTATGAATAATTGCTCCACTTTTCTACAATAGGAGAAAAAGAACGGGCCGATAGCCAAAGGGCAGCAGTAAAGTGTATCAAAATGATACATAATGTATCATTTTATAATTTCGAAGATCACTCATCTATGAATTCATTGTTGGAAATATATTTATGTGTAATAATGTTACAGTTGGCTATGATAATGCTCATTTTGAGTTCAAAAAAAAATAAGTAATATATTCCTATGCTCTCTCATTAATATATTTAGCCCTCGGATACTTAAACAAACGTTTGGTATGATCTATTAATATATCTTCATTTTTTGTTGGGTCAATTAGCTTAAAAATCCACCATCTATGCCTGGCATCTGGTACATATTTATTCCCATTCCTTTTTCATTTAACAATACCCCGGATATTTGAGCCCTTCCATTTTTAAACTGTATTTGAAAGTAGACTTTCCTTTCTCCAGGAGTAACTAATTCAAATGCAGTATTGTCATAATTGAATTCGTACTCACTGTTGTAGAGGGTCCAAATATTTTCATCAATTACAGCAATAGGTTTTCCTGACTTATCTCTAATTATAACAAACACACATAAATGATCATCTTTTATATATAATTTTACAAGAGGACCAAAAGGCTGAAAATTTAGAACTCCACCTATTAAGCGAAACTCAGCTCCGCTATCTCCAATTCTAAAAGATGGTGGATATATTGCATCACTTGGATCATTTAAATCGCCAAATTCAGCATTTACCTTTTCCAATAATCTGTCTTTCCTGTGCTGAATGTAATTAGTAAGAGCACTTATGGATGAACTTACTATTATAATAATTAAGGTAACTTTTCCTAAAATTAGCAATTCCTTCCATTTGTACGTGACAAATGCTGTAAGCACAGCAGCAGCAAAAAAGAAAATTATTTCCCAGGTTTTCAACATATGAACTTTTGAATTTTTGTGATTGATAGAGGTTCATTGTTGTTACCAATTATCATTTTTTGCCATGGCACTTTTTAAGGTTTCAATCAAGGCGGTTATTTTATCAACCAAACTTTTTCTGATTTTGAATCCTTTGAAGCAACATTAATCGTAAAAGAAACGCGGCCGGTAGTGCCAAATCCAAGGGCTCCGGGCCAATCCATTAGAAAATTGCCTTTCCCGATTACGATGCATGCATTAGGATCCTGCATTTCAATCACGCTTTTTGAAGATTTGAATGTTTCAGCGAACCAGGCTAATGATCTTGAATACAATTGCTTTGCATTGGATGTGGAATCAAGTAAAACAACTTCCTCAAATTTTACTTTACCATTTGCGTCAGTAGGCAAAGCGGTCTGTGTAAACGCGTAAAAGGGAACAAGTAAAAAGAAGGTGAAGATTAGTTTCATTCTTATATATGGATTGTGCAATGAAGTAAGTTCCAGCACCCATTCCGCAAATAAAAAAAGGCTTTATAATCATCTGATTACAAAGCCTTATATTTTAAATCCCGTGATCTGGCTGGGACTCGAACCCAGGACCCATACATTAAAAGTGTATTGCTCTACCAACTGAGCTACCAAATCATCCCTTTATCCAAACAGCAGCCTGTTTAAATTTGGAGTGCAAAAATAAGGATTATACCGTTTGAACCAAATTTTTGATTTCATTTCAAAATGAAGAGTATTTCAGCATAACTATACCAACTGCGATGACGCTGCCGCAAACAATCCGTCCATACGTATGTTCTATTAAATAATTCGAATTCATGAAGTCGTTTCGCCGGTACTTTATTCTTGCTGCTTCCCTTTTCTTAATTGCGCTGGCTCCCCTGCATGCACAGCAAAAACAAACTAACGGGTACTCCTATAAAAAACCCTCGGCTGACGGAACCGGCAAGATTTACATGGGCAGGGAAATAGCAACGTTAATGGGAGCTGCAGGCGCTGACTGGCTGGAACGCAACAACAGGCAGCAAGAAGAAAATACAAACCTCGCAATCAGTGAACTACCCATCGCCGATACGAGTACGGTAGCAGATATCGGTGCCGGTACGGGTTATTATACTTTTCGCATGGCTTCAAAGCTGCCAAAAGGAAAGGTTTACGCAGTGGAAATCCAGGATGAGCTGATCAGCTTCCTTACTAACAAAAAAAAGGACCTCGGCAATACCAACGTTACGGTTGTTAAAGGTAACAGCCAGTCGCCCAACCTTCCTGAAAATTCCATTGACCTGGCAATCATGGTAGACGTGTACCATGAATTGCTGTATCCTTTTGAAATGCTTCGCAGCATAAGGAAGGCCCTCAGGCCTAACGGCAAGATTCTCCTACTTGAGTATAAAGCGGAAGATCCTTCTATTGCGATTAAAGAACTTCATAAAATGAGTGTTGCCCAGGTCACCAAAGAACTTTCCGCAAACGGATTCTTTTTGTCTTACAAGGGCGACTTCCTGCCCATTCAGCATTTTTTGATTTTCCAAAGGAAAAAATGAGCCGGCCAATGAGCCAGCCTTGTTATCCCCGAATCTCACATTCACCGGTTCGCTTTTTTATACCCGCCGTTTCATGTAGGTTTGCACAAAAAAGGGGCTTCCTTAATGGTATCGTATTTCTTAAACAAAGTAGTCGCTATAACCGGCGGAACCGACGGCATAGGCAAAGCACTCATCGATGAGCTGGTACCCCTCGGCGCTAAAATAGCTACCTGCGGCAGAAATCATGATAAACTATATAACCTGAAGATGCAGTATGCCAACGTAGAATTGCATGCGGAGGTCTGTGACGTGAGCATTGAACAGGACTGTCAGAAATTCATAACATCTACCATTGAAACCTTCGGAGGCATAGACATACTGATCAATAACGCCGGCATATCGATGCGGGCCCTGGTTAGCGATGCAGAAGTAGAGGTGATCCGCAAAGTGATGAACGTGAATTTTTTTGGTGCAGTATGTTGCACCAAATTTGCTTTGGCCTCTATTACTGCCAGGAAGGGCACGATTGTCGGTATTTCTTCCATTGCCGGTTACCGGGGACTGCCCGGCAGAAGCGGCTACTCAGCTTCAAAATTCGCCTTGCAGGGCTGGCTTGAAGCCCTGAGGACCGAATTGCTTGAAAATGAGGTCAACGTGATGTGGGTTTGTCCGGGCTTTACCACTTCTAACATACGCAATGCTGCTTTGAACGAAAAAGGAAGCGTTCACGGAGAAAGCAAAATGGATGAGAACAAAATGATGCCGGCTGCCGAATGCGCAAAACATATCATAACAGCTATTGAAAAACGCAAGCGCACCCTTGTACTCACTTTTACCGGGGTACAAACCGTTTTGTTAAACAGGTTCTTTCCATCTCTGTCCGACAAACTGGTGCATAAATTCTTTTTTAAAGGTGGAAAACTGGTTAAATAGGAGGTCGCTTTTCTCATCCACAGGAATAGATGAAGAAGAGCTTACTATATAGAAAAGTATAAGCAGGTATATTTTGTTAAACAACTTTCCAGGAGGCCCTTTGGAACATATAAATCCGGATTCTGCTAATGGCTTTACTAACCCTAACTTCCGACATAGGTCAACAGGATTACCTTATAGGTGCCATAAAAGGGCAGCTGCTGCAGATCAATCCAGGCTTTACCATTGTAGATATTTCCCATCAGCTGGCTCCCTTCAATTACCCGCAGTCTGCATACATATGCCGGAACGCGATCCCCAATTTTCCTGATTTTACCTATCATATCATACTTGTCAACCTGTTCGAGCAAAGACCCGAAAGATTGTTACTGGCCTTCCACAAAAACCAGTATATCCTTTGCGCAGACAATGGCTTACTGACGATGCTGCTGGAAGGAAAGCCCGAAATGGTAATTGGGTTGGAACTTGACAAGAACAGCATTAAAAATACCCTTTACTGTGCAAAAATATTCGGCGAAGCTATCAACGACTTGTCTAACGGCATGGCGATACAGGAGATTGGCGAACCCGATATTACCATCCTGGAAAAAAATCCTTTACGGCCATTACTCGGGGAAAACTGGATTGAAGGACAAATCATTTTTATTGACAATTTTGAAAACGTGATCGTTAATATCACGAGGGAAGAGTTTGAAGAACAGCGCAGGGGCAGAAGATTCAGCATTGTGTTTAAACGGGATGAGGTATTGGATAAGATCAGTGAGACCTATGCCGATGTTTCGGAAGGCGAAAAGCTGGCTTTGTTCAACTCAGGGGGTTACCTGGAGATTGCCATCAATAAAGGTAATGCAGCCGGTTTATTCGGCCTTCACGGGTTTACGGAACAGTCTCAGAATAATTATTTACAAAACAGGCTGTATTACCAGACGATCAGGATCTATTTTACTTAACTGCGATTATGGCTCAGAGACATCTTTCATCTCTACCTGTTATTTCATTCGTTTTCTGTCATTTCGAATGAAGCGCCGCAGCATCTTCGAATGAAATCTCATTTTGCGCTTCATTTGAAATCTCTTCGGAGCAGGTTGTTAAAGATCCTGGTAAGGCAAAAAGTACCTCAATGTCAGGAGATTTCAACGAAGCGCAAAACCCATTTCTATTCAAGCACTTATGGCGCTTCGTTGAAATGACAAGGCGGGAGGATGCCCAAAGCAGTGGCGACGGCAAATACGAGGCACACCGGCCCGAGGCGAAATATATCGTTAAAACCCAACTAGGCGTTCCATCATTTGAATCATACCTTTATATTTGCCAAGTTTAAAAAGAAACCAGTATGAACTTTAATAAAGTGAACAACATCACAGGATGGGTGGTTTGTGCGATTGCCTGTTTGGTATACATCTTAACTATGGAGGCAACAGCCAGCCTGTGGGATGCGGGAGAATTTATTTCCAGCACCTTTAAAATGCAGGTTCCTCACCCTCCCGGAGCTCCCCTATTTGTCATTTTAGGCAGGTTGTTCATCGTATTGTTTGGCGGCAGTAATCCCGCCCGGGCCGTAAACCTTATGAGCGCTCTCTGCAGCGGCTTTACCATATTATTTCTTTTCTGGACCATCACCCATTTCGCCCGCAAGATCATGATCAATAATGGCGGGGATCTAACAAAACAAAACCTGTTTAGTATCATGAGCGCCGGCGTTGTTGGCGCACTCGCCTACACCTTTAGTGATTCATTCTGGTTCAGTGCCGTAGAAGGGGAGGTGTACGCTATGTCATCATTGTTTACTGCAGTGGTGTTCTGGGCCATGCTTAAATGGGAACATTCCGCCAGCGAGTCCGGCTCAGATAGATGGATCATATTTATCTTTTTTATGATGGGATTGTCCATCGGCGTTCACCTGCTGAACCTGTTGACCATTCCGGCTATCGTAATGATCTATTACTTTAAACGATATAAAACAACCCTTTCGGGAACCATCTGGGCATTTCTTATCGGTTGCGCCCTTACCGGATTTATTCAGAAAGTAGTTATCCAGTACACTGTTGAAGGGGCAGGAAAATTTGACGTGTGGTTTGTGAACAGCCTGGGTTTACCTTTCTTCTCCGGATTTGCGCTTTACTTTATCCTGCTGGGCGTGCTGATCTATTACGGGCTGAAGTTGTTTAGAACGGAAAAGGTCGATTTTACCCCCGTTACTATTTGGCTGGTGGCTTTTTTGTTGCTATTATCTTTTCCTTTTATTAAATCAGGACTTGGTTTTGTTGGACTGGCAATAGGACTGGGAGTAATCGTATACCTGCTGACCAACGTGTACAAAACAATGGGACCCATAGTCCGCCTGGGTTTGTGGTGTATCGCTTTTATGCTCTTAGGTTATTCTACCTATCTCACTACCATGATCCGCTCCAACGCCAACCCAACTATCGACATGTATAATGTTGATAATCCGAACTCGCTGGTAGGTTACCTCGGCCGTGATCAGTACGGCGACTTTCCACTGACTTACGGCCAGGTATTTACTGCCCAACCTGTCGAGTACGATGAAACTTCGGTAAAATATTCCAAAGGGAAGAGCCAGTATGAAGAAGTGGGTAAGGATGTGAAACCAGTGTATGCCAACGAAGATATGATGATGTTTCCCCGCGTATGGGACGCAAGCAACGACCAGGGCCATGCTGATTTTTACAAGGACTGGCTGGGCCTTGCAGATGGGGAGAAGCCAAACCAGGCTGATAACCTGCGCTTCTTTTTCGGCTATCAGCTAAACTGGATGTACTGGAGGTACTTTATGTGGAATTTTGCGGGTAAGCAAAACGATATCCAGGGTTATGGTCCGGGTAACGTACGTGATGGAAACTGGTTAAGCGGCATTTCATTCTTTGACAACTTCAGACTGGGCGACCAGTCGAAGATGCCTGACAGTCTTAAAAGGAATAAGGCTAACAACAAACTGTTCATGCTACCTTTCATCCTTGGAATCATTGGTGCTGTATATCATTACAATAAGAACAAAAAAGATTTTCTGGTTACAGGGTTGTTATTCTTTTTTACCGGCGTTGCCGTTGTATTATATCTTAACCAGGCGGGCAACCAACCGCGTGAACGTGATTACGCCTATGTGGGCTCTTTTTATGCATTTGCCATATGGATCGGCTTAGGTGTCCTTCAGGTAAAGGAATGGCTGCATAAAAAAATGTCGGAATCTTCCTCGGGTTACCTTGCTGCCGCTATCTGCCTGCTGGCAGTGCCCGTAATCATGGGTTTTCAGGAATGGGATGACCATGACCGCAGTAAAAAAGTATTGGCCAGGGACCTGGCTAAAGATTACCTGGAGAGCTGCGCACCAAATGCCATTCTCTTCACGTTTGGTGACAACGATACCTACCCGCTATGGTATGCACAAGAGGTGGAAGGCATCCGGCCCGATATACGGGTGGTTAATAACAGCCTGCTTGGCATTGACTGGTATATCAATCAGATGCGTTATAAGGTTAATGAAAGCGACCCTATTGATGTCATTGTTACGCCCGAGCAGATCCAGGGCCGCAACCGCGATTATGTTATCTATAACCCAAGGCCGGATGTTGATCCCAATCGATACTATGATCTGTATGATGTGATGAAGAACGTGGTAGCCAGTGATGAGCCTTCCATGAAGGTAGCATTGCAAAGCGGGGAAAGCATAAACTATATTCCTTCAAAAAAATTCACGATAAATGTAGACGAAGCCCTTGTCAGAAGTAACAAAACAGTGAATGCTGATGACACTGTAGTCAGTAAGCTCACTATAGACATCCCGGAAAAGAAGAATTACATCATGAAAAATGACCTGGCTATCCTGAACATCATAGCAGCCAATAATTGGAAGAGGCCTATCTATTTTACCGCTCCCTATACCGGGTCGGAATTGGGATTTTCACAGTATGTTCGTAAAGACGGTTTAAGCTATCGCCTGGTTCCCGTGAAAAACAACACGAGCATTAATACGGAATGGATGGTGGACAAGCTGATGAATAAATTCGGTTTTGGCGGCGCCAATATTAAAGGTGTATATTTTGATGAACAAAACCGTTTGCACCTCAACAGCATACGCATGGCCTATGCCGAAGCCGCTTCCAGTCTGGCCGATGAAAACCGGAAAGACGAAGCCAGGAAGGTGCTTGACAAGTCAGATAAAGGAATACTTGTTGAGAATCATCCTTACGCTCTGGTAAGCAAGAATAATCAGCACAATTACATGAGCTTTAAATACCTTGAAGCCTGCTACAAATCTGGTTATAAAGAACTAGCTGATAAGATTTCCCGTGCCCTGCATAAAGACTTCACTCAGCAAATGTCTTACTATGCCAGCCTTCCGGAAGGCAAACAGGAGGCTATGAAGGCTGAAATCCAAACTGCACAGCAAATGGCGCAGATGCTTGAGATGATAGATGGACAGTACAAAGGCAGCACGGTATTACCGAATGCCGAACAAGGTCCCGTATTTCAGAACACACCGGATTCCGGTAAAAAATAAACTAAAGGTGATCATACGTGTAAACCCCGGAAGTTCTCCGGGGTTTACACGTATTTAAGGTGAACCCGGTTGCAACTATTCAAAAAGTCCTTTGTTATTAAAAAATAACCAGTTAATCTTTGAATAATAATTATCGTAAATTGTTGAAATCAAGAGCTTGAATATAGGCGCTTAGCTTGTTGATGCATCTTTAAACAAATCACTGATGAAAGGATATCTGTTTTCAAAATTTGACCCGAATGTTGAAGGCAAATCAAAGTTCGATAAACTTATGAATTTGTTCCTGCAACTGCTGACTTATACTAGCGGGGATGTAAACGAGGCATTGCAGTGGCTGAATGAGCTCGACAAAGAGTACGAATTTACCGGAGAGGAATACGGCATGGGCGATTTCATCGAAGACCTAAAAGACAAGGGTTATATTGATGAGAACAAACAGACGGGTGAAATCAAAATCACCCCCAAAACGGAACAGGGCATTCGTAAGCGCTCCCTGGAGGAGATCTTTGGCAAACTGAAAAAAACAAAACAAGGGGATCACAACACGTTTAAGCCGGGTTTGGGCGACGAGATTAACCCGGAAACAAGGCCCTTCCATTTTGGCGATATGATCGAGCAAATAGATTTCACTGAATCCATCCGCAATGCGCAGATCAATCGAGGAATCGACGGAGTATTGCAGGAAGATGACCTCCAGATCCGGGAGACCGATTTTAAATCGCAGACTTCTACTGTTCTGATGATCGATATCTCGCATTCCATGATACTGTATGGAGAGGATAGGATCACACCGGCAAAGAAAGTAGCCATGGCCCTGAGCGAATTGATAACTACGAAGTATCCAAAAGATACGTTGGACATCGTAGTCTTTGGAAATGATGCCTGGCCCGTTGAGATCAAAGACCTTCCTTACCTTCAGGTAGGCCCTTATCATACCAACACGGTTGCCGGACTTGAAATGGGTATGGATATATTACGAAGGAGGAGAAATCCGAATAAACAGATCTTTGTGATTACAGATGGAAAACCAACCTGTTTGAAAGTAGGAAAACGGTACTATAAAAATAGTTTCGGCCTCGATCGCAAAATCACGAGCCGCTGTTTAAACCTGGCAGCTCAATGCAAAAAGCTGAAGATCCCCATAACCACGTTCATGATCGCATCCGATCCATACCTGCAGAGATTCGTGCATGAATTTACAGAAACCAACAACGGAAAGGCTTTTTTCGCCTCACTCGACAAATTAGGAAGTTTTATTTTTAAGGATTTTGAAAGCGGGAAAAGTAAAACGCTGTATTAAGCAGGTCAGCAAACAAAAAGCAAAGACTTCGAAACAAGGAAAAACAACAACCAAATCCCGAAGGTAGAACCTTCATCCAAACACACAAAATGAACAATAAAAATATTAAGACTTTAGGCGAGCTAAAGAAAGCAGGCTATGAATGGAAAAGCGTAAAGGAAGAGATCAGGAGGAACCTGGTAAAGAAATTGCAAAACAAAGAATCAACATTTCCCGGTATCCAGGGATACGAAGATTCTGTCATCCCTGACACCGAAAGGGCCCTGCTTAGCAAACACAATATTTTGTTCCTGGGCCTTCGTGGCCAGGCCAAGACAAGGATGGCCCGTCAGATGACGGCCTTGCTGGACGAATACATCCCTTATATCGTAGGCAGTGAGATCGTAGACGATCCCTTGCGTCCGGTTTCAAAATACGCTAAAGACCTGATTGATGAAAAAGGTGACGCCACCCCGATAGCCTGGATGCATAGAAGCGAAAGGTATGGAGAAAAGCTGGCCACTCCTGACGTTAGCGTGGCCGACCTGATCGGAGATATTGACCCTATCAAAGCGGCTAACCTGCGGTTAAGCTTTGCGGATGAACGTGTTATTCACTATGGCATTATTCCAAAAAGCAATCGGGGCATCTTTGTAATTAACGAAATTCCCGACCTTCAGGCCCGTATACAGGTCGCGCTGTTTAATATCCTGGAAGAAGGCGATATTCAGATCCGTGGATTTAAACTGAGGCTGTCGCTGGACATCCTTTTTGTATTCACCGCTAACCCTGAAGATTACACCAACCGTGGATCTATAGTTACACCCCTGAAAGATCGTATCGAGAGCCAGATCCTGACGCATTATCCGAAAAGCATTGAAACTTCCCTCGCCATTACAGAGCAGGAAGCGGAGATCCACGAAGAACAAAAGGCAAAAGTTAAAGTAAGCGACCTGGTAAAACGCCTTATTGAACAGGTTGCTTTTGAAGCAAGGAATAACGAGTACGTTGACAAGAAAAGTGGTGTTTCAGCCCGCCTCACCATTGCGGCTTATGAAAATGCCGTAAGTGCAGCTGAGAGGCGGTTTATCCTGAATAATGAAAAACTTACCCAGGTTTGGATCAATGACCTCGTAGGCATTATTCCTTCTATCACTGGTAAGATCGAATTGGTGTACGAAGGCGAACAGGAAGGCCCTTTCCAGGTGTCCATGAACCTGCTTGACAAAGCCATCCGTTCACAGTTTATAAAATATTTCCCGAATCCGGAGACCCTTAAGAAAAGAAGGACTCCGGGCAAGGAGCCTTCCAAAGAAGATGAGAACCCATATAAAGGGGTCATCAGGTGGTTTGACAGCGGTAATGCCATTGACCTGTATCTTAACGTGACGGATAAGAATAAGCTCATCCAACTGTACAAGGTAGATGGCCTTCATGCACTGGTGAAAAAATTTTTTCCGCATGTCAATGAATTAGAAGCTGCCCTGCTGATGGAATTTGTACTGCACGGACTAGCTGCGCATTCGCTGATCAGTAAAAAGATCATCGAAAATAAGGTTGAGTTTAAGGATCTCATGGGTTCCATGGTCAACCTGGGAACGGCTTCATATAGCAGCGATGATGACCTGGACAGTGAGGATTTACGATAACCACCCCAAACCGGGGTGGTTACCCGCCATGCCTTTATTTAGGCGTGCCCGTGGTTGGTGTTTTCATCAACCACCAGCGGGGTGGATTTTGTCAAATCACATTCACCTCCCTTTCCAGCACCACGCCAAACGTGTTCTCCACACTTTCAACTATCCTTTCACTCAGATCATAAATTTCCTGTCCGCGCGCATTTCCGTAATTCACCAGCACCAGAGCCTGTCTGGCATGACAGCCCGCATCGCCGATACGATAACCTTTCCATCCGCACTGTTCGATTAACCATCCTGCAGCCAGTTTATATTGCTGATTTTCCAAAACATAACCGATCAGTCCCGAAAACCGATGTTTTAATTCATGGTACAACAGGGCTGGAACTTCCGGATTTTTGAAAAAGCTGCCGGCATTACCTATTTCTGCCGGATCAGGTAGTTTGCTCTGCCGGATGTTGATCACAGCCTGGCTGATCGACCGTATGCTGAGTGCTGATATTCCCATTCTATCGAGTTCCTGTTCAATAGCACCATAGCTTGTGTTAAAAACCGGTGTTTTCGCCAGTTTAAATGTAACATTCAAAATGACGAATTTACCGTTATGTTTTCTTTTGAAAATGCTTTCCCGGTAACCAAAGTCGCAACCGGTTCTGTTAAAGGTCACTATTTGCTTATCATCAAGGTGAAAGGCCTCCAATTCATGAAATACGTCTTTAAGCTCAACACCGTAGGCGCCTATGTTTTGCATGGGACCGGCCCCCAGATTGCCCGGAATCAATGACAGGTTTTCAACCCCTGCAAGGCCATGATCAATACAGTGTAACACGAACTGGTGCCAGTTTTCGCCGGCCCCGGCTTTTATATACACATGCATAGCATCTTCCGCTACCCGCTCTATTCCCTTTATATCGTTTTTAATAACCAGGCCATCGTAATTCCTGGTAAAAAGAATGTTACTGCCTCCACCGAGGATCAGCGGTTGTCTATTTACGTTATAACCGGATGTAATCAACCCGGCTAACTCATCCGCACTGCCGAAGCTGGAAAAAAATCTTGCAAATGCGTCGATGGAAAAGGTATTGTATTTACGGAGCGGATAATTTTCCTGAATTGCCATCTGGGATAATAAGGAGCAAAGTACCAAATTTAAGCCGCAGATTCGCAGATTAGAAAAGTGATTCGGATAATCAAATACAATCCTTCAAGCTGCGGCAAAAAATGCCAAGCCGCCACGCCGCCACGCCTCAAACCGCATCAACATCCGGCACTATATTCACCATCCGGAAAGCCTTCTCCTGGTGCACGGCAGTTATGGTTTCAAGGATGATCTGCTTACAGCCGTTGATCAGGGCAGCGTCTTTAGGCAGTTTCAGCATCAGTTCCATCAGGTATTGGTTACGAACCCTGTTTACAACGGGTTGTGCCGGACCCACCATGTACTTATCAAAATTCTTTTTTAAACCATCTGCAAATAAAAAGGCAGCGCCCGAAACGACATCACTTTTTTTGTGTTTGAACGTGATCTGGATAATTCTGGAATAGGGCGGATAAAAAAAGCGTTGCCGGTTTTCGATTTCTCCTTCATAGAATTTTTTGAAATCATGTTGCTGAACCAGTTGCAGCACCGGGTGATTGGTATTCCTGACCTGGATCAGTACGATCCCCTGCTTTTCCTTGCGTCCTGCACGTCCGCTTACCTGCTCCATCAATTGAAAGGCCCTTTCATTTACCCGGAAGTCTGCGAAGCTGAGGATAGCGTCCGCGTCGAGGATGCCGACCAGGTCAACATGTTCAAAGTCGAGGCCTTTAACAACCATTTGGGTACCAACGAGAATGTCTATGCGCTTTTGTTCGAATAATTGAATTAAGGTATCATGTGCATTCTTTCCTTTGACCGAGTCGATATCCATTCTGGCGATATTCGCTCCCTGGAATTGCTCCTGCAATTCCTCTTCGATTCGTTCGGTACCGAAGCTGTATTGTGCAAACCGGTGATTACCGCAGGCCTCGCAGCTTGATATCATCGGATATACGGTACCACAGTAATGGCATTGCAATTTGTTAGAAATTTTGTGAAAGTTGAGCGAAACATCACAATACTTACAATGCGGAATCCATCCGCATGTAAGGCAGACCTGGTAAGGAGAATAGCCCCTCCTGTTCTGGAATAAGATCACCTGTTTGCCCGCTGCCAGGCTTTCTTCTATAGCGTCTTTCAGCAGGGGGGAAATAATAACCTTGATCCGTTCTTTGGTAATGATCTTTTTTGTGTCTATGATCTCGATCCTGGGTAATTCCACCGCACCGTAGCGTTCGTTTAATTCGGCCAGCCCGTATTTACCGGTGCTAGCATTAAAATAACTTTCCAGGGAAGGAGTGGCGCTGCCCAGCAAAACGTTAGAGTGAAACAGCGAGGCGAAATAGATGGCAGCATCCCGGGCATGATAGCGGGGAGCCGGTTCCTGCTGTTTATATGATGCATCATGTTCTTCGTCGCAGATGATCAGGCTGAGGTTGCTGAAGGGAAGAAAAAGGGAAGACCTGGCTCCAAGGATGATCTTGGCTTCACCTGTCTTAACCTTATTCCAGATCTCTACCCGCTCATTCTGGTTGAATTTAGAATGATATACCGTAATATAGCCGCCGAAATACTTCTGCAGCCGCCGGATGATCTGGGATGTTAAGGCTATTTCAGGAAGCATGTATAGCACCTGCTTTCCTTCACGGATCAGCCGGTCAATCAGGCTGATATAGAGTAAGGTCTTGCCGCTTGAGGTGATCCCATGCAACAGGCAGACGGATTTATCCCGAAAGGAGCGTCGTATTTGATGCAGGGATTCCTGCTGGGCCGCACTTAGTTCAAAATCTATGGTAATGGACTTGGGCAGGTATTTTATGCGCTCTATGGCGCGCTTCTCCACGCGCAGTATGTTCTTGTCAGTTAATCCGTTCAATTGCGCGGTGGAAGCATTTGCCTTCTTAAGCAATTCCCCCTGAACAACTTCGCCTTCAGTCTTTCTTAGATGCAGAAATGCCAGTAACAATTCCATTTGCCTGGGGGCTCTTGTCCAGTTGTTTAATAGCTCCGATAGCCTTTCTTCATTATCGTACTCGGGGTTAAGCAAGACATAACTTTCTTTTTTCTCCTTGTATGAATTCTTCAGTTCTTCCCAGACAAAGCAAACTTTTTTTTCAATCAATCGTTTTATGACCGGGTATACATGGGTGGCATCCAACAGTTGCTGCACTTCAACCAGCTTTAGTTCTTTCTTTAGCAACAACGCTTCCGCCACCAGGTACTCATCATCATCAAGGTTTGAAAAATCATCACCGGCTTCTTCGTTATACAACAAAATGGTTTCACTGCTTAGCTTAAAAAAAGTAGGCAAAGCAGCCTGCATAACTTCTCCTTCGCTACACAGGTAATAGTTTGCCAGCCATTGCCAAAGGTGGAGTTGTTCGGGAAAAATGATCGGCTCTGCATCCAGCACGTTGAGAATTTCTTTAGGTTCAAAAGCCTGCGGTTTTTCCTGGTGGATGCGTTTAACGATTCCCGCATATTTTTTATTTTTTAGCTCCACCTCTACCCGGCAGCCAGCCTGCAGATTAACAATCATATCCTCCGGCACTGACCATGTGTAGTTCTTTGGAAGTGCCAATGGGATGATCACTTCGACGAATGAAGGGCTGGTATGGGGAAGTTCGGGGTTCAAGGTTCAAAAGTTCGGGGTTCAAAGTTCAAGGTTCAAAAATTCGGGGTTCAAAATTCAAGGTTTATAGTTTAGTCTTCGAGCCCTGAACTGAACTCCGAAATTTCCTCATACTTTCTCCACTTCCTTAATTCAACATCCATCATGTTATACACCTTATCTTTTAAATGATGCACATCCTGCAGGGTTAATCCACGTACCGAAATTTCTTCCAGGAAAACGGCTCTTGAAATGCCGGGCGTCATCAGGAAAAAACTCGCGTAATGCATACGACCTAAAGTGTCCGGGAATATGACGGGCTTTATCGCGGTTTGTGTCTCGATGGCGATCCGGAAAGCGCCATTATAAAACTCTTTCAGCGGTGATGCGGTCATATTGAAAGTTCCTTCCGGAAAGATGACAATGGAAATTCTTTTTTTAAGTATGGCTTTTAATCGCATAACGCTTTTTGCCCGGTTTTCCATGCTGCTGCGGTCGACCATCACTGTTGCCTGCCTGTATAAAAATCCAAATAGCGGAATGCTGGATGTTTCCACTTTACCAAGTATCCTGATGGGCTGCCGTATAGAATTTACCAGCATGGGGATGTCCATATAGGAAGTATGGTTGGCAACAAAAATGCATGCATGATCTTTATTATGTGGCGTGATATATATATGCCGGGGAATGATACCGATCAGTAATAACCAGGCATCCGACCATAATATACAAAGCCGGTATACAAAAGAAACACTCCTGATGGTTCCGAAAAAAGAGGCAACTACCGCAAAAGGCAGTACAATAAACATCAGCACTATAAACAAAAGCCCTGCGTACAAGGAGTATAAAGCCTGCAGGCCCCTAATGACCATTTTCATATTGTACTGTGATTAGTTGCAATATATCTATAACCACTAAAATACGGAATGAGATATGATTTGATTTCATTTAATATAAACGCCTGATTTTTATGCGGCCATTTAAAGATGCGACCTCAAATCTACAATCAAAATTGTAATTTGCGGCTCTATGGCCAATTCGAAATCAGTCGCTTTTCATACGCTGGGTTGCAAGCTTAACTTTTCAGAAACCTCTGCCATTTCAAGATTATTGGAAAACGAAGGATTTGAGAAAAAAGATTTCGACGGCCTGGCTGATGTTTATGTAATAAATACCTGCTCGGTCACTGAAAATGCTGACAAGGAATGCCGCCAGCTGGTTCGCCGCATCCAGCGGAAATCGCCAGAAAGCCTTGTGGTTATAACCGGTTGCTACGCCCAGTTAAAACCTGTCGAAATTTCCCGGATACCAGGAGTTGACCTGGTGCTCGGTGCAGCGGAAAAGTTTAATATTGCCCAACACCTCAGTGAACTTTGCAAGGATGATCCGGCCAGGATCTGCAGTTGCGATATAGAAGAGGTGACCGGTTTCCAGCCTTCTTATTCCCTTGCTGACCGTACCAGGACCTTTTTAAAGGTACAGGACGGATGCGATTATAACTGTTCCTTCTGCACCATTCCTATGGCAAGGGGAAAAAGCAGAAGTGACTCCATTGAAAACGTGGTTAGAAACGCTGAGGACCTGGCTAAGAAAGGTATAAAAGAAGTTGTGTTGACCGGAATAAACCTAGGTGACTTTGGAAAAGGACCGGAGGGCAATAAATTTCACCCCGAAAATTTTTCCGGACTGATCAGGGCTTTGGACCAGGTAGAGGGTATCCGGCGTTACCGCATTTCTTCTATTGAGCCAAACCTGCTTTCCAATGATATTATAGAATTTGTCGCGGATAGCGACAAGTTTATGCCGCATTTTCATGTCCCGCTGCAGAGCGGCAGCAATAAGATCTTAAAGCTGATGAGAAGGCGCTATAAAAAGGAGCTTTACGCTGAAAAGATCAAATTCATTAAAGAAATAATGCCGCATTGCGCTGTCGGCGTAGATGTCATCACAGGCTTTCCTGGAGAAACGGAGGCAGACTTTGCCGAAACAGTTGACTTTCTGCATGCATTGGATGTCTCTTACCTGCACGTGTTTACCTATTCAGAAAGGGATCATACCACCGCCCTTGACATCAACCCGGTTATACCCGTTACCATCCGGCAACAGCGGAACAAAACACTGCGTAACCTGAGTTATATGAAGATGCAATATTTTAGGGACCAGCATAGCGGTCAGACAAGAAAATGCCTGTTTGAAAGCCGGAGCAAAAACGGAATGATGGAAGGGTATACCGACAATTATATCAAGATCAGCATTCCCCACCGCGACGATTGGGTGAATCAGGTTGTAGACTGGAAGATTTGAAACACAATGAAAACTTTGTGGTTAGGGATGTAGGGGACCCACCCGAAAATGTTAACAATGCTTTATCTTGGACAGGAATAATTTACAGGCAAGCCAACCGTTATTACGGCCCGGGATATCATGGATCTAAAGATAATATATGAAAAAATATAGTCTTTTGCTTGTTCACGTATTATTGGTCTCTTCTTCTTTCTCCCAGGAGTCAGACCGTCAGATTGCTGCAGATATAATCATACAGAATCCTGTCAACAGGGATTCCATTAAAACAGTGAATAAGCGCTTTGCAAAAACACTAATCATTCCGGCTGTTTTTATTGGCTACGGAGCCCTGACCCTGGGTAACCACAGTTTACGCCTGGTAAACGACAATTTCAAGAAGGAGCTGCAGCGGAGTAGTCCATCATTTCATTCAAGAATGGATAATTTTATGCAATACTCCCCTGCAGTGGCAGTATATGCGCTTAATGCCGTTGGAATAAAAGGCCAACATGATTTTTTTGACCGTACTGCCATTTTAACCCTATCGGCTCTACTGGAACAGTCAACAGTTAGATTACTCAAGACAGCGACCCACCAGTTAAGGCCCGATGAAAGCAATTTCAGGTCGTTTCCTTCCGGCCATACCAGCAACGCTTTCGCGGCTGCTGAATTCCTGCACCAGGAATATAAACATATTTCTCCCTGGTATCGCGTAGCGGGATACGTGGTAGCTGCCGGCACAGGTGGTTTTCGAATGTACAACAACAAGCACTGGTTTAGTGATGTCATCACAGGGGCAGGCATAGGCATCCTTTCAACTAAACTGGTGTACCGGGCATACCCCTGGATAAGTGATCATATCTTTAAACGGAAAAATCCTAAACTGCTCGCATTGCCAAGCTATCATAATGGAAGCGTGGGTTTTGCCATGGTCTACCGCTTTGCTCCTTCCAGAGATGATCAGGACAGGTAAAATTACCTGTGCTGGTCGTAATAATTAACGGCAAGACTTTCCTGCAAAACCAGGTATTCAGCGTCTGTCAGTAAAGGCGTATTCAGGGTTTGAACGGCTTCTTCCAGTTGTTTAGGCGTCCTGATACCTACAACGGCCGAACTGATGGCAGGATGACGGAGCACAAAACGTAAAGCTGTCTGGACAGCACTACGCTGCTCACCGGAAATTCCTTTAATCGCCGCTGCTGCCTGTCTGACCGCTGGTTCGCTATAATTTAAGTAACCGGTTGCAGCCTTGTCAACCAGTAAACCTTTTGCAATACTTCCCCTGGCCAATACCCCGATATTGTTTTGCTGTAATAGACCAAGGCAGGCTTCCTGCGGACGACGGTCAAGCAGGCTGTACTGCATCATAACACTTACCATTGCCGAACGCCGGGCGTACTCTTCAATAACGTTCGGACGGATAGAGGAAATGCCATAAAACCGGATCTTTCCCTGCTTTTTCAGCATTTCAAAAGCCTCTATAGTTTCATCGATTGGGTCCTCCAGGGTGCCTCCATGCAACTGGTAAACGTCGATATAATCGGTTTGCAGCCGCGAAAGGCTCCCATTCACCGCGTCCAGAATATACTCTTTTCGCGGATTCCAGTCCCATCCCTGGCCATCGGCGCGCCATTGATTGCCAACTTTGGTTGATATAATTACCTTGTCACGTCTGCCTTTAAGGATACCTCCAAGGAAGGATTCATTCTGTCCCTTTTGGTATAGGTCGGCAGTATCAAAAAAATTAATGCCGTGATCAACGGCACGTAGGATAAGGTTCTCCGTTTCCGAGTAATCCTCCCCTAAAGACATGCATCCAAATCCTATCCGGCTGAGGTGTAAGCCTGAGTTACCCAAATGTTGGTATTCCATAAATGACAGTTCAGATTAAGTTGGTCCTGCATTAAAAATATCACAACAAAACGGGAATCATAAAAAATTCCTTGTAAGATTGCTAAAAAATCAGGCCGCTTCCAGCTACCGGAAATATGAACAGGTGAGCCCATAATACATCACTTATTACAACAACGATATGTTGCATCAGGTAATTAAGCCGATTCTCTGTTGTCTTTTTGTTTGTGCAGAGGTTGTTTGCTTTGGACAGAACAGGATGAGTGTACTGAATAATGCGCAGGCTGTATATGTAGCTGAGGGCTGGGCCGCAAATTCTATAAATACAGTCGTTTTCAGGCATGACCCCCTGGTAAGCTTCCGGGATGAGCAATATACTGCTTTTTACGACCAGCAAAGTAACCTCGTGCTGGCAAAAAGAAAATTGGGTTCTAACAATTGGCAAACCAGGGTGTCGCCATTCAAAGGAAAAACCCTTGATGCGCATAATTCTATAAGCATAACAGTAGATGGCGATGGTTACCTGCATGTATCATGGGACCATCATAATAATGTACTCAGGTATTGCAGGAGTGTTAAACCAGGTTCGCTTGAATTAACAGAAAAAATGCCCATGACCGGTAAAAAAGAAGAGCATGTAACTTATCCGGAATTCTACAAGATGCCGGATGGGAACCTGCTGTTTCTGTACCGCGATGGATCTTCCGGAAACGGGAACCTGATGCTCAACCGGTATGATCTGAAAGAGCGGCAATGGATGCAGTTGCAGGATGGTTTTATAGATGGAGAAGGCCAGAGAAACGCTTACTGGCAAATGGCTATAGATGACAACGGCACCATTCATCTCTCCTGGGTATGGCGCGAAAGTGGTGATGTAGCCAGTAACCATGACCTTTGTTATGCACGGTCCACCGATGGGGGTAAAACCTGGGAAAAAACCACTGGCGAAAAGTATACGCTGCCGGTGAGGGCCGCCTCGGCAGAATATGCGTATAACATCCCTGAAAACAGTGAGTTGATCAACCAGACTTCAATGTGCGCCGATGCTTCCGGCCGTCCTTTTATTGCTACTTTTTGGCGGGCGCAGGGCACAACCGTTCCGCAATACCAGCTGGTTTACCACGATGGCAAACAATGGAATAAAATACAAGTATCAAACCGGAAATCTGCTTTCACATTAAGCGGAGGAGGTACAAAACGGATACCCATAGCCAGGCCCCAGATTATGATGCGCCGGAATGGTGCCAGAGAATTGGCCTTAATGGTATATCGTGATGAAGAACGAGGAGACAAGGTATCGGTGTTAACCTGTGCTGATTTTCCAACGGGTAAATGGCTTGAAAATGACCTTACTGCGGTTTCGGTAGGCCAATGGGAACCGGGGTATGACAGGGAATTATGGAAATTGAAAGGCCTGCTGCACTTGTTTGTCCAGAAATGCGAACAGGGCGATGGGGAAGGGGTCAAAAAAGGGCCACCTCAGCCGGTGATGGTCCTTGAATGGAATCCGAATAATCGTTGAATTAAATACTATGTTATGAATTCGAATCTTACTTATACCATGCAACAAACTATGCGCTGGTTCGGACCTGATGACCCGGTAAGACTGCACGACATCAGACAGGCCGGATGTTCCGGCGTAGTCACTGCACTGCATCATGTTCCCAATGGCGAAACCTGGCCGGTAGAGGGAATCATCAAACGTAAAAACAAGATCGGGTCGGCAGGATTGAGCTGGAGCGTTGTAGAAAGCGTTCCTGTTCATGAAGCGATCAAAACCCAAACCGGCAATTATCGCCAGTATATAAACAACTATAAGGAGTCGATCCGCAACCTGGCAAAATGCGGAATCGATATCATAACGTATAATTTCATGCCGGTGCTGGATTGGACTAGAACCGACCTCGGCTACACCGTTGAAGATGGCAGTAAGGCACTTCGTTTTGAAAAAGCGGCCTTTATTGCCTTTGACGTTTTTATACTGAAAAGAAAAGATGCGGTGAACGACTATACTGAAGCTGAATTAGCCCGTGCCGAACAGAGGTTCACCCGGATGAGCGATGAAGAAAAACGATTACTGGAACGTAATATTATTGCGGGCCTTCCTGGCAGCGAAGAAAGTTTCACGGTACAACAGTTCCAGCAGGCATTAGACACGTACTCAGGTATCGACGCAGCTACACTGCGCAATCACCTGATATTTTTTCTGCAGGAAATAATACCCGCTGCGCAAGAATCCAGGGTCAGCATGGTTATTCATCCTGATGATCCGCCTTATCCCATTTTAGGTTTACCCAGAGTTGTAAGTACTGCCGGGGATATTCAGCAGTTGATCGATGCTGTTCCCGCATTAAATAATGGCCTGTGCTTTTGTACCGGATCCTTTGGTGTTAGACCCGATAACGATCTGCCGGCCATGGTTAAGCGCTTCGGTGAGCGGATAAATTTTGTTCACCTGCGCAGTACGAAGAGAAATGAATGGGGAGATTTTTATGAAGACAACCACCTGGAAGGGGATGTAGATATGTATGCCGTAGTAAAAGAATTGGTGGAAGTGATGAAACAAAGGCAGACTGCCATACCCATGCGGCCCGACCACGGGCACCAGATGCTTGATGACCTGAACAAAAAAACCAATCCGGGTTATTCAGCCATCGGAAGGTTGCGCGGTTTGGCCGAAATTCGCGGACTTGAACTGGCAATCTGCCGCTCAATGGAGGTTTAGCAAAATGGCATCAGCTGCAAATGCCTCAGTTAATGCAGCTAATTTTCAAATAATTTCCCGAAATGCCTTAACCCGGCGATCCCGCGTTGCGGTATTGCACTCGGTTTAATCAAATGACTTGTCTGGTTCTTTGAATTACGACATTTAATTTCTAAATTACATAGTCAATTTCTTTTTATCCATTTTACGGCTAAGGACATATCATTGTTAATATTCTCTTGAAATCCGCTTGACTTCACCACTATTATTCTTACACCTTGTAATTACCTTTAAACGGTAATTACAAGTAGATCTTGTATGTATTGATGTTAACAGGTGCATCTCAAATTTTTCAAAACAATGTTTATTTGTAATTAAATGCTGTATGGGATATACAAAATTATTAGAGCCATTCATTATACAATTTGAACAAAACAACGTAGAATATCAAGCGACGGTTACATACGTCAAATCAGATTCGTCCGGTGTCAACTTTTTTGATGTAACTGTTACGAAACCTCAGGGCATAGATCCGTTTTATCTAAGAGAAAAAAAGATAGACTCTTCCGCACCGGAACACATGGTTTGGACTGATGAAAACGATAGGCTAACGGTGATATACCAGCGTATCGGATGGGAAATTGAAAGTCATTTACGAACCAATTTTAATATATTCCTTCTTGATGCTTCCAGCAATTATCTTAAAGGCGACCAGCTTCGTCCTTAATCATAGACAACGTCATGGTATAGAAAATTACTTTTATTTAATATATTGTATGGAAATCAGGTAACCTTGTTACTGGTTATCTATTATCACTATAAAAGATTAGCTTCTATGCGTGTATTAGATCTCTTTAGCCTGAAAGGCAAAACAGCATTGGTAACTGGTTGCAATCGCGGAATCGGAAAAGCGTTGGCAGCCGCATTGGCAGAAGCGGGTGCAGATATTGTGGGTGTATCGACAGCCTTGGAACTTCATGGCAGTGAGATAGAAAAAGAAATTACTGCATCAGGCAGAAAATTTAAAGCGTACCAGGCAGATTTCAGCAACAGGGAAGCTTTATACGGATTCATTAAGCAGGTGAAAGAATCAGAACCTCCCATTGACATCCTGATCAATAATGCCGGTATTATCCTGCGCAAACCGGCAGCAGAACATCCGGATGATTACTGGGACAAACTGTTGTCTATAAATCTGGACGCACAATTTATCATCACCCGTGAATTCGGACGGGATATGATAGAAAGGGGTTCCGGAAAGGTGGTTTTTACCTGCTCTTTACTCACCTTCCAGGGAGGCATCAACGTTCCGGGTTATGCAGCAAGCAAAGGAGCCGTAGGTAGCCTGGTAAAAGCGTTTGCTAACGAGTGGGCCCCAAAAGGGGTTAATGTAAACGGAATTGCGCCCGGTTATATCGCCACTGAAAATACTTCCGCCCTCAGACAGGATGCTGAGCGGAGTAAATCTATCCTTGACAGGATTCCGGCAGGCCGCTGGGGCGAGCCCGAAGACTTTAAAGGAGTAGTCACTTTCCTCTGTTCTGCCGCTGCTGATTACATACATGGAACCATCATAACGGTAGATGGCGGATGGATGGGCAGGTAATAGAGAGTTTAAACCCTCTCCCCGTTCTCAAATATTAAGAATGCTGTAAAAACCCGTAACCCCATCGGGTTCGCGGTTAGGGTTTTCAATGTCTTCCATCCACGTTTTATCGTCTATAATAAACTTATTCTGATATTTTCCTTTTGGTAACATCGGTATCTCAATCTTCCATAAGCCAGCTCTAACCGGCCTCATGGGAAGTACATCTTGAGCCCAGTGGTTAAAACTGCCGGAAAGGGATACATGAGAGGCGCAATCGTTATGAAGAAAAAACTCAATCGTCTTTTTATTCGTGTTCACGAGCGGTGACGTTAAGGTATTCATAGTTATGTTTTAGAGTTAAATTGCGAATTTGTAAATAAATGAAACTCTGCTAATCGAAGGGTTATTATTGTATTTACGCTTCTGAAAGAAATTGGTAGAGGTCATCTAAAGCAATTTCCCAGCCCTTCTTATGAGGATGTATTGATTCATTGTCTTTAAAATTATGCTGTACAACCCGTAGTTTACTATGGTCCTTGGCAGGTATAAATTCTACCGTCAACATGAATTCATTATTGCTGATTGCCTCAGTATTGGGGATTTCCCAGTTCCAGCTATAAACAAGTTTCCTGTTTTCATTTACTTCCTGGTATTCTCCGGAAATAACCAGCGCCGTTTCAGCATTTGTTCCCTGGAAAACATAATTGAATTTTCCACCTTCACGCAAATCAATATTAACGTCAGTTAGTTGGTGGCCGGATGGCTTCCACCACTGTTTAAGCTTTTCAGGGTTAGTCCAGGCATTGGACAGTTCTTGTACCTGAACCGGAAATTCTTTTTCAACTTCTAATCCTAATAGTTCTTTTTGCATATGCTTGTGATTTAATGCACAAAACAACGCACATATACATTTGTTTTAAATGTCTAATGAATAATTAAACAGGATTATATGTTTCCTCCAAGTGTAAAATCGGGCAGTTGTATAAGTTTACCGCCATGCATTGCCGATTCGTGGGCGAGTATGCCTACGCAGGTTATATTAGCCGATTGCCGTGCGTTGGGAAAGGGTTGTCTTTTATCTTTCAAAGCACTTACAAATTCATGGATCAGGTGGGGGTGCGAACCACCATGCCCGGCTCCCTGAATAAATGAAAGATGTTGTTTGCTTTCCGCATCATAAACGCCGCCAGTAGTGAAGGATTGAATTTCTGCAGGCAGTAAATGGCCATAATCAGGTATCTTTATTTTTTCAGGCTTTTCTCCGGTATGTATAACGGATTCTTCATCTTCTATCAAGGTCCATTCAAATGTTTTCTTTGAACCATATACGTCAAAGCTTTCCCGGTATTGCCTGGCGGTATTGAACAGAGAACGGGTTACTTCAGCTGAAAGATCTGAATTCCGGAATTTGATATGACAGCTTTCAATAGCAAACGGGGAACCGTATTTGGTGATCAGATTTTCATCAATACGCCCGGATCCGAAACACGATACATATTCAGCGTCGGTGTTCGCCAAAGCCACTACCGGTGCAACACAATGCGTTGCGTAATGCATTGGCGGTAACCCTTCCCAATAGCCGGGCCAGCCCGCCATTTCCTGTTGATGGGAAGCTCTCAGAAACTGGAGTTTACCCATCTCCCCATTTTCATACATTTCTTTTACAAATAAAAATTCCCGGCTATACACGACGGTTTCCATCATCATGTAGGTAAGACCCGTTTCGTTTACTGCTTCAACAATTTGCCGGCACTCATCGACAGTAGTAGCCATTGGAACCGTGCAGGCCACATGTTTACCTGCCTTTAATGCTTGTAGAGACTGCTCCGCATGATTTTGAATAGGTGTGTTGATATGAATGGCATCTACGGCAGGGTCTTCCAGCAAATCTTCATAAGAGGCATATCGCTTTTCAACGCCAAAAGCGTCGCCTATTTCGTTCAGTTTATCCGTATTGCGCTGGCACAGCGCATACATGGTCATATCGGGATGGCGCTGGTATATCGGAATAAATTCTGCTCCGAAACCAAGGCCTACGATGGCGACGTTGATTGTTTTATTTTCCATTGTATTTATTAATGCACCGCCACAGTCATTTCACTTTCTGTGGCCGTCTTTGAATTTCTTTGCCAGAAGAAAAATATAAGAAACAGTACAATCAATATGGCGGGGAAGGTGATCATCTTCAGCAACGCATGTTGTCCGGTGGCCAATTCCAGTGCGGTTCCTGTAAGCCCCTTAGCGGCGTTGTCTGCCCTGGCACTATCAATCCAACCACCAATTATAGGTTGGAAGATAGAGGTAGAAAACATGCCTATCCCACCAACAATGGACATACCCAGGGCGCTGCTCCGGGGAACTTTTTGTGCCACTGAACCAATCATTACCGGCCAGAAATAACAAATGCCAAGAGCGAAAATTATCGCTGCCACATAGGCCATAGGGCCGGTTACAGTACTGAACATATAGATGCCTATGGTTGTCAGGATCGCTCCTGCAAGCAAAACACCTGTCTGACCCAACGCCCCAACAACTGGTCCGGCGAAAAACCTGCCGGTAGCGGACACTCCAAAAGTCAAGGCTAAAATTAGCATGGCATCTGCTCCACTGGCTCCTAAAACAATACTTACCCATTGGCTGGGACCAAACTCCGAAATAGCCGTAAGGGCCATGCAGAAAAACAGAAAGATATAAACCGGGCTTAACATTGCCTTGAAGTTTTCAGCAAGAGAGTTTGCCTCTTCCAACTGTGGTTTTGGAAAAGCTTTCCCGAAAAATAACACAGCGTAAATAATGGTTGGAATCATCGTGACCCACATCTGTGCTTCCCAGCCTAAACCCATGCGGGTCATAAAGAAGGAAATGAGGGATCCAACAAGTATCCCCCCAGGGAACCACATGTGGAACCTGGCGAGCATTTTTTGCATTTTCAAACCTGAGTACATGTCTGCAATCATAGGGTTACAGGCAGCCTCGGTACATCCATTACCAATGCCAATTAAGAGTGTGGAAATAAGCAAAGTTGTATATCCACCGGCATAAATGGTCAACAAAATTCCGATGGTGTGGCATACAAAAGCGACCATCATAATATTTTTAGGGCCAAACGTATGATAAACCAGGCCGCCGATAATCATTGAAATTGGGAATCCCAAAAACCACATGGAATTAATAAATCCCAGTTGTTCGGCAGAAAGGCCAAAGGCCTCACCCAATTGGGGGAGGATTCCTGCGCGAATAGAAAAAGTAAAGGCGGTAGTGATGAGTGCAAAGCAACTCCCATTAAACAAAGCGTTTTTGTTGACGTTTTCGTTCATTGTATTTAAGTTTTGGGTATTAAGTTTAATTATGGAATTATGTAGTATAGGCTATGCTATTTTGTTACTTTCATAATGCCCTTCATTATGCGCCAATGGCCGGGGAAGGTGCACACGTACGGATAATCGCCTGCAGTGTCGGGTACTTTGAATTTCAAGGTAAATTTACCTTCAGGGTTTATAAGAGGAGTGGCAAATAAAACTTCGGGCATCCTGGGCACATAGTTCATTTTTGCGCCATCAGGATCCTGGGCCAATTTATCTGCGGCAGCACCCACTTTTTCAGTTGTTTTCGGTTTTATGACTACCAGGTTGTGTTGCATAAAATCAGGATTCTGCAGTACTATCTGAACGGTAGTGCCTGCTTTTACCTGGATAAGCTCTTTGTCGAACTTCATTACGTTCTTCACTACGGTAATGGTAATCACCTGGTCTGCCTTTGCAGCAATGGCCTTTGAAGCGTCCGGCTTTTTAACGGTGCCCGGGTCCAGCAGGTCGATCCTTGGATTAGCGACCATGTTGTTGGCTACTCTGAAGGTATCCGGATAATTACCTAACTTATCATCACCCTTAAGCATATCGAATCCCAGCCTCAGGGCAGTTTTTAACGGTTGGGTAAATAATCCTTTGGCTTTGGTGGCAGCCACCTGTTTATTATCAACCACAAGGGTCAGGGAGCCGTTCTGCTGGAGTGATGCATTGACCTGGAACTTAGCCGGTAATGGCGAAGAAGTATTTACAACAAACGGAGTTCCGTCCTGGTTAACCTGGAAGTAAAGTTTATCGTTCATCATGTATAATCCATATCCATTTGCCTTGTCGCCATGGGCAAGGATCATCCCCGAATACGCCTTTTCCTGTCCTTTTTCTATATTGGCGGAGATCAATATTTCTTTACCGGTAACATCATGGGCCCTGTCGGCGGGGGTCATTTGCCTGGACCGCAATGAGATTGTTTTTAAACGGGAAGCCATGGCAAACCGTTGAATGGTAGTAGCCTCTCCCAGAGAAGGATTTTCACTAAGTCCTTTTTTCTTAAATGATGCCAGAAATCCGTTCCGGTGAACCTTCGTGCCAACGTACAACGCATTTTTTATCCAGGGATCATTAATGTTTTCTTCTTTTTCTGCCATATCGAACAAGGCACTGCCCAATTCATTCGAAGCCGGCGCATCGGAAGCAGCTAGCACTGCAGCGAGCCTGACACGAAGGTCTTTGTCTTTAAAAACATTTGCTTTAACCAGGGCCTGGGTAGCTGCGACTGAAACCGGCAATACCTGTACGGCGGCCCTGCGCACACCACCTGAAGGATGGCTGAGTGCTTTGATGGCAACATCAAGGGCTTCTTTATTACTGCCATCCAGAGCTTTAAGTCCATGCATGGTCCACAGGGCATGAATGGCGGATGCATTTATCCCTGCCTCATCCGGTTTGTCGTTTCGAACAAGTTTATACAGTTCCGGCAGTACCGATGTATTTCCCGATTCAACAAGCAGGCGCTGTGCCGTCGTGCGCCAGAACATATTGTTATTTGAGAGCGCCTGGACAAGACTATTAGCATCTTTCTTGTTTAAATTTAAAGGTTTACCGTCTTCGCTGTTTTTATATTTGATGCGGTAGATCCTTCCGCGATCATGGTCTCTTAAAGGATTTATATAGGCATTGCCCTTGCCGTTTTCAAATCCGGAAGGTGTCGGATTATGCTGAATGATGAAGTCATACCAGTCGAGAACCCATAAGGCCCCATCAGGCCCTACTTCTGCCTGTACCGGCCCTGCCCAGTCATCAGCGCTTGCAAGCATATTCCATCCGTCGCCTTTTTCCTTGAATCCTGCCCCGGTCTGTTCAAGTATGTGGCGGTGAATCAGGCGGCCGGTAGGTTCGTTAACGAAAGCAACGCGGTTCCAGTATTCTTTTGGAAACTGCCGGGCTGTATACAGGCTATGCCCTGCAGCTGCCGTAAAGCCTCCGAACACGTCAACCTGGCGAAGGTTTTTGGTAACAACGTGCATGCCGTAATGGGCATCGATTTTCTCCACACCCGATTCAGTGATATCGGCCATGGTCAGGTACTTGAAAGGTATGCTGAAAAAGCCGCTGTGCGTATTGTTGGCTGTCGAAATAAATACATCAAATTCTTCTGAAAAACCAAGTCCCCAGGTATTGTTGCTGGTCGTAGAGAGGTATTCGAGGTCTTTGCCATCAGCGGTAAAACGGTACAGGCCGGAGCTGAAGCGGAGAGAATCCTTGCCAATTTTTCCCCTGAACCCCGAGTAACCAACAACACCCCAGAGTTTGTTGTCAAGTCCATACCTCAGGCTTGAAGGGCCCGCATGCGTATCGTAAGTTCCCCAACCGGTTATTACGGTATCTTTTACATCCGCTTTATCATCTCCGTTTGTGTCTTTGAAATATAAAAAATAGGGAGCCTGGGAAACTACGATGCCATCGTTCGCAAAAACAAAGCTTGTCGGAATGTTTAGCTTATCTGCAAAAATGGTAATTTTATCAGCTTTGCCGTCGCCGTTCGTATCTTCCAGTATTTTGATCCGGTCGTCGCCTGTTTCCTTGTTATCCCTTACGGTATTTGGATAGTCGACGGTTTCAATTACCCAAAGCCTTCCCCTTTCGTCCCAGTTCATGTGGATGGGGTTTATAATATCAGGTTCTGCTGCAAACAACTGAAGTTCAAAACCCACAGGCACCTGGGTAAGCTGCATGGATTGTGCAGGTGTTAAAGGCTCTTGTAGTTGAGGGGGCGGATTACGGCGCTCATAGTTGGGAATTTTGGCGTCGGTATATTTTGGTTCAGGTAATTTCAAAGAAGCCAAATTCGACCTTGCCTGATCTCCAACTGCCCACAGGATGCCGTTTCTTACCAGGTTTATAAAATCCTTATTATTGAAAGTGTGTTCATCATGTCCGTAGGCGGTATAAAATACCCTGCCTTTTCCGTAATTACGTACCCAGGTATACGGTTCGCGATGACTGCCTTCCACTCTTTCAGAGATCACTTCTATGTTCTTGCTAATCTTTTCATGCACATAGGTTTCGTCGGTTGTAATAAAAGCAGGAATGCCTTTCACTACCGGGTGTTCGGGTTTAACGATTACAGCGGGAAAAGAATCCCACTTATGACTTTTGAACTGCCCCCCGATCATTTCCACCACTTCCGGAGAATTCCGGAAACAGAATGATGCTGAGTGAAGAGGAATAAAGCCTTTGCCTCCCTTCACATAGTTTAACAAGGCTTTTTCCTGGGAAGGTGAAATTTTATCGATGTTGGCATACAGGATCAACCCGTCATACTTCTGCAGGTTGTTCTCGTTCAGATCGTCAGGATCGGTGGTGTATGAAATGTTGATCCCATCTTTAAAAAGCTCCCTGGACAAGATGTCGGTAAGTTTTTCAGAGTCATGATGTTTACTTTCATGCCCTAATAGGAGCACTTCAAGCCTTCCGGGTAATTGAAATGATTTATGGCTGCCTGCAGTGAATAATAAGGCTGCCATCGTAATGGCGCAAATCGTTAGATACTTATGTAACATTACTAATAGTTGAATAAAGGTTCAATATATGTAAAAAAAAGAAAATTTGGTTTAATGCCGTAATTTAGGCTAATTCCTCTTTGAAGCGTTATCATTCTGGATACCTGCAATAAGCATTTTTCTTGCCTCAACATTCGCGGTTTTCACAATTGTATAGGCGTTGCCCGGGTTACAATGCCGATTAATGCTTTATTTTTGTTTTTTTAAAATTACGCTATGACCGAAAAAATTGTCGAGTTAGTAAACGCTAATATTTATCAGGGAAAGAATCTGATTCTCCAGGACGTCAATTTAACAGTGAATACCGGAGAATTCGTCTACCTCGTTGGTAAAACCGGCACCGGTAAATCGAGTTTATTAAAAACATTATACGGAGACCTGCCACTAAAGGAAGGCGAGGGAAGAGTTGCCGGCTATAACCTTAAAGACATGAACTGGAAAAGAGTGCCTTTCCTTCGGAGAACGCTTGGAGTGGTTTTCCAGGACTTTCAGTTATTGACGGATAGAACGGTGAACGAAAACCTGAAATTTGTTTTAAGGGCTACCGGGTGGAAGGATGCGAAACTAATGAACGAAAAAATTGCCGACGTGCTTGAGAAGGTCGGATTAAAGTCTAAAGGATTTAAAATGCCTTTTGAAATGAGTGGAGGCGAACAGCAGCGTATAGACATAGCAAGAGCTTTACTGAATTCACCTAAATTAATATTGGCTGATGAGCCTACCGGTAACCTCGACCCTGAGACTTCCGACGAGATCATGCAACTGCTGTTTCACATCAGCGGTGATTACGGAGCTGCAATAATCATGGCGACTCATAATTATATAGTCATAAGTAAATATCCTGCAAGAACGTTGAAAACTGAAAAGGGTAAGGTAGAAGATAACGCTACCATATCGATTTTATAAGGCTGAGCCCGTTTTTTTTATTGTTATATCCGGTGCCAAGCAATTTTTCTCTTAACAGGATCTCTTCTTCGTTAAAGGGATGATGGTATAATTGAATGACGATCTGCCGGATGGCCTCGCTGGTAGTACCGATATGACACGCAGCTTCCAGGCCTGTATGTTGCACAGTGGCATCATTTACCACACAGTGCCTTCCGTTAAACAGTGCGTTCAATAATTTTAGTTTAATACCCGTTTCATTAAATGAGGGGATGATATTGATCTGCGCTTTGGCAATCAGGTCTTTCATTTCACCTTCGCACGGGTTAGCTACCAGGCAGGTATGGCAATTAAGATGAGCAAGTCTTTCCAAGCGGGATGAAGGGTTCTTGCCGGCAATGACGAAAGGTACTTTTATCTTATTAAATACGTTTTCCAGCAGCCAGATTGCAGCTTTCTCATTTTCCGAAACAGACAGATTTCCATGATACAGGCAATAAGTGCCTATACCTTCCAGGCTCTGTACCTGATAAAAAGGAGTGAACACAGGCAGGTATGCTATGTTTTGAGCTGCGAATTTTTTCTGATACGTTTCGACATCTTTTTGAGAAACCGCCAGGATGAGTGCCTTGTTGGCTATAGATTGTTCAAAACATTTCAGTAACCGGCTCTCATTATAATAGTAGGCTTTTTTTAATAATGATTTTTCATGATGGAACAACTGGTGGTAATAGTCATATTCAACATTATGTAAACGAAGGATAACTTTACGGTTTTGCAGGGCATCACAATATAAAGGATAAGTGCAATGAATGCCTTCCAGCAACACCGGGTAACTATCTTTACGCAGGTTCGTAATCAAATCAGCAGAAGAACGGGAGGCAACGATATAAGGGATGACTGTTGAAAACCCCTTATGTCCCTCATTGCGCGGGTAATAATTCACCTCTTCGCAGTATTTGTTTAATTCAGGCTGAGGTCTCCGTCCGTATTCAAAACAGTGAAGATGAATTCTTATATTCAGCTCGTAAAGGGCTTTAACCTTGCAGAACAGGTCAAAGACGCCGCCATAATCAACCGGGTACGGAACATCATGGCATACGATATGTAAGTGTCTATCCAATCTTGCTGAAAATTTGATAATAAAATTCGATTAGTGTTTTTTCTTCCGTTTGCCAATTGTACTCTTCCCGGGCGCTGAGGCAGTTTTGTTGCAATTCATCATACAGAACAGTGTTTTCCAATAAAATGTTCAGTAAGCCGGCAAGGTGCCTTGGTTCTAACGTGTGGGTGAGCAGTGCTACCTTGTACTTGCCGTTGATTTTGCTATATTCCGGAAAATCCATGGTCAATTGGGGAACGGCCGCATGTATATAATCAAAAAATTTATTGGCAAGTGAATACAATTGGTTCAATCCGGCAGGCTCTACCAGGTTCACCCCGATATAAGATGAAAGGGTTATATTTTTTAAGGCTTCGGGTAATAACATTCCCTTGAAAAGTACCTTATCCTGTAACTGATAATGGCTTACCAGTTTAAGCGATTGGTTCATAAAGTTTCCATCCCCGCAGATTATCAAAGGGCAGTTTACATACTGCATGGCAGGGATTAGATATTCCAGGCCCCTGCCTTCGTTTACGGCTCCCTGGTAAAGTATATATTTATCCTTATGAAGTAGCGGCGGTTCAACGGTTTTTACCGGAATATTACGGATAGTACTATATTCAACCTGGTATTTTTTCTGATAGAATCCGGCGATACTATCACTTACCGTATATCCATTTTTGAAATGGGGTAGTGTTAATTGTTCGAGCATAGTCCAGATTTTCCTGATTGCAGGCCTTGTGATCACTTCCTTCATTTCTGTAAACAATTCGTGTGCATCATATACTCGCGGTATACGTTTAATTTTTGAGGCGATCCAAACGGGTAATATGGTATCCAGGTCTATGGCACAAAAACAGTCGGCTTTTATGAAAAGCAAAAAATATAACAGCCTGTAATGATACTCGAGATAAGAAAATTTTCCTTTTTTAAACCGGCATCGGATCCGTATTTGTTGATATGGACGGGGAAGCAATGCCGTGGAGTTTTTAGATCGCTTTCCGATCAAACAAATAATATACCCCTGGCCAGCCAGCGAGGAGCAGATGCGTATCATGCGCTGGTCGTAATTAAGATCGTTATTAACAGTGAAATAAATCGTTTTCACATTGGTAAACTTGCCGCTTGAGAGCGATTGGTCGATTTTTTGGAAACAGCGCACTACACAAGCAGAGATTGTTTTTTTCGGGTCTTGTCAAAAATAAAGTAAACGTAAAGAATTATCAGGCCCGAATTGGAATAATTATTTACCTTTGCCGGCATTTAAGCGGAATATTCAGGTGCATTTTAAAAAATTCTAAGATGTCTTATTTAACTAAAGAAAAAAAATCAACCATTTTTGCAGAATTCGGCGGAACTGCTACGAATACAGGCTCAATCGAAGGGCAGATCGCCCTGTTAACCGAGCGTATCAGCCAGATCTCCAAACACTTACAGGAAAATAAAAAAGATTTTTCAACACACCGTGGTTTAATGCAAATGGTAGGTAAGAGAAAACGTTTATTAAATTATTTAAGTAAGCATAATCTTCAGGAATATAGGAAATTGATAGAAAAACTTGGCCTTAGAAAATAACTTCTCTCAGTATTCAGAAACTATTCCCAACTCGTTCAGGTTGGGAATAGTTTTTTGCGTCTTAACTATCTTTAATGTCCTCTAACGAGACGATATACTCTCCCTCTGCATTATCTCATTTCTTTAAATTGGGTAAAAATTCCAGATTTTAAACATGTTATCACAACCTATAAGTAAAACATTTGATATTGGCGATGGCCGTATGGTGACCATCGAAACGGGAAAACTTGCCCGCCAGGCAGACGGTTCAGTAACCGTTCGCCAAGGCAATTGTATCATACTGGCTACCGTTGTAGCAACCAAAGAGCCTAAAGAAGGGCAGAACTATTTTCCATTATCCGTAGATTATCAGGAAAAGTTCGCCTCAGCAGGACGGATACCTGGTTCATTTTTTAAACGGGAATCCAGGCTAAACGATTACGAAGTACTCACATCCCGTTTAATTGACCGGGCACTGCGTCCGCTTTTTCCGGAAGATTATTTATGTGAAGTACAAGTGCTTATCACACTCATTTCAAGCGATATCGAAGTAATGCCCGACGCGCTGGCCTGTTTAGCGGCTTCTGCGGCACTCGCCGTTTCAGATATTCCTATTCAGGAAATTATTTCAGAAGTAAGAATTGCCCGTGTTGACGGGGTTTTTAAGGTGAACCCTTACCGTAGCGAATTGGCGAAAGCGGATATGGATTTTATCATTGCGGCCACAGATAAAAACATCATGATGGTAGAGGGCGAGTCTAAAGAGTGCATTGAAGAAGACCTGATCAAGGCTATTGAACTGGCGCATGATGCTATCCGTTTGCAGGTAAAAGCTCAGGAAGAATTAAGGGCGATGAAAGGCGTTACTGGCAAAAGGGAATACGCTAAACCTGCAGAAGATACGGAGCTTCGGGAGAAGGTGAAAGCGTTTGCTTCTTCCCGTATACTTGAAATGGCCAGATCCGGAAGCAGTAAACACCAGAGAGGCTCACAGCTTGAACAAATACAGCAAGACCTTATCGTTCACCTGAAAAGTGAATACAACCTTTTACCCGAAGACATATTGCCGGAAGACATTACTAAACTGTCAAAAAAGTATTATTATGATCTGCAGTTTGACGTAATTCGTGACATGATACTGAACGACAGGATTCGTTTAGATGGCCGGGGATTGGAAGATGTACGTCCATTGAGCATGGAAGTAGATGCATTGCCTTCACCACATGGAGCCGCTTTGTTTACCCGTGGTGAAACCCAGGCACTTGCTACCATAACGCTGGGAACTCCGCTTGATTCATTGCTCGTAGAAAGTGCTGCCAGTTCGGAGTATTCAAAGTTCATTTTGCATTACAATTTCCCCCCTTTTTCTACCGGTGAGGTCAAAATGATGAGGGCGCCTGCACGACGTGAAGTAGGGCATGGTAATCTGGCCCTGCGCTCGCTGAAGCAAATGATGCCCGGGGGCGATTTTCCATACACCGTACGTGTGGTAAGTGATGTGCTGGAATCAAACGGTTCTTCATCTATGGCAACCGTTTGTGCCGGCTCACTGGCTTTGATGGATGCGGGAGTCGGCATACCTAAACATGTGTCCGGCGTGGCTATGGGCCTAATTTCAAAGGAAGGCAGGTTTGCCGTATTAACCGACATATTAGGTGATGAAGATCACCTGGGTGATATGGATTTTAAAGTTACCGGAACACGGGAAGGCATTTGTGGCGTGCAGATGGATATCAAGGTAGATGGATTGAGTATGGACATTATGCGTCAGGCTCTGGATCAGGCACGAAGAGGAAGATTACACATCCTGGATGCCATGTATACAACCATTGCTAAAGCCCGTGAGGATGTAAAACCACATGCACCCCGAATGATTAAACTGTTCATTGATAAAGAATTTATAGGGGCGGTTATAGGACCAGGTGGAAAAGTGATTCAGGAAATACAACGCGAAACAGGAACCACTATCAATCTGGAAGAAAAGAACGAAATGGGTGAAGTAAGCATTTTCAGTGCTAATAAAGATGGTGTGGAAAGAGCTTTATCGTGGATAAAGGGCATCGTGGCTGTTCCCTCCGTAGGCGATGTTTACGAAGCTAAAGTGAAATCTATCATGCCCTACGGTGCTTTTGTAGAATTCCTTCCCGGCAAGCAGGGCCTGATCCATATATCAGAAGTCAGCTGGAAACGCCTGGAAACACTGGAAGGTGTTTTGAACGAAGGCGATATTGTTAAAGTGAAACTTACAGGTACGGATCCCAAAACCGGTAAATTTAAGTTGTCGAGAAAAATTTTGTTGCCGAAACCGGATGGTTTAAAAAGAACGGATGTCAATTAAACCAGTGTGCATGTCAATTCAAATTACCGGATTGTAATTAATTACTAAAAGAGCAATCTTATTTAAAACCCCGAGACTTTGCCGGGGTTTTCTATTTTAATCCACATGACCAATTACCTGGAGATTTGTATACCTTATCAAACACCTGAACAGAAAGACGTGCTGATCGCACAATTGACCGATATTGGTTTTGAAGGATATGATGAAACAAGTGAAGTGCTGAAGGCCTACATCCCGGAAGGTAGTTTCAATGAGGCCTTGTTGAAATCCACGTTACGGTTATATAACCTTTCCTATGACATATCAGCAGTTGCACCGGAAAATTGGAACCAGCTCTGGGAATCAAGTTTCGAGCCAGTGGTCGTTGATGATTTCTGTGCCATCAGGGCAATATTCCACGCCATTGTCCCTGACGTGCGGCATGACATTATCATTACGCCGAAGATGAGCTTTGGCACCGGTCATCATCCTACAACTTATTTGATGATTATGGCTATGCAAAAAATAATGTGGACAGAAAAAACCGTTGTTGATTTCGGAACCGGCACGGGAATACTGGCAATTTTGGCTGAGAAATCAGGCGCCGCCGAGATCACTGCTATTGACAATGATGACTGGAGCATAAGTAACGCCATGGAGAATCTGATGGTAAATCAGTGCAAAAAAATCACTCTCTATAAAGCAGATTCACTACCATACGGTCAACACTTCGATGTTATTCTGGCAAACCTGAATAAGAACATCATTCTTGGGGGCCTGCCTTCGATTACTGAACATCTGCCGGTTCATGGAACAATTGTATTGAGTGGACTTCTGGTTGACGATGTAAATGAGATCATGGAGACTGCCGCAAGCTGTAAACTTAAGCAAACAGGTCTGCAGCAAAGGAACAACTGGGTTTGCATTCAGCTTATTCATGAGGCCCATATTTGTGACGGGTTTGTGGTGTCTTTTACCTAATTTTATTAAATCAACCATAGACCTGATGAAGGAAATTCTGCTCATTTTATTGGCATATGTTATCGGATCTGTTCCAACATCAGTATGGGTTAGCAAATACCTGTACGGTATTGATATTCGCGATTACGGAAGCGGTAATGCCGGGGCTTCCAATACTTACCGGATCCTTGGTCCCAGGATGGGAACTTTTGTAATGATTATTGATATTCTAAAGGGCGTCATTGCTACCAGTTTATACCTGCTAATCCCTTACTACATGCAAAATGAGTGGGATCGGACTAATTTCATGGTAGGGTTGGGCCTTGCAGCGGTAGTAGGTCATGTATTCCCTATCCTGGCCGAGTTTCGGGGAGGTAAAGGCGTAGCTACGCTGTTTGGAATGGTATTGGCGATCCAGCCCCTGGTAGCCCTTTGTTGTGTATCGGTGTTTTTGCTCGTTTTGTATCTTACCCGTTTTATTTCACTTAGCTCTATTCTGGCCAGCCTTGCTTTTGCCGTTTTCATTCTATTTATTTTCAATGAAAAAGAACCGTTGTACAGGGGCTTCGCTATCGCCGTAGCATTAATGGTCGTACTTACACACCAAAAAAATATCGGGCGTTTACTCAGGGGAAGCGAAAGCAAAGTTCCCATTTTGAAACATCGTGATAGACGCCGGACTAAGAGGCATTCGACTCATGAAAAATAATTTTTTTCCTGTTCTACCTTTCCTTCCATCTTTATTGACTATGCTGATCTGTTAAAGCTAACTGACAACCAGGCCGGGGCTTCTTCCATCTGTTAGTTTGGTATAATCCTTGATTTTCATTACTAATCAAATCCCTTAAGATGAAAAAAATATTTTATCTGGCATTTCTTTCCGTATCTCTTTACTCATGTTCAACAAATGCTGTCACCGGCCGAAGACAATTATCTCTCATTCCGGAATCCGAAATTCAAACTATGGCAGCGCAGGAATACAGAACGTTTCTCACCCAAAACAAAGTAGTAAGCACAACGGCTAATAAAGACGCCGAAATGGTTCGTCGTATTGGCCAGCGTATCACCGCTGCCGTTACCCAATATTATACCGGTCTGGGCAAAGCAGACATCTTAAAAGGCTATGAATGGGAATATAACCTGGTAGACTCTAAAGATGTTAATGCCTGGTGTATGCCGGGCGGCAAGATTGTAGTGTACACCGGACTGTTATCCATTACACAGAATGAGGCTGCCCTTGCTGTTGTTATGGGTCATGAAGTGACCCATGCACTGGCTAGCCATGGTAACGAACGTATGAGCCAGGGATTGTTACAGCAACTCGGAGGGGTAGCTCTTTCCGTTGCACTGGCCAATAAATCTCAGGAAACACAGAGCCTGTTCATGAACGCTTACGGTGTAGGCAGCAATGTCGGTGTTATGCTCCCATTTTCGCGCAACCATGAATATGAAGCTGACCAATTTGGTTTGAATTTCGCAGCAATGGCCGGGTATAATCCGCAGGAGGCTATTCCGTTGTGGGAAAGAATGGAAAAAGCAGGCGGCGGTAACAAACCACCGGAGTTTTTAAGCACTCACCCTGCAGAAGGAAACAGGATAGCAAGGTTACAAAAGCAGATGCCTGAAGCGCTTAAATATTACAAGCCGATGAACAACAGGTAAACGTCTCAAACATACTTAAATCCCGCCTTTTTATATACAGGCGGGATTTTTTGTGCAATACCGAAGAGATTGACTATTTTTGCACTCCCACACAAATATATACTCAAATCTATTGAGGTTATGATGCAAACTATGTTTGAAAAGCTTCAGTTTAGCGACGAAAAAAATCTTCTTATTCAGGGTTTACCTTCAACAATTGAAAAGCAGTTTTGTAAACTTTCATTCGCAAAGAACATTACACCGCTGCTAAAAATCAAGAAAATTGATTTTGCCCTGGTATTTGCTGTAAATGAAAAGCAGTTAAACGGTATTCTATCGGATATTTTGCCTGCTCTTCATGATGAAGCTAAATTATGGATCGCTTATCCTAAGAAGACTTCTAAAATTGCCAGTGATCTCAACCGTGATTGCAGCTGGGACGAAATGATACGGGCCGGGTATGAGTCAACGCAGCAGGTTTCGCTCGATCATGTCTGGAACGCTGTCCAATTCAGGAGGGCTGAACATGAAATGGAGATGGATTCCGTGATGGCCCCTGTTATGGAAGTGTCGGCCAAAAGAAGAAGGCAGTGAGTAATGTGCGAATTAGCAAATGTGCGGATGTGAATCCATACCCGCGGTTGGTGTTTTCACCAACCACCAGCAGGCACGGTGTCATATATGAAACATGTTATTTCACAATCACGCTTCCGACCTTTCTTTGAAGATCAGCTTCGATCTGTTTTAAATGCTGGTGGGTTTGAATCAGCATCATTAACTCGTCCTGAGTATGAGGTTGTTGAAGGTCTTTCTGATTCTGATTCATCAACCGTTTGATTTTTTTTAGCTTCAGGTAATTAAGCGAAGACGTGATTTGAAGCTGGATGTTCTGCTCTTCCACTCTCGCAAATTTTGGCAATTCATCATCTTTTTGGCGGGTAGTGATTCGCATAAATTCTTCATACGGCTTTTTAAACAGCTCATCGTTGTAACCGGAAGAGTTTGTCAACAGTTCTTCCTTCATTCGTTTGCTTTCTTCATAAGGGAAATTGGTTAGTGACACAGCTAGCGCGCTTACAGTAAGGTCATTATAATAAACAAAGGTTTTCAGATTAGGTGCAAGTCCACCGGAGTACCAGTCTTTGTATAAGCTAATCAGTTTAAGAATCTGATTGTCGTCGAAAAGATCCTCGTCGATCAGTTCATTGAAAATATAATCGGCTACTTTTACCTGTTCGTCAAATTGTTGTTCTCCATATTCAAGTAATATTTTTGCAACCTGTTTTTCCTGCTGCTGGTGTTGAAACAACAGATCAAAGGTAGCATCATCGAATTGGGTGTTTTGAGCCTGAACATTTTCTTCGTCGGTTCTGGCTTCTTCCAAAGCCTGTGTATTTTTCTGGCCGGAGATGCGCTCACGGATGTATTTATTCACCAGGTCGTTGAATCCGGTCTCTTCGATCTTCATCAGGTCTGCACACTGCCTGATATAATCCTTCTTTTTTGACTGGTCTTCCATTTTGCTTATCCTGGCAATAGTGGAAGCAATCTGATTAATAACACCAGCCTTTTTTGTGCTGTCATCTCCCGCATCTTTAAGGGACACCTCTAACTGGAAAAGGATGAAATCTTTTTTATGTGAAGCAATAAATTCGCGGAAGGCAGTTGCCCCTAATTTGTTCACGTAGCTATCAGGATCTTCTTTATCGGGTATCAAAACCAGCTTTACATTCAATCCTTCTTCAAGCGCCATATCTAACCCGCGTAGTGCTGCCTTTATACCGGCGGGGTCTCCATCATAAATAATGGTAAGGTTGTTCGTGTATTTGCGTATTAACCGAAGCTGCTCCATGGTTAGTGAAGTGCCCCCGCTTGCTACTACGTTCTCGATACCAGCCTGGTGCAAAGCAATGACATCGGTATAACCCTCAACAAGTAAACACTCATCATTCTTATCTATGGCCTGCCGCGCAAAATAAGTTCCATAGAGGATCTTACTCTTGCTGTACACTTCATTTTCCGGCGTGTTGATGTATTTTGGCGCCTTATCATTATTCCGGATTATACGCGCCCCGAATCCGATGATCTTACCAGTATTATTATGAACCGGAAAGATGATACGTCCCCGGTAATTGTCAAATAGTTCATCATTGCGCAAAATAACCAGTCCTGACTTCAACAGCAGTTCCTGGTTAAATTGATTGCGCGTAGCGGCCTGGGCAAATGAATTTTTGTCTTCGGGTGAAAACCCCAGTTCAAACTTTTTTATGACCTCTTCCCGGAAGCCCCTCTCTTTAAGGTAACTTAAACCGACAGCCATTCCCCGCTCGTTTTCATGCAAAAACTGCGAAAAGAATTTTTGCGCAAAGGAGTTGATGATATATAAACTATCAGCTACCTGGTGCTGGATCTTTAGTTCCGGACTAAGCTCCGTTTCTTCAATAGTGATATTGTATTTGGCAGCAAGCCAGCGGAGTGACTCTACATAAGAAAATTTTTCATGCTCCATCAGGAAACTGATGGAATTTCCGCTACGGCCGCATCCAAAGCATTTGTATATTTCTTTGGCCGGACTAACCGTAAAAGACGGTGTTTTTTCATTATGAAACGGACAAAGTCCCAGGAAATTAGTACCCCTTTTCTTTAGCTTAACAAACCCGCCGATGATTTCAGTAATATCTATACGGTTTAAAATCTGTTGTATGCTTTGTTGTGAGATCATCAGTAGATAAATATAACGTAATCCGTTTCACAAGCAAACTCCGGTTAGCTTATTCCCTACACCGGTGAAAAGAATTCTTGCTTACGGCTGAACGATAGCTCCGATTTTAACGATTCAATGACATTAAATATTATCGGGCATCTTCCATAGTGCATAAGGGTGCCAAACAAGCGGCTTACAAAACCGGGCTTGTGCAGGTGGGGAAATTCCCGGCATTCATGGAAACGGTGATCGTAAATGCTGCATTTGTTAGTATCCAGAAAATGGCAGGGAATGGATTTCATGATGAGTTGGCCTTGTTCGCTTTCTTCAACGTAGGATTCTTTAAATTCCGGCGTTGCCATCTTTAGATGTGCAGCCAGGTCCTGAGCCTCCTGAGGTAAAATGTTTATCATCAGCGAACGACAGCAATTTCCGCACTGGGTACAATCGATAGCAGCGCTGACTTCGGTGTTAAGCCTTTGCACCATTTTATCCACTTGCCGGCTATCCTGTTGCTTCAGGAACAACCGGAACCGGTCATTCTCTTCTTCATTTTTATCGGCCATTTGTTCAAGAATGGAGAGGTCGTGTATGTATGTCTGGTGCATGTTTGTTATTTATCATTCACGTAGTGGCGGGGTGGTGTATGGCGCACTTCAACCTGAATTAATGTTCAGTCGTATCCACTGGCTTTTTCTTTTTCAGTATGCCTTCAAGTATGCCCTTTCCGGCCTGTTCAAGTCTCCGCCTCGAACTATCCACAGGGTTGGCCTTTACCGTGTCTTTGGTGCCGAATATTCTTCTGCCGAGTTCTTCCTGTACCTCTTTCTCGAGTTGTTTTTTTACTGAAAGGGCGGTGTCTTTCAATTGTTTTTTCGCACTGTCTATTTTGGCCTGCGCAAAGTCGACAGCCTGCTTTTTCATTTGTTCAGCCATACTAACAGCCGATTCTTTAAGGTTTAAAGCAAATGCCGGATTTTTAACGGAACCGGTCATTTTTACATGCAGGTTTACCGTTTCACTTAGTTTAAGCGGAACACCCCTGCTGCTGGCCTGCGACAGCAGGTTGTTTAGTGTTGCATTCCCTCTTTCACCCATAAGACTTCGTGGTAATTTGAGGTTTATTAAATAATCCAGTTGCTGTTCAAATCCATGGGTGCCACCGATCTCCATCTCGATATCCTTCACCTTTATCTTAAAAGGTTTTACAAGCACTTTGCCGTTGGTAAACTCAATGTAGTTCTTCACTTCCTTCATGGTGAATTCTTTTAACTCCTGAACGTTCAGCAATGCGGCCAGTTTTTCTAAAGGTGCAAATTTTTGAAGAAATCCTTCAATCAGTAACAAACTGCCCTCCCCGGTAAGAGAACTAAAATCAGGCATCATATTGTCACCCAAATTTCCCGTCATACTTAAACGGGAAGCCAATTTCCCGGACAGGTATTGTCCTACCGGCATTAACTTTTGGACGGTATTAAATGTGAAAAATGTTTTTTGCACATCCAGACCTTTCACATCATAATCTAAATTGATTGCCGGTTTTATTTTGTTTAACCTGGTAGAGTAGCTGCCGTTGATCAGCATGCTTCCTTCCAGGGCATCGCCTTTTATATCATCAAGAATAACCGTTTCATCTTTCATAATCATTTTGCCCGAAAGTTGAGCGATCTCCAGTTTGTCATACCTCAGCCTGTCAATGGCTGCATTTATGGTAATGTTCAGATTAGCAGGCACTGCAAAAGGTGCTTCGGCGGAGCTACTGGTTGCAGCGGTATCCGTTGACGTTCCCATCCATTCGTTTACATTCATCCGGTCTGCTTGTATGTTCAGTGTACCGCCTAACGTTTTATCACGCAGAACATAAGGCAACAGGTTATTGATCGATCCGTTTGCCGTGAAATGTGTTTTTTTATAATTCCCGTCAACTCCCGTAAGCACAACATTACGGGGATTAAAAGTCATCAGCGTACTATTCAGCCTTATCCCGTCAGGATAGTCCCTTGAGGCATATTGAAGGCTACTTACATCGATTACGCCTGATGCATTGAATTTTTCATACTGTTGTTGTTCAATAGCCGCAATAGCGCCCCTAACCGAGACATCCGCTTGTAGTAAGCCGCTTAGTGTAGTGCCGGGTTCGAATTTTACAAATTGTTTTATATTGGTCAGATTGATTTTCCCCTTGGCGGCTGCATCAATGAACATATCAGACACAGGATTTCTTATAAGCAACCTGAAATCAAACGGTTCATTGTCCATTTCAATATGTCCCTGGGGAATGTTAAGTACTGTATGGTCCGTGATTCCGTCGGGGTTATCCACCTGAAAAACAAGATTAATATTTTTCACCGGTTGAGGAAGGTCTGCGTACTGAAAGAAACCGTTTTTGACATCCATGTGCATTGAATAGGCGGGCATCCGCTGCTTGCTGTATACTCCTTTGATCAACCCATTGAACCTGCTGTTGCCACTGGTTTTAATTTTTTTAAAACCAGTGGCATAAATGGCAGGAACCAGCGACAGTATGTGCCTGAATTCTGTGGAAGGAGCGTTAAATGAAATATCCATGTTGTACGTGCTGTCGTCAATGACCTGTAAGAAGCCGGCTGTAGAAAGTCTTAATTCGTTAAACTGTACGTTATCCGTTTTGAACCGGTATGTATTTGTTTGATTGTTTATTTCGATATCGGCATCAATCAGCGCATGAGCATTAGTGATATAGGGAACATTGCCGGAAGTCAGGTTTACGGCATCTGCTTTGGTCCTGGTTTTTAGTGTAAACACATTTTCGGAAAAATCGCCGCTGCCTTCATGATTTAGATTAACAATCTCACTGTGCAGGTTTGATTTTCTATCTGTATAGTTTATGTAACCGTTACGAATGGTATAGTTTTGCAATTCCAGACTGAAAGCTGTATCTGAAGTATCTGTGTCAGCAGAAACAGAGTCTTTTTTTGTTATGTCCCAGTTAGCCCTGCCTTCTTCATCAAGAAGTGCATGTATCCGTGGAGAATCCAAAGTGACAGCATACACTTTAATATCGGAGCCTCTGATGACGCTTAAGAAATTGAGGGCGACATCTATTTGTTTGGCAGCTATCAGGGTGTCCCCGGCAAATTGGTTTATACCTGTTACCTGCAGGTTATTTATGATAACGGCCACACGTGGAAAGTGCCGGAACAGCGAGATGTCCACATCCTGGAAGTTTACCTTTGCATTGAGATTTTTATTGGCGGAGGATTTAATTTTTGCTATTATCTGGTCCCTGAATAATAAAGGAATTGCAAAAGCAATCCCTGTTAGGACCAATAGCACAATTATGATTATTTTTAACAATCTTTTAATCATGGTAACCAAATTTAAATTCAGGTGCGATTCATTGGTAAAGATCGTGTAAAGAATTACAGCTTGTCCTTTATTAACGTGATCATCCTCACAATTTTTCAAATATGACGCCAGAAAGAAAGGACCGCATCCTGGCTGTATTGAACAAACGTCAGCCCGATATGACAGTGGTGTTGGAGAATGTTTTTGATCCGCATAATATTTCAGCTGTAATGCGTACCTGCGATGCTATTGGTATTCAGGAGATATATGTATTAAATACCAAAATTCCAAGGCACCGCAAATGGGGTAGCAAAAGCAGCAGCAGCGCGCATAAATGGTTGACGGTTCATCAGTTTAGCGACGCCCGTGAATGTTTTGAGGTAGTTCGTAAAAACTATTCCCGCATTCTGACTACCCATCTGAGCAGTGACGCTGTTCCGTTGTACAACCTGAATTTTACCACATCTGTAGCAGTGGTATTTGGCAATGAAAAAGAAGGAGTGAGTGAGGAGATCAGGGCAATGGCAGATGGTAATTTTATTATTCCCCAGGTGGGTATGATCAGATCTTTAAACATCTCGGTCGCCTGTGCGATCACCCTGTATGAAGCGTTCCGTCAGAAGACCCTCGCCGGGCATTATGATAGCCGGCGAATCGGGAAGGAAACATTTGATGAACTGCTCAAAGAATGGAAATTAAACGAAGAGAATCTGTAATGTTCAGAAACCGGCACAATGCGTTAATTTCAGGTTTCATATTTAAGATAGATCTATGAATCGTATTTTCCTTGTGTGGTTTGCCATGTCACTGGCTTGCATTTGTTTTGGGCAGCGCATAAAAAAAATGTCAGTGATCGATCTGGAAGCGTTTATCAATAACAGTGAAAAACCTTTGGTCATCAATTTTTGGGCTACATTTTGTAAACCTTGCATTGAGGAAATCCCATACTTTCAGAATACCATAGCAGAAAAATATAAAGGCGAAGTTGAACTTGTACTGGTAAGTCTGGATCTGCCCGACTATTTTCCTGGCAGAATATCTTCAGTGGCCATGCAGAAAAACTTTACTTCTCCTATTGTATGGCTAAATGAAACAAATGCAGATTATTTTTGTCCCATGATCGATAAGAAGTGGTCAGGGGCCATACCGGCTACGCTGATGATAAATAATAAAAAAAACTACCGAAAATTTTATGAGCAGCAGTTGACTCCATTGCAGCTGGAGAGAGAATTAAAAGGACTCGCAAATTAGATTCTTGTATACCCGGTTATACATTAATCCAATATGGGCTTCTCCACCTCCACCACTGGCGCAAGGATAAGTAGCATGGCCTTGAGCGTAGTTCCTTGTGCCTTAGACTGCAACTTCCATTCAGGCACAAGCTGGTTTTCCTTACATGCTAAGGCAAAATCATAAAGTTATCGGCAAACACGCTTGCGCCGGGATCAAGGGTTTGTTGTTATATCAGACCGTCAAGCGTGATGAACTGTATTTTGCCACTTTGGTATTTGACTTGTTGGAACTTAACGTGTTGATAAGAGTCATCACCACTTTTAAATTGCATCATACGTGCTCTAATGTCATCAATATCTTTTGATTTTACCCTGCAGCCAAAGTATATGCCAGTTAAAGAGCGCTTTTTAAACTCATGGGTCACTGGCTCTGTCATCATGGGAATACTGGATCTTGCTATAATCCTCCATTCATTTTCGTATCCCCATTCCTCATCTTTTCTCAAAAGTATCTTGGGACAATAATCATCCATTTTATCGATAGCTGGAATAGATTCGGAGTTGTATACAACAGGATTTATTCGTATCGTAGATTCCGCAATTGTAGCATCGAATTCTAAACAAACACCTTTGTGGTTATCGCCATAATGAGCCCACATTAGCTTTGACTTTGCGCTTTTGCGCTGGTAGAAAAACAGCAAACTTTCCACCTCTTCAGTTCAAAGTTAGAACCAATGTTATCAAGAAAAGTTTCCTTTTGTTCGAAGGTCTGTATAGTAGGATACACAATCTCAAAAATCTCTTCATCAGTAAGATTTTTATATTTTGCCTCTTCCCTTAATGTAAATAGAACCCAAGGAGATCTGAGAAACTTATCGGATACAGTAAACATGCCTTCATTTGGATCGTTCAGCTCCTCCATGCGTGAACACCATAGATGGCAATTGTTTATTAAGGAATAAAGATGTTTGTCAAACCTATGATACTTGTAGAAATGAGTGGGTAATTCCACCTTCTGCTCTTCTGACATAATGATTATGTTTCTTAGATGGACGATAACAATTTGTTTTTTGTCAGATAAAAAATACCCTTTATCGTCACTGGCGCGCAATGATAAGTAGCCTGCCGGCGCATAGCTCCTTTTGCCCTGAATTGCAACTATCATGCAGGCACAAGCCGGTTTGCCTTACTTGCTTTCCAGGCAAGTTCATAAAGCTAACGGCAAACTCGCTTGCGCCGGGACACGGCTTGCAGAATAGTTACATCAACCTTTTTTTCGCTGAATCGTACAACCTACTGAACGGGATTCTTTGACAGAAACATCTTTCCCGGCGATCATTTCATTGATGGCTTCTTTTACATGATTCCTGCTGACTTTGTTAATATCTGCAGGGCTATCATCTATTGCTCCATGGTAAAGCAGTTTGCCTGTGTTATCAAACAAAAAGCATTCGGGGGTGCGGGTGGCTCCAAAAGCATCGGCCAGCTCGTGATTGCTGTCCATCACGTAGTGCCATGTATACCCCTGCTGTTTTGCATAATTTTGCATGTCCGCAAAAGAATCACCGTCCTGACGGCGGGCTTCATTGGAATTTAGCAGGATGATGCCTATATTCTTGTTCTCTGCGTACTGACAGATCTCGGCCGTGCGGCTCAGGTTCTTCACTACATAAGGGCAGGTATTGCAGCTGAACATAACCAGAAGCCCATTCGGTTTTTTTACGTCATTCAGCGAAACGAGTTCGCCGGCAACATCTTTCATTTTTATGTCGCCTTTTGGCATAGATGCACCAAGTGCCAGCTCGGTTTGGCTGAAGCCGGCAAACCGGGTAATCGTAACCAGCAGCAACGTAAAAATATGTTTCATAGCACTGTTTAATGTATAAAGTTCGTAAAAATTGTGGCTATCTGCTATCTTTTGTGACCTGCTTCTTTTTCAATTCTCTCATCTTCTTTACTGCGTAAATACTTACGTTTAGTTCAAAGCCGATTAATAATATAAAGGAATTAATATAGTTCAGAAGCATAATAATAAAGATGGTTCCTATTGAGCCATAGATCTTGTTGTAGTTTCCGAATTTATTTACATAAAAAGAAAACAGGAAAGTGGTAAGAATGGTAAGTGCGGTCGCGATGATCGTTCCGGGAGAAGACAGCTTCCAACGTTTGTGTATGGCAGGCGCATATTTGTATATAAAGGCAATTGCATAAAATATTAATGCCGTTACGATCAGGTAGCGGAACGAATCAATGAGTTCTTTTATAACCGGGTTATGAATGTCTACATGCACCAGTAACCGTCTTAACAACTCACCTTGTGTAAATAATAAAACAAGGGATATGATAACCAGTAAAATTACCAGGGTTGTTAGTTTGATGGCCATCCAGCGGGATTCGACAAAATTCCGCCTGGTACTTTCAACCAATGATTTATTAAAAGTTTCCATTATACCCATCATGGCATTGGAACTGTAAAATATGGCCAGTAAGAATCCAAGCGACAACAAGCCGCCCCTTGGTTTTTTCAGGAAATCCGTTAAAAAGGCTTCTACCGCCAGAAAGGTTGCCACATCAGGTGTAAAATCATTTGCCAGAACAAGCAACTGTTTTCCGATCTCGTCCGAAATAGGCATATAAGGGATCAGCGTACAAAGAAAGATGGTAGCAGCCGGTATGGCCATCAGAAAGTTAAATGCAATGGAGGAAGCTCTTTCACTCAACCCGACCTTGTTTACCTGGTTAATAAAAAAAACGGCAACATCATACAGTGGCAAGCCTTCGAATCCGGGTAATATGATCTTCCTGCTTTTTTTTATTACAAAGCGTACCGGTAAAGACGTTAATACGATGCGCTCAAATTTACTCATCCTTTAAGAGTTAATTATCCGGGCTTCCGTTTGGCAGCTTTTTCTGTTGCATGTATTTATTCAATGCCTCCTGGTATAACCTGGCGTATTTCTTATGATCTTCATAATTTACTGCAAAGCTATGATAACCGGAGAAATCGCTTTTGGCAACAAAATACAGGTAATCGGTTTTTGGCGATTGCAGAACGGCTTCAAGGGTCTTGACCGAAGGCGTACAGATGGGGCCGGGAGGCAAGCCGTTTATTCTGTAGGTATTATACGGCGATTCAAAGGCCAGGTGTTTATAATAGATCCGTTTTAGTTCAAAATCGCGTAAGGCAAATTTTACCGTAGGGTCCGCGCCCAATTTCATGCCTATGTTCATCCGGTTAAGATAAACACTGGCAATATTGCCTTTTTCGTCGTTTTTGTTTGTCTCTTCTTCTACGATGGAAGCGAGTATATAAGCCGTTTGCGGAGTCAATCCTTTTTCTTTGGCTTGTAAGATCCGTTGCGAAGTCCAGAAGCTATTGTATTGCCTGATGAGCTTAGAAAAGATCTTTTCAGGTGTGGTGTTCCAGAAAAAAGTATAGGTGTCCGGAAACACGGCTGTCATCACAGTCGAAGTATCGAGTGCAAATTGTTTCAGGGAGTCGTTATCATTTAAATACCTGATAATAGCGAGCGAATCGCATTCAAACCTGCGCCCGGCCAGGGAAGCCAGGTCTTCTTTGGTCCTTAACTTAGTGATGATCAGGTTAACCGGTGATTGCTGCCCGTTTCTGAGCAGCCGTAAAATATGGAGGGGGCTGCTGCCCCGTTCAATTTTATATTTACCGGGTTTAATCTGTTTCCAGTAGTTCATTTTACCGGCCAGCCAGCTAAAGCTTACTGAGTTCCGCAAAATAGAATCTTTTTCAAGCAAATGCACTACATTTTCTCTTGTTGCATTATTGGTAGGTATGTACAAATATTTTAGGGGAGAATCAAACCAGGTGGCCGGACCAATAATTTTCCATCCGAACCAGGCCACCGTCAGAAAAGCTGTTCCAAGTAGAATAAAAACTAGTTTCTTCATGAAGCAATTGAATTTATTTATAGGGTTATCCAGATAGAGCGCAAAGCGAAGATAAGAAATAGACATTAGCTAATAAATTTAGTATATTTGTACTAAATATTTGAGTATGTTTCAGGGAATCACCATTAGTGAGTTTAATAAGTTCTTTACAAGTGAAGATGATTGCAGGCAGTATCTGTTTGATTTAAAATGGAATGACGGTTATCGATGCCGCAATTGCAATGGGAAGAAAAGCTGCAAAGGCAAGACTCGGTTTCATTTGCGATGTACACAGTGCGGGTATGATGAATCTGTCACAGCACACACATTGTTTCACAAGATGAAGATCCCGCTGCTGAAGGCTTTTGGGATTAACTTTCGGATCTCTGTGCGCAAAAAAGGAATGTCAACCATAGAATTGGCTAATGAATACGGCATCAATCAAAAATCTTCCTGGTTGTTTAAACGAAAGGCACAGGAGGCAATGGCAAGCAGCGGCAAACATCTTCTTAGTGGTCATGTAGAAGTGGATGAATTGATGATTGGGGGAGTAGATGAGGGCGAACGCGGAAGAAGCAAGGGAGATAAGAAGCTGGTAGTGATGGCAGTTGAAAAAGTACAAGGAGATAAAATAGGACGAGCCTATGCACAAACGATTGAAGATGCCAGTGCAGAAAGCTTTAAGCCTTTCTTCGAGAAATATATTGACAAAGATAACACCCAGATTAAGACGGATCAATGGAGGGGTTACTGGCCACTGGAAAGTGAATTTGAAATCAAGCAAAAGCCCTCAAGTAAAGGGAAAAACTTTATGGGATTGCATTATTTAATCATGAATTTGAAAGGATGGCTAAGAGGTATACATCATAAGTGTTCAGAAAGATTCATGAACGGATATTTAGATGAATTCTTCTTCAGATTTAACCGGAGAAACTTTCTACCAACCATCTGGCACAAGCTGATTGAGAGAATGATGCAACATGAACCCTACGCCTATAAAGCAAATGCGACTTAAATGGATAACCCTATTTATTTAATTTAATAAAAAACCCTGTCTTAATGCGAGACAGGGTCACTAAAAAATAATTAAATTATCTATTTCGGACCAGTGCCGGGAGTAATTGGTTGGGGCTTTCCGGCAGGAGGTGCAGGATTTGTTAACGGGGTATTGTTTGTGGTAGTAGGTTTGGTATTCACCTTATCGAGCAGGTTGCCACGGTTAGCCGCCGTATCCGGAATGAAAGCGGAAGAAAAAAGGCATAATAACGCAACAACGCCTGCAAAAATCCAGGTGCCTTTTTCCAGTACATCAGTAGTTTGCTTGACACCCATAAACTGGTTGCCTATTCCGCCAATATTGGCAGCCAAACCACCCCCTTTAGGATTTTGAACCAATACAACAAATCCCAGGACGACACAAGCCAGGACCACCAGAATAACGAATAAAATAATCATATTAATGCAGGTTTAATGCTTCAATCCGGGCTGCAAAATACGCGATTTTGTGTGGATTGAGCAAACTTAATTTATGATAAACTTCCCTTGCACGCTGATGTTTTCCCTGTTTTATAAACACTTCAGCCATAGCCTCGGTAATCACTTCATCTTCCTCAAGTGAATGAGCGGCCAGTTGCTCAACTTCTTTATCGTTACTTTTTTCTATGACTTCTTCGACATCAGGCAACCGGCGCATAGTCTTAAGCCATTCAGTAAAACTTTTCAGTTGCTTACCTAACTTATCATCAGCCTGTATTTCGTTAGTGATCTTTATGCCCTGAGAAGCAAAATAATCAACGGTATGGAAGGCCACAAGGGGAATAGGCTCCTGAGGAATCATCACTGGCCCCCCGTTCTCCATCCCGCCGGCGGATATAGTTTGCATTTTATCCACCACACCATGAATACTCCCGGCCATGGAACGTGTAGCGTTGTCTTCCGGAACCGTGGTCCTCAATGCGGAAGCTTCTTCAGGAATGGTAAAAACCGTTTCCTGGTGCAATACTACATCTTCAATCAGGTCACGGGAAGTTACGGCCGCACCTGCATTCTCAGAGTCGGTCATCATTGTTTTGATATCAAAGAGAGGAGGTTCTGAGGCCTTGCTGATTACTTCTTTTTGCTGCAATTGATACAGCAGCCAGATCGGATTAGGAAAATAAATGGCGGTCTTTTGAAGTTGTTCGTGAAAGGCTTTATCATTAGTAGCTTGTAATTTTTTTGTCATCAGGAAATGCCCCACCGGAAAAAAGGGATACTGATGAATGCACTGTTCTATCTCATTTACAGGTATGTCCTGTAAGGCATTTTTTTTAAAAAGATGTTGCAGGATAGGTTGCATAAAATGAAAGCGGCAAGATAGCGCAATTTACCAGTTAGAGAATATACGGTTAAATATTTCGTCTGTCAGGTTTTGAATGATCGTGCCTGTTAACTGTGCCTGTGCCTGGTCTAAGCTCAACGTTGCCGAAAAATCAAAGTTCCGGGAAACATCCGCTTCAAAACTTTTACTGTCGTCAAGCCGGTTTTTAAGAATAATGTGCACCGACACATTTAACCTGTTGCTTGCGGCCTGCTGGTTACTGATTCCCGAGGTGGTAACGCTATAATCAGTAACCCATCCACTGATCTCAAAATGCGCATCATCTCCCTGCACCTGGGTTAACCTGGTCTGGTTATTAATCTTTTGCCTAAGCCTGTCAGATAGCTGGGGGCTTAACTGCGGATTTACATAGCGGGCCTTATTGTCAAGGTAGTTTACTTTCACTGTTTTTACTTCGGCAGGAATAGAAACATCTTTGAACGAATATAACTTGCATGAGCCTATCGCCAGAAACAAGAGGCTGGCAAGCATTACATAAGCTGATCTTTTCTTTATCATTATGTTGATTTTTCAGATAGCGGTATACACCAAGTGCTGATCATTCATCAATATCATACTCTTTCAGTTTGCGGTATAATGTTCTTTCGCTGATGCCCAGATCCATGGAAGCATCTTTTCGTTTTCCCTTATGTTTTTTTAACGCCTTGATAATAAGTTCTTTTTCTTTATCCATAATATTCAGCGATTCTTCCACCTCTTCATGCGAATAAATGTCATCGTGTTTTATGATAACTGGCTGGGAGCCCTGCGCCAACACAGACTGCGGTGTGTTATTCTGCAATTCGTTTAATGCAGGAAAATCGTGTAATAAAGATTCCTGGGTATAAGTTGCCGCTGCCGCTGCATTGGCCGGATTTTTCAGGATATCCACAAACATTTTTTTCAGCTCGGTCACATCTTTCTTCATATCGAAGAACAACTTGTATAACAGGTCTCTTTCATTTGAAAAATCCCCATTTGAAGAATTGTGGTGTGCCAGCACCGGCAGACGGTTATTTATATGTTCAGGTAAAAAATTCGTGAGTTGATTGGCAGAAACATTTTTGTCCTGTGAAAGAACAGATATCTGTTCTGCGATGTTTTTCAATTCGCGTACGTTACCAGGCCAGGGGTAATTGACTAGCAGGTTCCGGGCCTCATCATCCAGTTGAACCGGAGAAGCTTTATACCGTTCTGCAAAGTCGACAGAGAATTTCCGGAACAGGAGAGGAATATCTTCTTTCCGGTCTCTCAAAGCTGGAACCCGTATAGGCACTGTGCTTAGGCGATAGTAAAGGTCTTCCCGAAATTTACCGTTTTGGGTATACTCAAGCAGGTCTTTGTTGGTGGCAGCGATAACTCGTACATCGGTCCTTTGCACCTTGCTTGAACCCACCCGGATGTATTCGCCCGTTTCTAACATACGCAGCAACCGGGCCTGTGTACCCAACGGCATCTCACCGATTTCATCCAGAAAGATAGTACCGCCGTTTACCGTTTCGAAATAGCCTTTGCGTGCATCCAGGGCGCCGGTGAACGATCCTTTCTCATGGCCGAACAACTCGGAATCGATGGTCCCTTCCGGGATGGCTCCGCAGTTTACGGCAATGAACGGATTGTGTTTCCTGGCGCTGAGCGAGTGTATAATCTGTGAAAAGACTTCCTTTCCTACGCCACTTTCCCCTGCTATAAGTACTGAAAGGTCTGTATTGGCCACCTGCACGGCCACGTTGAGTGCATGGTTCAGCGCAGGTGCATTTCCTATGATTGCAAATCGATTTTTTATACTTTGTAGATCCATTACTTACTTTTTTAACCACAGCGACGCTCTGCCCGGCGTGCATTGTCGGAAGGTCTCTTCCTGGTCCTAATTCCAGTTAACTACCTCGCCAATTAACGTTGCTGATGTGCAATCGCTTACTTTGATCATCACAAATTCACCTTTTTTCAAGGGGTGATTGCTTTTGGGAAATACAACAATTTTATTGTGATCCGTTCTTCCTGCCCATGAGTCTGCACTTTTTTTGGAATCGCCTTCGATCAGCACCTTAAAGGTGTGCCCGAGGTCTCGCTGCATACTTTCCAGGGCCTGAATCCGGTGCAGGGAAACGATCTCCTGCAATCTTCTTTTCTTAACGAATTCAGGTACATCATCGGTAAACCGCCTGGCTGCCAGGGTGCCCGGGCGCTCACTGTAGAAGAACATGTAGGCAAGGTCGTACCGGCAATATTCCATCAGGGCAAGCGTGGCTTGATGATCTTCTTCCGATTCAGAACAAAATCCGGTTATTACATCGGTTGACAGGCCGCAGGCCGGTAGAATGTCCCGGATACGATTGACTTTATTAATATACCATTCCCTGGTGTAGGTGCGGTTCATCAATTGTAATATCCTGGTACTTCCGCTTTGTAAGGGCAGATGGATATACTTACAGATGTTATCAAATTTTGCCATGGTGAATAATACCTCATCAGTGATGTCTTTGGGATGTGAGGTGGAAAATCGAACGCGCAGCAGCGGAGATATTGAGGCGACTTTTTCCAGTACCCCGGCGAACGGTATAATTATACCATTTTCATCTATCCAATAATAGCTGTCAACGTTTTGGCCAAGCAGGGTTACTTCACGATAGCCGTTGTCGACCAGCTCTTCACATTCTTTCACTATGGAATGGGCGTCGCGGCTTCTTTCTCTACCTCTTGTAAAAGGCACTACGCAGAATGAGCACATATTATTACAACCCCGCATAATGCTGACAAAGGCCGTCACGCCGTTGCTGTTCAGGCGAACGGGGGCAATATCGGCGTAAGTTTCATCGCGGCTGAGTAATACATTTACTGCTTTTTGTCCCGTTTCAGCTTCCCCGATCAGGCCAGGAAGTTTCCTGTAAGCATCTGGTCCTACAACCAGGTCAACCAGCTTTTCCTCTTCTAACAACTTAGACTTTAAACGTTCGGCCATGCAACCCAATACGCCGATCAGAAGCCCGGGATTCCCCTGTTTGAGTCTCCTGAATTCAGTTAGTCGCCTGCGCACCGTTTGTTCAGCTTTTTCGCGAATTGAACAGGTATTCAACAAGATCAGATCGGCTTCTTCAGCATTGCTGGTGGCATAAAACCCTTCATTAGTTAAAATAGCGGCTACCACCTCACTATCCGCAAAATTCATCTGGCATCCGTAACTTTCAATATAGAACCTTTTATTGTAGCTGTGTAACTCTGTTAAGAAAGGATTATAGGCCTCACCCTGGCGGTTTTCATCATGTAGTTTAATAGCAAAATCCTGCATCAACACTTATTTTTTAAGGGGGTAAAGATAGGAAAATAGGTTTAGAATGACAGGTTGACAGCATGTTAAATGTGTGGCTAACAAACAAAATTTAAACAGTAAAAGCGCGTTACCCATTACCTGCCATATAAAAGTAAAAGGATGTATTTTAGGATTTGGAAATACCAATATTATATTCTTGCTTTAACCGCAACTCCCGCACCTGATGGTGATGTAATGGATATTTCCAGAATGAAGTCTGGTATCAAAGAAAATCACCATAATAAAGTAAACCTAGAGCCATTTTAATCGATGAAGGGCTGCTCCATCAGGGCAGCCTTCTGTTTTACAAGCTTGTCACCGGCTACCTTGAGATCGGTATTGATTTGTGGAATCTTGCGGCCAGCCAGCTTTCTTTCAATGGTATCATCCATTTGCTTTCCAGTTCAGCCTTATTTTGTATCAGGTTATTGAAGTAAACGGTCTCCGCATCGATAAAGCCGTTCTCGATTGCATATGGCACCTGGGACAGGGGCAACAATTCTATCTTGTTTTTAATGATAAATGCCAACAACTGCCTGTCGAATAGATTTACGTGAAATAATTTTTCAATTTCCTTGATCATCCTAACTGAGCTGTCTGTACTGCAACCGCTTACTCCTGTCTCACGCTCATCAGCCATGATCACAATAAACTGACCAAATAAAAGATTGGCATACCCTTTCACCATAGCCCCATGACTCAGCCAGTTATCCGTAAAATCTTCCAGCATCTCTTCGATTTGCAGCGCTTCATTCAGTGTAAAAATGCGCATTGACTGGTAGATCCACACTTTTGAATCCGGACTTAACCCCTGCGGCAGCAAATGAGTATAGTTAAACTTTAGCATAACGGTAAAATTAAGTATGTTTACGTTTCCGCAATGATCATCTTTTTATTACTTTACAAAGCCTTTAACAAATAAAAAAGCAGCGCCTTGCGTTAATGGTCCGGTTTTCACTTTAAACGATATCTTATTAGTCGACCTGCAATCAGTTTATACCTATGGCAAGCTGTCTCTTCACCTATAGTGTTGCAAGACTGTTAACTAATTATAATAAGACATTATGAAAAAATTGTGGATCCTGGTCGTTAGCTTATTTCCCTTATTATCATTCTCACAACGCCTGCATGTGACCTTGTTCGCAGGCTTTTCCAACTACCAGGGCGATCTTCAGGACAAGCCATTTACCTTGGACCAGTCAAACGGAGCTTTTGGTGCAGGTTTGAAGTATAACGTAAACGGACACCTTTCCATCCGCACCGGAGTTGTCTACGGCAAAGTAGAAGCCAGCGATAAATCGAACAAGGCTTCCCTTCAACTTCGTAATCTTAGCTTTGAGTCAAAATTAGTAGAAGGAAACCTCTTACTGGAGTATAATCTGTTCGATCTGGAAGAGAGAAGATTCACTCCATATTTGTTTGCAGGAGGTGCCGTGTTTCATTTTAATCCTTATGCATTCGACAGCCTGGGCAACAAGATCGAACTAAAACCATTAAGTACAGAAGGGCAGGGACTGGCACAATACCCTGCCCGTAAACCATATAAATTGACCCAATTCGCAGTTCCGTTTGGAGGCGGAATAAAAATGCGTGTGAGTGATAATGTAATACTTGGTTATGAAATAGGCCTGCGGAAATTATTTACTGACTACCTGGACGATGTAAGCTCAACATATGTAAATCCGCTTAATCTTGGTGCTGCCAGGGGTTTCAGGGCGGTTGAAATGGCTTACCGGGGAGATGAAATAAAAAATGGTGATCCGCTGTATCCGGCTGACGGCAGCTTGAGGGGAAGCGTTAAACAGAAAGACTGGTACTATTTTCATGGAATTACCCTGAGTATTGGACTAAATAAAGGAGAAGGAAACGGGTGGAGAGGAAAAAGGAACCAGATGGGATGCCCGGTACGGGTGATGTAACGTCGGCCGATTCAGGCATTTTTGCACTCAACCAACATTATGCCTTTCCTTTGTGTTTTATTGAAATGAAACACTACCGCATGGCATTTAAGAATCAACAGGATTTTATTGATGCACTGGAAAGGGCAGGGGAGCTTGTACGTATAAAAACGTATGTCGACCCCAACCTCGAAATGGCTGAGATCACCGATCGCATAAGTAAAAGCGGAAATGGAGGAAAGGCCCTTTTATTTGAAAAAACCGGCTACCCATTCCCGGTGATCATGAATGCCTATGGCAGTGAAAAGAGAATATGCCTTGCGCTTGGAGTGGATCATCTGGATGATGTGGCCAGAGAAATAGAAGGTCTTTTTAAAATGTTATCTGCTCCCAAGGAAGGGATGTTCGATAAATTGAAGATGTTACCCAAGCTTGGACAGTTCGCCAGCTGGATGCCCAAAGTTAAAAACGGAAGGGGTGAGTGCCAGGAAGTGATCATGGCCGAACCGGATATTACCAGGCTACCGGTGATCACCTGCTGGCCCAAAGACGGGGGACCTTTTGTTACCTTACCAGTTATCCATACAAAAGACCCGATCACTAATTCGCGCAATGTCGGTATGTATCGCATGCAGGTGTTTGGTCCGACCCTCACGGGCATGCACTGGCATAAACATAAGGTTTCGGCTAAACATTTCAACGAATACAAGAAGTTAGGTAAGAAAATGCCGGTGGCAGTCGCTTTGGGCGGCGACCCCGTATATGCCTACAGTGCTACTGCACCCCTTCCGGAAAACGTTGATGAGTATATGCTGGCCGGTTTCTTGAGAAAGAGAAAAGTAGAACTTGTAAAATGCATTACCCAACCGGAGATAGAAGTTCCTGTTGACGCGGATTTTATCATTGAAGGATATGTTGACCCTCTCGATGAGCTGATCTGGGAAGGCCCGTTTGGAGATCATACCGGCTATTATTCGCTACCCGATTGGTATCCGCGATTTCATATTACCTGCATTACGCACCGCAAACATGCGGTATACCCGGCCACAATCGTGGGCATCCCGCCCCAGGAGGATGCCTGGCTGGGCAAAGCCACTGAACGGATCTTCCTCGCTCCGATAAAAATGACCATGGTACCGGAAATTATTGATATGAACATGCCTGTGGAAGGAGTATTTCATAACCTTGTGATTACCCAGATCAAAAAAGAATATGCCGGCCAGGGTCAAAAAGTAATGAATGCCATGTGGGGCGCTGGACAAATGATGTTCAATAAGATCCTTGTGTTGGCCGATGAGCATATAGAGATCCAGGATTATGAGAAGCTTGCCCGTTACGTGTTTAATAATTTGAATCCGGTTACGGATGTGGCCTTTAGCAGTGGTCCAATGGACGTACTCGACCACAGTTGCAGCAAGCTGGGCTTTGGAGGCAAAATGTGTATTGACGGGACCAGGAAGTTCGAAGAGGAAACAGATGAGAGCTATGCGTTTACCGTTTCAGGCCGGGTCCTCACTGAAGAAGCCCTAAAGATCATGTTTCCTGAAATTCGGAGGGCAAACACTTCCTTACTGAAAAAAGATATTCCCTGTTTACTTGTTTCGCTGGAAAAGGACCGGAAAGGACATGTTCAGGAACTGCACCAGGCTATTTGCGGTCTGCCTGAAGCTGAAGGTTTAAAATTCATTTTATATGTTGAACATACCGTTAACGCTCATGACCTGCCAATAGCATTATGGCGGTTTTGTAACAACCTCGATCCTAAACGGGACAGCATGCTGGTACAGAGACCTTCGTTCATTCATTCAGACAAGATGATGGCCTGTCTTGGGTTGGACGGAACACGGAAAACAAAGGAATTCGATAACTTTCACCGGGAATGGCCCAACATCATTGTGGCTTCAGAACAAACCATTATCGCCATTGACGACAAGTGGGATGAACTGGATATCGGACCGTTTCTGCCTTCGCCTTCCTTAAAATTTAAGGACCAATTGTATGGCGAAGATGCTGTAGTAAATAAATAATTCTGATCATTAATCACTTTTAATTAAATATTGATGAAAATACTCGTGTTAATAGGTTGTACTGTTTGGTTAATTACTGCAACTGTTGCGCAAACGGGGCCTTTGAAAGAAAAACCAGGCCCTGCATCAAAACAAGCGGTGATAAATGCAAAAACGGCCAGGGATAAATTACCAGAAAATACATTGTTATGGGAGATCTCAGGCAAGGGCTTACAAAAGGCCTCTTATTTATTTGGGACCATGCATCTGTTATGTGCCGAGGATACCAAGCTTAGCGACAACCTCAAGAATATTATCAAGGAAGCCAAATTGATTTATTTCGAGATCGACCTGGACAATCTGGTTGAAATGATGGGAGCTTTGAAATATGTCAGAATGAATGATAACAAAAAGCTGTCGGATATCCTTTCGGAAGAAGAGTTTAAGAAAGTGAGCAATTATTTTGAAAAGAATCCAACCATTCTGCCATTGAATATAATGGAATCTTTCAAGCCGTACTTCATCAGTTCATTGATATCGGAGCAGAAAATGACTTGCGAAAACAAAGGGGGAATGGAACAGGCGATTATGGGTGAAGCGAAACAGTTCAGGAAAGAGATTAAAGGCTTGGAGACGGTGCAGTTTCAGGCGAGCGTATTTGATAGCATCCCATACCAGCAGCAAGCAAAAGAACTGGTAAAATACATTGACAGCATGGGAACAAATACACAGGTTATTGAAGAACTAGTATCCGTTTACAAACAACAGAACCTTGAAAAGATCGAGGAACTAACGAACAAGGAAGAAGGGGGGGTGGCTGAATTTATTGACCTGTTGCTGTATAACCGCAATGCTGACTGGGTAAACAAGATGCAAGGCATTATGCAATCTGACGGCGTGTTGTTTGCTGTTGGCGCCGCTCATCTGCCAGGAGAAAAAGGCGTGATTAATCTGCTGCGTCAAAAGGGTTTTACGGTAAAGCCATTACCAAATGTAATGCAGGCGGGTGTAGAGCTGTAAGCTTGCAAGGTCATGCAAAGCAAACATTATTTATTATTACCAGGTAAAAAGGGTACCCCCATCTGGGGCATGAATCATGCATGCTCAAGGTGCTACAAACGGGTTGCCCCTTCCCGGGGCATAAATGCTTTAATTTTTTAAAGATGTGTCCTAACCGTAGCCTCGAAAAGGAGGGGAATATTTTGCGCAGCAAACCGCGCTTGCCAAAGCCTTGGCGGCGGGCAAGGCCGGGGTGGTTACCCGCCGGCTCCGCATTCTGCTACACCTTCCCCAGAATCTCATAAAACCGGAACACATCCTCAAACGAATTATAGAGCGGGGCAGGGGCTACTCTGACTACGCCAGGATCCCGGTAGTCCACAACAACGCCGTTGTCGATTAGTTGCCTGTAAATTTCATAGGCTTTCTGCGTAAAAAATAAACTTAATTGTGCCCCTCGCTGTAACGGATCAGCTGGCGAAAGGATTTCAAACTGAACATTCTGCAGCTCCTTAAGTAAAAATTCCAGGTATCCGGTCAGCTGAATACTTTTCTGACGGAGATTTTCGATACCCGCCTCATCAATTATTTCCAAAGCGGCTTTCAGAGAAACCATATTAAAAACCTGGGCTGTACTGATGTTCCAGCCTCCTGCTCCCGGCTGGGGAACAAACCCTTTTTCCATTTTAAAACGGGTCTTCTCGTCATTACCCCACCAGCCCGCCAGGCGACGAAATTCAGGGTCTTGACCATATTTCTCATGAATATATATACCGCCGACAGCACCTGGTCCGCCATTTAGATATTTATAGGAACACCAGGCCGCAAAATCTACATTCCATTCATGCAAATACATAGGCACATTACCTGCTACATGCGCCAGGTCGAATCCTGCAAATGCACCGGCCCGCCTGGCTGCGCCGGAAATTGACTCTATATCAAATAACTGGCCGCTGTAATAATTAATGCCACCGAACATAACCAGTGCCAGACTGTCTTTGTGTTGTTCTATGGCTTGTATAATGTCTTCAGTTCGTATTAACTTTTCCCCGGCCCTGGGCGCAATTTCTATAATGGTTTCCCCGGGCGGATATCCATGAAATTTCACCTGCGTTTCTACAGCATACTGATCGCTGGGAAAAGCTCCCGCTTCCATCATGATTTTGTTCCGTTGGGGTGTAGGGCGGTAAAAAGATAACATCAGCAGGTGAAGATTTACCGTCAGGGTGTTCATTACCGTAACTTCGTCTGCTGAACAACCAACAATCTTTGATAAAGGAAGACTGAAAAGATGTTGATAATACAACCATGGATTTTTTGCATTCACGTACCCCGAAATAGCCAGTTGTTTCCAATCGTTCAATTCGCGGTCAATGGCAGGTTGCACATTTTTTGAAAGCAGACCCAGGGAGTTGCCACAGAGATAGATCACCTTGGCATTGTTATACCTTGGAAAATAAAATAATTTCCTATATTTTCTAAGCGGATCGTTCCTGTCCAGTTTTCTTGCGTGTGTTAATGAAGCCTCAAACGACATGGTAAATTAAAATTTGAATAAGCAGCTGTTTCACGATTCGGTATTGCAGTGAACCGGCGAATCACTGCGACATCGTTAACCTGGTTGCCAAATTCAACCGCAAAGTTTTTATCCTAATTTCATCTTGGATTAATAAAAGTCCTGTAATTACCGGCAGAATATGATCAGCGATAAAATTAACTATTCTTATCATACACCATAACTAGATATTTAGTTCACACTTATAAGCTAATGTTATGAAAGTCGTTATCATCGGAACGGGTAATGTGGCTACCGTTTTTGGGCGCCTGTTATCTAAAACGGGGCATGATGTTATTCAGGTATTCGGAAGAACGCAAGCTTCTGCCAAGGAACTGGCAGATCAACTCGATTGTTCACATACCGGTTCTTGGAACGAAATTAATAGACAAGCTGACCTTTACCTGGTAGCTATTGCTGATAAAGCTTTGTATGAATTAAACCAGCATCTAAGCTTATCCCATCAACTGATCGTTCATACAGCCGGCTCGGTATCTAAAAGCGTACTGAAGCACACCTCCATAAATTATGGTGTAATGTACCCTTTGCAAAGCTTACATAAGGGGATGCCGGTACTGACAGAAATCCCCTTGCTGGTTGACGCCAATAACGAAGAAGCTATGGAACAGATCATGCTCCTGGCAGGTAGCCTTACTACCAATATTTCGGCGGCCAATGATGACCAACGCCTGAAACTGCATCTGGCAGCTGTAGTCATCAATAATTTTGTAAACCACCTTTATGTCATTACAGCGGATTTTTGTGAGCACGAAAATATAAGGTTTGATTTATTATTACCCCTGATGACAGAAACAAGCAAACGAATGGAATTCGCATCCCCAGGCCAGATGCTTACCGGTCCGGCCATAAGAAATGACCAGGTAACCATTGCGAAACACATAAATTTATTGCGAGCCTACCCTTTGTTGCTTAAGCAGTATAAGCAGCTAACGGAAAGCATTTTAAGGTCGCAATCTGTGATGACAAAAGGTGATCCAATGACATGAGCGAGACTAAAGGAGCCATTCGCAATCTCAGATCATCATCTGTTTTCAATATGTACACAAAAAGAAGTGCCAGCAACGGCTGGCACTTTTTGGCAGGCAAACAATCAGTGAGGCATTATTTAAAAGGTTGGAAAATATCTGTTTGTATCTGGTAAGGATCTTTAACGGTGGTGGGGTCTGTAACATAGACATCGTAAGGTACACCTGCAGCCGTTTTATTATTTTGTTCCAGCCATTTCCTGATCATAGGATATGCTTTTGAGGTCATCTCATATGGGCCCCAAAAGTGAACAACCACGGCATTGACTCCAGCTACATGTTTTACTTTGATTCGTCCATTTAGCTTAGATGGCTTTTTATTTACCGGGATCCCGGCCTCAATAACATAGGGTTCTGTCTGGCTATAATACCAGGCTAAAGGCATTCCCGCGTAACTCAAATTGTTTATTTTCATTATCGACCCAATCTCAACATAATTTTTTGCCAGATTAGTACCTATGTCAGACATTGTTTTAGCGGTATCCATTATGGACAACACAATCATCGGCTTGGTCTTCAATACTTCCAGTTCCATCCTCGGCTTCTGCGGGTATGCTAACCAGGTATCGTTTGGACGGGTGACATCTTTTACATCATTGGCCGGAAAAGCATTCTTGACCCAACTACCGATATTTACACATTCGGGCAACCCATATCCTATAAAAGTGAAAAAAGCGACGATGATAGAAATCAAAACATTTATAATCACTTTCATGCCGGTTGTTGCGTTACTCTCTTGAAGGATAAGTAAGTAATTAGGGAAATGGTGGTACAAATTAATCATTCATAGTGTATTGAACAAATTATTTATTAAAAAAATAACATTCACTCATTTAACCATTTAAGAATTATCAAGACAAGATGGCCAATAGCATAATATTATTTAAGCATAAGGTTTTAATCATATCCTAAATGTATAATTATACTTTACATTCGCACATCTTCCCATTCGCACATTCTCACATTGTATGGACCTCCTTGAACAATTTAAACAGATTACCACTTTTGTATTTGATGTTGATGGTGTACTTACCGATGGCAGCCTGCTGGTTCTTGATGACGGTCAAATGGTACGTCATATGAATATAAAAGACGGGTATGCAATCCAATTGGCCTTGAAAAAAGGGTACCGGGTTGTAATTATCACAGGCGGAAATTCGGAGGCTGTAAGGGACCGCCTGAACAAATTGGGTGTCATGGACGTGTTTATAGGGGTAGATAACAAGAAGGAGAGCCTTGTTAATTATGTAACTAGGCACCAACTCTCATGGAATCAGATCCTTTTCATGGGGGATGATATTCCTGATTATGTCGTCATGCAATTGGTTGGGATGGCTTGTGCCCCCAGAGATGCGGCTCCTGAAATCAAGCACATTTCTAAGTACATATCACCGGTAGCCGGAGGACATGGCTGTGCGCGCGATGTGATTGAGAAAGTGCTTAAATTAAATGATAACTGGCCGTTAGATACTACGGTAACGAGTAAATAATTAAAGCACTAACTTTTCTCTTCCCTGTTCAATGGCTATCTTCGCGCATGAATTTATCCGGATGAAGTTATTTGGAGCTTTTTTGAAATTGGTTCGTTGGCCAAATCTTGTGTTTATTGCACTTACCCAGATATTGTTCTACTATTGTTTTGTGTATTCCGTAGAGAAAGGTTTGCCTTTTCATCCAAATTTACTGCCCCCGTTTTTGCTTTTTCTTCTGGTACTGGCTTCAGTATGCATTGCTGCTGCCGGCTATATCATTAATGATTACTTTGATTTAAACATCGACAAGATCAATAAGCCTGCAAAACTGATCGTGGAAAAAATTATTCACAGGCGCTGGGCAATCATCTGGCACCTTGTATTAACATCTGTGGGTGTAATACTGAGCTTCTATATCGGCTACAAAATAAATAACTGGCTGCTCGGATTGATGAACCTGTTTACAGCGCTGTTATTGTGGGGTTATTCCACCACATTTAAAAAGCAATTACTGATTGGAAATATTACCATTTCCTTGTTAACTGCATGGGTGATTCTGGTGCTCTATTTGTGCGAACTGCGATTATTTTATGTCTTCAATGTCCAGTCCGAACAGTATTATAATTATATTACCCTGCTTTTCAAAGTAACGATATTATACAGTGGGTTTGCCTTTATTATTTCACTGGTGAGGGAAGTAATTAAAGACATGGAAGACATTCGCGGAGATGAAAGATGGGGGTGCAGAACCATGCCCATTGTCTGGGGTGTACAGGCTGCCAAGGTGTTTACGGCCACATGGCTGGTGGTGCTTATTGCTGCACTTGCAATCATTCAGGTTTATGTGATCCAAATTCATTGGTGGTGGCTTGCCGTTTATTGTATCGTTTTTATCATTTCACCTTTATTATTCCTGTTCCGGGATCTATACAGGGCCGTTAAAAAGAAAGACTTCCATCGGCTCAGCACAGGCATAAAACTGGTTATGTTAACAGGCATTTTATCAATGCTGCTATTTAAGATCTATCATTAGAATAAATCAGCCAGATCAATTTCATATGAATAAAATAGTCCTGGCTTCCCGGTCACCGCGAAGAAGGTTATTGCTCGAATGGGCAGAGATCAGCTTTGATGTTGTTTGCAATGATACCGATGAATCTTATCCGCCCGGATTGCCGGTAGAAGAGATACCGGTTTATATTGCACGCAACAAAGCTCTTGGCGTGAAGCAGGAATTAAGCCAGGAAACAATTATTGTCGCCGCCGATACCGTGGTTGTGTTGAATAATCAAATTATCGGAAAACCAGCAAACCAGGAAGACGCCATACAGATCCTTACTTCCTTGTCAGGCCAAGTCCACCAGGTTATCACAGGCGTGGTTATTATGAAGGGGCCACGGGAAATGGCCTTTGCAGATATTACAGAAGTTACCTTTCATCACTTGACTTACGAGCAGATCACCTATTATGTGCACAAATATCAGCCCTTTGACAAAGCAGGGGCTTACGCCATACAGGAATGGATAGGTGTGGTTGGCTTGCATTCCATCCGCGGCGATTTTTATAATGTAATGGGCTTGCCCGTAAGCAGGGTTATTCAGGCATTGCATATACTAAATAATGGTTGATTTGCGACAGTTAAAAAACTGTTTTAGCCTGGCATGCGAGTAATTACTTTGCGGTATTTCCGAAAAGTTTCAACGCCGTTTGTCTCATGACCGAAAGGCTGCTGCAATACCTCTGGCAATTTCAATTTTTTAACGCGTCGCAACTGCAGACCGGGCAAGGTGAGTCGTTAAAGGTCATTCATCCCGGAACCCTGAACACTAACCAGGGACCTGATTTTCTATCAGCGAGAATACGATTGGAAAACACAACCTGGGTAGGAAATGTTGAGATTCACATCAATACGTCAGACTGGTACAAGCATGATCATGAAAAAGATCCGAATTACAAAAACATTATTCTGCATGTGGTTTGGAAAAACGATGAACCTAAACATGACAGCATCCTGTTTCTGCCCTTGCTGGAGTTGCAGCCAAGGGTTTCCATCTTATTGTTGCAACGGTACGAAGAACTAATGAATACCGTTAGTTTCATTCCCTGCGAGAAAAGCCTTCAAAAGATACATGCGCTGGCCTGGGCAGGATGGAAGGAAAGACTGGTCATAGAAAGATTACAGCGTAAATCAGGATACATACTTGAGTTGTTTAAACAAAGCAATCGTCATTGGGAAGAAACGTTCTGGTGGATGATAGCACGGAATTTTGGAGCCAGGGTAAATGCAGATGCCTTTGAAACGATTGCACAGACCATTCCGGTAAATATTCTTGCACGGCACAGAAATCAGATCCATCAACTGGAAGCCCTGTTATTCGGCCAGGCGGGCTTACTGGAAAAAAGGCGCTTTGAAGATGATTATGCCCTACTATTACAAAGGGAATACCGTTTCTACCAGAAAAAGTACAAGCTGAAGAAAAACATGGTGGCGCTGAAGTTTCTGCGCATGCGTCCCTCTTCCTTTCCAACCATCCGCCTGGCGCAACTAGCCATGCTAATAAAACAATCCACGCATTTGTTTTCAGGCATTAAAGAAATCCAATCATTAACGGAAGTGCGAAAATTACTTAACGTAACTGCAAATGATTACTGGCACTATCACTATCGTTTTGAAGAAAAAACAGCATTCAAACGCAAGAACCTGGGAGACGAAATGGTGAATATCATTCTGGTCAATGCAATTATACCGGTATTGTTTGCATTTGGGTTTCACCAGGATGAGGAATCATATAAGGACAAAGCCTTACGATGGCTGGAAGAGATAAACGGCGAAAATAATAAGATTACCAGGGGATGGTCCGGGATCGGTATTACAAATAGCAATGCTTATGATAGCCAGTCACTGATCGAACTAAAGACCATGTATTGCGACCGGAAACGTTGCCTGGAATGTAGCGTGGGAAATACCTTGCTGAGTCAATCGTCTAACAGTTAGGCCGCAGATTCGCATATTACGTGCAATTAATCAAAAATCCTTAATTCTGTGGCAACAACCTTTAGGCCACAGGCACATGCTGCCAATTGAAAATTACATTTACTTCGATATCCGGGTGAATGCTGTAAATGACCGGGCACGTATGGGCGGCCCGTTCCAGAATCAATTTCTCTTTATCCTCCAACTGAAGTTGGGCCGGGAAAGAAAACGTTAAATTTATTGCCCCGATTCGCCGTGGTTCACTCTTCATTATTTTCTCTATTTCGATTTTTGTTTCGTCAAGATCAATATTCAGATCTCTTGCTTTTATACCCATAATTGTCATCATGCAACTGCCTAACGCAGTAGCAACAAGGTCTGATGGAGAGAATCGTTCTCCTTTTCCCTGGTTATCTACGGGCGCATCGGTTTCTATTTCAGTTTGCGATTGCAAATGAGTAGCTATGGTTCTTAAATTTCCATCGTAAACAACTGTTGAGGTCATTATGTATGATTTTTACATAAATTTACGTTAGTAAAATTTAAATACTTAAAGTGAAAAAATTTTTGTTGATCACGCTGGCAGTTGTGACAGGCTTTATTTCGTTAGCACAGGAACGTCCCAGGCCAAGGTCCCAATCTAAACTGGATAAGAAATCAGAAAAACGCGAACGTCTTAATACCTTAATGAAACAGGAAGAAGAAGAAGGCGAAATTATTTTCCGTAAACACAGTATTTTTGGAATTAAGCTGGCAACTGATGGGTATGGTATTTCTTACGAATCCGGCAAATACAAATCAAACCGTTTAACTACTATCCTGCAATTTGAACTTAACGAGAAAAAGCATCCGAAGGAATACAAAACAAGCCTGAATTTTGACATTTTTGGCAACGTAAATCAGATCATTGTAGGCAAACTTAACAATTTTTACCAGTTTAAGGCTGGCTACGGACACCAATACAGGATCGGGGGGAAGGCTAACAAAAACGGTGTCTCCGTTACAGCTATCGGTGCCGGAGGACTGTCACTCGGCCTGCTGAAGCCATATTACGTTGATGTGGAAAATGATGCACGCCAGCGTTTGCGTAAACGATATCCGGAAATCCTGGATAGTGGTTATGGAAGGATTGGAGCAGCAGGACTGACCGTTGGTTTGAGCGAAATGAACTTACGGCCAGGCGCGCATGCAAAGGCTGCCCTGCGTTTTGATTATGGCCGTTTTAATGAAATGGTTTCGGCTGTTGAAGCAGGGTTGAACGCAGAGTATTATGCTTCTAATATTCCCCAAATGGCCCGCAATAAAGAAAAACATTTTTTTTTTAATGCTTATATAACCGTATTATTCGGTCGGAGAAGGCTGAATATCAATTAATATTTATTGACTATTTTGTTTATCGAATGTAAATATAGCAGCTCGTACGGGTAACATTTACTATTGCCAGTTTAAGTGCGTTTTTACCAGGCAATATAGAAATGTTACTAAACAAAAAACGGGACGGTTGGTTATTAATTTAACTATTGTAATATGCAGCAACTACCCATCATATCAAAGCTTGTTGAGCCAGCACCGCAGAAGAAGCCGGGCTGGCTCCGTGTTAAATTGCCTACAGGCGACAGCTACAAACATGTGCGTGGATTGGTAGACACCCATAAACTTCATACCATTTGCGAAAGCGGCAATTGCCCAAACATGGGTGAATGCTGGGGGGAAGGTACTGCCACTTTTATGATTCTGGGAAATACCTGTACCCGCAGTTGCGGTTTCTGTGCAGTGGCTACTGGCAGGCCTGATCCCATAGATTGGGATGAACCTCAACGGGTTGCTGAAGCTATCCATTTAATGAAGGTAAAACACGCGGTGATTACTTCGGTTGACAGGGACGAACGGAAAGACGGAGGTTCTGAGATATGGTACAATACGATTAAAGCAGTAAAGGCTCTAAATCCGGACACCACCCTGGAGACCCTTATACCGGATTTTAAGGGTCAAAAGGAGAACATCCAACGCGTCATTGATGCTGCACCGGAAGTAATTTCTCATAATGTTGAAACTGTTGAGCGACTGACCCGCCACGTACGCATCCAGGCTAAGTATTGGAGAAGTATGGAGGTAATAAGAACATTGAAGGAAGGTGGAGTAAGGACGAAAAGCGGTATTATGCTTGGACTGGGTGAAACAAAAGATGAAGTGATACAAACCTTGCGTGATTTGGTAGATAACGGTTGCGATGTGGTTACTATCGGCCAATATCTTCAGCCTTCCAAAAAGCATTTACCCGTTGATCGGTTTGTGCACCCGGATGAATTTGCGGAACTGAAGGAGCGGGGATATGAATTGGGATTGGATTACGTAGAGAGCGGCCCGCTGGTACGTTCATCTTATCACAGCGAACGCCATGTAGTTGCAGGCGCCGGGAGAAAGGCCTGGTTGATGAGTCAGGAGTCTTGAGTCGGAGCTTTGAGTGTTGAGTCCGGAGTCGTTACCCAAATGGTGATTATGAGTAAACTCTTTTCATTATTCAATAAATATTTATATTTCATAAAGGGCCATGTCGCCCTTTTCTTTTTTGCAGGGTTCCTACTTCCGACTCCTGAAGTATTACTCCCAACTCCTCACTCCCGACTTACCTGGGCCCGTCTTGATTCATTATACCAACATCTCCCCTCATCGGTACATGTTTATCGTACCACCGACTCTTTAGATGGAAGGCCTAATATTGCTTATTACCTTGAGCCAAACTATCCGACAGGTCGCTACAATATACTACGCAGGTCGGTTACGGTAAGCGGTATAAGCCTTCGGAATATTTTCGGCAGCAGGACTCACCGTTGCTTGTCGTAAATGGAACTTTCTTTTCGTTTGTCGATAACCGTAACCTGAATCTGGTTATGGCGAATGGAGACATAATGGCGCACAATATCGCTTCGGTCAAAGTAAAGGATTCACTGTATTACTATCCCATGCGGGGAGCCCTGGGATTAAACCGCAGACGAAAAGCGGATATAGCCTGGGTTTTTTCGGATACTGCTAATCGCAATCCAATGGCTATCCAGACTCATCCTGTTCTTTTTTCCGGTACTGATCCTGACCCTGACATCGCTGCCATGAGAAAAGTAACGGCCAAAGAACATGTAAAATTAAAAAGATGGAAAAACATCATCACTGCAATAGCTGGCGGTCCTGTGTTGGTTCAGCGGGGAAGTATAGCTATAACCAATGAGCAGGAAATGATCTTTACAGGTAAAGCTGTAAACGATAAACATCCGCGAACCGCAATGGGTTATACCAGGGACGGTAGATTGATTATACTTGTAGTTCAGGGAAGGGCTGCGGGAACGGCGGAAGGAGCAACGCTGGGGCAGGAAGCCCGGATGTTGGCAGACATTGGTTGTTATGAAGCCGTAAATCTTGACGGGGGTGGCAGCAGCTGCATGCTGGTGAACGGCAAGGAAACGATTCGTCCTTCCGATAAAGAAGGACAGCGCCCTATACCTGCAGTGTTTATGATCAAGAGGGTTAAATAAGCAAAACTAAATCGTCCTGACTCCCGACTCCAAACTCCCACCCTTCAACTCTGTATGTCCCAAACCAATGCGCTGGCACCAAGTATAGCGGCATCAGCCTCCTTTAAGTGACTGACAAGGATCTTCACCTTGTTTTGAAAAATCTGGATGAGGTTGGCTTCCATATTTTCCTGGGTTGGTTTCAAGATCAGGTCACCCGCTTTGGTAAGCCCTCCGAACAAGATCACTGCTTCCGGACTGGAAAACATTACAAAGTTAGCAAGGGCCAATCCAAGTATTTTCCCGGTGAACTCAAATATTTCTTTGGCCAGTTTATCTCCTTGTATGGCTGCCTCATAAACCGCTTTCGAATCAATCAGGTCGGGCGGCGTATTTCGCAAAAGGCTGTCTTCTCTGCTATTTTCAAGCATTTCAAGCGTTGTTAACCGTACGCCTGTTGCCGAAGCATAACTTTCCAATGAACCGAACTTACCGGTTCCTTTATGCAACCGGCCATTTGGAATGATAATGGTGTGACCCAGTTCTCCTGCAAAGCCATCGTGACCATAAACTAATTTGCCATTGGCAACTATTCCGCTCCCCACTCCGGTTCCCAGCGTGATCATGATAAAATCTTTCATGCCCTGCGCTGCTCCATACATGTTTTCTCCAATGGCTGCGGCATTGGCATCATTGGTAAGCACAACAGGCAGCTTAAATTTGTCTGCGGTCAATTTAGCCAGGGGAATAATTCCTTTCCAGGGAAGGTTTGGTGCATACTCAACGGTTCCTGAATAAAAATTACCATTAGGAGCGCCCATACCTATTCCTTTCATCCTTCCCGGACCTCCGGCTTTTATAATAAATGGGTTCAGGTGTTTATGTAGTTCGTCAATAAAGCCTTCTACTTCTTCATGACTCCTGGTAGATATTTCGCCGGAAAATAAAATGTTTCCATTCCGGTCAACAATGCCAAATTTGGTACCCGTGCCACCTACGTCAACGCCAATGGCCAGTGGTTGTAGAGAAGGGGTAAGTCTTGTCATAAATGGTTAGTTAAATGTGCAAATGTGCAGATGTGCAAATGTGAAGATCTATAAAATAACAGCGTTTACTCATTAGATATCAGCATTCTTACTACTGTAAATTCCCACATTTGCAAACTTGCACATTAAATCAGTGTCCGCCCTCTATCTGTTTATCAAAATCAAGCCCTTGCGCTTTTAAGACACTTTGTAGTTTCAGTGCCAGCCAGGCTAAAAATGCAAAGCCTGCTGCTGCCAGTAAGTAAGAGTTATGCATGCCTATTGCAGCGTTGTCGCCTAACGCTCCCTGAAGGGGAGGAACAACTGCGCCACCCAAAATCATCATAATCAGAAATGCCGCTCCCTGGCTTGTGTATTTGCCTAACCCGCCAACACTTAGAGAAAAGATGCACGGCCACATAACCGAGCAGAACAACCCACCAGCCATGAAAGCATAAACAGAGACAAGGCCTTTTGTAAAAACGCCAACCAGCATAAAGAGGGCTGCTAAAACAGAAACTGTAAGTAATGTTTTGACGGGTTTTTCCTGTCCGTAAAAGAATGCGGCAATGGCAACAATGATGCAAATGACGTAAGCGAACAGATCGCTGACATCATTTCCATTTATCCAGTTAGCCAGCAATACTATCGCAAAAGCAATAAACGGTACAACGATCATGGCTATCTTCCGGGAAGACGCTGAAAGGTTAAAAACTCCGATGGCACCAGTCCAGCGACCGATCATCAAACTGCCCCAGTACAGTGAAACGTATTTTGATATCTGACTTTCATCAAGGCCCGCTTCAGTAAAATAACCTGGAGTTTTAAGGAGTGCACCAAAATTATTATCGATCGTTACTTCTACGCCCACATACACGAAAATGCCCAGCATGCCATATATCAGCTGCTGGTACTTCATGGCGCCCCATCCTTCATTTTCTTTTATTGAAACATGGTTTGAATAGAAGAGGATTGCAATCACTGCAACTACAAGTACCAGGAGTAATGGAAGCTTTGGAACATCGGTTAACTGTCCAATGATGATCAGGGCTACAATAATTCCCGTCATGGTTAACAAGGCTCCTGCAGCCTTATTGGCCCGTTCAAATTTTTCGAGGTTCTTTCCCTCCGGAAGTTTGGAAAAGCTGAAGAAAAGAGCTACGGCTGCAAACACACCTGCCACAATCAGGTACAGCATATTTATATTTGTTACGGTGACCACCTTCTGGCTGCCGCCTACGGAACCAAACAGAAAAAAACTGATGATGATCGGCCCAAGTGTGGTGCCAAAAGAATTAACACCGCCTCCCAGATTTAAGCGGTGAGAACCGGTGGAAGGATCACCTAATGAAATAGCAAATGGTTGCGCTGCGGTTTGTTGCAGGGAGAAGCCCAGTGCAACGACGAAGAAAGAAATAAGAATGGCTGGAAATGAATTGGCATTCGCGGAAGGAATAATAAGTAAAGCACCTACAACAGAGATCCATAGGCCGTATATAATGCCCTTCTTGTATCCTATCTTGTTTAAAATATCATATCCCAATATGTTCGATGAGATAAATAATATAAGTGAACCGATAAAGTAAGCACCATAAAAAGCAGAACCGATCAACTGAGACTGAAACTGGGTGAGCGCAAAATGGGTTTTAGAAAACGGGATGAAAATACTATTAGAAGCAGCTATAAATCCCCAAAAAAAGAACACCATGACTAACGTAGTTAAAGCTCCGGTATTAGTTGGTTGTTTTGCTTGATTCATAAGCAGCAATTAGATTTAAAGAATACTGAAAGTACCCAAATTTTTTGAAGCGAAAAATATTTTATATTACTGCAACAACTAATCGAAATCCTTCCTAAATTGTTGGTACAATTCTTTTAAAACCAACTTCCTGCATAAATGGAAATCTTACATGTATCTGCAGAATGTTATCCGGTAGCTAAGGCCGGCGGTTTAGGTGATGTAGTCGGAGCCTTGCCACAATATCAAATGCAATTAGGCCATATTACCAAAGTGGTAATGCCCATGTATCGTACAAAGTTTTTGTATGAAAACGAATGGGAGGTAACACATAAAGGAGGAGCTTCACTGGGTGTGTGGTGGTTCGAATACACGATTATAAAAGAGAAGACAAACAAGCTGGGTTTCGACCTGTACCTCGTGGATATAAACGGGTTGTTAGACCGGGAAAAAATATATTCATACGGTGACGATACGGAACGGTTTACTTCATTTCAGATCGCTGTGCTGGACTGGCTTTCATCCTGGAAACATCAGCCCGATGTGGTTCATGTTCACGATCATCATACTGCGTTGATTCCTTTCATGCTGAAACATTGCTACAATTATAAGCACCTCGACGGCATTGCAACAGTCATCACTATTCATAATGCACAATACCAGGGATGGATGGGTTGGGATAAAACGCAGTATATTCCTCAATGGGACGGATGGAAATGGGGCCTGCTTGATTGGAAAGATAACATCAACCCTTTGGCAAGCGGTATTAAATCATCATCCAAAGTAACAACCGTAAGCTGGAGCTACCTGGAAGAGTTACGTTATATGAGTAATGGTTTGGAAGAACTGTTCGAATATGAAAGAGGTAAATGTGTAGGTATACTAAATGGTATAGATACCCGTGTGTGGGATCCGGAAAACGATACATATCTTGATCATCACTTTTCTATTGCCGACGTGGAAAACGGTAAAAGGGCAAACAAGAAAATTCTGTGCGATACTTTTCACCTGGATATTGAAAAACCCTTGATCATTTTTATTGGCCGACTGGTTGGCGAAAAAGCAGCTGACCTGTTGCCCCAGGCCATCGGCGACTCTATTTATTATATGAATGGCAGCATGAATTTCCTGGTGTTGGGCAGCGGCGATTTCTGGGTGGAGCAACAACTGGAAGGGATGCGGGGAAGTCTGAGTGGTTTTTACAATGCCCAGATCGGTTACAACGAAAAGCTCAGTCACCTCATGTATGCCGGGGCAGATTTTTTGTTGATGCCCAGCAGGGTTGAGCCTTGCGGGTTAAACCAGATGTATGCGATGCGTTATGGCACCGTGCCTATCGTGAGAAGGACAGGAGGACTGAGGGATACGGTAATCGATTACGGAGACCCGGACGGATACGGCGTTTGTTTTACCCATGCTTCAGTTGGAGATATTACTCATGCTGTTTACAGGGCCGTACAATTATACAATGACAAAGAAAGAATGAAAGCGGTCAGAAAACAGATCATGGAACTGGATAACAGCTGGGATAGAAGTGCACAACAATATATAGACGTTTACGAAAGCATTGTGTTAAAAGACAAATTAGTCAATGACAGTATTTCAATTGGCCTGGAGTCGCCGGAAAACGGTCGGAACCAGCCATCTGTTACACATAAACCGGCAGAACAAACTCCCGAACCGCAACATACAGATGATACAGGAATGGAAAGCGCCTCGTTGTCAAATCAATATTTGGAAGATCTATCTGTGAACGATGCTGATACAACTGCACTTCAGGGTGCATCTGCCGTAGCCGGCGAAGAGCGTGAAGAACAGGAAATATAATAGCAGATTTTTCGGATCAGTTGATTGCTGTTGATGCCTGACCTCATTATTAGTAACCGGCAGACTATTCCCAGGAAACTATATATTTACCATAACAAATAGAATTTGCTTTTTAGGTTGCGTTTCCGGAACTATTTTACTTCATTTAAAAATTGTATACTATGTCAAAGACAACGGTTGCTGTAATTTTAGGTGGTGGTGCCGGAACAAGATTGTTTCCGCTTACTGCTAGTCGTAGTAAACCGGCTGTGCCAATAGCAGGGAAATACCGGCTGGTCGATATACCGATATCCAATTGTATAAATTCAGGCATCAACAGGATGTTTGTGCTTACGCAATTTAACTCTGCTTCGCTAAACAGGCATATCAAAAATACATACCATTTTAGTGCTTTTAGTTCCGCCTTCGTAGACATATTGGCGGCCGAACAAACGCCGGATAATCCTACCTGGTATCAGGGTACTGCAGATGCGGTGCGTCAGAGTTTACGTCATATCGGTCCGTTTGATAGCGAGTATGTGTTGATCCTCTCAGGCGATCAGCTATACCAGATGGACTTGCAGGCTATGCTGGATAATCATAAAAACCTGGGTGGGGATATTACCGTAGCTACTATTCCTGTAAATGCCAGGGACGCTCCGGATTTCGGCATTATGAAAAAAGACGAACTGGGTTATATAACATCTTTCATTGAAAAGCCAAAGGCGGAACTACTAGCTGACTGGGTAAGCGACACCGGTAACGAAATGGAAAGTAAAGGAAAGATATATCTTGCCTCAATGGGCATCTATATTTTTAACCGCAGTCTCCTTTTTGACCTTCTGGAGAAGGAAAAAAAAGATGCTACTGATTTTGGCAAAGAGATCATACCTCAGTCCATTGACAAATATAAAGTGGTAAGCTATCAATACGATGGATATTGGACAGACATTGGAAACATTCATTCTTTTTTTGAAGCGAACCTTGGATTAACGGAGAACGTTCCAGACTTCAACCTGTTTGATAACAGCAAATCGATTTACACCCGGGCGCGCATGTTGCCCCCCGCAAAAATCAGCGGTACAACTTTAGAGAAAACCATCATTGCCGAAGGCTGTATCATCAATGCATCCCGCATTGAGAACAGCGTAGTCGGCATTCGTTCGAGGATCGGTTACGGAACAACCATCGTTAGCAGTTATGTAATGGGTAATGACTATTTTGAGACCATAGCAGAAATAACCAGTGCTCTTGAAAAAGGCACGCCTAACCTCGGGATAGGACATCGCTGCTATATTAAAAACACCATCGTAGATAAGAATTGCCGGATAGGTGATGATGTGCGCATCATTGGAGGAAGTCATCTTGAAGCGGGCGATTTCCCTCTGTACACGGTGAAAGACGGGATAGTGGTTATAAAAAAAGGTGCCATACTGTCCAATGGCTTTGTGATTCAATAATATCTTACTTTACGCAACCTATAAGCTAACACCTTATAGGTTTTTTTATTAAATGATTGCTATGGCCACTCCGGGCGTTATTATTGAACAGGAAACGGGCATTCCAAAGCACCGTTTGTCATTCTGGCAAATATGGAACATGAGTGTAGGATTTCTTGGAATACAGTTTGGATTTGCTTTGCAGAATGCAAATGTCAGCCGCATCTTTCAAACGCTGGGGGCTGAGATCGACAACATTCCCATTTTATGGATTGCCGCCCCTATAACCGGGTTTCTGGTACAACCCATCATTGGTTATTTAAGCGACAGAACCTGGCATCCTTACTGGGGACGGAGAAGACCGTTTTTCTTTGTAGGCGCTATCCTGGCATCCATTGCATTATTTCTAATGCCTAATTCCACTGCCCTGTGGATGGCCGCCCTACTTTTATGGGTACTTGACGCTTCCATAAATATTTCCATGGAACCCTTCCGGGCATTTGTTGGTGATAAACTTCCTCCATCACAAAGGACAACCGGTTTTGCCATGCAAACTTTTTTTATCGGTGTCGGTGCAGTCATAGCTTCATCACTTCCCTACCTGTTTACCAATGTACTTCAAATCAGTAACACGGCAGCACCTGGCATTATCCCCGAATCGGTTAAATATGCATTTTACCTGGGGGCTCTTGTGTACATAATTGCGGTTATGTGGACGGTTTTCACAACAAAAGAATATCCGCCTGAAAATATGGAAAAGTGGCAGCGTGAAAAGCATCAAACCAGCGGCGTGTTCAAGGGCCTGGCGGAAATCTTTCATGGAATAGCGACCATGCCCAAAACCATGCTTCAACTGGCTATAGTGCAGTTTTTTACCTGGCTTGCATTTTTTTCCATGTGGATATATACAACCGCTGCTATTGCCGAAAATGCTTATCACACCACGGATACCGGTTCCAAAGCCTATCAGGATGCAGGCGACTGGGTTGGTATAATGTTCATGGTATATAACCTTGTTTCAGCTATAACCGCATTTCTGTTGCCCTTACTTGCAGCCCGGACAGGTAAGAAATATACGCACATGCTTTGCCTGATCATCGGGGGCATAGGATTGATCAGCATGTTTTACCTACAAAATCCTGTTCTGCTGTTAATACCTATGATAGGTATCGGACTGGCCTGGTCATCAACCTTAACATTGCCTTATTCCATACTGGCCGGCGCCCTTCCTCCTGGCAAAATGGGCTTTTACATGGGCGTGTTTAATTTTTTCATTGTCATTCCCCAGATCGTAGCTGCTTCCATCCTGGGCTTTATTGTAAACAATGTTTTCGGTAATCATAGTATTTATGCACTGGTCGTTGGCGGTGTGTCCATGATCATTGCAGGTTTAATGAACTTTATTGTAAGCGACAAAGAGGGAAATAGCGCTGATCTTCCCGTTCTGCCTGAAAAGAATGAAATTGGCTTGAAATAAATGTACATCTTCCGCCGTTAGCATAGATTATTCCAGTGAAACATAAGTGTATGACAATGAAAACACCGACCACAGCATTCCTTTTCCTTGCCGTTAATACAATCGCCTTTTCTCAGGCCGCAGACAGCGCGGATTTTTACTTTAAAAAAGGACTTGAAGAAAAAAATAACCGTCGCTTTTTGCCCGCCCTGAACCATTTTCAGAAATCAGTCAACTTTAGGCAAGATCTGGCCGAAGCTCAAAAAGAATTGGGACTTGCTGCAATTCAGGTAAATAGAAATGACGTTGCCATCCCTGCTTTTCAAAAATTGCTTACATTAAAAAAAGATGATCCCATTGCCTTTGAGAATCTGGCCAATATATATTTCAGGAACCGTAAGTGGAATGAAGCCATCGTTTATGCCAAAAAAATGCAGCAATTGAAGCTGGGCAAGAATAGTAATTATATTATAGGAAAAAGTAACTACGAAGTGGAAAATTACGCTGAAGCAAATACTTACCTCGAAGCAGCGGCCAAAGATGAACCGGCTAATGCAGAAATTCCTTACCTGATAGGCAGAAGCTATGTAGACATGAGCAATTATAAAGCGGCAGCTTCATACATGGAAAAAGCGGTTAGTCTGGATACTACCAAACCACGCTGGACTTACGAATGTGGACTGGCCTTCGGCGCCATTCCAAACGACAAAATGGCGATTAAATATTATCTGCTGGCTGCTGAAAGGGGTTATAAAACTGACAATGATTATTATGAAAACCTGGGAGATGCATACATTGCTTCCGGTGAAGCTGCCAGGGGAGTTGAACTGTTGAAGAAAGTGCTGGAAAAAAAGCCCTCAGATCTTGTATTGCTTTATAACATTGCAGAAATACTATACCGTACGGGCAAATTTCAGGAAGCGATCGACCAGTGGGATAAGATCCTGCTTTATGATAAACAAAATGCCAAAGCTTTATATATGATCGGCCTGGCATACCAGAAAATGGGTGACAAAGCCAAGGGCATGCAGCTTTGCGATAAAGCCATTTCTATGGACCCTTCGCTGGCAAATATGAGGCAAAAGAAAATGATGCTTTAATGTGAGGGAAGTCGGGAGTCAGGAGTCAAAGATCCTCACATATCCCCACATCTTTCATTCGCACATCCGCACATTTGCAAATTCGCACTTTAATCACATTCTCTCCGGCACCTTAATGCCAAGTAATTGCATGGAAGAATGTATGACGTTGGCCGTCATAACGGATATCTGTAAGCGCAACTGTTTTTTTTCTTCGCTTTCCGCCGAAGCAATGGAATGGGTGGTATAAAATGAATTAAAAGTTTTGGCCAGCTGAAAACCGTAATTAGCTACAACAGAAGGATTAAATTCAATAGCAGCCTGTTCAATTACAGAAGGGTATTGTTCGAGGGTAATGATGAGTTCTTTTTCCAGCGGTAACAGTCCGGCATTTTGTATGTTAAAACCGGCTTTAGGCATTTCCTTTCTTAATACCGATTTAATCCTGGCATGGGTATATTGGATAAACGGCCCGGTGAACCCGTGAAAGTCAATAGATTCTTCGGGGTTAAATACCATCCTTTTCTTAGGGTCGACGCGCAGGAGGTAAAACTTCATCGCACCCATACCGATTACTTCATACAATTCTTTCAGCTCTTCCTCATTAAAATCTTTCACCTTACCCAGGGCCTCAGTATGGAATCTTGCCGTGGCAAGCATTTCATCAACCAGGTCATCGGCATCTACTACAGTTCCCTCCCTGCTTTTCATTTTACCACCGGGCAATTCCACCATGCCATAACTTAAGTGATCAATACCGTCTGCAAAGGGCATTTCGAGTTTACGGCATATCAGTTTAAGCACTTTCATGTGGTAATTTTGTTCATCAGCGATCACGTACAGGCTCAGATCTGTTTTGAAATCTTCGTACTTCTGCTTTGCCAAACCAAGATCCTGGGTGATATACACCGAAGTGCCGTCTTTTCTTAAAACCAGTTTTTCATCCAATCCATCTTCAGTAAGATCTATCCAGATACTGCCGTCCTCTTTCTTTATAAATATCCCTTTGTCCAATCCTTCTTCTACAAATCTTTTTCCTGGCAGATAAGTCTCACTTTCATAATATATCTTGTCGAAATCACTGCCTATACGCTTGTAAGTTTCCTCAAAACCTTTGTATACCCAACTGTTCATCATCCGCCAGAGCTCATTCACTTTTTCGTCTCCACGTTCCCACATCAGCAGCATTTCCTGGGTGGCTTTCATGATAGGGGCTTGTTTTTCGGCCTCTTCCTGATTAACTCCCTTACTGATCAGTTCCTGCACCTCTTGTTTGTGCTTTTCATTAAACATTACATAATACCGGCCTACAAAATGATCTCCCTTCTCATGTTCACTGGCTGGTGTTGCATTGTTGCCAAACATTTTCCAGGTTATCATACTCTTGCATATGTGTATGCCACGATCATTGACAATACAGGTCTTGATGGTGTCGTATCCATTCGCCTTCAAAATTTCGGCAATGCTCCATCCCAAAAAGTTATTGCGTAAATGTCCAAGATGTAAAGGCTTGTTGGCATTGGGCGAAGAATATTCCACCATAATTTTCCGGCCTTTGTTTATGGATTTACCGAAATGGCGATTTGTATACTGGTCTTGCAGAATATCGAGCCAGTAGTTGCCTGATACCAGCAGGTTAAGAAACCCCTTGATGATATTGTAACCGGTAAACAGGTGATTATACGCTGTTGTCAGATGGCGACCCAATTCATTACCCAGCGCATCAGGTGACTTTTTCAACGTCTTTACGAGGGAAAACAATACGACGGTATAATCTCCCTCAAATTCAGGTTTGGTTTGATTGATCTGGAAGTCTTTTTCTGCAAACGTTTGCTGGTATAATACTGCCAGGCTGTCCACCACTGCTTCCTTGATTAACTGCGTAATTGCCATTGCATAATTTTAGGTTTGCAAAAATAGCATAATCGCAAGGGAAAAGCAGCTTACACATGTGATTCATCTCCGAAAGGTATGCAATCATTTAAGAAGGCTCAAGGGCAGATCTGACCAATTGTCTTTTATATAATTGAATGGCGTTCTCATATCCAAGGTATAAAGCATCACAAATTAACGCATGACCAATTGAAACTTCCAGCAGGCCTGGAATGTTTTCAGAGAAATACTGCAGGTTGTCCAGGTCAAGGTCATGGCCTGCATTAATACCCAGGCCTGATTGGTTGGCCAGCACGGCCGCTTTTATAAAAGGGGCAATAGCTTTCTCTTTGCCACTGGAAAATTGCCTGGCATACGATTCCGTGTATAACTCGATCCTGTCTGTTCCGGTTGCAGCAGCACCATCGATCATGTCAACAACCGGGTCCACAAAAATGGAAACCCTAATGCCGGCGTTCTTGAATACGGTTATCATCTCGACCAAATACTTTTTATGCGTAATAGTGTCCCATCCATGATCGGATGTTAACTGGCCCTCAGCATCAGGAACCAGGGTTACCTGTTGGGGTCTCGTCTCCAGTACCAGGTCTACAAATTTCTGTTCCCTGCAATTGCCTTCAATGTTAAATTCCGTGGTAATTATATTTTTTATATTACGTACATCCTCATAGCGGATATGACGTTCATCGGGGCGCGGATGTACCGTTACGCCATCCGCTCCAAATTGCTGAGCATTTACGGCGGCTTTTACAACATCGGGATTATTGCCACCCCGGCTGTTTCGTAACGTAGCAAACTTATTGATGTTAATGCTTAATTTGGTCATACGCAAAGTTATCAAACTGAGCCCAACCGCATGATCAAAAGTATGCCTGATGAATGACGCAACAGATAACCGCCAGGCGACAGGTAGAAAAATAAGAGGTGATAATTAGATGCGTTACTCCTGCACCTTCCTGTTCTTGAAGCAGTGGGATTTTGAAAAGATTACATTTTGGCAATTTTGGTACTAAAGAGATTACTTCCGTCAAGATTTTTGATATCAACGAAGTAATTGCCGTTGGGAAGTGATTGAAGGTTATCAAAAGACGTTTTATTGGTTCCTTTCTTCAGATGCCAGCTAATCATCTTTATGATCTTCTGCTTCTGATCGAGCAGGCGGATAATTGTAGCTTCATTGTTTTCTACAATAATCTCAAAAGATAAGGAAGAAGCGAACGGATTAGGATAAATCGATACCTGAGTTGTCATAATGGTAGGTTGTGGGTGTTATACGGTGTATTTGATATGGTGCAATAAAAGCCAACGGCTTGCCAATTTGCTAATGATATAATATACAGTGCTTTATAAAAATCATTTTGTAAATTATTCCCAACTTGGGAAATTTACTATAGTTTGTTAATAAAAACGAGTAAATCTTCTATTCCCAATGTGGTTTTATGCAATCTACAAAAAGATTGTGTTGCATCATAATAAATCCTAAATTTTATTAAAAGCGGGTAATTACCTTAAGATTTAGCAGGCGTGGAGTGAGGCGGTTTGGAATAGTGAACGTGGTGTTTGAGAAGTCTTTTATAAGCAAATAAGATATAGTATTCGGGCGGTCGATCAGATTGAATACTTCCAGGGTGGCCCAGATGTTTTGCAGGCGTCGAAAAGGGTTGTGGTTCCTGCGTTTGCTGTTATCAGTGTCCAGTAATAAGGCGCTAAAGCCGATATCAAGCCGGATATAAGGATCCATAAATAAGGCATTACGGTATTTTACGTTATTGGGAATATTGTAGGGAAGATTGGACCCGTATAAGGCATTAAGGTACATTTTAATGTTTTTGTTGGTAGAGAGGTAGTCTTGAAAGAACAGTCCAAAATTGATCAGCCTGTCAGTTGGCCGGCGTAGCCACCCACCTTCCGTTAATACACTATCTACCGGCTGATTGAGCGAATCCAAGCTGTAATTGAAAAATGCGTCTCCGGTTAGGTTTTCCCTTGTGCGCATCAGGCCGAGACTCACCCAGCTTTCGGCATCTTTTACAATAGTTCCAAATAGCCGCATTTCGACGCCCAGGGCGTAAGCCCGGGCATTGTTTTCACCAAAGTAACGAAGGCGAACATTGTCAATATCATAAGGCACGATGCTAACCATGGATTTATAATACGCTTCTGCCGTAACACGAAATGGGCGATTCGCGGCAGAAAACTGGTAATCGAATCCTCCGGTAATCTGCCAGCTTTTCTGAGCATTTAACGCCTTATTGAGCGACCCATCGTATCTGCGGAACTCCCGGTAAAAAGGTGGTTGATGGTATGACCCCAATGCCCCCCGGAAGATAAAGTCGCGGTTCCAGTTCGGGGGCTTCCATGAAAAACCTATCCTTGGTGAGAGCAGGAATTCTTTATTAAGGGAATTATAATTATATCGTATTCCGGCCTGTAATGATAACCCACTGGAATCTTTGTAAGCAATATTATCCTGCACATAACCCGATAACCGGGTTATGTCCAGCATTGCATCAGCTTTCGTTACTTTAAAAAGAGACAAGCGGGATGGCTGGTAGGTCAGGGAATAACCGGCCGAATCCTGGTACTCCCATTCGTTTAAGTGATCTTCCACTTTCTGCTGCTCGGCCGTTACGCCCCATTGAAAATAATGTTTCCCTTTGTCGAGATAACCCTTATGACTGGCATTCCAAACCTCGATATTCAGCCGGTTACGCGCGAAATTTTGAAATATACCAGCTCCCAGGGGATTTACAATCAGACCGAAGCTGGGTTTACTTTTATCAAAATCCCTTTCCCCAAAAAGGTATGCACCTGTAATATCCACTGATTCGTTTTCCTTGGTACTAAATCGAGACATCATCCATTTTAACCGGAGATTTTTCCCGGCCTGCCGGGTAACCGTCATTCCAAACATATTTATCCTATACCTGTCATCTTCCTTACCCTCAAAAAAAATGTCCAATCCTAAGTTAGCACTGAAAAGCGGTGAGAAAACAGAAGATGTTTGCTGACTGAATTCAGGGATCAGCGTAAATTTTGTTTGTGAAATATTTCCCAGCAATTCAACTGACCATTTATCGTTGATGGTGTACGTGAGCAGGCCCTGCAAATCAGCCGACGAAGGTACATAATTGCCTTTGGTTTCCTGGCTGCTCAACAGGTTGCGGTTGCTTCGGTTACGGACTCCCAATAAATAGGTAAACCTGTTAGCAGTGCTGCTTCCTTCCAGGTGAAAACCTTGTTCCAGTAAACCAATATAGGCAGATCCGCCAAAGCGGGTGGGTTTCCTGTATTGTATATCTAAAACGGAAGACATTTTGTCTCCATATTTAGCCTGAAAGCCTCCGTTGTAAAATTGGACACTACGGGTCATTTCCGGATTGATAAAGCTCAGTCCTTCCTGTTGGCCGCTGCGAACCAGGTAAGGCCGGAATACTTCAAAGTCGTTTACATATATCAGGTTTTCATCGTAATTCCCTCCCCGTACTGAATATTGAGAGGTGAGTTCATTGTTGGAGCCGACAAAAATCTTGATCAGGCTTTCAATACCACCTATAGGAGATGGGATGTTGATAGCGTTTTTTGGGTTGATGTTAACCAAACCGGCTTCCCGTCGTTGACGCTGGTCAGTAACCACTACGGTTTCCAGTTCCTGTGAACCTCTTTCTAACCTGACTACGATATGTTCCTCCTCATTCTCGTTCAGTAAAAAATTACGCTGTTCTGTTTGGTACCCGGTAGAAGAAAACACTAATCCAAAGGCTTTGTTGGCTGGAACCTTTATCCTGAACACCCCTGAATCATTCGTGACCAGGCCTGTCGTTCTTCCCAGTATAGTAACGGAAACCGCACCGACCGGATTCTCATTTTCATCAAGCACTTTACCGGATACAACGGCAGCCCTGTTTTGAGAGAAACCAGTCAGGAATAAAAAACAACATATATGTATGAAAAAAAATCTGGACAAGGTTAAGAATTGTCAGGTAAACAGTTTTGCCGAAGGTAAAAATAAAACGTGTATAAGTTTGAATTGGGTTTACATGGTAGGCTTACTTTACAATCCTTCCCATTCTAAGAAATACCGGGAAGGCCGCCTGCCCGTTACCGGTAGCGCAATCCCAGGCACAGTTTCTATTTATTACGTGATCAAGAATGAACGAATACAATGTTGAAGGGTAAACCGGACGGTATTTTACATACAAGGAAGATTGTTGTGAGAACAGGTCTTTTGCCATATAACGATTTAATCGGGTTACCAAATGGATAACATTTTAGCGCCGTATATTTTTTAACTCACGTATGGTTGACTTTGGATCCGCGGATTTAAAAATGGTAGTGCCTACAACCAGTATGTCGGCTCCAGCCTCTATGATGGCTTTGGCATTATTTAACGTTACCCCTCCATCAATTTGTATTTTAACATCTAATCCCATTTGGTCGATCAGTTGCCTTAGCTCCTGGATTTTAAGCAGGGTGTGAGTTATGAATTGTTGTCCGCCAAAACCAGGATTAACGCTCATCAGGTTCACTACGCCTATATCGGCCAAAACATCCTGCACCGATGTAATGGGTGTGTGCGGATTAACGGCTACACCCGCCTCCATGCCCAGTTCCCTGATTTGTTGGATGTTTCGATGGAGGTGCCTGCAGGCTTCAATGTGCACGGTTAAATTATCGGCCCCTGACTTATAGAAAGCTTCAGCGTAACGCTCCGGTTCTTCTATCATCAGGTGAACATCGCAGTATTTGGATGTAGCGGTGCGTATGTGTTCAATAACAGGTATTCCAAAACTGATATTCGGCACAAACCGGCCATCCATTACGTCCAGGTGAAACCAGTCTGCCTCGCTATCGTTCAGCATTTGACATTCAGCTTCTAAACGGAGGAAATTGCTGGCTAAAAGAGATGGAGCAATGATGGGCATTGGTTTGAAAGTTATAAGTTATGAGTTTTTCAGCCTCTTCAAAGCAAGTTTCGCTTCTTCAAATTGCTTGTCTAGAGCCAGCGCACGTTCGTAATTGTCACGTGCTTCGTTTAGTTTGCCGATGGATTCAAAGGAACGCCCCATCCAATAATAAGCATCTGCGTAAGTATTTGATACCTTAGCTGCGAGGGCAAAAGTTTTCAGTGCTTCATCAAAATTTTTCTGGTTGTAGAAGATGATGCCTTTTTCTATGTATGCTTCCGTAAATTTCCAGTCATGTTTAATACATAATTCAAATTGTTCCAAAGCCTTCTTCCGGTCATCAATGTTTGTAAAATAAATGCCTTTCACGAATAGTATATCCACGTTCTCCTGCATCCCGTTTTTTTCAATAAGTTCATTGCAAAGCGGTAATACTCTGGGATCTTTTGTCTCGGCGTATAAATTTGCCAGCGATATACCGAAAAGTTGTAAAGGCTGTAACACATATGCCCGTTCCAATGCAGTAATTGCCCCGGTGGTATCTTTCAAGCCGGCAAGCAATATCCCTTTCTCATACCAGGCTTCAAAATTATTTGAATCCGCCTTCAGGATGGCATCGTATTGTTCCAGGGCTTTTCTGCTTTGACCGGTCTGCATATAAGTTTCACTGAGTCTTCGGGCGAATTCAGTATTTTCAGGGAATTCACTGGCGCAGTGTCTTAAAATAGAAATGGCTTCTTCAACCTTGCCCGTTATAAATAAGTTGGACGTGTAGGCAATTGCGTTAGTTTCATCCGGCTTCAACTCCCAGGCTTTTTTGTAATCAGCATAGGCAAGGTCATGCTGGTTTTGTTGGGACAACAATTCGCCCCTTCTTAAATGCAGTCCGGCATCATCTGGAAACCGGCTAAGGCTGTCTGTTATCCCTGCAAGCGAAGGATTATTCAGTATAGCGGCTTTTTTTGCTTCCTTATCATCCGAATCCAGCAATTGGCAACTGCCGGCTAATACACAAACAAATATGAAATAAAAAAAGAAGCACCTCTTTTCCATAATATAAAACTAACAGATTTTAAACACTTGTCTGTATTTTTGACGTGCATTCAATAACAAAACAAGAGCTTATGTATCAGGGATTATTGCACTTACATAATATACTTCGTTGGGTGATTCTTATTCTTGCTATTCTTGCTATAATAAAAGCCTACCGGGGAATGACATCGCGCAAACCTTTTACCGAGGGCGACAAAAAAACCGGGCTATTTTTGATGATAAGTGCACATCTCAGTTTTCTGATAGGGATCTTCCTGTGGCTTATAGGCCCGCTGGGAATAAAAAACATCCAGCTTTCAGGAATGGCTGCAGTAATGAAAGATGGTATTTTCCGGTATTGGGCAGTAGAACATTTTATTGGCATGCTGATCGCCGTGATTCTGATCACTGTTGGCAGGCTAGAGAGCAAAAAAAACATTGCGGAACGGTTAAAACACAAAAGAACGTTCTTGTTATACCTTGTGGCGCTCCTTATTATACTGGCTACAATTCCCTGGTCCTTCCGTGAAGGCATAGGCCGGCCGTTGTTTCCTGGAATGCGCTAAGGTAAGTTAACGATTACCCAGTTCAATAACTTCACAATCTTTGATACTCTTTCCATCAATCGCAAAACGGATGACGGTCCTAGTTTTATGCCATCCCTGTCTGCCAGCTGCGCCGGGATTAATATGAAGGCATTGCAGTGTTTTATCGAAAATGACTTTCAGGATATGCGAATGGCCACAGATAAATAATTTGGGTGGATCCCTGATTAATTGGGATTTAATGGCAGGCGCATACTTGCCGGGATAACCTCCAACGTGTGTCATACAAACTTCTATTTCTTCGCAGCTCCACCTCAGCGTTTCCGGATAATGCTGCCTTACATCTTTTCCATCTACATTACCGTAGACGCCTTTCAGGGGTTTAAAATTTTGTAGCCTGTCGGCAATATCGATTGTTCCAAAGTCTCCGGCGTGCCAGATCTCATCGCAGTCTCTAAACTGAGCAAAAACCTGGTCATCAAGGTAGCTGTGCGTATCAGATATGAGTCCAATCCTCGTCAATTAAACGGATTTAATTGTAAATTTGAACAGACATTTATCATATAATGTAACGGTTGCAATTTATGCCTTACTATCACAAATCAGGAAACATACCACACAAACGGCATACCCAGTTCCGCAAAAAAGACGGATCCTTATATGCTGAGCAGCTTTTCTCAACGGAAGGATTTTCGAATGATTATTCTTTGCTATATCATTGCCATCCTCCTACCCAGATCATTAAAACCGATGAGCCGTATAATGTGATGCCTGAAGTAGCTGAAGACAAAATGCTCAGGCATCGCAGTTTTGAAGGATTTCAGATAAAGGCGGCAAGTGATTTTCTTGATAGCCGCAAACCGGTACTTGTTAATAATGATTGTCATATCATATTAGCTGCTCCTGGGGAAAGCATGAAAGATTATTTTTACAAGAACGCGGATGCGGATGAACTGATCTTTGTTCATAGAGGCAGCGGAGTGTTGCACACCATGTATGGAAACCTTGAATTTAGCTATGGCGATTACCTGGTGATTCCAAGGGGAACTATTTACCAGATCGAGTTCGGCAATGAGGATAACCGGTTGTTCATCGTTGAGTCGTTCAGTCCTATTCGGTTCCCGCAGCGGTATTTAAGTAAATACGGCCAGTTGCTCGAGCATTCGCCCTATTGCGAAAGAGATATCCGTCCGCCGGGTGATCTGATGACCGTTGACGAAGCGGGCGACTTCCTGATAAAAACCAGAAAAAAAGGTAGCATTTATGGAATCCATTATGGGCGCCATCCTTTTGATATTGTTGGCTGGGACGGATGTTGCTACCCGTTCGCATTCAGCATTCACGACTTTGAACCGATAACCGGGCGCGTTCATCAGCCTCCACCCGTACACCAGACTTTTGAAGGGCACAATTACGTAATATGTTCTTTCTGTCCCCGCCTTTTCGACTATCATCCGCAATCCATCCCGGCTCCTTACAACCACAGCAATATAGACAGTGATGAATTAATTTATTATGTAGATGGGGACTTTATGAGCCGTAAAAATGTAACTAAGGGCATGATTACTCTACATCCGGGAGGCATCCCTCATGGGCCCCACCCGGGAGCGGTTCAAAAAAGCATAGGGGCAAAAGAAACCAACGAACTGGCTGTAATGGTGGATACCTTTCATCCACTGCAGCTTACAAATGAAGCTTTAGCCATCGAAAATCCGGATTATGTAATGAGCTGGGCGGAATAGAAACCGGGAGTCGGTAGTCTTACGACAACCAGGTCATTTCACATGCAGCATTTTACGTTTCAGGTGTTTAATTCTGCTCAAATTTGTTAATTTCATTTAACCTTTCGTACATTCGACCTTAACAAAATTGATTGCGGTATGATTAAATTTAAGGATCTTCAAATCGGAGGCATTATATTAGCGGAATATGAAGGTCAACAAATGGAAGGGGTAATTAAAGATATCAACCGTCAGGATAACGCAGCTTGTGTTGAAACAGATGTTCAGGAGTTTTGGTTCAAACCCGACGATCTGCATGCCATACCGCTTAGTGAAGAGCAATTGATGAAACTCAATTTTGAAAAAAAAGTAGATGACGATAGTTCGATTAAATATATCAAAGGTGCTTTTCGGGTTTTTTTACCTGAAAAAGACAATTTTTCCAGGTTGGAAATCTGGTACAGGGAAGATCGCCGGCATTTACATCAACCAATAAGCGTTCACGAATTACAGAATCATTACCTTCAGATGACCAAGGTAAACCTCTCCCGCAACTAGGGCCACGCTAAAATCGGGTTGTGCGTTTGAAAATCACCTTGATTTCATGCCAAATCAGGAAATAAACCCGTTTTTTTCTTATTTTCGTAATATACTCCTATCTTTGCGCTCCCAAAAACTGTATGGCGAAACAAGCACTCATTAAACAAGATGGTACCATTCTCGAAGCCCTGTCAAATGCAATGTTCAGAGTTAAACTGGAAAACGGGCATGAAATACTGGCAACCATCTCGGGTAAAATGAGGATGCATTATATAAGAATTTTGCCTGGTGATAAGGTAGGCGTTGAAATGAGCCCCTACGATTTAACACGGGGCAGGATTATTTTTCGTTATAAGTAAGCAGGAAACTGACAAATCTGTCATCACGGGGTTTTTGGGTTTTTAAGGTCAATTGGTTGGATTTGATCATCTTTTATATGTTGCATAATAGAAAAATGTAAAGATCATGAAAGTTCGTGCATCCATAAAAAAACGTAGTGTTGATTGCAAAATCGTGAGAAGGAAAGGAAAGTTGTTCATCATTAATAAAAAGAATCCGCGCTTCAAACAGCGTCAGGGGTAATGACGGGTTGATGATTGCAGATTGTCCAGGATCCGAATCAAAAATCTAAATATAAACATTGAAATCTTAAATCTAAAATTCAAATATGGCTCGTATTGCCGGTGTTGATCTTCCCAAGAACAAAAGAGGTGAAATAGGGTTGACCTATATCTATGGAATCGGACTCGCAACAGCGCAGTATATTTTAAATACTGCAGGAATCGATGTAAACAAAAAAGTAAGTCAATGGAATGACGAAGAGCTAAACGCCATCCGTTCAATGATTACTAACGAGTTCAAGGTTGAGGGTCAATTGCGCTCCGAAGTGCAGATGAGTATTAAACGTTTACTTGATATAGCCTGTTATCGTGGCTTACGTCATCGTAAGGGTTTACCGGTTCGTGGTCAACGTACCCGTACCAATAGCCGCACACGCAAAGGTAAGCGTAAGACTGTTGCAGGCAAGAAAAAAGCACCGAAGAAATAAGCTAATTATAGAGCCTTCACCGGATTGCATGTTTAATTCATGCAGGAGGGTTGGTTCGATCCCGAAACTTTCGGGACTATTTTTAATATTAAAGATTACCTCTATTTATTTTTATGGCAAAAGCACAAGCATCCGGCGCAAAAGCTGCCTCAAAAAAAAGGATTGTAAAAGTTGAAAGTTATGGTGATGCACATATCACGGCCAGCTTCAACAACATTATTATTAGTCTGACCAATAAGCAGGGTCAGGTCATCTCCTGGAGCAGTGCCGGTAAAATGGGTTTTAAGGGTTCTAAAAAGAATACGCCTTATGCTGCGCAAATGGCTTCGTCCGATGCGGCTAAAGTAGCATTTGATGCCGGTTTAAAAAAGGTTGACGTTTATGTTAAAGGACCCGGGTCGGGTAGGGAAAGTGCCATTCGTGCTTTAAGTAATTCAGGCATTGAGATTACGCAGATTAAAGACGTGACGCCACTTCCGCATAACGGTTGCCGCCCTCCCAAGAAAAGAAGAGTTTAATTATTAACAGGAATGCTGATTACAGATGGCAGTATCTACTTTGTCATCAGTAATCATAAATTTAATAATGACAGTTTGGAAGATTAAGCGCAGTTTTAACTATATACGCTAATCTTCAATTTAAATGAATATTACGGGTGTATGATTTATTTTAAGATTTTTACTGATCATGCACCGCAACTAAAAAATCAAGAAAATTTATGGCACGTTACACAGGTCCTAAGACCAAGATTTCCCGCATTTTCGGTGAGCCCATTTTAGGTAATGGCAAATGGTTAAGTAAAAACAGCAATCCTCCCGGGCAGCATGGTGCTTCCCGTAAGCGTAAAAGCCTTGGAGAGTATGCATTGCAATTGCGTGAAAAGCAAAAAGCTAAATATACCTACGGTGTATTGGAACGCCAGTTCCGTAAAACTTTCGAGCAAGCTGCCCGTCGGCCGGGTGCTACTGGTGAAACCCTTATCAAATTGCTGGAAGCCCGCCTGGATAATGCCGTGTTCCGTTTGGGTATTTCCCCTTCCCGCGGTGGGGCACGTCAATTGGTATCTCACAAGCATGTTATGGTCAACGGAGAAGTGACTAATGTGCCATCCTTCCAACTAAAACCCGGGGATGTGATCAGCCTTAAACCGGCTTCAGCTGATAATGCAGGTATTATTGCACAGATGGGAGTTAAGAACCCAAGGTTCAACTGGCTTGATTGGAACGAAGCCGAGAAAAAAGGCGTATTTCTTGGATACCCTGAAAGGGATAGCGTACCTGAGAACATTAAGGAGCAATTGATCGTGGAGTTGTATAATAAATAAAAATATATACCTCTGAGTAATTGTGTTGATGACCGCTTGAAACAAGATTACTTATGCATGATGCTTCCTGATGAAATCAATTCATACATCAAACATCTAAATCTGAAACAGATAATATGGCCATTTTAAATTTCCAGAAACCTGACAAAATTGTTCTGCAAAAAGCTACAGATTTTGAAGCGCAATTTGAATTTCGTCCCTTAGAGCCTGGTTACGGAGTCACCGTTGGTAATACCTTACGCAGGGTGTTATTAAGCTCTTTGGAAGGATACGCTATCGTAGGCATCAGAGTTGAAGGAGCTGATCATGAGTTTGCCACTATCAAAGGAGTAACTGAAGATATTACAGAAATCATTCTTAACCTTAAACAGGTTCGTTTTAAGAAGATTGTGGATCATGAAGTATCTAACGAAAAAGTTACGCTGCACATCAAAGGGAAAAGTGAATTTACTGCAAACATGTTGCAGGAAGGAACCCAGTCCTTTCAGGTAATGAATCCTGAACTGTTGATCTGTACCATGGATCCTTCCGGCAAACTGGATATCGAATTAACAATCGGGAAAGGCAGGGGTTATGTTCCGGCAGAAGACAACAAAGTGAAAGATGCTCCATTCGGATATATTCCGATAGATTCTATTTTCACACCAATAAAAAATGTAAAGTACAGTGTTGAAAATACCCGTGTAGAACAACGGACAGATTATGAGAAGCTGATCATCGAAGTCAATACGGACGGCACTATACATCCGGAAGAAGCCGTTAAACAAGCCAGCCGCATCCTCATCCAGCACCTGATGATTATCACGGACGAGAACATTACTTTTGATAATAAGGAAGAGAAAAAAGAAGATCTGGTTGACGAACAAACGCTGCAATTAAGAAAAGTACTGAAAACACCTTTGGAAGACCTGGACCTTTCTGTACGTGCATTTAACTGCCTGAAAGCGGCTAAGATTAATTCCTTAAGTGAACTGGTTCAGTATGAGCAGGAAGACCTGATGAAGTTCAGGAATTTTGGACAGAAAAGCCTCGCCGAAATCGAGCAGGTGCTGACGGAACGGGGATTACATTTTGGTATGGACCTCAGCAAGCTGAAACTGGATGATGAATAAAGATTAATGTGCGAATTTGCAAATGTGCGGATCTGCGAACGGAGAGATCTATCACAACCACACAGCTTGCTAATTTAAAATTCGCACATCCACCCATTATTTCACAATCCTGTAATTCCTGACACGGTACAGGGTTTTAAAAATTTAAACGTCATGCGCCACGGAGACAAAATTAATAATTTAAGCAGAACGGCATCGCACCGCCGTGCTTTATTAAGCAATCTGGCCTGCCAGTTGATAACACACAAACGAATTGTTACTACAGTTGCCAAGGCCAAAGCCCTTCGTGTTTACGTTGAGCCCCTGATCACCAAAGCGAAAGAGAATACCACTCACCAGCATAGGGTAGTATTTAGTTATCTCCAGGATAAAGAAGCGATTAAGGAATTGTTTGGAACGGTAGCTGATAAAGTAGCCGGACGTCCCGGGGGATATACGCGTATCATCAAATTGGGAGCAAGGGTTGGTGATAATGCGGAAACGGCTTTGATTGAATTGGTTGATTTTAATGAACTATACGGTAAAACGGCTGCAGCTAAAACCGAACCTGTTAAGAAAACCCGTCGGGCAGGCCGCGGTAAGAAAGCTGTTTCTGCAACGGATCCAACTATAACGGAGGCGACTACAACAGTGCCGACTGCGACGGAGCCCATCGCAACGGAGACTGCTACAATCGAACCAGCTGCCACAGATAGTCAAACAGAAGATCCGGCAGAAAGCAAGTCCCCTCAGTAATAGAATACTAACGATTTCAGTACGCAGGATCTTACGAACGATCCTGCTTTTTTATGTGTTGTCAGGAGTAAGTTGTGCAGATTAAGCCGACAGGTTATTGGTATATTTCTTTTCTTTGCAAAACTTTTATCGTAAAATGTCGAAATCGCAGCAAGCAGCCGTTTTGGTTTTAGCAGATGGAACAATTCATCATGGCAAAGCCTTTGGCTTGATTGGCACGGCCACGGGTGAAATTTGTTTCAATACAGGCATGACAGGTTATCAAGAAGTATTTACTGATCCCAGTTATTACGGCCAGATACTGATTATGAACAGTGTGCACGTAGGTAACTACGGCGTAATGGACGCAGATACAGAGTCTTCCAATGTAAAGATCCGCGGATTGATCGGCCGAAACCTCGAAGAACTATACTCACGAAAGCTGGCCAAAGGCTCTCTTAATGCCTACCTGGTTGAAAACCGTATTGTAGCTATAGAAGACGTGGATACCCGTGCGCTTGTAACGCATGTACGTACCAAAGGCGCTATGAATTGCATTATTTCTTCGGAGATACTGGAGGTGGAGAAATTAAAAGAGGAGCTCGCCAAAACGCCATCGATGGCAGGACTTGAGCTGGCGACCCATGTGAGCACTAGAAACAGTTACGAGCTTGGTGATCCAAATTCAAATATACGGATAGCCGTCCTGGATTATGGTATCAAACAACACATACTTGAATGCATGATACAGCGGGGTGCTTATATAAAGGTGTATCCGGCTCATGCAACTTTGGAAGAGCTGAAAAGCTTTAATGCCGATGGTTATTTTATTTCCAACGGACCTGGAGATCCCGCCGCAATGGATTATGCCGTGCAAACGGTGAAACAGGTGCTTAAAGAAAACAAACCCCTCTTCGGTATTTGCTTGGGGCACCAGTTGCTGGCCCTGGCCAACGATATTCCGACTTTTAAAATGCATCATGGGCACAGGGGCTTAAATCATCCAGTAAAAAACCTGGTCTCCGGTCGGTGTGAGATCACCACCCAAAATCACGGATTTGGGGTTGACCCGGAAGCTGTAAAGAATGCCGGTCACATCGAGATCACTCATGTTAATCTTAATGATGCTTCTATTGAAGGCATTCGTGTAAAAGGCAAGCCTGCATTTTCTGTGCAGTATCATCCCGAATCAACACCCGGCCCGCACGATTCAAGATATCTGTTTGATGAATTTTTTGCTTTGGTGAAATCTGGCCGGACCACTCCTCAAGGACAAACACCTTAACCATTGAACGATCTTTACTTATGAAGATTGCCATCATAAACGGACCAAACCTCAACTTGCTGGGAACCAGAGAACCTGGAATCTATGGTTCAGAAAGTTTCGAGTCGTTTTATCACCACCTGAAAATTAAGTATCCGTCCATTACATTTAGCTATTTCCAGCACAACGTTGAGGGCGAGTTGATTAATGAATTGCAACGGGTTGGTTTTGAGTACGACGGTATTATCATTAATCCCGGAGGTTATACGCATACTTCTGTGGCTATTGGCGATGCTATTGCGGCAATTACGTCACCGGTTGTCGAAGTGCATATCAGTAATGTTCATGCCCGCGAAGAGTTTCGTAGGATCTCACATGTTTCGGCTAAGTGCAAAGGAACCATAAGCGGGCTGGGACTTAAAGGTTACGAATTGGCTATTGCTTTTTTTATGTCCTACAAACCGGTAGCCCCGACGGGGCATTAAGGCTAAATTCCCATTAGAGAAATACACGTAGCAGTAATGCAAATCCGGTGTCCTGTTTAGGCTCGGCCGTTTTTTTAACGATGTGCACTCCTGTCCGGCTCCACACTTTAAAGATTTCTCCCTTTTTTCGCTTGGCTAGTTCTTTTTCAATCTCCGGAAGGATGGAACCCCGGGCTATCCACCCCAGATCACCTTTTGTTCTGGCTTCGCCGCCCATTGAGTAAGCCTGTGCAAGGTCTTCAAATGGTGCCTTTCCCGCTTTGATCTGGTCTATAATGCTGTTGGCCAGCGAATCTGCAATCCGGTACCTGAAGGTGGCCGTGTCAATATAAATCTGGCTGACCCGGGTGAAGGTATTTGGTGCCCTTCCTATTACCTGGACAAGGTATTTTTTTTCAATCGGTCCATACACTTTGCCTTGTTTGCCACGGTACGCCAGGCTATCCGCAACTCCGCTAAACCGAGAGGTATTCATCACGGCAACAGTGTCTATTTTATACTTTTTCTTTAAAATTTCTCTAACATAGGCCACCGGATTAGCGGCCTTTTCTATTCCGACCTTCATCTGGGCTATGGTCAACTTTTGGGCGGTGAGGCAATGTCCTGACAATACAATAAAAACAACTATTCCTAAACGCTTCATGATTTTATTTAAGGGTGCAAAGATAGGACTTCATGATATGTCAGGTTTTGGAAACGGCCTATATTGACGGTTCAGCCTACAATTAACGAAGTTTTGCCAACGCTTTATTGGCTGGCACTTCAACTATTGTAACTTTAATAAATAATATTAAGTATTCTTATACCGTTTGAAAATAGCAACTATTTGCAGGTAATTTTAAATGATGTCGTATGCGCTGGATCTTGATTTTTAGTTTATTGTGTTCGATAAATGGCTACGGCCAGTGGAAAAATTACATTGTCGGTGTTAAAGGCGATACCCTGAATGGCGTTGATGCCAAGGGGCAGAAGCAAGGCAAATGGGTGGTCCGTTTTGATGAATTGCGCGGTGAGCCAGGCTATGAAGAAGAAGGCGAATACAGGAATGATAAAAAAGAAGGAGTATGGCGACGGTATACGCTGGTCGGTGACCTGGTTGCTGTGGAAAAGTACCGTTGGGGAAATAAAGACGGGTTAAGTCAATATTTTAACGGGCTCGGAGAACTGATGCGGGAAGAAAACTGGAAAGCCATTAATCCTGAAAAATTATATGATACCATTGATGTTGAGAATGTGGACAAACCTGATCATTACACAAAAGTTGTTGTAAAAAACGAAGGTGCGGGAATCAGGCATGGTGTCTGGACATATTATGACCCTGTTTCCGGTTTTATAACTAAAACAGAGAATTATGTTCTCGGGGCGCTGCAGGGAAAGAAAAAAGAACCTGTAATTACTGCAAGTGCAAGTGAAAAGAAGTCAACCCCCAAGCCTAAAGAAGTGCTGGACTATGAAAAGAAGAATGCAGGCAAGAAAAAGATCAGGGTACGCGATGGAAGTACTGGATTTTAAAATCCTTTCTTAGCTTCCTGCCTTGCTTTTTGCATCGGATTATTTGCAGGTGAGAGTCCCCTTGTTGTTTGCTGTTTCAGCTTAAACATCGTAAACCGGGAAGGAGCATCCACTTTGGGCCAGCTGTTATTTTGAACGTTGATATCGGCTGTCTCTCTCATCGGATCCAGCCTTACCGATACAACCTGTTTCTTTTTCATGAAAACTTTTGAAACGGCTGATTCATCTTTGCGCCACACCTGAGCAGGTATCCGGTCAACTTCTTTAGTGCTGTCTGCGTAAGTCCATTCAACGATGACGGGCATTACCAGCCCGCCTTTATTGCTGAAATGCACTTCATAGAAATGTTTGTCTGAGAAATTTGCCTTCATTGAATCGTCTGCCTGTTGAATGGCTTCAATTACAGGAACAGGAGCAGCGTTGGTATCGATGGAAATAAGGCCGCGGCTGTATTTCCAGTAAAAATCACGTAAGGTAGTATCCGTATCCGTAAAGAATTTAAGGTTTTTATCTTCCCGGTTTCTGATTTTCGATATGTCTTCAAATGCGTTCAGCAATGGCCGGTCTACCCTTCTCATTACAACGCTATCGGCTACTTTGGGAGCTGCAGCCGAAAGATCCGCTTTGAAATGTTTTACGCTATCAATTGAGATATCACAGACATCTATACTGTAAAACCACCCTCTCCAAAACCAATCAAGATCTTCGCCACTGGCATCTTCCATGGTCCGGAAAAGATCAGCGGGCGTAGGATGTTTGAATGCCCAGCGTTTGGCATACTCTTTAAATGCATAATCAAACAGTTCGCGGCCCATAATGGTCTCCCGTAAGATATTTAATCCAGTGGCCGGTTTTGAATAAGCGTTAGGTCCGAAATTGATGATGTTTTCCGAATTGGTCATTATGGGTTCAAGCTGAGTTTTCGGCAGCGACATATAATCTGTTATTGCCCAGGCCGGTCCCCTCCGGGAGGGATATTTGTTGTCCCACAATTCTTCGGTAAGATACTGCACAAAGGTATTTAGCCCTTCATCAAGCCAGGTCCATTGCCTCTCATCACTGTTGATGATCATGGGAAAAAAGTTATGGCCCACTTCATGGATGATGACCCCTAACATCCCATATTTAGTTGCCTCACTGTATGAGCCGTCTTTGGCCGTTCTGCCATAGTTAAAACAGATCATGGGGTACTCCATGCCGTTAGAGGCTTCCACACTTTGAGCAACGGGGTAGGGGTAAGGGATAGTAAATCTGGAATACGTCTTAATGGTATGCGCCACTGCTTTTGTAGAAAACCTGCTGTAAAGGCCATATGCTTCTTTGCCATAAAAGCTCATGCACATAACCTTTTTGCCTTCAACCAGGGCGGGTAATGCATCCCAGACGAATTTCCTGCTGGAAGTCCAGGCAAAGTCTCTTACATTATCTGCCTTGAAGATCCATGTCTTCTTTAATTTGCTTTTTTGTTTTTCCGCCGCTTTTGCTTCCTCCAGCGTGGAAATTTCGATTGGTTCTTTTACAGTTTGGGCTTTTTGCCACCTGGCGAACTGTGCTGGCGTTAATACCTGCTGGTAGTTCTGGCACTCACCGGTTGAGCCGACCACATGGTCTGCCGGAACGGTCATCTGTACTTTGAAATTGCCAAAGGTGAGGGCAAATTCGCCGGAACCGGCGAACTGGTGGTTTTGCCAGCCCTGGAAGTCGCTGTATACGCAAAGGCGAGGATACCATTGGGCTATCGTAAAAAGGTAATTGCCATCTTCAGCAAAGTATTCGAATCCTCCACGGCCACCCTGCTTATTGCGATCCGATATATGATAGTTCCAGTTGATTTTGATTACAAATCTCTGGCCTGGCTTAAGCACCGCCGGCAACTCTACCCGCATCATGGTTTTGTTAATTGTATATTTAAGTGGCTTGCCTAAAGCATCGGTTAGTGTTGTAATGTTCACTCCAAAATCATTTTCCTGTTTTTCCGTTACCAGGTTTTCAATCAGTCTATCCGTAGTAGTTGCGGGCATTGCACTGGCATCCTGGTAGTTGGCATTTTTGGAATCACTATGTTCATTTTCATCCAGCTGAAACCAGAGGTAGCTGAGTTGATCCGGGGAATTATTAAAGTAGTTGATGGTTTCTTTGCCGTTAAGCCGCAATTTGTCTTCATCCAGTTCACAGCTGATATCATAATCTGCACGTTGCTGCCAGTATTTGGGTCCCGGTGCACCGCTTGCCGTCCTGTACTCGTTGGGAGTCGGAAGAACAGTCCCTAATTGTTCAAACTTGTTTCCATGATTTGAGTTCGGATTGTTTTTTAGATCCTGGGTTAACGCATTAAATGTCGCTAAAATGAGAAAGGTAAAAATGAATAATTTCATGTGTACAGTATTTCTATTAGTTAGGAATTCTTTCAAGGGCCATTCTTACTGCTAAGCTAAATACAGCCGCAGACAAAAAAATCACCCAGTGCTTTTTATTTATGTGAAACCGGTCAACAAACAAATATGCAGTACTTAAAATTAGAGCAACTACAATGATCTGGCCAACTTCTAGGCCAATGTTAAAGGCAAACAAGCTTCCACCTATTCGCTGATCCTTTGCCAGCATGAACCTGAGGCTGTTGGCAAATCCCATTCCGTGAATCAGTCCAAAAAGCAGGGCCAGGTAATAGTTAAGCTTCACGGTATGATGAAAGTTTGTTCGGTGCGGCAAATTGGCCAGCGCGGTAATAACGATAGTGCACGGGATCAGAAATTCAACCCAGTTATCACTGAATCGAACGATGTCATAAACGCTTAAAGCAAGCGTCACCGAATGCCCAATCGTAAATGCCGTAACAAGTATCAGCACTTGTTTCCAGTGTGTCAATGTATAACCGGCTACAAGAACCATCATAAATAAAATATGATCGAGTGCCTCCAGGCTAATGATGTGATGCCATCCTACGCCGAAATAAAAGCTAAAATCCTTCATGGTCACAGGTGTTGAAATTAATTCGGACATTTGTTACGAAAAAATTTTCTTTTTAATGATTGCATTACTTCTTAAAGGTTGGATACTTTTGTTAGCTTCCACTGGTTGGTTTGTCGATCATTTACCTGCTTTCACATTCGATGCAGGAGTAAACCGCCATCATCCGTTCTTTGTAAGCGTTACTGAATTGAATCATAATCAGGCGGAGAATACGCTTGAGATCAGTTGTAAAATGTTCGCAGATGACTTTGAGAATGCGCTGAAGGCCAAACATAAGACGGGTGTTGATATCACCCATCCGAAAGACCCCAGGCAGGCGGATAAATTAGTATTTGAATATATTCAGAAACATCTGCAAATCAAAGTGAACGAAAAACCGGTTAACCTTGAGTACATCGGTTTTGAAAAGGAAAGCGAAGCGGTTTGGTGTTACATGCAGGTGAAGGATATCAGCCGGATCAGGAAACTTGAAATCATGAATAATCTTTTGTATGAAATGTATAACACCCAGATAGGCATAATACATGCCAGTGCGGGTGGCCAGCGCAAAAGCACAAGGTTAAATTTCCCGGATACAAGTGCTACTTTTCAATGGTAATAAAATGATCTTGCTTCTGAAAATGCTGTAATCAACCCGGTTTGCTGTGCGGGTGGTTAAGTGGAGTTTCCGAATAATTGATTGCTATTCCTCTTCCATCTCATTTTTTATAGTCTCCGAAATGGTTACAAGCACCTTGTCGATACGTTGAGCGTCCATATCTATAATTTCAAAGGTAAATCCCCGCCATTCCAGGGAGTCACCAGTGTTTGGAATGCGTTCTAACTGGTGAAGGACAAAACCGGCCATCGTATCAAAGTTGTGTTCGCCTTCATTCATCCATTCCGTTTTTTCAAAACGGCTTAAAAAATCATAGAACGGTACCTGTGCGTCAACCAGGTAAGAGCCATCATCACGTTGTACAATTTCATAATCCTGGGTATCCGGTTGTGGAATATCACCTACAATAGCTTCCAGGATGTCATTTAAAGTGATCATGCCTAATAAACTTCCATATTCATCCACTATAAAGCAGGAATGAATCTGGGACTCTTTAAACTTTTCAATTACCTGGTACGCGGAGTTATTCTCCGGCACGAACAATGGCGGCTTCATAATGTCCTTGAACAGTACCAGGTTATCCGATACATACAGATCTTTTATAGAGACCATGCCTTTTATATTGTCTATCTGGCTTTCGCAGATGGGGTAAACTGAATGGGGCTCCTGAACGATTTTTTCTTTGATGAATTGTTCATTATCATTGACATCAAACCAAATAATATCACTCCTATGCGTCATCAGTGAAGTAATGTTGCGGTCACCCAGGTGGAATACTCTTTCAATGATTTGCTGTTCTGCTTCTTCTATGGCGCCATGTTCGGTTCCTTCACTGATAATCAATTTAATCTCCTCCTCGGTAACCTGGTTGTCTTTAGGATTTATTTTAAAGATGCTGAGTATAAGGTAGGAAGATTTGCTCAAGAGCCAGATGAAGGGATAGGTGATCTGGCTAAGCAATCGCATGGGAGCTGCCATGAACTTGGCAATAGATTCGGGATTGGCAAGGCCCAGGCGTTTAGGAACCAGTTCTCCCAGTACCAGCGAAAAATAGGTAATACATATGACGATAATGACTGAAGCGGTGGTGCTGCTGTAAGGTTTCAGCCATTCAAATTGGTTCAGGTAAGCTACAAGGTTGGTTTTTAAAATATCGCCAGATAAAAAACCCGTCAGGATGCCGATCAGCGTTATGCCTATCTGCACAGTGGATAGAAAAGTATCTGGATGATGAGAAAGCTGTAATGCTTCTTTAGCTCTCTTATCTCCCTTATTAGCCTGCGACTCCAACCTGGCTTTGCGGGCAGAAACCAATGCAATTTCAGCCATTGAAAACAATCCGTTCAAAACTATCAATCCTAGTAAAATAAGTATTTCTGTCATAGGCCTGCTGCCCTTGCCGGGGGAAATTCTTTAATTTGTACTGTAAATTGGTTCAAGATCTTATATTAGCTAACAAATATAAGATACTAGTACAAATGATTAATTTTAAACACGTGATCACCGGGTAAGCATTGATTTAGGGATAAATTCAGTGTATTTATAGATTCTGCTGATAACATAGCCTAACAAACATCCTACCAAAGCTCCGCAAATAACATCCAGGGGAAAATGCACCCCAACATAGACCTGGGCATATGCAATGACTGCAGCCCAGCCAAAAATACAGCTTATCCATGCGGATGTCAAAGGACGGAGCGTAGTATATAAAAACATTGCCATGCCGAAATGGTTGACGGCATGTGATGACACGAAGCTCGAACTCCTGGGGCAGTAGGTAACTAAAAATCTTACCGGGTGCGCGAGGGCGGCATCCCGGCATGGACGAATACGGGTAATAGCTTCCTTAATGACATGACTGCTGATAATATCACATAAAGCTGCTGTAATAATTAGCCCTAATGACCAATATACGCCTTCTCTGCCAAAATTCAGCAGGATAAACACAAGCAGGAAAAGGTAAAAAGGTATCCATATCATCGATTCGCGTAAAAACGGGAAAAGGGAATCGAAAACGACGTTGGTCCATTCACCGTTAATTTTAGAAAACAGCCAAAAGTCGAGCCGGGTCAATTTTTCCAATACATTCATTATCATCAGGATTTGAGATAAACACCAGGCAAAAATAGGTTGTTAGCACTCATCATGTTTTTAAATTAATTTATCACTTATTTTGCTGTTATGCGAACTGCTCCCCTTCTGGTACAGTGGATATTGCGCCTTGCCGTTTTTTTTCTGCTTTTGATGTCTTTGTTACGTTTTATTCATTTTTATGTATTTAACCGGAGCCCGGTGAATTATAAGGAGTTGCTGGTAGCCTTCTGGCTTGGATTCAGGTATGATGCCAGGGTAGCAGGTATTGTTTTACTGGTGATATTGCTGCTGGGAAGTATTCCTTTTTGCAATCCCTTTCAATCAACCCGTGCGAGAAAAGCCTGGTTTTCCTTTTTTAATGTGTTCGCTATCACGTTAATCATTTTTTATGTAGTCGACTTCTTGCATTACCGCTACCTGTTCCAGCGGTTAAATGCAACCGCATTGAATTATCTGGAAGATGCCAGGATTTCCGGTGCAATGGTCTGGCAGTCGTACCCGGTTCTGAGGATCTTTGTTGCTATGATTGCAGGAGTGCTGCTATTACGGTTCTTTATTATTCGAATGTACAAACTTACAGTACGGTCAAATCGCAAATCGGGCAGGTCCGCGCAATTACTTTGGTTTTCTTGCTGTTTTTTAATGTGCGCATTGGCCATTTTTGGAAGAGTAGGTCAATATCCTCTACGCTGGAGTGATGCTTTTAACCAGGGCAATGAATTTAACGCAAACCTGGCCCTGAATCCGTTTCAATCCTTTTTTAGTTCCCTGAGTTTCCGTACTTCCGGTTATGACAAAGCCAAAGTTAAACAGTATTATCCACTGATGGCCGCTTATTTGGGTATAGACAATCCTGATTCTTCCAAACTGCATTTTGAACGGGTGAAATACAAAACGAACAGGGCACGGACCACTCAACCAAATATTGTGTTGGTGATTTGTGAGTCGTTCAGCGCCTATAAAAGTTCCATGTGGGGAAACCCGCTTAATACAACACCTTACTTTTACGAATTATGTAAACAAGGTGTTTTTTTTGATAACTGCTTTACCCCGCATTCGGGCACCGCAAGAGGAGTGTGGGCAACCATAACGGGCATACCTGATGTAGAACTGGTAAAAACGGCGAGCAGAAACCCTGCTATGGTCGACCAGCATACCATTGTCAATGACTTCGATGGTTATAGGAAGTTCTATTTCCTTGGAGGTAGTACCAGCTGGGCTAATATAAGAGGGTTGTTGACAAACAATATACAAGACCTGCAATTGTATGAGGAGGATAGTTATAACCTGCCAAAGATTGATGTATGGGGAATCAGTGATAAAAATCTCTTGCTGGAAGCAAACCGCATTCTGGAAAAGCAGCAAGATCCATTTTTCGCTATAATTCAAACGGCAGACAACCACCGGCCCTACACTATTCCAAAGGAGGACCTGAAAGAATTTACTCCCGTAAATTTTCCACAGGATTCTATTCGAAAATACGGATTTGAATCTAATGAGGAACTGAATGCATTCAGGTACACCGATTTTAGTTTTCGCAAATTCATTGAAGCCACAAAACGTTCTGCCTATTTTAAGAATACCATTTTTATATTTACCGGAGATCACGGGATTGGTGGTAATGCAGGCAATATGTTCCCCAGGGCCTGGACAGACCTGGCCTTAACTGCTTATCATGTTCCCTTACTATTTTATTCACCTGGTTTGCTTTCTCCCCGACGGCTACACCAGGTAGCATCCCAGGTTGACATTCTTCCTACTGCCGCTGGCCTTGCTAATATAAGTTATCGCAATACTACGCTGGGCAGGGATCTGCTTCAACCGGCAAATGACAGCAGCATGGATAACGTTGCTTTTATCATTGACCATAATAACAGGGATGTAGGCATTATAAAAGGAAATTATTTTTACAGCCGGCGGTCCGGGGGCAAAAACGAGGACTTAGTCTGGACCAACTTCTACCAAAAAGAAAAAATTGCTCCGAATGATTCGATGAAGCAGGTATACAGGCATTTAACGACCGCTTATTTAGAATCAGCAAAGTATATGTTGTGGAATAACAAGAAGTTGAGACAGGAGTGATGAGTGATAGATTGTGAGTTATAATTATGAATGATGAGTCGACATCCTCTTTTTGCCGGTTAGTAAAAACACTTATATCTTATCACTCACAACTCATCACTAATCAACGTTTCTTTGCCATCAAAATAAGACGAGGTGATTTTTTTACATCGTAATGATTAAACTGATAATCGCCGAATACCTGCTGGATCTGCAAATGGTGGAAGGATAACATGTCATTAAAATCACCTAAAGAGAATTTAGCAAATTTTTCCTGATAGATCAGCGGTTGTTCCCATTGACCGTCTTCCACAATAATCTTTCTGTAGATATGCGTTTCATCGTACCAATTTGTCAGCGTAAATTTTATTCCATCAATGTCAAGATCGGATTTATGCACCAGGTTTTCCTCTACATAATGAACATTCAGATAATCCAATACAAACATCCCGTTTGATTTTAATGAATTGGCTATAGTACGGATTGCGTTATAGTGTTCCCGGTCAGATTTGAAATAACCGAAACGGGTAAAGAAGTTAAAAGCATAATGAAAGTAATTGATCCAGAATGGCAGGCGCAAATCATGCTGAAAAAAATGTAGTGTTTCCGAAGCCGATAGTAAAGCCTCATCAATGCCGTTAAAAGAAAGGTCTATGCCTGTAACATCATAACCATAAGAAGCCAGGAGCTGCGAATGTTTTCCTTTTCCACAGGCGCTTTCCAGAAAGAAAGATCCGGCCGGCGGTTCAAGGAAGCTTATCAACCGGTTGATAAATGCAGGAGCTTCTTTTTCATTCCCCTGAGAATAAAGGAGGTCATGGTAAGGCGAATTAAACCAGTCTTTGAACCATTCGGCGGGAACGGACATAGTTTTTATTTCAAATGTAAGCATAACCTCTTTTCCTTCCTTAATATCCTTATTTTTGAAGTTCATTAAACCTTAAACTTGTGGCATTGATAAAAAGCATTTCGGGTATCAGGGGAACAATTGGAGGGGTTCCGGGTGAGAACTTGACACCGCTGGAAATTGTACGATTTACTGCTGCCTATGGAAGCTGGCTGAAGGAAAAGAACAACAATGGCAAATGCGTGGTTGGAAGAGACGGACGATTGAGCGGAAACATGGTTCAGAATCTGGTTGTAAATACCCTCATGGCTTTAGGATTAAATGTCGTTGACTTGGGTTTGTCTACTACTCCTACCGTTGAACTGGGTGTCATTTGGGAAAAGGCCGATGGGGGAATTATCATTACTGCCAGTCATAATGCCAAGGAATGGAATGCTTTGAAATTATTAAATCAATACGGTGAATTCATTACTGCCGATGATGGAGCAGTTATCCTGGAAAGGGCAGCAAAAGAAAGTTTTTCGTTTGCTGCAGTGGATAAATTAGGCTCCTGTATGGTAAATAACGACATGCTGCAAAAACACATAGAAGCAGTGGTAAATTATCCATTGGTGAATAAGGAGGCGATCGGCCAGCAGCATTTTAAAGTAGTAGTGGATGCCATCAATTCCACGGGTGCTTTGTTTGTTCCCCCGCTGTTAAAGGCTTTAGGTGTTGAAGAAGTCGTTCTAATAAACGGAGAGATAACCGGTAAATTCGCTCACAATCCGGAACCGCTTCCGGAGAATTTGGCAGCCTTGAGCGCAGAGGTTAAAAGAGCAAACGCCTCGTTTGGTATTGCCGTGGACCCGGATGTAGACAGGCTTTGCTTTGTATGTGAAGACGGAAGTATGTTCGGGGAAGAATTTACCTTGGTCGCCGTGGCTGACTATATGTTAAGTAAACAGTCTGGAAATACTGTCAGTAACATGAGCAGTACAAAAGCGCTGAAAGAAATAACCATCAGGCATGGGGGCGCCTATCATCCATCTGCCGTAGGCGAAGTAAACGTAGTGCAAAAAATGAAAGAGGTGAATGCGGTCATCGGCGGCGAAGGTAACGGAGGGATCATTGTTCCGGATTTTCATTACGGCCGCGATGCCCTGATCGGTATTGGGTTGTTTATGAGTGCTTTCGCCCAGCATAAAAACGGGCTTAAGTCTTTCCGTTCAAAGTATCCGGATTATTTCATTTCCAAAAACAAGATCGAGCTCGAAAATGGGGTTGATGTTAAAGCCATATTCGAGAAAATAAAACATAAATATGGAAGGCAGCCTATAAATACCGATGACGGTTTGAAAATAGAATTTGACACCGATTGGGTGCACCTCCGAACTTCCAACACCGAACCCATCATTCGTATATATGCCGAAAGTAATTTTGAAACTACGGCAAACAATATTGCCAGGCGCCTGATGCAGGATATCAGGGAGTTCCTGTGATTACGCATCCTTTGTTAGGTGAGGCGTGCACACCAGAAGCAGTGAGCCGTAAGATCGTCGATCAATGTTATCTTTGCAAACCTTAACGCAAATTGAGAGGTATACCGATCAGCAGATAACATGACAAGAATTTACTTAGACAATGCAGCGACTACTTCGCTGGATCCCAGTGTTTTAGAAGCTATGATGCCTTACCTGACGGATAAATTTGGTAATCCCTCATCGATTTATTCCTACGGTCGTGAAAGCCGCCTGGCTATTGAAAACGCCCGCAAAAGCGTTGCGGGAATTCTCAAGGTCCATCCGGGAGAGATTTTCTTTACGTCAGGAGGTACGGAGAGCAGCAATACGGCGATAAATGCATCCGTCAGGGACCTTGGATGCCGGCACATCATTTCTTCCACCATCGAACATCATGCTACCCTGCATACCGTAGAAAATTTATGCTCCAGGGGTGAAGCTTCTGTAAGTTACGTAAACCTGTTGCCCAACGGGCACATTGACCTGAACGACCTTGAAAGATTATTGGCCGCGAGCCGCGAGAAGTGCCTGGTTACCCTTATGCATGCCAATAATGAAATTGGCAACATACTGAATATTCACGAAGTGGGTAGACTATGCAAACTATATCATGCCATCTTTTATTCAGATACCGTTCAAACCGTTGGTCATTATCCGTTCGACCTTAGGAACACACTTGTTCATTTTATTACAGGGGCAAGCCATAAATTTCATGGTCCCAAGGGAGTGGGTTTATTATATATCAATGAAAATGTTAGTATAAAACCACTGATGCAGGGAGGCTCTCAGGAGCGTAGTATGCGTGCCGGCACGGAAAACCTGTATGGAATAGTGGGATTTGCAAAAGCCCTGGAAGTGGCAACAGCCCGTTACGAAGAAGACAGCGCGTACGTCCGGAGCTTGAAATTGCACATGATAAATGCGCTGACTCAGCATATCGAAGGCATATACCTTAACGGAGATCCAATGGGTGAAAGCCTATATACCGTATTAAATGTTTCCCTGCCCAAAACGGAAAAGTCGGAGATGATCCTGTTCAACCTGGACATTCAGCACATCTGCGCTTCGGGAGGCAGTGCCTGTACAAGCGGTGCAGATCTGAGTTCCCATGTAATACAGGAAGTAAACAATAATCCAAACCAGGTAGCTATCCGCTTTTCATTCAGCAGGCACAATACAAAAGAGGAAATAGATATTGTAGTCGGTAAGCTGAAAGGTATGATCTGATCGTATTTTTCAGTGCCTGTCACCACCCCAATTTCCTGCGCAAACCTGCCCCCTCCTGAATGGAGGCTACCGTTAGGATACATCTTCAGAAAAATTAAAAAGCATTCATTTCCCGGCTCGGGGCAACCCGTTTGTGGCACATGAGCATGCATCATTTTGTGCCCCCGGATGGGGGCTACCTTCCAAAAGTAATAATAAATAATTTTTGCTTAGCGTGACCTAAGGGTAGCCCCGCTGGGGCAATTTTTAAAGATGATCACATTTCTACAAACGGTTTACCCCTAGCCGGGTAATAAGTACACTAGCAGGAATGATTTAAACATCACCTTATACATATTCTATAGATGTGTCCTAACAGGTAGCTCGATTGAGGAGGGGAGCGTGAGAGCATAAAAAAAGTCCGGTTAAAAAACCGGACTTTAAAAGAATGCATTTAATGTTGCTAGAACTCGATCTGTCCCCTGATTTCTCCGCCTGGGTTCATTGGCGTATGAATGTTGAAATAGTAGAAACCCTTCAACAGGCTGTCTTCTTTAAGCGCAACTCCGTCAACCATAACGGCATTGGTAAATGTTCCAGATGTTGTTTTTGGAAAAAGCGCGAAAAAATCGTGCTTTATCGGAGCATTAACTCCTCTGGGAACCGGCCCATGAATATGTGATCCGGTCGGCATACCGGTTAAGGCGCTCCAGTTGATCGTATAGGTAAGTAAACGGGTGGTCTTATTGTACGATACATCTGCTGTACCCTTTGCCGGAGTTGTCTTAACTGGGACTTCCTGTGCACCGGTTAGCTCCACTTTCGTTTTAACTTCCTTATCTTTCTCCTTATCTTTATTACAGGCAGAAAACACAATTAAAGAAAACATTACCGATAGAGCCAGAAATTGTTTACACGTTCTCATATAGTTTTATTTTAATGAAGAAATTACAAATTTATTTCCTTAAACGGTGCTTCAATAGAATTGGTTGCCTTATTCCGAGCTGTTTTGAAAGCTTCTGGTTATGTAGCATTCAAGTTTGTATTGCGCCGAAGACCTGGTTTCGTTACTATAAACATAGCAAAGCAAATATAAATGGACTAAAATAATCTAAACAATAATGTTGTGGGATATCTGACGGGTTTTACCAGGACCGGATCAGTAATAAAATTTATTACAGGAATTAGAGTGCTAAGATAATAAAACTTTTCAGCAAACAATTAATTATGTCGGTTGGCCTGTATTTTTAATAATAATCGCTAAACGCCCGCAATTTTTGTTGCCCGCAGCATTACAGGCAAGTTCCGTATGCCCTCACAATATGCTCATTGAACATAACTAACATTTACCTATAAACGATGATTTACAGGTTTGGGTTTGCGACTTATTGTACTCTGCAAAGTTTAATTTTTTATACATAATTTTTAAAGAGGGGGTTTAACTTTTTCTTCTGTTAACGGAAAGATTACTGGCATGTTTTTCTAACCTGTTTGTAAACAAGCCAAAAATACTTGTTCCCACCAAAATGAAAAAAATACACCTTCTTCTTGTTGCGGTAATGCTGATTAGCCTTATAACAGCAAACGCACAGACCATACCATCCTTTGGAATCCGCGCCGGAGTTGCCTTTACTAATTGGCAGGGAGATGCCGTGCAAAGCCTGGATAAACTCGTTAACGTGTCAGACGGCATAGTGGACACACGTTCTAAAACCGGATTTTTTGCTGGCGGATATATGAATATTCCGGTGAGTCATATCTTCTCGGTGGAGCCGGGCATTTATTTTACGCAGAAAGGATACACCATGAATGGCAATCTGGAAATCAAGGCTATCCAATTTTTAGGCGCTGATGCAATTGCGCGTGTGCAGTCTAGTTATATTGATCTTCCCCTGTTGATAAGGGCAAACATTTCGGGAGGCTTACAGGCATATGCCGGTCCCCAGATTTCTTACCTGGCTAAGAACAATCTCCATCTTGATGCCGGTATAATCGGCATATCATTATTTCAAAGAGATGTTGATATGACTGATAATTTTAAAAGATGGGATGCAGGAATTACCGGTGGCCTGGCGTACCAGTTCCAGAATGGATTGAACATACAGGCGGGTTATGAGCATGGACTCTCCAGAGTAGATGCGCAGGGCAATTTCAAATCATATAACCGGGTGGTAAAGGTTGGATTGGGATTTACGTTTTAACCATGCCTTTCACCTCCTGCAGCTTTAGTAGTGCCTCAACGGGAGTAAGTCGGTTAATGTCTATATCCTGGAGCAATTTGCGTATCTCCTCAAAGGTCTGTGAATGTGCGTCAAATATCGAGAGTTGAACCTGGGGAGCAGCCAGCTTTTTTACCTGCTCGCCCATATTCTCATCCACGTGTTTTTTTTCGAGTTGTTTTAAAACGGCGTTAGCTCTATCGATCAGGGAAGCAGGCATGCCCGCCATCCTGGCGACATGAATACCGAAACTGTGTGTGCTTCCACCTGTAGCCAGCTTGCGGAGGAAGATGATTTTGTTGGCGATTTGTTTATTGGTTATATGGTAATTCTTAACCCTTGGCAGTTTGTTTTCCAGCTCATTCAGTTCATGATAATGGGTAGCAAATAAAGTCTTTGGAGCCTGGGGCGTTTTGTGCAGGAATTCAACAATGCTCCAGGCAATGGAAATTCCATCATAGGTAGATGTACCGCGGCCGATTTCATCCAGTAGAATAAGGCTGTTCGGGGTCAGGTTGTTTATAATGCTTGCCGTTTCATTCATTTCCACCATAAATGTGCTTTCGCCACCGCTTAGGTTGTCATTGGCTCCTACCCTGGTAAAAATTTTATCCGTTACCGGAATCATGGCTTCATCGGCCGGCACAAAGCTACCCAGATGGGCCATAAGGGTGATAAGGGCAACCTGGCGAAGCAGGGCGCTTTTACCGCTCATATTGGGACCGGTTAAAATGATGATCTGCTGGGTCGATTTGTTCAGTTCGATGTCATTGGCGATGTAGGTTTCTCCTGCCTGAAGATTACGTTCAATTACCGGATGCCGGCCCTCCTTTATGAACAATTCATCACCTTCGTGTAGCCGTGGCCGTTTGTAATTAAACCGGATGGCATTGTGGGAAAAGCAGATAAGACTGTCGAGCACGGCTAAAATATTGCCGTTCGTTTGAATAGGTGCCAGGTAGTCCTGCAATTCGTTCAGCAAAGCTTCATAAAGTGAGTACTCCAGGTGCAGTATCTTTTCTTCAGCATTAACTATTTTTTCTTCATAATCCTTTAGCTCAGGAGTAACAAACCGTTCCGCATTGGCAAGGGTTTGTTTTCTCATCCAGCTCAGCGGTACTTTATTGATATGTGTGTTTGTAACTTCAAGGTAATAACCAAACACATGGTTAAAGGCGATCTTTAAGGAGGGTATGCCGGTAGTTTCCGCTTCTTTCCGTTGTAGATCCAACAGGTAATCTTTTCCGCTTAAAGCAATCTTCCGCAGTTCGTCAAGGCCTTCGGAAACGCCGGAATTGATCATTCCTCCTTTGATAGCTGTGGCCGGCGGATTGTCAACTATTTCCCGGGTAATTTTTTCCGATATGTAAAGACATGGGTTTAAAGCATCTCCTAATCTTTTGAGATATTCATTCTCTGCCGCAGAGCAGATCTTTTTAATGGCCTCAACTTGCTGCAGTCCCCTGCTGATCTGTAATACCTCCCTCGGATTTATTTTTTTTAACGGAATCTTACTCACTAATCTTTCCACATCGCCGCAGTGCCTGATATGCTGCGTCAGTTTTGCACGGGTGTCTACTTCCTTTATCAGATGCTCCACCAGGTCGAGCCGTTCGTTGATTTTAAGCATATCCTTCAAGGGGAATACGATCCAACGCTTGAGCAGGCGGGCTCCCATGGGCGAGACCGTATTGTCAAGCACTTTCAGTAAGGTTTGGCCGTCTTCCTGGCCGCTTCCCATCAACTCAAGATTGCGGATGGTAAATCGGTCCATCCATAAAAAGTCATCCTTATCTATCCGCTGCATGCCTGCAATGTGTTGCAGGTTGGGATGCTCCGTATCTTTCAAATAATGCAAAATAGCACCTGCTGCGATGAGTCCTCCGGATAATGCCTCTACGCCAAAACCTTTTAATGAATGTGTTTCGAATTGTTTCAGCAAAGTTTCCCGTGCATATACTTCCTGGAATATCCATTCATCCAAAGTGTAGGTATAAAACTTACTCCCGAAAAGCTCTTTGAATTGTTTTTGACGGTGCCGCTGAAAAATAACTTCCACCGGTTTAAAACTTTGCAATAGTTTGTCAGCATACTCCCGATCACCTTCTGCAATCAAAAATTCCCCGGTTGAAATATCCAGAAAGGCAATGCCGAATAATTGCTCATTTTGAAAGTGAACACTTCCCAGGAAGTTATTTGAATTGAGTTCAAGTAATTTATCGCTGGTAGCCGTGCCCGGAGTGATCATTTCTGTTACCCCTCTTTTTACGATTCCCTTCACCAGTTTAGGGTCTTCGAGCTGGTCGCATATGGCTACCCGATAACCCGCTTTTACCAGCTTGTGCAAATAAGTATCCAGGGCGTGATGAGGAAAGCCTGCCAGCTCGGCAGAAAAAGCGGTACTGGAATTGCGTTTGGTCAGCGTGATGCCCAGGACCTGTGAAGCAATGATGGCATCTTCGCCGAATGTTTCATAAAAATCACCCACCCTGAACAGCAAAATCGCATCCGGATACCTGGTTTTTATGGCACGGTGTTGCTGCATCATCGGAGTATCTTTTGACATGCGGCAAAAATAATGCAAATGTGCGGATGTGCGGATGTGCGGATCTGCAAATGAAAAATGGCTTAAACCAATTAAAATTTCTTCAAGTGCGACCTACTTATCCGCGCATTTGCACATCCGCACATCCGCACATTTCTTCTACCTTTGCCTCATGCGCAAATTGAGCATGGATGAGCTGAACCGGAAATCTGTAGACGATTTCAAGATATCTGAAAAGATGCCGGTGATCGTAGTACTTGATAATATTCGCAGTATGCATAATGTTGGCAGTGTTTTCCGGACTGCCGACGCCTTTTTATTAAAAGGAATTTATTTGTGTGGTTACACTCCGCAGCCGCCCCATCGTGATATCAATAAAACGGCACTTGGTGCAACCGAAACGGTTGACTGGAAGTACTTCCCATCAACAACTCAGGCGGTTCAGTTGTTGAAACAGGAAGGTAACCTCGTGTACGCGGTAGAACAGGCGGAGACCAGCATTATGCTCAACAGGGCTGTTATCACGCAGGAAGGAGGGTTGGCGGTTGTTTTTGGAAATGAAGTAGACGGTGTTGGTCATGAAGCTCTGGCGCTCTGCGATGGCTGTATTGAAATTCCCCAGCTGGGCATGAAGCATTCACTAAACGTTTCTGTTGCTGCAGGTATTGTATTGTGGGAACTTGTAAGAGACCGGATTATTTAAATGATGCACACTGCTTCCATGAACCGTAAGTTTTAATAAATATCATCCCTGGTGAATACTATAAAAAATTATTTTTCCCTGATCAAATTTTCTCATACCATTTTTGCCATGCCTTTTGCCATGATAGGGTTTTTCCTGGGTGTTTACGGTTGGAAAAGATTGCCTTTTGAGACAATAAGGAATTATTTCCCCGGCTTGAACAGTCAAACCTCTTTTCCATTTTATAAACTGCTGCTGGTAGTTTTATGTATGGTGTTTGCAAGAAGTGCTGCTATGGCTTTTAACCGATGGCTCGACAAAAACTTTGATGCCCTGAATCCCCGGACTGCAATCCGGGAGATACCATCCGGCATCATTTCTGCTAACAAGGCTCTGTGGTTTGTTATATTAAATTCCCTGGCTTTTATAACCTGTACCTTGTTTATTAACCCGCTGTGTTTTTATCTTTCATTTGTTGCCCTCGCTATTGTGCTGGGTTACAGTTATACCAAACGTTTTACGGCGTTGTGCCACATGATACTGGGATTAGGTTTATCGCTGGCACCGATTGGTGCTTATTTGGCAGTAACCGGTAAATTTGCAGCCTTACCGGTTTTGTTTTCTGTAGCAGTCATTTTTTGGGTCAGTGGCTTTGATATCATTTATGCCTTGCAGGATGAGGAATTCGACAAATCACACCGGTTATATTCCATTCCGGTTGCTGTAGGAAAAGCCGGGGCTTTGCGAATCTCCGAAGGCCTGCACCTGGTTTCTGCAGCAAGCGTTATACTGGCCGGAGCGGTTGGCGGATTTGGCATCTGGTACTGGATGGGTGCAAGCATCTTTGCCGGGATGTTAATCTACCAGCATTCATTGGTAAAGCCCCATGATCTCCGCAGAGTAAACCTGGCATTTATGACTGCCAATGGAATTGCAAGTGTTGTATTTGCCTTGTTTGTCATCACCGATATCCTGAGCAGGTAGGCGTCAGGATCCGGATTTTATTTCCTGAAGATTTTCCTTCGAACACCGAACTTTGAAATGCGAACCTACTCAAATAAATCTTAAACAATTTGTCCCGCATTCTTTCCATTGATTACGGACTAAAGCGTACTGGGCTGGCAGTCAGTGATCCCCTTAAGATGATAGCTACCGGCCTTACCACCGTGGAAACGAAAAACCTGATCCCTTTTCTGAAGAGCTACTTTGTAAAGGAAATGGTAGAACTGATCATCATAGGCGAACCAAAGAATCTGGATGATTCTGATACACATGCCACTCCATTGGTTGCCAAATGTATCAGTGAACTGGCCAGGCATTTTCCGCATATCCCGATTAAGAAAGTCGATGAACGCTTTACATCAAAAATGGCAGTACAGAGTATGGTCCAGGCGGGTATGAAAAAGAAAGATCGGCGTAATAAAGCCCTTGTCGATGAAATTGCAGCTACTATCATGCTACAGGACTATCTGTTGTATAACTCTTTAACCTGAAGTGTAAATGGATGTTATCATTACATCCATTAAATTTGCTGTTTAATTAAATATTCTTTCACCGGTGGTGTGAAGATCCCGGAGTTTCAACACTATGATTTTACCAATTTTAGCATATGGCCACCCGGTCCTGCGAGCCATAGCTGCCGATATTACGCCAGATTACCCTGATCTGGATAAATTGATTGGAGATATGTGGGAAACCATGTATTTCAGTAACGGAGTAGGATTAGCCGCTCCTCAGATCAATCGCAGCATCAGGGTATTCGTGGTTGACAGCACCCAGATATTCGCCAACCTGGAGGAAGGAGAGAAGGATGACTATGTTGATAAACCAGGTGTTAAGCAGGTTTTTATCAACGCTCATATCAGTGCATTAAATGGACAGGAATGGAGTTATAACGAAGGTTGCCTGAGCATTCCGAAAATCCGGGAAGACGTTTTCCGGACTGAAGAAGTTACTCTTGATTTTGTAGACGAAACGTTTGCACCTCATACAATTACCTTTAGGGGTATCACGGCAAGAGTAATCCTTCATGAATATGATCATATCGAAGGCAAACTGTTTATTGATCGTATAAAACCTTTGAGGCGGGAATTGTTGAGGGGAAAGCTTAACGACATTTCAAAAGGAAAGATCAAAGTGGATTATCGTATGCTTTTTCCAAAATGACCGGCTGAATTCTTATGAATCTACATTGTATTATGGAAAGAATCCGGCACCGGTTTACCTTTTCATTATTGCTTATTCTGTTACTTACTTTGTCTGGCTTAACGCAGGATACGGTAATGAACGTGTCAGACAGGATCGTTACACTTAGAGAAGTTGTTGTTCGCAACAACCTGAACGTACCTGCCTTCATTGAACGCGTTCGGCGCGACACCAGCTTTTATAAGGCTTTTAAAAATCTCAAAGTGCTGGGTTATACTGCACTGAACGATATCCGGATGACCGATAAGAAAGGTAAGGTAAAATCTACCTTGCAAAGTAAAACCCGGCAATCCGTCGACAAAGGCTGCAGAACAATGGAGGTGCTGGAAGAAAAGATAACGGGAGATTTGTATGATGAAAACCGGAACTGGAACTATTACACAGCAGAATTATATGCTGGCCTGTTCCTGGTAAAAGGGACCGTTTGCGGGGAGAACAATATAGTAAGCGGAAAGGATTTTAACGTAAAAAGCAAAAGCGGCATTGCCAAACATAAAGAGCAGCTAAAGATGTTGTTCTTTAACCCGGGAGTACGAATTCCCGGGCTCCCGTTTATTGGTGACAAGATTGCGCTTTTTGAAGAGGATGTAGCCCGCTATTATGATTTTGTGATAGACATGGCCGACCACCAGGGTCAGAATTGTTATATTTTTATGGTGAAGGCCAGGGATGACCTGTCAGGCAAAGACAAGGACCAGGTCGTGATCAACACCATCACTACGTGGTTCAACAGTCAAACAATGGAGATTGTCGCCAGGGATTATGACCTCAGTTACAATGCCGGGGTTTATGATTTTGATGTGCACATGGAGGTGCAGATGGAGAAGTTTGAGGATTACGTGGTTCCGCGGCTAATCCGGTATACGGGTAACTGGCATGCCCTGTTTAAAAAAAGGGAAAAAGGATTTTTTACGGCCACTTTGTTTGATTTCAAGCGTTGAGGGAGGCAGAGTTTAGAGTTTAAGGTTTAAGGTTCCTTTTTTGAAGATACCTATACTAACCGAATCTTCTGCGTAGTCAACTTTAAACTTTAAACCTAAAACCTTAAACCTCAATGACTGGCCTTATAATGCTCCAGCAACACATCCCCGCCAAAGTCACGTACGAGGTCCCTTACTACGGTATGAACGTGATTGGCATTGTTCTGAATATTATCATACTCAATGATCAGGGTAGGCCCCTGTATGCGATAGTAATGCGGATTGCCGATGCCCGGCTGCCTTGCGCCTGCCCACGCGAACCTGAGCCTATTTAACCCGGCCTGTTGGATTTCTTTCATCATATCTTCAGCAAACAATTTTGTATAACGGCGGACATACAAGCCTATCAGCTGAAGAAATTTTTGCTGCTGAGCGCTGTTCATATCTGCGTAGTTTAAGCCTGCAGAATCTTGGATCATGGCTTTCCGCGCGTTTTGAGTGAGGATTTCGTTAGGTGCCTCAGCGCCAATCACCACTTTCTGAAGCTGTTTTTCAGAGAAGGAATTCAGCAATGCAAAACCCATTTCCGTTTCTTCTTTTAAGATCTGTTTGCCTTTTTCCGGTCCATCCGGAACAACAGCCGGATTTGAACCCATGAAACCAGGAGTGCCTGCAACAAGTTTTTCGTCCTTGGCTGAAAAGTTAAACGCTACATGATGACCCTCAAGCCGGCAACCCCAGGTAGTGCCTTTGCCGGGGGTACCAAAAATGGTAAAGAAATATTTACCGGGATCACGGTAATGGTCATCCGCTTCCCTTTTCTCGATGGCTTTCAATACCGTTTCAAGCTGAATGATTTCGGTGGCTTTCCGGTATCCCTGGCTACTGAGAACGGTTTTTAGCATGGACATGGCTGCCCCTTTTTGAGCCGCCGAAAGTTCATTTAATGAGATACCTTTACGGTCATTTTTGGGGACGAAATGAAAATTAAACCGCTCTTCCGCATCAAAACGGTAAAGGGCCCGCGCTTGCTGGTCCTTCGTCAGCGTGGCAATAAATGCATTAGCTGCCGATACCATATCAGGTTGAGCATAACCGCGCATAAAAAATGAAATACCCAAGGCAGCAAATAACAGAAACTTTTTCATGGTATATCAATGCTTTTAGGGCATTGCTCACTTTCTCTTCTTGTAAATGGTTGAGTATGGAGGCATACAGAAAAAAAGAACAAGATATTCCATATAATACAGAACCGGCTTGTTCTTTTTTAAGAATAATTATATTGCATTAAGCACAACCAGCAGGGCATAGATCACGCCCGGAACAAAAAATAACAAAGTAAGCACCAGGCTTATCCAGAATTTATTATTGATTTCACCCTGGTGTAAATACACGGCAAGCGGCGGCAGTATAATGGCAAGGATCACCAGCAATACTGTGCTGACCTGAGGATCTTCTGCTTTGCCCGCTTTTTTATCAGCCTTGTATTGTTTAATTGCTTTCTTTGCTTCCTTTATCCGGCTTTTTCTTTCATGGCGGGAGAGATTTTTAAAATCTTTAAGAGCCTCTCGTATAGCCGCAGGCTCAGGCTCACTGGAAGCTGATCTTACAGTGTTCGGTTCAGATGGTAATGATGCCAATACCGGAGTGGCTAGAACGGAAGCAAGAATAAAAAAACTAATGAGGCGAGTAAGAGTCTTTTTCATTTGTTAAGTTTGGATGATTGATGGGATGATAAATCGAAGGGGAAATTACAAACTTGTTGTCATATCAAATGGATTTATTTTATCCACAAAGAATGATCGTATTGGCAGGTTGGCAACTTTGCAAATGGCTAAATTCTCTTACCTTCGCCCGCTATGACACAAGAACAACTTAAGATTATGAGGGACAGGGTATCCGTCCTGAGGAGGTTTCTTTGACGTCGATAACCGTTTAGACAAGATTACGCAGGATAAGCAACTTACGGTGGCTCCCGGTTTCTGGAACGATAACGGGCGGGCTACAGCGATCCTGAAAGAAAATAAGGTCAACGAATTCTGGGTAAAGCTATACGAAAATGTAAGTATGGCTGTAGAAGATTTCGCTGTTCTTTTTGATTTCTGGAAAGAAGGCGAGGCCACCGAAGAAGAAGTTAAAGATGCTTATAACAAGGCGCTCAATGATATCGAAGAAGCAGAATTTAAAAGTACCTTGAATCAGCCAGAAGATGAGATGCCTGCAGTGCTCGAAATCAACAGCGGTGCAGGTGGTACTGAGAGCCAGGACTGGGCAGAAATGCTTCTTCGTATGTACCGCATGTACGGTGAAAAACAGGGTTGGTCCGTTACCGAGCTTGACTTTCAGGAAGGAGATGGTGCAGGTATCAAATCCGCCACTCTTCAATTTGACGGCGCTTTTGCTTACGGATTTCTGAAAGTAGAAAGCGGAGTGCATCGCCTGGTTCGTATTTCTCCATTCGATAGCAATGCACGCCGGCATACTTCTTTTGCATCCGTATTTGTTTATCCCCTGGTTGATGATACCATAGAGGTGGAAGTGAACCCTTCAGACCTGGAATGGGCCTTCTTCCGCAGCGGGGGTTCGGGCGGACAAAACGTAAACAAGGTAGAAACAGCAGTTCGCTTAAAACATATTCCTTCAGGCATCATCATTGAATGCCAGCAGGCAAGAACACAAGGTGAGAACCGGGAAAAGGCCTTAAAAATGCTCAAAAGTAAGTTGTATGAAGAAGAGATCCGCAAACGCGACGAACTTAAAAATGCAGCCAACAGCAACAAGCAAAAAATAGAGTGGGGGAGCCAAATCCGCAGTTATGTGTTTCATCCTTATAAAATGATTAAAGATCACCGGACAGACTATGAAGTTGGTAATGTGCAACCCGTAATGGATGGCGAACTTGATGGTTTTATTAAAGCATACCTGATGATGGAGAAGGAATAGTTCAAGGTTCAAAGTTCAAAGGACTCCCTAACTCCGAACTCCCGAACCCTGTTTCTAAACATTAAATTTCTTCTATGAACTTCGGATATGTAAATTACCCGATGCCGGTAAATGAACCGGTTCAATTGTATGCTCCCGGATCCCCCGAAAGAGATGCGTTAAAAAAAGCGCTGACTGAGCTGAAAAATGAAACGGCTGACATACCCATGTATATCGGTGGAGAAGAAGTGCGCACCGGCAAAAGAGAGCCGATTCATCCGCCTCATGAAATTTCCCATACCCTGGGCCATTTTCATGCCGGTGATGAAAGTCACGTAAAGCGGGCCATCGAAGCAGCCTTGCTGGCGCAAAAAAGCTGGGCTGCACTCAGCTGGGAAAACAGGGCCAACATCTTTCTTAGAGCAGCAGATCTACTTTCATCAAAATACCGCTATTTCATCAACGCCACTACCATGCTTGGGCAAAGCAAGAATGTTTACCAGGCAGAAATCGATGCTGCTTGTGAGTTGATCGATTTTTTGCGGTTCAACGTACACTTTTTAAGCGAGATCTACCGCCAGCAACCCATCAGCAGTGATGGCATGCATAACAGGATGGAATACCGGCCGCTCGAAGGTTTTGTATTAGCCGTAACACCCTTTAATTTTACGGCAATCGGCGGTAACCTGCCTTCTTCAGCAGCCATGTGTGGAAACGTGGTGATATGGAAACCGGCAAACACACAGATCTATAGTGCACAGATGATCATGCGTGTTTTTATAGAAGCTGGTTTGCCTCCCGGTGTTATTAACCTCATCTACGTGGATGGGCCTGCCCTTGGCAAAGTTTGTTTTAGTCACCCGCAATTTGCCGGTGTTCACTTTACGGGATCCACCGGGGTGTTCAATACAATGTGGAAGACCATTGGAGAAAACATGAACATGTACAGATCGTATCCGCGGGTGGTTGGCGAAACAGGGGGAAAGGATTTTGTCATAGTGCATAAAAGCGCCAGGGTAGATGTGGTTGTTACAGCCCTGGCCCGTGGTGCTTTTGAGTTCCAGGGACAAAAATGTTCGGCTGCGTCAAGGGCTTACCTGCCTTCAAACCTCGCAGGGGAGATCAAGGAAAAACTTATCGCTACCCTTAAAACAATGAAGATGGGCGGCGTTGAAGATTTTTCCAATTTCATCAACGCGGTGATCGATGAGAAAAGTTTTGACAAGCTGAAAGGATATATCGATGCGGCTGCAAATGATAACAAGGCCAGGGTATTAGCCGGTGGCAACTGCGACAAAACAAAGGGTTACTTTATCGAACCTACCATCATAGAAGCAGCCGATCCACGATATGTTACCATGTGCGAGGAATTGTTCGGCCCGGTACTCTCCATTTACACGTATGAGGCCGATGAATTTGAAGAAGCGTTGGAATTGGTTGACTCGACGTCTCCTTATGCTTTAACAGGGGCTGTCATTGCCCAGGACAGGCAGGCGGTCGAAAAAGCAACTGCCAGGCTGCGTTATGCAGCGGGCAACTTTTATATCAACGATAAACCTACCGGCGCTGTTGTGGGACAGCAGCCTTTCGGTGGTGCCAGGGCAAGCGGGACTAATGATAAAGCCGGTTCTATTTTAAATTTATACCGTTGGCTGAGTGCAAGGACTATCAAGGAAAATTATGTTCCACCTACTGATTACCGTTATGCCTTTATGAATGAATTATAAAGCCTGTATAGTCAGGCTATTCTAGTGGTATGTAGCCCGGCAGTATGTTTATCAATCTGATTGCGCTATTTTTATAAAAATAATTTCTTGAAGACGATCCTCAATGAACACCAATTGTCGATTACGATCCAACGATTATGTCACCAGATCCTTGAAAACCATATCGATTTGGAAAATACCGTTTTAATCGGCCTTCAGCCAAGGGGTATTTATTTGTCTGAACGAATAGCTGAACAACTGCATAAACAACTGCCTTCTATAAAACTGCTTTACGGTAAACTCGATATTACTTTTTACCGCGATGACATCCGTAAACAGTTGCATGTTGCTAATCAAACCAACATTTCATTCAGTATTGAAAACAAGAACGTGATATTGATTGATGACGTTTTATATACCGGCCGCACGATCCGGGCGGCACTTGATGCATTACTTGATTACGGAAGGCCATCAAAAGTAGAGTTATGTACGCTTATCGACAGGCGGTTCAGCCGGCAATTACCTATTCAGCCGGATTACGTCGGCAAAGCCATCGATTCCATCATTTCCCAAAAAGTAATTGTTTACTGGAGAGAGAAAGACGGCAGAGAAGAAGTGGTGCTGTTGTGAAAGAATGCGCTGAATAACGAAGATGACTCCAGGCCGCCGAGCATAACAACTTAGAGCCCGAACTCCAAACTTTTTTATAACTTCACCCTTTGATGCAACTGAGTACAAAACACCTTCTGGGCATTAGACAGCTTTTGCCACAGGACATACAAGCGATTTTAGATACCGCAATACAGTTTAAAGAAGTTTTACAAAGGCCCATCAAGAAAGTACCATCTCTACGCGATATTACTATCGTAAACCTGTTTTATGAAAATTCAACCCGCACCCGGATATCTTTTGAACTGGCTGAGAAGCGCCTGAGCGCAGATACTATTAATTTTTCATCCGGCGGCTCTTCGGTTTCAAAAGGGGAATCTTTGCTGGATACGGTGAACAATATTCTTTCCATGAAAGTGGATATGGTTGTCATACGCCATAGTGCCAGCGGTGCTCCTCATTTTTTAGCCAAACATGTCTCAGCTTCCATTATAAATGCAGGAGATGGTATCAATGAACACCCTACCCAGGCCTTGCTGGATGCGTTTTCCATTCGGGACAAGCTGGGCAGCCTTGAAGGAAAGAAGATTGCCATAATAGGCGATATCATGCACTCAAGGGTGGCGCTAAGCAATATTTATTTACTTAAAAAAATGGGTGCCGAAGTTATGGTGGCAGGGCCGCCGACACTTATTCCGAAGTACATCAGGGAAGCATTTGATGTACAGGTAGAATACAACCTGAGGAAAGCCCTGTTATGGTGCGATGTTGCTAACGTGCTGCGTATTCAGCTGGAACGTCAGAACCAGGTACTTTTTTCCTCTCTCAGAGAATACAATCTGGCCTATGGTGTAAAACGAAGTGTGCTTGACAGCCTGAACAAAGAAATCATTGTCATGCATCCCGGCCCCATCAACCGCGGAGTAGAAATTGACAGTGATGTGGCAGACAGCAGCCAGTCCATTATATTGCAACAGGTGGAGAACGGTGTAGCCATACGCATGGCTGTGCTTTATTTGCTGGCAGGAAGCGGGGAGGGTAGTGAGTGATGAGTTATGAGATATTAGTGATAAGTGATGTGACACAGATTTACAATTCAAGGCTTATATTACATGATATAAAATCTAAACTCATAACTTATAACTCATAATTCACATTACCTCCATGCAACGAATCTGTCTTTTCCCGGGCACCTTTGATCCGATCACAATAGGGCATCTGGACATCATAAACAGATCGCTTACCTTGTTTGATAAACTGATTATTGGTATTGGCAGAAATGCTAATAAAGCACCCATGTTTTCGGATGAACAACGCCAGTCGTGGGTGAGAGAAATTTACAGGGGCAATGAAAAAATTGATGCAGTAGTGTACGAAGGGCTCACGGTAGACTGTTGTAAGACGGTGGGCGCTCAGTTTATTTTACGGGGAATCCGCTACGTTAACGATTTTGAATATGAAAAGGCCATTGCAGATATGAACAGGAGTCTTGACAACCGGATCGAGACCGTATTTCTCACCTGCTTACCCCAATATACTTCCGTTGCTTCCACACTGGTAAGAGATGTAATCCGCAATGGCGGAGATGCCTCTCCATTTTTACCCGGTCCCGTAGTAAGATCCCTTACTAAATTTGTCGAACTGTAGCGCCTGTCATAACGATTAATTAAACTTTTATTAATGGCTATTTGGTTCAAACCCGATCTTTCCATTGAAGATCTCCGGCCCCTGTGTAAAGCTACCATGGGCGAACATATTGGCATTGAATGGATAGAAGTAGGCCCTGATTATTTAAAGGCAAGCATGCCGGTGGATCATCGCACAAGCCAACCCTATGGGCTCTTGCATGGGGGGGCCTCTGTGGCCCTTGCCGAAACGATCGGCAGTGTTGCCTCGGCAATGATTGTGGACCACTCAAGATATTACTGCGTGGGCCTTGAAACGCTAACCATATCCGGAGCGCCAGGCAGGGCTTTGTAAAGGGCACCGCTTCCCCTGTTCATGTGGGAAGCTCCACCCACGTCTGGGATATAAGGATCCATGATGAAGCCGGAAAATTGGTTTGTATCAGCAGGCTGACAGTAGCTGTACTGAAACGCTAAATCAGGCGGAGAACCCTAAAACATCAACCAACCTAAATTTCCACACACTCTATCACGTCAATAATGGATGGAAAAGTATTACTCCGCACCTCCTTCATCATTTGTCTATCTACCCATCTAACTTCATGGATATCTTCCTGGGTTTGAGGCACCAGCTTCTGACTGCCATTTACCTGCATTTCGTACCAATAACTTTCTTTCAGAATGGATTTTCCATTTTCAGTATAAGTGTGATAAGTGATAAGCATGAACTTCTTCAACTGCACCTGCATTAACCCGGTTTCCTCCTCTACTTCTCTTACGGCACACTGTTCCAGCGATTCGCCAGCGTCAAGCTTTCCTTTGGGAAGGTCCCATTTACCCCGGCGGAAAATAAATAATATCGACTTATGTTCATTAAAGACAACTCCCCCCGCCGCCTGTATCACTGTGAATTTCTTCCAGAAAGCCTTCTTTAATTCCTCAAGGTCCGTATGAAACAAGATCCCTGCGTGAATCTTTTCTGATTGCATAGCCACTATCATGGATTTAACGGCCGGCTTTGAAAACTCATCAATAAAAATGGCGTCGTCATGATGCACATAGCGCTCTATCTCACTCGTTACGGCATCACAAAGAAAAAGCGGTTTATCGTTAAAGTAGACCTTGAGGTGCATGGGGATGTTTTACTTATTTTCGCAGGATGACAAATCAAAAAACAGTTGCAGAGAAGCTGTTACAAATTAATGCAATAACATTAAACCTGCAATCACCCTTTACCTGGGCCAGTGGCTGGAAAAGTCCAATTTATTGTGATAACCGCAAGGTATTGTCATTCCCTTATATACGGGACTTTATAAAATCGGAGATGTGCAATGTGGTCTTTGATCGGTTTCCCGATGCAGAATTACTTGCAGGAGTGGCTACGGCAGGCATTGCCTGGGGCGCTTTGGTTGCAGACCAGTTGAAACTGCCTTTTATTTACGTACGGCCCAAACCAAAAGAGCATGGTTTAGGCAATCAGATTGAAGGTTTCTATGAAACAGGCAGAAAGACTGTAGTTATAGAAGACCTTGTTTCTACCGGAAAGAGTAGCCTGCAGGTTGTAAACGTATTAAGAAATGCTGGTTTGGAGGTGAACGGTATGGTTTCCATTTTTACTTACGGTTTTGAAGAAGCCATACAGGCATTTAAACAGGCAGACATCAGCTACCAGTCCTTAACGACTTATGAAGACCTGATCGCCCTGGCAGTTGCGAAGGGCAATGTATCTGACGACCAGCAGAGTATTTTGTTAAAGTGGAAAGAAAGTCCTTCGAACTGGACAGGACTTTAATTATTTTTGACCTAAATTATGCGTCTATGAAAAAAATTAAGTTGATTTTGTTACTATTGGCAGGCTTTACTACAGTATCCCTTGCACAGGTAAAGAAAAAGCCGGTAGAAACAATAACCATTAAAACTCCCTCGGTTCAGTGTGAAATGTGTAAAAATCGCGTTGAAAGATCGATGGCCAGAGAAGAGGGGGTATCCAAAACGGTAGTTGATTATAAACGCAAAACGACTAAAGTCACTTACTATACGGATAGAACAAACATTGAAAATATTAAAACTGCCATTGCCAATGTAGGATACGATGCAGACGATGTGACTGCAAATAACGAATCGTATAAAAAACTACCTAATTGCTGTAAGAAACCTGTGGACGGCGGCGGAATGCCAAAAGAAAACAAACAATAAAATATATAGGAAATTAGAGCCCTGGCCTTAAATGGCCGGGGTTTTTTATTTAAAAGAGCTTCCATTTTTGCTTTCCCTGGTAGGAGATAGGAAAATTAAAAAATATGCCGGCCTTGCCTATCCTGGCATTTCCATCCATTTTAACATCAACTTCGTTTGTCAACAGCGCACCAAGAGAATTTGACAATAAACTTTTCACATCCACTTTCATATTAACAGGAACAAAAAAGGTATCCTGCCTGGGTATCTGCATGAAGGTATCAAGCTTAGAATGTCCTACATAAGTGTTATTTATGGATACATCCATCTCCGCCCGCTTTAATTGCAATTTGTAAGGATTAGGATTATAAAATTTTACGTCTGCCGATATGACAGACTCTCCCGCACTTAAGGCTTCCAGTTTAAAATTCTCAAAAGCCAGGTATTCCAGGGCCACGGGCTTTTTGCATCCGGTAGCAGTAATCAGGCAAAAAACGATTCCTCCATACAAAATATATATACCCTTTTTCATGCCCCGAAATAACGAAAATTTTAATTGACGTGATAGCAGATTAACAATTTGAAATTTTCCTAGAAAAATAGCGTATTTTTGTGTGCTAAAAAAATTAGTATTATTATCCAAAAGTGTACTGAAAAAATGCAATTTTAATTAGTTAGAATTTTAGTATTAATAACAATAATTAAGTCATTGTTTTTCAAAAGGTTAAGCTATTTTATAGCTAATTTAATTTTAGTAATTATATCTTTTATTTAGCGTTGTTTACAAAAATTATCACATTTGTCCCGAAATTAGTTAAACTTTTCAACTAGTGAGTAAAGTTGTTGATTTACAGTATTTTGGGAATAGTATTTACTATTTAAATTTAAATTATGGTACACATGTTGTTTTCGATCAATATGTTTCGTACAACAAACGTAATTTTTCAAATAGATGTATTATTGCAGGAGCTAATGGCCCGCTGTACTTAACAGTGCCATTAAAAAAAGGAAGAACACAGCGGACTGTGTTTAAAGATGTGTTGGTGGCTAATGAAGAAAATTGGCAGGTAAAGCACTGGAAGAGTATTGTATCTTGTTATAGCGGTTCTCCATGGTTTGGCTTCTATGCTGACTCTTTGTCAGCGTTATATACGAAGATCTTTAGATTTCTTTTAGACTGGAATCTGGCTTGTTTGGATTGGAGCCTTATGAAATTGAACCTGGATGTGAAGTACGGCCTGACATCCGAATACAAAAGCACGTATCCTGAGCCGGAAATCGGGGATAATAGTGATGTACATTTTACCAAGGCAGCTGGGGAGACAGGCGGGTATATTTATTACAAACAAATTTTCGAAGAAAAAACTGGTTTTATTCCCAATCTCTCTATATTAGATCTGCTATTTTGCGAAGGGCCATCGAATACCAGGCGTTTGCTTCAAAGGCTGTGAAGGGTTGGTTGGGTAATCCTTTTTGAGTAAGCTATTTTTGTAACTTCCAAAATCATCTTATGTTTACATTTTCAATGTGTTATTGCAAACGGAATTGGATGTGAAATGGACGCCATTATATTTATTGGATGTAAATTTGTTCAGACCCGGCCGATGAAGCTTTATCTATTTTTAGGATATTTTCTTGGCAATAGCTTCTTTATAAAGGCGCAGCAACAACCCCATTATACGCAATACATCGTTAACCAGTATATTATTAACCCTGCGCTCACGGGGATTGAAAATTATACCGATATAAAAATCAGCCATCGCCATCAATGGGCCGGCCTGCAAGGCGCACCGGTAACTACCTACCTGAGTTTGCATATGCCCTTAGGTAAGCAGGATGACCGGCTGACGGCTACATCATTCGAGATGTCAGGTGAAAATCCCCGGGGTAAAGCTTATTGGCAGCAATATGAGGCCGCATCACCGCATCATGGTTTAGGACTAAAAATAATTAATGACAGAACGGGGCCATTAAACCGGTTGGGGACCTACATCAGCTATGCCTACCATGTTGGCGTAAGTGCCAGTACCAGTCTTGCTGCCGGATTTGAGGGTGGAGTGCGTAACCTGAGCCTTAACAGGGCGATACTCGACTTTGGAACGACCGATCCCCTGGACCCTGCTGTGTACAATTCGGGTCAGATCAACCAGATAAAGCCTGATTTCGGTGCCGGGCTGTATTTGTATTCAAGGAGTTATTTTGTAGGATTGTCAGTTCAACAGATTATTCCACAGAAAGTATACTTCTCTGACCTCCGGATCAAGGCCGGTGATTCAAAGCTTATTCCGCATTTGTTTGTTTCCGCGGGTTACCGCTTTCTACTGACCGATGATTTTACGGCTTTACCATCGATGCTGGTGAGGTTTGTAAGTCCGGTTCCGGTGCAGTTTGATGTTAATGGTAAGGTTCAGTATCGTGACCTTGCATGGGTAGGGGCCAGCTACCGGTTACACGATGGATACGCAGGCATGATAGGTTTAAATATTTCCAATGCCTTGAACGTAAGTTATTCCTATGACCGTACAACGTCGCGGATAAACACGGTAACCAAAGGATCACATGAGATTGTGGTGGGATTTCTGATTGGGAACAAATACGGCGACTGGTGTCCAAGGAATGTGTGGTAGGAATGAGTATCTAAAGGAGGGGGAACAATTGGACTTTCAGATCTGACATAATCCGGCTTCTAAATATGTACGATGATTTTTTGTTTTGCAATCTGCTTGTTGATCTCCCATTGCTTATGTTCAACTTCTTTTTTATACATTTCCTGCTGAAGTTTTAGTTCGTTGTGTAGTTGCTGATATTGCTGTTGCTGTACCTTATAACTTCTAACCTTGTTATATTCCGCGTTGAGTGATTTTTTTAGTTTTTCAATGTTTTCTTTATTAAGCGCTTGAGTTACTTCGTTGTTTATTTCCTGCCAGTTTAATTGCTCAAGCGATTGTTGAATGGCCTTTTTCACCTGCGCAACATCCGATTTATTTTTTAAATGTTTCTGCAGCGACTTCCAATCAATTTTTTCAATAGCTTTTTGTGTGTTTAATAAGGCTTCCCTGGCTATAAGCTCATGGTAACTTTCTTTTTTAATTTTCGGCTTAGTAGTGTCTTCCGGATCCTGGTAAGAGAAACTTGTGTTAGGAACAAACGGATGTTCATGATTATAAGTCAATGGAGGCAAAGCGGATTGATCCTTTTCTATGATTGAATAATCCCTTTCTTCTATCTCTATTGCTGAAACCAGTTGGGGTAAGCGTTCAAACCCGGGGTCATGAATTGCACTTAGAGTGAAGGTCAGCGAGTTTTCATCCAGGTCATCCATAACAGGTAAAGTAGATTTTGAAAGGGTACCTGCAATCATAGCCGTTTTTACCGTTGTTTTAACAGGTTTTTTAATCTTTATGCTTTCCGGGGGAATAGAATGAATGATTAAATTATTTGTTTCTGCAGATGGTTGCGAGACCAATTGTGCATATGCTGTGTCAGGCAGTTTTTTCAATTTCAACTGGCCAGGATTTATCAAGGTTAATAGGAAAAAAAAGTTCATAGTTAACAGATAAGCAATGAATTTTAACCTGTTATTTTTTTCTGTGGTTTTAACATACAGGATCCTTTGTATACGGTGTAATAAAATGTTATTGCTTTCGCCGGTTGCGGCTAACCCCGTCGTGAAACTGGCTGACCTGCTTTGTTCCAGGCTCAGCAACGCTGTAGCATATTGATGTGGATCAAAGCGGAATTGCAGCACCCAATCATCACAACTCGTTTCTCTCTCCTGTTTTATTACATTGACTAACAATTTAGAGAAAGGGTTAAAAAAGAAGAATATTTCAGCCGTGGCAACAAACAGGTTTACCAGATAATCATTTCGTTTAATGTGGGCAAGTTCATGCAGTAATATTGCCTCCAGCTGCCGGGTGGATAATTGATTGATGCAAGCAACCGGAATTAGGATCATAGGTTTTAGAAAACCGATGATCATCGGAGTATTCACATGTGCTGATATATATACCTGCACTTTGCGGCGGATGCCTAAATGCTCAGCACGCTGTTGTACATATAGCCTAAGTTGGGCGCGGACTTTTGAAAGGCCTTGGGTTCGTATGGTTCGGGAATGATAGAAATAAAAGGAAAATTTTATAAACAGGATCCCTACTACAAACAGGTAAACGGAAGAAATGAACGGAAGATTAGACTCCAGCAAGTTAAAGGAAGACAGGAAATGGGTTGAAAAAACTGACTGCGATAAATTCCCTGCTTGCGTTGAATACTGGGATTGCTGGTAGTTGAAATAACGAAGGTATAGTTCGGTAATGAACCAGACCGAGCCTGCAGAAAGAAACACTAACGCTAAACCGTGTTTTATGCTGGAACTAAGGCCTTTTTTTGAATTTATCAACGCAATAAATATCAGCCACAACAAAGCGAACTGCCACAAGCTGTTTAAAACGGCCCATCCAAGGGCTTTCAGGAATGCCGAGTGAGCAAGTTCAGAAAGGTTCATCTTACTGATTTTTAAGATCGTTCAATAATCTCTGGATGGCTTCCAGTTCTTCTTTTGAAGCTTTGTGATTACCCAGTGCCTGAATAACCAATTGGGTAGAAGAACCTCCGAAAAGGCCGTCAATCATTTTTCCAAGCAAATGCTTTTGCGTTTTTTCCCTGCTTACCGCAGCCTGGTAAATGTGCGTTTTTACTGATGCATCCCTTTTTACGAGGCCTTTTTCATTCATGATCTGCATCAATTTAAGCGTGGTAGTATAACCTACATCTTTATTAAGCGCTAAAACTTCGTGGACTTCCCGAACACTTGCCAATCCTCTTTGCCATAAAACGGTCAAGATTTCCAGTTCGCTTTCAGTAGGTTTAATATACTTCGTAGTGGCCATACTATATATTTATCCACTAATATACGATTTGTTTCGTAATAGAATGTTAAGAGCGCAGCTTTTTTAAAAAATTTTCAGCCTATATAATATTGCAATCCCCAAATCTGCGGCGGATCGGTTGCCGCAGATTTGGGGATTAGATGCGCAGATTAGATGCTCATTTATTAACTGTATGGATGTTAGCGTTTTTCACCACCGGAGGGATGCTGATACTTTTTCCTGTAAGTCCGGCAGGGGCATCAGGTTTATACAGGTTGGCTAATGTTGGTGCAATAACCAGTGAAACAATAGACATGAGTTTGATCAGGATGTTCATGGATGGGCCGGAAGTATCTTTAAAAGGATCCCCGACCGTATCACCTGTTACAGAGGCCTTGTGTGGTTCCGATTTTTTGTAATACATTTCTCCGTTGATCTCCACGCCTTTCTCGAAGCTTTTTTTGGCATTGTCCCAGGCTCCACCTGCATTATTTTGAAACATGCCCATTAGTACACCACTTACAGTAGCTCCTGCCAGAAATCCGCCCAGCGCTTCCGGTCCCAATAGAAATCCAATAATCAGCGGCGATAAGATGGTAATGGCTCCGGGTAACATCATTTTTCGGAGGGATGCCTGGGTAGAAATTGCGACGCATTTGTCATATTCCGGTTTTCCTGTTCCTTCCATTATACCCGGTATAGTACGGAATTGACGACGCACTTCTTCGACCATGCTCATGGCTGCTTCCCCCACTGCACGGATAGCCAGCGATGAAAATATGAAAGGTATCATTCCGCCTACGAACAGACTAGCTAATACGTTGGCCTTGTATATATCAATGCCCTTCATTTCAAATCCATTGTGTTCAACCACTCCAACATAGGCTGCAAACAAGGCAAGGGCCGTTAATGCAGCAGAGGCAATGGCAAAGCCTTTTCCTGCTGCAGCGGTAGTATTTCCGACAGCATCCAACACGTCTGTTTTTTCCCTGACTTCTTTAGGCAGCTCGCTCATTTCTGCAATGCCGCCGGCATTGTCTGCAATAGGTCCAAAAGCATCTATAGCCAATTGCATGGCTGTGGTGGCCATCATGCCTGCTGCAGCAATAGCTACTCCATAAAGGCCGGCACATTCGAATGAGCCCCAGATACCGGCAGCCAGGACAAGAATAGGTAAGAAGGTACTTTCCATACCTACGGCAAGACCGCCTATTACGTTTGTGGCATGCCCGGTAGAAGACTGACGGATAATGGATAATACTGGGCGTTTACCCATTGCGGTATAATACTCGGTAATTACGCTCATCAGCGTGCCGACTGCAAGTCCTACTGCAATAGCGCCAAGCACCCCCCATTTGGTAAATTCAATATTTCTAAGCGACATCGTTTCCGGAAGAATATAATAAACCAATCCTATACAAGCCAGTGCAGTCAGAACTATAGAACCCCAGTTGCCCATGTTAAGGGCTCTCTGAACATTGCCAGTACTAACTCCGGCAGTATCACTTATCCGAACAAAAAGGGTTCCTACAATGGAAAACAATATCCCTACACCTGCAATAAGCATGGGTAATAAAATAGGCGCCATGCCACCAAAGTTGTCATTGGAAACCGTTTCCTGTCCCAGCACCATCGTCGCCAGAACGGTCGCTACATAAGAACCGAAGAGGTCAGCACCCATACCGGCAACATCTCCTACATTGTCTCCAACATTATCTGCAATGGTAGCGGGATTGCGCGGATCATCCTCTGGTATACCGGCTTCTACTTTTCCTACAAGGTCAGCGCCAACATCTGCGGCTTTGGTATAAATACCTCCGCCTACCCGGGCAAAAAGGGCAATAGACTCAGCTCCCAAAGAAAAACCGGTTAGTACCTCAATGGTTTTTACCATCTCTTCAGAATTGACTGCTGCATCCGGGGCAAATATCATTTTTAATATGATGAATAAACTTCCGAGTCCCAATACCGCCAGGCCTGCCACTCCAAGTCCCATAACGGAACCACCGGTAAAGGAAACGGCCAGGGCCTTCGACAAGCTGGTGCGTGCTGCGTGTGCTGTGCGGACATTCGCTTTCGTAGCGATGCTCATACCGATATAGCCAGCAAGCGCACTGAAAAATGCGCCAATGATAAAGGCTATGGCGATTGACCAGTGAGAATTGGGATTACTGCTTCCCATCACAAAAAGAAGAACTGCTGCAAAAACAACAAAATAAGAAAGGACTTTCCATTCGGCTTTCAAAAAAGCCATAGCTCCCTCTGCAATGTACTTACTGATCTCCTTCATGCGGTCAGTACCCGCATCCTGCCGTGATACCCATGCATACTTTACAAAAGTGTACAATAATCCAATAACGCCCATTGCAGGAACGAGATAAATCAATTTGTCCATAAAGTCAGTTATTCTTATTTCAAGGTGGGCAAAAATAGGGGAATAAAGCCAAAAAAGAACCGGTGACACAATTTTTATGTACACGCCGGTTACCTGTAATAGCGTAGCGTTTGCCTTCAGCTGCCAAAAACAATATCAATCACGGTTATTCTTCACCTTCTTCGTAATTGAAAGCATCTTCGTTATTATTATATAAAGACTCCCATTCTTTGATTTTGTTATCACTTAACAGTTCTACTATATCATGTATATGATCAGTTTTTCTCTTCCATACAATGGTTTCGCTTTCTCCATACACAGAAATGTACATGCAATGATCTGATTCAAGCGATACCTTTATCATAGTGACAGGTAAATTCTCTTTTTCCTGTATCAAGTAATAACAACCAGGTTCTAACAACTCATACGAATACATACGCTACATTTTTTTTAAAAAAATGAACCAACGGGTTAATAAAATCTAATGGATAGTAAGAGAAGAATTTAATGTTTGCCGGAAAGCATTGACCTATTTATCAGGGTCGTCTGTTCCAGATGAAAATCTGTTGCTTTTCCTGCTACACCGCAAATTTAAAGAAATCCTCCATATACTCCTTAAAAAACCCTGCAAATTCACAGATATAATACAGGATAACGAGCTAATCAGCTGTTAATCAATATATAATAATTTATCGAACCTTTCTACCTGCACGAAACAGAAGCCGCATAACGGATGGACATTTCCTGAATATCACCACTGATTTTTATTTTAGAGCTGGATTCTTTAAATGCATCCAGTACTGATTTCCTGTTTGTATCGGAGGAAAACGGCGTAAAGTCGCCGCTAATATTTCCAGGTTTTCTGGTTCAAATTAAAAGACATGGAACCCGAGTTAAAAGACATGGAACCCGAGGTACAGGAAAAAGAAAGGTCTGTAAGGTTAAAAAACTTTATTTGCGGATTTGCCTGCGTTTTGAAATGTAACTTATGTTAGTGTAAGTGATTACCTGTATGTCTACAAGGATATATCTCATTATATCATGAAAGATTCTTCGATTACAAGCACTAATCAATAAAACACATGAGGAAAATCATAGGCCGGAAGCACAATAGGACTTAAATTTATATTAGATATCCAAATCTTTGAAAACCGGCATGGTTAATTATTATAGTATACGTTTTTTTAAACCTTATCTTGATTGAAACAACGGCAGAAGTTAAACGCTTCTGCTTTTTGTTTTATACATGCTGATAGTTGACACATCTTTATTGTTAGTATAAGGTGACATTCTATTATATTCTGTAAGCATTCTTACCCCGGCTAGGGGTAAAACGTTTGTAGAAATGTGCTTATCTTTTGATAATTGCCCCAGAAGGGGCAACCCTTAGCTGTAATTATCTATTACTTGTGTCCTAACAAAGGGTAGCCCTTCCGGGGCATAAGAAATTGCATGTTCAATGGCTACAAACAGGTTGCCCCTAACCGGGGGCATGAATGCTTTTTATTTTTCAGGAAATGCATACTAACGGCAGGTTATACCTGAAAATGTCAAACTATATTTAAGGTATATGAGAAAAATTTAAACTGGAGCTGATCGGTTATAAATTACATATATGCCAAAGGATGTTTACTTTAATCATATATACATTGTCCAATCCTTGCCAAATAACGAAAGGCAAACCGGTACCCCTGATCGAAATTCCTTATCATTCTTTCCATATATGTTTGCAAACTCCATAAAAAACCTGCACTGTTTTCAGTGCAGGCCGAACCAATTGATACTTGGCATGAAAGGATTAAATAACCTTTTTCATCCTGTACTGCCAGCATTTATTTTCGTAATTGTGGGTTTTCGGTTCTGCTTTTTGCCTTACCTGGGGCGTTTTCTTTTTACTAAGATTGATAGGGATACCTGCAGTTATATTCCAGTTTGATACACTGGAGTTGAAATGGGTAACCATTGTCTTGCCTTCAGAAGCAGTAGTCATCGTTTTTCTACCCAGATTTCCCACACCCCTCAGATGATTAACGCTTACGGTAAAGTTTTTCTGATTGTGGCTGCCAAATTCAAACGCAGCACCGGCAATCAATGCCGTGTTCCAGTTGCCGGCGTTAAACGTGTAGAAAGTTTTAGAACCCTCGGTGGAAGTAATTACATCAGCCTTAATCCCTGGTACGAATGCTGCACCTACGGAAGGTTTGATGCTCATAAACCAGCCTTTATTCTTTGATGACTTAGCAGCCGATTTACTGATACTGGAAGATTTTCCACAATGACTTTTTACCGAACTTGCTCCGCATCGTTTTGATGTATATTTATATTCATTAATTTTAGTTGACTTGCTGATGAGTGTACGTGACTTAGTGTTTGAACGTGACTTATTAAAATAAATGGGTTTGGTACTTACCTGATATCCGGCTTCGAGCTGAGGTCTCAGATTACTTGCGGATGATTTAAACGATTGTAATCCTGACCCCGGATCGGAGGAGCGGAGTGAAACGACAGAGCGGTTGGTTGCTATTCCTGCAAAAGCACCATGTAATTTTTTGGATTGGTATTCCAGCCGGGCACCAAGTTTTGGAGCTATTACCGAACCAAGTGGTGAGAAACAGGAAAGGTTATTATACTTCAGGGTGGTTCGGGTGTTTTCTAAACCCAATTGAGGGAGAAGGGAAAATTTCTGGGCGCTTGCTGCATAAGTAAATGCAACGAAAACGATCCCGGTAAGCATTGCAGGTCTCATAAAATATAGTTTTGATTTATAAGAAAATTAACCATTTTCCCGTAAAGAAAAAATAAAATTATATAAGTGGAGAGGGGGTAAGAGTAAGACTTTATTCCGTTTTACTATATAAAGATTATATATCTTTGACTAGTACAGGTAACGATTTATTTAAATAGGTTTAAAGGGTTTATAGTCACTCTTATAGTAAACCCAAAGGTGTTCTATACTTTTAACAAAGTCAACGAAGTCTATTATGAAAAAGATTTTCTCTATTTGCGTAATCAGTGTGTTTATTTTATTCTCCTGTTTGTCTGCACAGGTAAAAAACGATGGCTGGATCAGCTTATTTGATGGTAAGTCGCTGAATGGCTGGAAGGTCGGTAGCAACTCCGGTACATTCAAGGTGGAGAACGGGGCGATCGTAGTGAATGGACCCGTGGCACACTTGTTCTATGAAGGTGAGGTAAAAAATCACACATTTAAAAACTTTGAGTTCAAGGCCCAAGTTATGACTACCCCCGGTTCTAATTCAGGTATCTATTTTCACACAGCATTTCAGGAAGAGGGCTGGCCTGCAAAAGGGTATGAGGTGCAGGTAAATAATTCGCATACCGATTGGCGAAGAACGGGAAGTTTGTATGCGGTCCAGGACGTTAAAGAGGTAATTGTCCAGGATAACGAGTGGTACACCGAGCACATTATTGTAAAGGATAAGAAAGTAATTATTAAAATTAATGATAAGGTGGTGGTGGAATATACCGAACCATATGATCGGTCGCTTCCTGAAGCGACGTCTGGCCGTAAAATAGGAACAGGCACTTTTGCATTACAAGGCCACGATCCAAAAAGTAAGGTTTATTTTAAAGATATTATGGTAAAAACGCTGGCGGACTAAATCACACCTGCAGATACTCACTTTCTGACAATATTGAATATATCCACCGGCGGATCAAATGCCTGTTCGTACTCGGGCTGATCAGAGATCCGTGTTACGATATCCATGCCCTTTACCACTTTTCCGAAAGCGGCATAGCCCTGGCCGTCTGCGTTGTTCTCACCTCCGTAATCGAATCCTGGTTGGTCACCAATACATATAAAAAATTCAGTTTTAGCCGTACCGGGTTTTAACCTCGCAAACGAAATAACGCCATTTTTATGTAAAATCTTTGTTTGATCAGTGCTTTCATGAGGAATTCCAAGCAGGCTCTCGGACCTCTTTCGGTTTCGTCTCCAGATGCCTCCCTGTACCAGCTCAGCCTTGGAATGACTGGAAGGTTGATTGGTAAGATTCAATACCCGGTAGAAAAAAGCATTTTGGTATAATTCAGCATCAATATTGCCAAGAAAAGCCCCTACAGATTTAGGGGCCTGATCAGGATTCAATTCGACTTCTATTTTTCCAAATTTCGTTTGTATTTCTATATGTGGATTTTTGTCTTCAGGATTGGAGCAGGCCACCAGTAAAATTAATAAACATAAAAAAACGGGCTGTTTCCAATTGCCTGAAAGAAATAAACTTCTGAGTAATGCTGTCATGGTGATTTGAAGTTACTTAAAAATGTGAGAGGTGAGAGGTGAGATGTAAAATGCACGTTATGAGTGATGAGTTAGGGACAAATGAATAAGGATAGATGTAAGATGGATATTGATTACACAACTAACTCCGAACGTTGAACTTCGAACTTCTTTTCCCTGGCATGTTTATTTTATATGTTCTGTTAACTAACCTTATATGACCAGATTAAGTAAAATTGCGGCTGACACTTTCTTAAATGGAAAAACAGTAGTTATAACCGGAGCATCAAGCGGAGCGGGCCGCGCCATGGCCTATGCATTCGCCAGGCTTGGGTCTCATGTCGTTCTTGCTGCCAGGCGCCTGGAGGCATTAGAGGAAGTGGTGACAGAATGTGAGGAATTGGGTGGGAAAGCCACTGCTGTTCAAACCGACGTAACGGATGCCGGTGCGGTGCGGCGTCTGGCAGAAAGTGCAGTCTCTTTCGGAGGGCAAATAGACGTCTGGATTAATAATGCCGGCGTACTGGCCGCAGGAGAATTTACAGAAACGCCGATAGAGGTCCATGACCAGGTCATTCGCATTAACCTCATGGGATATATACATGGTGCTCACGCCGTATTACCCTATTTCAAGGAACAGCAGCATGGCATTTTAATAAATAATATTTCAGTAGGAGGGTGGTTTCCTGTTCCGTATGCCGTTGGATATTCGGCCAGTAAATTTGGATTACGTGGATTTTCAGAGGCCCTGCGTAGTGAGTTGGTCAAATGGCCGGCTATTCATGTCTGTAATCTTTTTCCGGCTTTTCTGGACACACCGGGCATTCAACATGCCGGTAATTTTACAGGACGGGTTTTAAGACCGGCACCGCCTGTGTACGATCCCCAGCGTGTAGCAAGGGCAGTAGTTGCATTGGTCAAACATCCGGTAAATTCAACTACGATTGGTAGTGTGGCCAGCCTGCTCAGGCTCGGGCATCTTTTGTTGCCGGCGCTTACGGGGACCATCACGGCAGCCGTGGTAAAAACTTATTTAACACATGCTGAAAAGACGCCTGCAACCAGGGGTAACCTTTTTGAGCCGGTAAATTTTGGAACCAGCGTTCATGGGGGATGGAGCTTACCTGCCGGTCCGGCTAAACGCAAGATTACAAAAGCATTGCTGATCGGAGGATTGGCGGCAGGAGTGTTATTGTTTGTGAAAAAAAAATGATCACTCCGGGTTAATTACTGAATTTATGGAGTATGGACCTAATTTCATCCAGCCTGAAAGGTTTTGATATAAAATCGTTCATGCCGGCTTCAAGGCAACGGTCCTTATCATCTTTCATGGCATCTGCCGTTAACGCAATAATAGGAATATTACAATGCGGACTAGAAAGCGTACGGATAATCCTGGAGGTGGTACAACCATCCATTTCGGGCATATTGACATCCATGAAGATTAATTCCGGATCAGTATTTATTAAAATTTCCAGCGCTTGCCTGCCATTACTGGCCTGGGATACATTACAGCCCATTTTACCCAGCACTTCAGAAATAAGCAGCATATTCAGAGGTTCATCTTCAACAACCATTATGTTTGTACGTTTCGCAAGCCGCTCGATTTTTGGAACATCAACAATTTCCTGATGTGCTGATTTTTCAAATGAGGAAGATAAAATATATTTAAGCTCGTTGAGCTTAACAGGTTTTGGTAAGAACCGGTTTATCCCGCAATCTTCAGCTTGCGTTTTGTAGATGTCTTTTTCCAGAGAAGACAGCATGAGTATAAAGGGCTGCACCTGGCCTTTCAGCAATTTTTTAATTTCTTTTACCAGGGTAATGCCGTCCATAACCGGCATTTGATGATCGGTAATGATAATATCGTACAACTGGTTCTTTTGTATGGCCTGTTTAATATTTTCCAACGCTTCCAAACCGCTGTTGCAGGTGGTACATGAAATTTGCAGGTAATCGAATATTCCTTCCATCAATGCACAATTTGTTGCATTGTCGTCTACAATCAACACTTTATTAAGCAAGGGTTTGGGAGTAACGGAAACTGATGCCTGCTCATTTGCAATTTCCAAAGGCAGGATTAAGATGAAGCAACTGCCTTTGCCAGGCTCGCTGGTAACGCTTAGCTGGCCACCCATTAGTTCGGTCAGTTTTTTTGAAATTGTTAGTCCGAGCCCGGTGCCTCCGTATTTCCGGGTAGTGGATGAATCGGCCTGTGTGTAACTTTCAAAAATGCTATGCTGCTTTTCGAAAGGAATTCCTATTCCGGAATCTTGAATTTCAATTTGTATATCCAGAAATTGCCTGGCTGCCTGCTGATATCCAGATCCCGATTTTTTTACCTCTACAAAAATCTCACCTTTATCGGTAAATTTGATAGCGTTACCCAACAGGTTTGTAAGGATCTGTCGGATACGTATGGCATCGCCAAGAAATTGTGATGGTAGTTCCGGATCTATTTTGCAAATGATCTCCAGATTTTTTTCATAGGCTTTTATGGTGTGCATATCGATGTTCTCTTCCAGGAGGTCGTTCAGGGTAAATGTCGTTTTATCAATGACCAACTTATCAGAATCAATCTTTGAAAAGTCAAGTATGTTATTGATTATATCCAATAGGTTATACGATGATTTACTTACGTTCTTAACATATTCACGTTGTGTTTTTTGAAGATTGGTGGTTAGTAAAAGATCATTAAATCCAATGATACTGTTCATAGGTGTTCGTAATTCATGGCTGAGATTGGCTATAAATTCACTTTTCGCTTTATTGGCTGATTCTGCTTCATTTTTAGCGCTGATTATACGCTGCCACTCTACACGTACAACCGGGTCGGCGGCCAATACGTGCGTATGATCATGCTGATTGTTAGTATGGTGAGGTTTGATAACAAAAAGGGCCAGGGTTAAAATTCCGATGCTAAGAGAGAGAAACATGCTTGTTTCCATCAGCGATATCTTGTCAATATATTGAAAACAGACAAGGTTAAACCCAAGTATTACAATAATAAGGGTTATACTCATGCTTTTTCGTCCAGGGTACGGGTTTCTCATACGATACGGGATATTATACATTATACAAACTTTTAAACAGTACAGATATTTCATATAATGGAGCTCATTTTAAACAGTTAAGCGTTTACACTTAAATCGCAGTATTAACTATTGCTCCTGATCTGTTGACTGCATTATAAAGGGGTATGGCTTAATTAGTTTGTTTACATTTGCCGCCGGTAAAAATCGCTGGTATACATGTAAACAGGTATAAACCCATAAAACAGTCTAAAAGATTTAGGTATAATATATCTTACGGCATTACGTTGTAAACCTGGCTGATTGATTCAATCCACATCATTTTTTGACTGCATGAAAAACCGTGTTATCATACCTTTGATCCTTTTCCTGGTTCTTGGATATACCTCTGTCTATTCCAACAAAATAATTATTGATAAAAATCTGACCTCAAAGATCATTGCCCATGAAATTTATTTCCTGGAAGATGCCACTGGTAAATTGGAATTTGCGGATGTTTTGCACAGCACAGAATTTATTTTCCTGAATAAGGAACTGGTAAATTTCAAAGTGTCCAGGTCAACATTCTGGTTAAAGTTTGTAGTGCGCAATAAAGATAATCATAAACAAAATTTTATTGAAATTGCACAACCTCTTTTGCATGTAGTTGACCTGTACTACGTGGACAGTAACAATAATTATAAGGTAGTTTATGCGGGACAACGGTTTCCATATAATGACCGTAAGTATAAAAAAAATACTAATTTTTTATTTGAGCTGGATCTGAAAAGCGGTGAAGAAAAAACCTTTCTGCTTAAGATAAAGGGAGAGGAGCAGGTTTTGATTCCTATACAGATCATTTCATCAGATACACTGGACAGCACGCTCTTAAGCCGAAATTTATGGTTTGGTATCTATTGCGGTATCATTCTGGTTATGGTTCTATATAACATCTTTATTTACCTCAGCATCCGTGATAAAAGTTATTTATATTATGTCCTTCATACTTTGTTTGTCGGCCTCACCCAGGCTTCTTTACTGGGGTTTACCTATAAATATTTATGGCCTGAATCGCCCTGGTTTGGAAATTACAGTAACTTTCTATTTACCTGCCTGGTAAGTATTGTAGGGGTTCAGTTCCTTATAGAATTTATGCGTTTACGAGAAACGGCCCGTGTGATTTTTAAGATATTAAAGGTTTTTCAGTGCGTCTACGTTTTTTACCTGTTTTCCAGTCTGGCCGGTTATTATTCAATTACCTATGGCGCCATTATGGCCACACAATCTATAATAGCCATTTTTATCCTGGGAATATCGATACACTTATACAGGAAAGGATACGCAGAAGCTAAGTATTACCTTATCGGGTGGTCATCGCTTATGCTGGGAATCATCATGTATGTGGCCATGAACTACGGATTTCTTCCATATAGTAATTTAACAGCTTATTCCCTGCTGTTTGGTTCCGCTGCTGAAGTAACGTTGCTTTCTTTTGCCCTGGCGGATAAGATAAATATTTACAAATTAGACAAAGAAACGTCGCAGGAGGAGGCGTTGTCTGCCCTGAGGGAGAATGAGCGTATGGTCCGTGAGCAAAATTTGTTTCTGGAAATCAAAGTAACTGAAAGAACGCAGGAACTAAGCATTGTCAACGATGACCTTAATAAAGTGTTGAAAGATTTACGGGATGCGGAGGGATATCTGGTGGAATCAGAGAAAATGGCCGCCCTGGGCCAGCTTACAGCCGGCATCGCCCATGAGATCAATAATCCAATAAATTTTGTTACATCAAATGTTACCCCGCTGCGCCGTGACATTGATATGCTGCTTGACATCATCAGTACCACGGAGGAAATCGGATTGTCTGAAGGCTCTTCAGGGGAGAAACAACAAAAAATAGACGATTATAAGGAGGAAGTGGAATTTGATTATTTAAAAGTAGAGATCAATCACTTACTCAAGGGAATCCAGGAGGGCGCTTTCAGAACAGCGGAAATTGTCAAGGGTTTACGCATATTTTCCCGAATAGATGAAGACGATCTCAAGAAGGCGGATATTAACGAAAGCCTTGATTCCACACTGGTGCTTGTAAACAACCTTTTAACTAATAAGATAGCCCTGGTAAAGGAATACAGTGACATACCGCTGATTGAATGTTATCCGGGGAAACTGAACCAGGTGTTTCTGAATGTCATCTCAAATGCCATCCAGGCCATTAATGAACGTCATGGCGAGGAGCCGGTCGGTGTCTTAAAGATCAATACAAGCCTTAGTGATACGCGGGTATTGGTGAAAGTCACAGACAACGGAACAGGAATGGATGAGAATACGAAGAAAAAGATCTTTGAACCTTTTTTTACCACCAAGGATGTGGGCAAGGGAACAGGTTTGGGAATGTCGATTGCATATAATATAATTAAAAAGCATAATGGACAGATCTTTGTAAATTCTACTCTCGGAGCAGGGACTGAATTTGTGTTGGATTTGCCCATTTTGCACAGCATACAAGCCAATTAGTGACAGAACTTGAAAAAATAAAGGTGATTTATATCGACGATGAGATGAATAATCTGATTGGCTTCAAGGCTTCATTCAGGCTTGTTTATAAAGTATACACGGCTCACAACACATCTGAAGCTTTTGACCTGCTGCTCGAGAATCCGGACATGCGCATTATATTTTGCGACCAGCGGATGCCTGATAAAACAGGTGTGCAATTCTTTGAAGAGATCAGGATCCAGTTTCCGCATCCTATCCGGATATTGCTGACTGCTTACACTGATATAGAATCAGTCATTGATGCCATTAACCGCGGTCATATATACAGGTATGTGCGAAAACCATGGATAAACGCAGACATCATATCGGCGATTGAAGAAGGTAACCGGTTTTACACGGTTAATTCAATGATCGCCATCAAAAATGAAGAATTGCAAAAAGCGTATGAGGAGTTGGATAAATTTGCTTATAGCATAACACATGATATCAGATCCCCGTTATTAAGCATCAGAGGGGCCATGGATGTTGCCCAATATGTAACTGATCTTGACGAAATGAAGAGAATGCTTGGAATGATGGAAGATTCAGTAAATAATCTGGACAATTATATACAGAACATCCACGATTATTACAGCCTTAAACGAGGTAATCTTCAGATCGAAGAGATTAATTTTGAAGAAATAGTAAGAGAACTTAAAGATAATATCAGCCAAACGCACGACACAGGCAAGGTAAATTTCAGTTATTCAGTACGGCAACATGAGCCTTTCAGGTCTGATAAATTGTCCATCAAAATCATTTTAAACAATCTTCTGTCAAACGCATATAAATACCAGGATAAAAAAAATGACCACAAAACGGTAGATCTGTCTATTCATGTAGCTACAGGGATAGCAACCATTAATATTAAGGATAACGGGATCGGTATTCAGCTTATACACGTTAACGACATATTTAACATGTATTTCAGGGCCAGCACTGAAGCATTGGGCTCCGGCTTTGGATTGTACAATGTAAAAGATGCTTTGCTAAAGCTTAATGGCAAAATAGACGTCAATAGTATAATAGGCAAAGGGTCTGACTTCAAGGTCGTTATTCCCAACAAGTAATATAACGCAGTGACAATTATGAAAAGAGACTTTATTGTAATTGATGATAACAAACTGGATTGTTATATTGCCGAAAAAATTATTTCCAATACTGGGATGAGCGAACATATTCAATTATTTTCCGATGCCAGGCAGGCACTCGAATATATTACAAACAATACTTGCTTAAATATAACTGGCCAGACTGTGATAACCCTGGACATTCAGATGCCCTTAATGAATGGGTTTGAGTTTATTGAAGCCTTTGAATTATTGCCCCCGGAAGTTCAGGACCGGTATGTAATTTTTCTGCTCTCTTCATCCATTAATGATGTTGATGTAAACAGGGTTCAGAATTACCGGTCGGTAAAACACCTGTTAAATAAACCGCTTACCATAACAAGGATGTGTTCTTTAATTGAACAGCTTTCTTAATTTGCACTTTGGATTACGACACCAGTTTCTGCCTGAGTAAAAATTCAAGTTGATCATTTGAAACAATCAGCTTTTCGTTCAGGTCTCTGATCTTCAGCTTATCCAGGTACGTCTCGTAAGCTCTTTTTATGGTCATATGAATTTCATCCTCAATCCAGGGTTTGGCAAGATAGTGATAGATCTTCCCCTTGTTTACAGCGTCTATAACCGCATTGAGGTCTGCATAGCCGGTTAACAAAATGCGCATGGGGTCAGGAAATTCGACAAGTATTTTTTCCAGGAATTGTATGCCGGTCATGTTAGGCATGCGCTGGTCTGTAATAATGATGTCGAACATTTTTTTCTGAAGGATATTGTAGGCCTCGTCGCCACTGGTGGCAATGGAAACATTGTACATGAGGCGAAATGTAGCTTTGAAAGACATCAGGTTGTTTTCTTCGTCATCAACATAAAGGATACTGATCTTTTTTTCAGACATGGGAGGGGGTTCGGATTTTATAGGTACAACGAACATGCACGTATTTTTTTTATAACGCAGGCAGCCAGAATAAATTACATGAGCCGTCAATAATTTTCGCGTTTGTACGTTTCTTTCTTAAAATAATATTCACTTAATTATAAGTAAAATGGATAGCAATGCTAAAAACGTGATGGAAACAATGCATATCGATGATGTCTTTGAACCTGAAATATTCCGGTTGGATAATACCCTGGACCACCAGGCAATGAAGCAATTACTGGCAATGGATTCAACCATAACTATTCATGATACGATCGGCGGCCAGCTCCGGGAACTTATTAAAAGCAACAATCCTTCTATCAAGATCAGCGACAATGAATATCCTGCACGGATAAAGACCCATCTGAATGGACTGAGCCCGGACGAATATGGTGTATGGGTATATTACCCCTGGAGTAAAAAGCTGGTTCATCTCTTAGACGAAGCGGAATTTATTGAAGTAAGAACCAACCGGAACCGTTACAAGATTACCAGGGAAGAACAGGATATATTAAGCAGAAAAAAATGTGGTATAGTGGGGTTATCAGTCGGACAGTCAATTGCCCTGACCATAGCTATCGAAAGAACCTGTGGTGAATTAAGGCTGGCGGATTTCGATACGGTGGAGCTTAGCAACCTTAACCGTATCAGGACAGGCTTACAGAATCTTGGACTGAAAAAAACGGTTATTGCTGCCCGTGAGATCTTCGAAATAGATCCGTATTTAAAAGTAAGGATATTCAATGACGGACTGACAAACCAGAATATAGATGCGTTTTTTACCGGGCACGGCAAACTAGACATGCTGGTTGAAGTGTGCGACGGACTTGATGTCAAGATCATCAGCCGTTTTAAAGCGCGTGACCTGAGGATCCCCGTGGTTATGGATACCAATGACCGGGGAATGTTAGACGTCGAGCGATATGACCTTGAGCCGGAAAGGCCTGTACTGCACGGGCTGGCCGGCGACCTGGATCCCCAAAAAATTGCCGGTCTGACTAACGAACAGAAAATTCCTTATATTCTTGCCATGATCGGGGCAGATACCATATCATCAAGGCTCAAGGCATCAATGCTCGAGGTGGAGCAATCCATAAATACCTGGCCCCAGCTGGCCTCATCCGTAACCTTGGGCGGGGCGATCACTACTGACGTTTGTAGAAATATATTTCTGGATAAGTTTCATGATTCGGGAAGGTATTATATCGACATTGAAGACATCATTAAAGACAGGCACGTAGCGGTGACAACCGATAATGCAAATAAATATGACGGTCCTGCCAAACTATCCGTCGCTGATCTGAAATCCATAGCACAACAATATAAGATAAGCGGATCGCCGGTGAGCGTTGAAGCCGGTAAGCTCAACGAAATTATACAGGCAGCATGCCTTGCTCCTTCAGGCGGCAATGCACAGCCTTGGCAATTCCTTTATCAGGAAAACAGGTTGTACATTTTTCATGATGCCTGCTTTTCTTATTCATTACTTGATTTCAACAAATCAGGATCTTATATTGCTTTTGGCGCCATGCTTGAAAATATAAAGATCAAAGCTGCCGCTATGTCGCTGTCAGTGGTTACAGACATTTTTCCACTGCCCAATGATCACCGCCTAATTATGGTAGTTTCCTTTCAGGATGATGGCAAACCTTATTTTTCTCATCTGGAACCGGTTATCGGGGCCCGGATGACAAACAGGAATATTTCAGAGCGAAAGATGCTGGTGCCGGATGACATGCATGCGTTAACATCGATCGCATCGGGAATACCTGGTGCCCAACTGCAGTGGTTTGATACCGAGGATCACCTGAATGAATTTGCCGAAATTCTTACCGATGCTGAAAAACTGCGGTTCCTGCATCCACAGGGGCATTATGATACTTTTGTAAAAGAATTACGTTTTACACGTGAAGAAGTTGAATCAAGTAATGACGGCCTGGATGTTAACACACTGAATTTAAAACCAAGCGATATAGCGGCCCTGCAGGTAGCCAAAGACCCGGCAGCGATCTCCTACCTTCATCAATGGCATAAAGGGTCAGGTTTTAAAAAGATAAGCCGCAAGAATGTGCTGACGGCATCTTGTATAGGCGTGGTCAGCATGCATGGAAAAAGTCCCCTGCATTTTTTTGACGGCGGTCGTGCAGTAGAAAAAATATGGCTTGAAGCCAATGGCAGGCAAATCTCTTTCCAGCCCATTTCCCAGATTGTATTCCTGACTGAACTTTTGCATGACGCGGGAAATATCGAATTGAGCCCCTATGAGCTTAAAGAACTTGCAGCGATAAATGAACGGTTCAATAAGATTATTCGTCGCGAAGAAGGCCGGTTCCCGGTATTTGTATTCCGGCTTTGTTATGCTGCCGGTTCAGAGACCAGGTCGCTACGAAAACCAATTCATGAAGTTTTTCATGACATTCGTCAGCCCGGCACATGATTAAAGTAATCACACCCAAATGCCAATAAATAGCCTGTTTGTGAGTTTTATGGTCAGGCGTAACAGACAGTCAGATTCATAATCATTAAAACAAAAGAAAAATTATTACGTATTCAGCAATAATATCCCTGGTAATATCCAGACAATCCGTAACCTCAGTTAACTATTATAGATGCTCAAGATCAGAACATTTAGGGCCATAAATGATTTGCAATCCTGTACCCGATTTGCAGCAGGGCACTCGAAGGTCTTGCTTGATTATGGTGTTATCAAAGTAACATCCTCCAGTACGGACTGGATTTATAACCCTTCGGTTTATGTAATGGTTGCCGAGAAAATTGACACAAATGAACTGGTCGGCGGCATTCGAATACACGTTGCAGATGGTAAGACTCGCCTTCCCATGGAGGATGCCATCTCCATTGTTGATACTAAGGTATATGGACTCATCGATTCGTATACAGATAGGGGAACCGCCGAACTTTGCGGACTCTGGAACTCAAAATCTACGGCCGGACTTGGCATAGGCAGTTACTTCCTGATGCGTGCCGCTATCAGTTCAGCAACAAGACTTAACCTGACAACGCTCTTTGCTTTGTGTGCTCCACATACCCTGAACATCAGTGTTGAAAAAGGTTTTCAGATAGAAAAATCGATCGGTAATCAGGGAACCTTCATTTACCCCAAATTAGACCTTCTGGCCACAAGTATACTCATTAAAGATCTGGCCAATTTACCCATTGCCACTCCTCCGGAAAGAAAACTAATCATGGAACTACGCAACAATCCTACCTGCTCACGCCTGGAAAAAGGACCAAAGGGAGACATGGAAATAGCCTATAACCTGCTTAATTTCAATATGAATTATGGCGAAAGGCCAATGTACCAGCAACAGATTTTTAGTAAACGCGCAGTGTGAAGAGGCAGTTCCGTCACCGGTAACCCATAGCCTGCAAATGGAACAATTCAGCGTACAATCCCTTTTTATGCACCAGTTCTTCGTGGCTGCCCATCTCGATTAACCTTCCTTTTTCAAGTACCAGTATCCGGTCGGCCATTCTCACAGTTGAAAAGCGGTGTGATATGAGCACAGCAGATCTGCCCTTTGTAAGGTCGGCAAAGCGTTGAAAAACTTCGTACTCCGCCCTTGCGTCAAGGGCAGCAGTAGGTTCATCTAAAATGAACAACTGGGCATCCCTCATGTAGGCGCGGGCCAGTGCAATCTTCTGCCATTCCCCGCCGGAAAGCTCAATGCCCTTATTAAACCGGCGGCCCAGCATCTGCTCATACTTATCAGGTAGCTTTTCAACAAGTACGTCAGCCAGGCTTTGGCGGGCAGAAGCCGTTATTAAATCGCGATTTTCCTTTTCTTTGATGTTACCCACCGCTATATTCTGTGCAATAGTCATTTGATAACGCAGGTAATCCTGGAAAATGATCCCTATCTGCATCCTCAATTCACCAAGGTCGTATTCACGCAGGTCAATGCCATCTAACAAAATACGGCCTTCAGTAGGTTCATATAACCTGGCAAGCAATTTTACCAATGTGGTCTTTCCAGCTCCGTTTTCCCCTACCAGGGCCAACTTTTCACCTGCATGCAAAGTGAAATTCAGGTGCCGGTTGGCCCATCTGTCGGAGTTGGCATAACAGAAACCTACATCCTCAAACCGGAATCCGTATTTGATGGGATTGGGAAAAGGAATGGCTTTGCCTGAGAGGGTAATACGTGGTTTAATTTCAAAAAAATCAAACAGGTCGTTTAGGTAAATAGCCCCCTGGGAAACGCTGGTGAAGCGGCTCAGGATCCCTTCGAGCAAACTTCTTAACTGCCGGAAAGAACCTGCTAAAAAACCGAGGTCCCCAATGGATAACGTCCCGGAAATTGTTTTTGCGATGATGATGATATAGGCAGCGTAATATCCTGCCGTTCCCAGCATGGAAAAAAGCATTCCCCAGGAGGAACGCCTGATGGATAAACCGCTGTTGTCAGCATAAAATTTATCAGAAAGTTTCCGGAAGCGGTCAATAAGAAAATGCGATAAGTCAAACAACTTTACCTCTTTGGCGGTTTCGTCACTGGCGCCGATATAACGCAGATAATCCAATTCCCGGCGTTCAGGGGTTTGACTTCGTGAAAGGGCATAACTTCTGTCATTAAAATAAGATTCACCTAAAAATGCGGGGACAACGGCTACAAGCAAAAGCAGGATGAGCCAGGGATTGAAGGCCATCAGCCCAGCAGCGAGAAAACCCATTGTAGTAAGGTCCTGTACCTGGCTGAGCACTTGCGAAAGCAGGATGGTTCTTCCTACGGTTTGCTGCCTGGCGCGCTCCAGTTTATCATAAAAAGTCGAATCTTCGAACTGGTCCAGGTCCAGCGTGGCTGCATGAGCCATAATCCTGACCGAGGTATGATTGGCAAACAGGTCGCCGAGCAGGCCATCCATAAGCGTTATTGCCCGTGCTAATACATCCGTAAGGATGGCTAGTCCAAGTTCAATAACTACTAAGTTCCATAATTGCTTATGCGGTAGGTCTTCCTGGCTGCTCAAAAGCAGAACCTGGTCAATGATGAGTTTGCCTACATAAAGTAAAGCCAGGGGCATAGCCGACCGCATAATCCGCAACATCGCGTTGATGATGGTCATCACCGGACTTGTTTGCCAGATCAATCTAAAGAACTGCGGAAGGTTCTGCAAAGCGCCCAGCCTCTGCCTGAAGCTTACCTGATCAACGCGGTTTGTACCTTTCCTGTTAGCGTTTCGTTGGGAGAAATCCATCTGTGCAATGTAAGGAAATAGGCGGGGTGCCTCAAAATAGGGCCTGGATAAAGCCCCGGATTCTCAGATTTGTTCAAATACTATATATTATAAAATAAAAACTTTAAGTAATTTTACCCGTTTGTATATATCTTTGAGCCGAATAATTAATATATGCATGCATATACGATTTTTTAATATTTTATATAGTTACATTTAGAGGATAGTATTGGTATCACAATCACTTTAAATGTAAAAGTACGAACCAATCCCCCCAACGCATTCCTTTCTTGCCATAACCGATTTTCTTGCTATTACGATTCCCTGCCCTGGATAACCAATTTGTTGGGTCATGTGCTGCTTTTGCGATGCTTGTAACATTTATCTCCGACAAAAAGGTAAGATTAAATCAGTTTATTAACGTTAAACAAACAAGGAATGCAACTATTTACACGAATCAAAAGTTTGGTTTTACAGTCACTCATCAGTAGCAAATCAGGTGTTTTATCGGCCGTTTTATTACTGATTGTAAACAGCGTACAGGCAAATGACAGAACAGCCACGCTAAACGAAAATTTATCCGGCTCAGCCAATCAGGCCTCTTCCGGTGTGCCGCCTGAAATGATACACGGTAAGGTAACTGATGAAAAGGGAAATCCGCTTGTTGGCGTAACGGTTAATATTAAAGGAACAAATAATGGAACGAGTACGGATGCCAGAGGTGAATTTGCCGTGACTTGTCCTGATGATGCCGTGCTCATTTTTTCATCTGTTGGATTTAAGACTACTGAGTTAAAGGTTAGAGGAAAAGCCACCGTGCTTTCTGTTGTGCTGAACGTGGCTGAGGCGACGTTAACGGATGTAGTGGTTGTGGGATATGGTACGCAAAGTAAAAGGGAGTTTACAGGTTCGGTAGCTACTATATCGGGAGAAAGGATTAAGGATGCACCGGTTCAAAGTTTTGACCAGGCTCTGGCTGGCAGGGCTGCAGGAGTGAACATTACCCAGCCCAATGGCGTTTTGAATAATGCTCCGGTTATACGTATACGTGGTATCAATTCCATTTCGCTTAGTTCCTATCCCCTCGTAGTGGTTGATGGGGTTCCTATCAATACGGGTGAGGTGTCAACAAGTGGTACCGCGGCAAATCAACCGACGGTTACTAACAACCCGTTGGCCGATATAAACCCTGCGGATATCGAGTCGATTAGTGTACTTAAAGATGCCGCCTCTACATCTATTTATGGATCCAGAGCTGCAGCCGGAGTATTACTGATCACCACAAAGAAAGGAAAATCCGGAAAGGCTAAAGTTACCTATGAAGGGTGGGTTGGATTCACACAACCGATTCGTCTGCCCGAATTGCTAAATGCACGGCAGTATATGGAGATTAAAAACGAAGCGGTGCTTAATGCAAAAAACCTGGGAGGCAATCCGAATAACGCTGGTGTGGCTTCTGCTTTGTTCTTTCCTACTTACAAATCAGATAGCAGTATTGCAGATACAAAATGGTATGATGAAGTCTACCGGTTAGGCGTATCCCATAATCATAATTTGGGCATTTCAGGAGGTTCCGAGTCTACAACTTATTATTTTTCTATGAACTACAGCAAACAAGACGGGTTTATTAAAACCAACGAGTTCACCCGTAAGGCCGTGCGGTTCAACATACACCATAAAGCCACAGAGTGGCTGAGTTTCTCCGGTCATGCAAGCTATAACAAAAGTTTTAACGCCTCACCCAATACCGGGTCATTATCAGGAAATGCTTTCCAGATCACCGGTGTTGCCAGGCTGGCCTTGATGACGTCTCCAAATGTTTATGCCAAAAACCCCGATGGTTCTTATAACCTGAGCACAACAAATACCATGGGAATGGGCAATAACCGGGTTGTCAGCAATTTTTACAACCCGGTAGCTTTACTAGATCTTGACCGGTATACTTCCGAGAATGACCATATCATTGGCGCCTTCAGCGCAAGTGCGCAGATCGTTAAAGGACTTGAATTTAAAACCAGTTATGGAATAGACCTGCTACAGGTGGAAAACGAAACGTTTAATAACCCGGTTCACGGCCCTGGTTTTACAGATAAGGCCAGCGCTACCAACATCAGTTCCCGATTTGATAACTGGAACTGGACGAATACCCTGACTTATCAAAAGAAACTATTTGTCAATCACAATCTTTCCCTGCTGGCGGGCTATGATGTGCAGAAATTCGATAACTCCCGTTGGGGCGCCACACGTACCCAGGCCTCCGATCCCTTTTTCACGAGCTATGAAGGAAGTTTCGGACGGATCACCCCCATCTCTGCCAATATACTTAGTGAGAAAGCTTACGCCTCGATGTTTTCCCGACTAACTTATGATTTTAGCCGCAAATATTTCTTTACTATCAATTTCCGCCGTGATGGGAATTCAGCACTGGGTGCAGAAAAAAAATATGGAAATTTCGGGGGCATATCAGCCGGCTGGGCCTTGTCTCAGGAAGCATTCTTTAAAAGATCTTACTTGCTATCCAATAACGTAAGCAATGCCAGGTTAAGAGCCAGCTGGGGCCGCGTAGGTAACGGAAATTTATCCAATCAATACGCTTCATTGATGTTATTTAATTCTTCATTGTATGGAAATGCGGCAACCTGGAATTTTTCCCAGGCAGGTAACCCTGACCTGGGTTGGGAGACCAGCGACCAGACCAATATCGGCATCGACTTGGGACTCTTTAGAGACCGGGTTACTATCGAAGCTACCTGGTTTAACAACAATATTAACGGCCTCATCCTGAACGCTCCTCAAAGTCCCTCGCGGGGTATTCCGAATAACGCCATCCTGGTTAACGTTGGATCGATGTATAACCGCGGCTTTGAATTTGCGGCAAACGTCAACCTGATCCGGAATGCAAAATTTTCCTGGACCACTTCTTTCAATTATACCGGGATAAAAAACCGAGTCACTGAACTGGCCGGTGGAAATCTGGATATCGTTGGAACGACAAGTACAGCAGCCGAAACTTCTAACATAACCAGGGTAGGATACCAGGTTGCCAGCCTTTACGGAGCGCTGACAGACGGCGTTAATCCGGAAACCGGCCAGCGTGTTTTTATCAACAAAAGCGGCGAAAAAGTACAGTACAGCCATGTGGTCGCATCAGGCCGAAGCCGCTGGACTTTCCTTGATGGGAGGCCCGCCGCCGCAATCACCGCCGAAGACTTTTACATATTAGGTAACGCGCTGCCTACCTGGTTTGGCGGCATCAGCAATACGCTGAGTTATGAAAATCTTGACCTTAATATGAATTTTACCTTTTCAGGGGGCAATTCAGTACAAAATGGAACCAGGGCAACTTTACGGGATCAACGTTTCTGGAACAATGGTACCGAAGTGCTTAACCGGTGGACAGCCAAAGGTCAGCAAACACCTATTCCACGGGTTGTATATGGAGATCTGCTGTCAAACGGATCGTCATGGCCTCTTTCAGCCAATGTGGAAAAGGCTGATTTTATCAAGTTGAAAACCGTTTCGCTGGGTTACCGGCTCCCAGCCGGCTTGTTGGGTCAGTCCGGCATCAGTTCAGTCCGGTTTTACGCCCAGGTATTTAATGTATTTATCATAACGCCATACAGCGGGTCTGATCCGGAGATCTCCTCAAACGGCAATTCAAACCTTACGCCAGGTGTAGATAAGAACTCTGCACCCCAGGGCCGCACATTCACCTTTGGCGTTAACGTAGGATTTTAACCAATAACATAATTTACCATGAAAATTCGATCAATACAATCAGGGAGTTTTAAGCTGTTTGCCATCACTGTTATGCTGGCTTTACTGACGGCCTCCTGCGAAAAGGAAAAGGTTTTGTTGAATCCGGTTCCGGAGACATCCATTCTTGATGCCAACGCTTTTGATACGCCCGACCGTGTGCTTGGACTGGTAAACGGAATTTATGCCAAGGTAAAAGATCCGCAATTCTATGGTGGGAAATATGTGCAGTATGGCGAATTCCGCGGTGAGGAATTTATTAACCGGACGCAGAACATCTTCACCGGTTATGACGCCTGGAGCCATACCCTGAACTCTAATTCCAATGAGGTGCAGATGTTGTGGACAGCAGCTTACGGAGCTATAAATGCCGCAAACGTGTTTTTAAAAGGGCTAAACGATAACCTTTCCAAAGTAGATCCGTTACTAGCCAAGCAGTATGAGGCAGAAGCGAAATTTTCCCGGGCGCTCACCTACTTTAGCCTGGTTACGCTTTATGCAAAACCGTATGTAGCCGATAACGGCGCTTCGCCGGGATTACCCCTCCGTTTGGAAGCCGAAACCACTACTTCGAATAATGACCTGGCCAGAAGCACCGTTGCAACGGTCTACGCGCAGATCCTGAAAGACCTGAATGATGCAGAAGCTGCCCTGCCCGCAAGTTATTCCACAGATCTGGTAAACACGACACGGGCGCATAAGAACACAGCCATTGCGCTTAAGTCAAGGATTTATCTGAACATGGGCAATTATGCAAAAGTTATGGAGGAAGCCAGGAAGATCGTGTCCGAGGCAGCGCCCTTCAGGGCTTCCAGCGGAGTTTTGCACCAGCTTCAGGAGGATGTCAGGGTGGTTTTCAATACAAATTATACCACAACGGAATCTATTTTTTCCATGCCCATGACAGACCTGAATTCAGCAACAGGTCAGAATGCCATAGGATTTATTTTTAATGCGGCTCCTATAGGAAATGCCGAATATAGCTTAAACCCTGCAGGCATAATTGGTAATACAGAATGGAGGACTACAGACAGCCGCAGGAGTTTCGTGACGGTTGCCGGGACTGCCAGTTTCTTAAAAAAATTCAACAAGCCTTCACCTTATACGGATTATGTTCCGGTGATCAGGTATTCGGAAGTGCTCTTAAATTATGCTGAGGCTGCAGCAAAAAGCGGTGATGTGAGCAAGTCGCTTGCATTGCTGAATGCCGTTCGCCGCAGGTCTGATCCGGGTTTTAGTTTTCAGGCCAGCAGAACAGATACACCGGAAGCACTATTTAATACAATTTTGCTGGAGCGTAGAATTGAATTTCTGGGAGAAGGGCACAGGTCGAACGACCTGCTGCGAAACCTGCTTACAATTCCGGCAAAAGGCAGTAGCAGCCTTACATCGCCTGCTATTCCACCTTCGCATCAGGCCTATATATTTCCATTACCTAATTCAGAAATTCTTACAAATAAATTACTATTGTAAGTCTAATACTATCCATGCAATCGAGGATTGCCTAACAAAGTTTAAAATATCATTTAACATGAAATCAGCAAACAAACTATCCGGCTTTGGCCGCCTTCGAATTCTTTTCCTTTGTTTACTTGCGTTGCCCGGGTTGTTAGTAGCTCAGCCACCTAAGATGTCAAAGGATAAAATTTCTGCTGAAAAACTGGAAGCGCTCAAAAAAGAGCTGATAGCAGAAATCGACAAACAGAAAATATTTACACAGCAAATGGTAGATATGATTTTTAGTTTTGGAGAACTGGGATTTCAGGAGACGGAGACCTCCAGCTACCTGATCAATATTTTAAAAAAGAACGGTTTTACCATTCAGGAAGGGATTGCAGGCATACCAACGGCCTGGATGGCTAAATGGGGTTCAGGTAAACCGGTTATTGCCGTGGGTAGCGACATTGATTGTATACCCAAGGCTTCTCAGAAACCAGGGGTGGCTTATCATGACCCAATTATTGAGGGAGCGCCTGGTCATGGGGAAGGCCATAATAGCGGCCAGCCGTTAAATGTTACAGCCGTTCTTGCGTTAAAAAAACTGATGGAAAAAGAAAAGATACCCGGTACCCTGATGCTTTGGCCGGGTGTTGCCGAGGAGCAGCTGGGAACAAAAGCTTATTTTGTAAGAGACGGTTATTTTAAAGATGTGGATGCTTGCATATTCACCCACGTCGCCAGCAACCTCGCGGTTTCTTATGGCGATGGGGGAGGTAATGGGATGGTCTCGGTAAGATTTGATTTCAGCGGTGAGTCTGCCCATTCTGCAGGGGCACCCTGGCGCGGCAAAAGCGCATTGGATGCTGTTGAACTGATGAATATTGCGTGGAACTATCACCGTGAGCATATGGAACCCACCCAGCGGTCGCACTATGTTGTTGTCGATGGCGGAGATCAACCCAACGTAGTGCCGTCAAAGGCTTCGGTATGGTATTATTTCAGGGAGAGATCTTACCCGAAAATCAAAAAAATGTATGAAGATGCTTTGAATATCGCCAAAGGAGCTGAAATGATGACCCAGACAAAAATGTCGTATACGGTGTTAGGAAGTGCATGGCCCGGTCATTTCAACAAACCCATGGCAGAAACCATGTACGAGAACATCAAGAAGGTCGGCCTTCCTGAGTGGAGCCCGGAAGACCAGGCACTGGCAAGGGCAGTACAAAAAGAGGTGAGTGCGCCTAAAGAAGATCAACGGATGAAACCTATTGACGGCCTCGATACTAAAATTGATACAATGGGAACCCCTGCAAAATTTTCTATGGGTGGAGGATCAGACGATATCGGTGATATTTCATGGAACGTGCCGACGATCGTATTACGCTACCCTTCGAATATACCCGGCCTGCCCGGGCACAACTGGGCAAACGGTATTTCCATGGCAACACCTATCGCTCATAAAGGAGTTACGGCCGGCGCGAAAGCTGAAGCGCTGACCCTGCTTGATCTGTTTGTAAAACCGGAGGTGCTGGATAGTGCCAAAAGTTATTTTGCCAATGTACAAACCAAAGAAACAAAATATATACCTCTGATCTCTGCTACCGATAAGCCCGCCATAGCGCTCAATAAAAATATTATGGCGGAATTCCGTCCGCAGATGAAACAATATTATTATAACCCCGATAAATACAAAACTTATCTTGAGCAGTTGGGGATTAAATATCCTACGCTCCGGGAAGAGGCTAAAAAAGCGCTTTAATGCAGACTATAAAGCAGGGAGGCTGTCTTCACAGGGAGGCAGCTTCTTTTTTTATTCGCTAATGTGGTTAAAGTTTATTAATTTTCCGATCTATTACAATCCAATTTCTATTTAAAAATTCATTCTACTATACACCACATTGTTGTAAGAACAGCTTACAAAAAAGAGATTGACTTTATAGAAAAAGTATTTCTCTATATCACAATGTCCTTGATCATACCTCGTTACTTTTCCTTACTAACCCTAAGCGTAGTTAATTACACAAATCCATACCTAGGAATGTTTTTTCATCTTTAAAAAAATTGTTATGCTAAAAAAAATTTTACAAGTGCAGAATTTGATTACACTTCCGGTGGTTAAAAACGCGCAGGTCTCGCGCCGATTTAAACACAACGGTTCTTTTGTCGTTTTTATTTTTATGTTATTCACCTTAAGCATCTCCTGTGAAAAAGATCGTGGAAAAGATAATCCAAAAGATTCCAGATGTCCTAATGCCGAATCTACCATTGCTAACTGGCCGGAAGTATCTAAGATGGTTGTGAAAAAGATGATTGATAAATATGGGCAGCCTCACGGAGTGACTCCGCACATGTTGGTCTGGAATAATAACGGGCCATGGAAAATGACCATCGTGTCCCGCGATCCGGTGCAACACAATTTCCCCACACCGCATCCGGATCTGCTGGAGCAATCTATTAATTATAAAGTACCCGTTAATAAATACGATGATATGGCTGCTTATGATGGCAGCGTAATCCTCGAACGTACCAAAGGGGAAATGTCGGCCAGGTGTGATGAAGAAGGGGCTAACTTTTTAGCTATTAATCTGGCTAATGACGTTGCTACGGAAAAAAAGACCACAGAGCAGGCCCGTGCTTATTATACGATGGCAATGAAAACATTTAAGGAAACAGGTCAGATGGATCCTTACATGAAGGGATTCGTATTTACCGTTCCAGGCAGCGGAACTGCAGATCCGGACATGAAAACGTTTTAGGGGGTTTTCGCTTAGGAGCCAGATATAGCCACCTGTAAGTTTTGCGGATTTACAATCCTCTTTTGTAGCAAGGCTTCTGAAATAGCCGGCAAAAATTCAAACCAAATAGTTCCTTTTTAATGCAAGAGGCTGTCTTCACAAGAGACAGCCTCTCTCTTTTATGAAGCATGTGAAAATGAAGCAACGAGCCCAACAGATTAAAATAGGAACTGCATCACCATCGCCGCCAATGCCGCAATCATTGTATTCAAAAAATTTACGGCATCATTATTCAGGAGCCTGCGGCGCTCCAGGCTTGCTCCCAGGATCGAGTCCGCCAGGTTGCCGATGGTCCCTGAAACGATGATGATAACAAGATAATATGGATTCCAGCCAAAGCCAATATTATAAATTGTTGCGATGATCAAACTTCCTGTCAGGCCTAGCGCGCTTCCCTCTATACTGACGACTCCATCAAGGCCCCGCGTGTCCAGTTTAAGGGTTAAAATATTATAGTATTTCCTGCCATATACGTTTCCCAGTTCAGAGGATAAGGTATCTGCGGTGGCAGCAGCAAAGCTGGCAGCCATCATCAACCGGAACAGATCTGTTTCCTTCGGCCAGGTAATAATGAGCAGAGCCGTGATGCCGGCTGCGCCCGCATTGGCCAAAACTTGTCCTGTCGTTCTTTTGCCCTTATTCTTTTCGGCCAGGCCATAAGCTTCTTTGAAATGTCTTTTCCAGGATGTAGCTGCAGTGGCAAGGAGAAAAAAAACAGCCATCATGACCACACCGGTGAACCCGGTTCCTTCGAATAAAATCAATCCCAGGGCTCCACCCGTTAATGCCGCCTGTATCGTTAATTTGCGCGAGTATACGGTCCAGACTATTGCCGATACCAAGATGAACATCAGTACCCAATAATCCGTTTTCATACGTTTTTTTTTCTCAACAATTCAAAACATTGCCTGGCAATTTCCAGCTCTTCGTTGGTAGGTATTACCAGTACCTTTACCCGCGAATCCGCAGCGTTGATTTCCCGCAAACCTCCCGAGCGCATATCGTTTTTGCTTTCGTCAAAGCTAATTCCTATAAAATTCATATCGGCGCATATACGTTTGCGTATGTTCGCGTCATTTTCTCCGACTCCTGCCGTAAAAACGATAGCATCGAGGTGGTTAAGTACTGCGGCATAAGAACCAATGTATTTTTTAATCCTGTAGGCATACAGGTCATACGCAAGCTTAGCCTGTTCATTACCCGACTCAATTGCTTTATTAATGTCACGCATATCACTGAAGCCGGTCAGTCCGAGCATGCCGCTTCTCTTGTTAAGTAAGGTATTTACCTGTTCCGGATCATAACCCAACTGATTGATCAGGTGGAATATGATGGCCGGGTCGATATCTCCGGAGCGGGTACCCATGACCAGTCCGCCCAGCGGACCGAAACCCATGCTGGTATCCACTGATCTTCCCCCATCCACAGCCGTAATGCTGCAGCCATTGCCCAGGTGAATGGTGATGATTTTTGCAAGGGGTTTTTTTAGATAAGTCAAGGCCTTTTCGGTTACATATTTGTGGCTGGTTCCATGAAAACCGTATGCCCTTATACGTGAGTTGGTATAAAATGTTTTAGGGATAGCATATCGGTAAGCCCTTTCAGGCATGGTTTGGTGAAAAGCGGTGTCAAACACAGCTACCTGTTTTGCCCGGGTGAATATTTTCTCCGCTACTTCTATACCCAGGTAGTTGGCCGGGTTGTGCAAAGGGGCGAGCGGGAAGAGTATCTTTATTTCTTCTTTCACCTCATGGGTAATGATTGTTGTGTCGGCAAAGCTTTCACCGCCATGCACCACCCGATGTCCAACTACGTCAATTTCTGTCGGATCTTTAATAACCCCGGTATCAGGGTCTGTTAATAATTGTCCAACTTCTTTAAATCCTGCTTCATGGTCAGCCAGGTCAGGGGTGCGCCGGGTACGTTTTTCTTCTTCGCCCGAAAAAACGGTGTGCGTGATCACAGCGTCCTCTAACCCTATACGTTCTACCAAACCGCTGCACACAGGCTTTTCAAAGGGCATCCTGAAGAGCTGGTACTTGATGGAGCTGCTGCCTGAGTTTACTACGAAAATGTTCATGGTGGAATGGTGGGTTATTGTTCCTGCGCCTGTATGGCAGTTATAATTACCGTATTGAATATATCATCTACTGTACAGCCACGGCTGAGGTCGTTTACCGGTTTATTAAGGCCCTGAAGCATGGGGCCTATGGCCAGGGCCCCTGTTTCCCGTTGCACAGCTTTGTAGGTATTGTTCCCAGTATTGAGATCCGGAAAAATGAGTACGCTTGCTTTACCGGCTACTTCAGAATCTGGCAGTTTCTGGTGGCCCACAACAGGGTCTACTGCAGCGTCGTATTGAATGGGCCCTTCCACTTTGAGGTCGGGTCTTTTTTGTTTTACGATTTCTGTGGCCCGGCGCACTTTTTCCACTTCTTCTCCTTCTCCGGAAGTTCCTGAAGAATACGACAACATGGCGATCTTCGGTTCTATGCCGAAACGCTGACTGCTTTCAGCGGAAGAGATGGCAATCTCCGCCAGTTGTTCGGCAGTGGGATTGGGGTTCACGGCGCAATCTCCGAAAACGGATACGCGGTCAGGAAGGCACATGAAAAACACGGAGGAAACAACGGAAATTCCCGGCCTGGTTTTTATAAACTGAAGGGCCGGCCTTATCGTGTGTTGGGTGGTATGAACTGCACCGGACACCATTCCGTCTGCATGGCCTTTATAGACCATCATGGTGCCGAAATAAGAAACATCCGTCATCATATCGCGGGCCATTTCCAACGTTACATTTTTATTTTTTCTTAATTCAAACAAGGTGTCTACATAACTAGCGTAAAAATCTGATTGGGAAGGATCTATAATGCGTATCCTGCTGAAGTCAACGTTTACTCCCAGAGTCTTTGCAAAAGCACTTATCTCGGCGTAATTACCTAAGATGGTAAGGTCAACAATATCCTGGTTGATTAACCTGGCTGCCGCTTTAAGTATGCGTTCATCATTGCCTTCCGGTAATACAATGTGTTTGCGCTGGCTCCTTGCCCACTTGATTAACTGGTACTGAAACATATGAGGCGTAATTCCTTTTGGCTTGTACGTGACGATCTTTTCGTCCAGGGAGCGGGTGTCGATCCATTTTTCAAACACGTTGATGGCCAGCTCGATTTTCTTTGTATTGTCTGCTTTGATCGTTGATTTAATTGACCCGATTTGCGTGGTGGTATTAAATGTGCCGGTTTTTACCGCGATGATGGGAATCACCGTCTGGAGTCCTTCGATGAGACGCAGTATGGGTGCCTCGGGTTCAAAGCCTCCGGTAAGCACTATGCCGGCAACCTTGGGATAATTGGTGGAAAGGTTCGCCTGCAAGGCACAAATGATGATATCCCCGCGATCGCCCGGGGTTACGATCAGTACATTTTCCTTGATAAAACTCAGGAAATTCGGCACCTGCATGGCACCGGTGATAAAATGATCCACCTGGTTTGAAAGGTGTTGTCCGCCGAAGATCAGCTTTCCGCCAAGGTGTTCCTGAATCTCTTTCATTGTAGGACTTTGCAGGCTTTTTTCTTCAGGAATAACGGCGAGTATTGTTCCATCGGCTAATTGTGTTGTCAGCAATTCCCGTACATTATGTACCTGGTCAGGTTTTACTTTGTTGGCCACAATGGCCATCACCTGTAGTTCCCGGGATTGAAAATTCCTTAAAACGGCAAGAACCGAGTTGACCACGTTGGCTGTTGTTTTATTCTCACCCGACACAATGATGATAACCGGAGCCCTCAGGTTTCTGGCAATCGTTACGTTGGCTTCAAATTCAAAAGCCGTGCCTTCACCTACAAAATCACTTCCTTCGATAACAACGAAATCGTAACTTTCTTCAAGTTTTTTTACCTTCCTGATGATGGTGTCGATCATCTCGCCCTGACTTTCCGTTTCCACCTGCCTTAGCGCTTCCTGCCGGGTGAACGCATAGGTATCTTCATAATCAATGGGAAGGTTAAAATATTCCATGATGGTTTCAATGTGCTCATCCTTTTTTTCTTTGGGGTCGGCATTGATGATGGGTTTAAAGTAACCTACTTTCTGCGCTTTACCCAACAGCATATTAACAAGGCCTATGGCTATGATCGACTTGCCGCTATAGGGTTCAGCTGTTGCGATAAAAATGGTTTTGGTCATAGAAAGTATTTAGTGCAAAGATGGAGGTTTTGGCAATTCGTTGGCAGGGAAAAGGTGCAGGAAAGGTTAATCAGGCAATTAATGCAGCTTAATGTAAAAAAATATTTGTAACTAGTATTTTAGTTATATATCTTTATGACAACTAAATTCTTAGTTATGATTAAAAACCTTACTAAAACGGAAGAACAGCTTATGCAGGTATTGTGGAAACTGGGACAGGGTTTTCTGAAGGATATTATTGAAAACATTCCTGAGCCAAAACCGCATTCCAATACAATTGCCACTATTCTAAAAATACTTGTCGAAAAAGGATTTGTCAGGTATTTAATTCAAGGGAGAAACAATTTATACATCCCTAAGATCACCAAGGAGGAATACGGAAAAAAGACCATGAATCAGTTAGTGAAAGGCTATTTTGAAAACTCGCCTGCCAAGCTGGTTTCCCAATTCGTCTCAGATAATAAATTGTCTGTAAAGGAACTGGAAGAATTGCTGTTACAAATCAAATCATCTAAAGCAAAGGACATATGATTGTAATCATATTTTTAACAAAAGTCATTGTTTGCTCAGCAGCGCTGTTTGCCTATTATTTCTTTTTCCTTCGCAATAAACAACTTCCATGAGTATAACCGGTATTACCTGGTAATCAGTCCGGCCCTTTCCCTGGTGCTTCCTTTATTAAATATCCCTTTTTTGTATGCTGGTCATTCTACTGACAGTGTGTTGATCAAATCCCTGAAAGTTATATCTGTCGCCGGGTGGGAGGATGAATTCGTCATCACTGCGCAGCGGGACCTCCTGGTCTCGTTACTCACTATCCAAAACATGGCATTGGTTATTTATTTAACCGGCCTTATAGTATTGATAGTTTATATGGGGAAGTCTATAAATTATATTAAAAAACTTTCACAGATATACAAGAGGGAACAGTTGTACAATGTCAAATTTTATAATACCCGAGAGCCGGGCACCCCATTTTCGTTTTTTAATCTTCTTTTCTGGAATGAAAAGATCCTGCTTTCTAGTAAGAAGGGAGAGCAGATCTTAAAGCATGAACTTTTTCATATTCGTGCGGGACATAGTTATGATATTATCTTTATCAAATGCATAACCATATTCTGTTGGTTTAATCCATTCTATCATCTTGTTATGAAAGAATTAAGGGCTATTCATGAATTTTTGGCTGATGAATATGCCAGCTCTTCACTTGATAAGTATGATTACGCGGAGTTATTGGTAACGGAGGCTATTGACAACAAAAACGCATTTTTATCCAATCAATTTTTTAACAACCAAATAAAAAGGAGAATAAATATGATCACTAATCACAATCCTTCATCATGCTCAACTATGAGAAGGTTAATGGCATTGCCATTACTATTCATTTTATTTTGTGCTTTTGCGTTAAGAACCGGTGAACGGTATGCAGTAAGTAGTAATTTCTACAACAAGACTGCCGGCAGTATTACAGTTGTCGTAGATGCGGGACATGGTGGAATAGACGCAGGGGCACACAGTATTGATGGACATTTGGAGAAAGAACTTACGCTTTCCATCGCTCAGAAGATTAAAAACCTAAGCGGAGATTACAATGTCAATGTAATTTTGACAAGGGATAAGGATATCTTACCAGGAAGTGCTTCCAATATCAAGGATGGTTTGATAAACAGGACCAGCATTGCCGGAATTGATAAAGCAGACGTGTTTGTTTCTATTCACATTAATGCAAGTGGTCCTAATTCCACTGCAAGCGGGTTCAACATATATGTGTCGGGTCAGAACAAACAATTTGATAAGAGTAAGCTGCTTGGTTCAGCGATATCAGGGGAAATCAGAAAAACGTATAAAATTGCTGAAGAGCTTAATGAAAGTAATTCAATATGGGTGTTGAAAACACCGCCTGTTCCCACTGTTTTAATTTTATGTGGTTTCCTTACTGATAATACGGATCTTGATTTTATAACAAATGGCCAAAACCAGGAAAAAATTGCTCATAATATCCTGAAAGGAATTGTAAATTATCAACATAGCGTATCAGCTACGGGTGGGCAAACCGAGAAACAGGCCCTTACAACAGACACGGTGCCTGCAGCCGAAATAGACCGGATAAAGAAAAGACCGGCATCTTCTTACAATGTTATATTTACACAATTGGAAGAAGAGGCTTCGTTTCCCGGTGGACCTGGTGAATGGTCGGGCTATATGAGTAAAACGCTTAAGTATCCTAAGGAGGCCATAGATAAAAAGATCGAAGGAACGGTAATTGTACAATTTATTGTAGACAAGGAAGGTAATGTAAGTAAGGTAGAAGCGATAAGTGGTCCTGTATCGGGCGGATTAAGAAAGGAAGCGATACGCGTGATCAAAAATAGCGGTAAATGGAATCCCGGAAAGCAAAATGGCCTTTTGGTGAAATCGTATAAAAAACAACCTTTTTCATTCAGGCTTAATTGAGAAGCCTCTTGTTACTCATTCTATACAGGGCAGGAACTACTTTGGGATTAATAGAATATTTGATGTAATATTAATGGTCCCAAGGCCAGGCTAAGAGGAAGAGTAAGTCCTCGCAATATTCCAGGTGGGCATTCACCCTGATGTCAGTCAATTCCCTGTTATGAGTCATATCGGTATTCGCTGTGGTTTTATTTTTTACCCGTTCTTATTTTTTATTATTTTTTTTATTCCGGCATGTTCAAAAGACGTAAAGAATACTCAGCCTGAGTTTAACAGGCAGGATACGGCATACCTGCATTTTCTGCAAAATCATGATTTTCGTTCTTTAAAATATGGAATACTTGTTCATTATGTTGCCGGAGCTACAGTATATCGGGATGGTACGGTTTGCCGGAATAATGATTCTTTGACAGCTAATTTTGATCCTGTAAAATTTGCAGCCGAGATAGATTCGATGCAAGTGGAATATTTAATATTTACCGCCTGGCATAAGGACATGCGGTTACTTTACCCGAGTGTGAAAATGGATTCATGGATAACTGGTCACACATCGCATAAGGATTTGATCGGTGAAATATTAACTGCAGTCGGTGCAAAAGGAATTAAGGTCTTGTTATATACCCATCCTTATCTGGGGTATCATTTTGATGACCAGGAAAAAAACGCCACCGGTTGGGGTGCTGGGGTAAATCTACTGGGAGATGATGCACCCAATTGGCATACTTTTAAATATGCAAAATGGAATGATTTTATCAACGATATTTATAGAGATTTACTCGATAAATATGGAAGTCGTATTTCCGGATTGTTCATTGACGAAGGTGACAAAAGGGCCAACATGGATAAAGCTGTTGATTTTCCCAGACTGAGAAGTACAATTAAAAGCCGTTTTCCAAACCTGATCATGATTCAGAATAATCATGGAAAATTGTATTGGAGTGATATCGGTGCAAAAGAATATTTTGGGTGGGAAGAGTTTGGACAGGTTAATAGTAACAAGTGGCCTTCATCAGGCTCTCCGGTAGTGTCTGTAATCTCCAGGGACTGGTGGGCAAGCCTGCCTCATTCAAGCGTTGCTTTACGCTATAACGTAGAAAGCCTATTTACGTATACTGTTGTGCAGGCCGGTATAAATGTTCAGGGTGGGGGAGTGGCATGGGCCGCCAGTCCGTACGTGTATGGTGGATGGGAAAGGGGCGTAAAGGAGCAACTGATTGCATTGGGGGAGTTGATAGCGCCTATATCCAAATCAGTTAAACATACTTATGCAAGTACTTCGTTTATTACCCCAGCAGGTTCCACACTTAATCAGTTGAGCTGGGGTGTTGCCACAAAGTCAACGGATGATAGTTACGAGTATATTCACGTATTAAAAGCGCCTTCCGGTAAAGTTTTAAAATTGCCTTTGCCTTCGGATAAAAAAAAATTCGGTTCTGCGAGAATACTGAACAGCGGTCATCCGGTTTCGATAACCTATGTAGCAAATGGCATTAATTTGACTTTACAAAATGCAGACGCCTGGGATAGTTTGGATACGGTTATCGAACTGACGGTTTTACGATAGTTGGACATGGGCACCAGTAAGCCGACGCATAAGGGCCAGTCTGCATATGCGCGCCAGTGTTGTACTCTCAGGCTATCTAATACTTAAAACAGTCATATAAGAAATTGAGATCTGGCATTCCAATTGGAGCACCGGGGGGCATCTCTAATGCCGGGGAAGGTTGAAATTTGTCCGGGCTCTTGCTGAACTCACCGATTTGCGCCAGTCCAAACATCAGGTTTGCTTTTTGTAATGGCTCAAAAGCGGATAAATTGGAACTCAGCCACTGCTTCAGATCATCAATTTTTAGCAGGGCCTGTCCTTTTACACTTTCAGAAGCTTCGGGGTTAGCAGCCAGGGCCAGCAGGTATTTCAAAGTAAGGTTATTGACCAGGGTTTGCAGTTCTCCTTTATACCCCTGGAGTTTAGGAGCTTTCCAGGTTTTATCGATCAGCTTGTCAATGACGGGCAACAACCCGGGTTGCTTGCTGTCCCGGGCATGGTACTCAGTCAGGCGGGCGGCCCTTGCCGGATCTAATATGGCGGCGATAGTAGTGCTGGCTGCGGTTTCGGCTGCGCCAAGCGGATCAAAAGTTGGACCTGTGTGTGAACTGAATGTTTCTATACCCGATGGATAACCGCTGGGGCGCGGAGGGATCTTTTGGATCAGCGCTTCAGGCAGCGCTAAAGCATCAGGATTTACGGTGTTCAATAGCGCATCGAAAGCTTTCCATTGTTCCACAGGGTCAACCATCCTGGTAATTGTTTGTCCGTCGTTTTTTACCGCATGTGTAAAATAAAGTCCTCCAAGCGATTTGGCTGCAGCTTCTATCTGGTAGCGGTGTAACAGGTACATGGGTACCAGTACTTCTTCCAGGGTGGCCATAGAAGCTCCTGCAGGAATCGCTTTTTCCGAAAATTTGTCTAGTACGTGCCTACGAACCTCCATGATCCGGGTTAACTCCCCGATCGGGTTTTCGCCCCCATCCCATTGGTGAGATACCGGGTGCGCATAACCGCCGATGTCGGGGATGAAAATGTGCCCTTCCTTAAGAGTTTGCTGCATGATCTTTTCAAGTGCAAGCTCCTCATCTGTTCCCCTGGGGAAATCCTGGTAACCCCAGGTAATGGCACGCTTGTCCCAGCTTCCAATGCCTTTTGCATACGCATCCGAAACATCAATAGTGCCGTCATTTTTCAGCGCAAATTTCGGAAAGGGATAATCCATCACGGAAGCGCGGTCCTTTACACTGGCAGCAAAGTTATGGTAGAAGCCAAGGGTATGACCGATCTCATGGGCAAACAATTGCCGGATACGGGCCAGTGACATTTCTTCCATCTTTTTGGAAACCGGTTTGCCGTCTTCATAGGGTTGCAAAAGGCCTTCAGCGATCAGGTAGTCCTGCCGGTGACGGTCCGAGCCAAGCGTTACTACTCCTTTTATGATCTCACCGGTTCTTGGATCAATATACGAAGATCCATAGGAGAAGGCCCGGGGTGAACCGGAACGGTTGATCCAGTTCACTACATTATAACGGATATCCATAGGGTCTGCGCCAACCGGTAATTCTTTTACCAGGAAGGCATTTTTATAACCTGCCGCTTCAAAGGCCTGGTTCCACCAGGCGCCCCCTTCAATAAGCGCTTTTTTTATCGGTCCGGGTGCACCACGGTCTATATAATATACAATGGGCCTAACAGGTTCGCTCATGGCAGCCCCAGGATCTTTTTTCTCGAGGCGGTGACGCCTGGAAAAGCGTTTTGTTACCGCTTCGTTAATGGGAGCCGACAGGTCCATATAGTTGAATATGTTCAGGCCTGACCTTGGATCAAACTTCCGGGGTTTATAATTGCTGTCGGGTAACTCAACGAAAGACTGGTGCATTCTGACGGTTATTGCATTTGGATCCGGGGCGATACCTGGCCCGCCGAAGCCTCCTCTTCCGCCGGAAGATGGACCGCCGGTAAAGGTGATCATTGCTTCAAACTCAGTGTTCTTCGGAAAATTCTTTGTGTTTTCCATGTAGATCACGGAGCGCGATTCGTCAAACCGGTATGCTGCAGATGCCCCTGCGGTCGAACCACCTGCCCGCCCGGTCATGGCTGCTCCGGGGCCCTGGAAGCCCCGGCTACCTATCCTGTCGCCGATCTTCTGACTGTCGCGAATAAGAAAAGGAGTCAAGTCGATAAGGTATTTATCGCCTTCTGCAGCAACCGGCATAAATCCCCATATTACGGATTTTGCGAAAGCGAGGTCTACCGCATTTTGCTCGTCAGCATTGCTGGTTATTGCACGATAATCGTAGTTCGGCTGGATCAAAAGGATCTTTGGGCCAACCCTACTGAATTTGGCCATGGCGGAAGAACTTTGTCCCCGTTCGATGCCGTTTCCGATTCCGCTCGACAGGCCACCAAAGTAAAGAAATTCTTGTTCTAGTCTCTTCTTGTCTATTTCCAGTAGGATCCTGCCCGTCTTTTCATCGTAATAAAAAGTAAAATAGCCTTCAAACTTTTTCAGGCCTTCGACCATTGACGTTATGGTGGCAGGAACGGGTCTTGCAGCCCGGGATTCATTATTCCTGCCGGTTGTTTCAGAGGAGGTATTGCTGGTTTGCGCATAATTAAGTATGCTGATAAGCTGTAGACCGGAAAGGAGTAAAGCAATTTTCATGAAATAATTTTTATTTGCAATTGGTAAAAATTCATATTTACAAGTGAATGGCGCCGCGCACGCTGCCCGCGTAACATCCTGCAATATTCAAATTACGGATTGAGATAGATTATGGAAGCAATGATATGATAATGTGTTTTTACACAGGCAAGAAAGTAAAAGACGAGCCAGCTTATTTAATGTTCATTAAATGAGGAGCCAGCAAATATAGAAAGCATGCAATATAGGCATCCCTGTTTAAATAATTATATCAACCAACTATTATTTTAATAAATAATGGCATATTTTATTTGTTAATATAAACGCTGATGATGGGAAAGCGAGATGGCCTCAGGCATTTTGCCTGATGATCGAAAGTAAGCCGTTCTTATCGATCATTCCTGCATGTCGCCACAGGATCTTACCTTGCTTGAATAAGATAAAAGTGGGCACGCCCTGAATTCCGTAAGCCTGGGCAGCCTGCTGATTTTTATCGATATTAATCTTAATAACCCTGGCACTGCCTTCTATAGTTTGGGCCACTTCCCGAACGATAGGAGTCATAGCCTTGCACGGGCCGCACCAGTCAGCATAAAAATCAACCAATACCGGTTTATCTGCATGAATAAGTTCCTGAAACGAATTCATAATCTTACTAGTTTAATCATTTAAATCACTTGCCTAAAGATGCCTAAGCAAGCTATGCAAATTTATAGTTAGCATGTATAAACATAAAAAAAATAAGGTATCATTCACCACCCACTGGTGCGTAATACCTTATTGATTAATCTGAACAATGCAGATCTTATATAACCTGATGCTATGATCAGCTATTTGCAGATCGTGCTCTGTTTACTTATGCCGGTTGAGCTTCCAGTTGCTTAACAAATTCAGCATTAGCGTCTACCTTAATGTCATCCCCAAGTAACAGGCCGCCGGTTTCCGTAACCGCACTGAAGTTTATCCCGAAATCTTTACGGTCAATTTTTCCGGCTATAGAAAATCCAACCCGGGTATTTCCCCAGGGATCGACGGTTTCACCGCCAAATTCGACATTCAGACTTACCTTTTTACTAACCCCTTTTATAGTTAATTCGCCAGACAAAGTATACTCCTCATCATTGATTTTTTCCAGCCTGTCGCTTCTGAAATTGAGCCGGGGATGATTTTCTATATCAAAAAATTCACCGGATTTCAGGTGCGCGTCACGTTGTTCGTTGTTTGTCGAAATAGAACTGACGTCTGCTGAAAACAAAATCTTTGCTGTGGTAAAATCATGTCCGGTTGTTTCAACCGTTCCGTTAAACTGGTTGAACTGTCCTGTTACGGTACTAATCATCAAGTGTTTAATCTTGAATTGGATTTCGGAATGTGTGGGATCCAATTCCCATTTTGTTGTTGTCATGTTTTTGTATTTAAAGTTTAATAATAACTGTTTATTATCCCCGCCATTGCAGCGGCAGACTTATCCTTTTTTAATAAAATAATACTGGTATCTTTTCTAACACCGTTACCTATATCGAAAAAAAAATTTATTTTTTTATTCCTGAAATAAATCCTGAAATAAAATCCTTTAATATCATTTCATTCATTTCATCCTTGTTGAAACCTTCTCCCAGCATATTTATTGAAATTAATCCATGCAGCATAGACCAGTAGGTGTGCAATTTCAAAAACGGGTCTGCCTTACTGTTTTTGCTTTCGGCGATCAGGTTTCTTATCGGTCCAAGAATTAGTTCTGTGAAAGAATGTAACTCTTCAATCTGCCTGACGGTTTCACAGGTGGGCATGCCGAGACCGTACATGAGCTGATAATATTCTTTGTTATTGAAAGCAAATTTCAAGTATGCATAAGCAATGGCCTCAATTTGTTGTTCCGGCTGCGGTGATTTTTTTATTGCTTTGTCTACTTGTGCATTTAACTGCTGAAAGCCCTGTTTGGTAAATTCCAGCATGATGGCTTCCTTATTCAAAAAATGGTCGTAAATCACCGGAACGCTGTATTCGATAGCATCAGCAATTTTGCGAATCGAAAGCGCCTGCCATCCATCCTGAACCACCAGCTTCCAGGCAGCCCGGAGGATGGAACTTCTAACTTCTTCTTTCTGTCTTATTTTTCGTTCGGCTATTCCCATAAACAAGGTGTTAACTGTTCTAACACTGTTAGCAAACTTACTAACTTATATTGAATCAACCAAAAAAAAGTGCGATAATCTTTATTTGATTCGCGGTTGATGTTAACGGAAACCGTAACAGATCCCTGCTCCCTGTTGAAGGTTACCGTAAGGACACATCTTTTTTATTAGTAGGAAGTGGCATCTAACTCCTTGTTAGCACAGCAACTTTAGGGTTGCCCTGCCGGGGCACTTATTAAAAGATAGCACATTTCTACAAACGTTTTACCCCTAACCGGGGTAACAATGCTTACAGAATATCAGACCCTTCCAGGGGGCATAAGATATTGCATGTTCAATTGCTACAAACAGGTTGCCCCTGCCGGGACATGAATGCTTTTTATTTTTCCTGAAATGTGTTCTAATGGTAGCCTTTTCAAACAGGGGAAGTTTGCGTAGCAACCGCGCCTGCCAAAGCCTTGGCGGCGGGCAAGGCTGGTGTGGACCTTCCATCAATCAGCACCATATCAAAATATTTGCCGGGATATTTATTGATGCAACCTGTATAAGATCTGAAAGTGCTGTCGGCGAAATTTTCGTCACTGGTAATCCTTTGGTTCCGAGTAATCATTTTCAAATCACGTATTACGAAGGCAGGATGTAATTTGTCAATATAGTGCGGTTAAACGGAAAATGCTCACCATTATGATTCCGTATATAGAAGGCCGCTCATGGCAATTAAAATAATTTTATATATTTACTTAAGCAGGCTAATATTTGTAAAAGAAAAACCAATATATTATGATCAAATGTGCTATTGTCATTGGAAGTACCAGGCCAGGCCGCAATGGGGAAGCAGTTGCCAAATGGGTATACGGGATTGCAAAACAGCGAATTGATGCGGAATTTGAACTTGTAGATCTTGTAGACTTTAACCTTCCCCTTCTTGACGAGCCCGTACCGCCATCCCGGGGCCAATATTCAAAACCACATACCCTGGCCTGGGCAGCAAAGATTGATTCATTTGACGCGTTTATTTTTGTGTCCCCTGAATACAATCACGGAACTTCCGGAGCACTTAAGAACGCCATCGACTTTTTATATAAGGAATGGAATAATAAGGCAGCCGGATTTGTAAGTTATGGCAGCGCCGGTGGAACGCGTGCCGTTGAGCATTTAAGGCTTGTTATGGCTGAACTTCAGATTGCGGACGTTCGTGCCCAGGTTGCCCTTTCGCTTTTAACAGACTTTGAAAATTTTAGCGTCTTTAAACCAGCTGCTCAACAGGAGAAGGCGGTTGGCCCTATGCTTGACCAGGTTATAGCCTGGGGAAATGCGTTAAAATCGTTGCGGGGGAAATAGCAACTACCTGGCCGGTTATTGGTAATCCGCTTTTCAAACAAACTCGTTATTGAAAAAGCCCGTTTTTATATGACCTTTGTTGCATAAATAGTTTCTATGATCAAAGCGCTATCCACCATGTTTCTACTATGTCTTATATTGACATATTGTAATAGTCCAAAACCGATCACAGCCAACCCGGATAATCATACAACCACCAGCGGTACTTTGGGCTCGGGAAGAATGACTAATAGTCTGCCGCAAAAGTCGGACACAGCCGGCTTAAAACCGGATACCCTGCCACACAGGCAATAAGGGTTAACGTATAATTATTTATTGAGGTGATCCGATATGACAAAGCTATACAATGAGTTGGCTTCCGACTGGTATCAACTGTTGACTCCGTTAAGTGGATACAAAGAAGAAGCGGACATCTACCATCAGATCTTTCTGGAAAAATTAAACACCCCTCCGGTTAATATACTGGAATTAGGAAGCGGGGCTGGTCATAATGCATATTTCATGAAGGAATGGTATACCGTTTTTCTTTCTGACATTTCTGTTGATATGCTTGCCATCAGCAGAAAGATAAATCCTGAATGCGAACATTTTCAAGGTGACATGAAAACATTGCGACTCAACAGAACATTTGACGCTGTTTTCATACATGATGCTATCATGTATATGACCTCCGAGAAGGACTTGAAACAAGCCCTGTTAACAGCGTTTGTTCACTGCAAGCCAGGAGGCACGGTCCTCATATCTCCTGACTATGTAAAAGAAACTTTCAAGCCGGGTACGGACCATGGTGGAAGCGATGCAGATGACCGTGGACTGAGATATCTTGAATGGACACATGATCCGGATCCCAGCGACTGTACGTATACTGTTGACTATGCTTATTTAATGCAGGAGGCTGATGGCAACATAAGGGTGGAACACGATCGTCACGTTGAAGGACTGTTCAGTGAGTCAGCCTGGATTGCCATGTTAACAAGAGCCGGATTTAAATCATATTCATTACCCGATTCCCTGGACAGAATAAATTTTGTAGGATACAAACCGGTAGCCTGATTATACAATGATTTTATAACGCTCATGTAAAGTTCGAAAGAGCGTATTATTAATTTTGAATCAAACAACAAAATGGGATATCGTTATGAAAACCGCATTTTACAGTATACACAAATTCGAAACGGATTACCTGTTAAAGGCAGCTGATGGAAGGCACGAGCTCAAACTGCTCGAATCCCGTTTATCTTCCGATACTGCCCTTCAGGCTTCGGGCAGTGAAGCGGTGTGCATCTTTGTAAATGATGACGCATCGGCAACAGTGCTTGAAAAACTTTCATTACAGGGTATCAGGTTCCTGGCGTTACGATCGGCCGGTTTTAATCATGTGGACCTCAAAAAGGCAAAGGAGCTTGGAATTAGAGTGGCAAGAGTGCCCGACTACTCACCGTATGCTGTAGCCGAACATACGGTTGCATTAATGCTGGCGTTAAACCGAAAACTGATCCGTGCACACAACAGGATCATGGAGCAGAATTTCTCCCTAGATGGATTGACTGGCTTTGATATGCATGGTAAAACTGCAGGAGTAATTGGAACAGGCAAGATAGGGGCCATTGTTGCCAGAATACTTTATGGTTTCGGATGTAAAATACTTGCCCATGATAATGTCCAGGACGTGGAATTAAAAGAAAATTACGGGGTTGAATATACGGACTACTCTACCATATATAAGCAGTCAGACATCATTACGCTGCACATTCCACTAACAGATGAAACAAAATACCTGATTAACAGGCAATCGATCGACCTTATGAAATCTACCGTGATGCTGATTAACACGAGCAGGGGCGGACTTATAGATACAAAAGCCGTAATTCAGTCGCTTAAGAAAGGACAAATCGGTTTTTTTGGAATGGATGTATATGAAGAAGAGAAGGGATTATTTTTTGAAGACCATTCTGACGACATACTACAAGATGATGTCATAACCAGGTTGATGACATTCAAAAATGTATTAATAACAAGCCATCAGGCTTTTTTAACTGATACTGCCTTGCAAAATATCGCAGAAACAACTATACTTAACCTGGATAACTTCCAGGCAGGTATATCATGCGAAAATGAAATTAAATGATCATAGAAGTGGGGCCATGTTTGAACATGCCCCCATAGCGTACTAGTATGAAAACTTGAATTAATACGATCGGGTTCGGCTGGCATCCGCAAACGAGGGAACTATGGGGCATGGATCATGGTATAGATTGGTTGGGTGATAATGATCCTTAGCCCATTTGCGTATGTTCCCGGCTGTGATATTTGCGCAAACTTAATGGCATGTTTTTTTAGTAACGTAATAAGTAGTATTGAACATAAAATGGAAAATAGCTTAGTAATGGCATGTGTCATTGCTGTTTAACATATTTTCAATAACCATAAAAAATAATCAAACATGGCTACAACGGAAAATCAATTTGCGCTTGTCACTGGCGCCACAAGCGGCATTGGCTACGAGCTGGCCAAATTACTTGCACGCGATGGTTATAATCTTATTTTGGTTTCCAGGTCAGGCGAGGACCTTGAACGAGTAACCCAGGAATTTTCTTCACGGTATGGAACAACGGTAATGCCTATGGCAAAAGATTTATTTGAACCTGAGGCTCCTTTTGAACTCTACAATGAAGTAAAAGAAAAAGGTATTACGATAAATGTATTGGTAAATGATGCAGGGCAAGGAGTTTATGGGCTTTTTGTTGAAACAGACATCCGGCGCCAGCTGCAGATTATTCAACTGAATATATCGGCGCTCACTTCCCTTACTTACCTGTTCTTAAAAGATATGGTTGCACGTAATGAAGGTAAAATTCTTCAGGTAGCTTCTATCGTATCGGAAGTTCCTTCTCCGCTGCAGTCCGTATATGGGGGAACCAAAGCCTTTGTGCTCTCGTTTACACAGGCCCTTATCAACGAATTAAAGGATACGGATGTTACTCTTACGGCGCTTCAACCTGGTGCTACCGATACAGACTTTTTTGCTAAAGCAGGCGCCCAGAACTCAAAAATAGTTGAAGACAAATCGAAGATGTCTGACCCGGCAGATGTGGCAAAGGATGGATATGAGGCACTGATGAAAGGAGATGATAAGGTGGTATCCGGAATGAAAAATAAATTGCAGTCGGTGATGAGTAATGTGATGCCGGATTCCATGCTGGCTGATCAAATACGTAAGCAATCGGAAGAAGTAGACAAGAAATAGTTATGTGGTACGGGTTCAGCCTTTGGCTTAATCTTTTATTCATCTTATACATTAACGAAATATGAAAGCAGCAAGAATTCATGGACCCAGAAATGTATCATATGATACGGTGGATGATCCTAAAATAGAGCAGGACAGAGACATTATTCTCAAAGTAACGGCAACGGCTATTTGCGGATCAGATTTGCACATTTATTCGGGTGGCTTGCCACAACCGCGGCCCATGACCCTGGGGCATGAATTTATGGGGATTGTAGAAGAAGTAGGCACAGCAATCACTACCCTTAAAAGAGGCGATCGTGTAGTAGTGCCTTTCCCGATAGCGTGTGGTACGTGCTTTTTCTGTAATCATCATCTACCAGGTCATTGCGAAAATTCGAACCCCGATCATTACGGCCCGGAAGGTGGGTTGCTCACTGAGAAGGGCGGAGCTTTGTTCGGCTATACCGATTTGTATGGCGGATATGATGGCGGACAAGCAGAGTATGTAAGGGTGCCTTATGCCGATTACGGACCCCGGATCGTACCAGATAACCTTACCGATGAACAGGTCTTATTTTTGACCGATATATTTCCGACCGGCTATACGGGTATTGATTGGGGTGAGGTCAAGGGCGGCGAAAGTGTAGCCATTTTTGGTGCCGGCCCTGTGGGAATTATGGCCGCTAAAAGTGCCTGGTTGCGTGGTGCAGCAAAAGTCATTGTTGTGGATACCTTAAAATACCGTTTATACAAGGCAAGGGCCACCGCCGATTGCGAGACCATTTTTTGGGAAGACGGCGTAAAGGACGTGGTAGAGCAGGTGCGCGCCCTGACTCAGGGGCGTGGCGCCGATGTATGCGTGGAGGCCGTAGGCTTTGAACCCGAACGTAACCTGCTTGACCGCGCCAAATCAGTCATCAACCTGGAGAAAGGTTCCCCAAAAGTGCTGGAAGCTTGCATGAGCGCCGTTCGACGTGGTGGTATTGTTTCAGTATTGGGCGTTTATCCAACTACCTATGATAATTTTCCGATCGGTCAATTTTTTGACAAAGGGATCATCTTGAAAGGAGGTCAGGCGCCTGCTCATAAATATATAGACGAGTTATTACAATATGTGATTGATGGAAAAGTGAAACTTGATGATATCATCACCCACCGGTTACCGCTTTCCCAGATAGCACACGGATACAAAATCTTTAAAGAAAAAGAAGAAGATTGCGTAAAAGTGGTGTTGGATCCCTGGAAGTGACTATTCTATTTATTTTTATAAATGGCCTTCATTAACGTGTAACATCAATGAGGGCCATTTGCTTAATGTGCTTGCAGGAATATCAGCAGATGTCTCAATAATTTAGGTAAAATTAAGGAAACACTTGACATACCGAAAATCTTTCATTATGTTTACGGCTTGTAATAATCAAATCAGGTCGCCTCCTAGCAATTCTTCTGAAAACCGATAATATAATTCCGTACCAGAATCGTTTCTGCACTTACAAGAATTCTTTCGGTTCGCGGCTATTATTCCTATTCACAGCTTCTATGTATGAACCAGCATTTCTGTTGCTGTTTTAAATATTTATAATACTGGTTCATGGTGAATGGTAAAGGTATAATCTACACAGAGGAAAATTTAATTGCAGGGATATTGAAAAGGGACATTAACGCCTTTAACTATTTGTATGATCATTACGGGGGTGCACTGTTAAACTGCATCGCCTCTATTGTTAGGGAAAGAGATTTAGCAGCAGACATATTGCAAAATGTATTTATTAAAGTATACACTAAAATGGCTTTGTATGAAGCATCGAAGGGTCGTTTATTTACCTGGATGCTTACTATAGCAAGGAATGAGGCCTATGATCTGCTCAGGCAGAAAGGATATAAAATAAACGCAAAAACGTTGGAATGGGAAAGTCTGACGGATACAGAGCCGTTAAATCCGTATCACAAAATAGATGCAGACGATATCCGTAGAACGGTTTTAAACCTAACGCCTGACTTGCGGAATTTAATTGAGCTTAGCTTTTTTTACGGGTATAGTCATCAGGAAATAGCTGATTTACTTAAGATGCCTCAGGGAACAGTAAAGACAAAAATCCGCAAAGCATATGGACAGTTAAGAGCATTGATTGCTGCTTAACTTAAAAAAATCACGCATACTTTGCTTATAATAAAATTTTAGCATGAAGAAACTACTATGGCCGTTCCTGCTATTGGTCTGTATGATAAATGCTTCGGCTCAGCTTCCTCCAGTCCGCCTCATTGTCAGGGGTGATGATATGGGTTACTCGCATTCAGGTAACGAAGCGCTCATCAAATGTTACAAGAATGGAATTGAAAGAAGTATTGAAGTCATTGCACCTTCTCCCTGGTTCCCGGAAGCAGTGACCATGTTGAACAATAACAGTGGGGTAGATGTGGGCCTTCACCTTGCCCTGACCAGCGAATGGGATAACGTAAAATGGAGGCCTTTATCGGATTGTCCCAGCCTTAAAGACAAAGACGGATATTTTTTTCCTATGGTAAGGGCAAATAAAAATTATCCGGGTAATGCAATTATGGAAAATAACTGGGATCTGAAGGATATCGAAAAAGAGTTCAGGGCACAAATTGAGTTGGCATTAAAAAAAATACCGCGGATCAGTCACCTGTCCGGACATATGGGTTGTACCGATATCAGCGATTCGGTAAAGACTATGGTTAAAAAGCTTGCAAAAGAATATAACATCGACATCGAACCCCGGGAATTTGGCGTAATAGGAATTGGGTATGACGGGCCCCATGCCACTTTAAGTGAAAAGAGGCAAAGCTTCATCAATATGCTTAACAAGCTGGAGAATGGAAAGACCTACCTCTTTGTTGACCATCCAGGTTTGGATTCACCGGAACTGCGGGCCATTCATCATATCGGTTATGAAAGCGTAGCTATTGACCGCCAGGGCGTTACCGATCTGTGGACAGATGAGAAGGTTATAGAAGCAATCAGCAAAAAGAAGATTCAATTGATCAGCTATAAAGATTTATTGAACAAATGACGTTTTTGACGTCTATATTAATAATCTTCATTTTTTCCAATTTGTTATAAGTCTACGATATGGTTTGAAGATTCTGATTGACTATAAACTGTTGCTCTGAACAGTCTCCATTCAAATATACTGTCAACCTTAAACCTGTATTTGTTTGCTATGGCAGTTTTGCCAGCAACAATAGATATGGATTCCAGGTAAAGTACACGACCAACGCTATATTCAATAAGCTCCACAGCAGGTATAACATAACTTCTTATTTATAGTATCTGATAAACTTGAAGCTTACATAAGGAAGGTTTCATACAGTGCCCTTGCCTAAAATACTAAAGTTTATTTACATTAGCTACTATAAGAACAAAACATAGGGACAAAAATCGATTACCTTTGCACCTGATAAATAATTAACTGATATTATTTTGATTAGGATTAAGTCATGCGACTATTTATATTCTTATTATTTTCGGCTATTACCATACATATCCGGGCCCAGCAAACACTTAGTATAAAAATAACAGGCGGAGAGAACGACATTCCCCTCTTAGCAAGCATTTTAATTAAAGGCACAACCAAAGGATATTCAACCGATACTCTGGGCATAACACCTATCGCCTTTCAAACAAAGGGTAGTTATGTATTGGTTGCTACCGCCGTAGGGTATAAGAGAAACGAAACAAAAATAAACATCCCTTATCCGTCAGGCATTGTAGAGATTGAAATGGAAAGTGACGCCCAGGAGATGGAAGAGATCATAGTCCAGTCAACGCGAACCAGCAGAACGATAGCTAATGTACCTACAAGAGTAGAGACTATCGGGTTTGAAGAAATTGACGAAAAAAGCAACATGCGACCTGCTAATGTTGCTATGCTGTTACATGAAAGTACAGGCATACAGGTACAACAAACTTCTGCTACTTCAGGCAATGCAAGCATCAGGATACAAGGCCTTGATGGCAGGTATACGCAACTCTTAAAAGACGGGTTCGCAAACTTCGGTAACTTTTCCAGTGGATTAAGTGTGTTGGAAATTCCACCGATAGATTTGAAACAGGTAGAGATCATAAAAGGCCCGGCTTCTCCGCTGTTTGGTGGTGGTGCCATCGCCGGTGTGGTAAACTTTATTTCAAAAACACCCGGATCTAAACCGGAATACAGCTTTATTCTTAATCAATCTAACATAGGCCAAAGTAATATCGGGAGCTTTAGTTCAGGAAGAGGAAAAAAATTAGGGTTTACGCTGCTGGCTCTTTATAACAGGCAAAAAGCCTACGATGTGGATAAGGATGAATTTACAGAAGTTCCCAGATCGAATGAGCTCACCCTTCATCCTAAGCTGTTTGTTTATTTGGATGAAAAGACTACTATAACAATAGGAAACAGTTTTACCAGTGCTGAAAGGTCAGGGGGTGATATACAGGTGATCAGGAAATCGGCGGATGCCTTGCATCAGTATATAGAAAAGAACGAAACCCATCGAAACATCAGCACCTTCGAACTCGATAAGAAAATGGGCGATAACAGAAGATTAGTAGTTAAACAGAGTTTCAGCATTTTTGATCGTAGGATAAATATTCCTTCTTACACTTTTGCAGGTACAGATTACAATGCATATACAGATGCATCTTATGTTACCAGTGCCGATAAATACGCGTTAGTCATTGGAGGTAATTTTATTTACAGCAACTTCAGAGAAAAGGATGTAAGCATCGGTAGCAGGAGCAATAAAGTAAATACGGGAGGTATCTATGCCCAGCATACTTTGGATGCAACAGACAATGTAAAGCTGGAGAGTGGCTTACGGCTGGATGTGGCTAATTATAAAAATTCGACGTATTCGAATACAGAATTCTTCTTGTTGCCCAGGATTTCATTATTAATTAAATTCCATCCCAAATGGTCATCAAGAACAGGTGGTGGAATGGGGTATAAAACACCCACTCTTTTTACAGAAGAAACTGAGCGGATACAGTACAACCATGTAGCCCAGTTAAACCATGTAAAGTCTGAAAAAAGTTATGGAGGAACTACAGATGTGAACTTTAAAACAACTGTGGGTAACAACCTGGAATTTACTTTCAATCACATGTTCTTTTTTACGATGATAGATAATCCACTGGTATTGTCAAATGACGGATTCGGCAACCTTAGCTTTAAAAATGCTGTTCAACCGGTTCATAGCAAAGGTTTTGAAACAAATGCCAGGCTCATTTACAGGGAGAACTTCAAACTGTTCCTGGGTTATACGTTCACAGACAGCAGAGCGAGGTATTTAAGCGGTCAGCCCTTCCTGCCTCTGGTTCCAAAGCATAAATTGAATACAGCATTGATATATGAGAAGGAAGGAGCAATTAAATTAGGCTTGGAAGGATACTTTACAGGACGGCAGTATTTAAGTGATGGATCACGGACACCCGCTTTCGAGGAATTAGGCTTTATGGCCGAAAAGATATTTACGCGATTTTCCCTGTACGTGAATTTTGAAAACTTCACCGACACCAGACAGGGCAGGTATAAAAATGTAGTAAACGGCTCACACCTCAACCCTACCTTTGATGAGATCTGGACTCATACCGAAGGCTTTGTTGTAAATGGAGGTATTAAATTAAGGTTTTAAACCTTCATCCCGCTGCCGGAGTTGGGTATGTCAGTCAGGTGATCACGGATGGCCATCATCCCAACTGGCAGTGATGAATTTCAAGGAAGTTACATTTAGCAGAGAAGTAGATAATGTAAAGATGTGAGATCATATTGATGATGGATTAGGGAAGGGATTGCTTCGATACAAAAAGTGAAAGTGATCCTCAGAATGCCTTTTTTTCCCCTTTAAATACATTAAAGCCGGTTAAAAAAATAATACGCAAGTCCAGCCATAAGCCCCAATTTTCCATATACCAGATATCATGGTCCACCCTTCCCTCCATCTCTTCTATAGTTCTTGTCTCGCCTCTGAAACCATTAATTTGCGCCCATCCGGTAATGCCCGGTTTCAAAAATTGCCGCACCATATACTGGTCAATCAGTTTTGAATAATCATTGGTGTGCTTTAACATGTGGGGCCGCGGGCCTACCACACTCATGTCACCCCGCAACACATTGAAGAACTGTGGCATTTCGTCCAAGCTTGTTTTACGTATAAATTTTCCAAGCCTCGTCAAACGCTTATCATTCCGGCTAGCCTGCATCGTGTGTGCATCTTTACTCTCCCTCATGCTTCTGAACTTAAAACAATTAAATGTTTTTTTGCCCTGGCCGGTGCGGGGTTGTTTAAAGAATATTGGCCCGCGGGAATCAAGCCATATAAACAATGCCAACAAAGGTACCAGCCAGGATAATAAAAATACAATCACCGCAATGCTGAATATGATATCAAATAAACGTTTTCTAATACGGTTCCCTGCATCGCTCAGTGGCTCCTGTCGCAGGGATAAAACAGGCATATCTTTCAGGTAACTGATGTATACCACTCTTTTTACAAAATAGCTCAGGTCAGGTATGAGCCGAAAGTGTATGCAAGCCTGATCGGCCTCTTTCATTAATTGGTATATGCCTGAATCCTGCTCCGGGGCTATAGTAGAATATATTTCATTAACCCGGTGATGGTGCGATACTTCTATCGTATTAGCGATTGAACTGACGATTGGATAGTTTGACAGTTCGTAAACATTTTCCGGCTCCTCGCAAAAACCTACTATTTCTGTATTCATGCCTTCTTCTTCCAGGTAAGAAACAAGTTTTTTTGCCGTGTCGTTATAGCCAATGATCATGACTTTCCGAATAAACAGGTTGCGGCGTTTATAATAGGAACGTATCAGTAAATAGATAAACCGGTTTATCAGAAGCATGATCCCCTGGCACATAAATATAATAGCGATAAATAACCGGGAAAGACCGAACTGATGGGTGAAGAATAAGTACATCATGAGCAGCACTACCCAGTAAAAGTAAGCATGCATGGAACGCCTTGAAAAATTCTCAAACGATATGATATGCTTTTCGTAATATAGATTACTTAGCCATGTTACCAGGATCCAGCTGGCGTTTAACCATACCCAAAATCGCGCATACTCCAAGCTGTAAGCTCCGTTGACCCGCTCCATCCACGACTGGGATAAAATGACCAGCAAATTCAAGGTTAATAAATCCAGGGTTAATACACAAACTTGTATTAAACGCAAAAATCGATTGTTCATAATAACGGGTAAATTGAAAAGATGAATACGGAGTAATATGCTGCAACGAAACGAGGCCGCCGTTATACGACAGCGGGCTTCTTTCTCAGCAGCCGCATTTTGATTAATTCTTTGGTAAGCAAATAAATAAACAGCGTGTTTGTAACGGCATAGCGCTTAAACAATCGTTTGGGCTCCTGTGAAAGCCGGAACAGCCATTCAAAGCCCGCCTGCTGCATCCAGCTGGGTGCCCGTTTTTGCATACCTGCTAAAACGGGCAGAGCACCTCCAACACCGATCATGACAGCGTTGATTCTTCCTTTCATGCCAACTATCCACTTTTCCTGTTTCGGACACCCCAATACAACAAATACCAGCCTGGCTCCGCTATCATTTATTCGTTGAACAATAACCTGCTCTTCTTCCAAGGTTATCGTTCTGAACGGCGGACTATATAAGCCGGCTATATGCAGGGACGGATACCGGGTAGTAACGAATTCTTTTGTTTGGCTTAATAAAGCATTTGTACCTCCGTAAAAATAAACCGGCAACCTTTTACTTTCGGCCTGTTGTAATAAATCCGGTAACAGATCCATACCCGCTACCCTGTCCTGCCTGACATTATAAAACAGGCGCAGGGCCCATGTCAGCGGCTTTCCATCAGGTGAAATTACATCTGCATCGTTAACGACGGCGGCGAATTCAGGGTTAAAATACGTTTCTATCAGCATGTGTACATTGGCCACACAGACATATCTGTATTTTTGTTCATAGGCCAACGCTATGATCCGGTCTACAAACTCATTGTATGCACCCGTACTAACGGACAGGCTTAGTAACGCTTTCTTATTCATTTATTGCTGAATTATAGATATCCATTAATTGTTCAAAATTTTTCTCCGGTGTGTAGTATTGCTCATAGGTTGCCCGGGCATTCCTGCGATAGATATCTTTTCCTTCCCTGTTGATACCCTGCCATTCATCCAGCTTCCTTATGAGATCATCTTTGCTGGCCGGCTCAAAATGCAGACCGTTGTAATTATGCGTAATCATATTTTCCATGGCACCCATTTTAGAGCTGATAACCGGTGCACCGCAGGCAAATGCTTCAATAATGGTTAGTGGCATGCCTTCATACCATATTGAAGGAAAAATAAGGGCAGAGCAACTGCCCAGCAATTTGAATATTTCTGCTTTTTTTAATGCACCAAGGAACTCAATATTGGGAAAGCGATCGCTATAACTGATGACTTCATTTCTCAAAGGCCCATCGCCGGCAATTTTAATTTTATATCCGCATGAAGCAAAAACGTTCAGTAAGAGTTGTGTGCCTTTTTCTTCGATCAGGCGGCCGACATACAGAAAGTAATTGTCCTCTACGGGTTGGAACGATAACGGAGCTGTGCAAAAATTGGGCTTTACCGTGAGCCGGTCATTTGTAATCGCCATATTAGATTCCAGGAACAATTTCCTGGCATGTGGGCTCAATACAATGTAACGGCGACACAACCGCCATGTGCCTATTCGCTGGTGCACCTTCATAGATAAAGCAACCCAGAAAGTTAAAAAGGCAGAGTTTTTATAAACCTTTTGCGCTATCGCCTTCCAGGGAAATTTTTGTTGAATGGAAACGAGAAACAATTTTCCTTTACTTGACAAGGTAGCGGATGGGCAAAGCAACCGGTAATTATGCAGCGTCATTACAAAAGGGATTTTGCTTCTTTTTATGGCATATAACACAGAAGCTGAAGCTGCAAAGTGCAGGTTATGAATATGGACTACATCTGCCGGATAGGCCTTTAATTTTTTTTTGGTTTTTAAATAGGAAAGGAGATTAAACGGGAGCTGCAAGATCTTGAAAAAGGAATTATGATTATTATTAAATTGCAGTAACTCAACCGTAACACCGTTGATCTTCAACAACTCCATTTCTTCCGCGACTACAGTATCTTCCCCTCCCTTATATTTATAGCTGGTATGTACAATTAACACTTTCATGGGTAAGGTAAAGAAGCTAAGAAGTAAGTTTTATAACCGTATTAATTATTTTTCTTGTTGCCAATGCTGTCAACCCGTAAGGCTTTCTTAATTGTCGCTGTAATGAGGGCTCAATGATATGCACATCGCAAAAGTGAAAGTCCTTCTTTTCGCCACTATCCTGCGGTGTTTTCAAATAATCTATGCCGAATGTATTGGTTGACTCATGATCAAATCCGATATTTTTTCCTTTTGATATAATCGGGTATACCACTTCCAGCTTGTTTTCAGCCACATGTACCTGCATCTGTATATCCCAGGTAGAGATTTTGCCGGTAATTTGTTTCACCAGCATCCTGTACAAGTCCAGGCCTTCCCTGTTCAAACGGCTTTTGAACCGGGGTGAGGTTTTCATTAAATGGCTCAGTTCTTTTTTATCCCAGATCACATTTTTTATCCGGTCAGACCAACTGGCCCATCCGTAAGAACAAAAGCGGTTAGAAATGATCGTATCGTAAGGATAGTCATTTAACTTAAGCGGAAAGCAATACCCGGTGATACAAAAAACCGATTTCTGCTCCTTATAAAAAGCCAAAGCCTGCAGCATGTAGGGAATGTAATTGGGAGTAACCACCAGATCGTCTTCTATGACTATAAATTGTTCGTAGTTATTGCATAAGTAGTTTATGCCTGCATGAAAATTGGGCCCGGTACTTACATTGCGCTCCCTGAAATGTTTGTGCACTTTTTTGAAACCGGTAAGAGAATTTATGTAGGCTCTTGTTTCAGCTACACCTTGTTTGTCGTGCTCACCTTTATGACCGTCACAAAAGAAAATGATATCCATTGAAGAACAACCAGGATTTTTCAATAAAGCTTCCATGGATGTTTTTAATTTAGCGGCTCTCTTGTAACAGAATACGGCTATGATCGTTTCTTCCATCATGGTGATCAATTTTATGCGTTAAAAGAAGATTCAGGATGATTTTCTGAGTGCCATGCTTACAACATTGCAGGGCTGCCATAGGAATGAAAGGTTTGAAAGCATTGCATCAATGCAATCAGGTCTGGTTTAGCAGTCCTGCCTGCAGATGCTGAGATATACGGTCAATCAGGGACACTGGTTTTAACCAGCCGCTCACTTTTTAAATCTATCCCATATAACAGGAAATAAGGTTTTTATCCACAGTTTGCAAAACGCGGAGGGATAGGATAAGGGAAAATGATCTTTTATAAATTTTAAATATTCTTTGTATGCTAGTCCTTTAGGGCTCTTCAGGTATTTAATCCTTTCTGTAAGTGTTACATTTGTCGACTTCCAGTTATTACCATGGTCATCTACACAGCTTCCCAAAAAACCAGGAACCACGAGCAGGTCAAAGCCTGCTTTTTTTGCCTTAAGGCTGTAGTCGTAATCCGCCAGGCCGTGCGTATATGCGGGTGACAATGTGCCTATTTCTTCCGTAATCTGCCGTGGCACTAACATGATGTTGGCATTGGCTACGTCACAAGACATGTATTCCGTTTCGCTATGAACCAAATAACCGCTGTTCCAACTGAGTTTCGAGCTCAGCCTTCTTCCGCCATAGGAGATTTTTCCGGTATGGTCATCCACTGTACTGCCAATGCAAATGGCAGGTTTTGACGTTTTATCATTTTCCTTCCAATTGTATTTTAATAAATCCGCAACAGCTGTAGAGGTCAGCACAGTATCATCGTTCAGCAATAGATAGTAATCGGGATGGTATGCCAACGCCTGCTTCCAGGAATGACGCATGCCGCCGGCCCAGAACAGCGATCCGTTTCCGTGAAAAATATGCGCATCGGGGAAAATATATTTGACCGCATCCACCGTGCCGTCGGAAGAAGCATCATCGGTAAGAAACACTTCCATCACCGCATTATGCGGAAGTAGTTGTCTTTTAACGCTCTCCAGGCAGGCTACCGTTTTATGCTTACGGTTAAACGTAGTAAGAAGTACAGCAATTTTCATAACTATTGATAGCTGACTTTTTACAGGGATAAAAACCGGGCGACCAGCGGCATTTTCTTATGAATCCTTTTTTTCAATGCACGGTAGTAGCTCAATGTATAATACTCTATTTTCATTGTTACAGGCAGGTAAGGTATACTGAGTGTTTTTTGTATAAGCGCTATAAATTTTTCATTACTGATTTCAAACCCGTAATTAGGGACCTTATAAAAAAAATACTCGTAAAGACGATATATACCGAACGTTTTTTCTGCCGGTAAATGCCAGATGCAAAGGTCCACATCCGATGCACTGACGTTGCGGTAAAAAAGGGGATTTGTCCAGATCCTTTTCATAAATGTAGTATTTCGGCTGGCCCGGAACCCGTTTTTAAAATACAGGTAGCTTAGGGTGTGTGCCTCCTCGTTAAACTTCATTTTACCCTCCTGGTGACGCTCTTTTAACTTTGGCCATAACACAGTGAAGTCGTCATAGATCTTGTTGATGTTTGCTACGCTGCACAATAGAAACTCACCCAAATGATATGAAGGGATCTCGGTTAGTTTTTTTTCTAATAATTCTTCATAGATAGTCTTCAGATCATTTCTGCTTAAGCCATTGATTACATAATCGGGCTTCACATCATCTTCAAAAGAGATCATGCCGGTGGGAGCTGCTGCCTGAAACAAATTATCGACGGGTTTAATAAAAATACAATCCGAGTCAAGTATCAGGTAGCTGTCCGTAAGGTTGGTGTTGTGCTGCGTTATATACTCCAATATGGAAAATTCATAAAATTGATTCTGGAACTTGCCGTAGTACCCTTTCGGCGTTTTGTATTTGAAGTCGGTGTGTACTACCTGTACGTCAAGTTCTTGCAGCAGGTTACTGATTTTTTTACCATCCACAACCGGCAATTGCTTTACGTTTGTAAACAAAACATGCTTTTCTTCTTTATTGAAACGTTTGCTGGTGATAAAAAAAACGAGCAAACAACGCCAGTAGATATTTTGATGGCTTTGTGACGAAGATAACTTTCCGGTTTGCGGGAACAGGCTTTCTTCGCCTACTTCATCAACACATAGCCAGGTACAGATATAGTTCATAAAACGAGTATTACAGGTTGATTTAGTGTTTCGGATCAATAAAATTTTTCACCATCGGTTATTGTCTTGCAAGCAGGCCGGAAAGTGATGTATTTTCCGGTTTTTGGGGTTGTGCCTGTTTGGTTTGCAGATTGTATGCTTTATCCCACTCCAGGTAGCATAAACACATACCTACATGTCCCCAAAACATAAGCGGCAGTACATAGCTCAGAGAAAACACCAGTCCGCTAACGCAAAAGCTTGCCAGAATAATCGATTGCTGGGAAAGCTTTTTACTAAACAACTTTATTAAAAGAAATGCCAGGAAGGAGTATTTTAATAACAGGCCTGCTATACCATGATAAAAAAGCATCTCGATATAACCTTCGTGAAAGTGTTGCCCTGTTTTCTCGGGCCACCAGTCTACCATTGGATTTTCCAATTCAAATCCTTCAAACGTCCAGCCGAAGATCGGACGTTGCTCAATGTATTTAAAGTAAGTGGAGGATTGTTCAAATCGGAAATTGGAGGTGGATTCTTCCTGACCGGGATTCAGGATCTCGCTGAACCGATCCGCGAAATGATCAAGCAGGAGAGGCTGGGTATTGGAAATAATAACAAAAGAAATAATCAATACGGCGAACGTTATTAGGGTGAACCTTACGAATCCGGAAATGGCATTCCGGTTATTTCTGATGGTGGCCACAATGTAGAAAAAAGTGGCGACCATTGTGCTGCTCCAAACCGAACGGTGCTGGTGGAGCAGGATTATAACAGCGCAAAATAAGAACCACCAAAGAAATTGCGTCTTGCGGGTAACGACGTATTTATGCAGATACCATAGAAACGGAACGACCATCATGAATATGGATTGCGCATGAATGATCCTGCTGTCACCCGAATAAGGGCCGTAGTCATCCATTTCTATATAATTCAATCCTAACGAAAAGTTTCTTCCGAATACAAGCATAAAAACTACATAAATAACCAGGTAGAACTTGGCAATAAACTCCAGCAAATCTATATTTAGCTTTCTGAGTAGCGACTTTATGAATATGGTGAATATTACCGGAAAAAGAACGGCATACAATTCAAAGTATTGAAATATACTACCCCATTCAAGAAGGGATTCGTAAATCAATTTGAGTATCAGCAAACTAAATAAGCCAATGTATATCCTTTCGGCCGGTTTAAAACTTTTAAAGCGAAGCAAAACAAAAGCGTATATAAATAAGCTTAACAGTTTTACGTAGATCAGCGTAACTACTGATTTCTGGATAAAAATCCATGAAAAGATGTGCTCTACCAGAAAATAGCAGAAAAACAACACCAGGAATTCTTTAAGGTGAAACTTGTAATTAAATAATTTGAGCACTACTGTTTTCATCCGTACTTTTTTATGTTATATTCCTTAACTGGTTGAAACAGCAATTTTTCTGGTGACCATTGTGAGGGCTTTATTAAATCCCCTGGGAAGTAAACTTAGGAATTGAATCGAGGATAGTATGATGTTTAACGATATAACTTGTACACTGTTCCTGTTATCACGCCATTTGATCTTACGCTCGTTATGCAAATACATCTTTTGTAAATCTGCTTCTTTCTCAGGGTTTATTACGGCTCGATAGATAACTGTTTTCTTATCTACGAGATCTTTACTGATGTAGCCCAGGTGCTTCAACCTGTAATTTGTATTGATTTTAACGCCCTTGATCCCTTTTACATTGGGGGAGTCTAAAATAAAGTCTTCAAAATATCCATCGGCCGACTCGCGCCACAAGACACGGTCATGAATACAGGTGTAATAAAAATACGTTCCGGAGCCGGCAAAATGGTCCTTGTCGATGAAATGAAATCGCCTGAAGCGGTATTCATTTACGTATTTTCGTTTCATTAGCCTGTTCAGGTCATCTCTTGTGATTCCAGGTTCAAATATTTCGTCAATATCCAGCCATAAACACCAGTCGGGATTTCTTTTACGGGCCATGGCGTACACCATGTTCTTATCGCGGCCTTCATTATATCCCTCTGTCTGCATGGCGTCAACTACCTTCGGATGTGCTTTCAGGATCTCATAAGTACCGTCGGTAGAACCGTTGTCCACCACCACAATTTCATCAACTAATTTTTCAAAACAGTTAAGCCAATCGTGCACAAACTGAGCGCCATCTTTTACACGAAGCATGATAACTAATTTAGCCATATGCCGATTTGATTTTTTATATTGAACTGAAAATTTGCTTTTTAACTGGCAGGCTTCACCCCTCGATTTAACTTGTACTATGTTACCTGATTCTGCGTTTCAGTATCAACAGCGGTTTCCGCTTTAAGGAAATGACTAAAGAACCAACCGCTGTTATTATGGAGGTATATATTCAAGCGGAATGCCAATGATGTAAGTTGCTAGCTATGAGTATTAATTTGAGTTTGCCTATCGTCATTCTTTCCCATTGCAGGAAAGTATTCCAAAAGGTTGTAGAGCGAATGTGTTTATTGAGGTGAAAATGCATGTAACACCTGAACACTTGTTTTTTCAACCTCGGCAATCATGGCATAACCCAGGGATGGAAGAAAAACCTTAACGGACCTGTTCCTTACTTCCAGTACCTCACCTTCTTTCATCATTAACGGCCCACTTGTTATTTTAACTTTATCATGGACGTTAACCCGCACCTTCTCCAGTTTTATATGATGGTATTCCAGTAAGAATCGTTTTATGGTGTCAATTTCTTCGTCTTTAATAACCGCAGGCTTTCCAAGCCAATGAACAAAACTTAATACTCCATAAGTTTGCTTTATAGCTAAATGCTCCAATTCCGAAACACGAACAAAGACGTACGAAGTAAATAAAGGATTGTAAACTACTTTCTTTCTGTCGGCCCATTGGCGTACCGCTCTATTTAAAGGGCAATAGTTTTCAATTTTTTTTCTTGTCAAAGCCTCAACAATCTTTTTCTCCCATCTTGGGCGCGTATAGATTGCATACCAGTGTTTTGAATTCATGTCAAAGAATATTAATAAAAAATTCAGGATGGGCTCCGCCCAACTCAGTTACAGTTACTGTACTGGCAAGTATGGCAATTTTTTCTGATGGATCAGGTTTTCAATGCAATTCCTACATTCAGCCAGGATCTCTGAAAAGCCTCGTTTATAGAATAAGACAAGATGCCCGAACAACGTATTATGATTGTTGACTATAACTCTTTTCGTTATGCACGTAACCATAACCGTAACCGTAACCGTAATTGTATTTACCGAATCCTTTAGGGTGAACTCCGTTGAATACAATGGCTACATTGTTTAACTGACTGATCTTGTTATTCGCGTCAATCCTCTGTACGAAAACTTTTGGCGTATAGTTGTGTCTGATGACATATAAAGTAATGTCGCAGTAAGGCGACAGGATATATGCGTCTGTTACCGGGCCCACCGGTGCAGTATCAATGACGATGTAATCATATTTCGAATCCAGATAAGAGAATAGTTCCTGCACTTTTCCATTCATCAGCAACTCCGATGGATTCGTAGGCAATTGCCCTGCAGGAATGAAGAACAGGTTTTCATTTACTTCAGTTTTTTGTATTATATCGGCTGCCTCGGATTCGCCCTGTAAATAACTGGTTACACCAACTGTGTTGTCATTTATATTTAATCTGCTCCTCAGAGAAGGTTTGTTTAGATCAAGTTCAATCAGAACTACCTTTTTACCACCGAGCGCCAGGGTGAGCGCCAGGTTGACGGCAACAAAGCTCTTCCCTTCTCCAGATATGGTTGATGTAACCATGATCTTCTTTTTATTAGGGCTGATCTTTATAAAGTTGAGCGCAAGCCGCAGCTTCCTGAACTGTTCAGCAATAAAGGTTTTGTTTCCTTCTCCGATAACGATAGGATTGCTTGATCTTTCATACGCAATTTCACCAATCACCGGGTTAGCGCTAAGGCTTTCTATTTCCTGGCGGAAAAGTACTTTCTGGTTTAGCGATTCATTTGCGGTTATCAATCCAATGCCGATCAGTAAGGCTGCAATAATAGACGCCAGATAGATCATTTTATGTTTGGGACTTACCGGGTTAACAGACGATTCTGCCTGATCTACCACCCTGCTGTCGGCAACGGTTGAAGCATAGGATAAGGCCGTTTCTTCTTTCTTTTTTAATAAAAAGGTATAAATATCATTTTTGATGCTTTGTTCCCTGTTGATATTGATAAGTTCCCTTTCTTTCTGCGGAATGGTTTGAAGCGCTGATGAATATGAATTATTGGTGGCCGAAAGATTTTTTCTACCTGCTTCAAGACTTTTCCTTTGGTTTTGGATGCTTTCCAGAATGCTTGGCTTAATACGCTGTATCTGGCTATTCAAGGCCATGAATGGTATTGAACCTTCCCCTTCTGTTTTTCTAAGCCTCTCGTACTCCAACTCGGATTCATATAATTTTGTCAGGAGCTGAGGCAGAATAGGGTCGCTCAGGCCTACGGTTGAAGGCACTGTACCCTGATTATCGCCTTTTATGCGAACATATTCTTCTACCTGGTCCAGTACAGCTAACTGGGTACTTATTTCGCTTAACTTTTGATCATTAAAACTTACATTTTCTAAAAATAACCTGCCCTGGGTGCCTATGTCAAACACACCCCTGTTAGCCCTGAAATTTTGCAGCTTACCTTCTATAGAATCCAGGTCATGAGCCACACGACTGAGTCGATCTTCTACGAAAGAAAGCGTATTTTTAGCAAGAGTGTTTTTGTCAAAAATAATCGCCTTGCTGTACGTTTTCAGTAATTCATTGAGAATATCCTCGCCACGCTCGGGTACTTCGTCCTTTATCGTTAAATTCAGAATGGTAGAGAGCTTGCTGGCGGAAGTTACCGTTAAACTCTTTTGTATATTCAGTGTAATATTTTTTGGCTGTACCAATGAAAAGTAAAGCTTCCCGTTGCCCGAGCCGTCGAAATGAGGATTAGGTACAAAGCGCAAATGACCGTATGGTGTGGCAACCCAGGCATTTAACGCGTAGGTTGTTCCATCAATAATTACCTTTCCGGTTGGCTTATCAAAAATAAAATTTACCTTTTTTACCTCGCGCAAAGCGTTCAGATTATTTACTTCGATTTTAACCGGAGAAGATACGTAAGCGGATTTTGATCTGATCCTTCCTTCTTCAAAAACCGGAGCGTATAAAGAGAGGCTTTTAACCACATCGCTTATCAATGTTCTTGACTGAATGACTTCAGTTTCGTTTTCAATGATCTTTTTTACATTCAGTGGGTCTAAAGATTCCATTGCTTTATTATCTTCTGTACCCTTCTTTTCATCTTTAATCAACAATCTGGCAGTACTTTCATAAAGGGATACGGTGTAACGCAGGTACAGCCAGGAACCCCCCAGGGCCAGGAAAATCAGCAATAAAAAAATTGGCCAGTAAGCAAAATACTTGGACCACAATTGGCCTACGTGTACTTCGTTGTTGGCATTCGTTTCCATGTCAGTTCTATAAGGTAGCTGTTGCATTGGGTATAATTATCTGTTTAAACGATCGATTACTATTGCGACAAAAGACAATCCACTAAAAATAATCGGCAAAAGTTGTTGAGTCCGCGTTGTCGTGGCAACTTTAGCTTTATTGGGCTGGATGTAAACCACATCATTAGACTTTAAATAATAATAAGGTGAATTGAACAACTCATTAGAGTTCAGGTTGATGCGCCTTGTAAGCTTTCCCCCGCCTTCTTCCCTGACCAGCAATACATTGTCCCGTCGGGCAAAAATGGTCAGGTCTCCCGCCAAACCAATAGCTTCTAATAGTGATATCTTGCCATTGGGAACCGTTATGACCGTCGGGTGAGCGACTTCACCAAGCACTGTTATTTTGAAATTAAGCCGGCGAACATTTACTACCGGCTCAAGCACTAATTTCTTGCTCAGTAAGATTTGTGTTATATTATCTTCGAACTGGGACTCGCTGACCCCCGAAGCTTTGATTTTACCTAAAAATGGGAATTTTATAAATCCTTCCGCGTCAACCAGGTAACCAGTTGATTGGGTTATAGAGCCGGAAGAAGCTACGGAAGAGGTGCCTAAAATATTAGGCGAATTAAACACTGTATTCGCCTGAGCACTTAAACTACTGACCGATATGCTTAACAGGTCGTTACTTTGAATAACAGACTGAGGAGCTAAATTTGAAGATTGAACGGTAGTATCCGGCTGATTTACAAAATAAACAGCCTTATTCGTATTTACACAAGAAGCGAGTAAAAACAGGTACAGTAATGAAACGACAATAGAAAATTTTCCAATCATGATTAGCTTGTTTACAAACCCTAATGGCAGGGCATATATTTGGCCTTTTTCATATACGAACAAACTATGGGATCAGATTGGTTTTTAGGGGAAAATGGAGACTAAGAAGATAAGGAATAATAAGTCAAGTAACTTAAGAGTTTACCGTACATCATCTCGGTGATACTTTGCATTACTACGAATTAAAGGACAAAAGTAAGTAAGCATTTTCATTTATCAAAGCCAGTTGACAAAATAGTTTGGAATTACAATTATTCATATTTGAACACCTCCCTAATAAAATTTCTTTTTTACAATAGTTAATTTGAAGATGCTATGCAAAAGTGTTGCTTTTCATAGAATTAGGATAACTCGGTCAGCAGATCTTTGTTAGCATCAACTAAATAAGTCGGTCTCTTTTAAAAAAACTATTCGGTATTATCTATGTTAATTTTATGTTATGCGAAATATATTATCAATTAATTGAATATTATTGACGTAAACGCCGGGTTAACCCCTTAGCTATAAAACAAAATCCCGTCATTACAGGCACAAGATTTAAGTTTGTTGCCTTCAACGTTTGTGTTCCCCACTATACTTACAAATAAAATGTTTGAAAAGCCGTTTTATAAAGTGATTGATGGCTCTTGTAGGATTTGGATCGAATAGATAATTTTTTTGAATGGGAAAAATTTAATTAAAGACCGATAGTTTCTCCTGTACAATTACGGAATAACAACAATCAGCATGGAAAAGGCGTATATTATACTGGCACATAAAAACATCGAACAACTGAACCGGTTATTACAAAGATTGGATGACAATGCATCATTCTTTTTTATTCATATAGATAAAAAGTTGTCAGTTGATGAGATGCCGGCATTATCTAAAATACCGGACAGAATTTATATGGTTAAAAGAATTAACACGCACTGGGCTGGTTTAAGTCTGGTAAGAGCAACCTTACTTGGCATGAAAGCCATAAAAGCAACACAAAGGGAATTTCATACTATTACGTTATTAAGCGGTCAGGATTACCCGGTAAAATGTAATGAGGATATCAATACTTTTTTTAAAAATGCAGACCGGCGGATCATGATGGAGTATTTTAAGGTTCCCAATTTTGATAAGTGGAGCCCAAGGGGAGGTATGTACAGGTTGGACAAATATTATTTCGGATTAAAATTTCACCAGCGGTATATTGCCAAAGCCATGAACTTCGTGGTAAATATTTTTCCTTTCCTCAAGAGGAAACAACCAGGAAACTTGAAACCATACGGAGGCTCACAATGGTGGACAATGAATATGGATGCATTGAATTATATACTCAGGTATGTAAAGGACAATCCATCTTACTTAATTTTCCACAAGTCAACCTTTGCTCCGGACGAGCTGTTCTTTCAAACGATCCTCTTAAATGCAAAAGATGAAACAATATGTAACAGCATTGTAAATAACAACAAAAGATTCATACGTTGGGATGGCATGTCCATGTCTCATCCGGCTCTATTGCAAAAGGATGATTTTCGGGATCTAATAGCTTCAGATGATCTTTTTGCACGGAAGTTAGACCTTAGCAAGCATCCTGAGATCTTTGACCTGATAGATAAGAATTGTTTAAATAAGGACGGTGACAGTGTAAGGTTACTGCTATGAAAGCTAGTCCGCAATGGGTTCGGCATGAAATACGGGGGCAGCCGAATAGTTATTAAAATAATTGTAAGAGAGTAAATAGTAACTTGCATTCAAACGTAAAGTTTATTTCTATTTAAGCGAACATTTTTCATTAATTCTAGTGTTAGTCATTATATTTTCCAGACTTTATCCGATCTGATGAATAAAAATATATTAAAATGGAACTTCATCTTTCAATATGGCTGGGTTCTTACCAACATATTTAATTCGATTCTATTACTTCCGCTTTACCTGAATCATATTGACTCCAATACGCTTGGTGTATGGCTGGCTACCGGAAATATTCTTGGATGGATGACCCTTGTTGACCCAGGGGTTGGAGAAGTGCTGCAACAGAAAATCGCAGAGTTAAGTGGCAGGAAGGAATATTCCGAAATAGGAAAATCAATAGGATCCGGTTTTATTGCCTCATTCTTTATCTTATTGATTGCCGTTGCCCTGGGTTATGCCTGCTATTTCTTCATTGGTGCCATCATTAATAAAGACATATCACAGTATCCGCATTTGTCTATGGCGCTGGTTTTATCCGTTATTGCCACCGGTATGTCTTTGGTATCTTTCAGTATGTCAGGAATTAACCAGGGCCTGCACAATTCGGCCCATGTAGCTATTGCCGCTCTCATAGCTAATTTCCTATTTTTATTTGTAAACCTTCTTTTTCTATATTTTGAATATGGAGTATTGTCTATTGCAATTGCTAATTTAGCAAGGGCTTTGTTCCTTAACGTGTATAACATTGCCTCGATGCTTAGACTATTAGAAAAAAGAGGTATAAAAATTTTATTCGAGTATGTACATTTCAAACGCTTTATCCGGATCTTTTCCTTTACTTCCACTTCAAAAATTATCTCCGGATTAGCGTATAGCGTAGACATGATTGTGCTTGCAAGATTTATCTCACCCGCCATGATTACTGTTTATGAGATAAACAAAAGGCCCCTGAATGTTACATTTTCACTTATCGGGCGACATTCAGTTGCCCTGATGCCTTTGATCTCGCATGCAAAAGGTATGGGTGACAAATCTTCCATCATTAACCTGATTAATACTCAATTCAGATTCTATTCATATGCTACCCTGTATGCCTCTTTTTTGTTTTTTTTTAATTATGAAAACCTGATAACGGCATGGACCGGTAAGGGTCAATTTGCAGGGAATGTGATATTGTATTTACTGATAGCTAATTTTTTATGCAGCCTCCTGTTTACTTTTATGTCGAATGTTGCCTATGCATTGGGAGATATCAAAACGATTAGTTTGTTCAATATCATAAGAAATATATGTTTTGGAATAGTGATGTTCTTTGCGGCAAGATCCTTTGGGATCATTGGAACGCTTGTCGTAACGTTATTCATGACTGTTATGGCTGATTTTTTCTTTTACAATTACAGGGTGTATAAGCTTGGTTATCTTGATATGTCGCTGTTAAGGAAATCAATTAACCCCTGGATCATTATAATCCCTTTAAGCTTTCTGATTGGTTTGGGATTTCAAAAATTGGTTGAAAACCTGATGCCTGCGAATCTGTATTTCAGTAAGCTGATAATAAATTCAGGCATCTTTACGCTATTTTTTATTTGCCTGGTGTTAATCGTTGATCGGGAATTTGGAAAAATTGTTAAACAGGCTTTTAATAAGTATGTGTTTCCTCTTGTGTCTAAGTTCATGCCGGTATAAGCGTTCAACCGGTTAATGTAATATCCTGGTGGCACAACTGTCCTCGCGACGATAAGCGTTTGTATATTCAACAATTTTTATTCAGATGTAAACATTTACCATTTAAACCTGTTAATGAAACTTACGGCTCTTGCCAAAACGACGCGCTATGAACAACGATGACCGGGGTATGATTCTTGAATTTAAATCTTTCATTAATAATAGGGAATTTCCATGTGTTGCTGCAAAAGCGGCACTGGAACGGCAACAGGTAACGTGCATGGTGGCAGATCATATGGCCTGCCCTAAAGACGATAAGGCCATTTTGCAGTTTCTGTATAATTTTATTTATTCTTATCGGAAAGCTGCGGCTTTCTTCTACAGCGCTGCAGTGATATTTAAAGGTCCTGTGCTGCAAAGCGAAGGCATGTTTGATTCGTTGCTATGGCAACGCCTGCAGTCATTATCAGATCTTGATGCAAAGAGTAACAATTATGATAATAGGGTGGATGCTGATCCCCATTCTCCCAATTTTAGTTTTAGCCTGAAGGAAGAAGCATTTTTTATTATCGGGCTGAATCCTGTAAGTAGCAGACCTTCCAGGCAGTTTAAATTTCCGGCCCTGGTTTTTAATCCGCATGCACAATTTGAGCAACTCAGGGAAACAAACCGGTACGAAAAGATGAAAAATATTGTCAGAAAGCGGGATGTTGCTTATTCGGGTTCAGTCAACCCTATGCTCGACGATTTTGGTACTTCTTCAGAAGTATTTCAATACAGCGGGCTAAAACATGATCACAGCTGGCAATGCCCTTTAATGATCAATCATGCAAAAAATGAACATCATTCCTCCTCGTAGTGGTACTGCTTTTACATTGCAAAAAGGCCAGCGCCTGAAAATTACCGATATACAAGGCGAGCAGGTTTCGGATTTTGTATGTTATAATTTTAATGATAAGGCAGAGTATCTTAGTTCTGGCAGAACAATAGATTACGCCGAAACCATTTTTCTGACCACAGGGCATCCTTTTTACTCAAACCGTAGTAACGTCATGTTTGTTATAGCAGAGGATACTGTAGGCCGGCATGATTTCTTACTTACCCCATGCAGTGCCGATACTTTTCGTATTATATATGGACATACAGCGCCGCATCGCGGATGTTTCGGTAATTTGTGTGACGTCCTAAAGGAGTATGGCATTGCCCAGGATGATATTCCTGTTTGCTTTAATATTTTTATGCATGTTACGGTTGATGGCGAAACAGGTAAAATATCTGTGCTGCCTCCAAAGAGCAAGGCTGGAGATTTTATAATAATAGAAGCAAAAATGGATCTGTTAATAGGCATGACTGCGTGTTCGGCTGAAATGTCTAACAATTATTCTTTTAAGCCCATCGGGTATATTATTGAAGAAAGAGAGAGAGATAAGTAGTACAGTTAAGTGTAATACCTGGGGGGATTGATTAGGGCTGATGGTCAATCGCGGAAGCTGATAGAAGCAGGCATAATGTAAATGGCAGTAAAGAAACCTAATAGCTTTAAAAATCCGGAAGGTTTCGGGCTTTTCATAACGGCAACAATTTAAAAATTAATGGTATCTATTTCTCCAGAGTCTCCCTTTTTGACCAACATTCGTCCATTTCTCCTCCGGTGGATTTTTGCCCCTTATGCCTCCAGTCCCCGTTTACAAGTGAGTAATCGAAAACAAGGCTTTTACCAACCTGCGTGCTATCGGTTGAGTTCCATTCGATCTTCCTGATAAACTTATTGTTTTCTATACGCCATTTACCACCATATGCACTGATAAACTTCTTCCCGGGCAGGTCGTAGGTGGCAACCGAGAATATGTTTTCGGTGTTGATCATGACCGTTTTATTTTCGGGTGTGCCATATTCCCAGGCGCCTATGATATCTTTCGGTTCAATCAATATGGATTTGAATGCAGTCAGAAACACTGCTGCGGTAAACGCGACTAAAGTGATAAAAAGCTTCATATCACAAGATTAAGTGGTGTATTAAAGGTAGATGCGAAAATAAATGAAGCAAAATATCCTTTATGTAAAAAAAAAAGAAATAATTTTGAAATCTATACGACGGTCGTTCTTCAGAACCTGACATCCTCCATCCATACCTTTTTGTAACACCATTCCTACTCTTGAATAAGTGTCAAAACCATTTTTTTTACCCTAAACATTTCCCACATGAAAGGTAATTTACTCTCTGCCTGCTTAGGCATTCTTGCAACATTTTTCCTGCCTGACGTAGTAATGGCACAAACAGATTTGGCTGTAATTTCTACAGCTTCAAATGCAGTAAGTCCAGGTCGTAATTTAACGTATACTATACTTGTAGTTAACAATGGGCCTGGCAGTGCAACGAATGCAAATCTTACCTGTAACCTGGCTGCCGGAACAACATTCGTATCTTTTACGGCACCGGCAGGTTGGAATGCCATAACCCCTGTTGTGGGGGTCAACGCTCCTGTTCTAGCAACAATTCTTTCCCTGGCATCAGGGGCCATACAAAGCTTCACGCTTGTGGTAAACGTGGGCGGCAGCGTGCCGGTTGGTACAGCTCTCCCTGCTACATCATTTATTTCGAGCGTTACGCCAGACCTTAACCCTGTTAACAATCAGGCTTCTGCTTTCACTTCAGTGGCAGTTATACCAACATTCGATATAACGGCAATTGTAAGAGGTTTTCCCACGGCAAATCTGGGAGATAACGTTGTTTTTACAATTCAGGTTGTGAACAATGCGATTGGAGCACAGTTAGGAGTGTCCTTCGCCGATATCATGCCGACGGGTACTTCTTTTGTATCATTATCCGCACCGGCGGGCTGGACAGTAAACACGCCGCCGGCAGGTTCTAACGGTATCATCACAGCTACCATCCCTATATTGGTTCCTGGTGCGGTAGCGGCCTTTACACTCGTGGCCAACGTAGCTGTGAATGTTCCTCTTGGCAGCACAATTTTAAACACGGCTTCCGTTACCAGTTTCACTCCGGATCTTAATCCAGGAAACAATTTTTCTTTATTCGGCACAAGGGTAGTTTCTCCGTTACCGGCAGATCTTGCCATAATAAAAACAGGCCCCGCGACGGTAAATGCCGGTGACAACATTACATACAGTATTACCGTTAGGAATAACGGACCCAACACTGCACTGAACGTAGTGTTGACTGATAACCTTTTGCCAACGTTGACCTTTGTGTCCCTGACAGCGGCGCCAGGGTGGGGGATCAGTACTCCGGCCGTAGGGAATACCGGTGTGGTGAATGCAACAAATCCATCGTTTGCGAGCGGGGGCAGCGCCACTTTTACCTTAGTGGCCAGAGTGGCTAATAACCTTGCCGGTAATACAGTGATCAACAATTTTGCTTCTGTAAACAGCACAAACCTGGATCCGGTTACCGGTAATAATTCGTCTGTGGCGACGACTACCGTTACTATTCCCTGTGGCCCGATCTCGGTGACCATACCTGATGCTGTTGCTGTTGATAAGGGCGTTGATATAAATACCGTTTACCGTGGCTATAGCCCTGCTTCTGCAATAACCCTTACTGCCAATATTAGCGGTGGTACTGCTCCATACACTTATTTATGGTCGGATGGTTCTACAACGCCTTCTGTCACCGTGAGTCCGGCAATGCCTACTGCTTATCGTGTTACCGTCACAGATGCCCGGGGATGTAAACAAGTGTCAGCGGAAAAGTTGGTCAGGGTAGTAGATGTAAGGTGTGGAAGCCAGGGAAATAAAGTACAGGTTTGTATCATTCCTCCGGGCAAACTGGGTGGTTCATACAATAGTTGTATCAACGCAGGTGCTGTGTCGTTACTGCTGAAAACCGGATCGCGGCTGGGCAATTGCAGTTCATCCCAGGAGTATACTTTGGGTTTGCAAGCTTCTCCTAATCCTGCCAATTCCTATTTTACTATGGATATTAGTAGTAGCAATACAATGGATGAGGTAACGTTGAACATATATAACATCACTGGAAGAATGGTTGAAAGCAAAAGCCTGAATTCAAACGCCAAGATACAAATAGGAGCATCTTATCCTGCTGGCGTTTACCTGGCTGAAGTGGTGCAGGGATCGAAAAAAGCAACGCAGGTAGTGATTAAATTCTAGTTTCACTCGTAAAGCCGGAGAGTATGTGCTCTCCGGCTTTGTATTGGTATCTGCCAGATACTATCTCAATGGCTTTTACTAACTACATTGTGTTAAATACTGAGCTATGAATCGATTATTGAGTGCATTGGTTCTTTTATCGATACTGACGCGTTGCGCAGCGCAGGGATCTTTACAAAAGTTGTACCCCGTCAATTTCTCAAAAGTTGAGATAACAGATGCATTCTGGAAGCCACGGATGCAAACAGTGGCTAATTCAACCCTGCAGGTGTGCATAAATTATACAGAGAACAAAACCGGGCGTATACGCAATTTTGAAAAAGCTGCCAGGGGCCAGGGCGAAAAGCACGAAGGAATATATTATGACGATTCTGATGTGTACAAAGCAATTGAAGCTATCGCTTATTCCCTTAAGAACTACCCGGACCCTGCCCTGGAGAAGAAAGCGGATGACTGGATCGCCAAGATCGCTGCAGCACAATTGCCGGATGGTTACGTGAATACATATTATAGCCTAAAAGGACTTGATGGAAGGTGGACCGACATGGAAAAGCATGAGGATTACAACGCCGGGCATTTAATTGAAGCTGCAATTGCCTATTATAATACTACCGGCAAAAAGACATTACTTGATGTGGCGACAAGATTTGCGAATCATATCGATTCAACATTCCGGATGAACAACCGCCATTGGGTTTCCGGTCACCAGGAAATTGAACTTGCCTTAATGAAGCTGTTTCATCAAACGCAAAATAACCGGTACCTGCAGCTGGCGCAATGGTTCCTTGACCAGCGCGGGCATGGTTACGGGAAAGGTGTAATATGGGATGATTGGAAAGACCCCGCTTATTGCCAGGACAATGTTCCGGTTAAAGAACAAAAAGAAATAACAGGTCATGCGGTAAGGGCAATGTATCTCTACACAGGTGCAGCCGATGTGGCCGCGGTAACTAAAGACATTGGATATATTGATGCGATGAAGCATATCTGGGAAGATGTTGTCTACCGTAACATGTATATTACCGGAGGTATAGGAGCGCAGGGAAAGAATGAAGGTTTTGGTGTGGATTACGACCTGCCTAATGAAACAGCCTATTGCGAAACCTGTGCTTCAGTGGGTATGGTGATATGGAACCAGCGTATGCATATGCTTTCAGGTGAAGGGAAGTACATCGATATCCTTGAAAGAAGCTTGTATAATGGCGCTTTGGATGGGTTATCTCTCAGCGGCGACCACTTTTTTTATGGAAACCCGCTCGCCTCAACAGGTACCCATAAACGAAGTGAATGGTTTGGAACAGCGTGCTGTCCTTCAAATATCGCCCGTCTTGTCGCGTCTCTCGGTAACTATATATACAGTACCTCTCCGGGCGCCGTATGGGTGAATCTTTTCATTGGCAGTAAAACGACTCTGCAAATGGGTAAAACAAATGTTGACATTGGACTGGAGACTAACTCTCCGTGGGGTGGAAGCAGCTCCATAAAAGTGGATCCATCTTCCCCGGTTAAGTTTGCCCTCAAGGTGCGCATTCCGGGGTGGCTTAAAGAACCTGTTCCGGGAGATCTGTACCGGTATGAAACACTAAAACTATTAGAACCTGTATTAACTGTAAATGATAAACCTGCAGCATATGCAATAGAAGCCGGTTACGCTGTCATCGACCGAACCTGGAAGCAAGGCGATGTGGTCAGGGTTGGACTTCCGATGGAAGTCTCTAGGATCATCAGCAGGCCCGACCTGAAGCAAAATACCGACCGGGTTGCTTTACAGTATGGGCCGATGGTATATTGCGTGGAAGGGATAGACAACGGCGGTAAATGCTGGAACATCATTCTGCCGGGCGATGCTTCTTTTGTACCCTCATTCGACAAAAACCTGTTAGGAGGCGTAAATACCATTTCATTTAACGGCATCGTTGCAGAGGTCGGTGAAGATGGTAAAAGCCTGCAATCTGTCCGCAAGCAAATAAAAGCCATTCCTTACTTTAGTTGGAATAACAGAGGGCCTGGTCCCATGCAGGTGTGGTTACCTGTTGCCTTTAAGGATGTGAAGGTTAATTATTAGAAGGATCATCGGCGGGAGTGGAATGGGGGACATGATGTTCATCAATCCTTTTTCTCATTGATTTCTCAACTTCAACCCCATTTGGTATTTGAAAGATATGAATGCGATGGGGAACATAACGCTCGCGGCCATTATCGTCTCTTTCCATCTTACCACTTTTCATTTCTACATGAATATTTGCGTTTTCAGAATCGCCTTTCAATAGTATTTCTGAGAATTGATCCCAGAAGAATGATCTTAAAATACCTTTTTTATAAATGAATAATCGTTGCGGTGTTCCAATAACCCACCCTCCTTTTTCGAAAAGAAAGAAAAGTCCTAATACTAGTACTGCCACGCCTGTAAGAATAAAGAATCCTGTTTTTAATATAAAGGCAATGTCAATAATTGGTTTTGGTCTTCCCGTGACTGTAAAAAAAGCAACATAAAAACCATAGGCGATAGATGATAACCAGGTAACGCCAAATCCAATTAAAAAGTAAGTCTTAAAATAGGGATGTGCCCGCTTGGATTTTACACAAAAATCAGGCTTTTCCAAGCCAGGCAGACCTTTGAGATCTTCGGGGAAATTTTCCTCCATCATAAGAAATAATTTCAACGAAAATTAGCTGTTTTGAATTGATAATGCAAACTGCCTATGAACTGTAGGCTTAGTTACAATAGCCGATCGTAGATGCTTAGAACAAGGCCTTGTGTGTTCAAATATTTCTTAATCTATACCGTTATTTTACCCTTATTTGAGGGTGAAAGTACTGATGTTCTATTGATCTATTGTCTCAATTTGCTATTGAAAGTATGGGAGAAGAATGATTAAAAGAAGGGCTGTTTGTAAGCATACACACTTTTAATCGATTCGCCTGAAATATTTAAAAATAAAAATTAAACCATGTATGAAAACGCATCATGTGCTCCTTATGTTTCTGATTAGTTTTTATGGTTGTACGAAAGATCCCGGCAATCAACCTGTGGGAAATCAACCGCAAGTCCGTGAAACTGCTATGACAGTAAAAGAAAAACAATTGGTTGAAAACCTTAAAAAGATTAACACAGTATTCAAAGAGCTTTACAAATCAAACCACAACGTGATGCTCGTAAATGCGGCTATTTTTTCAGACGTTTATACTGATGAATCTGTTCTTTTCGCCGATCTCATTTATCCTGAACAAAGCCTCCTGGCCACAAAGGAAAAGTTTCAAAAATTATGTCAAACATCAAAACTAAGTCATACCAGATTTTCCACTGCTTTTTTTTCAGAAGCATCAAAATTAAAAGATCCTGGTTTTGATGCTTTTGTCTCTTCTCAAAAACCTAGGCCCTCAGCTGCCGCCAGGTTAAATAACATCAACCAGGAGGAAACCGAAGAGGTAAGTATATATTTTCCTTATTCCGAAAATTTTGGAAATCAGGTCCATAACGTTAATACTAACCTGGATGAAGAAGACAGAGATCGGCTTCCGGACCCAAACGATCCTATCTACTATGGTATAACGCTGGTTACAGCTACCCGGAATGCAGACGAAGGTCCGGGGGACAGACCTGTATATCAAAGCGGTGCGCTCTTGTATTATGAGAATATAACGGCAAACGACGCTTATGCTGACATTTACCCAACGCATATTATAGGAGTTAACGGGATAGAACCTTACGATAACACCGTGACTAATGCTGTGATGGGTGTTCAACCTCCCGGACCTCCTGTCGTGATACCCGGAATTCCCAGGGAAGTAAAACAGGTTTACATAGGTGAAGTACGCTGTGTACATCAATATGACAACTTCTTGGCAATAGATGGCAATGGTGGAGATTCGGAAATCAGGTTCACCCGGTCAGACGGATACTTAAAAATGGCAGACGGTCACGTGACTGCTGACAATCTTTTCATAGGCGACCCTTACCCTTTTAAAAGACGCACCATCAGGCGTGAAGATTGGGTTGAATGGAATCTTGCCTGGGATGAAGACTGGGAGGCAGACAATCACGAACAGTATTATGCAATCTTTGAAGATGATACGAAAACAACCCGGGAATTCAGTGCGTCAATATCAACTACTCTTTCCATGAAGATTGCCGGTGTCATCAATGCGGCCCAAACAATAGGACCTATTGCTGTTAAAGTGGGATTTAAGTCTGAAGATCCTATTATTGATCATGTCAACCTGCACAGGGATGTTTTTTTTCATATGAACCGCATCGATCATGAGGGACAAGTGCTTGACTCCGGATGGCCTGTACGACGAAAAAATTCACGCGTCAGCTTTACGTTTATGGATAGGACCTATATCCCATAAACCTGGAAATTCAATTATTTTTGCCTTAAAATGCTACACATATGAAAAAAATCCTTGTAACATTCCTGATTAGTAGCAGTTTGTTCACAAGAGAGAGTTCAGCACAGCAAGTGCTGAACTTTTCACTGGGATACGGGATAGAAACCAACTGGGGCAATAACGGCGTAAACATTTCAGCCGGATATCAAAAGTATTTTTGGAGGGGATTTTTTCTTGAAACCGACCTGCGATATTTTACTACCATGATTGCAAATGTGGAAAACTTTAAAGGTAACAGGGGTTTTCCGGAAGAGCAACGTTACTATAACGTACTGTTTCTGGCAGAGAATATCGGTTATAGTGTTGGTAATCCGGATAGATCTCACCTTAATCTAAAAACGGGTGCTTCTGTTTATTACCAGAGTTATAAAGTAATAAAAACATACCGGATATTAATGTACCCTGATGGCCACAATGTTCTTGTGCCCGGAACAGAAAAGTATCATCAGGAAAAAAATGTCAGGTTCGGATTTGATCTTGGGATAAATTATAATATCCTTATTAAACCAGGTTATCACGTGGGAATAGGACTGGACACCTATTCAAGGGAGATACCTGGTGAATTCTTTCAAACTTACCTGTTATTTAAAAAACGATTATGACGTAGTTTGTGATTACAATGTCATGTGATATTACGCGTTTTGAGTTACCATGCTTCATCATTACTTAGATGCGGGCACCATCCTGGCAGAAAGATCCGGATTAGCCATTTGATAATCTAGAGGGAACATAGGGCGTTGAATTCTTTTATAGGGAAGGCGCTCCAGGTTCTGATCCACTCCACCTGGTGTAAGCGCCAGTAACCAGTCTGCCCTCATCGAATGCAGTTCGGGTTCCAAATAACCAATTTTAACGACTACAATGTCTGTTTTCCGCGGATTAAGCCCAAGCCTGGTAAAATCAATTTCCTTGTGATAAGGCTTGCGTTTTTGAGTCACAATGATATGTACACTACCAACACGGATAACAACTTCAACTTCAGCATGAACATCACCATGTTCTATTGCCTCTACTGTTCCTGAAATCAATACAGGAGGCGCATAGCGTGCATCTATTTTTGCACCTGCATAACCTTCTACGTGGTTGCCTACTTTTGCTGCTAGAGCCTTTTTAACAAGTTCCGGCCCGGGAATAGAAGCATAGATCAGCGAAGGGCCGTTAGCAGGTTTGAACTCAGATCTGGCAAGTATTTCGGTTAATGTCCAGGTTACGTCTCCGGCGCCACCTGCTGTAGGATTATCTCCGGAATCACTAATAAAAAAAGGACGTTTTGTGCTTGCCAGTGCATTGTTAAGGCATTCATTTAATGTGCCGGTGGGCGCTACAAAGGAATAACCGGATCTTGCATCCCAAAAACGCTTAGCGAGTTGCTCAGCGGTATGTATTACTTTTTCTTTGTCATCTCCTGTAACCATAACAACAGCATGATTGCGGGGTTCGTCGGCCCAGGCGTATCCTACCCATATGGCAGCATCGATAATGCCCTTTTGTGCCGCAGCAGGTGCAACCGCTTTGTAAACACTCTTTGCCGGTTCTATTCTGGTGCTTGTTTTTTCACCGGGTAGTAAGATAGGAATTGGGATCCAGGCTTTATAGGCGGGCTTACCCTTTCCATTTTCAATCCGCTCTAGAAGGTTTTTTACCGCCCTTTGTTTGGTTTCCATAGCATCTTCATGAGGCGCCATCCGGTAACAGGTGATCAGATCGGTGTTTTCGGCCAGCCGCCAGGAAACGTTTCCGTGCAGATCCATTGATGTCGAAATAATCGTTTTATTGCCCAACAATTTTCGAATTCTGGTAATAAAATCACCTTCCGGATCTTCAAGGCCTACAACACTCATGGCGCCATGAATATCCAGAAAAAGGCCATCGTATGGACCGCTTTTTTTTAGCGCATCAAGCGTTTTGTTAACAAGCGATTCATAAGCTTCCCTGATCACTGCGCCTCCGGGCAATGATTTACCGACTAAGGTTGGAAACCATTCTGCCCGGCCACGAAGCGGGGAATCAACGGATAAAAATGGATATGAAGAAAAAACATCAGTGCCATATTTTGCATGAAAGGCTTCTTCGTTCGTAAGTGCCGGGGAAAAGGTGCTCGATTCTATTCCAAGCCCCGCAATAGCAATGCGTGGGAGTGGCTTTGCTTGGAGATGAAGATTACCCGATTTTACTTTTTTTTCTTTAGGGACATTTCCAAAGCCTTCCGGAGCTGATGAGAAATCGGTTATGCTATGACTTTCTTTATTTACGGATGTATTTTTATAGAAAACCGGTCCTGCCATCACAAGGCAAACTATTAGACAACAGGAAAAAACAAATAAAAATTTACGCTTCATATCTGATTATTAGTAATGTAAATTAGTTATAATAGCTAGTATAAAAAAAGAAAGAATTTGGAATAAACAGAGAGGCAGATGCTTGCCTACAAATAAGGGAAAATATTAAATTTGTGTTTATAACGCCAAATAGCCTTGTCCATGAAATTTGAGTCTTTAATTCCGATTCTTTATTCTGCAGATATAGAGAGAAGCATTAAATACTACATAGAAAAACTGGAATTTGAAAACAAGTGGATATGGGATGAAGAAAAAAGTTTTGGAGGTGTAAGCATCGGCTGCGTAGAAATCTTTTTTTGTAGACTTGGCCAGGGAAATCCCGGTACCTGGCTTGCCATTAACGTTGACAATATTGATGAATACTACCAAATCATCAAGTCCACTGGAGCAGACGTTTTAACGGTACCTGAAGACAAGCCATGGAATGTGCGGGAAATGCTGGTACGGGATCCTGATGAGCACATTATACGTTTTGGCAAGAGGATCGAAGAGGGGTAAGGCAGGCACCTTAATCAGTCTGAGTGTTCTTTTTCGATACGGAATTAAGAAAATATCTGATGATGAACAATTGTGCTTATAATTCATTACCTGTTGTAAGGATTGATTTTGCCAAACTTACCTAAAACATTACCAACTTTTCTTTAAAACTTGATTGGTTAGCCAGCTTAAAAATTTGCAATGTGACCCCGCAGGGAGAACACTATATTTTCTAAAGAAATTGGTATGTAGTTAATTACACTGTATTGTAATTTTCACCCGCTCGAATTACGCACCGCAAATTATTTTCAACGATCTATTAATATTTCGAAAACAAAAATAAAAAAAAATTCGCAATTGATTCATGATCTTTAAAATATTGCTGGCGATGTTATTTTTATCTTTTTGAGTTCGGATGCATCCATACCTCCTTAGCGTTGTCAACATTTATCCAAAGTGACTTCATTTTCTCCGTGTTCACAGTTAGTTTTCGGCGCTTATGCCGTTTTCAAACTCTCTGAAAATGCCTGTAATCCGTTCGGGACTAAATGTGCTTTTTTCATCTTTTACAGTTTTAAAATTAAACAATTTGTCTATTTTTAAACCGTACTGTTTTTGGGGATGCTTACCTTCTAGTTTTTTCCTATTTTCCAAAATCAATTCTGTAGGAACAATTACTAAACCGCTATCTTCAATTCGATTGAAAGTGATAAATCTCTCATACAAAAATGCAAGTAATTTTCCCGGGTAAGATACCGGCGGATGAAGGGGATATCATCATTCATCAATTGAATGCCTACTTCTGTCTTATTTGAAATAATGATTTGCAGGTCGGGATTATGGGCACATTCTAAGATTTTTTCCCAGTCATTCTTCGCAATTATTACACGGCTTACAGATGAGCAGGTAATGTTCTTTTCGACCCTTTGATCTTCCAGGATACACCGCTCACACAAGGTATATAAACCGTCTTGCTTCTCAAATGAAGCAGCATCACCCTTTGACGTTGTTTTCACCATTACAATACGGCCATTGAATATTCCGTTTCTATTTGCCTTATCAATATAATAATCCGGTAATCCCCGAAGCAGCATCCCTGTTCCAAACTGTAAAACCTTTTCAGGTAATTCAAAGATTTTCTCATCCGGTATCACCACATTACCGGAGTTAATATTCTTTAAAGTATGGCGTGATAATTTCATAATTTTGTTAAAGGTTATCAGGCGGACCAATTGGCTTAGAATTTTCAGGATATTTCCAAATTCTCGTGTCATTAACCTTTCTTGTTTCATTACAAAAAGAATTTACCTGGGGGGAAATCGGGATTCAAATCTAATATCATTTCATTTCAACCATTGCTTTTATGACCCCATTATCAGAATCCAGCAAGTGATTGAATTCCTCCCTGATATTATCAAACAAAACACTTTGCGTAATGAAAGTGACAGGAGAAATAAGTTTGTTTTTGATGGCTTCAATTACATAATTAAAGTCTTCCCGGGTTGCGTTGCGGCTACTCATTAAGACCGCTTCTCTTTTATGAAATTCAGGATGGCTAAAACATATCTCCTCTTTCTGAAGGCCTATTAGCATATAACTTCCCCCATGTGCTATATACTGAAATCCGTTATTAATTGCCTTTAAATTTCCTGTTGCATCAATTACAACAGTAGGCATGTCAGCATTTGTAATGTCCATTAATTGTTGAATAACATCCGGCTCAAGGCCATTAACAACATGAGATACTTTAATGTTGTCTTTGCAAAATTGTAGCCGTGTATCATTAATGTCAAGTGCTATAACATTAGCGCCAGCTAATCTTGCAAATTCCATAGCTCCCAAACCGATAGGACCTGCACCCATTACCAATACGTATTCTCCTTTCTTTATTGCTGCCCGTCTTACAGCATGCGCCCCAATAGATAATGGCTCTACCAATGCCAATTCATCAAAGCTTAATCCTTCGCCATGCACCAATGATGATGACGGTACTGACAGATATTCTACCATTCCACCATGTTGATGAACTCCACATACTTTTATTTTACTACAACAATTCGGTTTTTCCATACGGCAGGCAACACATTCGCCACAACTAAAATAAGGTATGAATGTTACCGCTTCTCCAATTTTGAAACCAGGTGCATCATCTGCTTCCACTAACTCTCCTGCCAACTCGTGTCCCAATATTCTTGGATATTCAAAATAGGGTTGAGTTCCTTTAAAAGCATGCAGATCTGTTCCACAGATTCCGATTCTTTTGATTTTTATGATTGCATTTCCTTTAGTCAATTCCGGTTTAGCAACCGATTGGTATTCGAAATACCCGGGTTCAATACACACCAATGTTTTCATTGCAATTTATTTTATTATTCTACGATTACATTCTCGATCATAATATTCTTAAAATAAACTTTGTTACCATGGTCCTGCAAAGCAATCTTTCCTTTTTTTGCAGTTCCATAATCAGGATAATCTTTCTACTTGCCTTGCTGCTTTTCCTTATTCCATTTATCATCCCATGCCTGAAATTCAACAATTTTTTCTCCGTTCAGCCAATGTTCCACATGCCCTTTGTTGAAAATAATTACACTGGAATTCCATTCTCCCACCGGCATCAATTTCTTTTTATCGTTAGTGGTATTCATTGCATAATCAGCGCCTGACTTCTGCCAATCTTCTAACTTTTCAGGAAAACCAACGTCATCAATCATCTGGTATTCCGGCCCTGTTTCATAAGGTGATTTATAATTTGGTGATTCAATTACATGATACATTACACCACTGTTGCCACCTTTAGTAACTTTCCAGTCCCAGCTTAATTTGAAATTTTCATATTCACCATCAGAAACAAGGTCACCGCCCGATGCTTCTTTTGCAGCTCCCAGGCAAACCATTGCTCCATCTTCTATTTTCCAGTTTTTTACTTCGCCCGTTTTATTAAAGCCATGCCAGCCGTTAAGTGTTTTTCCATCAAAAAGACTGACAGCTTCTTTCTTAACGGTGTCCATATTTGTAATGGTGTTTTTTTTTGTTTCAGTTACCTGTCTACTTTCAGACGGTTCAACACATGAAGTAAAACCTGCAAACGCCAGCATAAAACTTACATTTCTGATTATTTTCCTTTGCATAATATTTATTTTATTTTTTTATTAATTGCATTTTTTCCGGGTTCCATAGTATGGCTGTATCCTGGTTATAACTGTCGTTGCATAATAAGGCCGGGGCGGCTGCACGGTATCCAAAAATAGCATCTTCTGTAACGGAGCCCCCATTTTTAATAGCGTTGAAAAAATTTACAAAGTGATCGTAAGGACCGCCCAGGTAACCTTTCTCTGATTCAAAAGTGTATTCTTCGGGAGGCAGAATTCGTTTGCGGCCTGAAACAGGGCTGCCTGCTTTTTTCATCTGCTCAATGTAAAACGGGTCATTGGAGTCAGTGGTTTTATTTCTTTTTAAGGTAACACTATCCCAGGTAACATCCATGGAACCTTCGCTGCCGACTAATTTTAAATAAGTAGTACCACTGGTACCATCTACAAAATTGCAACGTAAAGAAAGATTAAAAGCAGGATGTGCGGGTGTTTGTGGATAATCAAACGTACCCAACAAAACATCGGGCACTTCCCTGCCATCTTTCCAGTAACGCAAACCACCAGACGAATAAATTTTATTCGGTCCCGTAGAATTAGTAATAAAATGTAAACTGGAAAAGAGATGTACAAAAAGATCTCCGGCCATTCCTGTTCCATAGTCAAGATAATTGCGCCACCTAAAAAAACGGGTGGCATCGAAGGATCGTTTGGTTGTATTGCTAATAAATGTTTCCCAATCCACTGTGGCTGGAGATGCATCAGCAGGGATAGGATACTGCCAGGCACCGATAGGTGAATGTCTTGCCCAAAACCCTTCTGCATAATTTAATGTACCGATGGCGCCGTCTTTCAATAATTGTTTAGCCTTTTCATTTCCCAGGGAAGAAACACCCTGGCTGCCCACCTGGAAAATTTTACCAGTTTCTATTTGCGCTTTTATTACAGCCGGACCTTCGGAAATGCCATGTACCATTGGTTTTTCACAATAAACATGTTTACCTGCTTTCATCGCATCTACAGATATTTGCTGATGCCAGTGGTCTGGCGTAGCAACAATTACAGCGTCAACATCTTTTCGGTTTAAAATTTCTTTGTAAGAACGGGTGGCAAAAATATCAGCGCCCCATTTAGTTTTGGCATCTTTCAAACGCCCGTCGTATAAATCGCAAACGGCAACTAATTTTATACCGGGTACCATTAATGCTGTAATGGTATCCTGCACACCCATGCCGCCGGCACCAATTAAAGCAATATTGATGTTGTCATTTGCAGAGATGCTTTTTTTACCAATAATTTCTACATACCTGTTTTTTGGGGTGGCTGCAAATAAAGATGTACCCGCTGCAACAGCAACAGTAGTAGCTGTGAGCGATTTAATAAATTTTCTTCTTGAACCTTCATTGTTGTTTTCCATAATAGAATGTTTAGTTAACAAGCCGGACTTACTACGAATTTATTTGAGTTCTTTAATTTCAATATTTTTCAATCTTACTTTTATACCACCGCCATCATGAATTTGTAAAGCAATAAAGCCATTGCCTTTACCAATTATTTCATCTTTTAAAGAAACTATCTTCTTGCCATTTAACCAGGTAGTAACTTCATCAGCATTAACTTTTATCTGCATGGAATTCCATTCTGTTGCTTTCAATTTTTTTTCACCTTCAGGTGTTGGTTGTATAAGCCAGCCGCGGCCATACGATTCATAAATGCCACCTGTATGATGGTCCGGTGGCGCTACTTCTACCTGCCAGCCACTGATTTTTGTTCCTTCAATTCCGGAGCGGATAAACACTCCGCTGTTTCCGTTTGCTTCCAGTTTAAAATTTAATTTTAGAATAAAATTTTTATACGATTTGTTGGTGGACAAATAACCGTATTGTTTATCCGGGCCACTTTCACAGACCAATTCACTATTCTCCACATACCATTTTTCTGTGCCGTGTGTTGTCCATCCTTCCAGGTATTTACCATTAAACAGTTTCTTATACCCGGTTTTATTTGTTGTGGCCGATATAAATATCAACGAAAAAATTATTAGTAAGTGTTTCATTATAAAACAATTTGAATATTTATAATCCTGTCAGATTTCGAAACAAAGGTTTACCCAGTATCCGGCTTCCTTTGTCAGTAATCAATAAATCTTCTTCTATCCTTATCCCTCCAAAATCTTTATAGGTTTCCAGTTTTTCATAGTTAATAAAATCCCGAAATTTATTTTCTGATTTCCATAGATCAATTAATTCAGGAATAATATAAATTCCGGGTTCCACCGTCAATACAAAGCCTTCTTCCACTTTTCGTCCAAGCCGCAATGATTTTATACCAAACTGTGTACTCTTTTTTAAGTCATCTGTGTATCCAACATATTCTTCTCCCAGGTCTTCCATGTCATGCGTATCTAAACCAAGCATGTGCCCAAGGCCACATTGAAAAAACATGGCGTGTGCTCCCTGGCTTACGGCCTCTTTAGTATCACCCTTCATAAGTCCGATGGATTTTAATCCTTCAGCCAGTTTTTCACAAGCCAGCAAATGAACATCTTTAAAGAATATACCGGGATATAAGTATTCAATGGCTGCCTCATGTGCACTCAACACGATTTCTAAAATTTCTTTTTGCCTTGCTGAGAATTGTTTATCCACAGGTGTAGTTCTTGTAAGGTCGCCGCCGTAGTGCATAGCGGTTTCAGCGCCACAATCGCAAAGCAGCATTTGCCCATTCTTTAAAATATTACCCTGAGAATGATTATGAAGAATTTGTCCATTTACTGTAAGGATAGTTGGGAATGCAAGGTTGCCCCCGGCACTTAATGCAATGCCGTGAATAATGCCTGCAATTTTTGTTTCTGAAATTCCTTCACTGGCAAGTTGCGCCGCTGTCAGCTGCATATCTATCGTTACGTTTACTCCTTTTTCTATTTCTTCTATTTCTTCCGGAGATTTTATGGAACGCTGCGCAACAACGGCTTTAATAAGTTCAACACTTGCTCCCGCCTTTAATAAACCAGTTGGAATATTCAGCCAGACATTCAGCTTGTTCATATTATCTGCCCGATACGGCGGCAAGTAATGAATTTTTCTTTTCTCAGATAAGGCGGTTTTTATTTTATCTATAATGGACAATGAGGGGGAAACTTTTGATATCCCTACAGCATCAGCCAGATGGCCCAGGGATTCCATAGGACCAGTCCAGATAATATCTTCAACACTTATATCATTGCCAAAAATTATTTCATTGTTGTTATCAATATCTATAATAGCCGTAAGGCCCGGTCGGTCTATACCAACAAAATATAAAAAATTGCTATCCTGCCGAAAGTGATAACAATTATCAAGATAATTCATACTACTTTCTTCATTCCCTAATAGTAATATAAGGCCACTGCCAACTTGTGCAGTTAACTTATCTCTTCTTGATTTGTAAACTTCTTTACTGAACATAATGCGGTTTCATTGCTTTTAAATAAGGTTATTATCTCCCTTCCACCAGCTAAGGGTGATATGGAGAGGGAAAGCGGTGCAATACTCGAGAGCTATCGGATTTAAGATACATCCTTAATATTGTTCCGGAAAAACTCACTGCTTAGCATTTAATTTAGCTTCCAAAATTTTAGCTGTTTTTGTAGCACACAATCCACCTATATTAGTACATTTAAATTCGTGTGGTATTGCCATACCGATGGTGTGCATTGTTTCAATTACTTCATCTAATGGTATTAACGGGTCATAGCCAGAGAGTGCCATATTTGCGAAGGTAACTGCGTTGGTTGCTGCCATGATATTGTTGCCCAAACATGGAGCTTCCACCCTATTGGCAACAGGTGTGCAAGAGAGTCCAAGTGTACTTTGTAACACCATCGAGGCAGCAGCAACAGATTGGTCAATGGAACCTTTTAAAAGATACACAATGCCCGCCGCCGCCATACTTCCTCCAGAGCCATACTCTACTCCACAACCTGCTACTTCTCCGGCAAAAGTAGATTGTGTCGCAATGAAAATCCCAATTAAACCCGCCACCAACATGGCCTTAATAATTTCATCTTCCGAAACTCCAAGAAAATCGGCAGTGCCTATCACAGCACCTGGCAGCGTACCACATGAACCTGCAGTAGGCGCCGCTACAATTACACCCATTGAACTCTTAACCTCCATCAATGCAGATACATACATCACAACATTATTAAGTGCGCCTGTGTCTACTAATCGCCTATTTTTTAAATGACTCTTGTAATTTACAGACTGACTGCCCAGCAACCTGTCTTCATAATGTGTACCCTCTAGCCCGGAATTTATAGAATGCTTCAGAATACGCACTATGTCCCTCATCTTCCCAAAAATTTCTTCCTCAGATATATTCCCTCTTTCACCTTCATAAAGAATAGCGAGGTCTAACAGAGAAAGATTTTTATCTCTATTATATTCCAACATTTGGTTGCACGTGGTAAAGGGTACTTTAACATCTTTTCTTGAAAGCACAGGGAGCACAGGGCTAAGTTTCTTAATAGCTAAGACATCATCTAAACCAACCAATTGTGAATGAAGTAAATCACCAGGAAAACTTTGCGCCTTTATTTGAACAAAACCTGAATCGCCATTATGTACAATCAGGTGATCGTACAACATTTCATTATTAACTAATTCTATAACCTTTTCCGGCGTTTTGCAGTAAATTAATGTTTCGTAAAAATCCCCCATCATAGAAACCTCACTTCCATCAATGGCTATCAATTCAATCATGCCACCACCTGTTGAAATAGCAGTTACGGTTCTTGTTTCTTTAGGATTAGTTAACGTAATCAGATATGTATTTAAATGGTCTGCATTAATATTTCTTACAGCAAATTGAACCGGAATACCAGCATTGGATATATAAGTTTCAGATTCGGGCAAACGCTCATCATCTGCTTCCCATCCCAAAAAACCTCCAAACAATCCCATGTCCGACCCTTGCCCGGTATGAGTGTCTGCCAGGGAGCCGTTAGGATCGAATTCAACTAAAATACTTGTGATATTATTTTCCATCAAATCCCTGCACAACTTGCCAATTCGCTGCGATGCAGCGCAGTGAGAACTGGACGGGCCCCGCATTACGGGGCCAATGACATCATTGAAAATACTCGGAAAATTTTCCATACATTTTTATTTAACGGGTACATATATCAAAGATGCTCCTTCCAAAATTTCTCCATCGTTTCACGTAAATGCAGCGATGTATTTTCTCTTTCAGAAATGCCATGAGAACGCATCGGATACGACATCATATAAAAAAGTTTATTGTATTTTATCAGTTCATTTGCCAGCATTTCAAAACTCTGGTAATGCACATTGTCATCTGCTGTGCCATGAATAATCATAAGTTTACCTCGTAAATTTTTTGCATAGTTTATAGGAGAACCATCATGATAGCCTTTGGCATTGTCACTTAACAAACCCATGTATCTTTCCTGGTAGGTGGCATCATATAGCCGTTGATCAGATACAAAAGAAACAGCTAGCCCGGTTTTATAAACTTCCGGGTAACGGAACATACAATTGAGTGTCATCTGGCCACCACCGCTCCATCCCCACATCCCAATTCTGGCTGTATCAATAAACGGGTACATGGCAAAAATCTTTTTTGCCGCACCTGCCTGATCTTGTGAAGCCAGAATACCTACCTGCCCATAAATAAAATTGCGCCAGGCCTTGCCCCGGGGCGTTTTGGTGCCACGGTTGTCAATACTAATAACTACATTGCCTTGCTGTGACATATACTGATCCCACAGAGCGCCACCTCCCCAATCATCCTGTACTGTGGAGCCGGCAGGTTCTCCATAGACATAAAAAAGCAAAGGATATTTTTTAGAAGGATCAAAATTCTTTGGCTTTATCATCCATGCATCCAGTGTAACATCACCAATATCTACTTTTAAAAATTCTTTTGAGTTTAGCTGTAATGCATCATATTTTTCCTTCAATTCATGATTATCCTGTAGTGTTCTTATTTCTTTATGATCTGGAAGATGAATCAATGAAATTACCGGGGGCGTAGTTGAATTCTGAAAAGTTTGAATGGCCCACTCAGAATTTCCGGAAACCTGATAACTGCTTTGCCCAGCATAAGTTGCAGGAGTAACTCTTTCAGCTTCACCACTTCCATCTATTTTACTTCTGTAAAGATAACGCTGGGTGAAATTGTCTGGCGAAGCAATGTAATAAACATAACCATTTTTGGGATCAATACAATTGATCTGCACCACATCAAAATTGCCTTTTGTAATTAATTTCGAATCGGTTCCATTTCTCGAAACTTTATACAAATGTTTCCATCCGTCCTTCTCACTCGTCCAGGTAAAATATCTTTCTCCATCAAGCCAGCGAATGTCATCATGGAGATCAAGAAAATCGGGATCTGTTTCTGTGTAAATATTTTTGAGTGACATTGTTTGTACATTACCTATCCATATTTTATTAGTGTTCTGTGGACGGTTGAGTTGCTGCACCATTACTTCATTGGAATGTGGAATAAAATCCATGCGGGCCAGGTAATTATTTGTAGGATCTCCTGGAATTTTAAACCAACTGGTCTTACCGCCTACAGCAGAAATAACGCCCACTTTTACAGCAGAAAGTTTTGCTCCTACTTTAGGATACGGTAATGGAATGGGCTTTGAATAAATGGAGTCAATATTATTGATCAGGTAAAACGTGCCAATATTTTTTGTATCGGATTGCCAGTAAGCAATATTTTTTCCATCAGGGCTCCATCTGAATCCATCTCTGCAATCCAACTCTTCTTCATAGACCCAATCAAAGGTTCCGTTGATAATATTGGATCCGCCGTCAAAAGTAATTTGTTTATTTATTCCGGTGGTCAGGTCTTCCACATAAATATTTTGTTTGCTCACAAATGCTACTCTTGAAGCATCGGGAGAAAATTTTGCAAACATCAACGTTGTTGGTTCTACGTTTTTGCCAACCTGCTGCAACTTATTTGTCTTAAGATTGAGCACCCAATAATCTCCCCGGGTATTGTATCTCCATACTCTCCTTGTATTTGTAAAAATTAATAATTTGCTATCGTCATCAGACCATTCATAATCTGCGATTGATAATGGTTTCGTTTCTCTTGTTGGCGTGATTTGTTTTGCAGAAACGAGCACTTGCCTCTCTCCAGTTTTAGCATCATAGCGCACTATATCATTTCCTCCAAACTCTTTATTTTTTTCCAAAGTAGTATACCCTTTATTGTCCTTCATCCAACGAACAGGGCCATATCCTTTTTGGCTGTAAGTGCCATTGGAATAAATATCTCTTAAAGTAAGTTGTTGTTGTGCAATTAGATTATTACTCCATGAAAAACTGATTCCGAAAAAAATCAGAAAAATTAATATGGACTTTCTGTTCATTTATTTTAGTTTAAATTCTTTTATCAATATCTTATCCCTAACTCCTCAGATATGGAAAGGATTTTTTTAGTTTGCATTCAACAATGGTTTCATTAGAATAAATAAATTTTAATCTGATAATGTTCATTTATGTTTTGAAAATATACGTTGCATTTTTTATTGTTTGAAATTCAATTGTTCCGTCCGGATTTGTTTTTGTCTTTACTTTTTTGCCATTACTATAAACCTTCATTTTATTATTCATGAGTATCCGGCAATCCCCACCTTGCTTTGATAAAATTTCCAAATCCGTTACTTTATTTTGCATCCATTTCATGTTTATTACAAATGCACCTCTGGTGCACATCCCCTTCACTTCACCCTGGTTCCATTCATCCGGCAGCGCAGGCAGCAATTCAATTTTTCCATCATGCGACTGAATCAGCATTTCAGAAATGCCGGCTGTTACTCCCATAGTGCCATCAATCTGCATTACCTTACCCCGGCCCGAAAGCAGTTGAACATGGCTCTCATCTCTGTAATAGCCTTTTAAAATTTTCAGCGCATGGTTGCCATCTTTCATTCTCGCCCAAAGGCAAACTTTCCAAGCCCTTGACCATTCTGAACTTTCATCTCCACGCTGCACTAATACAGCCTTACAGGCATCCATAAATTGCGGCGTTTTTGTAAATGAAAATAAATCTCCGGGATACAAACCGTATAAATTAGACAAGTGACGATGTTGCTTTTCTGTCTGGCCCCAATCCTGCGCCCATTCCTGTATAGTACCGTCCTTTCCTATTTTCGTTGGCAACAACCATTTCATTTTCTCCGCTACTTTTTCAGAAAATTCTTTGTCACTATTTAAAAGTGCGGCAGCATTAATATAACCGGCAAAGAGGTCTTTTATAATCTGCATATCAATAGATGCTCCGGCACAGATATTTGTACTGGGAATATAACTACCTGTAACCTGATCAAAATAACGTCCTTTGCCCGGTCGGTCCGGAAAGTTTTCCGGCGAATTAGAAGGGTTCGTTACATACCAATCAGTGCCAGGTTGCTTTACAAGAAAATCCATAAAAAACTCCGCAGAACCTTTTATCAATGGATAAATCTTTTTTAAATAACCGGGATCTTCGGTGTATAAATATTTTTGCCATAATTGATTGCAAAGCCATGCTCCTGCGGTAGTAAAAGTTCCCCATGTGGGTCCATCCATTGGCGCTGCCACCATCCATAAATCAGTATTTTGATGTAGTACCCAACCATTGCATCCATAATTTTCTTTTGCTAACTGTGCACCCTGGTCGCTTACATCTTTAACAAGTTGATATAAAGGATCTGCACACTCAGAAAGATTTGCGGATTCTACCGGCCAGTAATTCATCTGCAGGTTGATGTTGGTGGTGTATTTAGAGTCCCACATAGGATCTGCATCCTGGTTCCAGATACCTTGCAGGTTTGCTGCCTGTGTTCCCGGAAGTGAGGATGTGATTAAAACAAAACGGCCAAACTGGTAGGCGAGTGCCGAGAAAGAAGGATCAGCTACGGTTACATTGTCTTTCAATCTTTGATCAGTAGGTAAATAGGATTGATCTGTTTTAGGAAGCTGAAGCGTAACCCTATTGAAGTATTTTTGGTAGTCAGCTATCTGCCCAGACTTCATGTCTTCGTAAGATTTATTCTGAAAACCTTTGAAATAATTTTCTACACGTGCATGTTCATCGGCGCTTACATCTTTATAATTTACAAAGTTGGTGGCAGCAACGAGGTAAAGGGTTACCGAAGTGGCATTATTTACTTCAAGATAATCGCCATTCATTTTCATAGTGCCATCTTCACAAACTGCTTTTAACCTTGCTTCATATTTCAATTGTCCTTTTACACCCAAATAATCAGCAGACTTGCCGGTTAATATCAGTGTATTGTTTCCTGCAGCATCCATGTGAAAATAATCAGTAGCATAATTAGAATGATCCTGGTTCCTTACGCCCCTTAGTGTTGCGCTAAAAGATATTTTCTTTTTTTGATCTGCTGTTATCCTGATAACAATTGCCTGATCAGGAATAGAAGAAAAAATCTCTCTGCGGTATTTTACGCCATCAGAGGAAAATTCAACATCGGTAATTCCGGTCGTAAGGTCGAGCCATCTTTTATAATTAGTGTATTGTTTGTTTTTGTCGAATTGCAAAACCAGGTTACCCATAGATTGATACTTTTGCTGCTCAACAGGATACCCCATTAATTTACTTCCAAATAATTTCTGCGCTTCCTGCCATTTTTCATTAAAAACAAGTTGTTGTACTTCCGGAAGAAATTTAGCTCCGCCTTTAACAACAGATGAATAAGGCCCGCCCGACCAGTAGGTTTCTTCATTAAACTGTATCCGTTCATTTTCAGGATCACCAAATATCATTGCCCCCAGGCGGCCGTTACCAACCGGCAATGCATCATTCCATGTTTGAGCTGGTGCACTGAACCAAAGTAATGACGAAGGGTCGAAGGTTTTATCCTGAATGTTTTGAGAAATATTTTCGTGCTGAGCTTTAGAATTAGTAAAACTGAAACAAAATAATCCTAACAATAGAAATCGTAATAATTTTATCATTATATTAAAATATTAGGTTGGTTTAATAATTTGGTACTAATTAAAAGTCTGTTCAAATAATTACATTATATAATTGGAACGGTCTATTTTTATTGCTTTATCTAAAACTTCAGCAGTGAAGTTAAAATGGTTAACCTTTACTTACTATCGTTATTCAGTCAATTGATTGTAGTATTTTGATACTCTTTTGAATAAACAAAATTTTTATTTCCTTTTTTTACGCCAAATATTCTATTGCGGCCCACAGTACTGCCAGTAATGTAATGATGATAACTCCAATAAGTCGATAATCCCAAATGCTTTTTATTTTGGTAAAATATTCAGAATGGTTAAAGGTGTAATGCTGCTGTTCCAAACTGGGAACAGGTGTAAATAAACTTACTATTACAAAAATGGTACAACACAGTACAAAAGCCCACCAGGCCTGCATCATAAAAATAATGCCCCATGTATCGGTAATAAGTTTTACTCCGTTTTTATCCGCAAAATCCAATGAGAACATTAATACTCCTATAATAAGACCCACGAAAAAAGTAGTTTTTGCAGCTTGTTTTGTTCCCCGTTTCCAAAAATATCCCATGATAAAAACTGCCGATATGGAAGGTGCAATGCTGGATCCAATAGAGTTGACAATAGTTATAATAGACCCGCCCTTAGCCCCGGCGACCATTGAAAACAGGATAGCAATTACCATAACCACAAACGCCGCTAGTTTACCAATATTAACCAACCGGGCATCTGAGGTGTCAGGCCGCATTCTTTTTACAATATCTAAAGAAACCAATGTGGAGGTGCTATTGAGTGCCGCAGCCACGGAGCTCATTAAAGCGGCCAACAGTGAAGCGATAACCAGGCCAACCAAACCTACTGGCAATAATTCTTTAACCAGGATGGAATAGGTTTGTCCACCACCGGCCGCATCAATCTTATCCTTAAAAAGAATGTATGCCAGTACTCCTGGCAAAAGCATAAAAAACACGGGAGCAAACTTCAAAACCGCCGTGAACATTGGTCCTAACCTGGCATCTCTTTCCGATTTTGAACCAAGGGCTCGTTGCACAATTGTCTGATCGGTAAACCAATACCAAATCCCCAAAACCGGATAGCCTAAAAATACTGCATACCATGGTATACCGCCGATACGGTCCACCGTAGCATCTGAACGCAACATGGACAAACTTTCGGGCCGTATGTGAGCTTTAAAGTTTGCAAAATTATGTATGCCGGCTTCTGGCAACATAGAAATACCGAAAACGGTAATCAAAATACTACCTCCCAACAAAATAACTGACTGAATGGTTTCCGTTATGGCTACCGCTTTCAGTCCACCCAGGATAGTATAAAAGGCAGTAAGGATGGAAATTAAAAGTACACCCCAGATCTGGTCCAGGCCAAAAAATTCCTTCATGATCGTTGCTCCGGCATACAGGCTAATACCTATGTGGATCAACAGTGCGGTAAGAATTGCAAATATGACCATGAACGTCCGTGCGGTTCCATCGAAACGCTTTTCAAAATATTCGGGAATGGTAGTAATTTTATTTCTAAAATAATAAGGAGCAATAAAAATTCCCAGAAAGACCAAACAAGGAATGGCCATCCATTCAAAAATTCCATCGGATAACCCGGATGTAAATCCTGATTCGGCGAACCCCACAATATGGATTGTGGAAATATTAGAAGCGAAAAGAGAAGCGCCTACAACTCCCCATCCCAATGATCTTCCCGCAAGAAAATACTCGCCGGAACTTTGTCTTTTAAATCCGTTTCCTGCCCAGACTCCAACAATCACTATGCCTATCAGATAGAATGCTATGATGGCCAAATCAATGTAGGATATATTCATTTATTTATCTCTTATATTTCTTGTTAATCCATTTCTACTACTGCCTTTATCAGATCACCATTGTAAGTATAAAGCTTTTCAAATTCAGTAATAACTTCATCAAATTTAATCCGGTGTGTAATAAAAGAGGTTGCATCTATTTTACCCGATTCCATTAAATCAATTATCTTTTTAAAATCGCCTGACATGGCTGCCCTGCTGGCTTTTAGTGTTAGTTCTTTCTTATGGAAATTGGGATCGTTAAATGTTACATCACCCGTAAACAATCCTATAAAAACGATTGTTCCACCAGCAGCTACATAATTAAATGTGTTCATCATGCTCTCGGAATTACCGGTTGCATCAAGTACTACTGTCGGCAGGTCCCCATTCAGCATTTTATTTAGACTTTTTATTACATCTCCCTTTGCATTTATTGTTTCCGAAATGCCGGTTATCTTTTTACATTTTTCTATTTTGTCATCATCAATGTCCATCACGATAATTCTTGCTCCACTAAGTTTTGCAAACAGGATGGTACTTAACCCAATTGGCCCGGCACCTATAACAAGAACAATATCTTCTTTTAAAATTTGAGCGCTGTCCACGGCATGGCTACCAATTGCCAAAGGCTCTATCAAAACCAGTTGATCGTCAGAAAGGATAGTGGATGGATGTAAAAATTTAGCGGGATAAATAAAATAATCCTGCATGCCACCATCTACATGCACACCTAAAACCTGCAAATGTTCTCCGCAATTGGTTTTCCCTCTTCGTGCCGCTTGCCCTATAATATCATTATAGTAAGGCTCTACACAACAAAGATTTCCGACACTTACATTGCTAACATCTTCCGCTATGTCCATTACTTCCACGGCAAGTTCGTGACCAAGAATTCTGGGGTAATTAAAAAACGGCTGGCTTCCCCTGAACGCATGCAAATCGGTTCCGCAGACACCAATCTTTTTTACTTTAAGTAATGCCTCTCCCTTTTGCAATGAACTATTGAGCATGGGTGTACTAAAGGCTTCCCATTCTCCAGGTTTATTAAGTCTTATTACTCTCATGGTCTGTAAAATCATTTAGTTTTCATAATTACTGCGGTTATCTTGTCGAAAATTTCTTCGGGTAATTTTCCTGATTCCCAGTCGGAAACCGTGGCTTTTATCTGTTCTGTATTTCTGGCACCCATAACAATCCGATCGGCCTCGGCAATAGAAAAAAGATAGCGTTGTGCTAAAGATGGTAAAGGCATGTTCAATGAATCTGCAAGTGCTTTGATTTGTATCGCATTATTCAAATCTTCTTCAGTGATCCATTCTCCATCCATACCGTCTTTTATGTATTTATCAAATCTATTTCCCAATAAAGAAAAGTGCAAGGCCGAAGCTGCATAATAAGCGATCCCTTCTTTTTTGTATTGCTGAATCTCGCCATTAAAAGCATCAAGATTACATGCGTCCATGCGCAAGTATCCTGATACAACATCAAAATTATCTTTGCTGATGTACTGTATAAATTCAGGAGTAGGATTTCCCCCAACACCAAGTCTCTTTGTCAATCCGAATGCTTTAAATTCTTTTAAGTTATCTAATATTCTTTCTATTTCGTTAAGCGGAACCTTATGTGGCTCATGCAAAAAGAGTAAATCTAAATATTCTACACCCAATGTGTCTAAAGTACTATGAATACTGCGTTTCATGCCTTCATAAGAATAATCCAGTTTCATATCGAAAGCACTCTCGCCTTTTAATCTTCCAATCTTACTGCTTACAAAAGGCCGGGATCCTTTCCATTGCCTCAACGCTTTCCCCACATACAATTCTGAATTAGAATAAGAAGGTGCAGTGTCGAAAACAGAGATGCCGTGATGGAGCGCATACAAAAGTGCATCAATAGATTCCGATTCTTGTACAGTTCCCCAAACACCTCCGATGCCTGAGGTGCCATAGACCAAACGGCTTTGGTTTCCAAAAGCTTTGCTTTTGGAATAATCGCCCTGAAGAAAAGTCGGTCCCATCATTTTTTAAAAATTTACTGTTGCTCCTCCGTCTACAGGAAGAATTACTCCTGTGATATATTTTGCAGCTTCGGAACTTAAAAACACTGCAGCATTGCCTATATCTTCTGTCCTGCCAAAATGATCCATCGCAATGCGATTTGTAATCTTTTCTTTTCTTGCCGGGTCATTGTTTATTGCATGGAGAAACATGTCAGATGCTATCCATCCGGGCGCTATGGCATTGACCCTCACATTGTCTTTTGAATATTCAGTTACCAGCGAATTCACCAATCCAATTAAGGCTGTTTTTGAAACGCCGTACGCAACTACACGATCAATCCCAAATAATCCAGTCATCGAGCTGATCATGATTATAGAACCTTTTTTACGTTCCAACATTTTTCGTGCGCACTCTCTGGTTAAACTAAATACGCTCAAAAGATTTGTTTGAATGATGCGTTCAAAATCAGCATCGGACGTTTCCTGCGCCCATGCTTTATGGTGTATTCCTGCATTGTTTACCAGAATATCAATAGCCCCAATATTGTTTTCGATATCATCAACGAGTTGAGGGATTTTAGCCCTTTCGTTAATATCGTTCACTCTGTAATCCGCCATGGCACCTAGTTTGGCAACAGCTTCCTGCAATACACTTTCCCGCCTGCCGGTGATAACTACCCTGGCACCCGCATCAATAAAGGCTTTTGAAATGCCAGGCCCAATACCCGTTCCTCCGCCGGTTACCACCGCCAGTTTTCCTTCTAAAGAAAAAGCTTCGAGTCCCATGCTTTTATTTTATTTCGGTTAAATGTTCATCTAAAAAATTAAACCCCCAGCCCGGTAAATTATGTGGCTTAGCGTATCCATCCTGAATCAGCATTGGATTATCTATCAAAGGGTCAACCCAGTCAAATGACTCTGCTCCAACTCCGTTGGAAATGGTACATAGCAAAGGCACATCATAATCTTTGTAATAATGTGGTAGCACAGGCAGGTGAAAGCTTTTTGCCAGCGCTGCACTTTCACGCCAACTTTCTACACCACCAATACGCAAAAGATCCGGCTGCCAAATGTCCAGCGCATTTCTGCCAGCGAGTTCCCGAAGGGGCAACGTGTCAAACTCTCTTTCGCCCATCGCAAGAGACATACCTGTCTGTTTTTTCAATATTTCATAGGACTGAAAATCCTGGTGATGAACCGGTTCCTCAAACCAATTAATATTTAAATCTTTTGCTGCAGTTGCCAGCTTTATCGCAGACGGTAAATCCATGCCCTGGTTGGCATCCATCATAATATCAACTTTGTTACCTACTGCTTCACGAACTATTTTTAATCTTTCAATATCTGTTGCTACTTTTAGCGAACCTACTTTTATTTTCACGGCTTTAAATCCACGGTTTATGTAGCCCGTAACTTCATCAATCAATTCATCAATTGTATAGGATAGCCATCCGCCACTTCCGTAGATAGAAACTTTTTCTCTGTGGGTTCCCAAAATTTTATGAATAGGTAATCCGAGACATTTACCCCAGGCATCCCACATCGCAATGTTTACGGCAGCCTGCGCCCATCTTAGTACTCCCTGATTTCCGAAATACTCAGCAAGACCATCCAGTTTTTTATAAACGATTCCGGTTTCGTTTGCTTTATAACCGTTCAAAACTGGTAGCACATCTTTCAATGCTCCAACAATTGCATTGGGAGAATATTGAAATGTCAACATGTAAGATTCTCCTATAACACCGTTCTCTAATTGTAACCGCAATACCAGAAATGAAATTTCGGAAAGGGTATGCGTTGCATCCGAAATTGGTTTTTTTAATAAAGTGGAAGCTTTGTAAATTTTAGCTCCACGGATGGTTGTGTCGTTGGTCATTATTGATTTATCTGACATTTTTACCTTAGCTGATTTTTATTTAGTTCAATTAGAATTCAAACCTATCTGATTACAACAATAAAATGTATCAATATCTGGCCAGATGCTTGTGTTATATTGATTACTTTTTCAAGTCTAACCGGCGATAAAACAAAGAATTCAGATAGTTGTGGTACTTTCTGTTTTTTTGAAATTTAGAGTGACAGTTGTAATAACGAAAAATCGACTTTGGCATAAAAAAATTGGTCAATCCCGAATCTTGGTTTCGCCACTTTCAGTATAAATATTCCAAACAGTGTTTTTATCCCACCTTGCACTTTGATTTCAAGCAGAAAGCCGTTGATATCACTTCAACTGTATTTTAAAAGTGATGGCTTTGACATCGTTAGATTGCAACTTTTTAACAGGTGCCATTAGCTGAACATGCCCATCTACCCATTTCCAGCCGATCTTTTCTTTTGAACTGATTGCTTTTATAGACCTGATATTCTGTTGGTCTTTTTTAATTGATTTTAAATCAAGAGCCAGGATATCATTATCCCTAACGTTTAACACTATGGCATATATCGTTTTATTATTTTTACTTCTCGTATAACGCACGCTTTCCACCGCATTTTCAGCACCTTCTCCAAAAGTTGTCCAGGGCCTGGTATTGTATATTGATTCTCCATTAATTTTTAACCAATTGCCTACACTTTTCAAAGTGGAGACCGTACGTGGATTAAATGAGCCATCTGGTAATGGATCTACATTCAAAAGCAAATTGCCATTTTTAGAAACAATATCGGATAGAAAAGAAATCAAATCGTTCGGAGATTTCCAGGACGTATCATACTTTTGATAGAACCAGGTTTGATCTTTCATAGAATCATCGGTGAGCCAAGGGTAGGGAGTAATTTTTTCCTCCTTCCCCCGCTCAAAATCCAGTACACCCGTATGCTTGTGAACATCTTCTCCTTTTTGAGTAACCACTCCCTTAATTTTTTGACTGTTTGCCCAATTATAATAAAAAGCAAACATTTTTTGCCGGTCTATATCTTTAAGATTATCATTAAAATCCATATCGAACCAAATTAAAGAAGGCTCGTATTTTATGACCATCTCCTTAATTTTATCAAGCCATAATTTTTTAAAGGCCTCAGTTTCCGGTGCACCCTTTTCGTGCGGCATCGTATAAAGGCCTGCATATGCAGAATCTGCAGCATCGTATTCGAAAGCAGCATCGTAGTAAGCCCAGGCATAGGCATGATGGAAGGACGTCATGAAATACATGTTACGGGCTTTAATTTCTTTTTCTAATTCGCCTACGATATCTCTGTTAGGTCCCATCTGCACACTATTCCATTTGGTAAGCTTCGAATCCCACATCGCAAAATTATCATGATGAATAGCCACCGGACCAGCAAATTTTGCCCCGGCGTCTTTAAATAATTGAGCCCACACCTTCGCATCAAATTTCTCTCCCTTAAACATGGGTATAAAATCTTTGTACCCAAATTGGTGCTGATCTCCGAATGTTTTTCTTGAATAGTCAAAAATTGGATTGGATTTTATATACATTCTCATGCCGAACCATTGTGCCCAATTGTCGGGGGCATTTTCGTCTGCCACCGTATTGGGTCCCCAATGCGTGTAAATTCCAAATTTTGCATCCCGAAACCATTCTGGTGTTTGGTGCTTTGAAAGCGACTTCCAGTTGGGCTGGTATATCTCCTCAGATCCTTTCATTTCCCGATTTTGAGAAAGGACAGGCGTAGTGATAGCGCCGGCCATTATTAGCGATATCAATAAACAAAAAAATATTTTTTTCATACTATAATTGAGTTTTATAAATAATTAAAATTCGGAAGTTGTAAACGCTAATACGCTAATATTTTTTCCGGGTAAAAAGTTATAACACCTGCATATCCTGCCATTTTTCTTGTATCGAAGAACCTGGTTGAATTCTCTGAAATTTCGCTACATATTCTTGCCATTCCCTTTCTTTTGGAAGTTTTTGCCATTTGGGTCCGGCAACTTCCATGTCAAAATTGGGCTCGGTGTCCATAATCAGAATCGCTTGTGTGCCGCTTAAGTAGATTTCCATATCTTTTACACCCATTGCTTTCATATTCTCAGTAATCTGAGGCCAGGCCTGGCCCATGCTGTGTGCCTTTCTATATTCTGATATCAACTTAGGGTCTTCTTTAAGCAACAACGTCCACACAAATCTTTTGTGAGACCCAATATCAGTTTTTAATTGACCAATGAAAGGAGTATAAATAACTTTTTGATCTAGTTTGTAGATTCGTTCAAGAGCATTATTGCCTGCCGGAAATTTCACTCCTAAAGTCTCCATGCTTTCCATCAGGTATTTTACGGTATCTATCTGTTGGAAGCCATTCAATAATTCCTCACTATTTAGCGTGGGTTCAGCATCGAAAATAAAAAAATAACCATTTCCTTTTTTATAACAATTTGCACGATATATGCCAAAATTGATTGCTTTTCTATCAATGGTTCCCCAGTCAATGCTTTTTAGGAACTGCTCCGTCCTGGGATTGTTAGAATTCAGAAAATACGTAAACCGGCGAAACGCATCCTTGCCATATTTGTTTTCCTTTTCATCCCTATTCTTTTCCAATACCGAAGTAGTATTGGATTGTTTCGATGCCTCCTTGCATCCAAACAGGAGGGTGAACATTATTATAATTAGCGTGTTACAATTCTTCATCGGCTAAGGTTTTAATAGTTTATATGTCTGTTTCTTTATTAGCTAAAAGAATTCGCCCATGCTCTGTGTTCTTATTGTTTCTCTTTCGTCAAAAACTCAACATCATTAATTCGTACAGCTTTCACATCACGCACCTATAAAACAAATGACGGATAAGAAGATGGTTTTTTTATCAGTGAGTATATTGGTTTGTATTAATCGCTGGTTACCGTTTTAAAATAATATCCATTGGGATCCACTATCGGCGTATAGTTGCTGATAATCTTTGAACCCTGCTCAGTTAAACTAATTCTTTGAATACCGGTATTGGTTAACACATCAATATCCAACGGCATTGGTAAGTTTGTTGACCGTACATTGTATTGATGGTAGCCGGTTTGTTTAATTACTATCTCAAGCTTTTTGTTTGTTCTTAAATAAAAATCAAAAAGTGGCTTCAGGTTTTTTCCTGCTTCGGTGCTGAAAAGCTTTTCCACATCATCGGTAGTAACAAAATTGCTGTATGTATATTTCGGATCCGTAGCTAATTTTTTAAGTGTTGTAAAAAACAAACTATCGCCCAACACATATCTAAGAGTATGCATGAAGAAAGCCCCTTTAGGATAAATATCACCAATATAAGCCTCATCCGAATTCATTTCTTCACCTTGCACCACAGGCTTTTCATTTTTAATTCTTCTTTTCAGCACAACCATCATGCTGTCGTATCCCCGCTCACCATTGGCTTCAAGGCAAAACAGGGCTTCAGCATACGTGGTTATACCTTCCTGGATCCACATGTGTGCCCAATCCTTATTGGTTACTTTATTGGCAAACCACTCGTGGGCAAACTCATGGTACAGGTTTTCATTGTACTCTAAATTACCAACCTTGCGGGTTTTAAAATTTCCGTTTATAGGTCCATAAGTAATCATGGTTTGATGTTCCATACCCGAGTTGGGCACTTCTGCAATTCCAATTTTCTCCTTTGCCCAGGGATATTCGCCAAAATATTTTTCCAGTATTCGTGAATCCCTTTTACGTAAGTCTAAAACCTTTTCCGCCTCTGACTGATCCTCTTCCAATACATAAAATTCCATGGGAACTTTAGTGCCTTCGATGGTAGTGTACGTACGTTTAACAACAGCGTACTTACCAACATTAAATAAAATGCAATAATTGCTGATGGTATAATTTGTTTTCCAATTAAAGGTTTGTTTATTTTTTGTTGAACCAACACCCTGCAGCAGTCCGGGGCCGGCCACTGTAAGGCCTTTCGAAACAGTAATGAACATATCAACGCCTTCGTTAGGTTCATCGCTTGGGTGATCTTTGCAGGGGAAATAAATTCTGCCACCCTCCAACTGGCAGTTTATGGCAACCCATGGATTTCCTTTACTGTCTTTGGTCCATGTGAACCCACCATTCCATGGCGGCTTTACTGCTATCGGCGGTTTACCATTGTATTGGATGTTAATGCTTTGCCTGCCTGCTTTGAAGCCGCCTGCATTAACTATATAGATAAAATCATGATCCTGATAAAAAGGAATTGTCTTCTTCATTGATTTTATCCGTGTTACATTCATAAAATGCACAAGATCAAATAACACCGTATCGGTGGGTTGTTGCAGAATGAAATCAATAGTTACAGATCCCGCTATGGATTCGTTTGCTATATCAACATCGAGCGCCAACGTATAGTGCCTGATATCCATGTTTGCCTGCAATGGATTCAGCTTTCCACCTGAACTCATATAACTTATATCACGGTTCTGGGCGGTAACGGGCGAATTGAAAAAAAAGAATAGCAAGAAGCTGCAAATTGACCGTAGCATATTTTGTTTTAGTTTTCCAAATATTTAGTTTGTTTTTAGTGGTGGCCTTTACTTATGTTTTTAAAATCTCACAACTTGTTTTCATTCTTTCGGGTTACCCATTTATTAATAACCAGTAAAACAGAGATAACGATACCCCATTGTAACACAGTGGTCATAAGGCTTGCGGAGGCAAATGGATTGTACCATTCATTATTCATTCCATCATTTATAAGCCACCACGATAGTAGCAGAACGGAAGCTACGGGTACGAACCAGGTAATAACTACATCCCAAAAACGTCCTGGTTTTATATCCTCTGGATTCTGATCCAGTATTTCAGTTCTGATTTTTGAGGCCCTGAACTTAGTAATTACAAAAGCAAACAGTCCACCAGACAAGAGGAGTGCCAAGCCCCAAACAAAATCCTGATTGGTGAGGATTGATAAATTCATTGCCGAGGGAATTCCAAAAAGATAGCTAATGGCAATGAGCAGTACGATGGCAGCAGGACGTTTCATGCCACCATCAATGAAGGTTCTTACGGTAAGTTCCAATTGAGAAATCAGGGAAGTAAATCCGGCAAGTGTCAATCCTAAAAAGAATAAAATAGTGAGTGGCTTTCCAAATAGGATTTTTTCAAAAAGTTGAGGAATCCAAATAAATGTTAGCCCGGTAGACGCCGGCCCACTGTTTTTCATTACGCCTAATACCTCTGCATTGGAGTTGCCCATTTGCGATCCCATGATGGCGAAACAGGTTCCAAAAATCATAATGCCTGAAACAAGTGAGATGAGATTATTTCCTATGCCGGTGATCAATGCATTCTTCACAATACCGAATTTCATTTCCATGTATGCGCCGTAGGTAATAAACATACCCCAACCGGCTCCGGTATCCCAGGCATTTTGTGTGAGTGCAGCCACCCAGATATTTGGATCTTTAAACTGGTGCCAGTCAATGGTAAATAAGTATTTAATTCCTTGCATAGAACCGGGCAGTGTTAAAGAGCGAATAAGAGCGATGAGGATGATGACGAGTAAAATGGGGATCAATAATTTGTTGATTTTTTCAATGCTGCTAACGCCTTTCCAAATGGCAAGGCCTCCTAAAATCATGACTATTGCGTGGGATACCAATGGCCAACCGCCGGACTGATAATTTTCCCATGTGGACATGGCAGTTGCAGTAGACGCAGGGAGTTCATTAAAAAGTGTATGTGCAAAATAATATAAACACCAGCCGACAATTACAGAATAAAAAAACGTGATGGCTGTAGCAACGAATGTCATAAACGATCCTATCCATGCAAATTTTTTCCCGGCGGTAGCCATCACTGCGCCTATCACACCTTTCCTTGTATTAATGCCAACGGCATACTCAGCAATTATTAATGGCACGCTCCACAGAAAAAGGAAAATCACCCACGTCAGTATAAACGCTCCACCGCCATGATCGCTTCCGTTTTGCGCAACTATCCTGGGAAAGCGCCAGATGTTGCCGGTACCTATTGCTATGCCAAGTGCACTTAACAGAAAGCCCCATCTGGTGGAAAATCGCTGATCGCTATTCTTTTTGTTTAATGACATTAACAAAGCGCTGGTTGTAGTTTATAAAATGAACGCATTTATCTTTTATCTTATAAGCCCTCTTTAATGTAGTATTGAAAGAATCTTCTATTAATTACCACGAGTAAAATTCCATTGTGCAAGTAGTTTTGTTCCCGGATCAAGCACAACATCTTTGGGCATTTTTTCTGAAGGAATAGAAATTTTAATTTTTCTTTTATCTAAATTAATCACTTCAATTTTTTCAGCACCTTCTGCACCTGATTGAATTCCAATTTCAAGCGGCATATTAAAAACATATTTTTCAGGTTGTACCTGTTGTAATTCTATCACAATCATTTTGGCTTTTGCATTGTATGCCCAGGTTCCTTTCAATTGAATATTTCCTCCCTGGTAAAGCCATTGATTGAAAAATTCTTTCAAATCCTTCCCTGATGCTCTTTCAAATGCCATTCGTAAATCTGCAGTGGTGGCATTGCTGTTTAAGAAGCGCTGATAATAATCCCTGATTCCCTGGTGAAAAGCTTCTTCTCCGATGTACTTACAAAGCATGTGTGTAAACCAAGCACCCTTTTGATAAGTAAGGCCAGAGGTTACCTTATTCATGTCCGATAAATTGTCATGAACTATGTGGTAATCTTCATTAGCTTTCGATAATTTAAAAACAGTATTTCTTGCTTTAATTAATTCCTCACTAAACTCATCATATCCATAAGCGTGTTGAATAAAGCGCATGGTAAAATAGGTAGTCAAGCCTTCGCTCAACCACACATCATCCCAATCGTATTCGGTAACCGCATTGCCAAACCATTGGTGGGCTATCTCATGTATTACTACGTTTCTCCAACGGGTATTTCTATCTCCAACAACTGAACTTTCATGATATAAAATTGCAGATGCTGCCTCCATTCCTCCGCCGGTACTATACGATTGTATATTGGCCAGTTTTTCATAAGCAAAAGGGCCAACGTAATCACTATAAAATTGAAGGACTTGTTTGGTAGGTGTTGCAAAGTCATAAAAACCGGCAACCCTATCTTGCTTGTAAACCCAGGTCTGAATGGGCTTTCCGTCAAAATCGTCGACATGCTGCATAGCAAATTCTGCTACTCCTATCACATATAACCAGCAGGCGATGGGTACTGATTGTTTCCAGTGTGTTAAACGCATACCATCACCAATATTGCTTTCCTCTACTTTAAGCCCATTGGAAACTACCTGGTATTTTAGTGGTGCGGTTACGCTAAATTCTGAGGTAGCTTTGTCATAAGGATGATCCACGGTTGGTAGCCAGTTCCTGGCTTTGTTGGGCCAGTTATCACTAAAAAAACACCTGTCTCCATACTTGTTATTGCCTATCATCAAACCATCATTGGGGATACCCTCATATTGGATGGTGATTGTTTGTTCACTATTTGCTTTGGAAGAGGATAAATTAATCCATAATGTATTGGATTCGTGTAAATAATCCAATACTTTTCCATCGCTCTCAACACGAATAACAGACATCCCTTTACGTTGCAGGGAATCATTTTTTTGAACCAGGTCAAGACGTAATTTATTGATGTTCTCTTCTTTTAGAAGAAAAGTTATTGTTGCTTTTGCCCCGATTACGTTTGTGGTATCGAAAAGATTTATAGAAAAGGAATAATGAAGAATATCAATGTCGGGATTTTTGGGACAGTCATCATTCCAGGCATGTGCAGAAGTTACAGTGACGCTTAGAATTAACAAGTAAATCCAAAAAAATTTTGATTTTCCAGATGTGAATACCATAAAATATAATATTGCTAATTTCTAAAACAAATAGTTCTGCCTAACATTCACTTGCATTGAAAAAAACAACATTAACAGGCTAATAATCGCTTTGTCAGTTCCGCATTTAATAATTCTCGTTCAGAATAAAATCTCTATATTATTTTATGATAATTTGATCACCGCACTCCTGTCCTCTTATCCCACCACATTTGTGTTCCCCAGAAGATATCTGTTTCTACCACCTGAGTGGGGAAATTCGTGTTCAATGACTTTTCTTCATCGGCATAAGACATTCTGAAAGGTGGCCTGTTATGCCTAGCATAATAATCCTTTGTGATTACATCCATCAGAGGTACGTCCGTTCTTCTTGCTTCTGCCCAGGCTTCAACACTTTGCTTGAACAAGCTGATCCATTTTTGGAGATAAATTTTATACAGCTTAGTTGTGGTGCCCCCATTGAAGGGAACTTCACCCTGTGCAAAATAAGCCGCAATTGCAGGTGCTGCAATTCCATTTTCCTGGAGGGATATGGTTATCCCTGCATCGTAGGCCGCTTTGGCATCTCCCCCTGCAATCAAATTTCTTTGATAAGCTTCCGCTTTTATAAAATATACTTCAGCAGCATTCATAAATGGTGAAAAGCCTGCTTTATTATTTCCAAATCTATTACCAATATGGGAGACGTTGTTGCCATTATTTAAAGTGTCACTGGTTTGCGTGGGGCCGAATTTATAACCATTATAAATCCCCCATTTATTTTTGTCTGCATATACAGGCAGCCTGGGATCATTAAGAGAAATTAAATTTGATATTAGAAAATGGCTGGTTCTGTATTGGTCTGTTTTATTTCCATTATCTGCTCCCATTCTTCTGTACCAAAGTTCCTGATCCGGAGCCACACCCGGCCACCAGAAATAAGCATTGTCGTCATTGGATGTGATAACCGGATATTTTGCCTGGTTATTTAAAACATCTGCAAGCACTGCTTTTGCCCCTGCTTCGTCGGCTGAGGACATGCGAATAGCTACCCGTAACCGGGTAGAATTACAGAACTTTTTCCATTTGTCCAGATTACCCTTAAAAAGAAAATCTCCTGCCCCCATTTTCCCGCCGGTAATAGAAAAGATATCGGCGGCCGTTTTTAATTCGGCGAGTATTTGTGTGTAAACCTCCTGTTCTGTATCATATTTTGGATAAAGTTTGCCTTTTTCGAGTTGGAAGGCTTCTGAATAGGGAATCTTGCCCCACATATCAGTTGCTTTATGGGCAACGTAGGCCTTAAGTGTTAAGGCAGCCGCATACAAATTATTATTCCCTTCCGCTTCGGCAAGTCTCATCGCATCTACGGCATAAGTCATAGTAGTGTACATACCTTTCCATTGATCATTGTTGATACCCACCCTGTATTCATAATCTCCTGAACCTATAGAAGCCATGTGACCTGACCAGGTACCAGCATAATATATATCGAGCCTTTCTCCAAACAAGGTATAACAGGCATTTAATATAGCTTGTCCCATAACGTTCGTTGCAGGAACTACAGTGGCTGAATTGGGATTAGTGTTCATCTCAACAAAATCCTTGGTACAGGATCCCGCAAGTAATATCAGCGTAACAGATATGAATATTTTAATTTTAGCTTTTATTTTCATGATAGTCATTTTTTTTTCGGTTAAAAACTTACTGATAGTTTGAGCCCATAATTTCTTGTCGTAGGCAATTGGAAATTTTCAAATCCAACCCCGTTCTCACCTCCACCAAATCCTTGTTCCGGATCTAAGCCAAATTCCTTCACATATTTATCCCTGTATAGAATAGCAAGATTTCTTGCCACAATAGAAAGGTTCAATTTACTGAGCCATTGGATTTTGTTCACATTAAAATTATATCCCAGGACAACTTCCCTAAGTTTAACGTAAGAGCCATCCATTATAGAATATTCATGGTTGTTCCAAATCCAGGAGCCTCCATAATAATCCTGGGCGGAAACTCTTACGTTGTTTGGTTTTCCATCTTCGAAAACTCCATCTACTATAATTCCTTCTTCACGCACGCGGTTTTTAGTAGTTACTTCATACGATCCGGTCGGATAGGAATGCCATATTTGTCCGCTAAAAATGTCTCCACCCATCCGCATATCAATCAGAACGCTCAGATTAAACCCTTTGTAACTGAAGGAATTGTTTATACCGCCTGTCCAATCAGGTGTAACAGAACCCAATTTTGCGCCAGTGCTGGTGGTCTTAGGAATTCCATTGGCATCAACTACTATTTGGCCCTTATCATTCCTCACATAAGGAAGCCCCCAAAGTATACCCCACTCCTCACCAGGGATTCCAAGTGAAGTCATGCCTGATCCGCCTCCGCCAATCCTGTAAGATTTAAGATCCCCATATAAAGAGTTTACCATGCTCTTATTTTTTGCCCAGTTCACTGTCATGTTCCACTTAAGCCCTTTAGGATTGTTTAAAATCTTTCCATTGATCATTAACTCGACACCCTTATTTTCAATCTCGCCTGCATTTAGTCTTATGGCCCGGTAACCTGTTGTACTGGAGGTTGCCACAGAAAGTATTTGATTGACAGTAGTTTGATTATAATAAGTTACATCCATTGAAACCCGGTTTTTCCAAAATTTCATATCCGCCCCTATTTCATAAGATTTTGTTTCTTCAGGTTTTAAACCAATTGGAGGCAGCGTACTGGTAGGGCTGAAAACAGAAACACTATTAAATGTTCCGGCAGAATAGGTTCTGTCTAATTGGTATGCTCCGGTAGAACCACCAACCTTTGCCCAACTTGCTCTTAATTTTGCATAAGAGAAAATATTTGATTTCAGGGAAAAAGCATCCATAACGCTAAGTCCTAAACTTACAGAAGGATAAAAGTAAGACCAACTCTCCTTGGGTAGTGCAGAACTCCAATCGTTTCGTCCCGTAATTCCAAGAAACAAATAATCTTTGTATGAGCCATTTGCAGCAAAATAAAGGCTTTGAGTTTCATATTCGCTCATGAACATTGACACACTAGGTGTTCCTTTCACATTAGAAATGATATACAAATCAGGAACAGTAAGGTCATTGGCCCCTAAGAATTGGGACTTGTATAAATTATTCCTGTAATTGGCTCCAAGGAGTCCGTCCACCCGAATTTTGCCGAATGTTTTATCTGCATTTAATGTAAAATCGGTATTTATTTCCTTGTTGTAAATCTGGGTCTGTCCAAATTGCCCTCCTCTTCCACGGGAAATATTACTTACAGTGCCTGATTGAGTTATGTTGTTCCTGTATTCATTATAAAAATCCATGCCTGCCCTGGCATTTGCAGAAAGCCAGTCTGTGAGTTTGTAAGTAATTCCTGCACTACCGAAAAACCTGTCTCTTGAAAGGGCATTAGTATTTCTCAAACTATAAAATGGGTTATCACCAACGAACATATAGTCCTTATTTCCCTTTTCATCAAATATCTCTCTCGCATGCTTAGTATCGAAATCCCTTTCCGACCAGGCGAAGATATCTGCGTAATTGTATCCAACCTGGGGTATGTTATCACTTTCCTTTTTTAGATAAGTCAAATTGGTTGTAACCGATAATCTGTCGGATGGGGTAAGATTGAGATTAGCGGAAATGGTGTTTTGTCTCAGATTCGTATTGTCCACAATTCCTTTAGAATCGAAATTTGTGAAAGATACTCTTCCGGAGGCTTTTTCACCATGAGAAGTAACTGCAACACTATTTTCATAATTCACACCTGTATTGAACCACTGTTCTATATTGTTTGGCCTTGATACCCAGGGACTGTTTGGGCCGGTTGACCATTGGTCCAACAACAGACCGGCATTTAAACGTGGCCCCCAGTTAATCGGATAGTTATCGTTTACTCCACCACCATTGCCATCTACATAGTTATAAGAATATTTTTTTGCATAATCCTGATAAGACAGCGTTGGATGGTCTCTTTTCCATATATACTCACTACCATCCCATCCACCACCATATTCATTCTGCAATTTTGGGAAATAAGCAGGCTTGTTAAATACGGCTGAAGAGTTTACTTCTACTCCCAATTTTTTTGCTCCCTTAGCTCCTTTTTTGGTAGTAATAATGATTACTCCATTGGAAGCCCTGCTACCATAGAGTGCTGCCGCATTGGCTCCCTTCAGCACCGTCAATGTTTCTATATTATTTGGATCAATATCGGAAGCTGCGTTTCCCCAGTCAACACCGCCATCTCCTCCATTGTTATTGGTGGAGTTATCAATAGGAGTACCATCAATAATAAATAATGGCTGGTTACCGGAAAAAGAAGAATTCCCCCTGATGATAATCCTGGCAGAAGAACCAACCGAACTTCCTCCACTGGTTACTTGTACTCCGGCGATCTTTCCGGAAAGGGAATTCACGATGTTAGCATCCTTTGCCATATTCAACTTGTCGGCGGAAAGTTCCTGAACGGCATATCCTAAGGTCTTTTTTTCCCTGGAAATTCCCAAAGCGGTTACTACTACTTCTCCTAACTCCTGGTTGGAGGATTGGAGACTAATGTTTAATTCACTCTCTTTTCCTACAACAAAAGATTTAATAAGATACCCCACTGAACTAACTTCCAGATGCTGTGCTGTAGCAGCTTTTATCGAAAAAAAGCCTTTTTCATTTGTGGTAGTTGCTTCCTTCGTTTCAACTACGGTTACGGTTGCAGAACGAATGCCATCTCCGTCAGCATTAACTACAGTCCCGGTTATTTGTCTTTGCTGTGCATTTACATCTATGTGAAAACTCAGCAGAAATAAAGTAGCACAAAAGGAGAGAATGTATTTTTTCATATAGCAATAGTTTTGATTTTTAACATAACCAAAACTATACGACTACAGAAACAAAATGTATCAGTATCTTATCAAATCCTTGTGCTATTTTGACGACTATTTGAGATAGAAGTTAGAATTTAAAAGATACATGTCATAACAATTGAAGAAATAAATTTCTTCAATTTTTATGAATTCACTTGTGGGACAAAGTGACATACTCCCTACAATAAGCCTGAAGCAATCTTGCCATATCTTTTTCATTTTTGGGGATTTGGACAGCTCTCTGGAGACAGGCAGAAATCAACAATTAAGAAAGCGTTAATTCCAATACCCTTAATTCATAAGGATCCAGCATCATTTTCCATGGCTCCCCTATTTTAAATGATGCCTGCGTTTTTTGGTTTTCAGGGTATGACCAATTTACTTTCGCCGCTGTATATTTATTATCGAAGCCACAGGTTTCTGCAGAAATAACAAAGGAAACAGGCTTTGAAGCATCGTTACGAGGGCCTATATAAATTTCCATAAATACACCCACCCTTGTCTCCTCCCTCATTTGTTGAAAGAACGCACCGCTCCTTTCCTCTATATTTTTTTCTACAAAAATAGCCAGGTAGTTCTCTTTTTCGTAGTGGATAAGATCAAAGAGTTTAACCTCAAATGGCTCTTGCCATTCGTTATGGGCAGCTACTTTTTTACCATTGAAATAGATTGTGCAATCTCCCTGGATACCTTCGAACATAAGCCTGACATCTTCTCCATTCCAATCACCAGGAATTTTCATTGCATGTCTGTAAGCAACATATTTTGTCTCGTAAATTCCTCTCCAGTTTGTTCTTGGTAATGTAACAGTCTCCCAATTTTTATCATCAAAGTTTACATCCATAAAATTAGTCGGGATGTCTGTTCTTACATCTGTGTATTTTACTTTAAAATTGTCTTTTACAAGAAGATGATTGTCATTATTCTCGCCAGGATTTCTCAGAAATAAAATACATTTATTATCTTTTGAATGAGCATAGCCATAGGGTTCACCCTTTGCCGGATCACCTAATAAAAACCGGGTATTGTGAGATAATACCCCTGAATTCTTCTTAGCCCATTTAATGGTTTTTGCTAAAAAAGACCATTCCTTATCGGTTAACAACTCTGGTGTTAAGTACAACTCCCACATCATAATACCTCTTCCAAAATACATCAACACATCATGCTCCCAATCTGCAATGGGCGTTTTCCAATTCATGCAGGAATTACTTTTTATTATACCATGCGTCATGATAGCATTGGTAGGGAATTGGTTCTTATTTTTTACAAATTCGAGCTGCATTTGTCTATCCCTGTAAGTTATTACTCTTTCCCTGCCTGGACCTGTGCCGATCCCTTCAAAGTCTGACCCACCGAACCAAATACAATCGGCACCCATCAACCACCATGGGCTCAGATTCATCCCCGAAGTATAATTTAAAAATATGTCAGGATTGATTTCTCTCATATAGCCCATCCAAAAAAATCTTCCTTCTGTCTGGCTTTCCAAGTCAGCACCAGTAGTAATGCGATGCTCGTGCCCTGGTGTGGCACAGCGGCCCGGATTAAAATCATGTTTGAAATAATTTACTTTCAGATCCTTCATAATATAATCTACCCGGCTCTTAAAAGAGTGCGTATAATTTTTTCCCAGCAGGCAATAGGTATAGTAATCAGCACCTCCATAATTCTTGGGCATTATGGTGACTTCGTAACCATTTTTTAATCCCCAAACTCTATCTCCCGCAGGACCGGCACAACTAATAGGCAACCATAATCCCATCTGGCATCCCGGCAAGATATCCACGATCCCTTTCTGAAGTTCTTCAAACCCTTTTTTTGATTTAGGCTCATAAATACTTTGAAGGTTCTGCCAACCATCGTCAATAGCAAAACTCTCCAACTCTATATTATACTTTTCAAACAAGTCTTTTCTATATCCTTTTAAGGTTGATTCATAATTTTTCAAGGTTGCACCAGTACTATCGAACCAGGTATTATTAACCAATATTGGTTTTGGAGCGGAACCCCGGATAGCAGGAACATATTTTTCAAGAAACCAATTTGCTACTTCATTTTTAGGCGTTGCTCCCCACACTGCAATCTTTGAATTGGTCGCTTTAGCAACATTCCAGGCTGGCCAATGAGTGGCGGAATATTTTCCTTCCTTAAAAGAATTGTCGGCTGTCGGCCACTCCAGCGCCATAAATAAATTATCAATATACACCGGCTGTCCGTTGCCCTGCTTAGAGCAATTTACATTTGAAGGAAAAATTAATGACTCAACTGTTATGGCGGTAATGCCAAATTCCGTATGAGGATTAGGTTCCAGCACGAACCATTTGCGACCAAAGAAATCTGAGTCTTTTAGTTCGTAAATCAACTTTATGTTTAGGTCAGGAATCTTACCCGAATTTAAATTTAAAACTAACTGAGTTTTATTGTCCGAGGTGGCAACGACAGCTTTTTTAACTACAAAATCTTTTGTTGTCAATGAATGTGAAATTCCTTCGACGTTAATGAGAAACTCCTCTCCTTCCACCTGGTAAGTTTCTCCGGTAAGTTTATTTTTTAGAGAAGCGGTTTTTACAAATCCATGCTTCCAATCAATAGACCGGGAAATGTTTTCGTTCTGCAAGACGAAGTCACCTTCTTCAAATATTTCAGCATATTGCTTTAATGATAAATCTTCTGGCTGATTTCTAAAATAAGGATTGGAAGATTTACCGTTATTAAAATTCCAGAGATCAATTTCATCTTCGATTGTTTGTGTTCCATTATCCAACGAGAAATTTTCAGCAGCTTTAGCACCACTAATAATGGGCAGAATAGTAAAACCTGTAAGGCCTAATCCGGCATTGCGTAAAAACTTGCGGCGGGAATTTGTTGCCATTTGATGATCTCTTTTTATGAAATAGGTATAATTATTCTGTGAATTAGATTTGGCAGGTATGCTTTGCATTAACCAAATGGCTCCTGTAAAGATTTACTCGTTTTTGAAAACCATTTAGGCCCATCGGTAGTCATGTGTACACAATCCTCCAGCCGTATTCCAAACTCACCGGGAATAGCGATCATAGGTTCGATGCTAAAACACATGCCCGGTTCCAATAGTCTTTTATTGCCTTTCAATGCGTTGCCCCACTCGTGTCCGTCCATGCCAATACCGTGGCCGGTGCGATGTGGTAATCCCGGTAATTTATATCCTGGCCCAAAGCCTGCATCGGTAATTACTTTTCTTGAAGCTGCGTCAATATCTCCACAAGGAGATCCATTTTTTGCAGCAGCAAATCCTGCGGCCTGTGCTTCTTTTTCAAGATTCCATACTGAAAGTTGACGGGCAGTTGGTTCTGCGCCAAATACAATCGTACGGGTAATATCAGAACTATACCCATGAACCCTGCAACCACAATCCATCAATACTATTTCTCCCTTCTTCAATTTCGCCGGTGTTTTGGTGCCGTGAGGAAAAGCGGCATCCTTTCCAAAAAGACACAATGCAAAATCAGGATCACCACCGAGGTCCCTTTGCGCCCGCATGATGATAGACGATAATTCACCCTGTGACATGCCTTCTTTCAACTGTGCAACGCCATGCTGGATTGCTGCAAGCGTTATATTATTTGCTTTTTGCATCAGGGCAATCTCTGCTTCCGATTTAATGATACGGCACTCAACCGAAATAGGATCTCCGCTTACATAAACTAATTGCGGCGCTTCTTTTTGAATGCCATCCAGGATAAAATAGCGAAGCCGTTCATCCATTCCTACGGTGCCTGTTTGTATGCCTGCATCTTTTAATACATTTACTATTAGCCGGTAAGGGCTCTCATCTTCCTGCCACACATACACATCGTTGCCGTTAGTTATCTGTTCTCTCAGTCTGTCTTCCTCAAAAGCAGGACAAATATATTTTACACTTCCCTTTGCAGGAATAATAGCCACCATTGTCCGCTCGCTGGGCCACCAACTTACACCGGTAAAGTATTCTAAAGATGTACCGCAATCCAGTACTAATGCTGCCATGTTATTTTTTGCAAGCAGTTGTTGTGCCTTCTCAATTCGTGATTCTCTTTCAGCCTTAGATATCGGTTTTGTATCGGCGGTGAGCGACGCAAGTGTAGTTGTAGATTCTTTTGAATCATTCGGTGCAGAACAGGAACTGAACCCGGGAATAGCACCAACTGTAACAGCCAAAGCACCCAATTTTATAAAATCTTTTCTTTTTAAATTCATAAAAATAAATTAATGATTTCTGATTTATCTTGTATTGTTAAAGATTGCTTTTTATAAAATAAAGTATTGCGGCTTGATACTTTTACATCACCTAATACCAATTATTAATAATACTTTTTCAAGCCCCCACTCCGCCTATTTAAAAATTACCTTCCAATTGATTGCGGCATTTGTTTTATTACTTATTTTAAGAACGAGGAGGCCATCACTTGTTTTTTTAAAACTGGCCTTACCGTTATCAGTTTTTACTTTTACAGCTTTATTTCCGTTTGGAGCAATCACAATCTCCATAGTCTCACCACCTACTATTTCTGCTTTGCCTGAATATTCTTTTCTCTCGTTGTTCCATTGCACATTACTAAGTTCCATTAGCCCTTGCATAATGTGTCTGTTGGTGGAAATAAACTGGGGATGATTTGCAACTTCGTGAACTGAGTACCCCAGTGCTTGTTCTCCTTCCAGTGGCTGGCTTAGTTGATTTTTTCCACTGAGGATACCTACCAAATGATTGTTCCAGAAATCGTAAACGTAATATTTTTTATCGGGGTTTAAACCCAGCGATCCTGTTTCGTATTGAACGCCAGACAGAGGAGCCGAAACATATTTTTCTTCTTTTGTATTATTGCAAAGTATCACCTGCGACCATTCCGGGCTAATGTAATAAACGTAAACTTCAGGATGTTTTTTCTCCATTAACATATCCACGGGACGAAAAGATTTTGGCTCCTGCAATACCGGATATAGCCGGGTTATTTCATGCTTCATCTCTTCAGTCATGTTTTCAAAAGATGTGGCCAATTCCAAACGGCCCGACAATAAGCCGATCTGGGTCAAAATAGTTCTCCGCACATTGGTTGCCAGAGGTTGCTTTGTTTTGGAATTATAAAGTGTTTTCCCATCGGGGTAATAGTTAAATACAACCCGGTTCTTGTACCATCTTAAACCCATCCGGGATGACATTTCGGGCTCAAAATTACTGGCATCCGTCCACACCCTTTGCAAATCAACTATACCGGCAGTAACATCAAGACGAGGCGTACCATATTCCCCAAGGTTGCGCTCATGAATAAATGCTTCAGCACCCAATCCTTCGCGGCATAATTGAAAAAACTGACGATAAGCAGATGTGGTGGTATATGTCTTATTCTCAAATCCGCCATCTTTGGCCCATGCCGATTCGGGATAATCAAATTTGATTCCAGCCATTCCCTCTGATCGAAGCCTCTTCCACATATTCAAGCTGTAGTCCTTGAAACCAGGATCAGTATAGTCGTATTTTACAAAAGGCATATGGTGGTAATGTTCCGCATGTAGCAAGGAAATGTCGTTGTTCAGCATCCAGTCAGGATGTTTAAGTGCGAAATCGTTACTGGGCATGGAACTCTGAAAGTAGGTAAAGGGAATGCCGCCCAATGCTTTAACCGCACTACAGAACTTGCCGAAAGTTTCATAGGGTTTCATCAGGGAGGGATAATTCGGTGTATGCGTGAGAGAATCACTGGCCCAATGTTCATTATCCCACCAACCTTGTTGCGTGTTTCCAAAATTATCGTAACTATAATAATCCGGTTCAAGACGAACAGCTATGGGCGTATATTTCATAATGCCTGCCTCTTTAGCCAGTCTTGTCTGATCTACCAATGCTGGTGAATTGTTCAGTGGCTTTCCCTCTCCATAATAATCATTTGAAACAAGCCAACCACACAAAGTTGGAAAGTCGTAAATATTGGGTTTGGCATTATTTGCTTTCCGCATAGCTAAGCCGTAATTCTCCAAAGACGCAAAAGGATTAATGCTGACAAAATCCAGAAATATATTGTCGGCTGAATGATATGTTTGTTGAGGTTGAATCAATTTTCCTTGAGGATCTTCACATGATAAGGAAAGGCTTTGATCTTTTGAAGAAAGGGAGACCTGCGTTAGGAACTCCTTATATTTTAATCCACCGGCAACGATAGTCTGCCGTTTATTTTCAACAGTTCCCGTTAACATCACCGAGTTGTAGGCTTTCATATCCATCGTTTCTTCCACAAAATTTGGCTCCGCTCCGGCACCACCCCGAAGAGTCTGTGGTTTTTGCATTCTCTCTTGTGGAAAAAGGAGGGCCTTGTTAATAAGTACTGCTTGCCGGATGCGCACGGCATAGCTATTTGAATTTGTAACACTGAACCCCAGTACGGCATAAGGTAAATTATCGTACAAACTAATTTCCAGGTTTCGACGAAGCTGATATCCCTCCTGAGGCAGGTGCTGTATGATTAACTTCACTCCCTTTCCCAATGCATCTGAAACAGAGATTTCAGACCATTGGTAGCTATATTTCGGCATTTTCCAATCGCCAGTAGACGCATCTAAAGCAAAGCGAGCATTGGCAAAAACAGTTTTATTTGCTTGTACATCTAATCCATTATATGATCCAGTTTGCAAATTGAAATCTATCCTACACAGCGCATTTGAAATAGAGACTGTTTCATCATTCTTTTGAACCACTACATTTTGTCCGAAAAGATTAAACGAAAATGAGATCATGAACAACAAAACACAAGTAGCAATTAATTTCTTTCGCATATCATAATTGGTTTTAGGAGGATCGAACCGGGGCCATTTTTTATTTAAATTTTTCTCAATAATACCTTTGGTATTTTTTTTTGGAAATTAAAAGAGTGATGGGCACCTGTATGTTAAGTGGTTCATTTTAATTAATTATTCACAAATATTGAGGCATCTTTTTTATTTGGTAAAGCATTAAATTGATATGCTGACTATCGTACAGAAAACACCCAGGCATTGGCAGAATAAGGTTTAAGTTTTGTGCTGAAAGTATTTTTCTCTATTTTTATTTTATCATCGATACTTTTGATTTTATTGTGTTCTTTTGGCGAATTAAAATCTTTTAGATTATCGGCATAAACCACAGCATGGTTTTTTATAGGATCAAACTTCGTGTTGAGATCGCTCAGGTTAAATGAACATGCTTTATTGATCCCGCTAAAATTGAGGGCTATCAGCGTGAAGCTGGTTTTTTCCTTGTTCCAGGCAGCCTGCAGTACAATATCCCGATCTTTTTCTTTGTCGCTAATTTCTACAGGATAGGCAATTTGAAGTTTGTTTAGCAATTCCAGTGCTTTGCCGGAAGATGAAAGATAGACACCTTCTTTTGAGATGTTGATGAGATTTTCACCCCATGTATCATTTAAGCTGGTGAAATTAAGATAGGCGTAGTCTCCACCAAAATTCTGAAAATGAATAAACTGATCCAGCACACTCATGCCAAAAGCCCACCTTACCGACATATTCTGAAGCGACTCATTGTTGACACTCTCAACCCGGTTTAATCCATCCACTCCTTTGGTAGAGCGCTCCAGAGGTGCCCGGAATTCGCTGTGGCATATCTGAATGGATCTGTTGTTTTTTTTATTGTATTCCCTAATTATTGCGATGTCTGCAGCTTGTTCAGCAATGCCTCCTCCACGGTTATTTACAATGTCAATATAAGGGCCTGCAATTTCAAGCATTTCTTTAAGTTTGGAATTGTAAATCCAGTAATCGCCCATGATTGTTTTGATGGTCGGATCGATTTCTTTCATCGCCTTTGAAAATTCGGCACATTTCCCGGCATAAGTTATCGCATCCATTTTCCGGTACATCTCATTTTCCAATTCCCAGTATTTCACATTTAAGGGCTCCGGATGACCATACTTTGCCCTTAATTTATTATTTGGTTCATTGCAGAAAGAAAGCCATTCCAATGTATTTTCAATGGATTTGAACATGAGTGGAACACAAATTTGGGGCTCTGCATTAAGTTCACGGCAGAATTCTACAAATTCAAGGGTGCCAATATCATTGATGACAGGGCTTCCCCAGAAGGACACCAAATCCACGGAACGATAAAAGGGATCGCCGATGCCATCACGCCAGTCGTAAAAAGATGCATAACAACCACCGGGAAATCGCATGTAGGAAACACCCAAGCTGGTTTTTGTCGTGTTAATCACATCTTTTCGCCATCCCTTTATGTTATCGGCAGGCATCAACGAGACCAAATCAACACCGATATGCTTATTTGCCGGTATTTTTATTGCGAAAGTAGCACGGCCCTCATAATCAGAAGCGGGCAGTTCCAGTTCATACTTATCAAAAGAGGATGTATTGATTAGAAGTGTTTTTTCAACAATTGGCTGAGACAAATCCATTTCCTTATATAAGCCGACGATTATCGTTACCTGATCCTTCGAGTATTTTTCAGCGCCAAAACCATTTCCATTGTTAAAATACCCTGAGAAGTGATAGCTCATTCCTTTACGGATAACCATGCCGTCCTGGGCAAAATACACAGGATCTGTTTTGGATTTGTTTATTATGTTGATATTGGTTTTTGAGTGACATGCCGGCCAATAGCTCCGATTTTTATCATAATTCGAAAGACTATCGTCCATTGATTTTGACAAGTACCAGGGTTGTTGTTCGTAACCCGAATGCCACCAGTCTTCCATCTCTTTTTGGGGTTTAGTAAATTGTACCCAGTCGGTCGTAAATGCGCTGTCTTCTTCAAAACTGCGATTGTAAAGCATTTCAGCCCACAGGTTATCGTATCGGCCAAAGCCCAACTCTATAAAACTTCCGTACAATAAAGGGCTTACAGGTTTCTCGACCGTAATAACATGCTTAATTTTGTATTCCGAAACCTGTGCATCAGCGTTTTGTCCAGATGAAAAAAATGTCCCAAGAAATATTGATAGTACTAATTTATTCACTTTTCTATATTTTTATTTTCCCAAACCACTGACTCCTTTGTATTTAATTTTTTCAATAAAACCTTGCGAATCAAAATTCAAACTATCAATAGCAAGTTGTCTAAATAAACCTTTATCATTACTTTCCCGAATGCGATGATAAAGAATATAGGGTTGTCCTTTGTCCTTGTAAACGGTATGATGACCCGGACCAACAGTGACACTATCTGCACTTGTAGTTAGTATTGGACTGTTTTTCCCTTCTGTCCAAGGCCCTAAAGGAGAGTCCCCCATGGAATACCGAACTTTATACGTTTCATTATAACATAGTCCATCCGAATACATCAAATAATATTTATTTTTATTTTTCATCATATAGGCTCCTTCAAAGAAATTAGGAGGTGTTACATCAACAGGATCACTCTTAAAGCTCACCATATCTTTGGATAAATTAACAACAAAGCAATGTCCATTCGTCCAATTAAACCCAGATCCCCAGTACAGGTAAACTTCTCCGTTATCATCAATAAATGCTTCAGCATCTATCATATTAAATTTTGGGAAAAGGGTAGCAGCGAGAAGAGGGGAATTGTCTTCTTTTGCATTTTTCCATGGTCCCAGGGGATGTTCACTTACGCCAACCCACACTTCGCTACCTACTGATACATACATATAAAACCTGCCATTAGCAGCTTTAATAACCGAAGGTGCCCATACCGCATTCCCTGAGGATGTTGGACTTGTGCATGCTGTTTTGTTAGGCCAGTTTAGACGAGCGGTTTCCCAGTTTTTAAAATCACTGGAATACATTACAGCAAGGCTGTCTGCCCCCCAGGGATCAATGGTTGCATAAATAAAATACTTTCCATCTTGCTTGATAATGGAAGGATCAGCATAATCACCTTCAACAATCGGGTTAGTAATTGTCAAATGCTTCACCTGGTTACAACTAAAAAAAGAAGTGGCGATTATCAGGATAAGTAGATTGGAAAATCGAATTTGATACGGATATCCCTTTACAGAAATATTTGGTTTGGATTGGACTTTTGCCGCAACAACAGCATTGAGAAGTAACATATAGTTTGATTTAACTGATTATTTAATTCCTGACTTTAAATAAAAGAAGAACTTCAGCCAAAAACGACTTCTTCTTTAAAACTGAGAGCATAATCCCGCAGTGGGTCTTTTCAACTTTTATTTATTTACCTGCTTCCTGCCTCGTAACAACAGGTACATAGCCTTTCTCAAAACCTTTTGGTGGATTTACAATAATTGCATTATCCATTGTTGCCAATTTTCCCTGGGATGGTGGTGCTATATATTCTTTGTCTGATGTCCAGTTTGTATGAATCCATTCTACTCTTTGCTGGATAGCGTTTTTTTCTGCATCACTCAATTTTAAAGATTGTAAAGAAGGTTGGTCAATAAATTTGTACCAATAATAAGTAACTACAGAGCCATCACTCAAGGTTGCTTTAAATGGTCCTGCCTTTGGGCCGGGTGAATTCCACACCGTACCTTTTTCGGTTGGGGAAGTATATGGCTTGCCTCTTTTAGCCGAAGCAAATTTTTGCCCTTTTAAATTAGTTTCGTCAGGAACTTCTGTTGCACTGATGGCAACCATATGATCGCCTTCCTTCCTAAAATATTCGGGGAAATATTGCATTCCTTTTGTAGATTCTTTCTTCCATTTTAATCCATAAGATGATTTACCAATCATGGTTTCCTGGAAATAAGCATCAACACCTGAAATTTTTGTGGCGTTTGGACCTTGGTCATAAGATGTAGGCCGGGTAGTACATTCAGGAATAAAAGAAGCATCCGCATCAAATTTTCCCGATGTATTGTTTCCGCCATCAAACCATTTTTCCGATGGCTGAAAAATGGCATCTTTGGAATATATAGTAGCATCCTGCATCAGCACAGTAACGCCATTTTCATTTACGGGAAACTGTAATCGTGGAATTTTTGTGTAAACAATTCCTTTTGCATCTTTGGCTTCAAAACGGGGAACAGTATTTATTTCAATAGCGCCCGAACCAACATTTCCTTCCCTGGTATCAAGGGTACGACCTTCTGCTGTAGGATATTTATCTGCTATCCTGCTCCACACACGGGGAATATAAAATGCCACAGGGCCCTTAAAATTTTCAGCATTTAAAAAGCAAGTCCAGCTTTGGTTTCCCGAAGGAGCGTTGCCATTTTGTTTCGCTTGTGCCGACACAATTGGTAAAGCCATCCATGCATATCCCATCAATTCGCCGGAAGTGCCTTTTTTAAAGGTAAGTCCATCAGGAGGTACCAGTATATGATTGCTTAATTGAGCTATCCCCATCTGGTCACCTTCAAGTGGTCTGGTTCTTCCAAAACCCCAGCCGGGTGAAGATATTTCACCGTTGTAACAATTTGCAGTTCCATTCATCCGGAATTTTGCAGTAGTAGAACCAAATTGGGTACTTCCCCAGAAGCCAAGACTACCTTCTATCGTTTGAAAAACATCCCGATAGGAAGGCCCTCTTTGAGGCCAATTATCTCTTGCATAGGTTCCAACCGGGCAAAGAGGTTCTTCGAAGCCTCTGTTATCCGGGGAAATCCATGTTCCTGGCAGACCTATCTGAAAATCCGAAAGGGGCTTCTCTAATAAAGGCCATGCGCTTACATAAAAACTTACACCATAACCAAAACCATCTTTTTGCTTTGGTAAATTCATTGAAATATATCCATGTAGCCCTTCCGATAATTGTTTCAACTTGGTGGTATCAATATTTTTTTTATTGTTTGAAGCGTTGCCTTTAGTCTGAGCCGACAAATTGAAAGCACTCAGGAAGAATATACCAAACAGGGAAAGGCGAAAAATAATCCGATAGTTACCACATTTTAAAATATTTTTTATCATTGTATTAAGAGTTTAAAATATTAATGTTGATGAAATCAATTGGGTGCATTTCAAATTGTCGCTGCATGAAGTGGTTGGTGAGGACACCAACCACGGCTCAGCCTCGGCCGGTGTCCCCACCGGCCGAAATCAGGTGCGACAATTTGAAATGCGCCCAATCAATTCAAAATATTTTTATCAATCTCATAAAATCTTGCAGCTGCATTTAAAAAATGTGCTGTCAGCCAAAACACAGTCCAGTGCTCAACATAGCCGCCACGAAAAGTATAGATGTTGGACAAATCGCCCGCCTGCGCAAAATTTGTATGTTGTATTTGCTCACCATGTGAGCCAAACGGATCAATCATTTGCCCGCAGGAACGGAACATTAAAATGGCTATGCGTTTAAGATTTTCGTCATGCAGGTATATGCCAAGCTTATAAAATTCCGGGGTAAAAAATACGCCAAAAGCATCCAGGTGTTGGTTTTGCGCCGACACTACGGTCCAGCCCCGTGACTTAAATCCATGGTTTTCTAACCGGGATGGCGGCATCGGGATATCCCAATCTGCCATGTAGCTGAGCGTAACATAACCGGCATGTGTAGCATAGTCTAAATACTTTTGTTCGTTAGAAAACTCATACATGGCCAGAAACCCCTGGAATGCTGCCCAGGCACCTTCTTTATCTTCACAACTAGCATCAAGTGTGCCGCCCCAATACGGCTCCTTCATGGAGAGATGCCGCTTTGCATATACATCTGTAGCTTTACGGGCAGCCGACGCATATTGCTTATTATTAAACATTTTTGCAGCCAGGCATAGTGGCGAAATGTAGAAGGCTTCATTGGTTGAGCCGGGGTTCCAATCATCTTTTAAAATTCGCAAAGATTGAACATCGCAAGCCTTTTTTAAAAAGGTTTGCCATTTGGAATAATTATATTCTCCATTCTTCTTTGCAGATTCTATTGCTTTCGCAAAACTGTACATTGCCTGGCCCTGCGAAACATTATCCTGGGCTTCCCATTTATTTTTTTCAACTACATAATTTAGAAAGAAACCTTCGTCATTGAATGGAGAACCTGATAAGAAATCCATCGAACTTTGCACCTGGTTATCAATCCGCTCATCTTTTAAAATTGGTTTTAATTGTTGTAAAGCAAAGCCAAGAGATTCTGCCTGGCCACACCAGCCCATTACATACGCCGGGTTCTTTTTAAATGGGTACATACCAAAACCTGCCGTATTTTTATCCTGGAACCAACGGGTATTTGCAAAATTATATTTCGATTTAATGATCTCCTTAAATGTTGGCATATCCTCCGAATAGAAAGGTTTAAAAATATCTAAGCTGGTTTGCATAGCTTCTTTAAATGCAAAGCCCTCTTGTTTTACAGCATGCGCTTCAATGTAAAAAGTTTTTTCGATCACGGCGTTGGGTTTCACATTCAGCCAGGTGTCTCCATAAGGCAGCGGTTTATCCTGAAAGGCTTTTGCAACACTTCGCTGCCCGTTCATAGCAATAGGGCCAGAGAGTAGCTCTAGTTCTGTTGTATTGTTTTTTGCGCTAACGCCGAGAGACCACCACTGATCGGCAATGTTTGCATAAGGTGCAAGCGATGGCTTGGTATGTAAGGAGACGCCAAAAATCTGGTTACCTAACGGAATTTCTGCGCATACAAACGGCATGGAAAACCGATGCTCTTCAAACATGGCTTCCGGAGCATAGTCTTTGTCAAACGTTGCAACGCAGGTACTACAATTTCGGTAACCGGAAGGGTTTCCATAATAGAGAATTCCCGGCATAAAAATCTTTTTGGTATAATCAGGTAAGTCCCAGCGAATAGCCAGTGTAACCTTTGACAGTGTTTCTTTTCCATGCCATTCGTAGCGGCGGATACATTTTATTTTATCTCCTTCCTGGAGATAGGCATCACGAAGTTTCCAGGTTCCGGTTGGTAATTTTATTTCTCCATAGAGTATTGTCCAATCGCCTTCCTTTACCATACTGTCGGCAGAAGCGTAATGCCAGTCATCACTCCAGTTATTGTGCCAATCCGTTGCAATTGCCCACAAGCCTTCTTTTGGAGATTGAAGAAGTGTTTCGTTCTTGCAGGAGAATACAGGCGAATAGTTTTTTCCCTGATCAATTGTCAGCGTTGTTTGTGCATAGCTAAACTGAATGCAGAACAACAAAAATAAAAAAGCAAAAAAAGTTTTCTTCATAGCAAAATTTTCAAACAATGTATTCAAATCAATTATTTTAAACACAGCAGCATATTTTTGTAGCATTCTAATAATCTCTATAACCCATAACTATCCTGGCCCCGCCGGCAAATGCTGCAGCAGGTATCGCACTATAAGTGTGCGTACATGCAGTACAGTGCCTTTCCCTTCCCGTAAACTATGATCACGGTTGGGGTATGCCATATAGTCGAATGGTTTGCCCAGTTCTATCAGCCTATCCACCAATCCTTCGGTAATTTGTAAATGGGTATTCGTTTCGCCGGTGCCATGAAGAATGAGAAGATCGCCTTCCAGCCCTTCTGCAAAATTGATAGGCGCAGACAGGCGATAACCCTCAGGATTTACCTCCCGTGTTTTCATGTAAATTTCCTGAAACCATGCGTTGTAGAGCCATGGTTGCGGTTTGGGAGCCACTGCAATTCCTACTTTATAAATTTCAGGTTTCCGGAACATTGCGTTGAGGGTATTTGATCCGCCGCCGCTCCAACCCCAGATACCAACACGGGAGAGGTCAACGTAAGAATGTTTGCGGCCCAGTTCTGAAATTCCTGCCGCTTGTTCTTCAGTTGAAAGTGGGCCCAGGCTACCCGATACCGCCCGCCGCCATGCAGCTCCTTTGGGGCAAGGAGTGCCACGATTATCCATAGAAATTACGATGTAACCGAGGTCGGCAATCGCCCGATGAAAGTCTGTATAAGAATGATTCCAGGCGTCTATAACTGTTTGTCCATGCGGTTCCCCATAGACATAAATGAACACGGGATATTTTAGGGAAGAATCAAAATCTTTTGGTTTGATAATCCATCCATCCATGACCACAGCATTGCCGATATCAACCTTAAAAAACTCTTTGGGTTGCACTGCTGCCTTCTCCATTTTTTCCCTAAGCGTGCTATTGTCTTCAAGCACCCGTACAACACGATGTTCAGGAAAACTTACCAGTTCAGTTACTGGTGGTGTGTTCCCATTTGAATAAGTATGAAATGCCCATTGTCCGTTTTGGGAAAATTTATAATCATGCGTACCCGGTTGACTTATTGGAGTAACCCGTTCAGACTTGCCCTTGCCATCAAGTCTTACCCTGTACAAATATTTCTGAGTTCCGTTTTTAGGAGAGGCATTATAATAAAACCATCCACCAGCTTCATCCACCTTTACACGATCAATAACATCGAAATCACCTGGAGTTAGTAGCTTTTGATCTTTCTTTTCTATTGAGCTTATAAATGCATGACGCCATCCATCCTTTTCACTTAATACAAGAAAGGCTTTATGATCCCGCAACCATTCAAGGCCACCATTTTTATTATAGCTGGCAACTACCCAATCCGGATCATTTTCTTTATAAATTGACCTGACAGTACCTTTGTTTACATCAGCCAAAAAAAAATTTCGCTCAGTTCGAAACCTGTTGAATTGTTCTACCAACAGCGTTTCCGAATTGCCTGCCCATGAAAGCTCGCCAAGATAAAAACCATCCGATGGCATGGGTAATGCTACCCAACGTGTCTTTTTTCCTGATGCATCGATAACACCCACCCGCAACTTAGCTATGTTGCCGCCGACTCTGGCAAACCTTGTTTCACTGACACCGGGATATGACGGATCACCAGGAATAAGTGCGGACCTGAGTTTCACCCCGGATTCATCCGTTTGTACAAAAGCAATTTTTTTTCCATCAGGACTCCAAACTGATTGCCCGTTTGAAACAGAACCGTTAACCGCATCATTTGTGAGTGCAACTGTCGAATCACTTTTTAAATTATACACTTGCAGGTTCCCGTCTTTTGTAAAAAGAACTTTTTGACCATCAGGAGAAATAATGTTGTTTCTTCCTGCTATCACTTTTTGAATTTTTCCGGTTTTTAAATCCAACATCCAATAACCGGAATTCTTGCTTTTTTCATTTTGACCATTTAACTGAATTAAAATACATTTTCCTCCGTTTGAAAATTGATAATTCTGAATGGAAAATATTTCTTTACCAAGACCGGAAAGAATCAAATCATTCGGATTGAACAAGACCGTTCGTTTTCCACTGGCTGCATCATAAGACGCAAGCACACGCTGACTTAGCCCGGGTTCATTTTCCAGCACAGTAAAACCAGAACCATCCGGGAGCCAATTTGCGTTAAATGATTTAGCATTAAGTTCATTTCCTTCATAAATGGCACGTAATGTTTCCAAATTTTTTTGTGGAACAATGCTCTTGTTATTGCTTTGGGCTATCTTTTGTGACTGGGAAAACGTAATCATGGGAAATAAATTTCCTGCAACCAGGAAGGGCATTATCATCCACATGAAATTCGTGAGCCTGTTATTCATTTCAATTGTTTATATTTTTTTCTTCCAATCTTTTAAAATGAAAAATATACTTAACCCTTTTTAATTTTCTCTGTTTCATTTAGAAAGTCCAGTTCATTTGTTTTTCTGAAAAGCGTTAACCAAAAATCACCACTTTGTTTGTCTTATTTTAAATGAATGGTCAATTCCACTGTCTTCATCGCAGGAAGATGAATCAATCTTCTATCGTCTTCGCCAGATTTTTTTATTTCGATACTATTATTTTTAGTATCGATGTTTTTTATTGCGGATGGCAATACCAGCGTAACATTTTGATCTTTTAGAGATTTCATTCTTACTGTAAGCGATTTATTGTTCCAACTCAGCTTTTCAATTTCAACCTGGCCTCTGCAAAGAACCCCTTCAATTGATCCTTTGGATAATTCTTTGGGTAAAGCCGGTAAAAGTTTAATAAGGCCATCATCAGAATAAACCAACATTTTAATAATCACTGAAGGCATGCCTCCGCTCACATCCATATTAAAAAGCGTACGATGGTTATGCATGGAAGCAAGGTTGCTTAGCCAAAAACGATTCACCAAATATTTGAGGCATTCGTAAGCGAGTTCACCTTCACCTAAACTCGCAGAGGCCTGCCCCAATTGCACAATACCAAATGACATGTAGCCCAACTTATTATTCCTCCAATGATTGTTTAATTTATGCTCAATACTTTTCTTGAACGCTTTTATTAATTCAGGACTATTGGCAATTTCAGGAGATATACCATCGTACAAAGCATACAGTTGGGATGAATGCCTGTGGTCATCGTTATTTTCAAGTTTCGGTGTTAGCCATTCTTTTACCATGCCTTCTTCATTGATCATGTAACCGGGCATTTTTTTAAGCATTGATTTCCACAACTCAATTTTATCCGAATTAATTCCTAGAGTTTGTGAGGCTGTGATTGTATTTTCAATGAGTTCTTTGGCTGCGGCCATATCCATTGTTGCATTGAATGACCCTTGGGAGTTTGAATTTTTTGGTGTGTTCTCAGGAGACTGTGTTGGGGAGAAAATATATTTTCCATCAGGCCCGATGTACAAATAATCCTCGAAAAATAAAACAGATTTTTCCATGAAAGGAAGAGCATGTTCAGCAAGAAACTGCTTATCGCCTGTGTACAAATAGTAATCATAAAAATAGTGTGAAGCCCATGCTGCACCTGCCACCCAGAAACCGCCGGCAAAAGAAGGATTCAGGGCATTATTAAAAGCTGTTGTTGATGACCTTGAAGGAAGAACAATTCCTCTTGCTCCAAACATATTTTTCGCATTAATTTCTAAATAGTGCACAATAGATTCCATATAGTTGGTATATGCCATCATTAATTCGGGCATATTGCCCATTAACACACTTGATATTGCTGACTGCACGTTGCCATTATGAGTATAGTCCCCTGACCATGGTGGAGTATAAGTGCCTCCCCAAATACCGGCCAGGGCTGGCGGCCGCTCGCCCATGCAGCTAAGAATATTGTATCTGCCGGCATCAAATTCTTTTTCTATCAATGCCATGTTCATATTATCCATCGACGATTTGCTGATGAGTTCTTCTGTGGTAAGATTTCTTTCTTTTTCACCTCCAAGATCGAGCTTCATCCGGCTAAATATTTCTCCGTGAATAGCAGCATGTCTTTTAACCAGGGCATCATAATCCGCAGGCAGGTTGGCCATTTGATTCTTTATGGTTTGTTCCTGGGATGCCACAGGATTATACAACATTCCAATATTTATCAGGATCAAAACTTTATCTGCGCCGGAAATTTCTATAGACTTTTTATTCTCTACCAGAGTCCCATTATTATAAATAACTTTTGCGACTCCTTCCAGCGCATGAACACTTCCGGGATACGCTTTAGTAAAACGATTACGATAAACAATAGCCTTATCCTTCACGTCCTGTTTCACATCGCTGATACATTCTTTATACCGGTCGTACGAATAAACAAGTGTTCCAATATCCAGCGAATTGTCTGGCTTTCTTGAATCAAGATCAAATGTAAAATCAAGCGATCCTTTCGGTCCTGAAATCATTAATACTACAAGACTATCGGCACGGGAAACAAAGATATTGCGTTCAAACCTGCCTCTGTCATCTGTCCATTGCACTTTTGCCTCGCCGGTTTTAAAATCCACAGAGCGCACATAATCCCTTACATCCCCTTTGGAACTCATGTGGATATTCATATCAAAAGCAGGTACAAATGGGTCAGGTCCGTAGAAATCAGTCTGGCCGGAAAACTGAGCCGCCAATTCAGTAGCCTGTTTGTACAATCCCCTGTCAATAAGATTCCTGATCTCCCAGATACGGTCACCGTTATCAGGTGGCATGACAGGGTTTCTTATAGGAAGAAATAATTTCGCATGACTGAAAATGATGGTTTCATCCAACGGTCGGCTTAGCACATTTACGCCGATAGTTCCATTTCCGCTGATAAGTCCTTCTTCCCAATTAGTGGCTGGTTTAGAACTGACAAATCCTCTCTCCGGAGACTTTAATTTTTGAGCCGTTCCTTCGAGGCGCACACTTAAAAAAAAGAACAGGAACAAAATTTTAAAACAGGTTACTCTTTTCATTTTATTAGCACTAATAAGTGATGACTCAAATACATTTTTAATGAAATTTCAATTATGAAATTTCCTGACAACAACTCCTTTCTTCTTTTAAATGATGGGTTTTCGAAGACATTTGTTTAACCAATTCATTCAGTCTTAAACCTTATTTTAAAAGCAGGCGCATACGCTGAGGGATATTGTTTTGGAGCCTGAATGATCAATCCGTCAGGTTGTTGCGACCAGTTTATTTTTTCTATACTGCCTACCAATTCAACCGATGCAATTTTGAGATCTTGATTTTTTGACGACAATGAGCTGATGGAAATTTTGCCCGATGGTATCGCTAATGGCATGGCATAAACGATATTTCCTTTCATAGTGAAGCGGATATCCGCTGAAGTAAAAGAGACAGTTTTCGTAAGTGCCTGATCTGGCCTTTTGTTTGCCTGGTCTACAATTTCAGTTACTACAGGGCCTTCTCCAAATACTTTCCACGGCCGGGTACCATAAATTGCTTCTCCATTTACACCTAACCATTTTCCCATCGCTAACAATAAATCTGCCTGTTCCGGCGGAATGGTACCATCTGCCTTTGGCCCTACATTGAGCAAGAGATTGCCATTTTTACTTACGATATCTATTAATTCAGTTACCAGAAATTGTGGCGTTTTATAATGATCGCCTTCGATATATCCCCAGGACCTGTTTCCCAACGCATCGTCGGATTGCCAGGCCAATGCCCTAATTCCCGGCTGACCTTCCCTTTCCATATCCAACACAGCAGCACTGTCAGGAAAGGCATTATTTTTATAATTCAGTACTACCTCTTTATCCCATGTTTTTGCGGTGTTGTAATAGTGGGAAGCAAACGATTTTAGATATGGTTTAAAACTTGGATTATCCAACCACCAGTCGAACCAAAATACTTGCGGATGATATTTGTTAACCAACTCAACATTCCGAAGCAGCCAGTCATTCAAAAACTCTGTACCTATTTTTGTGGTTTCCAGGGAATCTTCTCCCCCGGCTGCAGGGCCATAATAATCTTCATATTCCGGATTATTCACATCAGATTTAATTAAGCGCCCGTTGTGAAAAAAGTACCAATGCTCTGCCCGGTGAGATGATAGGCCGAAGATCATCCCTTCCTTGCGAATTGATTTTGAGAGTTCTTCAATGATATCACGATGGGGACCCATTTCAACTGAATTCCATTTTGACATACTTGTGTTGTACATCGCAAAACCATCGTGATGCTCTGCAACTGGCACTACATATTTTGCTCCGGCATCCTTAAAAAGTTTTGCCCAGGCATCCGGATCAAATTTTTCTGCTTTAAACATTGGAATAAAATCTTTGTACCCGAATTTATTTTTTGGGCCATAAGTGGCAAGATGATGTTTATAGGCTGCCGAGCCAATCTGGTACATATCATTACCATACCATTCTCCAAAAATTCCGCCACCACCGTAAGCCGGCACTGCATATACTCCCCAATGAATGAAGATGCCGAATTTGGCATCCCGAAACCATTCAGGAATTTCATATTTTTTTAGGGATTCCCAATTGGCCTGACAGGCCTCCTGTGCCGTTGCAGGAATCCAACACAATGCCATTAATGCAAATAATACGATACCCCTGACTGTCTTCAACTTATTTTCTTTTATTTAAACAAATGTCTTTTAACATACGACTAAATGATTCATTGATTCGTCCAAAAGCTTGTAGTATTTTACCATTTAATAACAAACACCAAACAGCCTCACAAAATCATTTTATAATTGAATTTGTAAGTTGATCAAATTGAAGTATGAAGAATGGATTTTAAAAATAGCAGATATAATATTTCCGTAAATAAAACGAAGAAGAATTTGTACAAAATTTATACTGCATCAGTCATTTAACAAATTCATGTAGCTTTTCTTATACTCAAGAGGGGATTTATTTTTTATAGTCTTAAATTGGTGATTAAAGTGAGAAATACTGTTATATCCACAAGTATATCCAACTTCTGCTGAATGCATATCATCGTCAATTAATAACTTGCAGGCCTGTCCAATTCTTACTTCCATCAAAAACTGCATATAAGTCTTTTTTGTTTTTTCTTTAAAAAACCGGCAAAAAGAATGTGTGCTCATATTTACCATAGAAGCAATTTTTTCTATAGTAATTTGTTTATGATAATTGTAATATGTGTATTGAATGATCAAACTAATCCTGTCATTATTGATTTTCTCCATGGGGCAGGCATATCCTTCAGTTGCTAATATTTCGTACTCATTTTGTTCTGTAATCAATTGAAGTATGGTAAGAAGATTAATCAGTTTTCTGCCTTTTTCGGCCTGCTGTATTTCTTCCATAAGTACACCAACATTCTTTTTGGTATTGCCCGTCATCTTAAGGCCTCTTTTACTTAATTCAAGAAGGCTTTTTATTTCCTTTGATTCAGGCAGATTTATAAATGCATCCCCAAATATCTCAGGCGAAAATAAGGTCACGAGTGCCTCACCCTGTTGACATACTTCTCCCTTGATATATTTCTCTTCATGCCTGTACGAATGCGGTGTTCCCGAACCTAAAAGAATAATGTCGCCGCTTTCGAAACTTCCTTTATAATCACCTATTAACCACGTGCCAAAGCTTTTTTTAATACATAGCAATTCACATTCGGCATGGTAATGCCAATTATTTTTCATGTTTGGCCCTATATCTCTTCTTACTACAAACGAACTTTCAACTTCAGGAATTGCCTTTCTTAGTGTGGGTTTCATTTTATAAGAATTTAAGTTAAAAATGATATGTTAGTTAAGTTTTGGTATCAATGCTATCTGTAATAAATATACTAAAAAGAAGCTGTTGTCTATAAACAAATTAAGCACAAGATTGTAATTTTATCTGCCTTTATCGATCCGTATTATAATAAATCCTGGTTAAAGATTATTTTAAACAACTATTATTGAATTACATCCTTTGTCAACTCGTTATTTACTCTCCTCCAAATATGCAATGGGTTTTCGTTTTTTAATTCATCCGGCAACAATTTATTCTGACAGTTTTGAAAAGCAATCGGTCTTGCAAAACGTTTAATTCCATCAGCGCCAACAGAAGTGAATCTTGAATCGGTTGTTGCCGGAAATGGTCCACCATGATGCATGCTGAGGCAAACTTCTACACCTGTTGGCACTCCATTTAAAATAAATCTTCCGCAAATATTTTTTATAGATTCTATCAGTTCCTCATTGGAAATAATATCGTTTTCTGTAGCCATCAAAGTACAAGTCAATTGCCCTTCCAGGTGTTGAGCCACTTCATTCATTTCCTCCATGTCTTTGCAACGAACCACTAAAGAATAGGGGCCAAAAACTTCCTGGTGCAAGACCGGATTACTCAGAAAATCCTTTCCGCTTGCGCTTGCAATGGTGGGGGTTCCTTCACATTCATTTTTAGAAACAGCCAAAAAATTTATTGTTGTTACATTATTTTGCTGTAACGCTATATTCCTGTTTTCATTAAAAGACTTAGCTATGCCCTGGTGTAACATTTTGGCGGGAGCAATTTTATCAATTTCCCTACCAAGTATATTAATAAATTTTTGCAGATCATCACCTTCCATGCCTATTAGCAATCCGGGATTGGTGCAAAATTGTCCAACTCCCTGGGTGATAGAACCAGCATAAGTTGTGGCAATTTCGTCATGAGAAGCTTTCAACTTTTCGGGTAATAAAAATACCGGATTGATGCTTCCCATTTCAGCAAAAACAGGGATTGGAACTTCCCGCTGATTGCCCCAATCGAACAATTGCTTTCCACCCTTAAGCTTTACCTACTTGTATACCTGCTCCATGAATATGAGCAAAAATACCTTCAGGCATGTTTTGCTTTCTTGCTACTTTTAAAATAGCCATGGCAACGCTTTCAGAAGTTTGAGCATGTGCAGGATGCGCTTTTACAATTACCGGACAACCGGCAGCCAATGCACAGGCTGTATCCCCACCCGCTGTTGAAAAGGCGAAGGGAAAATTACTTGCACCAAATACAACCACAGGCCCAAGAGGAATCATCATTTTTCGAATGTCGGGATTAGCTGGTTGTTTGCCCGGAACAGTTGTATCAATACTTGCCTCTAACCATTCACCGTTTTCTGTTGCTGCCCCATATTGATTCAATTGAAAAATAGTTCTGCCCAATTCTCCTCTTAACCTTGCTTCAGGCAAATTCGTTTCCATCATTGCTGTCTCAACCAACTCATCTTCCATGCCTTTCAATTCTTCCCCCACGGCTCGCATAAATTCTGCCCGCTTTTTCAAAGGCATTTTTCTATATTGATGAAACGCCTGCCAGGCATTTGTCAATGCATTATTTATTTCTTCTGAAGTAGCATCTTTAAACATTTCATTAATTTTTTAAGGTCATTGACAATTGCTATCGGCGAACTCCAATAAAACAAAATATTTCTTATAGTGTTCTTACACGCAGATAAGTATAAAAGAGATAATTTTAAAAAATCCCTCCCGGCTTTACTATAATTTTATAGACAAATAATCAGGAAGCTCAGGCCTTGAAGCAATTCCATCATTGATTGTTTTTAAAGTTTCTTCTCTTTCATCTCCTTCCAGAATCAGTCTCGGTGCCCTTACCGCCTCACTTCCAATACCTGCCTGCTCTTCAGCCAGTTTAATGTATTGAACTAATTTTGGATGAATATCCAATTCAAGCAATGGCATAAACCAACGATATATTTTTACAGCTTCCTCTATTCTTCCAGCTTTTACCAAACGATATATAGCCACCGTTTCTGCGGGAAATGCGCAAACCAGGCCAGCAACCCAACCATCAGCCCCGAGACACAGCTCTTCCATTGCCAAGGTGTCTACTCCACATAATATTTTATATCTATCACCAAAACGATTACGCATCCGGGTTACATTTGTAACATCTCTTGTAGATTCTTTTACTGCTTCAATATTTTTACACACTTGTAATTCATCAAACATGTCTAAAGTGATGAGCGTTTTATAATCTACAGGATTATTGTAAACTATTACCGACAAATCTGTTGCATTTGCAATTGTCTTAAACCATTGAACTGTTTCCCGGTGATCGCTTTTGTATCGCATTGGTGGCAGAACCATTAAACCCTGTGCACCCCATTTTTGTGCATATTCAACTTGCTGAAGTGCTTCCCGGGTACTGCCTTCCGCAATATTTAAAATAACAGGTAATTTGCCGTCAACTTTTTTAAGTGCAAACTTTACTAAGGCCTCTTTTTCATCTGTAGAAAGAACACTTGACTCTCCCAGCGTTCCACCAAGTATGACACCATCTATTCCAGCTGCAATATGCACGTTCAGGTTTTTTTCGAATAATGGTAAATCGAGTTTATCATCCGAAGTAAATTTTGTAGTAAGTGCAGGATAAATTCCAGTCCAGGAGATTTTCATAACTTTTTTTTTCAAATTTAAACCGACATCTACTAAGAGCGATACAAATTATTAATCGAATATTTACCTATATTACCCTAAAATAGTAATTAATTTAAATATATTGGTAATATTTGCATAATGAAAGTGATTCAATTTACTATCCCTAAAACTTCGGATCATTCTGTAATAGTGCAGGAAGACAGGCTGCCCTTTTTCTACAATTATCTTCACCGGCATAAGGAGATACAGATAGCATTGATTCTTAAAGGTGAAGGCACGCTGGTTGTTGGTAATTATATGCAAAGATTCAAGTCAGGTGACATTTATATTATTGGTTCAGAGCAACCGCATATTTTTAAAAGTGATGCAGCGTATTTTATTAAAAAAAATAAAAATAGTATACATTCTATAAGTCTGTTTTTCGACCCGAAAGAATCTTTTGGAAATATCCTTTGTCTGCCGGAGATGAAAGAAATAAAATATTTTTTGGATAAAACGGCTTGGGGCTTAAAGGTTCCTCAACGAGAATCAAATAACCTTGCAAAAGAAATATTGCATTTAATGCAAAGCAGGAAAGGATTGTTGATGTCAGATTTTATAAAGCTGTTGCACAATATGGCTCGTATCAGAAAATGGAAAATGCTTTCAACCACAACGCCCGGCTTTTTAATCTCGGATTTTGAAGGACTAAGGATGAATGATATATACCAATACAGCATTGCAAATTATTCAGAAAACATCAGCCTTCGGCAAATTGCTGCTGTGGCTCATTTAACCGTTCCGGCATTTTGCAGGTATTTTAAAAAACAAACAAGCAAAACGTACATCAGTTTTCTTAATGAAATAAGAATAAGTGAAGCTTGTAACAAAATATCGGAAGGAAAATTAAAAAGTATGTCATCTGTATCTTACGAAACAGGGTTTAAAAATGTAACAACTTTTAACAGGGTATTTAAAAAAATTAACGGAATGCCTCCGAGGTTGTTTTTCGAAAAACAGTAAGGGTAATTTACCTGATAATTTAAATCTCACAATCTGGAATATTCAAAACACTTTATAGCATAAAATACATAAAAACCGGTAATTCAACATCTAATCTGTTTAATTTTTATAATACCTGCTGTTATCAAATTCGGCTTTTCAGCCGTCGACTAAACAAAAGATTGTAGCTTAATCAACAATAACCTTTTCATTTATAATTTATAAAAATGAGTTGCATTTATTTCAAAAAATTTATCCTGCTCATCTTTTGAAAAAGTGGAGAAATAATCCTCCAGCAAAAGGTAAAAGAGGGCAGTCCTTGATTAGAAGAATAAAAAAGCAACTACAAACTGTATCAATATCTCCTTAAATTTTGGGTTACAAGAAGAAATATAAAAAAATTCATCGAAATCGCCTCACCTTACTTGAACTAAATAAGTTTTAGAGACCAGACTTAAATAGAAGTTAATGGTCAGTTATTCAAATCTTATCCAGTAACTGTATTCATAATTTTTAAAAAGTACCCGGTACTTCTCCATGGGCATGGAACCCCAGGAGTCTATGCCTTGCAAGCCACTTTGTATCAGGTCCATGTGCAGGTATATTTCATTCCGTTTGTTTAGCTCCCCGCTATGGTATTGTTTTTTTTCTGCTTCGGGGTCCAGGTCATCAAGACTATAGGGCAAGGCGGAAAAACTTAACAAACTATCAGCATATTCGAATATTATTTCCTTGCCTTTCCCATTTGAAAAGTTTACCCATCTCACTTCTGTCTTATTGCCACTTTCCTGCATTAGTGGAGATACGTTGTTTTGCCGATGCCTTTTGCACAAAGGACTTTATTATTGTTTCATCAATATCATCTAAAGTTGTTCCGGCTACTGGTTGCCGCTCCCATGACAATCCAACTTTGCTAAGTAAAAAATTATGCAAAGGTGCCTCCTTTAATTCCTGGTTGGTACTACCGCTTCGATAATAGCAGGCACCATGATAGAAAACCGGCACACTACTAACCGGCACATTAATTTCAATGTAATGCTTACCCGATTTCTGATGCAAATTTACATCAACAACTAAATCTAAATGATTGACTACTTTGTTGGGAATATCATCCATTAACTTACTTTAATCTTCTACTCCGTAACATCTCCCTATTATTTCTAAAAAATCGCAGGTCTGTTTCCATTACGGTTACTATATCGTATTCTGTAATTCCTAATGCAGACATTGCCTGTCCAAACCCATCTAATTCATCGTCATAATATTTTGACGTTTTATGAAGCACAAGTCTGCCCGGCATTGCGCCGGTGGCGAATTTGTATTTGGTCAAAGCATCTTTTAATAGAGCATTTGATTGAACGTAGGTAAGATGAGGTTTTCTGTCTTGTTTGTCTTCCATTACCGGAGTTCCCCCTAAGAATTACGCCTTTCCCGTTTTCATTAAAAATCTGCGCTAAACTTGTCTGTATTGTTTTCTTTTCTTATCTCTGCTTCTATAAAAGCCTATGCCCACCTAACAAGGTCAAAATCCTTTTTCCAGTAAGTGTAGTGCCCGCACTTATAAAGTTCGTCCACTCTCGTTTTGCCGTTATCAATTGTCGGCGTACTGTTTTCAATGCTTGTTGCAAAAATGAAACGATGAAACATATACGGGTAGTTAAACAACTAACATACCATTGAAGACAATAAAAAGTTTCTTGAAAAATCAGCAAACTTCTGTAGTGTGGGTTTCAAAATTGTGGTTGTTTCTTTTTGGGGAACCCGCCGTAGATTTACATGAAATCATCTTCCCCGCCTCGGCGGGGCTCCCTTGTGCTGATGTATTTTCATGGCATCCTTTCACACAATGTAAAACATGAGCTATTGGCGCGACAATATTTGAATGCACCCAACTTCTACAGCGGAATATTAAAATGCAGGTAAACCTGCCTGAATAATTTTAAGCGGCAATCTTACGGCATTCTTCCGCACACTGCTTACATGCCTTTGCGCATTCCTGGCAATGCTCGGTTTGGTGCTTGCCACATTCATTCCCACAAGCTTCACAAATGTCTGCACACATCCTGCAAATATCTTTTGCTTTTTCGCTACCCATACTCATTAGCTGTGCTGCTGCATAACAGATAGCTGCACACTCCATATCTAATTGGATGCACTTTGACATCATTTTTATATTTTCCTCTTGTGTGCAAGAACTTGCACAATGGTTACAAATTGCTGCACAGTTAAGACAGGCATCAATACAGGTTTTGTAAGTATGGTATCCAGTCATAAAATAAATGTTGGTTTGAATATATAGGTAAGCAAAAACCACGCCTCATATTAATACGTAAATCAGCTATAGAAGCGCTACCTTTAAAGATTAATCAAAATTTATTCATGAAAACTTATTTACCAACTGTTGTTAAAAAGCTTTTCGTTCTAAGCATCTGTTCGTTTTTATTGCTATCCTGCTCAGAGAAAATGATGTTTGCAAGTTCAAGTGTTGTGCCTGCGGCTGAAGGTTCGGTAAAATATAAAAAAGACAACAATAACAACTACCACATTGACCTAAAGGTTGTGCATCTTGCTAATTCAAATAAACTTACACCTGCCCGGTCAACTTACGTGGTTTGGATGGAAACAGAAAGTAATGGAACCAAAAATTTAGGACAACTAAAAAGTTCAGGCAGTTTACTCTCCAGCACTTTAAAGGGGTCGCTAAGTGCAGTTACTGCATTCCAACCTAAAAGTTTTTTTATAACGGCTGAAGACGATGGTAACATTTCGTATCCGGGAACGGAAGTCATTTTAAGAACAAATTAAAAATATCTTACTTCCAGCTGTTTTCTAATAAGTCTTTGTAACAGAATGTATTTAAAGCAGGAATTTTTTTGCCAATACGAGGACCGTAGTGTGGCCTGATGGGGATACTTCAATACATAATACAATTTGGGTTAATGCAATGAGCTTCGTGAGCTGTATCACTATGTTCTGCCTGCATTGCAGAACTTTTGTTTACTAAGCCGAGTAAGTGTTCCATTTCATGGAGCAGCAAGGTCGTTTCAATAGTTGTTTGTGTAGGAACAGTGAATGCAGCCCCATATTGCTTTACCGGTTTGCCATAAATTATTATGGAAGTATTTCGGCAAGCCAGCCCAAGTATGTCCGGGTTTTCAAATTCACCATTGGTATATAAGATGTAAAGGGCAAGTTGATTACTTCTTGTATACACGGTCCTGTTAGCTCTTCTTATACTATCGACTTCCCTTTCTGATAATACGGTATCATGTAGAGCGGCAATCTTTCTCTTTACTATGTAAATACCGCCCGGCTTATGAAGGTATTTATATAAAAAGGTTTGAAAATTTTCTATCGCCTTTCTATCTGGTTCGAAACCTACCATGTATTGCATTTCTACTTTCAGGAATGTAAACTTATCGTCACCCAAAAACTCACCTGCAGAAGCTCCGGGGTTTCGTTCGTGAAAAGAGAAGTTTAACTTGCCAAAGCTGTCGGATTTAATTTTCTTCTTGCAAGCAGGCAGCAGTAATATTAAACAAAGGAGTATAAGAGAAAATTTTTCCCTTTGAAACAGTGCAAAGTCATTTTTCACGTGAGTTAATTTGCAACTTTATTTTTGCTTTAAAATTTTGCAGTAGCCACTGATTTTCCTGCTTTACATCGCATTGTAATAATTGTTGGGTCATTTGCAAAAGTGCATCCTGAATATACCTATCCTCTTTTCCGTATTTCCAGATGGGGTAGAAACATTCAGCAAATAATTCTTCAAACGACAGTTCTTTCATTGCCACACGTATTACTTTGTTTTCATCGGCTAACGTTAATGGCAAATAGTTGAATAATCTAAACCGAAACAAGTCAGTTAAGGCGTGTATGCTTAAAACGGCTGTTTCGGGGTCGTTTATACCCGGGCTTAATGCCTTGATGGCAACTTCAGCAAGCTGGTGGTAACCATAGTAGGAGTTTTTATCTATAGGTTGACCGCTGTATAAATCTATTGCTACCACCAGCTCATCTATATCTTCCTTATGTAATTTTTTCTCGCCAGACACAATAAGTAACGGGCTGCCTTCTAATAAATATGAGCCTGGAGAATGAAGCATTTGAACAAGCACATCGTGTTTTTCGGCAAAGCTTAACAGTGACGGTTTATTAAATCCTTGGTAATAATCAGATGAAGGCATATAAATGGTTTGTGCCTTTCTTTCATCTGGCGTAAATATACTTGCCTTTTCGGGGCAACAGTGATGCTGGAGTGTATGTAAGGTTTTCTCGTGTATACGATTGATGATGGTTTCGAACTTAACGGATTGCGTTACATAATGCAGAAAGTAAATAAACAGAAATATGTCTACAACAGTAAACAAGAGCAATAGATAAATGCTTAAAGCAGGTACATAAATACCCGATGTTATATCACGTATTGTAGTCAATAAAAACAAGGAATAGAAAATAGTACCGATATAAAAGCCTAAGATGATTTGCTGAAACCTGTTGCCAATCATGCTGTCGAGCATCCGGTTGCTCATTTGCGATGCAGCCTGGTTTAACAGTATCATTACCATTGAGAAGCTGAACACAGTAAGTGAAATAATGCCTCCTGAAATGGTTGTAAGGATAGAACGTGCAGTGCTTGCATCGCGTAAACTTAACCAGCTTAGCTGCGACTTGATATGCTTTCCTGTTTCGGAAAAATCTAATTCAAGCATTAGAACGGACAGCAGCAAAAAACCTAAAGATATCAGCGCGGGATAAAAGGCAATACTGTTGATTGTTTCGCTGAAATACTTACGTATCCATTTGAAAATTTTTTTAATCATAATTAGTTTAGGTGAACTGCCGTATCAAATTTGAGTCAATTTTGCCATCAGCTTTTAATCCAAAACTCGATTCTACTTCCTTTACAGCAATAAGTAATTCGTTGTTATGAAAATCTGTAGTGTCGCCGGCGGAATAAATTCCTGTGGACTGTAAGCGCTTTTTAATTGCGATAAGCAAATTGTCTTTACTGCCCGGTTTAATGGTTGAGGTTGTAGTAATCGTTCCCCACCTGCCGCTCCTTTTTATGTCTTTGTATCGGAACAGTTGCTGTTGATGCAAATAATAAGGCTTATTTAATGGTTTCCAATCGCCCTTTTCATTGTTGAGAAAACTGTCTAAGATTGCAACCGGCTTTAGTTTTCGCCTGGGTATATGCCATTGTACTTTTTGCGGAACTATTTTACCACCATAAGCAAATTGTAAATAGTTAAAAAAATGTTTAGTAAAACGGAGCTTGGTTTCTTCAAGCTGCTTTTTGTCAATTATTAATGAACTGTCGCTTAATAGGGTATCTATAACCTGGTGCAATTGCCCATAGATACTGCTGCCACTTGCCTGTTTTACCACCATGTTATGAGCAGTCCAAAAGCCCTGTGCCTGTACGGTAAGACCTTCTTCATCAAACCATGCAAAGCTGTAATTACGTGGGTTATAAAAACTGCGCATGTAATTAGCCATGCTGTCCCCGCTTACTTCTTTTTCTAAGAAGTGTTCCAGGTTAAGGCTATCAAAGAATAGTTTGTGAATAGGCATTAGCAGTGGTTATGGTTGTATCCCTGGTTGTAATATTTTTCCCAGGCTTTACAGATACTTCGTTACAAAATACATTTAATAAAAAGAATAAAGTTGTTGCTATTACCGGTATAATATATCTCATAAATGCCTGTTAATTGTGTGCAATAAATATTGGCGTATTTGTTTGCGTCATAATATAGTTTGCGAGGCTCTCTTTAAAAAATCTTGACAATGAACTTCTGCCGAAAGCGCCCATTATTATAAGAGGGTTAGATAATCTGTTGATATAATTTGTAAGTTCGTTTTTTGTTTCGCCCTTAATGATTTCAATTTTTGCATTTCGATAATGCAAGGGCAGCCACTCTCTAATCAGGTCGTCATACTCTAATCCCAGCACATTTGTTGGTAAGACAGAGACAAAGTGAACGGGTAAATTTTTGTAAAAGCCAAAAAGATAGGTAAACAACCTGATTGCGTATATACTTGCCAATTTATCGTCGTAAGCAAATACTAACGTGTCTGTGTTGATGTAATCGTTATTAATCATCAATACGGGGCAATGAGTATCTGCTAAAAATGTGTTCATGGAATAATGGATAGGTGGTGTGTCTGCATCGCATACAATCAGGTCGGCAAAAGCACTGTAGTCTATTAGTGTATCTAAATGGCTGGTGCTGATAGTATGGGTTTTAAAAGAAACATTCGCTGCCTCACAGGTATCGGCAAATAACTTCATACTTGTGTCTAAGATCTGCAAGTGCTCATCTTCGTCTGTCGCTGTTGTTAAATCTTTATCGGTGAGATTTATATCGCTTGGAAAAAGGTAGCTGTCGTCACTGTATTTGAGACTTTGGGCAAATGTGCCAAATAGCGTTGCCTCGTTTTGAACGGCAAGTTTGACGGCAAAGTTCAGCGCGGTGGCGGGTACTTTGTAATCGTTAATTAACACCAATATCTTTTTCATCTGAACATAATTTAAATGTTTACATAGTACATTACCTTTATAAAGGTATTTCTTTTGTTCTCAAACCATTGCCTTAAGCGTTTACCGCCCTGCAATCAAAAAAATTTTATGCAAAACATTGAAAAGAACGCTATAGAAAGCGCAGATAAAAGCACCTTTTTCGCCTCAACGAAAAACAAAATATTAGTTGCAGCCGGTGTAATAATTCTACTCTTTGCAGCTCTTTGGATTTGGAAAGCCGTAGAGATAAAAAATCTTAAAAAGGAGAATGAAAAAAACGAAACATTGTTAAAACACAAAGCCAATGAATTGTTACTTCAGTCGGATTACAGGTATCTGAAATTGTTAGCCAAACCATATGTATGGGCAATACGAACAGAAATGATGAAAGGGAATATAGACGCTGTAAACTTGTATGCAAATGATATGGTGAAAGAAAAAAACTTTCAATTCATTACGGTTGTTGATGACAAAGGGATGGTGATTTCGTCAACAAATAAAAAGCTGGAAAGCAAATCCTATGCTTCTGTTGGTAACGCTGCCTACTTAAGCAACGACAGTACTGTAGTTAATAAAGTTGATGATAATACATTAGAAATATCATCGCCTGTTATGGGATTTAATAAAAGAATTGGTACGCTTATTTTTAATTACACACCACCAAAAGCTGAATTAAAATAGTTGAATTGGAATGTAAGCATTAAAAAACTATAAACAGCAGATTTGTGGACTGGCTTGTTTATTGAGAAGAATTTTTTTCGCCTTTTATAATAGAGTATAAATGAGTAAGCTAAGTGTAAAGGGGATATGGCAACTTTTAAAAGATGCAGGCACCGGATTTGGCAAACATAAGGTTCTTAAATTAAGTGCATCGCTTGCTTATTATACCATTTTTTCTATCGGTCCAACATTGCTGGTTGCTATATTTTTTGCTGATTTGTTTTGGGGGCGACAGGCAATTGATGGTACTATTTATAAGCAAATGAGTGGTTTGGTGGGTAAAGAAACCGCGCTGCAAATTCAAAGTATTATAAAGAATGCGTCGGTAAGTGGCAACAGTTTTACGGCTATCATTGGTTTTGTAACGCTGATTATAGCAGCTACCACTGTGTTTACCGAAATGCAGGATTCAATCAACATGATTTGGAATTTGAAAGTAAAAGCAGGCAGTGGGTGGTTGCGTACTTTAAAAAACAGGCTTCTCTCTTTTTCGGTTACTGCAAGCCTGGGATTTCTTTTGCTCGTATCTCTTTTAATAAATACATTGCTGGAGGGGTTTATGAGTAAACTTCAGCAGATGTTTCCTCACATTGCTATTGTGGTTATCTATGTAGTTAATCTATTGATTACACTTATAGTGGTTGGATTTTTGTTTGCCATTATTTTTAAAGTACTGCCCGATGCAATTATTAGCTGGAAAGATGTGGTTGCCGGTTCTTTGTTTACGGCGGTATTATTTATGATTGGAAAGTTTTGCATTACCATCTACTTAAGCAATAGTAATCTTAGTAGCAGTTATGGGTCTGCAGGCTCGCTGGTAATATTGCTGTTGTGGGTCTATTACTCTTCGGTCATTTTATATTTTGGCGCAGAGTTTACCAAAGCCTATGCACTAAAATATGGCTCGGTAATTAAGCCAAAAGATTATGCAGTAACCATACAAACGGTTCAGGTAGAAAGTAGTGAGAGCAGTGTGCAACAAAATGAAGAAAACACAAAAAATACGGAAAAAGAAATGCAAAGCAGAAAGGACGAGGTAAAAAAGAAAGATGCTTAGAATCTGTCCAAATTTGGTTTCTGTTACCAGCATTGGTTTTTATAGCATCATCGTTGCTTCGCACACTTCATCGGTAGTAATAATGGTATCTTCAGTTTCAAAAAGCAAATTTCAAAACTAAATTTAAAATGCTCCTTGGCAAAGATCCTTTTTCAACTTAAAAAATTATAGCATGAATGAAATTTTAGAAAGACTTGAAGTTTATTATGTAGCACTTTTAAAAGCCATACCCCGTATCGGGCTTGCCATTTTAATTTTAGTGATAGGTATATTTATTGTAAGCTGGCTTACGTCTTTCTTTCAAAAAAGAATCAGAAGCAAATCTCACGATCAACTGATGAGCACTTTTTTGGCAAAGGCTTTTAAAGTGGTTTTAATAATTTGTCTTTGTCTTTTTGCGCTGCAGACTGCCGGGTTAAGCGGTATTGCAGGGGCTATATTAGCAACTGCAGGCGCATCAGCTGTAGTGTTAGGTTTTGCTTTTAAAGATATAGCTGAAAACTTTTTGGCCGGTATAATCCTTGCTTTTAACCGCCCTTTTCATGTAAACGATACTGTACAAATTGAAAACGTTTTTGGCAAGGTAAAGTCGATGGAATTCAGATACACTAAAATAACGACTTTCGATGGAAGAAATGTTTATATACCTAATGCCGACGTACTTACCAAGCCTGTATTTAATTACACAGAAGACGGCTTTTACCGTGCAGATTTTGTTGTAGGAATTGCTTATGAAAATGACATTGAAAAAGCAAAAGAAATTATTATTTCTTGTTTTGATGAAGATGAGGAAATTGTAAAGGACGAATTGCATGTGAACTTTGTCGCGGAAGATGAACTCGCCGCGAGTACTGTAAATTTGAAAGTATATTTTTGGGTTACCACGGAAGACTTCAGGCGTGGTACCTTACAAACCCGTGGAAGGCTAATGAAAAAAGTAAAAACAAGGCTGGAAGACAACGGATTTAATCTTCCTGCCGATATAAGAGAGTTAAAATTTTATGATGCTTCAAAACCATTTTCCATCACTTCGATACAGGAAAAAAGCGCCGACAAACAGCAGTAATAAAATTTAAAATCTTAATGGATTTGTAACTTTCCAAGGGTAGTATCGAGTGAGCTTTTTAGTTTGCTCAATGCACCTTTTAATGCATCCTGAATTGTATCGCCATGAGCGGTAACTGCAATCGGCTGCATTCCTTCAAGGCGTGCTTCAAGCATACAACGCTTATCGTTCATACCGCTTTTGTGGCTGTTCTCATCGTTTAAATGAACTTCTACCCTGGTTATATAATTATCAAATCTTTTCAGGGTTTCAGCAACAGTGCTTTCTACAAAGTTGCTTAGTCCTTCAGTTCCTGTTATGTTGTTGTCTGAGTTTATTTGAATAGTCATGACTGTTTATTTTTTAATTGTTGTTTAGTAAGGGCAAAAGGGCTAATTTTTAAAATTGCCCGACACTTTACTAAAGTAAAAGATGCAGATGCACTTATAATGCTTAGATAACTAAGGTTATATCATTATAAAAAAGATAAGCCTGTTTTAAGTTCCAAGTGAGAACTTAAATACCACTTTTGAACCATCTGGTGCAATAGCAAGTATTTGAATCATACCACTTTGAGCAGACAGTAAGGCCATATCAATATCTTTCGGATTGTTAATGGGTTTGCCGTTGATAAAAGCGATAATAGTACCGGGGGGAATGCCGGCCTGGTCAAAAAAACCATTCCTGTACACCTTGGTTACCAAAACACCGGCATTTAAATTAAAGTGTTGTTTGATATCAGCAGTAAGCGGGGCGAAAGTGGCTCCAAGCCTGTTGTATATTTCCTGGAGCGCTCTATCACTTTTAGCTTCAGGTTCTTCAGTTGTTGCCACAACTTCACTGTGCAATGTAGCAGAGACTGTAGCGGTAGCGCCTTTACGCTGGTAGGTTAATTTGATGGTATCGCCAGGTTTGTGTCTTGCTATTCTTTCAGAAAATTCCGTTGACGAGTTGAGTAAAATACCATCTATACTTTGAATAATGTCGCCTTCTTTAAGGCCGGCCGCAGTAGCGGCACTTTCATTTTGCACACCGGTTATGTAAACGCCTTTTACCAAAGCAGGATTGAGACCCTGTTGTATCAGGTATTGGTCTTCTGCAGCTGGCGCCGGAAAGGCAACACCCAACACACCTCGCTTAACCACTCCAAAGTTTTTTAAATCATCCAAAATCTTTTTTGCCAGGTTTACAGGTATGGCAAAAGCATAGCCCGCATAACTACCGGTTTGCGAAGCTATGGCTGAATTAATGCCTATCAATTCTCCATCGGTGTTAACAAGTGCACCTCCGCTATTGCCGGGGTTAATGGCAGCATCGGTTTGAATAAATGATTCAACAGCCATATTACCTTCAGGCGCCGCATTATTTTGCATGGTATTGCTACCTGGCCGGTTTATGATTCCAATGCTTCTGGCTTTGGCGCTTACAATGCCTGCAGTAACGGTTGTATTAAGTGAAAGGGGAAACCCTACAGCTAATACCCATTCGCCTATCTGCACCTTATCAGAGTTTCCTAATTTAACAACAGGAAGATTGTTAGCCTCTACTTTTATAAGCGCTAAGTCAGTATTGGGGTCACGGCCAATCAACTTTGCGGAAAGGGTTCGTTTGTCGGGAAGTATAACGTCGATAGCGGATGCGTTTTCAACCACATGATTATTTGTCGCTATAAATCCCTCAGGGCTTATAATTACACCTGACCCTGATGCTCCATAATCTGACGAGGCGTTGAAATGAATTTTTATATGCACTACTGCCGGCATCACCATCTTCGACGCCGTTACAAAATTTACATTGCCATTTGAAATATTTATGGCAGCAGCATTTTCTGTTGGCTGTGTTACACTGTCTTCTGTAATGCCACCTTTATCTGCCCTTTGCTTATCGGTACAACTAATGGCCAGACTTTGCAGTATTATAAATAAAACCGGAAGCAGGATGGCATGCGACTTATTCATATCTGGCAGTATTATTATTAATGAGAAAGGCGGTTACTTATGAGAAATAAACCGGCCATAATAGTTTTGAAGATTGGCCTCGTACTCTGTGCTTAAATGTTTTGAAACACCATATTCCGGGCTGTTTTTAACCTGGTCAACCGAGGCATTTACAATGACTTCTGAAGTTTCCCAATTTATTTCTTTTATCCAATCAGGCGATATAGTTACCTTCTTGCCGGGAAACCATTTTCCGGTGTCAACTACCATATAATGTATTGTCCAGTTGCTGTCATCTACTATAAAATCCTCCACATCGCCAATAGTATCATCTAATGCATGAATAGTATAACCCTGCACGTTTTTAGCGCTTCGTAAATGAGGGTCGCCGTCTGCTTCAGCGTCGGGGGTATTTTTACTGTTTTTTACTGCCTCCTCCATAGGCACGGATGACATGGGCATCATCATTCCGGTAGTGCCCATACCACCGGCCCAAATGCCGCCGCCCCAGTAATTTGTCCAGGAATAATGTGCATACAGTTCCATTTCGTGCTGCCGGGACACCGGTTGGTCGGTGTCTATATCCGGGCTTTTTTTAATTTGCTCTTTTGTGAGGTTAACCGGCAATGTTTCATTTGCCCAATCACACTGTAAAAACGCTTCTGATGAAATAAGCACTTTGCGGTTTGAAAGCCAATTACCTGTTTCTACAACAAGATAGCGTATCGTCCAGGTTACGTCATCAAAATAAAAATCCTTTACTTTTCCTATCTCGCCGTCGGTGGCGCCCATTGCAAAACCCATCAGATTTTTGATAGTTCGCTTCATAATTTTATCTTTAAAGTGCGCTGGATGATGAAGACGGGTTAAATTCTTTACGATTATAAAAATGGTTGCCTGAACCGGTTTCTTCATCAAATTTATAACCCGGTATATAATGAGAAAAACTCGTTATTTCATAAGACCTTTCAATATCAGCCCCTTTGTTAAATCTTTTTGTTTTTGCAAAAGTTGTATAATCTATTTGGCTACAATGCACTTTCTTATTGTCTTCATCAAGCGTTACCATGCCAATTGGTATGATAAGGTGGTTTTCTCCATTGTCATAATTGTAAATTAAAATTCAGTTAATTAATTCATTTTATTAAGCAGGTCAGCTGCTTTACTGAAAAAAGAGTTAACTGCATCCCGCTGGTCTCAGCAGCTTCAGCACTTAATTCAGGATATTTTGCCTGCTGCATATTTTGTAAAGAAGTGCTTAACACATCGGCAGCGCTCCTTATTTTATCAGCATGGGTAGTTGCCATTGGGTCTTTTGTTATTTCATCCGCATATTGTTTTGCTTTAGCTATATCAACTTTTACATCGTAGCCTGCTTCAGTCGCCATAGCATCTACTGCATCAGTTAGCTTTGTCAGTGCCTCGCTGCTATAAGCGTGGTCGAGGCTCATTTTATTAGTGTCGGAATTAATAAATGTAACATAGGCTGCAACGGTGCTGTTATTTTAGCGAACATCTATCAGTGCATTATTATCTGCTGTTTCCACAGTCTCTTTGTCATTGCGAAAAAAGAAGAACCAGACTACAGCAAGTATGCCAAGCAATAATAATAACCAGGGCCACACGGGTTTTTTCTTTTCAATTTTAATTTCCGTCATAAAAGTGTTTTAGTATTTAAAATATTATTTGGCGCTTAATTTACTCTCATCCAAAAAAATTTCTTCTCTGATAATTTAATCATTTACTTCCCTGTAAAATGTTCGGCAGATACTGCAGGACAATCTTTTTTTATTAACCGGGCTGCATTACAACTATTTAGCAGCCGTTCCCGCTTAGCGGGACTCTTGTACGGGATTTCGCTATTCAGCAAAAGAAGAAACCGCTATTTCTGCTGTACTAAAGGTATGGGATATAACTTCATTAACTGAAAAGTATATTAACGCTGCTACTATTGTGTGTAAAGTGTTGGTAAAAATACAACCTGTTGACCTGTCTCATTTCTGGCCTTAGACTTAAAACATTTCCCGACCTTTACTAACAACTGGAAAAATTCTTATTGCATAAAGACTTTTCAATGAAAGAAATAGCAGAAATAATCACCAAATATTTAAGCAGCACGCTTGAAGTAATAGCAGCGCTGGTAAGTTGGTATTTCTTTATTGAAATTTTTATACAAAATATTTTTTTCACATTTTTAAAACCCAATGATGGAATAACAAACCGAACCATCAGCATACAGTTTGACAAGGGGTTGACAGTTGCATTAGAATTGTTATTGCCCTACATGGGATGAGATTGGAAAGTTAGCAGCAATAGCATCATTACGTACTGCACTAAATTATTTTCTCGAAAGAGAATTGAGACATAATGAAGGGAATTTATCAGCACAATCAGATAAAAAATAAAATTAGTAATCTATGTATGAAAACAACGAGGATAGATTAAGTTACCAGAAAAAGATTTGGATTAAAGGCGGAATTTATGCTTTAATCGTTATTCTCATTTTATTGTTCAAAGCAACTTTTTCTGTTTTCCTGCTAATATTAGCAGGTGCTTTAATAGCTATATTCTTCCTGGGGTTAAGCGGTTTAATATGCCGGAAAACAAAATGGAAGCATAGCATCTGCTTAGCTATTGCAGTGATTGGAACGGTATTATTAACAATAGGCTTATTCTGGCTGATGGGCGCTAAAATACAGGCGCAGGTTGCACAGCTAAGTGACACTTTACCGGCAACAATAGAAAATGCAAAATCTCAGCTTAGTCAAAATCCTATTGGTAAAAAGCTGGTGCAAAAAGCGTCTTCACCTGAAGCAATCAACAAAGTAAAAGGTTTGGCAAGCACATTTTTCAAAACCACGTTTGGTGTGTTTGGTGATATTTACGTGATCCTTTTTCTGGGTATGTTCTTTACTGTTTCACCAGATGTGTATAAAAAGGGAATTGTGCAATTAATACCCAAAGAAGGACAGAAGAGAGGAGAAAATATTTTAAACAGGCTGGGTGATAATTTAAAGAAGTGGCTGAAGGGGAAATTCTTTGCGATGTTTGTTGTGTTTATACTAACGTCAATAGGCTTATTGATACTCGGAATACCACTATGGCTCGTACTAGGGCTCATTGCTGGTTTACTTAATTTTATACCCAACTTTGGTCCTTTAATAGCAATGATACCTGCAGTACTTGTTGCTTTGATGCAAGGACCGTCAACTGCAGCAATTGTTGCGGGCATGTACATCTTAATACAAGTTGTGGAAAGCAACTTTATTACTCCAATGGTTCAGCAAAAATTAATTAGCATTCCACCTGCCCTTATTATATCTGCCCAACTTTTAATAAGTCCTTTAACCGGTGGATGGGGATTGGTATTAGCAACACCGTTAATGCTTATCATAATGATCTTGGTGCAGGAACTTTATATTAAAGAGAATACTGCAAAATAAAAGGTAAAACAAATTCTTTCGTTGTTTTGTTTATTCTACTGTAATTCTCTTACTTGCTCTTTAATAATCCTTACTCTCTCGATCGTTGTCAGTTTTTTTCGGAGCTGACAGAATATGTACGACCAAAACAATAAATCTGTAAATTGTTGACATTGGTTTTGCTTAAATCTATGTTCATCTAACATTAGAATCCAGGCGAATGCTTATAATTATTTTAGACCTGCTTTTAACTCCTGAATGTCTTTTGACAATGTCTGAATGGTTTTCCTTAATTCTTCAATATCCTTTGAGCCCGCTACAGGTGCATCTTCCTCTTCCGCGTCACGACCAATAAAGAAGGTGGCAAAAGTGGCAGTAACATATCCAAAAATAGTATAGCCGAATATAGCAATAATAAAGGCAAGTCCCCTGCCTTCAGGAGTAGAAGGATTAAATTCATTGCCTGCAGTTATTACCCGCATAGCTGTCCACCATAACGCCATTCCATAGGTATCAAAACCGGGGTTGGGCTTTTCAAGTGCATACATTCCTGCAGCGCCGGCAAATGTTATAATAAGTGTGATTACTGATACATAGCCAAAGGCTCGCCTTTTCATTGTTGCGCCTAAACTGTTCATACTTCGGTTTAACGAAGAAACGATACGCACAAGCCTTATACCGCGTAATCCACGGAGTAAACGAACAAATCTGAAAATGCGAAAAATCCTTAAAGCAGGAATAAGAAGCGAGATAGCAGTCAACCAGTTTTTCTTTAAAAAGATAACTTTAGCAGGGGCTAGAATAAACTTTATAAGAAAGTCTATTATAAAAATAAACCAGATAGTAAGGCTGGCGTATTCAAGTGGCTTACTTAATCCCCATATTAATTCTATAACCAATAAAAGAAGCCATACAAAGCCTAAGAAAATCATTGGGCCGTCTAAAAACTTTTCTATTGAGGAAAGCAACTTATTTCTTTGCTGCGCTAATTGTTGTTTCATTGAAAGGTAGTTTTAGAAAATGCTTTATGGATTACCATTTGTGTATTTAATAACTACATCGCTTAGCGGCATACCACCTTTTATGTCAAAGTCTAAGGTTCTTATTGGGAAAGGGATAGTAATATTATTTTCATCATACGCTTTCTTTATTCGCATTACTGCTTCGCTTCTTACCTGCAGGTAGTCAGGCTGTTCGGGGGTGTGTACCCAAAGCCTGATATCAAAATTGATAGAACTATCTCCAAATTCTTTGTAGAAAAAAGTAATCTCATCTTCTTTAGTAAGCCCTTCAATCCCTTGCACTGCCCTTAGTGTTATATCTTTTACCTTTTGTAAATCCTCACCGTAGGAAACGCCTACCGTTAAGTCCATTCGCCTTTTACCTAATAGAGAAAAATTTTCAATGGGATTTTGCAGCACTTCTTTATTTGGAATAATTACCATCTGCCCCTGGAAAGTTCTAAGTACCGTGTCACGTAAATTAATTTGTGTAATCTTTCCCATAAAGTCTTTTATCTGTACCACATCGCCGATATGCAACGGCCTGCGAAGAGATAGAAAAATACCCGACATAAAGTTGGAAGCTATATCCTGGAAAGCGAATGCCAAAGCCAAACCTATGATGCCTGCCCCTGCCAGGATTGAAGTAACTGCTTTATCCAGCTTAAGAACGCTCAACGTAATAAAAATGGTGATACCTAATAAAGAAATATACACTAATGAAGTAAAAAGATTATTTAATGTTTCATTGTGTATGATTTTTTTTGAAACTTTTCCCGTAAGGTTCTTCATCCATTTAGCTATAAAAAACCCGAGCACCAATATTAGCGCAGCCAAAGCAATGTTGGGCAGCAGCCTTATTATTTCCTTTAACCAGAGCGTTAACTTATCCCGGATAAGCTCGTATGCTTTATTTATATCCATATTGCGTTTTAATTCCCTTAATTAGTTTTCGCTCTTCGCAAAATTTTCTCCATTATTTCCACCGCTTTTAATATACTTTCTTCAAATGAAGAGGAGCTTCTTTTGGTAAATTTATTATCTCCTGGCATGGATACGTATAGTTCGCACCATTTATTGGCAGGGTTGTTTTTTGCTCCTAATCTAAGGGTCACGTCTACTCTTATTAAATGGGGACTCTGATGAAACAGTTTCCCTATTTTATCCTGAACAAAATCTTTCAAATCGTCTGTTTCCTTAAATTTTAATGTTTGGAGTGTAATATTCATATCGTTTTTTTAGCTAAAAGACGAGGCCGGCAATAGTACCAGTGCCTGCAATCGCTCGTATAGTGATTAATAAAAATAGTCTGTCGCTTCATTTTATTTATCCTGACATTAACGGTTGTAAGTTCAAGGGGATATAATTTGGCTCCGATCCGAAACGTTGATTTACAGTTTTTATAAGCTCGGGGGTCAATTCAGGTTTTATTGATAAAACGGGTATTTTAGAATGATTTACTACTTTTTGTGTAAAGTTACCTCTGAAGAACTGGTGCCATTTTTTATCTAAGGTGGCATTGATTATCATCAGGTCATCCATTCTTTTTTCAGCCACTTCCAATATTTTTTGTGCTATATCCCGGCAACTAATTATTTCGCAGGTAATATATTTTTTGTTGTGTTGTATAGCATCCATTACAGAGGTAACTTTTTTTGAAAGCAGAAACTGATCTTCCATTTCTCCTTCATGTGACACGCCCAATATATGTAGGGAAGCATCGTTTTTTTCAACAATGGGTTTTACATAATCATATTTTTCAACAACGCCTTCCACATTTCTAACAGGATAAAGTATGCTGGTAAATCCAACCTCCTTAAATGAAGCAGGTATGCTTAATACAGGGCATGCCGCCTGTTTTATTACCTCGTAAGTATTTGTGCCCATAAAATAATCCTTAACACCTGAATTTCCGTGGGTGCCCATTACAACAAGGTTTATATTGTTCTCCTGAACGTATTTATTTATACAATTTGATACATTGCCTGTATCCAACACTGTTTTTACCGATAAGCCGCTGTTTGCAACCGAAATGTGTTGCTGATGTTTAATTAATAATCCGGCAGCATTGTCAAGGTCAGGCATTTGTAAAGTGCCCAATAAACCATAGCCATCAGGAGTAATACCTATATTGGCAGATTCAACAACGTGCATTAAGTGAACATTTGCATGTTGCCGTATGGCCATGCCCACAGCAACTCTCAAGGCATTGTTTGCTATTTCTGAAAAATCGGTTGGCACCAGAATATTTTTAATTTCATATGTCATTTGTAAAAATTTAGTTGTTATTAAATTGGGTTCTGAATTTCTCAGGTGTTTCATTTACCACTGACTTAAAATACTTGCCGAAATGAGAATTATCTTCAAATCCTAATTCATAAGCAATTTGAGTAACTGTCATTGTTGTATGGGTAAGCAGCCGTTTTGCTTCTAAAATCACTCTGTCTTTAATCAACTCAGTGGCATTTGTGCCGACAACTTTCTTGCATAAGCTGTTCAGATGATTCGGTGTAATGAACAGCATTTGCGCATATAGTTTGGGCAGTTTCCATTCTTTGTAATATTCATTGATAAGATTTTGATAACTATCTACTATATCTGATTTTCTATCGGATTTATTTTGGTTTTTAACTGTATAAATTTGATTTCTTTTAAACTTTACGATCATAATTTTTAACAACATGCAAATTATTTCCTGATGATTAAACCGCGCTTTTAAAAACTCAACTTCCATTATCTTCATCAAAGAAACCCAGTCATTAATTTCGTATGGCTTTAAATCAATGAAAGGGTGGTGGCGTTCAAATACTTTATCGCTTTTAATTTTATCACTGCCGGTAAATATCAAATTATAATATGCTTTGGTAAATAATACCACATATCCTTTTACATTTTGTAATTTTTTCCAGCTATGCACCTGCCCATAATTTATTAAAAATATCCGGTTAGGTAGCAGCTGGTAATCATGAAAATCTATAGTATGACAACCTGCTCCTGCTATAATCAGTATTAGTGTATAGAACTCATGCCTGTGGCTTTGTTTAAGGTGCTCTATATCACGGGCGAAATATTCAAAAGAAAAAAAATCAAAGTCTTTGCTCCCGGAATCAGCGGCCTTAATATTTTCAATTGAGAAATTGACTATTTTTTTTGGCTGCGTCATACAGGAGCCTAATTAATAAATTTACCATTCAAAGGTAAATTATACCATAGACTATGTATGGTAGTATTGTAAGTTTTTGTGGTATTATTTACGTGTAAAACGTTAATTGTATCTTTCTTACATAATTAATCTTACACCCCCAAGTTCAGAAACACGATAAGGGAATTTATCTCCCGGAGAGCCGATCAACATGAGGTTTTTGGGAATTTTTCATTTCTCTGAAAGTTAAAAAATACCAGTTCCTGTGAATTAATTTTTCGTAATGAGTTATGAAGGTAGCGATTTAAGGTAGCGATTTTAATAAATTGAATTTCTGTGGAACAAATAATGATTATTATCTGCATTTACTTACATCTTTTAAATCAGCGGCCCTGCTGTATGTTTCAAACCGCATACATCGGCCCATCTGTCTCTTAAATTACGCACCCTGTCAATGCATGTACAATCATTGAGAAGAAAGATTAAAAGCTGCGCTATTCGCCAAATTTCTGTGCTTCTTCCTGACTGGCATATTCTCCTTTAGGGTCAGGTAAAATTTTCACTGTGGATTGTTGCAATGATATAACAGATGATGCTGAATATAACCCTATACCATTTCCCGAAAAAGTATAGTCCATTAATGTGAGCTTTACAATTTGGTTGACTGATAATTCAAAATAGTGTCCATAACGTATTAGTCTGAAATGAATTGATTTCTGGCCTGTAACGGTGAAAATAGCAGATTGGATATCGTTAAAAACAAAGTTTTTACGATTATCTAAAGGATTAAAACCCCATGACCTGATTTGTACAAGGCCGTTTAATATATCAAATGAAATAAAATACCCATTGCCTTCATGGTCAAAATCACATATCAAGCCGAACTTACCCATCCCTTCCACGATTATTACACCTTCCCATATAAATCCTGCTGCGGGCTTATCAAAACAAAAAAGCTCGTAGCCACTTCTTGAACCACAAGTCCATTTATCCTGCTCAACAATTAAAGAAGCTGAAGCATTTCCCAGCATTTGCTTGAATTCTCCAAATTCACTTTGGTGAATTGTCTTTTTCACCATCTGCTCCCAGCGGTAATAACTTTTAAGCAGCAGTCTTCCCTTATCATCAACATCAAGTTCCTTAGGAGGCGGTAATACACGCAAAGCATCTATTTTGCCATAGGCGTAAAAAAAATTATAAACCAGTAAATGGTTGCCATCTTTTACTGCGCGGGCAGCATAGTTGCCTTTGGGCAATAAAACATCTGCATGAAATGAATGATATTCTCCAAAAAAATCAGGCGCAAACCAATACCTTACTTTTATATCTTCCCTGATAGACCCTAATAAATAAAAGCGGCCGTTTAATTCAAATACACAAGGGCATTCTATATCATCATAAACCAGCGGGTTTAATAATGGCGGCATCAATTCAACAGTATCATTAGTTATTTTTACCAGCCCTACGCAGCCTCTGCGGGATACATAACCCTTAATAGTTCTGGTACACAATAAAAGATATACTTCGCCTTTATATACAAATCTGAAGGGATCCCTAAAGCTTAACCATGTTCTTGGATTGGTATTATACGTTTCATAATAAATACCCTTTGGTTCAATTGGAAAAATGTGATTTTGCTTCTTTTTCCATTCGATTAAATTATCAGATTCTGCTAGACCTATTCTTGAAATTACTCCCCGATCTTTTCGTTGCAGACCTGTATAATACATTTCGAATTTGCCTCCCACCTCGCACACATCCATGGTCCATAACATATCATCATCCCATTCTCCGGGATGCCCGACAAACAGCGCATTATCCACCCTCCTCCATGAAATGCCATCGTTTGAAACGGCGTGTGCTATATAATCATGATTAGGAATAATGAGATGGAACAAATGATAAACGCCGTTATGAATGATAACTGTAATGTCGCCGATTTCCCAGTCGCTAAAGCCCGATCCTGAATACATAAACTTGATATTCTCTTTTAAATACTGATGCAAAATACCTGTTTATGATGATTTGTCTATTTTTACCGCGATGTTTAAATGAGAATTTGATGAAAAAAAACGAGTTTTACATACAATTATTTAGTCCGCATGGGCTGATACGTTTCAAAGATCCTGAAATTGGAAAGGATAAGGATACAGGCGGGCAGGTAAAATATGTTCTCGAACTTTTAGAAAACCTGTCATTTCATCCGCAGGTAAGAAAAGTAGAACTATTTACCCGAAGGATTACGGATAAGAGAGTTTCTCCTGATTATTCTAAAGAAATAGAAGTAATAAATGAGAAAGCCCGGATTGTTAGAATGGTATGCGGCGGAAATGCCTATCGTGCCAAGGAAACTTTATGGGATTATCTTGATGAGTTTATTGATAAAACACTAAGATTCGTTGATGAGCAAGCTGATTTTCCGGATGTAGCGCATGGGCATTATGCGGATGGCAATTACCTGGCCGGCCAAATAAGTGAAGCTTTTGGTATTCCGTTTATGGCTACGGGGCATTCTCTCGGCAGAAAAAAAAAAAACCTGTTGCTCGAGGAAGGAATGCCACCGGAAAAAATAGATGAAAAGTTTAATATGGAACGGCGAATTGCCACGGAAGAAGCTCTTCTTAAAACTGCAGATGTGATTATTGTAAGTACGCAACATATCATAGATACGCAGTATGCTTTGTATGACAATGCCGCTTACGGAAAATTTAAAGTAATACCTCCGGGCATAAACCCGGAAGCGTTTTATCCTTTTTACCGGTTAGATATGCCATCATTTAAAATGTCCATCGAGCAGGAACAGGCACAATACCGTGTGAATTCAGATATAGAGCGTTTTTTATTTAACCCTGCCAAGCCGTTAATACTTTCTATTGGCCGGGCCGATAAAAGAAAAAATTTTGAAGCTATCATCCAGGCCTACGGAATGGATAAGGAATTGCAGGCTATGGCTAACCTTGCCATTTTTGCCGGGGTAAGAAAAGATATTGCCCAAATGCCGGCTGATGAGCAGGAAATTTTTAAAAACCTTCTTTTGCTGCTTGATAAATACGACCTGTATGGTAAAATGGCAATACCTAAAAAAAATGACCCAAAGTTAGAAGTGCCGGAAATTTACCGCATAGCTGCACGCAAAAAAGGTGTTTTTGTAAATGCAACACAAGGAGAAAATTTCGGCTTAACGATTATAGAAGCTGCTGCATGTGGCCTACCGATAATTGCCTCGCCAAGCGGTGGACCTAAAGAAATTCTTGAACAGTGTAACAACGGCATTCTGGTAGATGTTGAAAAGCCGGAAGCCATTACTGATGCCTTGAAGAAAATTATTTCTGATATTGCGCTTTGGATAAAATATTCTACTAACGGAATATATGCGGCCAATCAATTGTATTCATGGCCGTCGTTTGCTAATAAATATATAGATGTATTGCAAGAGATTCTCAAGCAAAAAAGTGATGAAACTAAAACTATTAACAAAACTCCTTATGGAAAAAAGCTCGCCAAAGCAGACCTGTTTATCATTAGTGACCTGGATGGCACATTGGTTGATGGACAAAAATCTGATGGACTTGAAGAATTTAGACAATGGGTTATTGAACATGATAATAAGGTAGTGTTTGGTATTGCAAGCGGAAGAAACAGGGAGATAACAAAACAGGCATTAAATTACTACAACTTCCCAACCCCAGACATATTGATTTGTTCTGCAGGCTCGGAAATTTATTATACAGATAAATTTATTGCTGATAAGGGATGGGAAAGCCATATTGATTACCAGTGGAAACGAAATGAATTGCAGAACGCATTGTCCAAATTTCCGGGCTTAACGTTACAGGAACCAGCAGCACAATGGCCTTACAAGCTAAGTTATTATGTAGGAGATAATTTTAGTGAAGACCAATTAAAATCTATCTATAACTTTCTTGATGAATGGAAGCTGAGAGCTAAAATATTACTTACCGAAAATAAATATCTTGACGTGCTGCCATTTCGTGCAAGTAAGGGAAGCGCTATACGCTACCTGAGTTATAAGTGGAAAATGCCAATCGAAAATTTTATTACTGCGGGAAATGGTGGCAATGATAAAGATATGCTCCATGGAAAAGTTAAGGGCATAGTAGTAGCCAATTATAGTCAGGAGCTCGAAGTACTGAGAAAAAACAAGTCTATTTACTTTACTATAAATCCCCTGGCTAAAGGTGTACTAGAAGGCATCAATTTTCATTTGTCTTCCAACAACATCCGACTGTAAATTAACCTTAACGATTTTCAGTGATCGATCAAATTCATAAAACATTCTTCGGCAAAATATTCAAACTGTAAAAACATTTCATCCAGGTCTCCAGGTCTTTGTGCGACGAAAGCATATACCTCATTTGCTTTTTTACTAAACCAAATTTTCTGCTATCACACCGTTGTCTGAATTGATCTGTTTGGCGAAGTCAATTACTTTATTTAGTTCAATTGTTGCTGTAAAAGAAATACCAATATTCCTGCTGCAAAACCTGCTAATGCCAGCAGGCTAATTTTTTTTAAGTACCATATAAAGTCGATCTTCTCTATACCCATTACCGCTACCCCTGCCGCGGAGCCGATGATAATCGCACTACCGCCTGTACCTGTTGTTAATGCTAAAAATTCCCAGAAAGGATGGTCAGTCGGATAAGTTGACAAATCATACATGCCTTGCGATGCTGCAACCAAAGGCACATTATCCACAACCGCAGAAAGTAACCCTAATGTTATACAAATTAAGTAATCATTTTTTAGCGTATCGGTAAGAAATACTGCTAATGTTTTAAGCAGACCAATAGATTGCAAGGCAGATACTGCCAATAATATTCCGAGAAAAAATAAAATACTGGGGGTATCTATTTTCTGTAATGCTTTGGAAACATCAAATTGGCGTACGATTTCAGCCTCTTTATTTTTATGAATAAGTGCTGTGATTATCCACATTAAACCTAATGCTAGCAGTATGCCCATAAAAGGAGGAAGATGCGTGAGGGTTTTGAAAACCGGCACGAAAACCAGGAAGCCCAACCCAGAGAACAGTATAATTTTACCATCCCGCTTTTCTTTGTCGGAAATTGTAGATTCCGTTATAGCTGCGAATTCTTCACCTTTAAAACGAAATGCAACAATCAGTGCGGGAATAATGCATACAAACAGGCTTGGCAGTATTAGTTGTTTCATGATATTAATGGCTGTTATCTGGCCTCCAATCCAAAGCATAGTGGTTGTTACATCTCCCAATGGTGACCATGCTCCCCCCGCATTAGCTGCAATTACAATCATTCCGGCAAACCACAGCTTGTGTTCTCTATCTTTTAATATTTTTGCGCATAATGTAGTCATTACAATTGCAGTAGTTAGATTATCGAGCAGGGCGGAAAGAAAAAAAGTAAGGGCGGTAACGATAAGTAATAGTTTCTGCTTGTTTGTAGTGGTTATTTTTTGCGTTATAATTTGAAAGCCATCGTGCGTATCGATTAATGCCACAATCGTCATTGCGCCTAGTAAAAAAAATAGTATAGACGATATCTCGCCAAGATGATGTAAAAGTTCTTCACTGGCTGCTTCAGCAGATTCGTTTTGTAGTATATAAATTGTCCAACATAGTACTCCTGTAATTAATGCGGATGCGGCTTTATTTAACTTCAGAGGGTGTTCAAATGCAATGGCGAGATATCCTAAGATAAAAACAATGATAATAAGTGCAGTAATCATATTTAATGAATATTTTTAAAAATACTTTCCGGAGAAACAGCAAGTATATAAGACCACCACAATAACTCACCTACGTTATTACTGTTGATTATTATAAGGTCAGCAGGCTTTCGGCACCTGTATTTTAAACTCATTTTACTTTTTTGTTTACATTATTGCTTTATTAAAACTACTGTATCTTTTTTAAGTACTACCTTTAAAAACTGGTATAATTGCTTTTGTTGAAAGGTGGTAGATCGTCTTTTGGCTGTATAAAATACAACGGGCAGAGTATCCATTTTACCGGGCGAATTCGGCATTGTAAGCCAACCGTTATACAAAGTATCGATAAAAGAAAATGCTGCTTTCGCCTCTTTACCCAATTGCAGGTACGATAAAGTGTCCACCTCATGGTTTTTGTTTGCATTGGATAGATTTTCTAACTGCAGTTGCTGAAACATTTGTCTCGACACATCAGCACTCAATTCGTTCATCTCTTCCCTGGTCATATTCACCCGCATAGATTGCAAATGGTAATTGGGCATATTATCACTTTTTAAAGCACTGTCAATGGCGGTTTTCATGCTATCGCTTATTGGTTTGCCTGAATGATATACTTTGATATAAGTTGAAGTGTCCCTTGCTTCAAACTCCCATTTTAATATTTCATTGCCCTGTTTTTCTATGGGAGATATTACTAAATCACTTATTTCCCTTTTAACCAATTCTTTCTGATATACGGAATACAAAAAATACACACTAGGCGCTAAAACGATTATACTTATTGTAGTAAACCAATACGAATACCTTCTTTGTAATTTTTTATTTAAAAAGTCCTTTTCAGGAAAGTGTAAATATTTAACGATGACGTATGTAGCCAGGCTAATAAAAACAGCATTGATGAAGAATAAATAAAATGATCCTAAAAAATAATTCCATTGCATAGTTGCCAACCCAAAGCCTGCTGTACAAAGAGGCGGCATTAATGCAGTAGCTATAGCCACACCGGGTATGGCGTTTGTTTGGTCGTGCCTTGAAATAGATACGATGCCAGCGATACCGCCGAAAAGAGCAACCAGCACATCAAGAAGGGTTGGAAATGTTCTTGCCTGTTCTTCACTTGTGATTTGTCCCAATGGTGTTAATATAAAATAAAGGACTGATGCAAAAAGACTTATGACTACAGCCAGTGCAAGGTTTCGTAAAGAACGACCCAATAATTGTTTGTCATGAATGGCAACCGATAGGCCTACTCCTAAGATGGGTGACATTAATGGCGATATAAGCATTGCGCCTATGATGATAGCAGTTGAATTGGTATCTAAACCGATAGAAGCAAGAATGGACGAACAAAGCAATATCCATAAATTATAACCGCGTAGGGATACGCCGTCACTAATGGTGGACTTTGTTTTTTCAAAATCAGATGTCTCCCTTAAACTCAATATGTCCTGAATGTATTTTCTCAACTGTTAATCACTTTAGTTTTACTAAATTATTTTGCCAGCTTGCGTGCAAATTTATCAATGGTTAACCCCTGCACTATGATAGAAAACAGCACAACAATGTAGGTAATGGAAACGAATACTTCATTATAAGAACTTTTGGGCAACGACAAAGCGAGGGCTACAGAGATCCCACCTCTCAAACCTCCCCAGGTTAAAATAGGGATGGCGTTTCTTTCAAAAGCTTTACCAAATCGCAAAACCGCTATAGGCATGGCAACGGAAATAAGTCTTGCTAATAAAACAATTACGATTGTTACACAACCCAACCAAAACAAGGTTTGATTGAATGGAATAATCAACATTTCAAAACCAATGAGTAAAAATAAAATGGCGTTTAACACTTCATCTATCATCTCCCAAAACTTATCAATGTAATCTCTTGTTACCTCACTTGTTCCCTCTTCAAGGCTTTTGTTGCCGGTAACTATACCGGCTACTACCATTGCCAACGGACCGCTTATGTGCAGGTAATCTGCCAATGCATAGCCACCCATTACAATTGCGAGTGTTATTAATACTTCTATCACATAATTATTTATGGAGCGTAACGCCCAAAAACCAGTATATCCCAACAGCAAACCGAAGATAAGACCGCCACCCGCTTCTTTTAAAAAGAGCCATCCTATCTGCAAAGCAGATACATTATCATAACCCACTTGTATAATCTCATAAATGGTAATAAAAACCACTACTGCCACTCCATCATTAAACAGGCTTTCTCC